>CAWGCU010000010.1:0-219094 GCA_963821175.1 uncultured Alphaproteobacteria bacterium
GCTCGCGCTCAAGGCACACGGTTTGAATGTGCTTGATGATGAAATTGTAGATCGCCGAACTACGTGGCGTGAAGGAAGAAAAGTCGCTGCTGACGCTGCGTAATGAAAAAAGAACCCCGGCTGATGAAACCGGGGTCCAAAAGTGTCTCTGACGATGACGATAAGAAAGGACGACCACTCTGTCTGACATACCGGCCTCTTGGGGAGGGCGAAGTACGATAACGAGTAAATCGTTGAACACAAACTCTGTTGGAGCAGAGATCATGTCTACCAACAATATTACACCAATTTTTGCGGGAAAGCAAGCAGCAGAGAATTCAGCAACCAAATTAAACGGTGGTGAGACACAAGTCGACAGTATAGCCGAACGATTATCTAAATTGTTTTTTGGGAATGAAACAGGACATCACACATTTTCAAAACTAGAAATAATAGATGATCGTTTTAAATGTACCGGGTGTGATTTCAAAGCCGGGCGACCAACAACCGCAGAATGGGACGCGCATCTGCTCAGCACCTCCGGCATTGGCATCACTGCCGTTCTAGCAGACGGAATGGTGCTCTTTGCATGTATCGATTTGGATAGGCATGGACCACGTGCGGTCGAGTTCGATACGGCAAAAGTGATCCTAAATATTAAGCGGCACAAGAAGAAGCTGCCGCTGCTCCCCGTTTTCAGCAAAAATAACGACCTGCATCTGTTCGTGTTCTTTAAAGAACGCATCCCTGCCGTGCTTGCGCGAAGGATTCTTGCGACTTGGGCCAAGGACCTTGGCTTCCCAGACGCAGAGATTTTCCCGGCGCAGGATGTCCCCAACGCAGATGGTCGGGGTAGCAATCTTTGGATGCCGTACTTCGGTTGCTTCTCTGGCAGCCAGAACCTTCCATCACAAGCAATGACCAATGAGGACGGAAATTGTTGGTTAGTCCAAGAGTTCGTTGAAGAGGCTTTTAGCAAGGCCATCACACGTGATGAATTGCTGGCTCTAGAAATAAAAGGCCCCGGCCGACCACGGACTAAAGAAAAGAAGCAACGGAAACAGGGACCGCGTTACGGATCGCCCGAATGGGTTCAACATCAATTCGAGGAAGCCAAGGAGGAATTGCGTCGCTGTGGGCCGGGGAACCATGATCACCCGGTGTTTCAATTTTACCTCTTGGGTCGAATTGTCGGTGCTGGATTACTCGACGACGATAAGACTTGGACGGCGCTCACAAAGGCCATGGAGGAAGGTAGTCCAAGCGATGAAATGCGAAACAAAGCCGACCGTCGATATCAAGACGGCAAAGATGAGCCGCTCGACTACCGAGCTAAACGTGACGCACCGATTATTCACATCCAGCCAAATCAGGTCGCCGAAACTGTTGATCAGATTGAACATGCTCTGATCCAAGGGAACAAAAACCTGTATCAGCGTAGCGGCGAAATCGTATATCCGTGCTCAATTAAGGGTAAGTCGCATGATGGCGAAGAAACCCGCACTCCTGGTATAGCAGAAGTTGGATTGAACAGACTTTACGAATTTGCCGACAGTGTCGCGATCTACGAGAAATGGAGCGTGACGTACCAGGAGAATATCGTATGCAATGCGCCTCGTGATCTTGTAGCAGTGTTGCGGGAACGCGGTGGTGACCTTCACTTTCCGATACTGCGCGCCACGATCAACACACCATTGGTGTTTCCAGACGGCCGAATTCTAGACCAACCGGGATATGATGCTGCGAGCGGGTTGTTGTACGATCCACAGGAAGAGGAATATCCAACTCTACCGCACAGCACCCGACTAAAGAAGATGCCATCGCCGCGTTGAAAGTGATCAATGAGCCATTGGTTCATTATAAGTTCAGAGATGATAGTGATACAGATAAAACTTCTGAGGACATGCGTGGGTCGGTATCACGGTCAGTGGCCTGGTCATTGATGATCACAGGGCCGGTACGAGCAGCCTTGGACCTTGCGCCGGGGTTTGCCATCAGCGCGTCGACAAAGGGCAGTGGCAAAGGGAAATTGGTCGTCGGCGGTCAGCGTGTTGATGGTTGGCGACAAGCCGAGAACAATCACACAGGGCGAAGACGAAACCGAATTTGAAAAACGGCTTGTGGCCGAAATTCGCGTGAACACCGGGTTGGTGTCGATCAGCAACTGCATCCACCCAATTCAAGGCGTGTTTACCGAGGAATTCTTGACCAACAAGCGAGTCAATCCCCGGATATTGGGCCTTTCGGAAAACATCACCGTCGATAATACGAACCTTCTTGTGTGGAACGGAAACAATCTGCACATACTCGGCGACACCATGCGGCGCTTCATTCGACTGTACATCGCCCCCGATGTCGAGTTTGCCTACAAAACCCAATTTCCATTCGATCCGGTGGAGTACGTGCAAGAGCACCGGGTAAGGATCGTTATGGCGATCATGACGTTGCTGCGGGCCTTCGCTCTTGCGGAAGATAAACCGCAATTGGAAACACTGGGCAGCTTTGATCTGTGGTCCCAATTCGTAAGAGGCGCAATCGTATGGGCCGGGGAGCTGACCCTGTGCTCAGCCAAAAGGAAATTGTTGAGGAAGATGAGGATAGGAGTGAATTGTCGCGGGTCATGGCCGGGTGGGAAGAGGCTATGGGAACTACGGAGTTTCATTCGCTGAAAAAGGTCGCGGCTGAAGCCAGCGAGTGGACTGGCGAACATGACTTTAATAGGGAAGTAATTCGCAAATGGCCGGAGTTTTATGACGCATTGGAGGACGTAGGAGTGGTCGATAAGCACAATAACATCAGCGATAAAAAATTGGGACACTGGTTGAAAAAACACCAAACAACGATCGTAGAGGGGAAGAGGTTTGTGAAAATGTTCAACACAGATCGTAAAAGTTGGGAGTGGATGCTGAAAAGCATGGAAAAATCCCAAAAATAATTAAAACCGGGGAAGTGTTTTACGGGGTAGCCGGGGTTTAGGGGGTACTTTTGCCTGAGACTCTATGAAAAATAAATATTTAATTATGCACACGATTAAATATTTAATGCGGGGGGCTTTTGGGCCCAACTGCCAAAAATACCCCGTAATACCCGTAACCCAAATCCCCGGTAATTAATTATGGTTCGATGTTTGTTTGGTGGAGTTTTGGGAATGAAGTTGGCAAAGTTACGGAAGCGCATCGATCAGCTCATCGCTGCAGACGGCGACCACTGCATGCTTTGCGGAAAGGAATTCCCACACGGGAGTGTGACGTGCTTCTGTGAGACTGAGGGAGATGTGGCAATTGTTGGTGAGTGCTGTGTCGGCAAATTCAAGACGGCTATCGGTGGATCAATCTATTTGGCACCGAACAGTAAGCGGTGGCATTAGTCAGTTCGCGAACACTGCCCCTATCTCGACGCTCAAGCAGCTAGCGATCAAGGTATTTGAGGCCGAAGTTGGCTCGCGGCGACAACACTTGTGGCGTAACAGAACAAGACGCCTGTTGAAAGGTGGCATACGTGACGCTGTTGTGCTCGCCGAATGTGGATTCTCGCCACAAGTAGAGGAAACGTTCGCCGCTAAGAAGCCAACGTCATGGAAAACTACGATGCGAAAGCTACTTCTAAGCATTGCTGCTGTCGCTGCCTTAGCAACACCGGCACATGCCCTCACCTTTAAGGAAGTCGCAGACTACGGCTTAGTATGTGAAAGTTGGGAGGCAAGTCATCAACACGTTGCTTTGCGAGTTGAGCCAAGTCAAATGAAGGTCATATTCCGAAATAGTAAGGGAGAAAACACAGAGCTTCCTATAGACGAAAAGGGAACTCACCTAAATCAAAGAGTTGTAAGAAACGAATTTGGCAATGCCGTCGTTGTTTCATATGTGGTGTTTCTCAGATTTACCGGCGGAATGGTCGTTGACGAAAGTCCTAAGCTTGTACTTATGTCACAAGGCGGACCTTTCGGGTGCATCCAAACTACAGTTCCTGTCGCTGTTCCTCACGACACTATTCGTGAGAGCATCGGAAATATGACACTTAGTGATGTGGATCGTGTTTTAGCTCAAGCACCAGTTCCGGAGGAACAGCAGATCCAACCACACGTCGTTAAAACCATAAAGTATCCACTGGTTGAAGAGAATAGACGGGGATCCTGGATGGTTATGAAAAA
This sequence comes from uncultured Alphaproteobacteria bacterium, assembly GCA_963821175.1. Classification (GTDB taxonomy): domain Bacteria; phylum Pseudomonadota; class Alphaproteobacteria; order Rhizobiales; family Xanthobacteraceae; genus BOG-931. Next base: position 4,130 of record CAWGCU010000010.1, read on the forward strand.
GATTATAGACATCGTTGTGGCCGGGGTGACGCTGGCGTCTCTTGTGGGAATGCCCCCGGTTGATTTTGAAGAGAAACGCTTTGCACGAAGGTTCCATGAAGAACAGAAAATAGAATGCCTAAATCATAAGGGTAAGTGGAACGGTGTGACGTATATCTGGAAAAGGAAGTGATAGGCTATGGGCTTGTGACGTTCCCGCCCATAGTCAAACGAAATTTTTGCTGCTACACTTTTACAGGTAGAATTCTTCACATTGAAAACAACAATTCTATGCCCTTTGCTCCTGGTGAAACTGGTAACGCGGAAGGTCGGCAAGTAGGGAGCCGGAATAGACGAACGCAACGAGATCATTCAACAAATAATCAATTCCGGCCACAAAGACCCCTTGTTCACATCTCTGAACTTCAAGCCAATAGCCAAGATGAATCCATCGCGGCCATGGCGGCGAACATGCTCGCTCCTTTCTTCACAGCAAATTGCAGAGCACTCCATCACCCCGGTTTATCGAAACTGAATTAGTTTTCCCACCTCTCGACTCTCTTGAACACGCGGTAAAATCAATCGCTCTCATTGAAGCCGCTGTCACCGAAAACCGTCTCGATGTTCAGTCGGCGCAAGATTTAATCGGAATGATCAACGCTTACATCGCCGGCAAAAATATTATGGAGATCGCCGAACTACAAGAACGTCTCACGAATATCGAAGCATCCATCGCCAACAATCCGCAAGCTCAAATCCCGCACGTGCAAGGTGGCCTGCCGAGTTTACCCGGAACCAAATATCACGATGCCCCGGCTCAATGGCGAGCCTGCGCAAATTGCAATCTGTCCCCACCGGACTCCATCCCCGGGCCTTGGCGAACCATCACAAGCCATCGACCACGAACCTCAGCCCGAATCCGAAGTCCCTGCCGACACCGCCGGTAAGCCGGAGTATTGGCAGGTGTAATCACCAACCAATGACGCCGAGTAGACCCATAGATGCCCCCCGGTACTACCCCACCAAGCGGCCCCTTGTTAAACGGCTTACACCTGGTTTGTGGGTCCGTTTTGACCTACCAGTGGGGGCATCTACACCGGCGTTGCGGCACCTGGCGTCGTATTCGCAGCGCATACTTCGCAATTGTCGCCACCACAGCCACGACCATCACAGCGATATACACCGGCTCATGTCAGTGCCATTCGCTCACCATTCACCACCGCGTTCAGTGCATTGATCATAAAGACGCCGATGCACATCCACCACCCGGCTGCTACGAATTTCATGTCGCACGCATAGACAACGCCTTCGCCCATGCGTGAATTGGAAACTACAGACCGCGACCCCGAACGCCAAGACTGCGATGGGCAGAAACACTATCAGCAATATCACGTGTGCCTCTCCGTGATTGCAATTGAAGCGGGTGCATGGTATTATAGCAACTTCCTGTTGAAATGCCCATGAGCTTCAACGGGCCTGATTGATTCTATTCGGCTTAGGTGATCGGAAACCCTTGGAGGTTCCGGCCGATGAGCTACAGCCTCACCTTGTTGCGCAGACGTCTCGAAATTCTCGAGAACCTCCCGAGCGCTCGCGCGCCGTTGGTGATCAACGGCGGGTTGCCGGTCGGCTACGAGCCCCGGAGCAGCGCGCTCACCCGGCCCTAAGCAGACCAATTCATTCGCTGCAAAGCCGACTAAATCGCTCGGCCAACCGGGAGGCTGAGTAGCCATGCGACACACGCTCAATGCGAATATTATAATTTCTGCATCACGCATGGGCACACAAGACCTAGTAGGCTCACACCGTGGGCAACGGCCCACAGGACACTAGCCATGGTTGCTCACTGTAAGCCGACTGACTCTGTCACCACGTCCCAAGGCCCTACAGAGCCCGAGCATACGTCCACGTCCCCCGGCCCTGCTGTCACGCATCTGTACAACGACCCGTCCCTGGGACCACTCGCATTCCTACGAGCGGTCATGCACGACCCAAGCGCATCGCTGCACCATCGTATGCGCGCGGCCGAACTACTGATGGGCCTTGGACAAGGACACATCGGCGTGGAGCGTGAGCCTGAGGTCACTATCCGCATTGGCACGGGATGGGTGCAATGACCATGGTTCCTGGCACCATGGTTTCCGCAGGAGGGACCGCGCGGACCAACGTCAAAACACAGTCATTCTCTCTTCGGGTCTCTATATGCCCCTCACCCAAGCGACGAGAATGTATTCTCCGATTTGATGAGAGGACTATTTTCCATCAACCAAAAACCCAAGTCCCTCATGCAAAGCCCGCTGACCAACAAAACGCGCTCGCTAGTTTAAGGTCCGTCAGCCAAACAAGGCCCGTGGACGCTGATGTCATCGCCAACTAAAACTGGAACAACACCATGAACCCCAATGACCGCTTTGCAATCATCCCGGTCCCTCACGGGCCTCCGCCTCGCCAACGCACTTATGATTGGTGGACCGCTGTCGAAAGTGATGGAGTGCATCCCCGACACCATCGCGCGGCGCGACAGCATCCGCTCGCTTCAAGCGGCACGGCTCGATGCAGCGGTGATCACGCAAGCGCAGAAAGCGACGCGGGCACTTCAAGTCCAATCGTTTTGCGATGGTGTGAACCAAATATCCGCGCGTCTCGACTCTCTGGAGAAACGACGTGCACGAAAGTTGCGGCAAATTGCCGCTCAACAAGAGGCCGCTGAGCAAAAACAAATCGCCGATTATTTGAACACGCTTCCTGATCCCGACAATCCACTGGCGCCAGCATCGTTTACTACCGGCGATCTCTGCCATTACCGCCAACGAATCCCCGGTGCTGACGAACAAGGTGATTTACCCGCAGAGCTACAGGAGCGACGCACCTCCACCGGGCAATCCCGACGAACCTCGCCCGATTTACGAACACGGTGTCCATCTCAATCAACGCGGCGACAATACGCGCAACCGGTCTCGTGGTAGCTTAAATGTTGACGACTCTACATCAGACTTTTATTTGCTCGCTTCACCAAACAAACAAATCTATTTGCTCCAAGCAAACAAATGTTTGCTTCAAAGCGTCATTGGGCAATGGGTATAAATGAATTTCCTCACCTGTACCCATTCAGGGCTTCCGTGTGTGCGGAGCAATGGGTTAGCTCTTTTCATTAGTGACGCTGCCGAAACCAATTTTTTCTGTTTCTTCTAACTTGATAATTGGCATCACTCCACCTCACAGTCATTTTATTTTTTGTTTGCTGCATTATGAATATTATAGCTGTTTTTGGTTGGGAAGTACATAAAAAACCTTATTTGGATGTTATTTGTTTGCTCGTTTTGACGCGGCAAACGGTTTAGTTGTTGCTTCAAAATGTCCATTTGGTTTATGCGTGCGCCAGATCAACGAACTACGACCAGAAAACAACTTCGCAAATTAGGACACAGTCTGTCGCTAATTATTCCTGCGCCCTTTGTTAAGAAGCTGGCGTATGCCGGCGATGTTGTTGATGTCGATGAAGATGGCAGTGTTAAAACTCAGGTTCTTCAAGCAATGTGACATGATTGAAGCGGCACAGGCTGAGCCTGATGGGGATTGCCCATGAGCATGACATACGATCAACAACTGCAAGTGCGTGACGCCGCAAGAATAATTCAGGAGCGCTACGATCGAGCGTTTGAGCCTTGGGACCGCCGCGCTGACGCTCCAACAATTGGAGCAGACTTCTACGAATACCATCGCGACCTTGCAGTCAAGGCCAAGAAGTACTTGCCGGAAGATCATCAGCTTAGGAAACTGCAATATCGCAGAATGCCGAGCGATGTCTTTCAACAATTCGAACCGCAGTTGCTCAAGGCTGTCCGCGATGCTGCAAATGACCCGGACACCGTGCCTCTTGGGCAGATGCGACGTGTTGTAGAAGTCGATGGCAATACCGGCATGAAGATTGTGAAGTTCATCGGCCGAGAGTCCTTTGTCAAAGCACACGACACGACCTCGGCCGGCAGACGTGCACGAGCTTTCGCACCGATCAAGGCTACTTCGATGCAAGCGGACGTCCCCTTCGCTAACCGTGTTCGCGCAATCTCCGGGGTTCTTGGCGGTTCCGCCGGAGGGTCGCGCGTATCGCTGCACTGCGGACATCGCGACCTGCCTCAGTGCGGCAAATGGAGCGTTGTTTCCTCTTCGGCGCTCCGCCCCCCGGCTCTTTCCTCCCAGTTGGGGCCGGGGGTCCATTTTCAGTAAGAGAGCGCGTGAGAAACGGCACGCATTCTCTGAGAAGTGCGAGTTGGAGGCAACTTGCGCTTCTGTCCCGGCCCTTCGATCTCCGGCTTGAAGCCATGGCTGGATCGGATGGGCCGGGACATTTTTCATTAAGCTGCTCGGCCAGCGCGCCAATCAAAGCGGATATACCGCAGTGACGTTGCTGCTGTCGCAGAACTGGGAGCAACCGAACTAAGGTTGGCAGGTTCGAGTAAAAATTTGTCTTAAAAGCACAAGTTGCTCCACCGTCGGCTTCTTATCTTAGTGCGACAGGTACCGTTCAAGTGATGATTAACATCGGGTAATGTAAAACCAATGGCCATCATTCAGAGGCAATCCACTTTCGCTTTCCGTCACGTCAAGCTGGGGTCAGAAACCCGCAGTGGGCCGGCTCCCGATGAACGACTTAGCGCGTCGCATGCCGGACTCGATCCGCTCGCACCCATCAAGCGCGAGTTGCGCGAGATCGACGACGCCATCGTCGGCCTCAAGGACGAGGCGACGCAGTCCAGCGAGGCGCAAAAATACGCCAAGACCATGCTCAAGCTGTTGACCAGCCGCCGCACCGATCTGCTCGCCATGAAGCAGAAATGGCTGCAAGCGGCGTGATTGTGCCGCGGCTCCCCGGCAAGTCGCTATTCCGGTCGCTATTGGGCCCATAACGGCCGCGACGACGAGGGACCATCGCGGCAGCTTTCGGGGGTACAGCAGATATTGACCAACTGTTGTTGACCGGCATGACGTGTGCGCCCCCGCCCGGCAGTTGCAGCAGAAAGAAAAAGCCCCGCGCACGTAAGTGGCGGGGCTTAGAACATTGTCAGCGTAGAAAAATTAGCTTTATCAAGCCCGCGCGTCGAGTGATAATCCGAGGCTAAACGCTTTTTGTCGTGTTGCGCCTTCGGTTCTTTTCAAACGCTTCGCAATTTTCCCAGCCCCCACCTTCTTCCGGGCGAGCGTCTTCAGTTCGCGAACCTGTACAGATGTCCAGGCCCGTCTCTTCTTTCCATTTTTCATAAGTATCCCCGTGTATGAACGCTGGTCGTCTTAGCTGGAAGTCTTTCAAAGGTCTATCTAAAAATATCCAATACTATGATCCGATGCCTGACCAGTGGGACACCAGTCCCAATCGTCCCTGACGTGTGCGCCCCGCGCGCCCCGGATTAGGGGCTTTCCGCCCATCTTCCAGCACCCACAAACCGGGTTGTAGTGCCGTTAACGCAGTTGCCCCTAGAAACTGCCTGCGTGGCAGCTCCGATCAAGTTTTTGGCTGATTATAGTAAGACGCAGCGGCTATTTGTCCTTACCAACACTCGGTTGGGGCTTCTTCGTGGGGACAATCAGTCGTGCGGGATGCCAAAATCGGGCAGTTCAACTGCTCGCATTGCGACGCGTTGTATCATTTGATCGGAGCCGAGGCCGGGGCGGAAGCCGTTGATCCTCAGCTAACCTGCATCGCGTGTGACGCGCCGCTTCCTGCTCGTGAGGGACAGGTCGTCTTCAAGTATGCCCGGTCCGGGCCGCGACGAAAGCCACGTAAGACCTAAAGTTCACCTTCATGTTCAAGTTTTGCGCTGTTCTCCAGACAGTAGTAGCCCGACACTCTGGTCACTAACTTCTTCTGCCGCCACTCGTTAAGAACGCGGGTAACGTTCTCGCGAGCACTACCAACCATGTCGGCGAGGTCCTTTTGTCCTATTTTTTGACGAATGATAATACGGCCCGAGCCAACATCTTGTCCATAATCCCGCGCCAATTCTAGCAGCGCCCGAGCGATGCGGCCACGCAGACGCATAAAACTCATTGCCGCGACCACACCATCGGTTTCTCGAAGCCGTCTCGTCAGCAGGACGACTAACGTTTTGTAGACGTCGGAATTTTTTTCGGCAAACCGCCAGAATGCGGCGGGCCTAACAAAACTCAAGGTGGAGTCACGCACTGCGACTACGGAAGCAGAGCGCGGCAAGCCGTCTATCATTGAAAGCTCACCGACAATGGCGTGCGGGCCGAGGAAAGCCAGTATCTGCTCACTGCCTGAGCGAGATGACATGGTGACCTTGAGGAGACCCTCTTCAACACGGTAACAGCCGTCACCGACATCGCCAGCCCGAAACACTGCCTTGCCTGCCTTGAGGCGCACTGGGGTCGCACCAGAAAACAAGCCAGTTACCAGATGATCCGGAAGCTCCGAAAGCAGGTTCTCACTAGCAAGTGAATCTTTTTGCATTTGCTAAAGGCTCTTGACGCGCAATGGCGCAATGGTGCGCGGTACAATGGTAAGCGCCCCTGACCAGTTTCGATGCGCGTTGTTCCGACGAGCGACATGTGAAGCAATGTCACGCGCCAAATGCGAAATGACGCTTAGGGCTAAAAGCCGAAATCATTCACGATCTCAATTCGCAAGCTTCGGCGCCCTTGGGTGGTCGTCATCGCCTAGTTCGCAAGAGTACCCGGCCTCGCGTAAGGCTTGAGCGATACGTTCGGCAATGCGTAGGCGCTCTTGCAATGATTGAGATTTTCGATCGGCGGGCGATGACCCCGCCCCAGCGGTCTTCCGCTCCATGGTATTCTACTCCCAGCGCACCGACCCGATCTTATCGAAATTATATGTCCGCAATAAATACACAACTACGTGAAACTAATCTTGATCGCGAGGTGGCTTTGGGTACAAAATGGGATGATAGTCAAGCATCTTCAACTTTTTCTTCGCACAACATGGGTATCGAATATGTCGAAAGTCCCAATGATTGCGATTGTCGATGACGATGAAGGCATGCGCGACGCGATACAGTCGCTCGTACAATCCCTGGGCCACAAGGTTTCCACGTTTGCCTCGGCCGACGAATATCTCAATTCCGAGCAGGTCCACGACACATCGTGCCTTATCAGCGATGTGCAGATGCCGGGGCTGAACGGCCTTGATTTGCAAGACCACCTAATCGCTCGAGGTCATCGCATCCCCATTATTTTTTTGACTGGCTATCCTGACGATAGCGTACGGGCACGAGCCATAAAAGCCGGTGCGGTTGACTTCCTAGTCAAGCCATTCAGATCGGACCACTTTATCGGATGTATTGATAAGGCTTTGAAGGCTGCCTGACACCAAAGCTTGGTCCGGCCCCAATTTCAGCTAACAACGACAATGCCGGAACTCGCGGCGCACAAATAGAAAGGCCGCCTCGCAGCGGCCATTCCAAATTCTGTTTGCATTGTTAGTTCAGGCGACCGCTTGCGCCTTCCGCTTCCTGCGCCAACCAAACAGACCGATTGCGATATGGACACTCGCGCTTAATCGTCGCGGCTGGCCCCCGAGGACACCTATACTACTTGGGTTGTGTGGCTTCGCTGCCTCCGCGCCGCTCCTCGCGCCGCTCATGTCGAGCAGCGCGCCGCTCCGCACGCCGCTCATGGCGAGCAGCGCGCCGCGCGTGACGCCGCTGCATGCCCAACGTTCCGCCGGCCGGCGCCGGGGTAGTGGTCGGCGCTGGGGCCGGAGCCTGGGCCTCAGCATCGGAACCCGCTAGCAACGTCATTGGCACTGCGAAGCCCAACGCAGCCGTTAGTCCTAAAAAGGAAAATGCCTCGCGACGCGAGATGGGTTCCACTTTGGTTATTTCGCTCACAGCAATTCTCCTCATTTGGCGTAGCTTATTAGACTGATAATTTAAACCACAGTCAACCGATCGGAACTTTGGTTAGAAACAAACAAAGAGTTTTTCCGTCGCGTGAATGGCTGTTCATCTTGATCTACCGCTTCGCGTTTCTGTGATGGGTTCGCAACAATTCACGCCCGCGCAAGCGGACAGCCGTTAAATCATCCAGACGGAAAAAGTTGCATCACAAAAAGTTGTCTCCCAAAGATCTGATGAGAGGCTCGATATTCAATTGCAAAAGCGTATCGTCTCCTGATCCTCAAAAACCAGATCAGGAGGAGAATGCCATGAAAAAGCTAACCCTGCTTGGTGCCGTCCTTAGCGGCGCGTTGCTTGCAGCGGCTCCGGTTTCGCTTCATTGGTCGCCGGCAAAGACGCTATCCTTGTCGCTCGATAAAGCGGAGGCGAGAATAGGACGACCCTTGTCGCCGGGGAGCGTTGCTGGCGTTAACCGAAGAGTTCATCGGCGCGCATACTACGGCGCGGCGGTAGGAGCAGCAGCGGTAGGAGCAGCGGCGGTTGGAGCCTACCATTATAGCCAACCAGCCTGCGGTTACTATCCTTATCCGCCTTGCTACTGAGCGCGAGTGACCACAACAGGTGATTCAACGAAACGCATGTCCGCGTTATAGGCATATGCCTGCGATGGCTGCCAAGTAGTGCTGAACATTCCGCCGCAAGCGGAAACTTGGCAATTCGCTGGGCCTGCGGTAGGGCGCGGCTGAGCGACAAGCAACTGAGGCAACCCAGAAACGTTAAGGCCACACACGAACTTCACGACCCCGGTCAAAAGCTGGGGTCGTTTTCTTTTGGTTATGCCGCCAGCAGTGTTTGGCTGCCAAATAACGAGCCCTGCTAGGGCGAGGCTTTTGCCTTATTTGCATCTCGCAGCGTTCTAAATCCTCAAATCTTATGCCTACCTGCCTACCTCTCGACATATTTCTTGAGCAGATTGCCGGGTGGGTTGAGGGCGATTTATGTTTTTCCCGCGACGGAAGCCGCGAGATTTTGGTGTTGCCGACAGGTTACCGTGTCCGAATTGCGGCGACCACATGTCCCTAACGAGACGCGGTCCGCACGCCGACCATCTCGACTACGAGCGGCAGACATTTACGTGTCGGGCTTGCGATCACCAGATCGAACGCATCGTGGACGCAGACGGAAATAACTTCCGATAGATAGTACAAAGGGCAAGATCGCCAGGGAGAATTTGATCTACGTCATTGTGGTCGGCGGTGCTATTTGCTTTAGTACCCGCGCAACGGTCACGGCCGTTGTGTTCCTCCTCTAAGCTCCAAACCTTCAGGCCGCCCGCTTTGGGCGGCCTTTTTTCTGTCGGCCTTTTTGTAATTTTATAGCTTGCCCGCGTCGATCTTAATGACTTTGGCGCTTGGAAGGCTGCGAGCATGTTCGGGGTATTGCTTCGCTAGTGCCAATTGATCTTGCGCATGTTGGAAGTCTGCAGGTGCCGATAGATTAGCATCAGCCGCAACAACTTCCTCATCATACGCGCCGCAAATCCAAGTTTGCACATTCGGCGGAGTGCCACGCTCCCAAGTCCACCCGCGCTTCATGTCACTCGTCCGTGGGCAATGACGGCGCAGGTTTCTTGCTGCGTCGTGCGTCGGCCTCTTTTTGCATCGGCTCCGGCTGCTCGCTGTGTCGTGCTGTCGCTGCATCGGCACTCGCGCGGCTCGGGTTGGACTTCGCACCCGGCGACATAGGTTGGTCAGTGCGCTTGCGATTGATCGGTGAATTGACATCTGTGGGCATCTGATTAACTCCAAACAAAAAATAAGACTACCAATAGTAGCACGCCACGGCGCTTCGTGCAGCAATCTTTTGTTGTTCCGATTACGCTGCACAATGTTCGGCGGACAAGCGAGCGGAGACATTAAGGCGCAATGGACCGCTTTTCCAAGGCATGCTTTATTCGAGATGTGTCGCAGCACCCTCATGCCAATCTTGTTTAGTGTCCCACAATTGAACTTCCATCTAGCTCCGGTGCAAGCGATAATCCATCCGGTCCAAAGCTGAGCGCTGTCACCGTGCCAAAGAAAATATTCATAAGCTATCGCCGCGACGACAGTGCTGCTAATGCGCTTGGTATTGGCCAATATTTAGAGCACGAATTTGGCAGCAAAAATGTGTTTATTGACGTTGACATGCGGGCTAGGTCCAATTTCCCGAGCATACTAGAGCAGCGGCTTGCAGAATGTAAGGTAATGCTCGTGCTTATTGGACCAAATTGGCTCAACGCAAAGGATGCTCTCGGCGGTCGCCGCCTAGACGCCCCAGATGACTGGGTACGGCTCGAAATCGCTTCGGCTTTAAAGCATCAGATTACGGTTATTCCGGTTCGCATCAACGGTACCGATTTGCCTCTTAAATCGGCGCTTCCTGAGGATATTCGAGGATTATTGAATTATCAGGCGGTGTCAGTCACCCACATCGGCTTTCGGCACGAGATGGCCGGTCTAGTTCGCGACATCCGAGCTGTTTCTGACCACTCTTCTCGGCGGCGTTACGTGGCCTTAGCAATAGGAGCGTTTGCGCTTCTTTTGGCAGCATTTTTCTTGCGATCTCCGTTATTGGAACGGCTACATCCCCGTCCCCAGGACCTGCCATCTACGACCGACGACACCAAACAGAATGACCTTTGGATCGCCAAGCCCGGCGAATGGGTGCTTTTCGCCTTCGACCAGAAGCCGGTCGCATTTTACTTCAACCCAAGTTCCGTAAAGTACTTTGGAGATAGAGTTGCTTTCCTCATCCGTTTTCCACTGAAATCAGACGAAGCGAGCCCGGCTCCAGATAATCCACTCCTTGCCAATTCATATGAGCAGGACTTGGAGGTGATCGATTGCAAGAAATCACTTCAGGCCCTCGCTCAACGGATCGTCTTCAACAAATCTGGTGATATCGCCTTTCAATTTAAGTGGGGCGATCCGGAAAATCTTGATTTATCGATTGGCGGACCGATTGTTCCTAACTCTATCAATTCGCTGGCCGAACGTATCATGTGCGACGATAACACAAAAAGTTCGGTCATTTCGAAAGACGTGTTTGAGCGCATGCCCCTTACGTTATTATCCAGCACCATAACCGGAGACGGTGAGATTTATCATGGCCCTAAGAAGGAGATTTCAAACGGCCCTTATGCGATTGGAATGCCGGCAATTATCAAGCTGCACAAAGGTCGTGAAATAGCTGAAACTGTTGCAAAAGGGACGATCTTAGGATTTCAGGCACGCTATCGCGCTTGGGTTCAGCCGTTGCAGTTTGACTGCATGAATAAAAAAATTCTTTCGGTGTTGATCGAAGATTTGGACGCTGAGAACAACTTGATATATGTAGGGGCCATTCCGCAGGAATTTGACGTGAAGGCAAATCCGTTCGCGTCACTATTTGCGGCGGCGTGCGAGGGTCAAGTTGGCGGTACCTATCTAGGGACGAATGAACTGAGTACTGCAAAGGGAGGCGAAGGAGCGCAAAAGATTTCGGTTGTGGTAGTTCAGTCTCAAAATAATTTGAATGTAACTTTTAAAACTGCATCGGGCGGTCAGGGCAATGGAACGGGAACCCTTACCGGCAACAAAGTCAGCTCGCTGTCACTAAAAGGTACTGCCCCCGAATGTCCAGGCTCCTATGATGCCTCACTAGAATTCTCTGGTGAAACCGTAAAGTGGACTTATCAGGGAAAGGACTGCAATGGTCCTGTAACCGGACAAGGCACAGCGACTTGAGAAATGCAGGGCAGTAGTCAGCGCTGACAGTGCGCCGTTGGCGTGTGCACGAAAAAGACCCCGGAGCATGATCCGGGGCCTTTGCCTTCGTAGCGATGTGGCGACTGTTACTGACAGCAGCGCCCGACCGAAGTTGGATGCATGGCAAACTCGGCCGCAATCGCGGCTAACGTCTGCCCATTGCGGCGGCGTTCGCGTATTTCGTGGCGCTGTTCGGCGCTGAGCTTTGGCGGTCTGCCGAACTTGACGCCACGAGCCTTTGCACGAGCGCGACCATCGCCGGTGCGGGACTTGATTAGCTCGCGTTCGAATTCTGCGAGACCACCTAAAATGGTGAGCATGAGGCGACCGTGAGCGGAAGTTGTGTCGGCCCATACGTCCGCTAGTGAGCGGAAGCCAGCCCCGCCTTGCGCAATCGTGTCAAGAATATTGAGCAAATCTCGCGTGAACGGGCAAGGCGATCGAACCGGCAGTACCAAAAACGTGTCGCCGTCTTGCAACTCGGCCAGAGCCTTATTTAGCTCGGGTCTTTCGGTAATGGCACCGCTGATTTTCTCGGCAAAGATTTTGTCGCATCCGGCTGCGTGGAGTTGCGAGTGCTGTGCAGCAAGTGATTGCCCGTCGGTTGAGACGCGGCAGTAGCCGAAGGTAGCCATATTGTTCTCCGTTTGTTCATATGGCGTAACCTAGTTCTAAGTCCTTGAAATTGCAATAGAAAATGGCTATTTCTGCAGCTTGGATGATGATAAATCGTTAGCTGAGCACTAGCTGGGTACATGGGCACAGGAAATAATGCTAATCGGAACAATGGGTTATCCAAGATGCCGGCTTTAACCCTTCGTTAACCATAGGGTCGGACAGTCCCCCAACCGTGGTCGAAGGGCCGAAACCGCACCGCAAACCGCCCCCGGCCCCGTCAAACTTGCGCCGGTCCGAGGGATTGCGCGGATTCTTCAGCGTTTTCGGCTTTGACGACCCCGCCACCCGGCCGAGGCCGCCCAAATAGGGCCAAAGTCCTCGCCGACAGTCGGGCCGTCGGGTGGGGATACCTTGGCAGAACGGGGTCGAAGTTTTCAGTCGCAGGCTGTCCGCCGGCCGGTTACCGGCGCGGGCGGCGCGCATATTGCGCGCCACGTTCCGCTCGATTTGGAACTGCGGCGCCGCGTCGAGCCGGTGGCTCCGCGCAAGGCACCGCCGCGCCGCGTCCTCGTCACCCGCAAACCGGTCTCGCGCGCCAACGCATTACGGACGCTGCTCGAGCAGAATTCTGCTTTTGATTTCGTCGGCACTGTTGTTGGTCGCCGTCGCCGGCTGGGGTTTTGCGCTCTACGGCGAATTCCGCGCCTCCGGCCTGATCGGCTCGAACTCGATCTACGCGGAGAACACGCGCTTCGATTCGTCCATCGCCAAAAGCGATCCTTTCGCCATGTCGACCTATGCGCCGAGCGCGCCGCTACCGCGCCCGGCCGCAGTCGCCCCCGCGGTCCGCGAATTGGCCTCAAGCATCATTGCGCGGGACTGGAGTTATTTCGAACCCAAGCGAACCGCCGACGTGCCGCGCCAACCGGCAACGCCGGCCAAGGCTCGCGTCGCCGCCGCTCCTGCCACCGCCCCGGCTCCTGCCCCCGCGGCTCCCGCTCCTGCCCCAGTGCGCACCGCTTCCGCTGACCCGGTCCACACCGCTTCCATTGAAAAGCCAACGCAGATGATGCTCGCGTCGGCGCCCAATCCGGTGCCGGCGGTACCGCACGTGCCGCTCGGCAACATCGAGGCAAAAACCAGCCTCGTCGACTTCGAGACCGCGCCGTTCCCCTATCACGGCGCTGTGCCCGGCTCGAACCGGCAGTTCCTCGATGCCGGCCAGGCGGGCCAGCGCGGCCACGTCAATTTCCGCGGCCGCATGTTCCTGGAATCGAAAACGTTCGGCGACGACAGGGTGCTGCTGCACATTCCCCAAGGATTCGATCCCAACCGCCCCGCCGTCATGGTGGTGTTCTTCCACGGCCACGGCGCTACGCTGGAACGCGACGTGCGCGACCGCCAGCGCCTGCCCGATCAGATTTCCGCCGCCGGCCTCAACGCCGTGCTGGTGGCACCGCAATTCGCCTTCGATGCCGCCGATTCCAGCGCCGGAAAATTCTGGGAGCCCGACGGCTTCAAGCATTTCCTCGATGAGACCGCGAAGAAACTCGCGTCGCTCTACGGCGACCAGCGCAGCGCCGCGTCGTTTGCCAATATGCCGATCGTCATCGTCGCCTATAGCGGCGGTTTTGGCCCGACACTGTCGGTGCTGTCACGCGGCGGCGCGCAGGAACGCATCCGCGGCTTGGTGCTGCTCGACGCGCTCTATGCCGGCATCGACCAGTTCGCCGACTGGATCGCCGACCACCGCTCGACCTTCTTCGTCAGCTCCTACACGCCGCATACCGCGCATCACAATGCCGATCTGGAGCACGAGCTCAACGAGCGCTCGGTGCCCTACAGCTCCGAGCTGCGCCGCAATCATCTCCAAGGCATGGTGACGTTCCTGCCCGCCGGCGACGTGTCGCACCGCGATTTCGTCAACCATGCCTGGACCGACAATCCGGTCCAAGACATTCTGCTGCGCATGAACGATGTCGTGCCGAAGACCGATACGGCTACCGTTACGGCCAAGCGCAACTAAGCGCCCCGCCCCGCGCGGCTGAACAATTTAGCGGCGGCGTGAATGGCAAAAGGCAAGAGCGACTTTCCGGTTTCAAACATCCGGCGCTATCTCGAGCCGGGCCCGATCGTGCTGGTGTCGTCGGCCTGGCGCGGCAAGAACAACGTCATGACCATGGGCTGGCATACGGTACTGGAATTCGTGCCGTCGCTCATTGGCTGCGTCATCGCCGGCGGCAATCACAGTTTCGATCTGGTACGCCGCAGCCGCGAATGCGTTATCAACGTGCCGACCACGGCGCTGACCAACAAAGTTGTCGACATCGGCAATTGCTCCGGCGCCTCGGTCGACAAGTTCAAGAAATTCCGTTTGACCGCGGAACCCGCCGAGGAAGTCGGCGCCCCGCTCATCCGCGAATGCCATGCCAATTTCGAATGCAAGCTGAAGGACGACCGCCTGGTCGATCAATACAACTTCTTCATCTTCGAAGTGGTCAAAGCCCACGTGGCGCGCCGGCCGAAATATCCGCAGACCCTGCACTATACCGGCGAGGGCGTGTTCATGGTGGCCGGCAAGATCATCAGCCGGCGGAGCCTGTTCAGGCCCGGGATGCTTTAGAGCATGATCCCGAAAAGTGCATACCAGTTTTCGGATAAGATCATGCTCAAACAAAGATTTTAGACTATGATCCGATCCAATTGAATTGGATCATAGTCTAGCCGATTTTCCTTTGCGGCGTTTGCCGCCGCCCTGCTCTGGCGCGTCGGCGGCCTGCGCGCTTTTGCGCAGCGCCGCGCGCAAGTCGACAGGCCGGCCGTGCTTCTTCAAAACATCGGCGAAGGCTTCATCCGACAGTTCCTGAAACGTCATCATCCGGTCTCGCGCCAACAAATCGAGCGCGGACCAACTTTCCTCGTCCAATTGCACGCGCTTGCCCGGCATCTTGCTGCACCCGAGATTGATGGCGGCTATTTCTTCTTCTTGGGCACCTTCTTGCCCTCCTTGCGCGCTTTCGACAGGCCGATCGCAATCGCCTGCTGGCGACTTTTCACCTTGCCGCCTTTGCCGCCCTTGCCGCTTTTGGCGGTGCCGCGCTTATAGCGGCGCATCTCGAGTTCGACGTCGCGTCCGGCGCTGGGCGAATATTTTCGTTTGCTTTTGGCCACGGCATTTCCTCCAAACCATTGTTCTCACAACCGCGTCGTGCGCCTGCGATGCTGAGCAGGCCACGCGCCATTTGTATTCTATAACCCCTGCAATAACCCGTGTGATCGCAATCGGTTGCCTGGACAGCGCGGAAAATTTGCAACCCCGCGACCGTTATTCCGGACAATTTTTGCGGCCGGGGTGATCCGGAAACTGCCGCCGAGCGTAGCCAATCCAGCGGGGTGGACCTTAAATTGCCGGGGAGAATGATCGATGACCTATGTCGTTGCCTATGTCGCCGTCCTGATCGTGTTCGGCACGATCGACGCGGTGTGGCTGACCACCATGGGGGCGATGCTGTATCGGCCGGCGCTCGGCGATATCTTGGCGCCAAGCATGCGCGTGGCGCCGGCGATCGTGTTTTATCTGCTGTTTCCGGTCGGCATCGTGGTCTTCGCCGTGCTGCCGGGGCTGCGCGCGCAATCGCCAGTGACGGCGGCGACGCTGGCCTTGCTGTTTGGCGCGCTCGCCTACGCGACCTACGATCTGACCAACTATGCGACCTTGCGCAATTGGACGCTGCAGATCACCGTGATCGATATCGGCTACGGCGCGCTTGCCTCCGGCATCGCCGCCACGGCCGGCTATTTCGCGGTGCGCCTGATCGCGCGCTGAGCTTTTCCTTAGCGCGCCGGCGTCAGCCGGTAGTGGCTGACACCCCATTCCTCACCGGCGGCGTGACCGAACAGTCCCATGGTGGCGAGGAAGAACAATCGCCAGCGCCGCTGCCACAGTTTCGCGTCACGGCCGTAGACGCGCTTGAGGACTTCGAACACTGCGTCGGCGTTGCGGTCGAAATTCTCCAGCCAGTCTCGCGCCGTGCGCTGATAGTGGCGACCGTTCCACCACCATTCGGCATCCACCGTAAAACAATCGGGAAACTGCCGGATCAGGTTTCGGCTCGGCATGATGCCGCCGGTGAAATAATGCTGCGCGATCCAGTCTTCCTTGTCGTCGACGGCGAAGCGGTACGAGGCGTGCCTGTTGGCGAACACGTGCATGAACATGCGGCCGTCGGGCTCCAGGCATTCGCGCAGGCGCTGCAGCAGCGGCCGCCAATTGGCCATATGCTCGAACATTTCCACCGACACCACGCGGTCGAAGCGGTCTTTGGGCTGGAACGCATTCATGTCGGCGGTGACGACGGTGAGATTGCCAAGGCCTTCGGCTTTCGCTCGGCCACTGATGAATTCGCGCTGCGAATGCGAATTGGACACCGCTGTGACCCGCGCCGCCGGAAAATGCCGCGCCATCCATAGCGACAGCGAACCCCAGCCGCAGCCGAGCTCGAGAATGCGCTGGCCGTCGGCAAGCGCGGCGTGTTCGGCGCTGACTTCGAGCGCGCGCTCTTCCGCGGCGGCGAGCGTGTCGATGCCATCGTCGTAAAGGCACGACGAGTATTTACGCTGCGGCCCGAGCACGAGATCGAAGAACGCCGCGGGGACTTCGTAATGCTGCGCATTGGCCTCAGCGGTGTTGAGCGCGATCGGAAACGGCGCCATGTCGCGGGCAAAGCGCCGGTCGGCGTCGTTTTCGGCGCGCGACAGCTGCCGCTGCGTTCGCCCGACCAACAATTTGATCGCGGCCCGCGTTACCACGTCGGGCAGCGGCACGGTTTCGCCAAAGCCGGTCATTGTCTGCACGAAGCTCATATTTGCACCAAGCTCATTGGTCAGCTCCCTCAAATTGTCCGCGGCGGTGCCGGGAAGAACGCATTGGTACGCGCCTGATAGGCGCGGAATTCATCGCGCCGGCGCTCCAGCATAAGCGCCTCCAGCGGCGGAATGCCGGAAACGTGCACCAGAAGCCAATACATGCAGGCCGGCCCGAGCAGCGCGGCCCAGCCCCACAGGTAGGCGCCGCTGAGATCGATGCCGAGCAGCGGGTAAGCGAGCCAGCCCAGCCATTCGAAGAAATAATTCGGATGCCGCGACCAGCCCCACAGCCCAACGTCGCAAATCCGATTGCGGTTGGCCGGATCGGCGCGGAACCGGCGCAGCTGCGCGTCGGCCAATCCCTCGCCAGCGATAGCGACTATCAGAACCAGTACGCCAAGCGCATCTTGCAGACGCAATCCCGGCCACGGATTCCAGGCCGCAAGCACCATCCACAGCGCCAGCGGAATGCTGACCAGCACCTGCTTCTGCGCCAGCAAGAACATTTGCCGCGAAGCGTCGACGCCCCATTGCGCGATCATCTTGCCGTAGCGCGGATCGTCCGTGATGCGATGGTGCGCCGCGCGATGTGCAGGCCGAGGCGGAGTGACCACACCGCAACCAGGACCGCCACCAGCACCTGGCGGGTCGTCACGCCACCGGTCACGAGCGACGGCGTGAACGCGCCGGCGCAGCCGACGACACCCAGCCCAAAAGTCCAGGTCGTGTCGATCCAGCCGGAATTGCGCGTGCTACGCCAGGCGAGCCAGGCGCCGGTCATGATCGCCGCCAGGCTGACGCTGACTGCAACGACGATGGCCAGGAATGTGAGCCCAGTCATGGCACGCCGACCTGTGCGCGTGGCGACTTCAGTACTTTGGCGATGAAGGCGTCGGTGTCGCGTAAAATCGGAACCAGCGATCGGATGATGGGCGCGATCGCGGCGACGATGATGTAGTGCCCGGTGCGCGGATAGATCACCGCCGTCGCGTCGTTGCCCGCGGCACGCAGCCGTTCGGCCAGACGCGTGGAATTGCCGGCGCCGACCACGTCGTCCTTATCGCCGGTCAACAACAGCGCCGGCGGTGCGCCCGGCGTGACGTGGGAGATCGGCTGCGTTTCCGGCCGATTGGCGCCACCGAAGATGATCGCCAGCGTTTCGTCCTTGAGCGGCAGGAAATCGTACGGGCCGGAGACGCCGATCAGGCCGGCGATATCGCGGCCGGGCGCGAGGCCAACCTTTCGCAGCCATGTGGCGTCGATCGCCAGCATGGCCGCGATATGGGCGCCAGCCGAGTGACCCATCAGGAAGATTTTTTGCGGGTCGCCGCCGAAAAGTTTGGCATTGTCCTTCACCCAACGCACCGCCTGCGCGCCGTCGTCGAGGAAATCCGGATAGCGCGCCTGCGGATAGATGCGATAGTCCGGCAGCACCGCGACATAGCCGCGCCGCGCCAACGCCTTGGCCACGTAGCGGTAGGTCCGCTTGCTGCCGCTGCGCCAACCGCCGCCGTAGAAGAAGACGACGACCGGCGCCGCCGTCGCCGATTTCGGCCGGCACACGTCCAGCGTATGCCGCGCGCCTTTGGCGTAAGCGATCGACGTCGTCAACGCGATGCGGCGCGGCAGGATGCGCCGGCTGCGGCTTTCGTTGAACGCAAGGTCTTCGTTGAACGCAAGGCTTTCGTCGCGCGATTTCATGTCGGCCGCGGTCGTCATGGCCGCCCCGCTCAGATGCGCACGAACGGTTGAATGAGGCGCCCCAACCAGCCTTGCAGCTCGATATGGCCTTGCAGTGCCACCAGGCAAACGCAGCCATGCTCGGCGTCCACCACCGGATCATGCTCGACGCTCGCGTCGGCTTCGTCGAAGTCGCCTGAGCCGTAGCGGCCGAGAGCGTGGGTAAATGCGCCTTCGAAGACGCAGGTCCATTCCGTGCCGGTGTGGCGATGGCGCGGCAATTTCGTTCCGGGCGCGGCCTTCAACATAAAGACGCGCACGCCCTCGTCGGACGCCACCTCGACCGGCCGCCATTGCACGCCGCGCCCGATCCAGCGCCACGGCCCCACGGCATAGTGCGACAGCGGCGCCGGGAGATCGCCGGCGGCGCCTTCGTGAAGCGCTGGTGTGATGATGTCGAGCGGCCCAAGCGCGGCCATGGCGCGCTGCAAGGCGCCGGCCGACATTTCCACCGGCTCGACGTCGTCCAGCAAGGCGCCACCGGCCTGTTCGAAGGCATGCACGCCAGTGCGGCATTGCGCGCACAGCGACAGATGCGCGGCGACCACGATGCCGCGGGCCTCGTCGAGCGTGCCGGAGGCGAAAGCCGCCAAAGTGGCGTCGCTTGGATGATGGATGATGGTCATTGCAGATCACCTAACAGATTGCGCAAGCGCGCCATGGCAAGCCGAACGCGCGACTTGACCGTTCCCAGCGGCAGATTGAGCAGTGTTGCGATATCGCCATGGGCGCGGCCTTCGAAGAACGAAAGCTGCACGACGCGAACTTGTTCCTGCGAAAGCTCTTTGAGCGCGGCCCGCACCCGCGCGTCGCGCTCCGCGGCACTGAGCACGCTGTCGGGATTTTCCGGCCCTTCGGGCTCGACCATCTCGTACGGCGCATAAAATTTTGCCCGGTTGTCACCGCGCAGCCGGTCGATGCGCAGATTGCGCGCGATGGTAAATATCCAGGCCGAGGCGCTGGCGCATGCCGGATCGAAATACGCCGCCTTGCGCCACACCGTGAGCAAGGTCTCCTGCGCCAGATCTTCGGCCGCATCGGCCGCTGCGCCGAGCCGCATCAGCATCGCCTTGATCCGCGGCGCATAGAACTCGAACAGCGACGCGAACGCGGCGCGGTTCTGACCCTCGGCAATCGCCCTGATCCAGTCCGCCGCATGGTTCCCGGCCGCGGCCCGCCCATCACGAAGCATGGCGGCTCCGCGCTGGACCGGTCCGGGCCAGGTAAATCTGGGCCAAAGTGCTGCGCTCTCCACATGCATGCCCGAGGGTACGACCCGCGTGCGCATTTGGATCAGTCGCCGGCAATCGGATTGCGGCCAGCGCCGATGATCTAACGGCCGGTGATCTAACGGCCGGTGATCCAAAGCCTCGGGCCAAGCGTAACCGCGCCGTGCGGTGAGGTGAGGAACAACAGGCGTGGTCGGCGGAGCCGGCCGAGGGGCGAGCGATGCACGGCAATTTTGCCATCCCAAAAAACATAGCGGTCATCGGCACTGGCATTGCCGGCATGTCTACGGCTTGGCTGCTCAGCCAAAAGCACAAGGTGACGGTCTATGAAAGCGACCGCCGCGTCGGCGGCCATTCTAACACCGTTATGGTCGAAGGCGCGAAAGGTGCCATCCCGGTCGATACCGGCTTCATCGTCTACAACGAAGAAACCTATCCCAACCTCACCGCGTTGTTCGAGCACCTCGAAGTGCCGACGCAACTGTCCGACATGTCGTTTGCGGTGTCACTCGGCAACGGCGACCTGGAATATTCCGGCACCAATCTGGCCGGGCTTTTTGCCGAAACACGCAACCTGTTCCGCCCGCGCTTCTGGTCGATGCTGCGCGACTTGCAAAGGTTTTATCGCGAAGCGCCGCGCGACCTCGCATTGCTCGAGGAATTCCACACCACGCTCGGCGACTATCTGGATGCCGGAGCCTACGGCGCGGCGTTCCGGCGCGATCATTTGCTGCCGATGGCGGCGTCGATCTGGTCGGCGCCGGCGGCGACGATCCTCAATTACCCGGCCGCGGCCTTCATCCGTTTCCAGGACAGCCACGGGCTCCTTCGCCTGCGCAACCGGCCGCCGTGGCGCACGGTGCTCGGCGGCAGCCGCGCTTATGTGGAGCGCCTGACGAAAGCTTACGCGGACCGCATCCGTCTTGCGGCCGGCGTCACCACCGTGCACCGAGGCGAGGACTTTGTCACAATCCGCGATTGCCACGGCCAAGTCGAAACCTTCGACGACGTCGTGATCGCCGCGCACGCCGACCAGGCCTTGGCGATGCTCGACGATCCGACGCCGCAAGAACGTCGCCTCCTCGGCGCCTTCCGCTATTGCCGCAATACTGCCGTGCTGCACTCCGACCACCGGCTGATGCCGCGGCGGCGCGCAGTGTGGTCGAGCTGGAATCATATTGGCGGCGGCGGCGACGACGGCGACGAAAATTGCCCGACAGTGACCTATTGGATGAACTCGCTGCAGTGCATCCCGCACGACACGTTGTTGTTCGTCACCCTCAATCCGCAACGCGAGCCGCGCCATGCGTGGCACCGCGAGATCTACGACCATCCGCTATTTGATTCGGCGGCGATCACGGCGCAACGGCAGCTGTGGTCTTTGCAGGGCCGCCGCAACACCTGGTTCTGCGGCGCCTATTTCGGCTCAGGCTTCCATGAAGACGGCTTGCAGGCAGGCCTCGCCGTCGCCGAAGCTTTGGGCGGCGTGCGGCGGCCGTGGCGTGTCGCCAACGAATCCGGCCGCATCGCGCTCGACCGTGCAGCACCGGCCCCCGCACGGGAGCTTGTCGCATGAGCCTGCGCTCCACCTTGTACGCCGGCACCGTGACCCACCGGCGCGTGCGGCCGCGGCCGCATCGGCTGCGCTACCGCGTGTTCTGGATGCTGCTCGATCTCGACGAGATCGGCCGACTGCCGCGAAGCTTGCGCTTGTTCTCGCATAATCGCTTCAATGCCTTGAGCTTTTTCGATGCCGACCACGGCGATGGCAGCGGCCGGCCGCTGCGCGACCAGGTCGAGGACCATTTGCGGGCCGCCGGCCTTGCGCCCGATGGCGGCGCCATCCGGCTGTTCTGCATGCCGCGGGTTTTCGGCTATGGTTTCAATCCCTTAAGCGTCTATTTCTGTTATCAACGCGACGGCTCGCTTGCAGCCCTTCTCTACGAAGTCCACAATACTTTCCGCGAGCGGCACGCCTACTTGATTCCTGTCGATCGCACTGCGGGGACGGTCATCGATCAGCGTTGCCGCAAGCGTTTCTATGTCTCGCCGTTTATGGACATGGACATGAATTACCGGTTTCGCGTTGCAGTGCCGGAAGAGCGCATCGCAGTGGCGATCCGCGCCGCCGACCAGGACGGCCTGCTGCTGGCCGCGGCGCTGAGCGGGGATCGGGTCGCGATGACCGACGCCACGCTGCTGCGCATGCTTGCCACCCATCCGCTGCTCACGCTCAAGGTCATCGGCGCCATTCATTGGCATGCACTGCGCATGGTGCTGAAAGGATTCCGGTTACGGCCGCGGCCCCGTCCGCCCGCCACACCGGTGACTGTCGTGAACGCCCGAGGTTAGCCGCCGTGACTGTCTCGCGCCCGTCGATTTCCGAACCTCCAGCGGCCAAGCCGCGGACGCGCCGGAGCATCGGTGGCCGCATGGTGGATCGCGCGATCCCGGCAATGCCGGCCGGGCGATTGCAGCTCACGCTGCCGAACGGTGAAATCATCGAACGCCACGGCAGTATTCCGGGGCCGGACGCGATCATGACGGTGCATCGCTGGCGCGGATTGCGCCGCATGCTGCTCGACGGCGATCACGGCTTTGCCGACGGTTATCTCGACGGCGACTGGTCGACGCCTGAGCTCGGCCAAGTGCTTGAATTCTGCATGCAGAACGAATCCGCGCTGACTGCGACGGCGGCCGTCGGCTGGCTCGGCCTCGTTCGCAATCGGTTTGCGCACTGGCTGCGCCACAACACCCGGCGCGGCAGCCGGCGCAATATCGCGGCGCATTACGATCTCGGCAACGAGTTCTTCCGCCCCTGGCTCGACGAGGGCATGAATTACTCGTCGGCGCTTTACGTCAACTGCGACACGCTGGAGCGGGCGCAGGAAGCCAAGCTAGAACGCGCCGCCGCATTGCTCGAGCTCGATGGCGGCGAGCGCGTGCTCGAGATCGGCTGCGGCTGGGGTGCCTTCGCCGAGCGGCTGATCCGCCATTACGGCTCAAGCGTCTTCGGCATCACGCTGTCGACCGAGCAACTTGCTTACGCGCAGACGCGGCTCGCCGGCGAGGTCGAACATGGCCGCGCCGACTTGCGCTTGCTGGACTATCGCGACGTTCCCGGCACCTTTGATCGCATCTGTTCGATCGAGATGATCGAAGCGGTCGGCGAGCGCTATTGGCAGAGTTATTTCGGCAAGATTCGCGACTGTCTAGCCAACGGCGGCGTGGCGTTGCTGCAAGCGATCACCATCGACGAGCACCGCTTTGCCGCCTACCGCAAATGCCCGGATTTCATCCAACGCTATATTTTCCCGGGCGGCGTGCTGCCGACTGTCGCCATCATCGAACGCGAGGCGGCGCGCGCCGGCCTGAAACTGGTGCACCACGAATCGTTCGGCGACAGCTACGTGCGCACCTTGCGCGAATGGCGCAGCCGCTTCCTGCGCGCCTGGCCGAAGCTCGAGCCGCTCGGCTTCAACGACCGCTTCCGCCGCATGTGGGAATATTATCTCGCCTACTGCGAAGTCGGCTTCCGCACCGGCAGCATCGATGTCGGGTTTTTTAAGCTGGCCGGATGACGCCGATATCGGGCGGCCGGAGCCGCCCGATATCCTGCTGATATCGGCTCGCGCTACTGACTGCTGAACAGGTTCTGCGGGATACCCGCAGCGGAGAAGATATAGTCGCGCGAGGCCGTGAGCTGCTGACTGAGCCTGTTCAAATCGACGTCGAGCAACTGCCCCTTCCACTTGCGCACTTTGCCGGCGACGATCACGGTCTCGACATTGGTGCGGTCCATCAAGGATACGACAGCGCCCGGCACCTGATTGAGCGGCGCCACGTTGAGCCTGGTGGCGTCGAGGATGATGATGTCGGCCTCCTTGCCCGGCGTCAGCGAACCGACCTTGCTGTCCAGTCGCAGCGCTTTCGCGCCATTCATGGTGGCGTAACGCAGCACGTCCCGCGTTGTCAGCGGAGCCGGCAGACTGGCCGGCGGCTTTGGCCACGCGACGCTTGCTGCCGATGGCGGAATCCCCCAATTGTTCGATGCGGCCAGTTCGAGGGTATCCGGCGGCAAATTCTGATCGAGGATCATCTGGTTCACCAACGCGCGCTGCAGATTCATGCAGGAGCGCATCTGGGTGAAGAAGTCCGCCGTCAATGTGCATTCCACGTCCACGGAGAGCGATGGCTCCATGCCGAGGCTCTGCGCCTTGAGGATCGGCGGCATGCCGTGCCGCATATTCATCTCGATCGGGAAGGCGATCGAGACCTGCGCGCCTTTGTCCTTCACCGCCTGCCAGCCCATATCCGACATGCCGGTCATGTGGATGAACAGGTTGTCCGGTCCGATCCCGATGTGGCCGTTGCCGCCCGTTCCGGCGGCGAGCGAGTCCAAGATCGGGCGGATGCCGAACGGCGAGAGGATATGCGCCGCGATCTGCAGACCAAGATTTCGCCCGATCGTCCACGACTTGTCGGTGGTCGCATTGCCGAGATAGACCTCGCCGCCCATGATCATGTGGACGAGCCCGTTGCGCGACAGGTTGCCCGGCGAGAACCACTGCTTGAGGATGCGCGGCGCGTCTTGCGGATATTGGTTGCCCGGAACGCCGGCGCCGAAATTGCCCGCGCTCTCGAAATAGCCGAAAGCGGCGCGCCGCCCGGTATCGATCAGCGCCTGAATGGCGGCGTCCGAGTGCGCCGGCGTGTGACTGATCTGCGAGACGTCGTGCACCGTGGTGACGCCGTCGTCGAGCTGGCTGAGCCCGCCGAACAGCTCGTTGATGTAGACGTCCTGCGGCCGGTACACCGGGGCGAATTTGTTCAGGATGAATTCGTAGTAGGTCGTGCTGCCGCTCGGCGTACCGGAGCCGTCGTTGATGAGGACTCCGTCGGCGAGGTAGCTGCGCAGCGCCGTCTCGAACTGGTGGTGATGCGTATCGATGAAGCCGGGCATCACGATGCGGCCTGTGGCATCGATCACGTCGGCGGTGCCCGCCGCGATATGCGGCCCGACGGCGAGGATCTTATTGCCCTCGACCAGGACATCGGCTTGGGCGAAGTCGCCGACATTCGGATAGTCCATCGACATCACCGAGCCGCCACGAATGACGTAACGTCGGAACGGCTTGCCGCTGTCCTGAGGTGGATCGCCGCCGCCCTGGAAGTCCGCCGAGGCGGGACGCGGTGCGAAGAGATTGAGACCTGCCGTGGCAACTCCAGTTGCCGCAGCTCCTTTAAGAAAATTGCGCCGCGAGCCGAAATGGTTTCGCAGCATTCCTTGATTGCAAAGTTTGCACATGCTTGCGCCTCCCCACTTGAGCCATTCGGAATGATGGCTCTGCAAGCATCCTGACGACGATCGGTGCGGCTGTATACTTTTATCGACAACTTTACGAAGTCATTTCAAGAAACCATCACGCGTAGCGCGTAGGCACGCTCCCATCAACACATCCCATCGTCAGCGCGTCCGATTTGTTGGGACTGCGCCCGGGTAGTCGTAGCCAGCCATCAAGCCGTCGACGATTTTGGTGAACGACGCCCAATCGGTCTCGCGATAGGAATGATTGCGGATAATGAACGGCGCGCCGGCGTAGAATTTTTCGTATTGCTGGTGGCGGCCGGCGAATTCCGAGCCGACCATCTCCCAGGCGAGCTTGAACAGCTTCATCCGCGTGACCGCGTCGCACTGCGGCGTCTGCCAGAAGGTCTGGAATTGCTTCGCGAGCTCGGCGTCCTGCATCACCGAAATGTCGGCCGGCATCTGGAACACACCGCCGCCGCACAGTTCGCGCAAGTCGTCGATGAAGCGTGAGTAGTTCTGCGTGCACCAATCGAGCGCGCCGTACATCATGCGGCGGTTGAAGCAGACGTAACCCTCAGGCCCACCCGGCCAGGTCTCGAAGGCATTGATCTGGCCGTTGACCATGCCGGCGATCATCGCCTCCTGGGCGGAGATGCGGCCCAGCGTTTCCTTGACCGCAGGAACCTGATCGGCGCCGGTCGCATTGGCGATCCTGGCGCACAAGCCGACGATCAGGCGCATCTTCGACCAGTAGCGCACGTTCGATTGATGATTGCCGAAGCAATGGCTCGGCGTCTTGATGTAGATCTCGCGCGCCAGGATGGCGTCGTCGTGGACGAAGACCTTTTCCCACGGTACCTTGACCTCGTCGCACAGCAGCATGCTGTCGCTTTCGTCGTAGCGATACGACAAAGGCGAATCGAATTCCGAGGTGACGTCGGTCTCCATCGGCTTGCGCGACCACAGCCGCAGGCCCGGCGCGTTGCACGGGATGGCGCAGGTGATGGATTCTTTCTTCTGCTCCGGCGCCAGCGGAATGACGTTGCCGATCCAGATGTCGTTAGCGAATACCGCGCCGGTGGCGAGCATTTTCATGCCGGAGATGACGACGCCGTCGTCCTCCTCGCGCACCGCGCGCAGCGTCGGCACCGGGAGGTTCTGCTTGAGGTAGAAATTCGGATCGCGCGCGGCCTGCGGCGGCAACACGGCGTAGGCAACGTAAAGATCGTTGTCGCGGGCGTGCTTGTAGTAGCGCAGCACGTTGTCGGGG
Organism: uncultured Alphaproteobacteria bacterium; assembly: GCA_963821175.1. GTDB lineage: Bacteria > Pseudomonadota > Alphaproteobacteria > Rhizobiales > Xanthobacteraceae > BOG-931. Next base: position 30,805 of record CAWGCU010000010.1, read on the forward strand.
TGGGCGTTAGGCGCGGGCAGCGCGCCCAAATTCATCGCCATGCCGGTGATGAAGGAGGCGACGTGGTCCGGCGAACGGCCGAACAGGCCGTAGGTGAAATCGGCAATACGCCGATGGCCGATCATGCGCCGCTGCAAATCCTCGCGCGAGCGCGCCCGCAGGAAATAGATGGAATGGCGGCCGCCATCCTCCTCGTAGGTCATCTCCGCGCGAAGCGCCGGATCGGCCTTCATGTCGTAGAGCGCCGCCACGGTTTGCGCCGCATTGCGGAACGCCGGGTGCGTGGTGACGTCGTCGACTTTTTCGTTGCCGATATAGACCACGCGGCCGTCGCGCAGCGATTCGAGATGCTCTTTGCCGCTGCGAAGCATGGCCGCCGTCTCCGTGTGCGATAGGCCAATCCAGCGCGCGGCGGCCGCGGCTGTCAATATCCGACACTTTAGCGGCTGGTTTGTTTCGTGTACCATCAAGCGAATAACAACTGATCGGTCGCAACGCTGTGCGCCGCGACAACGACAAGGGAGTAGCCGATGATCGATTCAAGCCGACGCACGGTTCTTACAACCGGTGCCGCCGCCGCCGCGGCAACTACCGCCTCGCAAGTGTTCGCCCAAGCGCCGCAGGCGGGAGGAGCGCCGCAGGCAGCAGCGCCGCAGGGCTTGCCGGAGGGCGCCAAGGTCGGAGTCTACGAGAAGGGCAATGTCCGCATCCGCTACGCCGAAATCGGCTCAGGCTACCCGCTGCTGGCGACGCCCGGCGGCGGCCTGAACTCGCGCATCAGCAACTGGCCCACCGCGGTGATCAACATCATGGAGGAGTTCAAGAACGACTTCCGCGTGATCACCATGGACCAGCGCAACGCCAGCAACGGCGATTCGACCGGCCCGGTTCCGGTCGACAATCCGTGGGACGCCTTCGCCGACGACCAGCTCGGCGTGATGGACCATCTCGGCATCCGCCAGTTCTTTTTCTTCGGCAACTGCATCGGCGGCCCGTTCGCGATGAAGCTGATGCAGCGCGCGCCGGCGCGCGTCGTCGCGGCGATCCTGAGTCAGCCGGTCGGGCACCGGCCGGAGAAGCCGGATTATATGTACGAGTCCGGCAGGGACGTCTGGGCCAAGGAGTTTCGCGAGCGCCGGCCTGACGTGTCGATGGCCACCATCGAGCAGTATCTGCACAACCTTTACCGCGTGCAGCCCGACTTCGTGTACAGCGTGTCGCGCGACTTCGCGAAATCCTGCGGCACGCCGATGCTGGTGCTGCCCGACGACATCGTCGCGCATCCGCTCCAGGTCGCCATCGACATCGCCTCGTTGGCGCCCAATGCCGAGATCACGGTGTTTCCCTGGAAGGAGCCGACGGACCTGAAGGCCCGCACCATCAACCGCGCACGCACATTCCTGAAGGGGCATCAGACGGCGTAGCGAAGTCGAAGTCGGGATTGTTGCGCTATGCGCTTTGTCGCTTATTGGCCCAAAGCGCCACTGCGTCGACGCCAATGGCCGCACTGCGAAAGTCTCATTCGATGACCTCGTCGGCAATGGCGAGCACTCCGGACGGGATGGAGAGGCCGAGCGCTTTTGCGGCTTTGAGGTTTACGATGAATTCGAACTTTGTCGGTTGTTGCACCGGCAGCTCAGCCGGGCTTTCACCCTTGAGGATTCGATCCACATATGTGGCCGCCCGGTGAAAGATGTCCGCGGTGTCCGGCCCGTTTGACATGAGGCCGCCTGCGACGGTGAAAGGCCGATAAACCGAGATCGTCGGCAGCCGATTATTCGCCACAAGCTGTGCAATCTCGGCGATGTGGGTGATCATGAAAGCATCAGGTCCGATCATCACAGCGCCGCCCGGCCTTTGCGCGAACGCGGCGATGGCGGATTCCGTCTCCGCAAGGGTGCCGACAGGCATTGCCTCCAGAGCGATCAGGCCCGGTAGGCGCGCGGTCTCGATTTGGCTCAGAAAATTCCGGTAGTAGGGGGCGGTGACTGGATTGAACAGCAGCGCGGCGCGGCTGAGATCGGGCGTTACGTCTTTGAGCAGCCCCATCCATTTGCTGATCAGTTCCGGGTCGATGAACGTGAAACCCGTGATGTTGCCGCCGGGGCGCGCAAGACTTCTGACGAAACCGAGGCCGACCGGATCATTCACCAAGACACTAACGATCGGGATGGTGCTGGTGATTTTCTGGAGCGCGATGACAACGCCGGTGCCGTTGGCCAGAATCACATCGGGACGGAGCGCCACGATCTCCCGCGTGTATTGCTCGATGAGTTCCGGATTCCCGGCGACCCAACGATACGCGATATGAACGTTTTGCCCATCCTTCCAGCCCCGCTCTTCGATACCCTGACGGAACGCGGCGATGCGCGTCTGGCTATCGGCATCGTTCTCGGCAACGCTCATGATGACACCGACCGTGCGGGTGTCGCGGGCTTGTTGAGCGCGCGCGGAGAACGGCCAAACGACGGTTGCACCGCCGATTGCGGATATGAATTGCCGCCGTCCGATGCTGATCGCCATTAGACTCCGCCCAATCGGATCTTGCCCGCTGCAATTTGGGGAAGACTATCACGCCCCACCCGGCAGGTCCGGCCCTGGCGACGGCTGCCGTAGTGCGCGGTTTGGTCGCTAACGAGGGTAAAGCGGACTCGCGATCGAAGGGTCCATTTGGTCGCTGATGACCCGTCACGTCATTCGCTACGGTGAATTGCCGCACTGCGAAAGGTTCTTTTGATCACGGTATCGTAGTCGCAGCGACAGAACGGCAATCGCCTGTGGGTTCCTTACCACCACAGGCACGACGCATCGTGTTAGTGTACGCTGATGTCCTACAGCAGGCGCGCGATCTCGTCCTTCACGAGCAACTTGCGACGCTTTAGCTCGATGATCTCAAGGTCGTCGCACGAAGGATGCTTCTGCGCTTCGTAAATCTCTAATTCCAGCACATGATGCCGTCTTTCGAGTTCCGCACGGTGTGATTGCATGGACATGCGAGATTTCTCCTTTGGTAGGATAGCGACTGACAACATTGACCACGGGCCTCACCGCGACCTCGAGAAGCGGGGGAGCCCTCTAACTCGCGCGCGAGTTTCTCACCCTTCCTTCAATGACTGTCGGACCTCGGCTACGGGCCACTCGGCGCTGGCTTCGATCACCCGCACCCTTGAGCCACCCTCTCGATCAATAAGCGCGTGGGAGCACAGTCCGTCATGAATTGCCGATATCTGAAGTTCAGTGGTCGGCAACCACTGCAAAGTCGTCGCAATATCGCCAGGCCAAATCTGCCATCTGGAACCGTCTTCAAGTTCCACAATGTGGCTCTTGTCATGTTGCTCAATTCGCATGAAATCTCCCCGGGCGCGCACATCGGCGCCCCCAATGAAAGGCTTTCCGGGCGGCATCGGTTCCATCACGATGAAGTCGCGACGGCACGGGGCATCTGAGGTCACCACCTCATCCGTAGCGTGTCCCGTTGATTGTGAGACGGCGGCCACAAGTGCAAGCACATCACACCCCCACCTGCCGCGCTAAAGCGCGGCAGCCTCCCCCTGCAGGGGAGGCTGGATATCGTGTCTCTTTTTTATTGACATGGGTCTCTGTGTCGGTTACATCATAATCCTCGCTCATTGAAGGACGTGGCGCGGAGGCACACCGCGTCATGAGAGCGAGGGCGGTGCCCGCGGGCGGGTTTGCAGTCTGCTCCCGAGCAGCTTGGGTATCAGTCCCCCGGCATTATGACCGGGGCGGGAGGTGCATCCCTGGACTGGGACAGGCGAAGGCGGGTAACGCTCGTTCAGACCACGTCCCAGGAAGCCTGGCCTGAAGCTGAGCCTTAGGGATGGAATAATTCCCTTAGGTGAGAGCCGTGGTGGAACGCCGACAAGCGAACGCGCCGCAAGGCGCGAGCCGCGTCGCAAGATGCGGAGGATACGGATCAGCGTTTGCCGGCGTTCCGCTTCCTTCAATTATTTCTTCAAGTTTTGATCTGGCGAAGCTCACCGGACGAACGAAAAGCAGGCCCACCCCTGCCCTTTCCTTGGACCGGACCGGTTTCGCGCTAGACGTGACCACAATTTTGCAAGCGTGCGATCCGTTCGCGATCGTGCACACGATAAAACGCGGCCGCAAAAGCGCGCCGCGAGACGGGAGAGTTTGGCCGTGAGAGACGCCGAACAAAAGAACGACCAAAAACTTGCCATGCTGTCCGCCATGCTCAAGGCGGGACTGAAACTCAAGCCAAAGCTTAGCGCGATCGAATACGCGCGGCGCCTCGCGCTCGAGAAGGCGTTGCAGCAGCGCCGTTATTGCGACGCGTTCGCCTTGTGGCGGAGTTGCTCGCGCAAAGCGTGCCGCCGGCAGTGCCGCTGCTGCGGCGAAGCGGCCGGTTGCCTGCGTCGCGCGCTCGATCGCGTGCCGCATCCGGAGCAGTGGCGGACGCGGCAGGACATCCTCGAGGCCACGCCGCGCAACATTGGCGCGCCGGAGCGCGCAGCGCGGCAATGCATGCCGCGTGATTTGTATGAGTAGGCGTCAAAGCGCGCGCAGATGCGCGCGAGGGCGACGCTTGGGACTCCCTCTCCCCCATCAGCGCGTTTACGCGCGTCTTCGACGCGCTATGGGGGAGAGGGATGGGGTGAGGGGGTTCGGAAGATTCAGAATTAATCTCCGCCGTCCGACCCCCCTCATCCTGTCCTTCTCCCCTCTGGGGAGAAGGGACGCAGCGCGCCGGCCGCGTAACTCCCCTCATTTCCAAGCTCATACAAACGAAAAACGGGGACGGGCTAAATGCCCGTCCATGAGCATGATCCGGAAAAGTGGGAACCGGTTTTCCGAAAGATCATGCTCCACTAAAATCCTAGAGCGCCAACAATGTTGGCGCTCTAGGTGGGTCTGTCCGCCGGCGCTGACTGGAGACGAACAGCGCCGGCGGGGTCGACCTTACTCGTCACTCACGCGTCGCAGAACTTCTCACTTACGCATCGCCGAGCGGCAGCGCCACGAAATGCGTGGTGTCGCCCTGCTTCACGCGCATCAGCACCTGATGCTTGCCTTGCGCCTTGGCATCGACCAGCGCCTTGCGCACGTCGCCGACATTGGCGACGGACTTGCCGCCGACATCGAGGATGACGGTGCCGGTCTTAAAACCCTGCTCGGCGGCGGGGCCGTCCGGATCGACCGCGGTGACGACGACGCCTTGGGCGCCGGCGCCGGACACTTCGCTGGCCGGAGCCACCGACAGGCCGAGATGCGGCACGCCGTTGGTCGGCTCGCTATTGCCGGTGTCGGCTTTGGCCTCCTGCTGGCCCGGCATTTCGCCGAGTGTCAGCGAGATGGTCTTGGCCTGGCCGCCACGGATGAGGTCGAGCTTCACCGTTGCGTTTGGCGCAATGGTGCCGATGGTGCGGGCGAGTTCGCGGGCGTCCTTCACCGGCGTGCCGTTCACGGCGGTGATGACGTCGCCGGTCAGGATGCCGGCCTTGGCCGCCGGGCTGCCGTCTTGCGGCTCGGCGACCAGCGCCCCTTCGGCCTTCTTCATGCCGAGCGAGTCGGCGATGGTTGCGGTCACCGGCTGGATCTGCACGCCGAGCCAGCCGCGGGTGACGTGGCCGCTAGCTTTGAGCTGCGCCACCACGGTCTTCACCGTATCGGCCGGAATATCGAAGCCGATGCCGACCGAACCGCCGGACGGCGAGTAGATCGCGGTGTTGACGCCGATGACGTTGCCCTCGACGTCGAATGCCGGTCCGCCGGAATTGCCTTTGTTGATCGGCGCGTCGATCTGCAGGTAGTCGTCGTAAGGTCCGGCGCCGATGTCGCGGCCGCGTGCCGAGACAATGCCCGCGGTGACGGTGCCGCCCAGCCCGAACGGATTGCCGACCGCGACCACCCAGTCGCCGACTTGGGGCGCGCGCTCGGCGAACTTCACGAACGGAAAGTCGCTCTTGCCGTCGACCTTGATCAGCGCGAGATCGGTTTTCTGATCGGTGCCGACCACCTTCGCCGTAAAGATCGAGCCGTCATCGGTGGTGACTTGCACCGACTTGGCATGATCGACCACGTGATTGTTGGTCACCGCATAGCCGTCGGCGGTGATGAAGAAGCCGGAGCCTTCGCCGGTGATGGTCTGATGTCCTTGCGGCGTCTGGCCACGCTGGCCTTGTTGCCCTTGGCGGCCCTGACCCTGACGGCCGAATTGATCGCCGAACTGCTTGAAGAACTTGTCCATCGGCGAGCCCGGCACCGCCGGAACGGCATCCTGGTCGTCGTCGCCTTGCTGCTGTTGCATCGACGCCGGCTCGGCGGAAGCGGGAATCTTCACCCGCACCGAGATGACGGCGGGTTTCACCTTGGTGACGATATCGGCGAAGCCGGACGGGTGCTGCATGGTTGCATCGGCAGCGCTCGCGGCCGCCGTCCACGCCGGCAGATTGGCGTGATAGCCGGGACCGCCCACCAGCAGCGCGGCGCCGACGGCGGCGACCGAGGCCAACAGCACGAGGCGCCGGGCCGAGAGGGATTTACGATTGTTCGGAAGCATCATTGTTCTCCATCGAGGGAGCGGCCCAGCCGCCCTTCGCCGGTACACATGGGGGCCGCGGCGTTACGGCGACCTGACGGGCGTATTAATTCTTCGACAGATTCATTCCGTGAAATGAATCGGCTGCGGCCGGGTGCCGGGCGAGTGCGGCATTCGCGCTGCGACAATCGCGCCGCAAAGGGTAAAATCCCCATGCTTGACAATATGTGGCGGACATTGCTCGTTGCGCCGCCATAGCGGAGGAGACGGAATGCGAGGCGGAACCGCTCACGGCCCGGCGCTTTTTGTCACAGCGGTCCTTGCCGTCGTGCTGCTCGCCGGCGCGCGTGCATCGGCGCAGACGCCGGCGCTGCCGGGCCAGGTGCTGCCGGGCCAGGTGCTGCCGGGCCAAGTGCTCGCCTTCGACCGCAGCAAGGGCAATTGCCTGACCTGCCACGACATCAAGGGCGGCGATTCGCCCGGCAATCTCGGGCCGCCGCTTGCCGACATGAAGGCCCGATTTCCCGACCGCAAGGAATTGGCAGGAATCGTGTTCGACGAAACCAAGCGCAACCCGCAGAGCGTGATGCCGCCGTTCGGGCGAAATTTGATTCTGACCGACGGGGAAATCGAAGCGGTCGTCGATTTTCTCTATACGCGCTGAGTGAGCCGGAGAAGGATGTGAGAATTTTTCGCGCCATAGCCATTGTTACTGCGACGCTTGTCATCGCGACGCTCGTCGTCGCCGCCGCGCGGCCCGCCGCTGCAGCCGACAACATCGATCCCGCCGCCGATTTCAAGGCATTCCGCGACTATTTCACCAAGCTTTTTCCCAACGTGCCGCTGAACGATTTCGTCAACGGCCCCTATTCGATGGACGCCGAGCTGCGCAAGCAATGGGAGGCGATCGACGATTTTCCGCCGTATGATTTTGCCATCGACCGCGGCAAACAGATGTTCGCGACGCCGTTCAAGAACGGCAAGACCTACGGCGATTGCTTTCCTGAAAAAGGCATCGGCATCCGCCAGAATTATCCGTATTTCGACGACAAGACCGGCGAGGTGATCACGCTCGAGCTGGCGCTTAATCGTTGCCGGGAAGCCAATGGCGAGGAGCCTTATTCCTACGTCAAGGACGAGATGGCGTCGCTGACGGCTTACATGGCGTTCACGTCGCGCGGAAAACCGTTCGACATCAAAATCCCGAACGATCCGCGGGCGCTCTCGGCCTACCAGAAGGGCGAGGAATATTTTTATGCGCGGCGCGGCCAGCTCAATTTCTCCTGCGCCTCCTGCCACGTGCAAAATCCCGGCAACCATATCCGCACCGAAGTGCTGGCGCCGGCGCTCGGCATCGTCGCGGCGATGCCGATCTATCGCTCGGAGTGGAGCGGCATGGGCACGATGAGCCGGCGGCTGGTCACCTGCAACAGCCAAGTCCGCGGCGTGCCGCTCAAGCCGCAGGACGAGCTTTATCGCGACGTCGAATATTATCTGTCCTACATGAGCAACGGCCTGCCGATCTCGGGGCCGGGCACGCGGCCGTAACGGCGGAGCGGACATCATGCGCGCATGGATATGTCTTGCAGTGACGTTGTTTTGCGCCGGTGCGGCGCAAGCGGCGAGCACCAAGGCCGATTTCAAGACCGCGCTCGCCGCCGCCGAAGCCGCCGAGCAGGACGCCGGCGCGCTGAAGAACCAATGGATTCCCACAGAGCAGGCCTTGGTCGCAGCCAAGAAGGCCGCAGCCGCCAGCGACTTCGATGCCGCCGTCGCCCAGGCCAAAGAGGCCGAAGCCTTGGCCAAGGCGTCGATCGCCCAGGCCAAGGAACAGCAAACCGCCTGGAAGGCGGGCGTTATTCGCTGACGAGGAGCGCACGCGCTTGGATCGCCGAAATTTCCTGCGCTGGCTTGGTGTCGCTGCCGCTTCGGGCGTCACGCCGCGCGTGGCGCTGGCGGCCGATGATGATCTCTACGACGTCGGCCGCTTCGGCAATGTCCGCATCCTGCATCTGACCGACACCCACGCCCAGCTGCAGCCGGTCTATTTCCGCGAGCCGAGCGTCAATATCGGCGTCGGCGACATGCGTGGAAAACCGCCGCATATCGTCGGCGGCGCTTTTCTGGAACATTTCAACATCGCGCCCGGTGGCCGAGCCGCGCATGCCTTCACGTTCCTCGATTATCAGGACGCCGCGCACCGCTACGGCCGCATGGGCGGCTTTGCGCATCTGAAAACCTTGATCGACCGGCTGCGCACCGATGCCGGCCCGGACAACGCGCTCCTCCTCGACGGCGGCGACATGTGGCAGGGCACCGGTCTCGCCAATGCGTCGCAAGGCGCCGACATGGTCGACGCCGCGAACTTGCTCGGCGTCGATGCCATGACGGGGCATTGGGAGTTCACCTACGGCGAAGCCACGCTGCGAAAGAACCTCGCCAGCTTCAAAGGCGAGTTTCTAGCGCAGAATGTTTTTTTGACCGAGGACGCCGCCTTCAACGACAAGCCGGCATTCGATCCGACATCCGGCCGCGTCTTCAAACCGGCGACGGTGAAAGAGGTCGGCGGCATGCGCGTCGCCGTCATCGGCCAGGCCTTTCCCTATGTGCCGATCGCGCACCCGAAACGTTTCACGCCCGATTGGACGTTCGGCATCCGCGAGCTGGAGCTACAGAAATCTGGTCAATGATTTGCGCGGCGCGCAGCACGCCGATGCGGTGATCCTGCTGTCGCACAACGGCATGGACGTCGATCTCAAGCTCGCCAGCCGCGTCACCGGCATCGACATCATATTGGGCGGACATACCCACGACGCCGTGCCGCGGCCGGTTCTTGTGGCCAATGCCGGTGGCAAGACCGTGGTGACCAGTGCGGGGTCGAACGGAAAATTTCTCGCCGTGCTCGATCTCGACGTCGGCAAGGGCGCGGTGAAGGACTTCCGCTACAGTCTCGTTCCGGTCTTCGCCGATCTGCTCAAGTCGGACGCCGCTATGCTGGCTCTCATCAAGCACCACGGCGAACAATTTGCCGGTAATGTTTCGGAACAGCTCGCCACCTGCGATCAATTGCTTTACCGGCGCGGCAATTTCACCGGCCCGATGGATCAGGTCATCTGCGATGCGGTGCGCCAGGAGTTGGACGCCCAGATTGCGCTGTCGCCCGGCTTCCGCTGGGGCACGACCGTGCTTGCCGGGCAGCCGCTCACGGTCGACGATTTGTTTTCGGTCACGGCGATCACATATCCCGAGACCTACGTGCAGAACATGACCGGCGACCAAATCAAGGCGATCATGGAAGACGTTGCCGACAACCTGTTCAATCCCGATCCCTACCTGCAGCAGGGCGGCGACATGGTGCGCGTCGGCGGCATGGACTACGCCTGCGCGCCGAACGAGGCCGCGGGACAGCGGATTTCGAATATGACGCTCGACGACGGCACGCCGGTCGAGGCCGGCAAGACCTACCGCGTCGCCGGCTGGGCTTCGGTCAGCCCGCAAAACGGCGCGCCAGTATCGGGCGTCGTCGAAAAATATCTCGGCGCCAACAAGACGCTGACGATCAAGCGCGCCAACCGCGTCACGCTCAAGGGCGTGGCCAACAATCCCGGTATTATCGGTGGAGGATAAAAATGAGTTCGATCGTTCGTTCCATGTTGCTTACGGCGGTCGTTGCGTGCCTGGCCGTATGCGGCGCCCAGGCCGAGGCCGGCAAGCCGCATCGCGTCGTCATCCAGGTCGATCAGAACGACGCTGAGGTGATGAATTTCGCGCTCAACAACGCCAAGAACGTTCTCGACTTCTACCGCGCCAAGAACGAGGACGCGGTGGTCGAGATCGTCGCCTACGGTCCCGGCCTGCACATGCTGCGCGACGACACCTCGCCGGTGAAGGACCGCATCAAGCAGCTCGCCGAATTGAGCTTCCCGTCGGCGCTTACGTTCTCCGCCTGCAATAACACCAAGCAAGGCATGGAAAAGCGCGAAGGCCATCCCATCACCATCGTTCCGCAGGCGACCCTCGTGCCGGCTGGCGTCGTGCGGATCATGGAGCTCGAGGAGCAGGGTTATAGCTACGTCAAACCTTAGCCGCGCGCATTCACGACCCGGCGGTGGCGAGCGCGCCGCGCACCAGCGCGGCATAAAACCACTCCGACACGCTCTTCGGCCTCGCCAGGCCAAGGCGATCGAGGCAATCCGCGCAATCGGCGTGGGCGCCGAGCCCGCGCATGAGCAAGACCGCAATTTGTGCAGGCGACGCGGACTTCAGGACTTGCAGCGCCGGGATCAGCCGCTGCTCGATTGCGGTGAAATCGGTGCCGAATGGAAACAACGGCAGCAGGCCGGCGTCCGCCGCCGGTTTCAACGCGCGCACGATTGCGTCCGGCGTATTGTCGCGCGCCGACTTCGGCAGCTTGAATTCGCGCTCGATCTTGCCGGCGTCCTTGGCCTGGCGCAGCAATTCGTCCTGAAAGCGCGAGTCGGTGATCGCCAGCATGGCGGCGATCACCTCACGGTCGCTTTTGCCGCGGATGTCGGCAATGCCGTATTCGGTGATGATCACGTCGCGCAGGTGGCGTGGGATGGTGGTGTGGCCGTAGCGCCAGAGGATATTGGAGCGGTCCCTGCCCTTCGCGTTACGCGTCGCGCGCAGCATGATCGCCGAGCGCGCGTCTTCCAAGGCAAAGCTCTGGGCTATGAAATTATATTGCCCGCCGACGCCGCTGACGATGCGGCCGTCTTCGAGACCGTCCGAGACCACGTCGCCGAGCGCGGTCGCCATCATGGCGTCGTTGAGGAAGCGCGCATTGGTTCGTGCCCGACGCTTGGCCTCCTGGTCGCGGTAGATTTCGTTGACAAAGGCGATCGAAGTCATGCCGAATTTCTGCACGACCTCGCGCGGCATGTCGCGCAAAGCTTTGTAAAAGCCGCGCGACCCGATGAAGAAACCGGCGTGCAGCACGATGCCGTCGACTTCGCGCTTGAGGATGCCGGCGTGGAACAGGTCGAGCATGCCTTCGACGAACAATTCGGAGCAGCCGTAGAGTCCGGCGTCGAATTTTTCCGCGTGCACCGCGGCGTCGCGGGCCGGGTCATAGCCGAGCCGCGACAGCAGCGTGCGGAACGCGTCGTTATCGCGCTGGCGCAGCACCAGCGCCTGGGCCACGGCCTCGCCCAGCGAGCCGATGCCGATCTGCAGCGTGCCGCCGTCCGGCACGATGCTCGCGGCGTGGAGGCCCGCGGCATAGTCGGCGAGCGCCACCGGTTCGCGCGGCGCCGCGAACAGCGGAAAATCGGCGCCGTCGAGCATGAGATCGAATTCGTTCTCGCCGATCGCCGCATCCCCGGGCATGAACGGCAATTCCGAATTGGTCTGGCCGGCAAACAGGAAATCGGCGCCGCCGTCGCGGCGCCGCGCCAACAGGTCGAGCGTCAGATCGGGATTGCAGCTCAAGCTATACGCGTGTGGCGCTTCGTCGGCGCGATGCGCCACCAGTTGCGCCACCACGTTGACGCCACGGTCGAGCACGTAGCGCAGCGCATGGGTGTAATTCGCGCAGATGTAATGCTGCTGGGCATAGGGCGAGCCGAGCCACTGGCCCGCTTCAAAGAAGAACTCGTTGATCACGATGTTCGGCGGCACTTGGTTGTTGTGGACCGCTGCTGCGTAATCGAGCGGCGGATAGCCGGCGAACAGCCGTTGCGTAATGGGATCAAGGAACCGGTGCTCCAGCGCGCTCTTGGCGCGCGGCGCTTCCAGCGTCAGCGCGGTGAAGATGGTCAGATTGATCGAGCGGTCGGCAACCGCCTTGGCGTAGAGCGCATTGGCGATGTGATTGGCCTTGCCGAGGCCGAGCGGCAGGGCGAGCACGATGGTCTTGCCGACCTTTTCCACGATGGCGTCGGCCAGTTGCACCGGATCGGAAAAGCGCGCCGGCCCCGCGCCGGAATGGATCATTGCAAAGAGTCCCAGCCCGGATCGGGTTGGAAGCGCGGCCCGTATTTTTGTGCGAGGCTTTTGAGCGTGTCGCGCACGTTGGCTATACCGCGGCTGCGCGCATAATGCATCGGCCCGCCGCGAAACGGCGCAAAGCCGGTGGCGAAAATCATCGCGCCGTCGACGATCTGTTCGTCGGCGACGATGCCTTCGCGCAGGCAGGTGACGCAGACGTCGAGCATCGGCAGGATCAGGCGGTCGATCATGTCAGCCGGCGGCGCCACCGCGTCGTCCTTGGCCTTGACCGCGTGACCGTCCTGCCAAGTATAGAGACCCTTGCCGGTTTTCTTGCCGAGCTCGCCCTTGGCGACTTTATCTTTCAGCCATTGCGGCGGCTCGGGCATGTCGCGGCCGACGCTGCCGCGCAGCATCTCGGCAACATGCAGGCAGATGTCGAGCCCGACTTCGTCGGCCAATTCGATCGGCCCCATCGGCATGCCGAAATCTTCCGCCGCCTTGTCGACGGTTTCCTTAGGTATCCCGGCGTCGACCATCACCAGGGCTTCGAGCAGATACGGCGTCAGCGCGCGGTTGACCAAAAAGCCCGGCGCGCTTTTCACCGGCGCCGGCAGCCGGTCGATGCGGCCGAGGAAAGCGCGGGCGTCGGCGAGCACGTCGGCTGCGACCTGGTCGTGGCTCACCACCTCGACCAGCTGCATGCGCGACACCGGATTGAAGAAATGGATGCCGACCAGGCGCTCCGGCCGCGGCAGCCCCTCGCGCAACTGCTCGAGCGGGATGCTCGACGTGTTGGTGGCGAGGATGGCGTCCGGCTTCATCTTCGGCTCGATGCCGGCGAAAATCTTCCGCTTGAGCTCAAGCACTTCCGGCACCGCCTCGATGATCAGGTCCGCGGTGGCGACGCCGTCGCCTTTGAGGTCCGGGATCAGGCGGTCGAGCGAGTCGCGCACCTTGCGGCGGTTGTCGCGCCCGATGATGGCGTAGAGCGCGCTCGCCCGCTTGATGGCGCCGGCGATCGGCTCCGGCTTGGTGTCGCCGAGGCTGACGACAAAACCGTGCCAGGCGCACCAGGCGGCAATGTCGCCGCCCATGGCGCCGGCGCCGATGACGTGCACGCGCCGGCCGTCCCATTTACCGCCGGCGAGTTTTTTCAGGTTTTCGCGCAGATAGAACACGCGAACCAGATTTTGCGCGGTCTCGGTGACGAGCAGCTTTGCGAAGGAGGAAACTTCGGCCTTCTGCATGGCGTCCCGGTCGCCGCCGTGGGCGGCCCACAGATCGATCAAGGCGTAGGGCGCCGGATAAAACCGCTTCGGCGCTTTCTTGGCGGTCTCGCCGCGCATGCGCGAGGCCAGCAAGCCGCGCACGGGCTCCATGTTCATCAACCGGCCGAGCAGGCTCTGCTTGGCCGCAACTATCTCGCCCGCGACGGCGGATTTCACCGCGGCGCGCACATGGCGTTCCTGGGTCACGGCGTCGACCAGATGCAGCGTGCGGGCGCGCCGCGCGCGCTCGGTCTTGCCGGTGAGCATCATGGTCATCGCTTGCACCGGGCTGATCAGCCGCGTCAGCCGCACCGTGCCGCCGAGGCCCGGATGCAGCCCGAGCAGCACTTCCGGGAAGCCGAAGCTTGCGTCGTCGATGGCGATGCGGAAATCGCAGGCCAGCGCCACTTCGAGGCCGCCGCCGAGGCAATAGCCGTGGATCACCGCAACCGTCGGCAGCGGCAGCCGGTCGAGGCGGTCGAGCACAGCATGGCCGCGGGTCAGCGTCGCCTCGATCGGCGCCGGATCGGTAACGCCGCGGAACTGGGCGATGTCGGCGCCTGCGATAAAACCGCCTCGTTTGGCCGAGCGGATCAACAGCCCGCGCGGATGATCGCGTTCGATCTTTTCCAGCACCGCGTTGAGCTCGGTGAGCACGTCTTCCGACAAGGTGTTGGCGCTGGAATCTTTCTTGTCGAACAGCAGCCAGGCGATGCCGTCCTCGTCGGTGCGCAGCCGCCAATTGGCCCAGGGGCCCAGCTCCTGCGGCGCCTCGTCGATCGCGAACGGGCCGAGCTCGAGGTCGCGCTTGCCGATAATGGCCAAGATCGGTTTTGGAGTGGGTGAGGTTTTCATGGGCCGTTCCTCACACCGCTTCGATCAACATGGCACCGCCCTGCCCGCCACCGATGCATTCGGTGGCGATGCCGCGCTTCTTGCCGAGCCGCTTCATGGCATTGACGAGATGCAACACGATGCGATTGCCGCTGGCGCCGACCGGATGGCCCACGCCAATCGCGCCACCGTCGACATTGAGCCGGTCGCGCGCGATTTTTCCCGCAGCACCTGGAAGCCCGAGCGCCTCGCGGCAGAACTGGTCATCGTCCCAGGCGGCGAGGCAGCCGAGCACCTGTGCGGCGAACGCTTCGTTGAGCTCCCACAATTCGATATCGCTTAGACCAAGCTGATGCCGTTTCATGATCGCGGTCGCGCAATAGACCGGGCCGAGCCCCATGACGGAGGGATCGAGCGCCGACCATTCGCTGTCGACGATCACGGCCTTCGGCGTCAGCTTATGCGCCTTCACCGCGTCTTCGGAAGCCAAGATGACCCACGACGCGCCGTCGGTGATTTGCGAAGAGTTGCCCGGCGTGACCTTGCCCCACGGCCGTTCGAACGCGGGTTTCAGCTTGGCCAGCGTATCGGCCGAGCTGTCGGGCCGCACGCCGTCGTCGTGATCGAACAAAGTGCCGTCGCGGGCGAAGGCCGGCTCGACCTCGCCGGTGAAGTAACCGTTCTTCTGCGCCACCGCGAGACGCTGTTGACTCTCGGCGGCGTATTCGTCGGCCTGCCGCCGCGAAATATGAAACAGATGCCCGACCAGCTCCGCGGTTTGGCCCATGTTGAGTTCGGTGATCGGATCGGTGAGCCCGCGTTCGAGGCCTGATCACCGGCGTGAAGAACGACGGACGCAGCGCGAGGAACGCGGACAATTTTGCGCCGATGCCGCGGGCGGCAAACAGCCGGCCATACCAGGCGACCGCGCGATTGGAGAACACCAGCGGCGCATGGCTAAGCGATTCCGCGCCGCCGGCCAGCACCAGATCGGACACGCCTTCGCGGATGTAACGGTACGCCGTGTCGATCGATTGCATGCCGGAGCCGCAATTGATCTGCACGGTGAACGCCGTCATCGCTTCCCCCATGCCGAGGCGGAGCGCCGCGACCCGCGCCGGGTTCATCTCGTCGGCGATGACATTGACGCAGCCGAGGATCACCTGGTCGAAGGCGTCGGGCGCAAACGGCTGGCGCAGCAGCAGCGGCCGGCCGCATTGCACGGCGAGATCGACCGGCGTGAACGGGCCCGGCTTGCCGCGCGCCTTGATGAACGGCGTGCGGCTGCCGTCGATGATGTAGACCGGGCGGTGCCCTACTCCGCCGCTTCCGACGTCGTTTTGGGCGGCGGCAGGGCTGGGACTTCCTCCGGCGCCGGCAATTCCACTGGCGGGAGGCCCGAGATCGATGGGGGCGTCGTCGGTGTCGCTTGAGATGGCTGATCTCCTTTATGAAAGGCGCCCCGGGACGTCAGTTCTTCCGGCGCAAAATCATCGACCGCGATGGCCGCGGCGACTGTCGCGGCGGCGGCTTTAAGCTTTACCGCCTCGTCGGCGGTGATGGTGCGCTGCTTCACCGCCTGATCGATGTCACGGACGCGCGCCGCATGCATGCGATCGCGGATCGGCTGCACCGCGACCGTCATGGCGAAGGCGCGCTCAAGCAGCGCAACGCCGTTCTTGGTCTGAGTCTCGGGCGGATGGTACAGATCGACCGTGAGGCGGTCGCGCGCGGCGCTTGGGTTGGTGATGAGGTCGGCGCATTTGTCGGTGATGCGATCGGACGGGCCGCGGCGGCGCGGACCGAACGGCTGGATCAGGAAACGCAGCAGCCAGGCCACCGGCCGCACTGGGAAGTTGGCGAGGAGCTCATCGAACCGTGCCTCGATGGTCGCGAAGCTCGCTTCCATGCAGTATTGCAGCAGCGGGAAATCGTCCGGCTGGCGGCCTTCGTCGTTCCAGCGCTTGAGCGCCGCGCTCGACAGATAAAGCTCTGAAAGAATGTCGCCGAACCGCGCCGAGATCATTTCCTTGCGCTTCAAGGCACCACCGAGCGTCAGCAGCGACAGATCGACGGCGAGCGCAAAGGCCGCGGCGTGACGGCTAAGCTGCCGGTAGTATTTTGTCGCCGCTCCGGCGTCCGCTGCCGGCGCGAACAAGCCGCCGGTCCAGGCGCGGCCCCAGGCGCGCATGGTATTGGCGAGACTGTGCCCGACGTGGGCCCAGAATACTTTGTCGAAAGCGTCGAGGCCGCGCTCGCGATCGGTGTCTTCGAGCGCCTGCATTTCCTTGAGCAGATAAGGATGGCAGCGGATCGCGCCTTGGCCGAACTGGATCAGCGCCCGGGTGACGATATTGGCGCCTTCCACCGTGATGGCGATCGGCACGCCGCGATAAAGGCTGCCGAGGTAATTCAACGGCCCTTCGATGACGGCCTTGCCGCCGTGCACGTCCATGGCGTCGCTCACCACGACCCGCATGCGTTCGGTGGCCTGCGCCTTCATGATGGCGGTGACCACGGCCGGATGATGGCCATCATCGAGCGCGGCGCAGGTCATGCGGCGCGCGGCGTCGAGCAGATAAGCGGTGGCGGCGATGCGGCCGAGCCGTTCCTGGATCGCCTCGAATTTTGCGATCGGCACGTGGAACTGCTCGCGGATGCGCGCATAGGCGCCGGTGACGTCGGCGGAAAACGCCGCGCCCGCCGCCGACAATGACGGCAGCGAAATACCGCGGCCGGCGGCCAGCGCGCTCATCAGCATTTTCCAGCCCTTGCCGACCTGATCAACGCCGCCGATGACGTTGTCGATCGGGATGAAGACGTCGTGGCCCCAGTTCGGGCCGTTTTGGAAAACCTGCATGGACGGCAGATGACGCCGGCCGATGCTGATGCCGGGCAGATTGGTCGGCACCAAAGCCAGCGTGATGCCGATATCGTCGCGGCTGCCGATCAGGTGATCGGGATCGTGAAGCTTGAAGGCGAGCCCCAGCACGGTCGCGATCGGCCCGAGCGTGATGTAGCGCTTGTGCCAATTGAGCCGGATGCCGATGGTTTCCTGGCCCTCGAACGTGCCGCGGCAGACCACACCGGAATCGATCATCGAGGCTGCGTCGGAGCCGGCTTCGGGGCTGGTCAGGCCGAAGCAGGGAATCTCCTCGCCGCGGGCGAGCCGCGGCAGCCAATAATCCTGCTGCGCCTTGGTGCCGAATTGCAGGAGCAGTTCGCCCGGCCCGAGCGAGTTCGGCACCATGGCGGTAACCGCAGCGCAGATCGAGCACGACGACAATTTGCGGATCACTTCCGAATGGGCGTAAGCCGAGAAGCCGAGCCCGCCATATTGCTTCGGAATTATCATCGCGAAGAATTTGCGCGATTTCAGGAAGTCCCAGACCTCCGGCGGCAGGTCGTGCCACTGCCAATTGATCTTCCAGTCGTCGAGCATGCCGCAGAGCTCTTCGACGGGGCCTGAGAGGAATTGCTGCTCTTCCGCGGAGAGCTTCGCCGGCGCGAAGGCCAAGAGCTTCCGCCAATCGGGATTGCCGGTGAACAGATCGGCATCCCACCAGACGTCGCCGGCCTCGATGGCTTCGCGCTCAGTGTCGGACAGGCGCGGCAGCGCGTGCTGCGCCAAGCGAAAGATCGGCTTGGTGAGGTAGTCCCGCCGGAACGATGACTGTGACATCGGCTTGCCCCGGGCTTTTGCCGGCGGCGGATTATGGCGCCGCCGTTTCGATGATTCGCTGCAAGACTATAGGTTCCGCGCCCCGAAATGTTACAATTTCGCGTGGGTGACGGCCCTCGTTTGGGCAATACCGGGCAAGGTCGGGCAAGGCTGGCTGTCAAGCCAAATACCTTAGTCCGCAGGTAGGATAGCGGTTCATGTTCGACAAGATCGAGGCGTATCTCAGCGCCAAAATCCTCAAATATCTGGCGCAGCCCACCGGCCGCTACGCGCCGTTTTATGCGCCCGACCCCGAGGTGGTCCGCAACGCGCTGCAGCCGGGCGATATTCTGCTGATCGAGGGCAATTCGCGGCTTAGCGCCACCATCAAATATCTCACGCAAAGCACATGGTCGCATGCCGCGCTCTATGTCGGCGAGCGGCCGGGCGACGTCTCGCGGCACGGCGAGCCGAACGTGCTGTTAGAGGCGGAGGCCGCCACCGGCGTCGTCACCGTGCCGCTGTCGAAATATGTCCGCTTCCACACCCGGATTTGCCGCGCCGTGGGCCTCGATGATGCCAGCCGGCAACAGGTCATCGACTACGCACTCAAGCGCCTCGGCACGCAGTACGATTCGCAACGCATCGTCGACCTGGCGCGATACCTCTTCCCCTACCCGCCGGTGCCGGTGTGGTTTCGCCGCCGCATGCTGTCGATCGGCTGCGGCGACCCGACGCGAGCGATCTGCTCAACGCTGATCGCGCAAGCCTATGCCTCGATCCACTATCCGATCCTGCCCGAGCGCGCTTCGATCAACGGCAAGACCTATGGCATCGCGCCCTATGTGCAGGACGAGATGGATCACATCCGCACTTATGGCCTCTACACGCCACGCGATTTCGACGTGTCGCCGTTTTTCGCCATCGTCAAACCGACGCTTGCCGCCGGCTTCGACTATCGCACCGTGCAGTGGGGACCGCCGGAGGTTTCGCCGGCGGATTTGAAGCACGCCGCGATCGTGCCGTTGGTCTGAACCCTCCAAACGATGGCGAAATCAATCCGATTTCCGGTCAGAATTGATTGTATTGCTCGATCACCGCGCCAAAATCCGGAAACCGCAGAATCAGACTGAACGTCAGCAACAATCCGAGGAGACAGAATGCGATGATCATAGGCAGTTCGGGACTTGTAAATATCGCAAGGAACTCGGGCCACCGGCTCGGCGCCTCGTTGACATTATGGCCCTTGGATTTTTCTAACGTTTGAAGCTTACGAATGACGGGCGACTGACTCATCTTCGTACTCCTTTTCATGGTTTTGCTGTTGCGACTGACACTGCCGTCGCTATTCCATAGCGATGATGTGTCGGTCGAGGCCTCGGAATGTTTCAAGTGTAGACACCGGCACATGCAATGTGTGTGCCGCGCGTCACAGCCGCCGCAGCCGGATGGCCCCGGCGAAATCCCGGGACCGCGTTTGAATCGGCCGATCGCTGCTGGATCAGCTTCGTTCGATCAGGGCTATTGCGCCGCGATCGACTGCGGGCGGCCGTCGGGACCGACGCGCACGTAAGTAAAAAGCCCTTCCGTCACTTTGATCGGCGTCGTGCCTGTGCCGCGCAGAGCCCAGCTCTCGATCTTGACGGTGATCGAGGTGGTGCCGACCTTCTCGATGGAACCGTAGCAGGAGACCTGGTCGCCGACGCAGACCGGGCGGTGAAACGCCATCGCGGTGATGGCCACAGTCACCACGCGGCCGCCGGTCCGGCGCACCGCGACCGACGCGCCGGCGAGATCCATCTGGCACAGCAGCCAGCCACCGAAAATGTCGCCATGCGGATTGGTGTCGGCCGGCATGGCGACGGTGCGGATCGCCGGATCGGTGTCGGGCGGCACTTCAACGGCGGCGAATGGTGCGGCGGTCGGATCGGGCATTGGATTCAATCAGCCTTCATGGACGCGAACTTGACCACCTTGGCCCATTTGTCGATTTCGTCGGCGACGAATTTGCTGAATTGCGCCGTGGTCATCGGCGTTGACTCGACACCCAAGGCGACAAGGCGCGATTTGAACGTCGCATCGCCGCCGGCGGCGACGATTGCGGCGGCCAGTTTCGCGACGACGTCGGCGGGCGTGCCCGCCGGCGCGGTGATGCCATACCAGCCGACTGCCTCATAGCCCGGCACGAATTCGCTGATGGCCGGCACATCCGGCAGCGCATCCGAGCGCGTCGCCGTCGTCACCGCAATGCCGCGCAGCCTGCCGTCCCGGATGAACTCGATCACCTGCGCCATCGGCGCGACCGCGAGTGGAATCTGGCCGCCGATCAGGTCGGTGGTGTAATTGCCCTTATACGGCAGGTGCACGAGGTCGACGCCGGTGAGCATCTTGAACAATTCCGCCGACACGTGCGGCCCGGAGCCGACGCCCTGGGTGGCGAAGTTGACCTTGCCCGGATTGGCCTTGGCATAGGCGATCAACTCGGGGATCGTCTTGGGCGCAAATCCCGGATAGGCGGCGAACACGAAGGGCGTGCGGCCGATGCCGGCGACCGGCTTAAGGTCGCGGCCGAAATCGAAATTGAGGTTGGTGTAGAACGTGGCGTTGACCGCATTGGTCGAGACGGTCGTGAGCAGCGTGTAGCCGTCCGGCGCGGCGTGCGCCACGATTTCAGCGCCGATATTGCTCGACGCGCCCGGCCGATTATCGACGATGAATTGCTGGCCCATCGATTCCGACAGCGCTTGCGCAATCAGGCGCGCGATGATGTCGGGCCCGGCGCCGGCGGGATAGCCGGCGACGATGTGCACTGGCCGTGTCGGATAATCGAGCGCACGCGCGCGGCTCGGCGCGAGTGTCAGTGCGGTGGCACCCACGGCCAGATGCAAGAATTCCCGGCGCGGTAGTTTTTTCACGTGTTCCTCCATCAAGCGGCGGCGGCGATCCCGAATCAGTCCGCTTTCATGCCGGTCGCAGTGATCACCTTCGCATATTTGGCGATTTCGTCGGCGACGTATTTCTGGAACTCTTTAACCGGCATCGTGACCGGTTCAACGCCCAGGTTCAACAATTTGGCCTTCAGGCCGGGATCGTTGACGCCGGCGCTGATCGCCGCGTTCAGTTTCTCGACGATGTCGTCGGGCGTGCCCGTGGTCGCGCAAATGCCGTACCAGCCGGCCGCCGCATAGCCGGAGACGAATTCGGCGATGGCGGGAATATCCGGCGCGGCGGCCGAACGGGTCGGCGTGGTCAGCCCTATCGCAACGAGCTTGCCGGCGCGGACGTCCTCGATGATTTGCGCGATCGGTCCGAACGCGATCGGAATTTGTCCGCCGAGCAGGTCGGTCATGTAGCTGCCCTTGTACGGCACCTGCACCATGTCGGTGCCGGTCATCATCTTGAACAGCTCGCAAGCGACGTGCGGCCCGGTGCCGACGCCGGCCGACGCGACATTGATCTTGCCCGGATTGGCCTTGGCATAGGCGATCAGCTCGGGCACCGATTTCACTGGAAATTGCGGATTGACCACGATGACGAACGGCGTGCGGCCGATGGAGCCGACCGGCGTGAGGTCGCGGGCAAAATCGAAATTCAGATGCTGATAAAGCGTGGCGTTGATGGCATTGGCCGAAACGGTCAGCAGCAGCGTATAGCCGTCCGGCGTCGCGTGGGCGACCACCTCGGTGCCGATATTGCTGGCGGCACCCGGGCGATTGTCGACGATGAATTGCTGGCCGAGCCGCTCCGACACCGCCTGACCGATGAGGCGCGCGATGATGTCGGGCGACAGGCCCGGCGGATAGCCGACGACGACGTGCACCGGCCGCGTCGGATAATCGAGCGCCGACGCGCTGCGTGGCGCCAGCGTCAATGCGGCGGCGCCCGCGGCCAGTTGCAGAACTTTTCGGCGTTCCATGTGTTTCTCCCTTATCAATCGGCCTTGATGCCGGCGAATTTTATCACCTTGGCCCATTTCTCGGTTTCAGCCGCGATAAAAGCTCGATAGTCGGCAGGCGACATCGATAGCGGAACGCTGCCGAGGTCGGCAAGCCGCGCCTTTATCGCCGGGTCGGCGAGCGCGGCATTCACCTCGGTGTTGAGCTTGTCGATGATGTCCGCCGGCGTATTGGCCGGCGCGCCGATGCCGTCCACGGCGGAGGCCTCGTAGCCTGGCAGGAACTCGCTCACCGTGGGTACGTCCGGCAACGCCGGCGAGCGCGCCGTGCCGGTCACGGCCAGCGCGCGCAGCCTATCGGCGCGGATATAGCCGAGCGACGACGCAATCGGACTGAAGCTGAGCTGCACTTGCCCGGCCAGCAGATCGTTGAGCACCAAAGCCGCGCCGCGATACGGCACGTGGACCAGATCGACACCGGTCATGAATTTGAACAGCTCGCCGGCGACGTGCTGGATGGTGCCGATGCCGCCCGTGCCGTAATTGATCTTGCCGGGATTTTGTTTAGCGTAAGCGATGAACTCGCGCACCGTCTTGGCCGGCACCGCGGGATTCACCTCCATGACCAAAGGAAAGCGGTCGATGGTCCCGACCGGCGCGATGTCGCGGATGAAATTGAAGCCGAGATTATTGTAGATCGTCGCGTTGGTGGTATTCGCCGTCGTGGTCCACAGCAGCGTATAGCCATCGGGCGCTGCGCGGGCGACTTCTTCGGTCGCGATGTTGGTCGCCGCGCCCGGTCTGTTGTCGACCACGAATGGTTGGCCGAGCCGCTGCGACAGCCACTGGCACAACAACCGTGCAAAAATATCGACCGAGCCGCCGGCGGCAAAGCCGTCAACCAGACGCACCGGCCGCGTCGGATAATCGAGCGCACGCGCGCGACGCGGAAGCACCGGCGCGAGCGCCGCTCCCACGGCCAAGTGCAAAAGTTTTCGGCGCGGCAGTGTCATTCGGCTTTGATGTTGGCGAACGCGTTGACCTTGGCCCACTTCGCGGTCTCGTCGGCGATGAATTTGCCGAACGTGGCCGGCGTCATTGCCGTCGGCACGCCGCCGAGATCGGCGATCTTGGCCTTGAACGCGCTATCAGCAAGATCGGCGCCAACCGCCTTGTTGATGTTTTCAACGATATCCGCCGGCGTGTTTTTCGGCGCGCCGATGCCGTGCCAACCGCTGGCGTCGTAGCCCGGCAGGAACTCGGCCACAGTCGGCACGTCGGGCAGCACCGCAATCCGTGTCGTAGAGCCGACCGCCAATGGCCCCAGCTGGCCGGACCGGACATACCCGATCGACGCCGGGATCGGCGAGAACATCACCTGCACTTGGCCGCCGATCAGGTCGGAATAGGGATTGCCCGTGTAAGGCACGTGCACCAAATCGACGCCGGCCATCATCTTGAACAATTCGCCCGCGACGTGCGGCCCCGAGCCGATGCCGTTCGACGCCATGTTGATCTTGCCCGGATTGGCTTTGGCATAGGCAATGAACTCGGGCAGCGTCTTGACCGGCAGCGACGGCGTGACCTCGAGCACATAGGGCACCAGATCGATCAAGGCGACCGGCGCGATATCGGTAGAGAAATTGAAGCTGAGGTGCTGATAGAGCGTGGTGTTGACCGCATTGGTCGAGGTCGCGAGCAGAAGCGTATAACCGTCGGCCGGCGCGCGCGTGACTGCTTCCGCGGCAATGTTGGTGCCGGCGCCAGGACGGTTCTCGACCACGACCGGCTGGCCGAGCTGTTCGGATAATTTTTGCGCGATCAGGCGGGCGATGATGTCGGAGGCGCTGCCGGCGGCAAATCCGACGAGGAGATGCACCGCGCGCGCCGGATAAGCCTGCGCCAGCGCGAGGCGCGATACGGCAGGGAGCGCGGCAGCGCTTGTCGCCAGCGACAGCAAAGTCCGGCGCGACATTGTCATGGTCATTCCGCCTTGATGTGACCGGCGTGGATCACGTCCGCCCATTTTGCCGTTTCATCGACGACGAGTTTGCTGAAAGCGGCCGGCGACAGCCGAAGCGGCGCATCGCCGAATTCGGCGATCCGCCGAATGATTGCCGGATCGTCGAGCGCGCGACTGAGTGCTGAGCCGAGCGTGTCGATGATCGCGGCCGGTGTACCGCGGGGCGCGGCAAGTCCCACATAAATGCTCGCTTCGAAGCCCGGCAAAAATTCGGCCATCGCCGGAACATCGGGCAGCACCGCCGCGCGCGTCGGGCTGGTCACCGCCAAGGCGCGCAGTTTCCCCGCCCTGACCTGTTCGATCGTCGACGGGAAGGTGCCGAAATAGGCCTGGACCTGGCCGCCGAGCAGATCGACCACGGCCGGGCCGCCGCCCCGATACGGCACATGCACCATGTCGACCCCGGTTTTGGTGCGGAACAGCTCCCAGAACATGTGCGGCGCGCTGCCGACACCGGCCGAGGCCATGGTGACCTTGCCGGGATTATTCTTGGCATAAGCGATCAGCTCGGGAACCGATTGCGCCGGCAACGACGGGTTGACGACGAGCAGGCCAGATCCGCGCGAAATCGTGGCGATGGCGGAGAAATCGCGAACGATATTGAAATTGAGGTTCTGATAAAGCGTCTCATTCCAGGCGTCGGCCGATGTGGTCTGCAACAGCGTGTAACCGTCGGGCGCCGATCTCGCCACCGCTTCCGCGGCAAGGGTGGCGCCGGCACCCGGGCGATTCTCGACGATGAACTGCTGGCCAAGCTGTAGCGACAGCCATTGCGCCATCACGCGCGCATAGGTGTCGCTGATGCCGCCCGGAGGATAGCCGGAAATGATCCGCACCGGCCGGTCGGGATAGGTTTGCGCCGCGGCGACATCGGACAAAACCGGAAAAGCTATGGCGCCCGCGGCCAGTTGCAAAAATTCGCGGCGGGGAAGTTTCACGTCATCCCTCCCATGAAAAACGGCGCATCACTCGGCCTTGATATTGGCGAACTTGTTCACCTTGGCCCACTTCTCGGTTTCGTCGGCGATAAATTTGCCGAAATCGACGGGCGAGCCGGCAAACACGCCGCAGCCGAGATCGTCGAGTCGCTTTCGCATCCCGGGATCGGCCAGCGCGGCGTTGACCTCTTTGTTGAGTTTCGCGACGACGTCCGGCGGCGTCCCGGCAGGCGCCGTGACACCGTACCAGCCGCTCGCCTCGTAGCCCGGCAAAAATTCGGCGATCGCCGGAACGTCGGGCAAGACGTCCTGGCGCTTGGCACTGGTGACGCCGAGCGCGCGCACCCGCCCGTCCCTGATATAGCCGAGCGACGCCGGCATCACTCCGAACATCACCTGCATCTGGCCGCTGAGCAGATCGGGCATCGCCGCCGACTTGCCGCGATAGGGGACGTGGGTGAGGTTGACGCCGGCCATCAACTTGAATAATTCGCCGGCGACATGCAGCGGCGTACCGACGCCGCCGGACGCCATGTTGATCTTGCCCGGATTGGCCTTGGCATAGGCGATGAATTCCGGGATCGTCTTCGCCGGCACGCTCGGGTTCACTTCCATCACCAGGGGAATGAGCGAAATGCTCGCCACCGGCGCGGCGTCTTGCATGAAGTTGAAATGCAGGTCGCTGTAGATCGACGGGTTGATCGCATTCGCCGACATGGCAAGCAGCAGCGTGTAGCCGTCCGGCGCCGCTTTCAGCGCGAGTTCGGTGCCGATATTGCCGCTCGCCCCCGCCCGATTGTCGACCACCACCGGCTGGCCGAGCCGGTCCGACAGCCATTGCGCCATCAGCCGGCCGACGATGTCGGGCGAGCCGCCGGGTGGAATTTGCACGATCAGATGCAGCGGCCGCGACGGATAGTCGTCAGCCTTGGCGGTGCGCGCCAGTGCCGGGCTCGCCGCCGCACGCGTCGCCAATATCAGAAAATTTCGACGTGAACGCTTCATGACGACCAGCTCCTCGACTGCCGACGACTCAAGCTCACTCTGCTTTTATCCCCGCGGCGCGGATCACCTTGCCCCACCGTTCGGTCTCGGTGACGATGACGTTGCCATATTCCGCCGGCGTCAACGGCGCCGTCATGCTGCCGAGCTCGGCGAATTGCGCCTTGACCTTCGGATCGTTCAAGCCGGCATTGATGGCGGCGTTGAGCTTGTCGACAATCTCCGGCGGCGTCGCGCGCGGCGCGCCGATGCCGTTCCACAGATTGGCTTCGTAGCCCGGCACGAATTCGCCGATCGCCGGAATGTCCGGAAACAATTCCGAACGTTTCGCGGTGGTGACGCCGAGCGCGCGCAGCTTGCCGGTCCTGATGAATTCGGCAGCGCCCGAGAGCGTGTTGAAATCGCAATTCACCTGACCGGCGATCAAGTCGGTCAGTGCCTGCGGCTCGCCGCGATAGGCGACATGCACCGTCTCGATGCCGGTCATGATCTTGAACATCTCGCCGGAGACATGGGTAACGGTGCCGCTGCCGGCCGATGCCACGGTGACCCCCGGATGCGCTTTGGCATAGGCGATGAATTCGGGGATGGTTTTTGCCGGAAATGCCGGATTGACCAACATGACGAAGGCGCCGCGGCTCACGCTCGCCACCGGCGCGATGTCGCGGATGAAATCGAAGTTGAGGTGCTCGTAGAGCGCGCCGTTGGTGAACGACGCGGTCGAGACCATCAGGATGGTGTAGCCGTCGGGCGGCGCATTCACCACCGATTCCGTCGCGATATTGGTGCCGGCGCCGGGGCGGTTGTCGACGACGACCGTCTGGCCAAGATGCTCCGACATGGCCTGGCCGATCAGGCGCGCGGTGATGTCGAGCCCGCTGCCGGCGGCAAAGCCGACGACGAAATGGATCGGCCGCACCGGATAATCGAGCGCCGCAGCGAAGTCCGGCAGTGCCGGCAGCGCGGCCGCGGTGCCGGCGAATTGCAGGAAGCGGCGGCGTGTCGTCTGCATGGTGATGGGCTCGGCGGATTTTCCGGCACGCTACACCGCGGCTTGAGGCCTAGGAAGGGCCGAACGGTCGCACCATAGTTCGGCGTTGTTACATTATTTCATTGCACGATGCGCGCGGCGCGCGATTCCCGCCGGCACGAAAATGCTCTAGCATGGGCGCAGGAGATCAAGAGTCGAAACCATGTCGTTGCATCACGCGCATGAGCATGACCACGGTCATCATCATGGTCACCACCACGACCACCACCACAGCCATGCGCCGGCCACGTTCGGAACCGCCTTCGCCATCGCCACTGTCCTCAATATCGCTCTGGTGCTCATTCAAGCAATTTACGGCGTGCTGGCGCATTCCATGGCGCTGTTCGCCGACGCCGGCCACAATGCTGGCGACGTGCTGGCGCTGGTCTTGGCCTGGGGCAGCCACGCCATCTCGCAAAAACATCCGACCGAGCGCTACACCTACGGCTTCCGCTCGTCGTCGATCATCGCGGCGCTGATCAACGCCACAATCCTTCTGGTCGTGACCGGCGCCATCGCCTGGGCGGCGCTCGAGCGGCTGTTCGCGCCGCAGCCGGTCGCCGGCGCGACGGAGGGGTGGCAGCGCTCGCCATTGTCATCAACGGCGCCGCCGCCGCGGTCCTGTCGCGCGGCAACACCTCTGACCTCAACGTCTATGGCGCGTTCCTGCATCTCGTCGCCGACGCCGCAGTCTCCGCGGGCGTCGTCATCGCCGGCTTGGTCATCCTGCTCACCGGCTGGCTATGGGTCGATCCGGTCGCGAGCCTCGTCATTTCCGGCGTGATCGTGTGGAGCACGTGGGGACTGCTGCGCGACGCCGCGAAAATGTCGCTGCAAGGCGTTCCGCCGCAGATCGATCCCAGCGCCGTGCGCGTCTATCTGCAATCGCTGCCCGCGGTCGTCGAAGTGCACGACCTGCACATCTGGCCGATGAGCACCACCGAGACGGCGCTGACCTGCCACTTGGTGATGCCGGACGGCGATCCGCAGCCCGATTTTCTCGAGGTGGTCTATGTCGGGCTGCAGCAGCGCTTCGGCATCGGTCACCCGACGATTCAGATCGAACGCGGCGACCGGCCGTGCAAGCTGTCGCCGGAACACATCGTCTGACGCTCGCGCCGCCACGAAAAAGCCCGCGCCGTGCGCCGGCGCGGGCTTCCGTCGGTTTTCGCTGGGCGAACGTTACGCCGGCAGGATGGCGACGATCTCCAACGTATTCGGATCGATGATCAAGAGCTGATCGCCGACCATGACATATTCGAAGCCGCGGTATTCCGGAACGATGGTCACAACCTCGGCCGGCAGCACCGCGATGTGGACGGTCCTGGGAACGGCCACGCCGACGCGGATGTTGAAGTTCACGCTATCCACGCGCGCGACATTGCGATCGCCGACGACAACGCCTCTGATCTTGGTGCGCTGGTCTTGCGAGAGCTGGACATTAGCGCCGCCGGAAGCCCGGCCCGCAGGACCGTTTTGCTGGCCCACGCGGTCCTGGTTGCCGTTTGAACCGGCCCGATCATTGTCTTTGGCCCGATCGTTGGCCTTGTCGTTGGATTTGTCGTTGTCTTGGGCGCCACGCTGCGGCGCCGCATTGCCCGGGTGTTCCTCCTGCGAGAAGCCCTTGTTTTCCGGCCGCTCAGGGGTCGTCTGCGGAGCCTGGTTTTGGGCGCTGCCGCCGCCTGGCTTCATCTGTCCGCCCGGCTGCTCAGGCTTCATCTGTGCGCCACCCGGCTGCTGATGGCTCATGCCGCCGCCCGGTGCCGTCTTCTGCGGGCCGCTCGGCGATTGCGTTGTAGCTTTGCCGGCTGGGCTTTCCGGGCTGGCATTCGTGCCGGCATTCTGCGCCACGGCAAATGACGTACAGCCGATCAGGGCTGTCATTGCGACCGTAGCCAATAGTTTGTTCCTCATCGTGTTCCTCTTTGGTGTCGTCCCTCTTCGAGTCCCTGAACACTGAAGTCCGCATGCCGCCCGGGGCTCGTTATGTGCTTGACGGTAACCCTTCCCGCCCGCGCCAGTTCCGCCCGACCGTGCTGCTTATCGGCACGCAGTCCGAGGTACGACATTTCGCGAACATCTCGTCGCGACAGAAATCTGTACCGACGACGGAACCAAAATGACGCGGCCGCATTGGCGGTCAGGGTGCAGTCCGGGGGACATTCAATGTCAGGCATGGGATTTGCAATGTCAGGCATGGGATTTGAATTGTCCGATCTCGCAACCGGCATTACCTGGACCATCGCAGTGAAGGAGCCGTTGCCGGCGGCTAGGCCATCGCCGAGCGGCCGGACGGCAGCCGCGTGCCGCCTCATGGCGTTACCCACCACCCCGCTGCACGAGCCTCCGGCGCCGTCGTCGGGGCCATCAACATGCTGATTGACATGAGCGAGCAGCAACGCGCCGAGGAGGTGTCGCACCGCCTCGCCGCGATCATCGAATCGTCCGATGACGCCATCATCAGCAAGGACCTCAATGGTGTGATCGCCACCTGGAACAAGGGCGCCGAGCGGCTGTTCGGCTATCTCGAGCAGGAAGTCATCGGCAAGCCGATCACGATATTGATTCCCGAACAGCATCGCGATGAGGAGACCCGGATTCTAAAACGCATCCGCCGGGGCGAGCGCATCGATCATTTCGAGACCGTGCGCCAGCGCAAGGACGGTAGCCTGGTCTCGATTTCGCTCACCGTGTCGCCGATCACCGACGGCTCGGGCCGCATCGTCGGCGCCTCGAAGATCGCCCGCGACATCACCGAGCAGAAGCGCCGCGAGGAGCAGATCAACCTGCTCGCCCGAGAGGCCGACCACCGCACCAAGAATCTTCTGGCGTTGGCGCAAGCCACCGTGCATCTCACCAACGGCGAGACCGCGGCCGAGCTCAAGAGCGCGATCGAAGGCCGGCTCCGTGCCTTGGCCAATGCGCATACGCTCTTGGCACAATCGCGCTGGGCCGGCGCCGATCTGCGCAATCTGGCGCTGGAGGAATTGTCGCCCTACCGCGCCGAAGACGGTGGCAAGGACGGTTCGCGAGCGCAGATCGAAGGCCCGAGCCTGATGTTGGAGCAGCAGCCGGCGCAAGCCATCGCGCTAGCGCTCCACGAGCTAACCACCAACGCCGTCAAATATGGCGCACTGTCGGCCCCGTCGGGACGGATCGCCCTGACTTGGCGTCTGCAATCGATCAACCGGTTGTTCGTGCGCTGGGTCGAGACCGGCGGACCGGCGGTGAAGTCGCCGACGCGCCAGGGCTTTGGCACCCGCGTCATGACGCGTATCTGCGAGCAGCTCAACGGCGAGCTAAAATTCGATTGGCGCGCCGATGGCCTGATCTGCGACATCGCCATCGATATCTGAGCGACCGCCGGCCAGCCGCTACGGCCATAATTTCCGGCTGGCGAGGCTTGCGCCGTCGACCAGCGCCTTGAACTTTGCCCATACGATCGACGGATGCACTTCGTTCGATCCGGCGAACGAAGCAAATCCACAATCCGCCCCGGCGATGACGCGCTCGCGGCCTACGACCGAGGCAAATCGCGCCAGCCGCTGCGCCACCAGCTCAGGATGCTCCACCAGCACGGTCGATTGCGTGATCACGCCGGGGATTAGAATTTTGTCGTCCGGGATTTTGATCCGCTGCCAGTCTTCCCATTCGTGGTCGTGGCGCGGATTGGCGGCCTCGAACGAATAGGCGCCGGCGCGCACTTGCAAAATGATATCGACGATGTCCCTGAGTTGCATATCGTGGATGCGCGGGCCCATATTGATGCTGTAGCAGGTGTGGAACCGAATCCGGTCCTCAGGGATGCCGGACAGCGCCGCGTTGAGCGCCTCGACGCGTAGCGCGGCCCATTTGCGGCAGGCGGCGATGTCGAGGTCCGGCCGCGTGATGTAGTAGGTGACCAGGAACGGGTCGTCGATCTGCAACAGAAATCCGGCATCGACGATCGCTTTGTATTCCTCGCGCATCGCTTCGGCGATGGCGAAGACGTAAGCTTCCGGCGTCGGATAGTACTCGTTCGGCGTGGTTGCCTCGACATTGGATGGCGCGATGGCCGGCACGAAAGCCTCGGCCGCGCCGACCTCCGCCAGCGCCGCCCTGAGCGTCTCGAGATCGGCTTTGAGCGCGGCATGGCCCTTGTATGCAATGGGTCCGGCGCAAACCATCAGCGCGCGGCGGCGCCGGGCGCTGACCTGCTCGGCGACCGTGGACTGATAATATTCGGGGAAGTCGCGCGTCTCGCGCGTATTGGCAAACGGGCTTGGCCGGAAACCTTCGCGCTTTTCCAGCCCGCTCAGACGCGACGCCGCGTAGGTGATGAAGCTGGGCTTCGCCATTTCGCCGTCGCTGACGACGTCGAGGCCGGCATCGACCTGCTGGCGCACGCAATCGCGCACCGCGCCGCGCACCCGCTCGGCATAAGCCTGCTCGTCGATCGCGTTACCGTCCATGCGCGCCAGCATCAGCTCGAACAGATCGTCCGGCCGCGGCAGGCTGCCGACATGCGTGGTCAGGATACGTTCGGTGCTGCGTTGCATTTTTTTTATTCCGGCTGAAAGCGCTCGCGACTATGGCATTGTCGAACCGGGCGCGGCAATCGACGCGGCCGTGCGCCCACCGCATGCGCCCTATTCCGCCGCGCAAGCTTGCACGACGATCGTGTGTTCAAGATACTCGCTGCCGATCGGCCGCGCGCTCCGGCGACGCAAAACAAAAGAGAGCCCGATGAGGAAAGTGCTGCAAGCCGCTGCGTGGGCAGCGTGGGCGCTTGCCCTCTGCGTGACCGCAGCCAGCGCCCAGACGGATTTCCCATCGCGGCCGATCAAGATGTATGTGCCGTTTCCGCCGGGCGGCGGCATCGACGTCACGGCGCGGATCGCGGCCGAAAAGCTTTCAGAAATTCTCGGCCAGCAGATCGCCATTATCAACCAGGGCGGCGGTGGCGGTGCCATCGCGACCGACGCCGTGGTGCGGGCCGATCCCGACGGCTACACCCTGCTCTATCACTCCGTCACCGGCATCACCCACGCCGCCGTCACCGAAAGCCTGTCCTACGACTGGCTGCGCGATCTGGCGCCGGTTTCTCTGGTCGCCCGTTTCGCGCCGGTGATGATCGTGTCGCCGACCTTGCCGGTGCAAACCATGGCGGAGTTCACCGCGCTGTTGAAAGCCAATCCTGGCAAATACAGCTACGGTTCCTCCGGGACCGGCACGGCAGTGCACCTTGCGACGGAATTGTTCAAGCAGAAAGCCGGCGTCGACATTGTCCACGTGCCGTATCGTGGCACCGTCGCGGTGCTGCCGGACCTGATATCCGGAAGAGTCGTCATGATGATCGATGGGGTGCCCGCGGAAACCAAAAACATCCAGAACGGCGTGGTGCGAGCGCTTGCGGTGACGACCGCCACCCGCTCGCCGTCGATCCCAGACGTGCCGACCATGCGCGAAGTCGGCCTGGACTACGAGGTGCCGTTCTGGACCGGACTCTATGCGCCGATCCGCACGCCGCAGGCGATCATCGACAAGCTCGCGGCCGCGGCCAATCAAGCCATGCACGACGCCGGCGTCGTCAAACGACTGGCCGACATCGGCACTGAAGCGGTCGGATCGCCGCCCGCCGCGCTCGATGCCGCCACCCGCGAGCAGTTCGCGCTGTATCGGGCGATCGTGCGGGATAATCCGGCGCTACTCAGTGGGCAGTAATGACGCTCACGCCGTCTTCTGCACCTTCAGGCCGAGTTCGGCGATGGTCTCTTCGCGCATGATGAACTTTTGGATTTTGCCGGTGACCGTCATCGGGAACGCATCGACGAATTTGACGTAGCGCGGCACCTTGTAGTGGGCGATCTGGTCGCGGCAGAACGCCTTGATCTCGTCTTCGCCGGCGGTCACACCGGGCCGCAGCTTGACCCAGGCGCAAATCTCCTCGCCGTAGCGGTCGTCAGGCACGCCGATCACCTGCACGTCCTGGATTTTCGGGTGGCGGTATAGAAATTCCTCGATCTCGCGCGGATAGACGTTCTCGCCGCCGCGGATCACCATATCCTTGATGCGCCCGACGATGTTGCAATAGCCCTCGGCGTCGATGGTGGCGAGGTCGCCGGTGTGCATCCAGCGCGCCGCGTCGATCGCCTCGCGGCTGCGCTCCTCGTCGCCCCAATAGCCGAGCATCACCGAATAGCCGCGGGTCAACAATTCGCCCGGCGTGCCGGGCGGCACGATGCGGCCGTTCAAGTCGACGATCTTCACTTCGAGATGCGGCTGGATGCGGCCGACCGTGGAGACGCGGCGCTCCAGCGGATCTTCGGTGGAGCTTTGAAAGCTGACCGGTGAGGTCTCGGTCATGCCATAGGCGATGGTGATCTCGGAAAGATTCATCTTGGCGACGGCGCGCTTCATCACCTCGATCGGGCACGGTGAGCCGGCCATGATGCCGGTGCGCAGCGACGTGAGATCGAAGCGGTCGAATTCCGGATGATCGAGTTGCGCGATGAACATGGTCGGCACGCCGTGCAGCGCGGTGCAGCGTTCCTCGGCGACGGTTTCCAAGGTCACCAGCGGATCGAACCCTTCGCCGGGAAACACCATGCAGGCGCCGTGGGTTACCGCGGCGAGATTGCCCAAAACCATGCCGAAGCAGTGATAGAGCGGCACCGGGATGCAGAGCCGGTCTTCCGGTGTCAGCCGCATCGCTTCGCCGATGAAATAGCCGTTGTTGAGGATGTTGTGATGCGACAGCGTCGCTCCCTTCGGGAATCCGGTGGTGCCCGAAGTGAATTGGATGTTGATCGGCTCGTCGAATTGCAGGAGCGGCGCCAGCCCGGCAATGCGCTTGGCTTCCGCGTCGCCGCCGCGCGCCACAATCTCGGAGAACTTGAACGTACCGGGATGCCAGCTGTCGCCGAGCAGCACAACCGAACGCAATGCCGGCAGCCGCGCCGACTCGAGCTTTCCGGGCGTGGCCTGGCCGAGCTCCGGCGCCAGCTCGCGCAGCATGCCGACATAATCCGAGGTCTTGAAGCGCTCGGCGAGGATCAGTGCCTTGCAGCCGACTTTGTTGAGTGCGTATTCCAGCTCAACGGTGCGATAGGCCGGATTGATGTTGACCAGAATAAGTCCGGCCTTGGCGGTGGCGAATTGCGTCAGCACCCATTCGGAATTGTTGGGCGACCAGATGCCGATGCGGTCGCCGGGTTCGAGCCCCAGCGTCAGCAATCCGGCGGCGAGCTTGTCGACCTCGCTGCGCAATTCGCCGTAGGTGAGCCGCACCTTCTGGTGGCGTACGACCAGCGCCGGCCGGTCCGCATGTTTGTCGCAGACCGCGTCGAAGAACTGGCCGATGGTCTCGCCGATCAGCGGGACTTCGCTGGCGCCGTGGACATAGCTCTGTTTGAGGGCGGCCATGGCGTTTCCTCCGGTCTATTAAAGGTAATGTAGCCCGGATGGAGCGTCAGCGAAATCCGGGAACGGCGCTCCGGCCGCAATTTCGTTCCCGGATTGCGCTTCGCTCCATCCGGGCTACGAGCGCAACCCCGCCTGCTTGAGCAACGGATAGGTCACATCGCGAAACTCGCGCATGCCTTCGATATAGCGCGGCCACGACAGCAGCACGCCGTCGAAGCCGGCCTGCGACAGCCGCGATAGCCCGTCGACGATCTGCTCCTTGGTGCCGATCAGCGGGAAGCCGCCCCAGCCCGAGATCATCATCTCCGCCATGGCCTTGCGGCGTGCTTCCGGATAATCGCGCTGATTGATCTCGGCGCCCATCGTGTCGATGACGTTGCGGGCGGCGACCCAGTCGCCTTTTTCATGCACATAATAATCGTAGAAGGCGCGCGCCTCCGCCTCGGTCTCGGCCTGGATCACGGTGGCGTTGGTCCACACTTTCACCTCGCGGCCGTAGTCCTCGCGGGCCAGGCGATGATAGGCCTCGACATGAGCGATGTGGGTGGCGATGTCGTGGGTGCGAATATTGGTGAAGACCAGATCGCAGTGCTTGCAGGCGAAATGCCGGCCGCGCTCCGAGGAGCCGGCATTCATGATCGCCGGATAAGGATGCTGGATCGGCTTCGGCTCAAGGTAGCCGCCCTTGATCTTGTAGAAGCGGCCTTCGTGATCGAAGCGCTCGTCCTCGGTCCACAATCGCTTGACGATGGAAAGCCATTCCTCGGCGCAGGCGTAGCGGTCCTCGTGGTTCAGCAGCGAAACCCCGAACATCTCCATCTCGGGATAGTTCCAGCCGTTGACCACGTTGAGCGTGTAGCGTCCCTGGGAAATGTGATCGATGACGGTGGATTGTTTGGCGGCGATGATCGGGTGATTGAGCGCGACATGCGACGTCGAGATCACGCCGGCGGCTTGCGTCGCGCCGGCGATGCCGGCCGCCCAGGTATAGGTCTCGAAACCCGGCCCCTGCGGGTCGGTCGCGCCGCCAAAGCCGCGCCAGCGCGCCACCGGCACCAGCGCCTCGAAATCCATGTCATCGGCCAGCTTGGCCAGCGTCACCGTGTTGGGCCAGGTGATCTCGAGCCGGCCGTCGAGATCGGACATAACGCAACCGGAATCGAGATTGGTCTGGAACGTGCCGAGCTTAAGCTTGCGGCCGCCGAAGGCCGGATTGGTGTCGCGCCGGTCCTTTTGCTGCGCCCTCATGCCGGCCAAATCCTGAAGGTCACGGCGCGATTAAGTCAAGAAGGCGGCTTCGCCATCGCCGGAACCCCCCGGCGCGTCCAACGTTATCAACCCGACACCAATAAAGTGCGGAGATGACCATGGACTGGAACCGCGTTGAAGGAAACTGGAAGCAGACCAAAGGCAAGATCAAGGAGAAGTGGGGTCAACTCACCGACGACGATTTGACCACGATCAACGGCAAGCGCGACCAGCTCGAAGGCAAGATCCAAGAGCGCTATGGCTTGGCCAAAGACATGGCGCGCAAGGATGTCGATGACTGGCTGAAGACGCAAGATAAAGCCGCCTAGATCGCGCAGCACGCGCGATGAGGTGCGGGGACGGGCCATGGGCTCGTCCCCGCACTGTTATGGAACTCCCGTCGCGGCCCATTCGTTGTCTTGAAAGAACTGCAACAGCATCGAGAGAATGTCCATGAGCTCTCCTCAGGACCGCACCGAATTCGGACAACGGCACCTGCAAAGCGGGCAACGCACCGTCGTGACGAGCCAACAGGCGCGCCAGGGTGTAACCGGGCATAACGTGCGTTACGTGCTGGGCATCGGCATTGCCGCGGTGATCGTTGCTTTTGCGGCGCTTTACGCCATCTATTTTGCTTAAAAGCTTCCTCCTCGCCGGATCGGCGTTGCGGCGAATATCCATCCCACATGGCTTCGATTGGGATGGTTCGCGCGCCTGGCTTGTCGTAAAATGAACCAAGCCGTGAAACAGAAATTTTCGGCAGGGAGGGAATTAAAGATGCTCGCAGCTCTTTCGATCGGATTCATGCTGGCGATCTGGGTGGTCGTCATCTGGGGCGCCGCCTACTTCAACCAGAACGTCAATTGATTGAGCCGCGTCACGGCTCTCGAAGCAGACGGCATGATCGCCGGCGGTTATTTGAACGCCCCCCTCCTCCGTTACCGCCGCAACGCGCCGCCGCGTGAATTCCATATTGCGGTTGTTAACCCTTAAGCGTCCTGGTGCCAAAATCGCAGTGCCAGTGAAAAGGAAAAAAAACCGAGCCAAGCGGAACCTGACAGCCGGACCCGCGTTCCGTGCTGTGGGGGAAACCGTAATGAATGGTCAGCGCCCGAAAGTGGCCGCGAATCCGTCCGGCATCGACGTGTTTAACGACATCGACCAGGCCGCGTTGGATGCCATTCCGACGGGGCTTTGCGTATGCACGGCCGAAGGCGCGCTCGTTCGTTACAATCGCCGTGCCGTGGAGCTATGGGGCCGGGCGCTGCCTCTCGGCGATCCGAACCAGCAGCATGGCTCCGGCTTCCGGCGCTATCAGGCCGACGGCGCTCCGCTGCCCTTTGCCGCGACGCCGGTCGCCAGCGTGCTCCGCTCCGGTCAGCCGATCATCGGTGCCGAGGTCATCATCGAGCAGCCCGACGGGTCGCGCGTCCCGGTGCTGATGAACGTCGCGCCGCTTAAGAGCAAATCGGGCCGGCTGCAAGGCGCGGTATGCAGCTTTCAAGCCTTAACCGAACGCAAGCGCATCGAGGAAGCGCTGCGCGCCAGCGAGGCGGAATTGCAGTCGGTCATCAACCGCACGCCGTTCATGCTGGTGCGCTGCAGCCGCGATCTGCATTATCGCTTCGTCAGCCAGGCCTATGCGCAGCTGGTCGGCGTACGGCGCGAAGAGATCGTCGGCAAGACCATCGCCGAAGCGATCGGCGACAAGGGCTTTAAAACACTGCGGCCGCACATCGAAAAGGTGCTGCGCGGTGAAACGACGGAATTCGATTGCGAGATCGACTTTCCGCAGATCGGACCGCGCCGCCTGCATATCGCCTACCGGCCGGAAACCGATGCCGCGGGCAAGGTCGATGGCTGGATCGCTTCGCTGCTCGACATCACCGAGCAAAGCCGCGCCGTGCAGGCGCGCGAGCAGCTCGCCAGCATCGTCGAATCGTCCGGCGACGCCATCGTCAGC
Source organism: uncultured Alphaproteobacteria bacterium (assembly GCA_963821175.1). Lineage (GTDB taxonomy): Bacteria > Pseudomonadota > Alphaproteobacteria > Rhizobiales > Xanthobacteraceae > BOG-931. The sequence goes on from CAWGCU010000010.1 coordinate 68,543, forward strand.
AAGACCCTCGACGGTATCATCGTCAGCTGGAACAGCGCCGCCGAAACCCTGTTCGGCTACGCGGCCGAAGAGGTCATCGGCAAGTCGATCACCATTCTCATTCCAGCGGAGTTGCAGGACGAGGAGCCGAAAATCCTCGAGCGCATCCGGCGCGGCGGCAGCCTCGACCACTACGAGACCATCCGGCAGCGCAAGGACGGCAGCCGCGTTCCGGTGTCGCTCAGCGTCTCGCCGGTCAAGGATGCGCATGGCACCATCGTCGGTGCCTCGAAGATCGCCCGTGACATCACTGCGCGCAAACGGGCCGAACATGAGCGCGACCGTATCGAAGGCGAGTTGCGCGAGCTCAGCGAAAAGCTCGAGCAAGAAGTCGAACGGCGGACGCTGGAGCGCGATCGCATCTGGAACGTCTCGGAAGATTTGCTCGGCGTTGCGAATTTCGACGGCTATTTTCTGAGCATGAATCCTGCCTGGGGCCGGCTGCTCGGCTGGAGCGAGGACGAGATCAAGGCGATGCACGTCACTGAGTTGCGTCATCCCGACGACGCCGCGCATTCCGAGGCCGGCCGTGAGCAGCTCGCGCAAGGCGTGCCGACCGTGCGGATGGAGAACCGGCTCCGCCACAAGGACGGCTCCTGGCGCTGGCTGCACTGGACCATGACCGAGCATGACGGGCTGATCTACGTCGCCGGCCGGCACGTCACCGCGGAAAAAGAATCCGCAGCCGCCCTGCAGCACGCCCAACGGCAGGCCGCCCATTTGCAGAAAATGGAGGCGATCGGCCAGCTAACGGGCGGCGTCGCCCACGACTTCAACAATCTTTTGATGATCGTCAGCGGGCACGCGCAAAGCCTGAAGAAGCGCTTGAGCGAGACGCGGGACGTCCGCGCCGTGCAGGCCATCGAAATGGCGGCGACCCGCGGCGAGAACTTGACGCGGCAACTGCTGGCGTTCTCGCGCACATTGCCGCTGAACCCGACGGTGATCAGCCTCGCCGATACGGTTGCGGCCATTCGCGACGTGCTCGCCGGCACCATGCACGTCAATATCGAATTCCTGATCGACGTTCCCGCCGCCACATGGCCAGTCTGCGTCGACAAATCCGAGTTGGAACTGGCGCTGGTCAATCTCGCGGTCAACGCCCGCGATGCCATGCCCGATGGCGGGCGCATAGCGATCACAGCGCTGAACGCTTCGTTGAGCGCCCACGACGTGCCGAACGGCACGGCCGGCGATTATGTCGCGCTGTCCGTCGCCGATACCGGCTGCGGCATTCCGGCCGATCTGTTGCCGCGTGTGGTCGAGCCGTTCTTCACCACCAAAGGGCCGGACAAGGGCACCGGGCTCGGCCTGTCCCAGGTCTATGGCCTGGCGCACCGCTCCGGCGGCACAGTGCAAATCGCCAGCGAAATCGGCCGCGGCACCAAGGTCACGATCTACCTGCCGCGCAGCGAGGCGCCGATCGCCGCGCCGTCGCCGGAAGACAGCACGCGCTACATGGCGGCCGATCCGCGGACCATCCTCGTGGTTGAAGACAACAGGGACGTGAAAAACGTCGCCGTCTCGCTGTTGGAGCAGCTCGGCTACAAAACCATCGCCGTGGAATCGGCGTCCGAAGCCCTCGATGTGCTGGCCTCGGGACAGGCGGTCAATCTGCTCTTCACCGACGTCGCCCTGCCCGGCCAGCTCGACGGCCTAGCGCTGGCGCGCAAGGTCACCGATCGCTACGGCACCATTCCGATCGTGCTGACCACCGGCTACACGCGGGCCTTCGACAGCGATCCGGAATTTCCAGTGCTACGCAAACCGTACCAGATTTCGGCGCTCGGCCGGCTGATTCATCAGGCGCTTTATCCGCAGAGCGCCGGCACGGCGCATTAGAGTTAGGGCGCAGACGCCTTCCTATTCCGCCGCGGTCGCCATCGCCACACGCGGCCAGGACGGACTGGGCACCGGCTGCCACCATCTCGCGACGCCGAGCTCTTTCGTAATCACATTCGCGGCGTTGTAGCCTGGGCTGCCGGTGACTGCGCCGCCGGTGTGGCTGCTGGCGCCGCAGAGGTAGAGCCCCTTCATCGGCGTGGTGTAGCGGCCGAGGTCCGGCGTCGGCCGGTTGCCGCCGAGTTGCGACGGCATGTAGGCCCCGACATGGTGGCTGCCCCTGACCATGTTGATGCAATGCCGTTCGATGTCGAGCGGCGAGAACACCGCCTTGGCGACCACGTTCTTCGCGGTGAGGTTGGGCGCGAACTCGCGCCATTGCGACAGCAACCGATCGGCGATTTCGTCCTTGCGCTTGTCCCAGTTCTGCGGATCGCCGTCGAGATCGTACGGCGCCCACGGCCACCAGAACGCGACGTGCTTGCCGGCAGGCGCAATCGAGGGATCGAATTTCGACGAGCAGGTGCCGTTGCCGGCGAAATAGGTCGGCAGCTTCTGCTCATGGATCTCGTCGAAGATACGATCGATCTGTTCGGTGGTGTCGGCGCCGAAAATCATATTCCAGGCGCGTGCGACATCCGGGTCCCAGGCTTCCGCCTTCTCGTAGCGCGGCGCCTCGTTCAGGGCGAGGTGCAAGGTCACGAGGCTGTGCGAGCACCATTTAAATCCTCTGATGCCCTCGACCACGTTCGCCGGAAAATTCTGCTCGCCGGCTAGTCTGATGGTCTGCGGCGCGTCGATGGCACTGGCGACGAACCTGGCCGAATAGGTGTCACCGTTCTGCAGGCGGACGCCAGTGACGCCTTTTGAATCCGAGGTGATGGTGTTGACATGCGCGTTGCGGACGAGAGTCGCGCCGTTGTCCTCAAGGAGCCGCTCGAGCGCGAGCGCAACCGAGCCGGCGCCGCCGACCGGCAATCCCAGCTTGGTCAGGCGGCTGAGCAGCCGCGGAAAGAACGCACCGACGCCGGGCACGTTCTCGATCGCGATCGCGTGCAGGATGCAGTTAAAGAACATGCGAACGTGTTCGCTCTCGAAATTGCGCTCGACCGCTTGATGCAGGGTCATCGGCATGTAGGAAAGGAGATCGTCCCACTGCGGGCCGCTGAGCCTTTTGCCGAGTTCGGCCGGGGGCAGCGGCACCGAGTACATGAATTCCGTCATCACCGGACCCATTTCGGTGACGAACCGCTGGCAGAGCTCCTTGTAATGCTTGGCGTCGTTTTGCGAGAAACGCGCAATGGATTTGGCGGTGCCCTCGACGCTGCGGTGGATGGTCAGCGCCTTGCCGTCGCGGAACACCTGGGCGTGCTGCACCTCGGGATAGATGTAGGCGAGGCCGTACTTGTGCAGCTCCAGATCGGACAGGACCGGCCCCTCGCCGATGAAATGATAAGAGGAGTGCGAATTGTGCTTGAAACCTGGCGCGACGAATTCGCTGGTGTGGCAGCCGCCGCCCATCGCATCGTTGCGCTCGACGACCGCGATCTTCAGACCGGCTTTGGCCAAGTAGGCCGCGCAGATCAGACCGTTGTGTCCGCCGCCTACGATGATGCCATCGTATTCCATCGCCGCCTCCCTCGATCATTGTGGCGGACGGTCTTGAATGTGCCGTCTCGCGGAAAAATCATGTCACAGCTTGCGTCGTGCGACAACGCCGCGCCGGTGAGCAATCGCCCACGAGGTGACCGAAAAGGGATACCGTTTGTTGCGGTGCGTGCCGAGTACGCGCTTTGTTATATGCAGCACGCGGCATGCGATGACCCGCCGTCATTCGCAAGGACTTATGTCACGCGAATCCTTGGCGGACCGGCTTCGGTGGCGCCGATCACGCGTGCGGCGGGATAACCGGCGGCGACGATCGCTTGCACGATCGCGTCGGCCCGTTCCGGCACACAGGAGATCAAAAGACCGCCGGAGGTTTGCGGATCGGTCAGCAGATGACGTTGCCAGTCCGGCAAGCTCGCCGGCAGCATGACGTCGTTGCTGTAGCTCGCCCAATTGCGCAGCGAAGCGCCGGTGACGGCGCCCTGTTGCGCGAATGCCGCCGCTTCTGACAAGAGCGGCAGATTGCCTGAGCGAATGACCAGGGTGAGCCCGGAGCAGCGCGCCATTTCGAGACCATGGCCCAATAGTCCGAAGCCGGTGACGTCGGTTATGGCGTGTACGGCGGCGTCTTTCGCAAGCTCGGCGCCGACCCGGTTGAGCAGCGTCGTCGTCGCGATCATCTCGGCATAGCCCGCGGGCGACAGCACGCCCTTTTTGATCGCCGCCGAATAGATGCCGACGCCGAGCGGTTTTGTCAGGATGATGGCATCGCCGGGCTTGGCGTCGGATTTGCGGCGCACGTCTTCGGTCTTGCAGATGCCGATGACGGCGAGGCCGTAGATCGGCTCGGGCGAATCGATCGAGTGCCCGCCGGCGACCGGAATGCCGGCGGAGGCGCAAACCGCCGTGCCGCCTTTGAGGATTTCGCGCACGGTTTCCGGCGCGATCTTGTCGACCGGGATACCTAAGATCGCCAGCGCCATGATCGGCTTGCCACCCATGGCATAGACGTCGGAGATGGCATTGGTCGCGGCGATGCGGCCGAAGTCGTAGGGGTCGTCGACCACCGGCATGAAAAAATCCGTGGTCGCGATCACGCAGGTGCCGTCGTCGAGCTGCCACACCGCGGCGTCGTCGGGCGTTTCGGTGCCGACCAGCAATTGCCGGTACGGCGCCGCCAGCGGCTGATCGGCCAAAAGCTGTTGCAGCACCGACGGCGCCAGCTTGCAGCCGCAGCCGCCGCCGTGGGCGAGGCTGGTCAATCGTACCATTGGGACATTCATGACTGCTTTCCCGCGATAACTTCCATTTGCAACATGTGCGCGCTCGTCCTCATTCCGCCGCAACCGCGGGCGCCGCCAGTACGGATCGCCATGCCGCGGCGAGATCGGCCGCCGCGTCCACCACATCACCTGCCGTCGTGCCGCGACCCAGCGACAAGCGAACCGCACCGAGTGCATGGTCGTGCGCAATGCCGAGCGCAGTTAAAATGGCGGACGGTTCCTCGCTATCTGCGTGGCAGGCGGATCCGGTCGAGGCCATGACGCGCGAACATTTCTCCAGAACCTTGCGGCCCGAGGCGTTGGGGAACAGGACATTGAGCGTATTCGGCAACCGCAGCTTCGGATCGCCGACCAGGATGATTGCCGGAATCTCGCGCTTTAATGCCGCGAACAGATCGCTGGACAATTCAGAGAGCCGCTTCGACTCCCGCTCCAGCATCGCGCCGGCAATCCTGCAGGCTTCGCCAAGTGCGACGATGTAGGGAACGTTTTCGGTGCCGGGCCGTCGGCCGCGCTCTTGGCCGGCGCCGAAGAGAAGCGGCGGCAAAGTGATTCCACGGCGGATGTAGAGCACGCCGACGCCCTTCGGCGCATAGAGCTTGTGACCGGCGATCGAAAGCAGGTCGGCGCCGAGTTCCTCGACATCGACTGCGATCTTGCCGACCGATTGCGCCGCATCGACATGGACCAGAACGCCGCGACGCCGCGCCGCCGCGGCGATGTCGGCTACCGGTTGAATGGTGCCGATCTCGTTTTGCGCATGGATGATCGCGACCAATGCGGTTTGGCCATCGATCGCGGCGGCGACACGCTCGGCTTCGATCAAGCCGTTTGTTGCCGCCGCCACCCGCGTGACCTTGTGTCCCTCGCCTTCAAGGAACGCGCAGCACGCCTCGGTCGCCGGATGTTCGATGGTGCTGGTGACGACGTCGCGGCGGGAATCGTCGATCCGCACCGCGCCGCGAATGGCGATATTGCTCGCTTCGGTGCCGCCGCTGGTAAAGACGATTTCATCCGGCGCGGCGCCGATCAATGCCGCCACCTCGGCGCGGGCCGCTTCAACGCTGTCATGGGCGCGGCCGCCCAAGCCATGCGCCGATGACGGATTGCCAAACTCGCCGCGCAGATAAGGCAGCATGGCGTCGAGCACCGCAGCATCGACCGGCGTTGTAGCGTTGTAATCGAGATAGATGGGCGCCATGCTCATCGCCGTTTCACGATTTTGAAAATGTAGAGCTTGCCGTCGCGCGTCTGGGCGCTCAGCGTGTGGCCGGTCTGTTTGGCGAATGCGGGAACGTCGATCACGGTCAAAGGATCGGTGCATTCGAGCACCAGCGTGCCGCCGACCGGCACGGTGCGCAACGCCTTCTTGGCGCGCAACACCGGCTGCGGGCAGCGCAGGCCGCGCAGGTCCAGCACGGTTTCGTTTGTCATCGCGCCGGCGAGCATGTTGCTATCGACTTGCGACAGCAATGGCGCGCGAACGACGATGCCCGTGGCTCGCTTCGCGCCAATCGCCGCCTCGGATTATTCCGGCGTCTTGCTTGGCGGAAATTTTATTGGCGGTCCGTTGAGATCCAAGCCGGTCGCCGTGAGCGGCTGATTTTGCGCCTCCGCCTCGTCGTGGACTTCGCCACTCTGATTGCCGCCGGGGGCGGACTGATCCTTGGTTCCAGCGCCCCAGCCGTTGGTCACCCCTTTGCTTTGATCCCCGCCGGAGCTTTGCGCATGCGACGGCGCCGCGGCGGCCAGCAGCGCCACCGTAAACGCGGACATAAACAGAACTTTCATCATCGCCTCCACGAGCGGCTGCGATGAAAAACCGCCCGCGGGTCGAAAAGGTTCCCGCCGCGCGCTGAAACAGGTGCGGGAGTACCAGATACATGATGGTCAATGACGGGCTCACGCCGCGGCCAGTTCCTTCGACTTAATGGTGTATTTGAAATTATCCGCGTCAAGACAATCGAGCCGCGTATTGCCGGCCTCGCCCTGCGGATACATCAGGAAGGCAACCTTCGGCCCGTTCGAGCCGGGCAGCACGACGTCGTGGGCGAAATTATAGGCGAGCCAATTGCCCTCCCAAGCGCCGAACAAGGTTTTGCGCGCGGCAGCGACCTTCGGGTCGTCGATGGCCAGATTGGTCGGCGGCTCCTCGAGCACGACCTTGCGCACGTCGGCGGGATCGGTCGCCACCCAGCCGTAGCCGGCGAGAAAAACTTCGGCGCGGCAATGCTGCGCCTTGGTGATGATCTCGGAGCCGGTGCCGAGCGCCTTGAAGCCGAACTTCGACGGCGCGACGCGAATGCCGTAAACGTCGCGCGCCGGAATGCCCGCCGCGCGGACGAGGCCGACAAACAGCGCATTGAGATCGGCGCATTTGCCGCCGAGATTGCCGGTTTTGAGCATCGAGGCGATGTCGCCGATGCCGCAGCCGCGCACTTTGGCGTCGCGGAAGGTGTTCTCGACCACCCATTCGTAGATGGCGTGGACCTTGTCGATCTCGGTCTTCTTGCCGGCAGCGATCTTGTCCGACGTCTCTTTGACGATGCCGTCGATCGGAATGAGCTCAGTGCCGGCCGTGTTAAATTTGCGCTCGGCCGAGGCGAGATCGACTGCGGGCTTGCCGGACCTGGTCAAATCGACGGCGCGGTCTTGCGTCGCAATCCTGCTGGTGACCTCGACCACCGGCTCCTCTTCACTGGCAGCCCACACAACGTGCAGCATCTCGGCGCCGTAATGGGGATCGCGCGCCAGCGTCGCCTTACCGTTGGTGGTCCACTGGCTGTCGCCCGATTTGACCCAGTCTTTCTGATTAACCGACGGCAGCGGGATCCAGGCTTGGGTGACGCCGGCGGGCTTGGCAATCTCCAGCCGCGTCGTGATCTGAAAGTTTCGCCAGCTGCCGGGCGTCGGATCAAAATTCACATCGGCGCGGGCGAGCGTCGGCCATTCCGCAGCAAACGTCAGCGCCACGCCGGCTTTCAAAAATTCGCGTCTGTGCATGGCCGTCTCCAAACTATCGGTTGCTGGCATCTTTGATTGAGCCGCCCGCGTCCAGGGCGGACGAGCCGGTGAGCCTGCCGGGATCGATGGTGTCCCAGGCAAAATCGGATTCGACAACGAGTCTTGGCTGCAAGCTCGCATCGAGCACGAAAGTCGTGGGCAGCGCCGTCACGTTCCACGCCTTGGCGACGGCGCGGTCGCGATCGAGCAGGACCGGGAAACCGACCAGCGTCGTTGCAAAGAAGTGCTGCACGCTCCGGTCGGCGTCGGCGACCGCAATCGCCAGCACCGTCACGTTGCCACCGGCACGCGCGGCCAAACGATTGAGCGCCGGCAATTCCTCGCGGCACGGCTCGCACCAGGTGGCGAAGAAATGCACCAGCACGACATGGCCGCGCGCGGTTTCAAGCGCGACGTTCGCTCCTGTCGTGTTCGGCAAGGAAAATATCGGCTGTGCGCCCCCGGTCCAGCGCTGCAATTCGGCGGCCGCGGCGCGCAGCGGCAGCATCGCCAAACAAAAAACAGCCCCCGCGCAGATCAGCGCAGCGACTGCTTGCAAACGCCATGTGCCCCGAGCCTCGGGAGCCGAACGAAACGTCACGACACACTCATAGTGCGCCGGAGCGCCTTGCCGATCAACACGATTGCGGCATCGCTTACCTCCTGCACCGAATTATTCGTCGCGTCAGGGGCGCGGGTTCGGCCGTCGCCAAAAAGCTCAATGCTTTCAACCCCTACGCGACCGATGCTGCAATGCACAATAGTCGTCGGTGGAACCCGCGTTGTTTGACACTGTTAGTGTTCAAAAATACGCTGCAACACATTGGGTTGCGTAGCATTCATCGACACGCTCTATCGGCCGATTGAGCGTGGATAGGGTGTCCCCCGTCGGGGGCAAACGTCTGAGGAGACGACCTTGAACATGGAGCTCTCGCGGCGCCGATTTCTGGCGGGCGCCAGCGCGGGTCTTGCCGGTACCACCATCGGAGCGCTCGGGTTTGGAGGCGTCGAAGCCGCTTATGCCGCGGCGATACGGCCCTTCAAGCTCGTCGGCACTACCGAAACCCGCAACACCTGCACTTATTGTTCCGTCGCTTGCGGCATCATCATGTATTCCAAGGGCAACCTTGCGAAGGGTGAGAAGGCCGACATCATCCACATCGAAGGCGACGTCGACCACCCGACCAATCGCGGCACGCTGTGCCCGAAAGGCGCGGCGCTACTCGACATCGTCCATGCCGAGACGCGCCTGAAATATCCGATGGTGCGCAAGCCCGGCTCCGACAAGTTCGAGCGCGTCACCTGGGATTATGCGCTCGACCGCATTGCGCGCCTGATGAAGGACGATCGCGACAAGAACTTCATCGCCAAGAACGCCGACGGCACCACGGTGAACCGCTGGATCTCCACCGGCTATCTCGCGGCCTCGGCAACCACCAACGAAACGGCCTGGGCGACCTACAAAGTCGTGCGCAGCGCCGGGATGCTCGTATTCGACAACCAAGCGCGGGTCTGACACGGCCCCACGGTGTCCAGTTTGGGCCCAACGTTTGGTCGCGGAGCGATGACGAATTCGTGGACCGATATCAAGAACACGGATCTCGTCGTTATCATGGGTGGCAACGCCGCTGAGGCGCATCCGTGCGGATTCAAATGGGTCACGGAGGCGAAAGCCAATCGTGGCGCCAAGCTGATCGTCGTCGACCCGCGCTACACGCGCTCGGCGTCGGTGGCCGACTACTACGCCCCAATCCGCCAAGGCACCGACATCGCGTTCCTCAACGGGCTGATCAACTACTGCATCCAGAACGACAAGGTGCAGTGGGAGTACACGAAGAACTTCACCAACGCGACCTACCTGGTGAAGGAAGGTTTTGACTACCAGGACGGCCTGTTCACCGGCTACGACGAAACCCGACGCGATTACGACCGCTCGACCTGGGATTACCAGACCGGGCCGGACGGCTATGTCCTCACCGATGACACGCTGCAGGATCCGCACTGCGTCTGGAATCTGCTCAAGAAGACCATAGCGGTCTACACGCCCGAAATGGTCGAGCGCATCTGCGGCACGCCGAAGGACAAGTTCCTGAAAGTGGCGGAGATGATCGCCGAGACGTCGGCCAAAGACAAATTCATGACGTCGATGTACGCGCTCGGCTGGACCCAGCATTCCAAGGGTTCGCAGAACATCCGCACCATGGCGATGCTCCAGCTTATCCTGGGCAATGTCGGCTGCCGTGGCGGCGGCATGAACGCGTTGCGCGGTCACTCCAATATCCAGGGCCTGACCGACATCGGACTGATGTCGCATTTGCTCCCCGGATATATGAACATCCCCGTCGATAAGGAGGACAGCCTCGACAAATACATGTCGACCCGCGGCTTCAAACCGTTGCGGCCGGACCAGACCAGCTACTGGCAGAATTACAAGAAGTTCTTCGTCAGCTTCCAGAAGTCGATGTGGGGCGACGCGGCGACGGCCGACAATAACTGGGCTTACGACTGGCTGCCGAAGCTCGACGTGCCGGCCTACGACGTGCTGCGCGCCTTCGAGCTGATGTTCCAAGGCAAGATGAACGGCTACTTCTGCCAAGGCTTCAATCCGCTGTTGGCGTTCCCGAATCGGAAAAAGCTCACGGTGGCGCTGGCGAAGCTGAAGTGGCTCGTCATCATGGATCCGCTCGACACCGAGACCGGGCGGTTCTGGGAGAACCACGGCGAGTTCAACGACGTGGATACGGCGTCGATCCAGACCGAGGTCATCCAGCTGCCGGCGACCTGCTTTGCCGAAGACACCGGCTCGCTGGTCAATTCCGGACGCTGGCTGCAATGGCATTGGGCCGGCGGCACGCCGCCGGGCGAAGCCAAGAGCGACGTCTGGATCATGGCCCAGCTCGGCCAGCGCCTCAAAGCGCTCTACCAGAAGGAAGGCGGCGCGTTCCCCGACCCGATCGTCAACCTGTCATGGAACTACAAGGACCCGGGAGATCCGACGCCGGAAGAACTGGCGCGCGAGATGAACGGCTCTGCGCTCGAAGACGTGCCCGATCCGAACGACGCGACCAAGACGATCCTGCAGAAAGGCAAGCAGCTCATCAGCTTCGCCGCACTGCGCGACGATGGCACGACGACCTGCGGCTGCTGGATTTATTCCGGCAGCTTCAACGAGGCGGGCAACAACATGGCCCGCCGCGACAACAGCGATCCGGCCGACCTCGGCACGTTCTCGAAGTGGGCGTGGGCGTGGCCGCTCAATCGACGCATTATCTATAACCGCGCGTCGGCGGACCTTTCGGGCAAGCCGTGGGACCCGACACGCAGGCTCATGGAATGGAACGGCACGGCGTGGGTCGGCGATGACGTGCCCGACATCGCGCCGAATGCCAAGCCGGAAGTGGTCGGCCCCTTCATCATGCAGCCGGAAGGCACCGGGCGCCTATTCGCGCGCGCGACCATGCGCGAAGGGCCGTTCCCGGTGCATTACGAACCGTTCGAATCGCCGATTGCCAATCCGATCAATCCCAAGATCCGGGGCAACCCGGTGGCGCGTGTGTTCAAAGGCGACATGGAGCAGTTCGGCGACGCCAAGGAGTTCCCCTACGCGGCGACCTCCTACCGGCTCACCGAGCACTTCCATTATTGGACCAAGCACAGCCAGATCAATGCTTCGTTGCAGCCGGAATTCTTCGTCGAGATCAGCGAAGAGCTGGCCAAGGAGAAAAACATTGCCAATGGCGGCTGGGTCCGCGTCTGGTCCAAACGCGGTTCCGTGAAAGCCAAGGCGTATGTGACCAAGCGCATCAAGCCGATGATCTGCGACGGCAAGACCGTCCATGTCGTCGGCATCCCGCTGCATTGGGGCTTTATGGGGCGCGCGCGCAAGGGGTTTGGGCCCAATTCGCTCACCCCCTATGTCGGCGACGCCAATGCCGAAACGCCTGAGTTCAAGGCGTTCCTGGTCGACATCGAGTCCATCCCGTCCGGACCGGTGGCGTAGGGAGGAAGCCATGGCATTCGAATTCGAGCTTCCCAACCCGAATACGGTGAACCCGACGGCAAATCTGAGCGACGCCGATCTGGTGCGCCGCTCGGCCTCGTCGGTGCCGACGCCGGCACGTCAGCTCACGCCGGTGGCCAAGCTGATCGACGTGTCGAAATGCATCGGCTGCAAGGCCTGCCAAGCGGCATGCCTGGAATGGAACGACAAGCGCGCCGACATCGGCACCTTTGCCGGCTCCTACGACAATCCGGCCGACCTGACGCCGGAAATGTTCACGCTGATGCGCTTCACCGAGTGGGTGAACCCGCAGACGCAGAATCTCGAATGGCTGATCCGCAAGGACGGCTGCATGCATTGCGAGGATCCGGGCTGCCTGAAGGCCTGCCCGGCGCCCGGCGCCATCGTGCAGTACTCCAACGGCATCGTCGACTTCGTGCACGAGAACTGCATCGGCTGCGGCTATTGCGTGCGAGGCTGTCCGTTCAACATTCCGCGCATCTCCAAGGTCGACAACAAGGCCTACAAGTGCACGCTGTGCTCCGATCGTATCGCCGTCGGCCAAGGTCCGGCTTGCGCCAAGGCCTGCCCGACGCACGCGATCACTTTCGGCACCAAGGAGGAGATGAACAAGCACGCCGCCGACCGCATCAAGGATCTGAAATCCCGCGGCTTTGCCAACGCGGGCCTGTACGATCCGCCCGGCGTCAGCGGCACCCACGTCATGTACGTGCTGCATCACGCCGACAAGCCGGAAATCTACGCCAACCTTCCGGCCAATCCGCGCATCAGCCCGATCGTGGAATTGTGGAAGGGCACTGCGACCAAATATTTAGGCTTGGCCGCGATGGGCCTCATGGTCGCGATCGGCTTCGTCCATCATCTCGTCGAGGGCCCCAACAAGGTCTCGCGCGAGGACGAAGAAAGCGCCAAACGCTTGGCAGGGAGCGGTCAGCCATGACAGCGTACGATGTCGAGCCGGGCGACAGCGTCCATCCAGGCGATCCGGTCACTGTCGACCGCTATACCGGCGGCGCGCGCATCAATCACTGGATCACGGCAACGTGCCTGGTGCTGCTCGCGCTGTCCGGTCTCGCGCTGTTCAGTCCGTGGCTGTTCTTCCTCACCGCCCTGTTCGGCGGCGGACAGTGGACGCGAGCCATCCACCCTTGGATCGGCGTGGTGCTGTTCTTCAGCTTCGCCGGCATGTTCATCCGCTTCTGGCGGGCCAATCTGTGGAAGGCCGAGGACGGCACCTGGCTGGCGCGGCTGCGCGACGTGCTGTCGGGTCATGAGGAGCGCCTGCCGGAAGTCGGCAAATACAATGCCGGCCAGAAGGCGGTATTCTGGCTGATGTCGATCCTGATCATCGTGCTGATCAGTAGCGGCCTGGTGATGTGGGATCAGTATTTCTACGGCTACACCAATATCGAGCAGAAGCGCATCGCCGTGCTGGTCCATTCCGCGGCGGCGATCGCCATCATCTGCGTCTGGATCGTGCACGTTTATGCGGCGATCTGGGTGCGCGGCACCATCGGCGCCATGACCCGCGGCCAAGTCACCGGCGGTTGGGCTTGGCGGCACCATCGCAAGTGGCTTCGCGAATTGGTTGGTGGTAAGACAAGCTGAACGACGGCCGGCGCCCGCCGCAAAAAGACGAGCGCCTTTCACCGGTCTGTCACGTGGCCCGTGCGGTTCGTGAGGTAGCAAATGGGTAAGGCCGGCGCGCCTCGGCACGATCCGATCCCGATCGGGGAGATCGCAGCGCCGCCGTCTGTGCGTCTGCCCGATCCGCTCACAGTATTTGCCACACGCTCGTTGCGCTTTCGCACGCTGGCCGAAGGCCATCAGCTCGGGCCTTATCTGCTTTTCCTCGCCGCCATCAGCGAATGCCAGCATCGCATCCAAAAGGATCTGCCGGAGCCCGATCTGCCGGCCGATGACGCCCGCGCGCGGGCGCGCGAGCACGCCATGCCGCCGCTCGACCGCACTCGCTTCACGGCCGATGCCGCGTTCGATGCGACGCTGGATCGGCTCTTGGCCTTGGCCGCCACCATCGACATGCCGGACAATGCCCGCGCGGCGATTGAGCGCGCCATCAGCGCCGATGCCGCCGCGCGCGACGAGATGGTGCGTTCGGTGCTGGCGGACGCCATTCCGGTCGATACGCTGGCCGATCACGTTTACATCGCCGCCGCGCTGCAGGTGCATTTCGCGCGGCTGGCGGCGCGGCTCGATCCTGCCGCGCTAGGGCCAATCGGCGACGGCGTCTGCCCGGCCTGCGGCGGCGCACCGGTAGCGTCGGCGATTGTCGGCTGGAAGGGTGCCCACGGCACGCGGTTCTGCACCTGCTCGCTGTGCGCGACGCAGTGGCACGTGGTGCGCATCAAATGCGTGCTGTGCGAATCGACCGCGGGCATCGCCTATGAGGAGCTCGACAGCGGACCGGACACGGTCAAGGCGGAAACCTGCGAAAGCTGTCGCGGCTACATGAAGATTCTGCACCAGCACAAAAATCCGCAGCTCGAGCCCGTCGCCGACGACGTCGCCACGCTTGGGCTCGACATCCTTCTGCGCGAGAACGGCTACCGGCGCGGCGCCGTCAATCCGTTCCTGCTCGGCTATTGAGGGCGCGAATGGCAAAAGCCAAATCCGCCGCGCTGCGCAAGCTGCCCTCGGTCGACGAGGTGCTGCGCACGGCCGTGGCGGCGGACGCCGCCTCCAAGTTCGGTCGCTCAGCCGTCGTCACGGCGGTGCGCGAGACGCTTGCGGCAGCGCGCACCAACGGCGCCGCGCCGGGCGGCTCGGAGCATGTCGCGGCGGCGGCGCTGACGCGGCTGGAAATCGCGCAGCAGCCGAAGCTACGGCCGGTGTTCAACCTCACCGGCACGGTGCTGCATACCAATCTCGGCCGCGCGCTGTGGGCGGAAGCTGCGATCGAGGCGGCGCAGGTGGCGATGCGCAACGCGGTTGCGCTTGAATTCGATCTCGGCGCCGGCCACCGCGGCGACCGCGACGATCTCATCCGCGATCTGTTGTGCGAATTGACCGGCGCCGAGGACGCCACCGTGGTCAATAACAACGCCGCCGCGGTTTTGCTCGTGCTCAACACGTTGGCCAAGGGGCGCGAGGCGATCGTTTCGCGTGGCGAGCTGATCGAGATCGGCGGCGCCTTCCGCATGCCCGAGATCATGAGCCGCGCCGGCGCCAAATTGGTCGAAGTCGGCACTACCAACCGCACCCATAAGAAGGACTATGCCGGCGCGCTCGGGCCGAAGACCGGGCTCATCCTGAAGGTTCACACCTCGAACTATCGCATCGAGGGTTTTACCAAGGAGGTTGCCGCGCGCGATCTCGCGGCGCTGGCCCGCGAGCGCAAGGTGCCGCTGGTCAACGACCTCGGCTCCGGCACGCTGATCGATCTCGCCCGTTACGGGCTGGCGCATGAGCCAACGGTCAAGGAAGCCGTAGCGGCCGGCGCAGATCTCGTCACCTTCTCGGGCGACAAGCTTTTGGGCGGCCCGCAGGCCGGCTTCATCGTCGGCGCTAAGGATTTGATCGCGCGCATCAAGAATAACCCGATGAAGCGGGCGCTGCGCATCGACAAAATTCGCCTCGCCGCGCTCGAAGCGACGCTGCGGCTTTATCGCGATCCGGATCGTCTCGCCGAGCGCTTGCCGACGCTGCGTTTGCTGGCGCGGCCTAAAAAAGAAATCGAGGCCGCAGCGCGGCGGCTGCTGCCCATCATCGCCGCGAAAACCGGCGACGGCTTCGACGTGGCCATTGCGGCCTGCGCCAGCCAGATCGGCTCCGGCGCGCTGCCGATGGAAACGGTGCCGAGCGCCGGCCTCGCGATCAGGCCGCGCGCCGCCAAGCACAGCGGACGCCTTCTTTCCGCGCTGTCGATGGCATTGCGCCGACTGCCTATTCCCGCGGTCGGCCGCATCGAGAACAAGGCCCTCCTCCTCGACCTGCGCTGCCTCGATGACGAGGACGCCTTTATCGCCAATCTCGCCACGCTCGCAATTACGGAGGGCATCGATGCGATGGCTTGACGCTCTGGCGAAAAAAACGCGACCGGACGACGGCGTCAGCGTCGCCGACCGCATGGCGGAAGCTTATGAGGCGTCGAGCCGCGGCGATTACGCGCGCGCGCTGGAAATCTGGGGCCCGCTGGCCCATGCCGGCGTGGCCCGCGCTCAGAACAATGTCGGCGCCTGCTTCACCGAAGGGCTAGGCGTCGCGCCCGACCCCAAGCTCGCATTGCAGTGGCTGTCGCTGGCGGCGGCCGCGGGCGATGCCGTCGGCCAGCGCAATTGCGCCGCGCTTTATTTCAAGGGCGAAGGCGTCGAACAAGATTTTCCGCGTGCGCTTGAGCTTTACCGCGCCGCCGCCGAGCAGGACGACGGTGTCGCCCAGGACATGCTGAGTTGGATGCTGCTCGAAGGCGAAGTCGCCGCGCCCGATTACGTTGCCGCGCGGCGCTTCGCCGAGCTGGCCGCCGCGCACGGCATCGCCGCCTCGATGACACGGCTCGGCATGATTTTCCACAACGCACTCGGCGTCGAACGCAATCCGGGGACGGCAGTCGATTGGTGGCGGCGCGGCGCCGAGCGCGGCGACGCTGACGGCCAGGCCATGCTGGGCGCGGCATTCCATCTCGGCTCCGGCGTCAAACGCGATCCGGTCGAGGCCTTGGTCTGGTTGCTGCGCGCCCGCGCCGGCGGCAGCCCGCTGGCGGGGCAGTTCTTTCAAGCCGTGCGCTCAGCGCTCACGCCCACACAAATCGCCGAAGCCGAACGCCGCGCCGGCGCGCCTCTGCCGGAGCCGGCGTCATGATCGTCGGAACCGCCGGCCATATCGATCACGGCAAGACCTCGCTGGTGCGGGCGTTGACCGGCGTCGATACCGACCGGCTGAAAGAGGAGAAAGCGCGCGGCATTTCCATCGATCTCGGCTTCGCCTATCTGCCGGCGCCGGACGGTTCCGTGCTCGGCTTCGTCGACGTGCCGGGCCACGAAAAATTCGTCCACAACATGCTGGCCGGCGCCACCGGCATCGATTTCGTGCTGCTGGTGATCGCCGCCGACGACGGCGTCATGCCGCAGACCCGCGAGCATCTCGCCATCGTCGATCTGCTCGGCATCGAACGCAGCATCGTTGCGCTTACCAAGACCGATCTCGCCGCGCCGGCACAGCAGGCGAAAGTCCTGGCCGACATCGGCGATCTTCTGCAAGGTACCGGCCTGGAAGGCGCCGAGGTCGTCGCGGTCTCGACCATGACCGGCGACGGCATCGACGCATTGCGCGAAAAACTATTCGACGCGGCGCGCACCATCCGGGCGCGCGCGACAGCGGAGCGGTTCCGGCTCGCGGTCGATCGTTCTTTCACTTTGCCGGGCGCCGGCACCGTGGTGACCGGCACCGTACTGTCGGGCGCAGTCACTACGGGAGACCACGTGACGATCAGCCCGTCGGGCCTCGTCGCGCGGGTGCGCTCGCTCCACGCACAGAACCGGCCGACCGAGCACGGCGTCGCCGGACAGCGCTGTGCGCTCAACCTTGCCGGCGACGGCATCAGTAAGGACGCCATCGCCCGGGGCCAAGTGGTGCTCGATCCCGATCTGCATGCGCCGACCGACCGCATCGACGCGACTTTGCGATTGCTCGCCACCGAGCAGAAACCGGCGACGCAATGGATGCCGGCGCGGCTGCATCATGCCGCGACCGAAATCGGCGCCCGCATCGTGCTGCTTGGCGACGCAGCCGTTGCGCCCGGCGGCGAGGCGTTGGTGCAGCTCGTGCTGGAGCGGCCGATCGCAGCGGCGGCAGGCGATCGCTTCGTGCTGCGCGATACCACCGCGCAACGCACCATCGGCGGTGGCAAATTTCTGGACCTGCGCGCGCCGTCGCGCAAGCGGCGCACGCCGGAGCGGCTCGCGCAATTGCAGGCGCATATGATCGAAGATGCTGCGCGCGCGCTCGCGGCTTTGCTCGAAACCGCTCCGCACTATGTCGACCTCACCGCGTTTGCGCGCGACCGCGCGCTCAGCGAAACGCAGACGCTGGCCGTTTACGAAAGCCTTAGCGTCGTCAAGGCGGCGGCGGGCGAGCGCGTGTTCGCGCTGTCGGCGCCGGTCTGGCTGCAATTCAAGCGCGGCCTGTTGGCGGCGCTGCAAAGCTTTCATGCCGGCAATCCGGACCTCCCCGGCATCGGCCTCGAGCGGCTCCGCCTGCAGCTCCAGCCGCGCCTGCCAGCGCCGGCATTTCTCTCGATTCTTCAAAGCCTTGTGCGGAACAAGGAGATCGCGCTGGACGGCGCCTGGGTGCGGCTTGCCGGCCACGAAGTCCGGCTCACGCCGGCGGACGAAAAAATCTGGCAAAAAATCGCGCCGCTCCTTGGCGGCGCCGAGCGGTTCCGGCCGCCGCGCGTGCGCGACATTGCGACGTTGCTGACTCAGCGCGAGCCCGATATCCGGCGCCTGCTCAAGCTGCTTGGCCGCATGGGCAAGGCCGACGAGGTCGCGCAGGATCATTTCTTTTTGCGCGAGACCGTGGCCGAAATGGTCGGCATCGTCGTCGACCTTGGCACGACGTCGCCGAATGCCCAGTTCACCGCGGCGCAGTTCCGCGACCGGGTCGACAACGGCCGCAAGGTAGCGATCCAGATTCTGGAATTCTTCGACCGCCACGGCGTCACCTTGCGCCGCGGCGATCTGCGCCGCGTCAACAAGCATCGGCTCGACCTGTTCCGCCGCGCGGCGGACATGGCGAGCCGCGATACATCGGATTCAGGAAGAGACTCGTCCCCGGTGGGGCGTCCGGACTTCAAATCCGGGAGGGGCCGCGAGCCGGTCCTTGGTGGGTTCGACTCCCTCTCTCTTCCGCCACGCTAGAGCATGATCCCGAAAAGTGGATACCGGTTTTCGGATAAGATCATGGTCTAAAGCAGACGGAGACGCCCGTTGTCGACTGCCAAACCCGAAACGCCGGCGACCGATTTCGACCGCTGGCTGGCGGAAGAATTCGCGGCCACCGGCGCGTTCACCGCACTGGTGGTCCTGGTCTCGATCACCGACACCAAGGTGCTGCCGTTGTGCTCGACCTATCTCAACGTCATCGGCACCGAGACCGACTGGAGCGAGATCGTCGTTTTGTTTGCCGGCTCAGGACAGAACTGGGACGGCGCGTCGTTTTTCCCGGTAACTGCACCCGACGGCGGCCCGCTCGATAATCCGACGGCGCGCCTACGGCTGCACGAACTGGAATCCCGCCTCGACGCCAATCCGCTGGTGCTCAACGAAGGCAATTTCTTCGACAAATGGGGCCGGCGCCTCAAGGTCGAGGAGACCGAGTTGCAATGAGCACGCGCCGTCTGCTCATCGTCCTGATGAACACCGATCCGCGCAATCCCGAAGAGCTCGGCGCGCCGTTCTATTACGCCGCCGTCGCTGCCGCGATGGATCATCCGGTCGACGTGCTGTGCACCGCAACCGCCGGAAAATTGATGCTTAAAGGCGTCGCCGCGGCGATCAACATCAAGCCGGGCGATCCGATGACAGTCTACGACTGGATCAAGGAAGCCCACGGCCAAGGCGCCAAATTCTGGGCCTGCCCGGCCAATCTCGAATTGTTCGGCAAGAGCGAGGCTGACCTCATTCCGGAATGCAACGGCGTGATGGGCGCCGCCGCCATGATCCAGGACGTCATGGGCGACGACTGCCGCGTCCTGACCTTTTAGAGGTTTTTCCGTTGGCCAGAGTCCAGGATCACGAATTCCCCGAGCATCTGTTCTACGACGTCGAGAACCAGATCTGGTATGCGCCGCTTGGCGACGGCACGCTGCGCACCGGCTTCACCAGCTGGGCGGCGGCGCTGATGGGCGAAGTCCTCGTCTTCACGCCGAAGCGGCTAGGCCACGCCTTCGAGAAAGACCGCTGGTTCGCCATGGTCGAGGGCGGCAAATGGGTCGGCGCGGCGCGTGCCGGATTCGACGGCACTGTGGTTGCGCAGAACGAAAACCTGGTCAACAAGCCGGAGCTTTTAACCCGCGACGCCTTCGGCGACGGCTGGATGCTGATCGTGCGGCCGGCCCGCGACGACTGGCGTGCGGGCCTCGTCACCGGCGCCGCCATCGGCCCAACGATCGAGCGCTGGATCGCCGGCGGCTCATACAAGGATCGGACCGCCTGAACCGGCGACGAAAAGACCGTTTCCGGTCCGCACTTTGTCTGCAATGATGGTGTGGGGCCGGTCCCACCGTTCGCAGGAGTGGGCCGCCAAGTCAGAAGGCAAGCGACAAGGGAGAAAGCGACATGACGCCAAAAGCGGGGGCACCGCAGGTAAAGCACAGGGGAAAAATCGATCGGCAACGCCGCAAGCTGGTCAAACTGATCGCGGCAGGCGGCGCCGGCGCCATCGCCTCGCCGTGGATGTTTCAATCCTCGCGCGCCGCGGCCAAGACCATCAAGATCGGCATGATCACGCCGGAGACCGGACCGATCGCCGCCTTCGGCGAGCCGTCGAAATGGGTGGCCGAGGGCGTCGCCAAGGCGTTGGGCGACGGCATCATGGTCGCCGGCGAGAAGCATCCGGTGCAAATCCTCAACCGCGACAGCCAATCGAATCCGAACCGCGCCTCGGAAGTGGCGGCGGCGCTCATTAACAACGACAAGGTCGACATCATGATCGCCTCGTCGACGTCGGACACCACCAATCCGGTGGCGGACCAGTGCGAACTCGCCGGCGTGCCCTGCGTCACCTCGGACGATCCGTGGCAGGCCTGGTTCTTCGGCCGCAAGGGCGACCCGAAGAAGGGGTTCGAGTGGACCTACCACTTCTTCTGGGGTTTCGACATGGTCGCCAACATGTTCGCCGAGATGTGGCTGACATTGCCGACCAACAAGACCGTCGGCGTCATGCTGACCAACGATCCCGATGGCGTCGCCGCCTCCGACCCCGTGCACGGGATGGCGGCCACCATCAAGAGCCACGGTTTTGACGTGCACTTCCTCGGCCTTTATCCGCCGTTGTCCGACGATTTTTCTTCGCAGATCGCCGAATTGAAGAAGGCGAACTGCGACATAGCCTGCGGCATTTTTAACCCGCCGCAATTCTCGATCTTCTGGACGCAGTGCGCGCAGCAGGGCTACCGGCCGAAGATCGTGACGCCGCCGAAGGCGCTCTTGTTCCCCACCGCCGTCGAGGCATTGGGCGATCGCGGCGCCGGCATGTCGACGGAAGTGTGGTGGTCGCACCATCACCCGTTCAAGTCGGGGCTCACCGGCGAGACGGCGCAGCAATATTGCGACGCCTACGAGAAGGCAAGCGGCAAGCAATGGACCCAGCCGCTCGGCTTCAAGCACGCCAATCTCGAAGTCGCGATCGATGCGCTCAAACGTTCGAAGAAGCTCGAAGCCAGCGCCATCCGCGACGCCATTGCGGCGACCGACTACCAGTCGATCGTCGGCCCGATCACCTGGAACGGCGGGCCGACCAACCCGGTGCCCAACGTGTGCACCACGCCGCTGGTCGGCGGCCAATGGGTCAAGGGCACCAAGTTCAAGTACGACTTGAACGTCGTATTCAACAAGTCTGCGCCGAACATCCCGCTCGACAGCCCGTTCGTACCGATTCAATATTCCTGACGGGGATACGGGTCAGCGAATTAAGGCCGCCGCGCCGACGCGCGGCGGTCGTCAGCAAAGTCGTTCATGACAGTGCTTCTGGAACTTGACGGAGTGTCGAAATCCTACGGCGCGCTCAAAGCCGTGGATGCGGTGAGCCTTGCCGTCACAGCCGGTGAAGCGCTCGCGGTGATCGGCCCCAACGGCGCGGGCAAGACCACCTTGTTCAACCTGATCACCGGCGACGTGGCGCCGAGCAAGGGCCGCATCTTGTTCGGCGGCGCCGACATGACCGCCATGGCGCCGCATGCGCGCTCGCGGCTCGGCATCGGCCGCTCCTATCAAATCCCACATCCGTTCGCGAATATGAGCGTGTTCGAGAACCTACTGGTGGGGGCGATCTATGGCGGCGGCAAGAGCGAGCGCGACAGCTACCCGCGTTGCTGCGACGTGCTGCGGGTGACCGGGCTTTACGACAAGGCCAATGTGCCGGCGCGGACGCTGACGTTACTCCAACGCAAGCGCCTGGAGCTGGCGCGGGCGCTGGCGATCCAGCCGAAATTGCTACTGCTCGATGAGATCGCCGGCGGTCTAACCGAATTCGAATGCGGCGAGTTGGTCAAGACCATCAAGACCATCCACGCCAATGGCACGACAATCGTCTGGATCGAGCACATCGTCCATGCGCTGGTGTCGGTCGCCAGCCGGCTGATCGTCATGAATTTTGGGCAAGTTTTGGCGCAAGGCGAGCCGCGTCAGGTCATGGCCGAGCCCAAAGTGCGCGAAGTCTATATGGGCATGCCCGTGTCATGAGCTTGCTCCAGACCAATAACCTCTCGGCGTTCTACGGCGACATCCAGGCGCTGTTCGACATCAATGTCAGCGTCGAGCAAGGCGAGACCGTCGCCATCATCGGCGCCAACGGCGCCGGCAAGACCACGTTCCTGCGCGCGGTGGCAGGCGCGCTGCCGACCAAGCCCGAAATGGTGATGTTCGACGGCCGGCCGATCGGCCACCTGACGCCGCACGAGGTGGTGCGGCTCGGCATCGCCATGGTGCCGGAAGGTCGCCGGCTGTTTCCGAGCCTTTCGGTCGAGGAAAACCTCCTGCTCGGCGGCCACAGCGAGCGCAAAGGGCCGTGGAATCTGGCGCGCGTCTATGAGCTGTTCCCGCGCTTGCGCGAATTGCGCCATCTACCGGCGCCGGCCTTGTCCGGCGGGCAGCAACAGATGGCGGCGGTGGGCCGCGCCTTGATGGCCAATCCGCGGCTCCTCCTGTGCGATGAGCTCTCCCTCGGCCTGGCTCCAGTCGTCATCCGCGACATCTATCAATGCCTCGGCGCCGTCACCGCGGAAGGCACCACCGTCGTGCTGGTCGAACAGGACATCAATCGCGCGCTCGATGCCTCGGTGCGCTTCTATTGTTTTCAGGAGGGCCGCCTGGCGCTCAGCGCGCCGACCAAGAATTTCGATCGCTCAGCGATCACTGCCGCGTATTTCGGTTTGTAGGTAACCAAGATGGAATGGCTCAACATTCTCATTCAAGGCAGCCTACTCGGCGGCATCTATGCGCTGTTCGCCATCGGGCTCTCGATGTCGTTCGGCATCATGCGGCTCGTCAACATCGCCCACGGCGACTTCATCGTGCTCTCGGCCTATGTGGCGCTGGTGGTCACCCAAGGCACCGGGCTCGATCCGATCTCGAGCCTGATCATCGTCGTGCCGGTGATGTTCGTCGTCGGTTACGCCGTCCAGCGCGGCTTGCTCAACCACACGCTCAGCGGCGGATTGCTGCCGCCGCTGCTCGTCACCTTCGGCATTTCGGTGATCATCCAGAACGGCCTGCTGCAAGGTTTTGGCGCCTATACGCAGCGGCTGCATGAAGGTGCCATCGAAACCGCGAGCGTGCAGATTCCCGGCGGCATCTCGATCGGCGTCTATCCACTGGTGGTTTTCGCCGTGGCGGTGTTCGCCATCGCGAGCCTCCAGCTGCTGTTCTACCGCACCGCCCTCGGCCGCGCCTTCCGCGCCGTGTCCGACGATGCCGACACCGCGGAGCTCATGGGCATCGACAACCGCAAGCTCTACGCGCTGGCGCTCGGCATCGCCATGATCTTCACCGCCATCGCCGGCGTGCTGTTTGCCATCCGTACCATCTTCGATCCTGCGGCGGGGCCGATCCGGCTCATTTTGGCCTTCGAAGCGGTGATCATCGGCGGGCTCGGCAATATGTGGGGCACGCTGATCGGCGGCGTGGTGCTCGGCGTGTCGCAAGCGGTCGGCGCGGCGCTGTCGCCGACCTGGCAAATCCTCGCCGGCCACATCGCCTTTCTCGTGATCCTGATCGTCCGTCCGAGCGGGCTGTTCCCGCGCACCAAGGACCTGTGATGGAAGCCGAGCGCGTCGAGCGGGCAACGAAAGCCAGTCGCGCCTTCGCCTTGGTCGCGGCACCGGCACTGGCCGCGCTCATGGCCTTGCCGTGGTGGGGCAATGCCGGCTGGATGCGGCTCATTGCCGAGATGGCTTATTACCTAGCGCTCGCGCAACTTTGGAATCTGCTCGCCGGCTATGCCGGCCTCGTTTCGGTCGGCCAACAAGCCTATGTCGGGCTCGGCGGTTACGCGCTGTTCTATCTGACCGGCGCGCAGAACATGAACGTCTATCTGGCGCTCGCGATTGCCGGGCCGTTCGCGGGCCTGATCGCGATCCCGGTCTCGTTCGCGGTGTTCCGCCTGCGCGGCGCTTATTTCGCCGTCGGCACCTGGGTCATGTCCGAAGTCTTTGCGCTCTCGGCAAGCCTCATTGCGGTGCTCGGCGCCGGTTCCGGCCTGTCGCTGACGCCGGCGATCTTGCGGCAGATTTCGCCCGACCGCGGCAGCCGCGATGCCATCCTCTATCTGATGTCGCTTGCGATCTCGGTCGTGGTCTGCGCCATCGTCTATCTCTTGCTGCGCTCGCGCCACGGCCTGGCGCTGACCGCGATCCGCGATTCCGAGCCGGCGTCGGCAAGCCTCGGCGTCAACACCTTCCGCACCAAATTCATCATCTATGTCGCCACCGCCGGCTGCACCGGCCTGATCGGCGCGCTGATCTTTTTGCAGAAGCTTCGCATCTCGCCGGAGGCCGGTTTCAGCATCAACGACTGGACCGTGGTGGTGATCTTCATGGTTGTCATCGGCGGCATCGGCACAATCGAGGGGCCGTTCATCGGCATGCTGGTTTATATTACGCTGCGCGAATTGCTGGCCGACTACGGCACCTACTATCTAATCCTGATGGGCATGATCGCGATCGCGGTGATGCTCAAGGCGCCGTCGGGGATTTGGGGCTGGGTCGTGCAGCGCTACGACTTGCAGCTATTCCCGGTCGGTCGTCGCTTGGTGCTGGCGTCCCCGACGCCGCCGCAAACATTAGAGCCATAGGAGCAGCGCATGCCGCCCTCCCCGACCCAAAGCGCGACCAAAGAGGAGATCATGGATCGCGTCCGCGCCATGGCTCAGCGCTTCGCCGAGCGCGCTGCGGCGGCGGAAGAAGCGCGGCGAATCCCTGAGGAGTCGGTCAAGGATATGCTCGACGCCGGCTTTGCCCGCATCCTGGTGCCGAAGAGCGTCGGCGGCTATGGGCTCGGCTTCGACACCTGGTTCGAGGTCACACGCGAGCTCTGCAAGGCCGATGCCTCGCACGGCTGGTGCGCGAGCCTGATCATCCACCACAATCATTTGATCGCGCAGTATCCCCAAGCCGCGCAGCAGGCGCTGTGGGCCAACAGCCTCGATGTGCCGGTGGCGGCGTCGTTCGCGCCGGCGACGGTGGCCGTGCCGGTCGACGGCGGCTATCGCGTCTCCGGCAAGGGCTCGCCGTTCGCCAGCGGCGTCGATCATTGCACCTGGGTCATGCTCGGCGGCATGGCGCAAGATGGCGGCACGCCGGAGTGGAAATTCTTCCTGGTCGCGCCCGGCGGCTACACCATCCGCGACACTTGGTTCACCGCCGGCATGCGCGGCACCGGCAGTAAGACCGTCGTCACCGACAACGCCTTCGTGCCGAGCGCGCGGGTGCTGAAGCTGACGGAGCTGCGCGACGCCAAAACGCCGGGTGGCGCCATGCACAGCGACACCATCTTCCACACGCCATTCTTCTATTATGCACCGATTTCGTTCGCGACACCGATGCTCGGCGCGGCGCAAGGCGCCTACGAGCATTTCCGCGACTGGACCAAGACGCGCCACGCGCAAGACGGCTCATCGGTGGCCGAGAAAACCTCGGTGCAGGTGTGCATGGCACGCGCCGCTGCCGATCTCGACGCCGCCGATCTGTTGTTGCGGCGTGCTGTGAACGTCACCGATGCGCCGCAAGATTATTCGCCAAATCATCTCGCGCGCTCGGTGCGCGATTTCGCGCGGGTATCCGAACTGACGGTTTCGGTGATCGACACGCTGGTCGCCTTGAGCGGCACGGCGAGCTTCAACACCTCGCACCCGCTGCAGCGCGCCTGGCGCGACATCCACTTCATGTCGATGCACATCGCCGTCAACACCGAGATGAATTTTTCGCACTACGGCCGCATGGAACTCGGTCTGGGACGCGACGCCAGCCGGCCGTATTTCTGAGCGCGCGCGGCTCAGCGCAAGCCGGCCTGCTGTACCAGCGGATAAACCTTGTCCTTGAACCAGCGCTGGTCCTCGATGTAGCGCGGCCAGTTCAACAGCGTGCCGTCGAGGCCCATCTTCGACATTCGTACCAGCCCAACGACGATCTGCTCGGGCGTGCCGATCAGCGGATAGCCGCCCCACCCGGCGATGAAATGCTTCTTCATCTCGGCGAGCACCGGCGGCGGCAGCGTCTTGGCATTGGCGATCATGGTCTCGACCAGATTTGAGACCGCCTCCCAATCGCCTTTCGCGTTCACATAGTCCTCGAAATAGTCCTTCGCTTCCTTCTCGGTCTCGCCCTGCACCACATAGGCGTAGCTCCAAACCTGGATGTCGCGGCCGTATTCCTTGCGGGCGAGCTCGCGATAAGAGTCGACCTTGGCTTTGCAGTCGTCAAAATCGTGCGAGCCGAACACCACATAGACCATGTCGCAATATTTTGCCGCGAAGTGCTGACCCTTCTCCGAGCCCCCGGCGTTCATCACCGGCGGAAACGGCTTTTGGATCGGCTTCGGTTCCAGATAGCCTTTCTTGATCGTGTAGAAACGACCCTCGAAATCGAACGGCTCCTGCCGCGTCCATAGCTCCTTCAAGATATGCAGCCATTCGGCGGCACAATCGTAACGGTCATTGTGCTCCATCAGCGGCGAGCCGAACATTTCGATCTCGGGCCGGTTCCAGCCGGTGACGATGTTGAGCGCGAAGCGGCCGCCGGTGACGTGATCGATGGTGGCGGCCTGCTTCGCCGCCATCACCGGATGGATGGTCGGCACGTGCGAGGTGGCGAAGATGCCGGAATAATGCGTCGAGGCGCCGATCGCCGAGGCCCAGGAGAAGCACTCGAAGCCGGGCCCGTTGAAATTGGTGACCCCGCCGAATCCGTGCCAGCGCCCGATCGGCACCAGCGCCTCAAACTCCATGGCCTCGGAGATTTTCGCCAGTTCCAGCGTGTTCGGCCAGTTGATCTCGAGCACGCCGTCGATGGCGGAAATGGCGCAGCCGCGGTCGAGATTGGTGCCGAAGGTGCCGAGCTTGAGCTTCCTGTCGTTGAAGACCGGATTGGTATTGCTGCGCTGCATTGGCATTCCTCCCGCGCGTATGCGGAAAGCTTACGAATGCAAGCACGCTGTGGCAATCGGCGCGCAGTCGTGCAAAATATCGTCGGGACGAAGCTGGAGCCGGCCATGTCGATTTTCGCTGTAAACTACCTGTGCCGCGAAGTTTTGCGCGACCACGCCTTTCGCGCCGCCATGAAGGCCGACCCGGCCAAGGCGCTGGCAACCCTCGACCTCACCGACGAGGAGCGCGGCCTGCTATTGGCCGGCGACGTCGGGCAACTCTATCGCATGGGCGCCAACGGCTTCCTCATGAACTATCTCGCCCGCTTCGAAGTCTGCGGGCTGAACGCCGAGACCTACAACCAGCGCATGCGCGCGGTGAAGGTCGACGAAATCGGCCAGCCAGTGACGTGAGGCGGCAACAAGCAAGAGGAGTGCAATCCATGGCCCAGATCGTCGCCGGTTTCGGCGTGCCGCATACCCCGATCTTCCCGCATTTCGTCAAGCGCGACGGGCCCGATTGCGAGATCGCAAAGCTGTTCGGTGCGCAGAAGGAACAGCTTGCCGCCACACGGCCCGATTTGATCGTGATGTTCGATACCGATCATCTCAACACCTTCTTTCTCGACGCGCTGCCGATCTTCGCCGTCGGCATCGACAAGAATTTCAAGGCGCCGAACGACGAGCCGCGCGACGTGCCCAATTACGTCGTGCCGTCGTTGCCGGCGCTGGCCGCCCATATCCGATCCGCCGCCGTCGCCGCCGGCTACGACGTCGCCATGACGCAGCATTTTTCGGTCGATCACTCGGTCACCGTGCCGCTGCATTTTTTGACGCCGGATATGAAAATCCCGGTCATCCCGTTCTTCATCAGCGGCCACGTGCCGCCGCTGCCGCCGGCGCAACGCTGCTATGCACTCGGCCAGGCGGTGGCGCGTGCCATCGAAGCGTGGCCGGCGCCGCTGCGCGTCGTCGTCATGGGCAGCGGCAGCTTTTCGCTCGAAGTCGGCGGCCCGCGCATGGCGGCGAGTCGCTCGGACGGCGTGCCGGATCCGGATTGGGCGGCGCGGGTGATAAAACTTCTTGAAGACCAGAAGATCGATCAATTGATCGCCGAGTCGACGCAGCATCGCATGCTGAAAGCCGGCAATGTCGGCGGCGAGTTGTTGAACTGGATCGCCATGCTCGGCACCATCGGCAACCGCAAGCCGACTTACGTGGCGCCGCAGATGCAGAACGGCCACGCTTACGGGGTGTGGCGGTGGAATTGACGGTATCCTCGCCGTCATTCCGGAAACCGTGCGCAGCACGGTTATCCGGAATCCATATTCGCTGACCGTGGTTATGGATTCCGGGTTCGCGAGCGTTGCTCGCGCCCCGGAATGACGCGTCAAAACATCGGATAATTCGGGTTGAGTCCCAAGCCAAACTCCATCCGCCCAAAATTCTCCGCCGGGACGTCCCAGTTCATCACCACGTGCGAGGAGATGGCGTGCGCGTCGCGCCAGCAGCGCTGGATCGGATTGTCGTCCATCAACCCACTCGAGCCAGAGATCTTGACCAGATCGTCCATGGCCTCGCGCAGCTTACGTACGGCGAATGTGAAGTCGCGGCGCAGCAGCGTGCGCGTCTCGATCGACATTCCGGAGTAATCCTGCCGCGCCAACTTGAACGCGCGCCGCGCCAACAGTTCCGCCGCGTCGATCTCGGCGGCGATCTCGGCGACGCGCATCTGCACCGGCACGTGCTGAGCGATATTGAGCGCCGTGTAGGTCAGATAACGCTTGCGCGTCCATTGCACGAAATCGGCATAGCCACCGCGGGCCAAGCCGAGCACCGGGGCGAGCAGCGCATAGCTGTGCACCGCGATGAACGGCGTGTTGAAAATCGGATTGGTGTTGACCTTCGATCCCGGCGAGCAGGCGTCGCGCAAGGTCGAGAACGATACGCTGCGATGCTCAGGCACGAAGACGTTGTCCAGCACCGAAGTGTTCGAACCGCTCGCCCGCAGGCCGGCGCAGTACCAGGTGTCGTCTTGCTTCAGCTCCGACACCGGCACCAGATAAAGCCGCATGTCGGGATGGTCTTCGCCCGCGCGCTGCACCAGCCCGCCGATCATGATCCAGTGCGAGTGCCGCAAGCCACTGCACCACGACCAGCGGCCGTCGAGCCGGTAGCCGCCAGGCGCCGACGCGACCTTGCCGGTCGGCGCCGCCGAGGTGGCGATGCAGGCGGCCGTGTTGCGGCTCCAGACGTCGTGCTGCGCCTCCTCCGGAAACAGCGCCAGGATGCAGGCGTGATCGGCGAGATAGTTCAGGCACCAGGCCGACGAGCCGCAGGTCGATTTGCCGAGTTCGACGGCGATATCGAACGCCACTTCATGGTCGTGCTCGTAGCCGCCCCAGCGCTTCGGTTGCAGGGTGTGGATGAGGCCGGCTTCGATGAATTCGTCGACCGAGGCTTGCGGGATGTTGCGGTCGCGCTCGGCGCGCACCGCGCGTTCGCGCAATTTTGGCGCCAAGGCGCGCGCCCGTGCGATCAACTCCTCGGCGGTCGGAATGGCGCCCGGCGCGGCGGCCGGACGTAGTTCGGCGACGCTCATGGCATTTCCTCCTGTTGTGCAAAAGACTGCGCCAGCAATCGGCGCGGATCAAGCCTTGCGCCCGGAAACGGCGGCGTTATCGTATCGACCTCGGCGGTTGCAACCCGGAAGGAAAGCGCGATGCGTCTTGGGATATTCATGATGCCGGTGCATCCGCCGACGCGCACGTTCACCGATACGCTGGCCGAAGACGAGGAAAAGTCGCTCTACGCCGATGAGCTCGGCTTCGACGAATTGTGGGTCGGCGAGCATTTTTCCGCGACCACCGAGCCGATCCCCTCGCCGCTGATGTTCATGGCCGGGATTGCGTCGCGCACCAAGAACTTGAGCTTCGGCACCGCGGTGATTTGTTTGCCGAACCACGATCCGGTGAAGGTGGCGGCCGAAGTCGCGCAATTCGATCACATGACCCGCGGCCGCTTCATGCTGGGCGTCGGTCCGGGCGGGCTGTTGTCCGACTTCGAGCTGTTCGGCAATGCCGACCGCGGCGTGCGCACGCGCAAGTTCGTCGAATCCATCAAAATGATCCAGCAGATATGGGCGCAGGATCCGCCTTACGATTTTCCGGGCGAGTTCCGCAGTGTAAGCCTCAAAGAGGCGATCATCCCGAAACTCGGCATCGGCTATATGCCAAAACCGTTCCAGAAACCGGGCCCGCCGATCTCAACCTCGCTGTCGAGCCGCGATTCGCCGACCGCGCGCATTGCCGCGAAACAAGGCTGGGGCATCATCTCCGGCAACAACGTGCCGTCGAGCGCGATCGCGTCCCATTGGCAGACCTATTCCAAAGCGTGTTTGGAAACGGGAGTAGCCCCACGAGGCGAAAACTGGCGCGTGGCGCGCAGCATCATGGTGGCGCCGAGCGACGCCGAAGCCCGCGACCGCATTCACAACGAGCACGGCTCCAACCATTATTTCTACACCTACATGCGCGAGGTGCTGTCGCGGGTCGGCATCTTGTCGGTGCTAAAACCCGACCCGAACATGTCGGACGACGAAGCCACCGTTGAAGCCATCACCGAAGGCTGCATGATCCACGGCTCGCCGAGAACGTTTCTCGACAAGCTCGTCGCCTTCCGCGACTTTGTCGGCCCATTCGGCACCTTGCTGATGACGGGTCTCGACTGGAGCGGCCCCAACCGCGCCTGGGAGCGCGACTCAATGCGGTTATTGGCGCAAGAGGTGATGCCGAAATTCCGCCAGCACGTGATGGCGCAGGCGGCGGAGTGACGTTGAAACGGCGCTATTTCGGCGCTTCGCCGGTATAGCGCAGCACGAACAGTCCCCATTTGTCGTCGTTCATGAAGATGTTGCCGCGGGCATCG
The DNA here is from genome assembly GCA_963821175.1 of uncultured Alphaproteobacteria bacterium. Taxonomy (GTDB): domain Bacteria; phylum Pseudomonadota; class Alphaproteobacteria; order Rhizobiales; family Xanthobacteraceae; genus BOG-931. The sequence goes on from CAWGCU010000010.1 coordinate 99,580, forward strand.
ACGGCGAGCTCCTCGCTCCAGTTGATATCGGAAGCGTGCGCGCCGGCTTGCGCCGGCATGTTGGCCCGCTCCGGCGGCATGAAATAACCGACCTCCTTCGGCAAGCGCGGGTCGCCGATGTCGAAGATGCGCAACCCGGCATTGAACCAGGCGACGTCGATCAGCTTGCCCGGCTGCTCGATCGCCGGATTGTGGATTTCCTGGCTGGTATTGTGCGGGCCGAAGCGGCCGCCCTTGTCGCAGAAATCCTTGTACGGCGCGTCGGCCGGCGGCACCGGCGTCGGAAAGATCGAAATCAGCCGCGGATGCGCCGGGTTGGCATTGTCGATCAGGCCGGCGAAGTTGAAGCCGTCATCCTGGCATTTTTCCTTCTGCGCTTCGGAGCTGACATAGAGCAGGTTGCGATCCCACAACGGCAGCACGGTATGGACCGACTGGATGCCGACCTTGGCGAACGGTTCCGTGATATGCAGCTTGCCGATGAGTTTTGGATTGGTCGGATCGGTCAGGTCGAGATTGACCACGTCGGGCGTGTAGGGCAGCGACGCCCATTTGCCGTCCGGGCTGACATTGACCGGCCCATGAAAGCCTTCCGGATACGGCAATGCGGGCTCGCCGTCCTTCTGGCCGGGCTGCCACCATTTGCCGATGTCCTTGGGGTGCGCCGGGTCGCTGACGTCGAGGATCACCATGATGTTGCCGGTGAAGCCCGGATAGCTGGTCGAGAGATAGGCGTATTTGCCGCCCGGATAGGAATTGCGGTGGGCGCCGGTGACGCCGCCCATCCACGAGCCGACCTGCTTGGGATTTTCCGGGTCGGAAATGTCCCACAGCAACACCGCCGGCAACGGGCTTTTCTGCGGCGTAAAGCTGTTGAGCGAGGTGAGCATCAGGTTGTCGTGCAAGGTGACTTGCGACGTGATGATGCTTTTGTCGTCGGTCTCGTAGGGAATGAATTTCACATAGCGCGGATTGGCCGGATCGGTGACGTCGACGATGCTCCAGCCCTGATTGAAGGAATGGCCCGTGTAGAGATACCACTTGTCGTTGGCGGTGTGCTTGATGGCGATCTTGAAGGCGCCGTAGCGCCCGCCGAGCGCCGAGAAGCCGATCTGCTTGACGTTCTGGGCCTGCGCGCCGGGCGGAAACGGATCGGCCAGCGCGCTATGCGGCGCGAGCAACGTCAGGGAACCCAATACGCCAAGGCTTAAAACTGCGAGCTCTCTGAGTGTAGGACGCACGAATTCCTCCCGTCGTTTTTAGCGATCGAATTTTTGCAGCATGGCGTCGCGAAAGAACTTTGGCAATTCGGCGAGATCGCCGTCGCCGTAATCGCCATCGACCGCCGCCGACAGCGATGCCAGCGTGCCGGCCGCCAACGGCATCGGCACCCCGGTGAGCGCGCCGGTCGCGACCGCCGACATGATGTCTTTGCGCAGCGTGCGAATGTCGAGCGTCATGTCGCCACTGTTGCCCTTCAGCACTTCGGCCTTGCTCTTGAGCCAGCCGCACGCCGTGGCGCTCTCCTGCAACACGTCGACCATTTGCTCCAGCGCGAGGCCTTGTTGCAGGCCGAGCGCGAGCGATTCCGCTATCGCCTGGATATAGGCGCCGAGGCCGAGATTGGCGGCGAGCTTCATGGCGTAGCCGCTGCCGTTTGGGCCCATGTGGACGATACGCCGGGTCAGTTTTTCCAGCACCGGCCGCGCCCGCTCGAGATCCTCCGGCTTGCCACCAACCATCGCGAACAGCGTGCCGGCCTGCACCTGCGGAATGGTGCCGAGCACCGGCGCCTCGATCAGCCGCGCGCCACGCGCTTCGACCAGTGGCGCAAGCTCGCGGCCGGTCATCGGCTGCAGCGTGCTCATCTCGATAAACAGCTTGCCCTTGACGTCGCCTTCAAAGAACCCGGCCGGGCCGGTGAAAATCTTCCGCACGCCGTGGTCTTCGGTGATGCTGGAAATGACGACCTCGGCGGCCGCGGCAACGCCGCGGGCATTGGCGCCGACAAGCAATCCGTCCGCGGCCAGCGCGTCGTTGGTTTTGGCGTTCTGGTCCCAGCCCATCACGTCAAATCCCTGCTGGCGCAGCCGGCGGGATATTGCCGCGCCCATGCGGCCGAGGCCGACAATGCCAAGTTTCATAAGTCCTCCCTATGCGTCGCACATTTGACGCATAATAACCGGCGTCAAGCTATAGCGAACAAGGATGTGCAGGTGCAGGCGGTCAGCGCCGCAGCGCATGGCTGCGCATGTGTTTGATCAAGAGAGGATGGTCATGAGATCATCGTCGCGCTTGACCGCCCGACCGGCAATGTGAATGCTGATCGAATCTCTTCCCGACCTTTGTGTTGTTGTTGCTGGGTCACAAAATCCAACGAAAGCCGCACCAGCATATATGGACGCGTGTCTAAATCTCAGAATTCAGCCGCCGATTGTGCCGGTTGATCGCACGCCCCGGCGGTATGCTTGCGAGTTGCGCCACGCGCTCCGGCGCGGCGGCGTTTGACGGCCCGTTAAAATGCGTGACGCTCCCGCAAGCGGAATTGCCGAATGATGGCGATCAAAACTCCCAATCCGACTGACAAATATGTCGGCGCGCGTATACGGATGCGCCGCCTGATGCTCGGCATGTCGCAGACCGACTTGGCCGACGGCCTCGACCTTACCTTCCAGCAGATCCAGAAATACGAGAAGGGCGTCAACCGGGTCGGCGCCAGCCGGTTGCAGCAGATCGCGCACATTCTCCACGTGCCCGTCGAGTTCTTCTTTGAGGGCGTGCCCGGCGTTCTGGGCGCGAAAGCCGACGCCCCCGACGCGCCGTCGCTCGCCCACGTCTCGGAATTTTTGGCTAGCCCCGACGGGCTGACGCTGGTCGCCAGTTTCGTGAAGATCCGCTCGGCAAAACTCCGCCGCTCCATCGTCGAGCTCGTCAGCTACCTGGCGCAGACCCAGGACAAATAGTCGCCGCGCAAGCGCGGCTTGACGGCAATCGTCACAAGAACCGTGGCCCAGGGCGCCTCGATTTCCCATCCGCGGCTTGTTTGTATCTGATAACAGCGGCTTTTTCGCCGGACGCCACCGTTTGTCGTGGCGCCGCCGCGGACTGAAAATCGGTTGCAGAAGCCGAAAGGACCCATTTCAACCCGCGATTGCGAACGATAATCCTTGTCTTATGGGTTGGGTCAGGGATTAAATTCCACCCGGGCGGGACTGAGGGACATCGGCTGCGGCGCGAGGGCTGTCAACGCAGCGCTCGGGCCTGCGTCGAACGGCATTTGCGCCGGCTAGGTTGGGGCTGTTGGGGATGAAGATTCTGGTCGTCGACGATCACGCCTTGATTCGTGATGCGATGCAGGGCGTGCTGAAGAAACTGCAACGCGGCGTCGTGGTGCTGGAAGCGGCAGACAGCCAGCAGGCGTTTGCCATCATTGCCGGCAACCCCGATATCAACCTAATATTGCTCGACCTGACCTTGCCGGACCGCGACGGGCTTTCGGTGCTCACCGAACTACGCGATCGCTATCCTGCCATCTCGGTCGTGGTGTTGTCGGCGCTGCAGGACCGCGCCAATGTCCAAAAGGTGCTCGATCTCGGCGCGGCCGGCTTCATTCCGAAGTCGGCGCGGCGCGAAGTCATGCTGAGCGCGCTGCAACTGGTTTTCGCCGGAAGCGTCTACATTCCTCCGGAGATTCTGGCGCCGGAAGGATTTGCCGAGGCCGCGCCGAGCCAGTCATATGAAAGCCGCCCGAGTGAAAACCGGCCCATCGTCTCGCTCGCTGATCTCAAGCTGTCGGACCGCCAGCAGCACGTTCTTGCGCTGATGATGCAAGGCAACAGCAACAAGGTCATTTGCCGGACGCTCAATCTCGCCGAGCCGACGGTCAAAAATCACGTCACCGCGATCTTGCGGGCGCTGAAAGTGTCCAACCGCACGGAAGCCGTGATCACCGTCAAAGACCTGGGCTGGAAGCTACCGACGACGCCGACGACACCAAAAGAATGACGCCCTCGTTCAAGGCGAGGTCGCATCGGGTCTCGACTCTTCCGTATCGGGCAGCTTGCGCACCACCGTCCGCGGCACCGGCTTGACCGCTTGATGGAACATGGCGCGCAGCGCCATCGGATCGACTGGCTTGTGCAGCAGGTGGAAGCCTTTGACTTTCGCTTCATGCAGCGTTGCCGGATCGGTATCGCCGCTGATGAGAAAAGCGGGAATTGGCGCCGACAATTCGCCGCGCAGCCATTCGATGGTCGCGATGCCGGTCCGGCCATTGGCCAAGTGGTAATCCGAAATGATCAGGTCCAGCACATCGTCCTGCTCGGTCGCCGCCTTGAGCGCCTTGCTGTCGCTATCCGCGGTGATGACCCGGCAACCCCACTTGCGGAAAATCCCACTCATGCCCTCGAGCACCAGCGGATCGTCGTCGATCACCAGGACGAGCTTGTCGTGGGACAGGCTGGGTTGGGCGCGCGGAACGATAGACGCCTCGATGGCCCGCTTGTTGGCCGGAGCGAGCGGAACGGTGACGGCAAAGACGGAGCCCTTGCCCACGGTCGACTTCACCTCGATCGGGTGATCGAGAAGACGGCAGAGCCGGTCGACGATGGCAAGGCCGAGACCGAGACCCGCGCGCCGGTCGCGATCCGGCTCGCCCAGGCGATAGAACTCGCCGAATATTTTGTCGTGCTGATCCGCGGCAATACCGATGCCAGAGTCCCACACCTCGATGCGCAGCTGGTCGCCGCGTTTGCGGCAGCCGACCACCACGCCGCCGCTACGCGTATAGCGCAGCGCATTCTGAACCAGATTGAAAACGATCTGCTGCAACAAGATGAAGTCGCTGCGTACCCATGCGTCACTGGGCAACGCCCGGAACGAAAGCTTTTTCTCGCGCGCCGTCCCGGCAAAGGTGGTCTCGGCGTGCGCCAGCAGCTGCGCGACCGGGAACACCGTGATGTTGATGGTGGTCGCGCCGGCATCGAGCTTGGAAATGTCGAGTAGCGCGCTGAACAGCTCGTTCATCGCGGAGAGCGCGTCATCGATGCGGCCGATGAGCTGGCTACGCTCAGCGGCACGCAGCTTGCCGTGCAGCTGCGCGACAAAGAGGCCCAAAGCATGCAAAGGCTGACGCAAATCATGGCTGGCCGCTGCGACAAAGCGCGACTTGGCTTGATTGGCGGCTTCGAGTTGGCGGGTGCGCTCTTCGACTTTGCTTTCTAGGCCCGAGTAGGACTTCGTGAAGCCGTGCGGCCATGGCGTTGAACTGTTCACCGAGCGCTTCGAGTTCGTCGCCGGTGTCAATGGAAATACGGTGAGTCAGGTCACCGTGACCAACTCGCGTGGCGCCATCGCGCAACATCCGAATTGGCACGACCATTCTCCGGGCAAGGAAAAGGCCTGCGAGCAACGCGAGTAGCAGCGCCACCAGCATCAATGCCGCTGATCGAAAGATAGAAGTATAGATGGGCGCGAGCGCGTCGTGGGTCGGTAATTCGACAAAGACCAGCCAATTAAGTGCGTCGACCGCGGCGTTCGCACTTAAAACGGGTCCGTAATTTGTTTCGACCGGTGCAAATGCACGATCACTGGTACTGTTTGTTCTCGCTATTCTTGCGACCTGCACCTGCGGCAGTTGCGACATATCGGTCTTGCGCAGCACGAGGCTAAGATCGGGGTGGGCAATGAGGCGCCCCTGATCGTCAACAACGTATGCGTATCCACCCTCACCAACTTTGATTTGTGATACGACATCCCAAATAAACTTGAGATTCACTTGCGCGACAATCACGCCATTGCCGGGCTGCAGACCTGCCATCGCCAGAGTCATGTAGGGCTCGGACCCGTTAACAAAATACACTGGACCGTAATAAACCTTGTTTGCCATTGCTTGAATGAAGAACGCATCGTGCGAGTAGTCGGCGTGGCTTGCGACAACGTCCATCGCTTGTCTCGAAATACGGAATAACTCCTGCCCCGAACCACTCAGTTGGGCGACCTCGGTGACTGCCGGCACTTGTCGCAATAGGCGCACCGCGTCTAAACGCCAATCTTCGAATGTACTGTGATCCCAAGACAGAAACGTGGCCCAGGCCATCTGACCTTGGATTTCCTTTACAAATTGGCCGATGCTTGCTGCAGCTGCTTTTGCCTGCTCCCGCTGGACCCGAATGAGCAAGCTCTTTTGCTCACGATAAGAAAACCAGATGTCGAACGCCTCCATGGTCACCAATGCCGAACAGACCACGGCGACAAACATCATCGCGTATTTTCGAAATAACCGCCCCCGAACGGGCCCTCTCGCAGGACTATTCATTTCGACCCCGCAAGGCTCATAACGCAACACCGAGAGCCTTAATTTCCCATCCTATCACCTTGGCCCTACATTATGTAGTCGCCTGAAGGTCTCCAGTACGATGTGGCAGTGGCAACCTGCGACAGATGCGCAGTTTAACCGAATATCGTAAGCTGCGGGTCAACTGCGAAATAGGTGGGGTACTTCCGTGTTAGAGCGCCGGACGTTCGTTAGACTACTTGGCGGGACAATTCTGTCGCTGCCATATTCTGCCGACGCGAATGCCGAGGCCGGAATCAGCACTGTCGGGGTGCTAATGGGTCTCGCAAGAGATGAGGAAGCAGAGGCGCGAGCTAGGGCATTCGAAGAGGGCCTCAAGCGGGAAGGTTGGCTTGTCGGCAGAAATCTTCGCCTCGAATATCGTTTTGCCGATGGAGATCGGGGGTTGATGCAGACACTGGCCGCCGAATTAATTCGCCTGAAGTGCGATTGTATTCTCGCTCAAAGCACTCCAGTCGTCGCGGCACTCAAGAAGGCAACCCGAACCATTCCAATCGTCTTTGTCGCTGTGTCCGATCCGATTGGCAGTGGCTTCATTGCAAGCCTTGCGCACCCAGGAGGCAACATCACTGGATTTACGGTTCTGCAGGCGACAATCACAGGCAAATATATGACGATGCTGAGAGAGCTAATGCCTCAACTCTCCCGAGTCGCCATTATGTACAATCCAGAATCCGTGCCCTATGCCCGCGCATTCTTCCTACCATCCTTCACCGATTCGGCAGCAGAGTTTAAAGTCGAACCAATCGTCGCGGAAGTCCACAATGCGGCTGACATAACAAGCGCGATGGAAAGCCTAGGTGCTCGGCCTGGCGGCGCTCTCATAACCGTGCCGGATAACTTTCTATCGCTTCAACGAGATCTCATTATTGCGCTTGCTGCAAAGTACAGCATTCCCGCCATTTATCCCTACAGGTATTTTGCCGAGGCTGGCGGCCTACTTTCTTATGGAATGGACGCCGTGAAAAGCTTCGAGCGTGCAACGGACTACGTTAGTCGCATCCTTCGGGGTGCTAAACCAGCTGATCTTCCGGTTCAGGAACCGACAAAGTTTGAAATGGCGATTAATATTAAGACCGCCCACAGTTTGGGCTTAGTCGTACCACGCATCCTGCTAGCCGGCGCGGACGCAGTCCTTGAATAGCCAGAAGAACTCTTGAGGGTCGGTCTGATCTCCAATTGATCGCGACGACGCCGAGAAGAATCGCCAACAAGCCCGTTGCTGTCGTCCATGTGAGCGACTCGCCCATCAACGTGCAGCCGATGAGTACGCCGAAAGCAAGCCTGAGGTATCCAACGCTTGCAGTACCCATGCTGCCGATCGTTCGGATCAGGCGAAAGTAGGCTACAAACCCGAATGCGGTCGCTACAAACGCATTGACCAGCAAGGCGGCAACAGACGCCGCGGAGGGAGTGGACTGGAAGGGCGTTTCAAAGACAAAACACAGAGGGACAAGTATGACCGCAGTGGATGTCAGCGTTCCAGCCGCCGTAACCTCCGGCGCGACATCAGTAAGGCGACGGCCGTGAATGACGCTGGCAGCGGATGCCACACTGGCCAAAATAACCGCCGCTTGACCAAAGGCGGATTGGCCAAGGCCGAGCAGCGCGCTTGCGCCGGCGATCATGATGACACCAGTCAAACCGATTGAAACGCCAAACAACCGGCCGAAAGTCAATGGTTCGTGCCGCGTCGATGCCAGACTGATGAGGCAAACGAAGAGTGGCGTTGTCGAATTCAGAATCGCTGCAAGCGCGCTGTCCACCGATTGTTGAGCAAAAGCTATAAATGTATAGGGGATCAAGCACCCAATAAAACCTTGAATAAACACGCGCGGAACGAAATCCCTGCGCGACGGCATCTTGCACTTCAGCATGAAAACAATGATCCAAAGCGCGATTGCGGCCAGTGACACGCGCGCCGCAACCCCCGTCATCGGGGGTATTGTCGCCAAGGAGACTTTGTTCAGCGCGTAGGGAATCCCCCAAAGAAAACCGAGCAGCACGAGCAAAGCAGCTTCACTAAAGGCCGTCTTCTTATTGTCCACCTGCATCGATGTGGCCCCTTAAGCCTTATCGTTGTAACACGGAGGCCTCGATCAAGGCTGCGCGGAAAGCCGCCGCATTCACTGGCTTGTGCAGAAGATGATAGCCGCCTTGCTCCGCATTGCTCTGAGGGGAATTCGCATCCCCGCTAATGAGAAGCGCAGGAATCTCAAAGGCGCCACGCAGCATTTCGATGGCGTCAACCCCGGTGGGCCCCTGCGGAAGTCGATAGTCGCATACGATCAAATCGGGTCGCTGTCCGATTTCGGAAAGCTTCATCATCGCTTCGCCGTAGGATTCTGCGGTGACCACCCTGCAACCCCATGAGCGCAACAGGCCGCCGGTTGCCTCAAGGACGAGTGGGTCATCGTCGATAACAACAACAAGCTTGCTGGCGCGTGGCGTTTTCATGTTGGCAGTCCGGCGATAAACGCAACATCCTTGTTCTACTTTGCGTTGAAAAGAAAGTGGCCGGAAGTCGCGGACAGCACCTACTTTCGTCCCACAACCAGATGCGCGGGTCCTGAGACTTCAGCGCAGTGGAAAAGCCATGTGTTTGATTGCGAGCGGTGGAGAGCGTCTTACGCTCGATAAATGCAGTCAAGAAGCGACTGCCAGCAAAGGAGATATAGATGACTACGATTAAGTTGGGGGACAGGGTCGTCCGTGACAGCGCGACCATGAACGAGGGTAAGGTCCGGCTGGGAGAAGGTGCACCGATATTCCGTCCGATTCGCTCAGGCGACAAAGTTGTGCGCGATACAGCGAGCCAGGACCAGGGCAACGTTCGGCTGGGAGAAGGTGCCCCGATATTCCGTCCGATTCGCTCAGGCGACAAAGTTGTGCGCGATACAGCGAGCCAGGACCAGGGCAACGTTCGGCTGGGAGAAGGTGCACCGATATTCCGTCCGATTCGCTCAGGCGACAAAGTTGTGCGCGATACAGCGAGCCAGGACCAGGGCAACGTTCGGCTGGGAGAAGGTGCCCCGATATTCCGTCCGATTCGCTCAGGCGACAAAGTTGTGCGGAACACAGCCACTCAAGACCAGGGCAAGGTCAGGTTGGGAGAGGGCGCACCGGTATTCCATCGATAAAGGTTTGGTCGGTCGTTTGCCGCGGGACGCAAGGCGCTCCCGCGGACAAACTAAGTTCCATCGTGTCGCATCGTCCAAAGAAACTCGCACCGGAGGAGTTTGACACCATGCACGCTCCTACCCCACCCGACACCCCACTCGCCCAGTTCTTCCAACTCGTCCCCGACGGCTTGCCGCCGCGGCGGGCCGATAAGTCGGTCGGCGGCGTTATTCCGGCGCGGGCGTTGCGTTATTGCGAGGCGATCACCAGCGCTTCGGCGTTCGGCTGGTATGTGTTTTTGCCGATGAATTTCAAGGTGGTCTGGGACGGCCACGACATGCTGTGGACCTATCCGGGCGTCGACGAATGGCTGCCGCTGACGCGGGATGCGGTGCAATATCCGGGGTTTCGCGAGCACTTCGATCAGCACGCACCGGAAGACGTGCGCGGCTTCTCGCCGCCGTTCCTGTCGCCGTCGATCCAGCCGGGCCAGCTGCAAATCTGGACCGGCTGCGTCGCCAAGACTGCGCCGGGCTGGAGCCTGCTGGTTCGCGGGGTGGCGAACCTGTCGAAGAGCCCGTCCTACCAGATGCTGGAAGGCATCATCGAAACCGACACCTGGTTCGGCCCGCTGTTCGACAACGTCCGCCTGCTCAAGACCGACGTCCCCATCGAGTTCCGCGCCGACGTCCCCTTCCTGCAGGTCCAGCCGGTCCGAAAGGAATTTTACGCCGACAAATTCCTACAGAATTTCTCTGTGAAAAACCTGGATGAGCTTTCCGCCGAGAACTGGGAGGCGTTTCATCGCACCGTGGTCGTGCCGAACACCACGCCCGAACGTAAGCATGGGCAATATGCCGTCGCGGTGCGCAAGCAGGCGGCTCATACGGCGCGCCTGGAGCCGGTCTCCGAATAATGGGAGCGGCCGCGGCGCGGGCGACCCAGTACTTTAGTACTTAGCGGCCGCCGGCGACGCCGGTACTTTTGTACGATTCAAGATGCCCCCATGCCCGTGATAAAACTGCCGAATAGGCGGGACGTGGCATGGAATACGATCGGCCGTGGGGAAAACTCTCCGAAAAACAGGCAAGTTCGTTCCAAATTCGCGCCAGGCCGCGCGCCCAACCGCAAGACTTGTCGGACTCAAATCAAGACTTCCGGCACCAAGACTTGTCAAACCAAGACTTGCGGGACTCAAAGCCGAAATGACGGCGGGCGAGCCGATGATCTCGAGTTCCGCTGAACCTTATACCTGGATCTGGGCCGATGCGCCTTACCTGCGCGAGCAGGCGCAACGGTGTAGTCGACTCGCACGTGACTGCCCGCACTTGCCGACCGCGCATGAGCTCGAAGCGATCGGCGTTGGAATTGATGCAGAGGGCCGCCGACTGGATCACCTGCAAGAGGATCACGACGCCGAACGGTCGACGCGGGAATAAAAGCGAACGTGCATCGGTTTATGCCGGTGCAGAGATAAATCGTTTAGCTATTCGGGCCTGATGTTGGGGACGTACAGTACACGTGGGAGTATCAGGATGTTACACAGCGAAAAAGAAAGCAAAGCCTTGAGCCCGCACCAGCGCGATCTGGTGGTCGCATACTTGTCATATGCGCTCGAGGACGTCCGCGCGCTCAGCCAGGCCGGATCGCATTTGCTGCAAATGACGATCGCGACGATCACCGAAGAGACCAGCCTGGACACATCGGTCCAGCCGCTGCAATCGACGACCCCGCATTGAAAAGCAAAAAAGCGCGTCGGCGTGCCGCCGGCGCTGCGCCGCGAATTAATTTTTTCGCGACTTCATCGATTCGACGAGATCGACCAGCGAGTGCCGCGTGCGCCGTTCCGAAATCTCTGAAAACGCCTGAACCAGGCGCAGCGACAGCGGATCGGCAAGTAAACTGAACGGCGAGGTGTCGTCGCCCTTCGCCAGTGTCGCCTTGCCGCCCTCGAACAGCGTGAGAATCGAAACGCCGAGGATCACGCTGATTTCGAAAAGGCGGCCGCTGCCGACGCGGTTCGTGCCTTTCTCGTATTTCTGTATTTGCTGGAACGTAATGCCGAGCTCGTTTGCCAAGTCGGTCTGGGACATGCCCTTGGCCAGCCGGTGCACGCGCACATTGCGGCCAACGACCTTGTCTAAGCTTTGCGGGCCTCTGCTCTTCATCGAATCGATCCAATCCTAGATTGTTGTCACTTGGCCGTCTTATACATGCCCAAACAAGGGCCTACCAGACACTCAAGGCGTCCCGGTGGATAGCGCCAGGTTATTGCAACGATAGTTACTTAAGGTTGTCCCAGGAAACCACAAGCAAATTGCGGTAAAATAGGGCTTTTAACGTCTTCCCGTCAGGTTCAGCCGGACAAAGCCAGGTTTTTGCCGCGGCGCAATACGGGGCGCCCGTGGACTGGCTCGCCGGCGCGATTTCGCTTACTCAGCCGGCGTTGCAGCCGGCACTCCACCCGTTCCGGTCAGTGCCGGCGCCAGCGCCGGATAGCGGCTGAGTGCGTATAGGAATACCGCCACGATGCCATAGGCGACTGCGACCGTCGGTGTGACCGCGATGCCGACCGCCTCGCCGTGCATGAAGCCGAAGAATGTCAGCACCGCTCCGGCGAGCGCGAACGCTGCGGCATTGACGAATTTCTTGTCGATGACAAAGGCGCCGATGGCCGCAAGCACGAGGCCTGTGAGGATGGCGCCGCCGCCGAGCGTTTGCAGGCCGGGGTAAAGAACGCCGACGGCACCGAGCTTGTCGAAGCCGAGCGTCGCGGCGCTCGTGCCGGCAACGCCGAGCGCGCCGTCCATCAATGTCTTGCACCAGGCCGCCAGATGCGGCGTCAGCGCCAGCACGATCGCCGGCGCGTGCGCCGGCGGCGTGGTCTGGAACGCCTGCGCACCGATCAGCATGCCGATGTAGAGCAGGATCGGCGAGATCGCGACCACTGGCACCAGCGCGAGCAACAAAGAAATAACGCCGAACCACGACAGCACGATCACCATCAGCCCGGTCGCCGCCGAATAGCCGATGCGGCCGCCCATGCCCTTCCAGCCCGGATGGCCGATATAGACCGCGTTGATGAAAGGATTGCCCATCAGGCAGCCGATCAGGCTGACGACACCGTCGGCGGTGAGAACGCGCGTGGTCGGATACGGATCGCCGGCCGACTTCCGCGCTCTCGACATTGTCCATGGCCTCGACCAGGTCGTAGATGCCGAACGGCACCGCGGTGACGAGGATGATGCCGAGATAGTGGAAGCCGGAGAACACGTGATCGAGCGCAGGAACCGGCAAGTTAAAACCGAAATTGCTGAACGCGTCGGTGACGCCTTGCACGCTTAAGCCGCCGTAATGCAGGCCGACGACGTTCGAGCCCCAGGCGATGATCATGCCGACCGCGATCGCCACCAAGCCCGCGGGAATCCCCTTCGGATAGCGAAAGCCGCCGAGCCAGTTCACCGTGATGATAGCGAGGCAGGTCAGCCCGATCACCGGCGTCATGTAGATTTCCAGCGCCGGGCGCATGGAGATGAAGGTGATCGAAACGCCGGCCAGCGTGCCGAGCAACGCCGCGCGCGGCGTGATCTTGCGGATGAAGGGCGCGATGAAGCCGCCGATCATCAGGATAAAGCTCTGGAAGAAAACCCAGACCAGTCCCGCCTCCCAGCCCTTGATCGGATCGTGAGTCTGCACCGAGATCGGCAGCATGATCACGAAGGTGACGATGAACATGTGCGGCACGCTCACGCCCGACGGCAACGCGCAGACGTCGCTGCGTCCGGTTGTTTTCGCCAGCCGATAAGCGAGCCAGGCGTAATACAGCGTCGACAGGCACATCATCATGCCGAGCGCCGGCAGGATGCGGCCGAACACCAGCGAATCCGGCATCTTCAACACGAAGCGCAATAGCCCGGTGAGCACCAGCATGTTGACCAGGATGTTGGTGCCGAAGCCGAAGAACGCATTCCAGTCGCCGGCTGTCCATACCGCCGGGCGATGCAGTGCCGGTTGCGTGGTCGTCATGCTGCGCTCCTGTTGATCCTTACACTGATTTGCGTTGTTGTTTGTTCGGCAGTGCCGCGATCGCGGCGAGCAAAGGCTGCGATCCGGCCACCGAGCCGAAAATGCCGCCCTGCGCCTTGATCATGGCAAGACCGACTTCATGGAATTCGGGGAAATAGGAGGCGCAGCAGTCGGCCAGCACGATGCAGCGGAAGCCGCGATCATTGGCCTCGCGCACGGTGGTGTTGACGCAGACCTCGGTGGTGACCCCGGCGACGAACAAAGTATCGATGCCGCGATTGCGCAACATCAGTTCGAGGTCGGTCTGGTAGAACGCGCCCTTGCCCGGCTTGTCGATCACCGGCTCGTCTTGCAGCGGAATAGAGCTCGGCAATGATGTCGTGGCCGGGCTCGCCGCGAATGAGGATGCGGCCCATCGGGCCACGGGCGCCGATGCGGTTTTTAGGATCGCCGCGCTCGACCTTGTGCGGCGGCGCGTCGGACAGATCCGGCCGATGCCCTTCGCGGGTATGAATGACCAGCATGTCGATGAGGCGCGCGGCCGCAAGCACGTCCCGGCACGGCGCGACGGCGGCCTGCAGCCGCGTCACGTCATTGCCGAGCGCGGCGCCAAAACCGCCGGGCTCGAGGAAGTCGCGCTGCATGTCGATAATGACCAGCGCCGCCCGCTCGAGCTCGACGGACAACGGCGCCGGTTCAGCGTCGAAGTTCACGCGTGGCATGCCCCACACTCCTGCCTCGCACTGACAGGGAAATCTGCAAGATCGGGGCCAGCGAAAGTTCAGCCGGCAACGCGGCGGCAAAGCCGCGGCAACTGCCTAATAAATGTGCGGCTTCTGCCTTGGCCGCTCATAGGTCGGTCAATCGCCGCCGCAACGCCCGCACAAGTGCGCCGGATTCAAGGGCTTAAACCTGCGGCAATGGCGCGGCGGACGATGGCACGCGGCTTGCGGAACCAAGGGCAGCACACCCTTGGGAGAGCTTCATGAAGCGCCGCGAATTCCTCAAATCGATGACCGCGCTCACCGCCGCCAGCGCCGTTTCCGCGCCGGCGGTGTGGTCGCCGGCCAAGGCGCAAGCGCGCCAGGAGACGCTGCTCATCGTCTCGGAAAGCGGTCCGAACAATCTCGACATCCACGGCGTCGGCACCAATGTGCCCGGCTACGAAGTGTCGTGGAATTGCTACGACCGGCTGATCAGCCACGAGATGAAGACGCTGCCGAACGGCACGCCCTATTACGACAAGTCCAAATTCAAGCCCGAGCTTGCCGAGGACATGGCCATCGGCGACATGTCGGTGACCTTCAAGCTGCGCAAGGACGCCGCATTCCAGGACGGCACGCCGATCACCGCCAAGGATGTCAAATGGTCGTTCGACCGTGCCGTGACCGTCGGCGGCTTTCCGACGTTCCAAATGGGCGCCGGCTCGCTGACCAAACCCGACCAATTCGTCGCCGTCGACGATCACACCTTCCGCGTCGACTTCATGAAGAAGGACCGGCTGACCGTTCCCGATCTCGCCGTCATCGTGCCCTGCGTGCTCAATTCCGAACTGGTGAAGTCGAAGGCGACCGAACAGGACCCATGGGGCCTCGAATACACCAAGCTCAATACCGTCGGCAGCGGCGCCTATAAGGTCACCAACTGGACCACCGGCTCCCAGGTCGTCCTGGAGCGCAATGAGAACTGGAAGGGCGGGCCGCTGCCGAAGATCAGGCGCATTATCTGGCGCATGGTGCCTGACGCCGGCAACCGGCGCGCCCTGCTCGAGCGCGGCGACGCCGACGTATCCTACGATCTGCCGAACAAGGATTTCGCCGAGCTGAAAACCGATGGCAAGCTCGCCATCGTGTCGACGCCGTATTCGAACGGCATCCAATATATCGGCATGAACGTGCAGAACCCGCCGTTCAACGACGTGAAAGTACGGCACGCTATTGCCTACGCCATTCCGTATCAGAAGATCATGGATGCGGTGCTGTACGGGCTTGCCAAGCCGATGTTCGGCGCGCCCGCCGACGCGCCGACCGAAGTCGCCTGGCCGCAGCCCCACAAGTTCAACACCGATCTCGACAAGGCGAAGAAGCTCCTCGCCGAGGCCGGCGTCAGCAACATCGACGTGCCGATCTCGTTCGACCTCGGTTTTGCCGGCGTCAACGAGCCGATCGCTGTCCTGGTACAGGAGAGCCTGGCGCAGATCGGCGTCACCACCACGATCAACAAGGTGCCGGGCGCGAACTGGCGCACCGAGCTCACCAAGAAGACGATGCCGCTGTTCGAAAACGTATTCTCGGGCTGGCTCGATTATCCCGAGTACTTTTTCTACTGGTGCTACCACTCGGGAAAATCGATCTTCAACACCATGAACTACCAGTCGCCGGAGATGGATGCGTTCATCGACGGCGCACGCGCCGCGGCTGCGACCGGCGACAAGGAGACTTACGACAAGGACGTGAAAGGTTTTGTCGATCTCGCCTTCACCGACATGCCGCGCATTCCGCTGTACCAGCCCTACGTCAACGTCGCGATGCAGAAGAACATCTCCGGCTACGAGTACTGGTTCCACCGCCGGCTCGATTACCGCGCGTTCGCGAAGGGATGAGCGCGATGACGCAGCGTCTCGCGGTGCAACCATGCTGACGATGATCCTCAAGCGTGCGGCGATGGCGATCCCGAGCCTGATCGGGGTCGTGATCGTGACGTTCCTGCTCACCCGCGCGCTGCCGGGCGATCCGGCGGCCTATTTCGCCGGCCCCGCGGCGACGCCCCAGGCCATCCAGGAAGTCCGCGTCAAACTCGGCCTCGACAAGCCGCTGATCGAGCAATTCGGCCGCTATGTGGTCGATCTCGGCCACGGCAATCTCGGCAATTCGCTGACCACCGGGCAGCCGGTGCTGACCGAATTGCGCACGCGGTTGCCGGCGTCGGCGGAACTGACCTTGCTCGGCCTCATCGTCTCCATCGTCATCGCGGTGCCGCTCGGCATTTTGGCAGCGACGCGGCCGAACTCGCTGATCGATCACGCCTGCCGCGTGGTTGCGACGCTCGGCGTGTCGCTGCCGGTGTTCTTCACCGGCCTGATCCTGGTCTATGTCTTCTACTATCAGCTCGGCTGGGCGCCGGCACCGCTCGGCCGGCTCGATGTGTTCTTCGACGCGCCGCCGCAGGTTACCGGCTTTTATCTCATCGACAGCCTGATCGCGCGCCAGCCTGAAACCTTTGTCGCCAGCCTCAAGCAGCTCATCCTGCCGGCGCTCACGCTCGCCATTTTCTCGCTGGCGCCGATCGCGCGCATGACGCGGGCCTCGATGCTCGCAGTGTTGTCGTCCGACTTCGTGCGCACCGCGCGCGCCAGTGGCCTGTCGTCGTTCACCGTGATCGTCACTTACGCGTTCCGCAACGCCATGCTGCCGGTCATCACCACGCTCGGCATGGTGTTCTCGTTCCTGCTCGGCGCCAACGTTTTGGTCGAAAAAGTGTTCGCCTGGCCCGGCATCGGCTCCTACGCCGTCGAGGCCCTGCTCGCCTCCGACTTCGCGCCGGTGCAGGGTTTCGTGCTGACCATGGCGGTGATGTATGTCGCGCTCAACCTGATGATCGACGTGCTCTACGGACTGATCGACCCACGCGTGAGGCTGGAAGCATGACCGATATCGCAGCAACGCCCCGGCGCGACGCCGCCTTGACCGCACTGTTCCGCCACGCGCGTTACGTGCTCGCGGAGAACCCGGTCACCGGCTTTGCCTTTGCGCTGTTCGTGCTGATCGTGCTCGCCGCGGTCCTTGGCCCGAGCATCGTGCCGTACAATCCGTTGACCAGCGACACCGCCCAGGCGCTGAAGCCGCCGAGCGCGCATCACTGGTTCGGCACCGACCAGATCGGCCGCGACGTGTTCAGTCGCGTGATCGTCGCGACGCGGCTCGATTTTTTCATTGCGGTTGCTTCCGTCGCGCTGGTGTTCCTGATGGGCGGCCTTGCCGGCGTCGCCGCCGGATTTTTCGGCGGCTGGACCGACCGCATCGTCGGCCGCGTCGCCGACACCATCATGGCGTTCCCGCTGTTCGTGCTCGCCATGGGCATCGTCGCGGCGCTTGGCAACACGGTGCAGAACATCGTGCTCGCCACCGCGATCGTGAATTTTCCGCTTTATGCGCGCATCGCCCGCGCCGAGGCCAATGTGCGGCGCGAGGCCGGCTTCGTCGAGGCGGCGCGGCTAAGCGGCAATTCCGATTGGCGCATCCTCACATTCCAGATCCTGCCGAACGTTTTTCCGATCCTGGTCGTGCAGATGTCGCTGACCATGGGCTACGCCATCCTCAATGCCGCGGGCCTGTCGTTCATCGGGCTCGGCGTGCGGCCGCCGACGCCGGAATGGGGCATCATGGTCGCCGAGGGCGCAGCCTTCATGGTGTCGGGTGAATGGTGGAACGCATTCTTCCCCGGCTTGGCGCTGATGGTCGCGGTGTTCTGCTTTAACCTGCTCGGCGACGGCTTGCGCGACTTGGTCGATCCCAGGAGAAGGACATGACGACAGCCGCGCCCGCACTGAGCGTCGAAGGCCTCAGCGTCGATTTCCGCACCCGCTCCGGCATCGTGCGCGCGCTCGACAATGTGAGTTTTGCCGTCGACAAGGGCGAGACCATCGCGCTGGTCGGCGAATCCGGATCGGGAAAATCGGTCACCGCTTATGCGGTGATGGGCATTCTCGATCCCGCCGGCAAAGTCACCGCCGGGCGCGCCATGCTCGGCGGGCTCGATCTGCTCTCGGCAAAGCCCAGCCAGCTTGCCGACGTGCGCGGCCGCGAGATCGCGATGATATTCCAGAACCCGCGCACCGCGCTCAATCCGATCCGCACCGTGGGCCGTCAGATCGCGGACGTACTGATCCGCCACGGCAATGTGCCGCGCCGCGACGCGCCGGGCCAGGCGATCGACATGCTGCGCGCCGTCGGCATCACCGATCCGGCGCGCCGCTCCAAGGCCTATCCGTTCGAAATGTCGGGGGGCATGTGCCAGCGCGTCATGATCGCGATTGCGCTGGCGGCAAAGCCATCGCTCCTCATCGCCGATGAGCCGACGACCGGCCTCGACGTGACCACCCAAGCGGTGATCATGGATCTGGTCAACGATCTCGCCAGGGAGATGGGCATGGCGACGATCTTCATCACCCACGATCTGGCGCTGGCCGGACAACGCTCGGCGCGCATCGTCGTCATGCATGCCGGCCATGTGGTCGAGAACGCGCCGACCGAAGAACTGTTCGGGCACCCGCGGCATCCCTATACGGCGGAGCTGATCGCGGCGACGCCGGATTCGGCGGCAAGCCTCGATGAACTTGCCTCCATTCCTGGCTCGCTGCCTGACCTGCGCCGCAAAGACCTGCCGCCCTGCCGCTATTCCGAACGCTGCCCGCGCAAGATCGATGCCTGCGCGCAGCCGTTGCCGCGTTCGACTTCGGCGTCCGGCCACATGGTCGCCTGCTGGAATCCAATGTCCGAGCGCATCGCGGACGCGCCAACCGAGAGCGCAGCATGACCATCCTGCTTGACGTTGCCGATGTATCGAAATTGTTCCCGGTCGGTGGCGGACCGGGGCCACTGGCGCGGTTCAAGCGGCGTTTTTCCGGTGGTCCGGAGAAACTTCCCAAAGTGTACGCCGTCGACGATGTCAGCTTCACCATCAACAAGGGCGAGACGGTCGGCCTTGTCGGCGAGTCCGGTTGCGGCAAGTCGACCTTGGTGCGGGCGCTGACGCGGCTGGTCGACGTCAGCGACGGCAGCATCAAGCTCGGCACCCGTGAGTTATCCTTGAAGCCGTCGCGCGTCTTCGCCCGCGATCGCGACCGCGCCCGCATTCAAATGGTGTTCCAGGATGCCGGAGAAAGCGTCAACCCGCGCTTCACCGCCTTCGACGCCATTGCCGACCCGCTGCGCCGTTTGCGCAAGATGCGCGGCAAGGCGCTGACCGAACGGGTCGAGACCGTG
The DNA here is from genome assembly GCA_963821175.1 of uncultured Alphaproteobacteria bacterium. GTDB lineage: Bacteria > Pseudomonadota > Alphaproteobacteria > Rhizobiales > Xanthobacteraceae > BOG-931. The sequence goes on from CAWGCU010000010.1 coordinate 119,065, forward strand.
GCCTCGCAATGTGGGCTGCCGCTGCCGTTCCTGTCGCGTTACCCGCATCAGCTGTCCGGCGGCCAGCGCGCCCGTGTCGGCATCGCCCGCGCCATCGCGGTCGAGCCCGAGCTTCTGGTGCTCGACGAGCCGACCGCGGCGCTCGACGTGTCGGTTCAGGTGGTCATCCTGCAGCTCTTGCAGCGGCTCAAGAAAGAGTTCGGCATGAGCTATCTGTTCGTGTCGCACGATCTTTCCGTGGTGCGGCTTTTGTGCGATCGGGTGCTGGTGATGTATCTCGGCAAAATCGTCGAGTCGGGTCCGGCCGCGGAAGTCTTCGAGTGTCCGCTGCATCCCTATACCCAGGCGCTGGTTGCCGCCGTGCCGCGTTTGCATGAGAATGGCAGCGGGCGGTTGCGGCTGACCGGCGAGCCGCGCAGCCCGATCGATCCCGATCCGAATGTTTGCCGCTTCTATGGCCGTTGCCCGCTGAGCGCCGCTATGTGCAAGACCACGATGCCAAAACTGCGCCGCTTCGGCCCCCGGCAGGTCGCTTGCCATTTCGCCGAAGAGTTTTTGTTGGTGCCGAAGGCATGAAACATAAAGCCGTCCGCAAGGCGAAACCCGCACGCGCCAAGCGCCCGCGTCCCGTTCGTGTAGCCGCCAAGACGCGGCCTGAGAATTCCATCAACGCATTCGTCGCCGCAAGCGCGCAGGCGCTCAGTCTGACACTCGATCTGGCCTGGCACGACAGTATCGCGTTTAATCTGCGTTTGATCCTGCGTCACGCGGCGCTGGTCGACGAATTTGCACTACCGAACGATGCCGAGCCCGCACCGGTCTTCCATGCTTGAGACCGTGGCCGGCGATTTTGCTTGGAACTCGGCGGCCTCCATCGCCGCTGCCGTCGCCGCCGGCCGCGTCAGCGCCACGCATATTGTCGAAGCGACGCTGGCGCGCATCCGCGAGCGCGATCCGCTGCTCAATTCCTTCACTGCCGTCACCGAGCGGCGCGCGCTTGCCCGCGCGCAGGCGCTCGATGAGGCACGGGCGAAGGGTGAAAAGCTTTCTCCGCTGGCCGGCGTGCCGTTCGCGGTCAAGAACCTGTTCGACGTCGCCGGCCTGCCGACGCTGGCCGGCTCCAGGATCAACCGCGATCTGCCGCCGGCGACGCGCGACGCGGCGCTGATCGAGCGGCTGGAGGCGGCCGGCGCCGTCCTCGTCGGCGCGCTCAACATGGGCGAATACGCCTACGACTTCACCGGCGAGAACATCCACGACGGGCCTTCGCGCAATCCGCACGATCTCAATCGCATGACCGGCGGTTCTTCCGGCGGCTCGGGCGCCGCGGTCGGCGGCGGCCTGGTGCCGCTGGCGCTCGGCTCCGACACCAACGGCTCCATCCGGGTGCCGTCGTCGCTGTGCGGCATTTTCGGGCTCAAGCCGACCTACGGGCGCCTCACCCGCGCGCGGACATTTCCATTCGTGGCGAGCCTCGATCATTTGGGGCCGTTCGCGCGCACGACGCGCGATCTGGCGCTCGCCTACGACGCCATGCAGGGTTTTGATGCCGACGATCCCGCCTGCGCCGATCGCGCGGCCGAGCCGGTCGCGCCGCAATTGGACAAAGGCATCGGTGACCTGCGTATCGCGGTCGCCGGTGGCTACTTCAAGGGCAAGACCGCGGAGGCGGTCGCGGCCGTCGATTGCGTCGCCTCAGCGCTCGGCGCCAACCGCGACATCGACATCCCGCAAGCCGAACGCGCCCGCTCGGCGGCTTTCATCATTACCGCAAGCGAGGGCGCGAGTTTGCATCTCGACCGCCTGCGCACCCGCGCGAAGGACTACGATCCCGCCGTGCGCGACCGGCTGATCGCGGGCGCCATGACGCCGGCTTCGCTCATGGTCAAAGCGCAGAAATTCCGTCGCTGGTATCGCGAGGAGGTTTTAAAACTGTTCGCCGAGGTCGATGCCATCCTGGCGCCGGCGACGCCGTGCACGGCACCGCTGATCGGCCAGCAGACCTTCATGCTCGGCGACGTCGAATTGCCGGTGCGGGCCAATCTCGGCCTCTACACCCAGCCGATCTCGTTCATCGGCCTGCCGGTCGTCGCCGTACCGGTGCCGCTTGCGCCGTTGCCGATCGCGGTGCAGATCATCGCGGCGCCATGGCGCGAGGACGTAGCGTTGCGCATCGCGCATGCGCTCGAAGCGCAGGGTGTCGTCGCGGCACCGCGGCCGGCGCTCTGAGGGATAAATTCGAGGAGAGTTTCATGGAGATCGACCTGCCGGAGGTCATCACCGAAGTCACGGCCGAATTCGAGCGTTACGAAAAGGCCCTGGTGTCGAACGACGTCGCCACGCTGGACGCGATATTCCGCAAGGATCCGCGCACCATCCGCTACGGCGGCGCCGAAATTCTTTACGGCTACGCCGAGATCGCGGCATTCCGCGCCGCACGCTCGCCGGCAGGCCTGGCGCGCACGCTGGCGAAGACCGTCATCAGCACCTACGGCCGCGATCACGCCGTCGCTTCGACGCTCTATTACCGCCCGACCATGCCGGGCAAAGTCGGCCGCCAGATGCAGACCTGGGTGCGCTTCCCCGAAGGCTGGCGCGTCGTGGCTGCCCATGTCAGCGTCATCGACGAGCCGAAATGATTATTTGCCGCGCGTCAGCGCGCCGAGCGGCAAGTTCGTCGCGGCGTGATATTGCGCGGCCGATCGCCGCCAGCGCCGCGTCTGCGCCGGCCGGCGCCAACAGCGTGATGCCGAACGGCGCGCCGTCGGCGCGCATCGACGACGGCACCGCAAGCCCGCACAGGTCGAGCAGGTTGACGAAATTGGTGTAGGTGCCGAGCCGGCTGTTGAGCTGGATCGGATCGGCGAGCACCTGTTCGACCGTATAGATGGTCGGCGCCGTCGGCAGCACCAGCGCATCGATGGTGCGGAAGGTGTGCTCGGCCACGCGGCGCAATTCTTCGAGCTGGTAGAAGGCCGCGAAGGTCTCGGCCGCGGTGCGGTGCGCGCCGGCGAGAATGATTTGACGCGTCACCGGATGCAGCGATTCCGGTGACGACGCGATCAGCGCTTTGGCGACGAGATAACGTTCCGCCACCCACGGCCCGTCGTAGAGCAGTCGCGCCGCCGCGTAGAACGGCTCGATGTCGATCTCGGCGATTTTTGCGCCGAGACTCGTCAGCCGCGCCAACGCTTCGTCGTAAGCCTTGGCCGACAGTGCATCGCCGAAGAACAGGCGTTGGCCCGGCAGCGGCACGCCGAGTTTTATGCCATCCGGCATCGGCCCGGCCGCGCCGACCGGCCGCGGATGCGAATAGGGATCGGCGGCGTCCGGACCCGCGATCACGTTCAGCATCGCCATCGCATCGTCGACGGTGAGCGCGAAGACCGACACACAATCCAACGTGCGGCAGGCGGGCACGACGCCGGCGCACGACACCATGCCGCGGCTCGGCTTGAGCCCGACGATGTTGCTGAACGCCGCCGGCACCCGGCCCGATCCGGCGGTATCGGTGCCGAGCGCGAGCGGCGTGAAGCCCGCGGCGACCGCAAGCGCCGAGCCGGTGCTCGAACCGCCGGCGATGAGCTTGTCGTCGAACAGGTTGCGGGCGATGCCGTAAGGCGTCCGCACGCCGACCAGGCCGGTGGCGAACTGATCGAGATTGGTCTTGCCGAGAATGAGCGCGCCGGCCTGGCGAAGTTTTGCAACCGACGTGGCGTCCTTGCCCGGCCGATAGCCGAACGCCGGACACGCCGCCGTGGTCGGCAAGCCCTTCACGTCGATATTGTCCTTCACCGCGACCGGGATGCCGTAGAGCGGCAGTGCCATGTCGCCGTCGCGCGCCAGCGCTTTTGCTTCGGCGACGACGTCGGCTTCGTCGCGCAACGCGATGAAGATGGCGGGATCGTCGTGGCGGCGGATGCGGGCGAAATTGCGCGCGACGATGTCCTCGGGCTTGAGTGCGCCGCGGCGATAGGCGTCGAGAATTTCGGTGACCGTTTCCGTCATGGCATCATCGATCGGGCCGGCTGCTCATAACGCGCACCGCCGTTCGCCTTCGCGATAAGCCACGGAATTATATGATGTTTTCGCACAGGAAGGATGGGTTAGACCGAGACCGCCAGGATTGACGGCGTAGTCTATCGCGAACCTGCCTGCGTCCCAAATTCCTTAAGCGAACTGGACATTTCGCCGCCCTGTTGCCATGTCGGTTGATGATCCGCCGATGCGCGCCGCCGCCATTGAGGAGCAAGTGATGAGCGATTTCCGCATAGAAACCGACGCCCTCGGCGAGGTCCGTGTCCCCGCCGACAAGCTTTGGGGCGCGCAAACCCAGCGCGCGCTCGAGCATTTCAGCATCGGCCAGGATTTGACGCCGCGCGACATGATCACCGCCTACGCCATCCTGAAAAAGGCAGCGGCCAACGCCAATCATTCCGGCAAGCGGCTCGATGACAAGATCCGTGCGCTGATCGCGCAGGTCTGCGACGAGATTCTCGGCGGGCCAGTATCGACGACATGTTTCCGCTGCATGTTTGGACGACCGGCAGCGGCACGCAATTCAATATGAACGTCAACGAGGTGATCTCCAATCGCTGCTGCGAGCTGTGCCGGCACACCGCTCGGCAGCAAGACGCCGGTTCATCCCAACGATCACGTCAACATGTCGCAATCCTCCAACGACACCTTTCCCTCGGCGATGTATATCGCCGCCGCCGTCGCGGTGAAGCAGCGCCTGATGCCGGCGGTCAAGGCGCTCCACGATGCGATTGCCGCCAAAGCCGACCGAATGGAACGACATCATCAAGATCGGCCGCACCCATATGCAGGACGCGACGCCGCTCACGCTGGGCCAGGAATGGTCGGGTTATGCGGGCATGCTCGCCGACGATCTCGAACGCATCGAGGGCGCGCTGCCCGGCCTCTATCGCCTGGCGCTCGGCGGCACCGCGGTCGGCACCGGGATCAACGCCGCGCCGGGCTTTGCCGAAGCCGTCGCCGCGAACGTCGCCAAGCTGACCGGCCTGCCGTTCGTCAGCGCGCCGAACAAATTCACCGTGCAGGGCTCTCATGACGCGCTGGTGCAGCTGTCCGGCACGCTGCGCACGCTTGCCGTTTCGCTCTACAAGATCGCCAACGACATCCGGCTGATGTCGTGCGGCCCGCGCGCCGGATTTGCCGAGCTGTTGATTCCCGAGAATGAGCCGGGCTCGTCCATCATGCCCGGCAAGGTCAATCCGACCCAATGCGAAGCGCTGACGATGATCGCCGTTCAGGTGATGGGCAACGACGTCGCCGTCGGCTTCGGCGGCGCCGGCGGCTATCTGGAAATGAACGTCTACAAGCCGCTGATGATCTACAATGTCATGCATTCGATCACGCTCATGACCGACGGCTGCTCGAATTTCCGAAAATTCCTGGTCGAGGGCACCGAGCCGAACCGCAAAAAGATCAAAGAGGACGTCGAACGCTCGCTGATGCTGGTGACCGCGCTGGTGCCGGTGATCGGCTACGACAAGGCGTCGGAGATCGCCCACTATGCGAATGCACCACGACCTCACGCTCAAGACCGCCGCGCTGAAGCTCGGCTACGTCACCGAGGCCGACTTCGACCGGATCGTCGACCCGGCCAAGATGGTGCACCCCTATGTCGCCACCGGCCGATAGCTGATCAAGCGAGCGGTCGGCGCAGATATTCGCCGCGGGGCGGCCCGACGATCTTACCGTCCAGATAAATCGGCGCGCCCCGCAGAAATGTGCTTTTCACCCGTCCGGTGAGCTCGACGCCTTCGAACGGCGTATAGCCTTGATGGGATTCGGATTCCGCGGCGCGCACCACGAATTTGGCCTGCGGATCGACGAGAACGATGTCGGCGTCGTAGCCGGGGGCGATATCGCCTTTGCTTTGCAGGCCGAACCGCTGCGCCGGGTTCCAGCTCAAAAGCTCGGCCATATGGTTGTACGACATGCCACGCCGGCTGCCCTCGCTCAGCACGCCGGAGAGCAGATACTCCGTGCCGCCGAAACCCGATTTCGCCAGCCAGATATTGTCCGGATCGTCCTTGGACCATTTCTGCTCGGCCGAACAGCAGGCGTGATCGCTGACGATCCAGTCGACCTTGCGATCAAGCACGGCCTGCCATAACGCTTCGACGTCCTCGCGCGGCCGGATCGGCGGATTGACTTTGGCGTGAACGGCGCATTCGCAACTGGTATCGAGCAGCAGATGGCCGACGGTCACTTCGCGGCGGAACGCGACATGCGGGAAATACCTGCTGCATGGTCCAGGCGGCCTCGATCGCCTTGCGCGAACTCAAATGCAGCAGGTTGATGTTCAGGCAGTTCGTTTCGTTGGCGAGATAAGACGCGATCCAGATCGCCAACCCTTCCGAGTGCGGCGGACGCGCGGCGCTGTAGGCGGCAAGGCCTGTCAGCTTACCCTCGCGCTCGACGATTTTCGTATAGGCATTGAGGATGTCGGCCAGCTCGCAATGCAGGCTGACGCTGATATAGGGCGCCTTGTCGGGGAATTTGGCCATCAGGCGCTGCGCCGACCGCATGATGAATTCGAAATGGGCGATGTCGTAGCGATCGTCCGGCCCGGTCATCAGAAATTCGTTCTGCTGCGACGATGGTCCGTGCAGGCCATAGCCGCCATAGAACATGAAGATCTTGAACGACGTGACCCCGTGATCGAGCACGAGATGCTCCATCTCGTCGATATGCGCGGCCTCGATCGGCGCGATGTGATAGCCGTAGTCGACCCAGAACCGCCCTTCCGACTGCTTGAACACTTCGGGCATGAACGCGCGATACGGACCACCACGATTCAAATAGTAATGGCCGGTGCGGATGTAATTCAGGCTCGAGGTGACACCGCCCATCGCCGCGGCCTTGCTTTCAGAAATGGCGTCTTCGGCCAGCGGCGAATAGATCCCGACATGCATGTGCGCATCGACGCAACCGGGAAAGGCCAGACTGGTTCTTGCCGTCGAAAACCTGCTCCGCCTCCCCGGCCGCGAGCTCGGGCGCGAGACGGCTGATCTTGCCGCCTTTGATGCCGATGTCGAGGCAATCGACGGAGGTCTTGTTGGGACGGACGACGCGGGCATTCTTGATGACGAGATCGAACAATTTCGACATTCCGCTTTCCTCACAAACTACGCGTCATAACGTTTTCCGACGGCGAGCAATTCCGGCGTGCCGATCAAGTCATTGAGGCCCGTGAAGTCGAGCATCCGGGAGCGGAACGGCTCGGAGGTGCCGTGCGCGGCCAGCGAGGCGTAATATTCGCTCGCCATACGCCCGAGCGCGCGCACGATGCCGCCGGGAAAGATCACCAGCGCAAAGCCCAGCGCTTCGAGCTCGGCGGCCGGTCAGCAGCGGCGTTTTTCCGCCTTCGACCATGTTCGCCATCAGCGGCACGCCGCCGAGCGCCGGCGCGATGCGCTTGAGCTCGGCTTGCGTCTTCGGCGCTTCGACGAACAACATGTCGGCGCCGGCATCGCGATAAGCGAGCGCGCGCTCGATGGCCTTGTCAAAGCCTTCGACCTCCACCGCGTCGGTGCGTGCGATCACCAGCGTGTCGCGCGACTGCCGGGCATCGAGCGCGGCCTTGATCTTGCCGACCATTTCGGCTGCCGGCACCAGTCGCTTCTCGTCGAGGTGGCCGCAGCGCTTGGGAAATGACTGGTCTTCGAGCTGGATCGCGTTGGCGCCGGCGCGTTCGAACAGGCGCACGGTGCGCGCCACATTGAGCGCGTTGCCGTAGCCGGTATCGGCATCGACGATCAGATCGGCGGCGACCCGGTCGCGGATCGTGCCGATGACGTCGGCGACTTCGCTCATGCTGACCAGGCCGATGTCGGATCGCCCGAGGCGGGTATAGGCGATCGCCGCGCCGGAAACGTACAGCGTCCTGAACGCGGCCTGTTCGGCGACCAGCGCGGTGAAGGCGTCGTAGACGCCGGGCGCGACCACGATGGGCTTTCGCGTCAGGCGGGCTCGCAGGCTGTCCGGTTGCGTCATCATTGCAGCCCCAGATAGGCGCGCTTGAGTTTTGGATTTTCGCGAATATCGGCCGAGCTTCCCTGTAGCACGAAGGCGCCGTTTTCGAGAATGTAGGCGCGGCTTGCGACCTCGAGGCTCTGCATGACGTTCTGCTCGACCAGTAACAGCGTGATGCCCTCGGCATTGAGGCGCCGGATCAAGGCGAACAGCTCCTCGACCAGGAGCGGCGACAGACCGAGCGAAGGCTCGTCAAGAATGAGCAGTCGCGGCTCGGCCATCAAGCCCCTGCCGATCGCCAGCATCTGCTGCTCGCCGCCGGATAAGGTGCCGGCGCGCTGCGCGTGCCGCTCGGCAAGCCGCGGAAAGATCGCGAACACGCGTTCGCGATTCTGCTTGCGCCGGGCGCGGGCGCGGCGATAGCCGCCGAGATCGAGATTTTCGGCAACCGTGAGGTCCGGAAATATGCAACGCCCCTCCGGCACGTGAATAAGCCCGCGTCCGACGATCTCAGCCGGCGTCTCGCGCTCGATAGCGTTGCCGGCGAAACGGATGGTGCCGCGCGTGGCGCGAAGCACACCCGAGATGGTGCGATTGAGCGTCGATTTTCCGGCGCCGTTGGCGCCGAGGATCGCGACGATCTCGCCCGGCACGACGGCAAGATCGATATCGCGCAGTACCTCGGTTGCGCCGTAGCCGGCGGCAAGGCCGCTGATGGCGAGGAGCGGCTCAGACATGCGCCGCTCCCGCCGCGGCAAGACGCGCTGCCGCGCCATGGCCGAGATACGCCTCGATCACGCGGGCATCGCCGACCACGGTTTGCGGCGAGCCGTCGGTGAGAATGCGGCCCTCCGCCAGCACGTAGACATGTTGGGCGAAACTCATCACCGCCTGCATGACGTGCTCGATCATCACAATGGTGATGCCGCGGTCGGCGATGGCGCGGATGGTCGGCATCATGGCGGCGAGCTCGGTTGGATTGAGTCCGGCCAAGACTTCGTCGAGCAGCAGGAGGCTAGGCTCCGTCGCCAGCGCGCGGGCGAGCTCCAGCCGCTTTCGCCCCGCGACCGTGAGGTTCGCGGCGGGCTTGTCCAGCAATTCATCGAGACCGACCAGCTGCGCGACTTGCGCGGCCGCATCGCGTGCCGCCGCGCGCGAGCGCCGCGACAAGTGCGCGCCGATCGCAATGTTCTCGTGCACGGTCAACCCGGCAAACGGCCGTACGATCTGGAACGTGCGGGCGATGCCGCGCCGCGCCAGCCGGTATGGCGGAGACTCCGGTGATGTCCTCGCCGCGATGATAGATACGGCCGCTGCTCGGCGTCAGAAATCCGCTGATCATCGCGAACAAGGTCGTCTTGCCGGCGCCGTTCGGTCCGATCAGAGCGGTGATGCGCCCGGACTGGACGGTCAGCGAGACATTATCCACGGCCAGCAATCCGCCGAAGCGTTTGCTGACGCCATCGACGCGGAGCAGCGGCTCAGCCATGGGGCTGCTCCGGCCGCAAAGATTTCACGCCGGCGAAGCGTTGCCGCGCCTTGAGCAGCAGTCCGGCAATGCCGCTCGGGGCAAAAGCCACGATCAGGATAAGAACACAGCCGTAGATGACGAGATCAAGTCCCGGGGCGTCGCCGGCGACAAGCTTGGTCGCTTCGCCCAACGTCTTGACCACAAGCGCGCCGAGCAGCGGACCGAACACCGTGCCGGCGCCGCCGACGATGGGCGCGAGCAGCGCCGCAATCGAAATCCACGGCCCGTAGGCGATGCCGGCATCGATGAACAGGAAATATTGCGCGTAGAAACAGCCGCCCGCGGCGGCGATCGCTGCCGAGACGGTCATGGCGGCGAGTTTGACCAGCGTCGTATTCACGCCCAGCGCCTTGGCGGCGTCCTCGTTCTCACGCAGCGCGACCAGATAGGCGCCGAAGCGGCTGTCTTCGATCATGCGCATGATCACGAGCGATACGGCGACAAGCCCGAGAATGATCCAGTAGAACGGCGCGCGGCTTTGAAATTGCAACGCCTCCGGGCGCAGGTTAAGCTTGATGAGTGTTCCCACGCCTGCTCCGGTGATCGGCGCGACGCTGGCAACGATGCGCAGCACCTCGGCGAAAGCGAGCGTGACCAGCGCAAAGTACGAACCCCTCAGCCCCGAGCGGAAGCTCAGCGCGCCGATGAACGCGCCCGCCGCGGCGCCGGCCGCGATGCCGATGGCGAAACCGAGCCAGGCGTTGACGCCGTAGCGCACCTGGAGAATCGCGGTCGCGTAGGCGCCGGTGCCGAAGAACGCGGCATGGCCGAACGAATACTGCCCGCCATAGCCGCCGAGCAGGTTCCAGCCCTGCCCGACCAGCGCGGTCAACAGCGCCACTACCAGGAAATTGAGCACGACGTTGGACGCGGTGATGAACGGAACGGCGGCAAGGAGCGCCACCACGACTGCAATGGGCACGAACGCCCTCATGCCCGCTCTCCGAACAGCCCGCTCGGCCGGAACAGCAGGACGAGAATGAACATGACAAATATGCCGATCTGGCCGAGCAACTCGCCGAGATAAAGGCCCGACAGGCTTTCCACCACGCCGACGAATAGGCCGGCGATCAGAGCGCCGGCAACCGAGCCCATGCCGCCGAGCACGACGATGGTGAAGGCGATCAGCACAAAGGCGTTGCCGGCGGTCGGATTGACGTAATAGGTCGGCATCAACAGGCATGCCGCAACCGCAACGCAGGCCGTGCCGAGCCCAAACGTCACCGCGTAGATGTGGCCGACGTCGATGCCTGACAGCTCGGCACCGAGCTTTTCCTTCGCCACCGCCCGGATCGCTTTGCCGGTGTCGGTCCAGCGCATGAAAAGCCACAGCGCCAGCGCCACCAGGATGACGACGGCGAACGCGATGACACGCGGCACGGCGAGAAAGGCCGTGCCGACTTCGATCACGTCGAACGCGTAAGGCAGGTTGATGGTGCGCGTATCGGCGCGAAAGGCGACCAGCAGCGCATTCTCGATGACGATGGCGAGCCCAAGCGTCACCAACAGGATGTTGCGATCGTCGCCGTGGCCGGCCGGGCCGATGACAAAGCGTTGCAGAGCGTAGCCGAGCCCGAAAAACAACACCGTCAGGGGTACCGCCGCGAGGTAAGGGTCGAGGTCGAGCACCTTATAGGCAAAGAACGCGGCGAACATCGCCGCGGTCAACAGCGCGCCGTGGGCAAAGTTGATGATGTGCAGCACGCCATAGATCAGCGTCAGCCCGAGTGCGATCAGGGCATACACCGCCCCGGTCAGCAGTCCGTTGAGCACCGCCGGAACGAGGATGGCCGGTGACAGCATGAAGCGGATCCGCAGGCGACGGCGTGCGTACGGCGCCGTCCGTTAAACCACCGTCATACCGGCGGCATCGGGAACACCGCCTTCGCCGAGGCAAACGCGGCGGGCAGGATCACCTGGATATCGTTGCCCAAGACCTGGGTGTTCACCGGCGCCGCGCCCTGGTTCTGGCCGTTGACGAATTTTGTCGGGCCATAGGGCATCACGTGGCCCGCGAAGGTCGAGCTCTCCAGCGCCGCGGTGATCTTGGCGCGATCGGCGCTTGCAGCGCGCTCCAGCGCGTCGGCGAGCAAGAGCACGCACGAATAGTTCATGTAGACTTCGTAGGTGAAGAACTCGCCCTTCCCTTCGACCTTCTTTTTCAGCTCAATCGCCTTGGCGTTCTTGGGATCGAACCAATGATTGCAATCCATGATGTATTGCGCCGCTTCAGGAAATTCCTTGACGAACTTGTAGGACGAGGCGGCGCCGCCGAGCACCGAATAGATACCCTTCGGCCGTAAGCGCTGCTGCTGCATGGTGCGCGCCAGGAGCACATATTCGTTGTAGTAGTTCGCCGGAATGACGAGATCGGGATTCTGCGCCTTGATCTGCAGCACGACGTTGTTGAAGTCGCGGGTCGGCGTCGGATGCGGAATGGTCGCCAGCACCTGGAAGCCGCGGTCGGGCAGTTGCGCGTTGAGCAACTTGGCGAGGCCCGAACCGAACGCCGAGTCCTCGTGAACGATCACCACGGTCTTGGCGACCTTGCCGGCCTGATCGTTGATGCCCACGAGATTGTCGAGCGCGGTCTTGGCGATGACGCCAAAGCCCGGGCCGAAGCGGAACGTATTCTTCAGTCCGCGGGTGACGATGCTGTCGACGACGCCGACGTCGACGACATAGGGCAGATCGTAGCGGGCCGCGGTCTGGCTCGCCGCCAGGCAGATCGCGCTGGCATAGCCGCCGACGATGGCGGCGACTTCGGCTGAGTTCATCTTTTCGACTTCGGCATTGCCGCCTTCCGGCGTCGATTGCGCATCGCCGAGCACCGCCTCGATCTTGGCGCCGCCGAGCGCCTTGATGCCGCCCGCCGCATTGATCTCGTCGATCGCCATGGTCGCGCCAAGCCGGCCTTGCTGGCCGGAATAGGACAACGCACCGGATACCGGATGCAGGACGCCGACCTTCACCGTGGTCGCCTGCGCGCGCGATACGACCGGCGCATTGACCAGACTGCCGACTGCGACAGCGCCCAATCCGGTCGACTGCAGAAACCGGCGGCGGCTGACGCTCGAATATGGACGCGACATTAGCTTTCTCCCCCTGATGACCGGCTGGGAGACTAACATTAGTCCGATGGGCCTTGCTATATTGGCCTGCCTTCCACCTCACGCGGCGTCCGCTTCCGGCATGACTGAAGCCCAAACCCTGATCGATAAACTCTGGGCCGCACACGAGATCGTGCGCCGCGAGGACGGCGATTCACTGCTCTGGGTCGATCGCCATTACGTGCATGAAGGCTCGTTTCACGCCTTCAGCCGACTGGCAGAGCGTGGCGTGCCGGTCGCCGAGCCCGGTCTTACATTCGGGGTGGCGGATCATTACGTGCCGACGCGAGCGCCCCGCGACAAGATCGGGAATCCTGAAATTGCGCGCATGGTGCGCCAGATGGATGAAAACGCCGCCAAGCATCGGATCGCGTTGTTCGGCCTCAACGATCGGCGGCAAGGTATTGTGCACGTGGTCGGGCCCGAGCAGGGCCTCACGCTGCCCGGCCTCCTGATTGTCTGCGGTGACAGCCACACTTCGACCCACGGTGCGCTCGGCGCATTTGCCTTCGGTATCGGCGCCTCGGAAGTGGCGCATGTGCTGATGACGCAAACGATCTGGCAGCGCCGGCCGAAGCGCATGCGCATTACGGTGGACGGCCAAGCCGCGGCCGGTACCGGCGCCAAGGACATCGTCCTCGCGATCATCGCCAAGATCGGCGCCGACGGCGCGACCAGTCATGCCGTCGAGTTCGCCGGCTCCGCCATCCGCGCGCTGTCGATCGAAGGCCGGCTCACCTTATGCAACATGTCGATCGAGGCTGGAGCACGCTGCGGCATGGTCGCGCCCGACCATGTGACATTTGAATACGTGAAAGGCCGGCCCTTCACTCCCAAAGGGACGGCGTTCGATCAGGCGGTCGAGGCATGGTCCGAGCTCAAGACCGACGACGGCGCCGCATTCGATCGCGAGGTTGCGCTCGATGCCACAGAAATCGCGCCGGTCGTCACCTGGGGGACCAGCCCGCAACACGCCTTGCCGATCGATGCCAGCGTGCCGGATCCCGCGGGCGAAACAAATCCGGCACGTGCCAACGAGCTGCGCGAAGCCATCGATTATATGGGCCTGCACCCGGGCCAAAAACTCGCAACGATTGCGATCGATCGCGCCTTCATCGGCTCTTGCACCAATGCGCGGATCGAGGATTTGCGGGCAGCGGCCGCGGTCCTTGCAGGCCGCACCAGCAAGGTGCCTGGATTGGTGTCGGCCGGCTCGTCGTTGGTGAAACGCCAGGCCGAGGAAGAAGGGCTCGACCGCATCTTCCGCGACGCCGGCCTGGAATGGGGCGAATCCGGCTGTTCGATGTGCGTCGGCATCAACGGCGACATCGTCGCGCCCGGCGAGCGCTGCGCCTCGACCACCAATCGCAATTTTCGCGGCCGGCAGGGTCCCGGCGCGCGCACGCATCTGATGTCGCCGGCCATGGTCGCGGCGGCTGCCGTGGCGGGATGCCTGTCCGACGTCCGGCCGCTCTTGGCCGGCCGCAAGGTTTGAGCGCCATGGACAAGTTCACACACATAACCGCGACGGCCTGTCCGCTCAACGTCACCAACATCAACACCGATCAGTTGCTGCCCGCACGTTATCTGAAGTGGCCGCGCTCGGCGGGTCTCGGCAAGGTCTTGTTACAAGACTTGCGATTCGATTCCGAAGGACGCGAGCAGCCGGATTTCGCGCTTAACCGGCCGCAATGGCGGGACGCAAAAATCATCGTCGCCGGCCGCAATTTCGGTTGCGGCTCGTCGCGCGAGGCCGCGGTTTATGCGCTGTATGACTACGGCATTCGTTGCGTGATCGCACCGTCGTTCGGCGACATCTTTGCCGGCAATGCCGTCCAGAATGGACTGCTCACTGCCGCCGTTCCCGACGACGTGGCGGCGGAGCTCATGTCGCAACTGACAACGACGCCGGCGACGCCTGTCACCGTCGACCTGGAACAGCAGACCATTTCATGCGGCAATCACAGCTACGGCTTCGCTGTCGATCCGGTCCGGCGGTTGCGGCTGCTCAATGGCTGGGACGATATCGCGCTCACCGAAAGTTTTTCCGACCGGATCGCGGCATTCAAAGTGGCGGATCGCATCAACCGCAAATGGGCTGTTCCGTCTGAATAGCCCGCTTCGCGCCGTCGCGATGGCGAAACAGTGCCGTTGCCATCAACCCGATCGCGCGCGGCGCAGCGAACCGATCCAACGCACCAGCACGTAAAACACCGGCGTAAACAGGAGACCGAACATGGTCACGCCGAGCATGCCGAAGAACACGGCGGTGCCGAGAGCCTGACGCATCTCGGCACCCGCTCCCGTCGCCAGTGCCAGCGGCACTACGCCGAAGATGAAGGCGAACGACGTCATCAGAATGGGTCGGAGCCTGGTCCTGGCCGCCTGCACGGCGGCATCGAAGCGGTCGGCGCCCTGCTCCTCCGCCTGTTTGGCAAACTCCACGATCAGGATGGCGTTCTTGGCGGCAAGGCCGATCAACACCACGAAGCCGATCTGGGTCAGGATGTTGTTGTCCATGCCGCGCAGCAAAACGCCGCTGATTGCCGCAAACAAACACATCGGCACGATCAAGATCACCGCGAGCGGAAGCAACACGCTCTCGTACTGCGCGGCGAGCAGCAGGAACACGAACACGACGGCGAGACTGAAGGCCACGATGGCAGTATTGCCGGCGACCTTCTCCTGGAACGCGATCTCGGTCCACTCGTAGCCGAAACCAGACGGCAGGTTTTGCGCGGCAATGCGCTCCATCGCCGCGATGGCCTGGCCGGTAGAAAAGCCGGGCACTGTCGAGCCCTGCACTTCCGCTGCCGGAAACAGGTTATAGCGCGGCACGCGGTATGGACCGGTGACGTTCTGGAATGTGGCGACCGCCCCGAGCGGCACCATGTCGCCGGAGGTGGAGCGCGTTCGCAAATTCTCGACATCGCGTAACGACAGCCGATAGGCGTTGTCGGCTTGAGCGATGACGCGGAAGGTCCGCCCGAGGATGTTGAACTCGTTGACAAAGGTCGAGCCCATATAGGTCGACAAGGTGTCGAAGAAGCGCGTGATCGGCACGCCGAGCATCTCGGCTCGGGTCCGATCGATATCGGCATAGATCTGCGGCGTCGACGTATTGAAAAGCGTGAAGACCTGGGTGAGGCCGGGCGTCCGATTGGCCGGACCCGTGATCGAGGCGACGGCCTGTTCGAGCGCGTGCGGGCCGCGATCGGCACGGTCCTGCACATACAGCTTGAAGCCGCCGCCGGTGCCGATGCCCGGGACGGACGGCGGCGGCAGGATGAGGATCGACGCTTCGCGCAAGACCTGCATCTGGCTGCGCAAATCG
Source organism: uncultured Alphaproteobacteria bacterium (assembly GCA_963821175.1). GTDB lineage: Bacteria > Pseudomonadota > Alphaproteobacteria > Rhizobiales > Xanthobacteraceae > BOG-931. The sequence goes on from CAWGCU010000010.1 coordinate 135,047, forward strand.
TTGAGGATCGTCGCCGTGGCGAGGCCGGCTTTGACCCGCTCCTCGAACGGCTTCAAGGTGACAAAAATGACGCCCAAATTGGGAGCGTTGGTAAAAGTCGCGCCATCGAAACCGGCAAACATCACGGTATTGGCGACGCCGGGCCGCGACAGCAAAATATCCGATGCCTCGCGCACGACGCGGTCGGTACGGTCCAGGGTCGATCCCGGAGGCAAGGAAAACACCGCAATGAAGTAGCCGCGATCGAGCTGCGGAATGAAGCCCGACGGCGCCCGGGAAAAGCCGAAATAGGTCAGGGCGATCAACACGCCATAGAGCACCAGCATCAGCCCCGACACGCGCAGCACCCGCCGCGTCAATCCCGCATAGGACGAAGCGAGCTTTTCAAAACCTTTGTTGAAGCCTGCAAAAAATACATCGAACGGCAAGGCGACCGTTTTCCAGAGCCCCCGCCTCGGCTCCTGGTCATGGGGCCGCAAAAACAGCGCCGCGAGCGCCGGCGACAATGTCAACGACAATATGACCGAAATGACCGTCGAGGCGGCGATCGTCAGCGCGAACTGCTTATAGAACGCGCCCGAAATGCCAGCGATAAAGGCGGTCGGAATAAAAACCGCGCAAAGCACCAGCCCGATCGCCACCAGCGCGCTGCCGACCTCATCCATGGTCTTGTGCGCGGCGTCGCGCGGACTGAGGCCTTGGCGCAAATAACGCTCGACATTTTCGACGACCACGATGGCGTCGTCAACGACGATACCGATGGCAAGAACCAAACCGAACAAAGTCAGATTGTTGATCGAAAAGCCGAATGCCTCCAAGACAAAGAAACTACCGACGATCGAAACAGGAATGGCGACGATGGGGATGATCGCCGCACGCCACGACTGCAGAAACAGAACGATGACGATCACGACCAGGAGCACCGCTTCGAACAGCGTCTTGATCACCTCGTTGATCGATTGCTGAATGAACTCCGTCGTATTGTAGGCGACCCGGTACTGCAGTCCTTGGGGGAAGCTCTTGGACAGCTCCTCCATCGTTCGCAGCACGTTATTGGCGGTAGCCAGCGCGTTCGATCCGGGGCGCTGGAAGATGCCGATGGCGGTGGCTACCTGATTATCGAGATAGGCGTTCACCGTGTAGTCCTGCGAGCCGAGCTCGACGCGGGCAATGTCGCGCAGGTGGGTGACGCTGCCGTTCGGGTCGGTCGCCACGATGATGTCTTCGAACTGCGCCGGGGTCGAAAGCCGGCCGAGGGTCTGGACGGCGATTTGAAACCCGCTGGGAGATTTGGCCGGCGGCTGGTTGATGGCGCCGGACGCGACCTGGACATTGTTGGCCTGCAGCGCCGCGACGGCGTCGCTGGCGGTGAGGCCGCGGATTTGCAGCTTCGCTGGATCGAGCCATACGCGCATCGCGTAGTCGCGGGCGCCGAACACGATGGTGTCGCCAACGCCATCGACACGGGCGATGACGTCCTTGATATTGACCGTGGCGTAATTGGAAATGTACTGCTGATCGAGCGTCTTGTCGGGCGAGATCAAATGAACGACGAGCAGCAGGTCCGGCGATTTCTTGCGCACGGTTACGCCGACATGCTGCACTTCCTCGGGCAATCGCGGCAGCGCGATGGAGACGCGATTTTGCACCAAAACCTGCGCCTGATCGACGTCGGTGCCGGGCTTGAAGACGGCGTCGATCGACAGCGCGCCGTCGCCGGTCGCTTGCGAAACCAGGTAGATCATGTTGTCGACGCCGTTGATCTCCTGCTCGATCGGCGTAGCGACGGTTTTTGAAACCACCTCGGCCGACGCGCCGGCGAATGTCGCGGTCACTTCGACAGTAGGCGGCGCGATCTCCGGATATTCGCTGATCGGCAGCGCGCGGAACGAAATGGCGCCGAGCAACGTCAGGATGACCGCGATGACGGCGGCGAATATCGGCCGGTCGATGAAGAAATGCGAAAGCCGCATGGTGATTAATCCTGTTGCCGCGGTGTCGCGTTTGGCGGAAGCGCGGGTGAGCTATGGCGCCACCGCCTTGATGGTGCCGTCCTCGGCCGTGACTTTCTGCCCCGGCCGGGCCCGCGGCAGCCCGTCGATGACAATGCGGTCGGTTGGCGCAAGCCCGGAGCGAACGACACGCAGGCCGTCAATGAGGGGGCCGAGCTCGACGCGCTTGGTGCCGACGGTGCCGTCTTCGGCGACCGTGAAAACGATCTTGCTGGCCTGATCGGACGCGATCGCGCCGTCGGGTATCAGAAGCGCGTCATGAGTTCCGCCGAACAGCCGGAGCCGCCCAAAGAAGCCCGGAGTGAGAAAGCCATCCTTATTGTCGAAGACGGCGCGGGCTCGAATGGTGCCGGTCTTGGGATTGATTGCGTTATCGACGAAATCCATCCGCCCCATATGGGTGAATTCGGTTTCGTCGGCGAGGCGGACGGCCACGGGATTCGGCGCGTCGCGCGACGAGGGTCGCGTCCCGGCGGCGGCAAGACGGAGATAATGCAAGAAGTCAGTCTCGCTGCCGTCGAACACGAAGTGGATGGGATCGATCGAGACGATGACGCTCAAGAGCGTCGCGCCGGTCTGTCCGCCCGAAATGAGGTTGCCGGCATCGACGCGCTTGTCGGAAATGCGGCCGGCGATTGGCGCGCGGACCTCGGTCCATTCGAGATTAAGCTGGGCCTGCTTCAAGGCGGCGTTGGCGGAGGCAAGCTGGCCTGAGGCGTCGCGCTGAATTGATTTTCGGGTATCGAATTCCCGTTCGGTCAGCGTTTGGCTTTGCAGCAATGGCGTCGCGCGATTGACGTCTTGGGTAGCGATGTCGAGCTTCGCCTGCCCACGTTCGATATCGGCTTTGGCCTGCTCGACGGCGATCTGGTAAGGGCGTTGGTCGATGACGAACAGCAGGTCATCTTTTTTGACGATCTGCCCTTCGTGGAAATGCACGGAGTCGATAAATCCGGAAACCCTGGCGCGGATTTCGACGGTCTCCAAAGCGGTGAAGCGACCGGTATATTCGTCCCACTCGGTAATGCTCTTCTGCAGCGGATGCGCGACGGTGACGGTTGGCGGGGGCGGCGAATTAGCAGCCTGCTTACTGTCACAGCCGGCCAGCACGTTGGCGATCAGCAGCACAGAGACCAAAGGCACAATGCGGTTCATGGTTCATTTCTCCAACACATTGCGATCCGGAGCCGCCAAGAAGCCATGCAGCGCGGCGACAACTTGCGCGCCCTCGCCGACCGACGCGGCGACACGCTTGACCGAGCCCGAACGGACGTCGCCGATGGCGAAGACGCCCGGGCGACTTGTCTCCAGCAAACGGCGATTGCCGCCGGCCTCCACGCCGGTCAGCACGAACCCCTTGGCGTCCAGCGCTATACCTGATTCAGCCAGCCAATCCGTGTTCGGATCCGCGCCGATGAAGAGGAACACGTGGCGGATGGGGCGCCGTACTTCTTCTTCCGACGCGCCTTGCCGCCAGCGCACCGCCTCCAACATGCCGTCGGCGCCTTCCAGGCCAGTGATCTGCGTGCGCGTCAGCACTTCCACGTTGGAAAGTCCTTTGATGCGATCGACGAGATAGCTCGACATATTTGCGCTCAGGTCGGCACCACGCACGATAAGCCAGACTTTGGCGACCTGGCTTGCCAGATAGACCACCGCCTGCCCGGCCGAATTGCCGGCGCCCACCAAAGCGACCTCCTGCCCGCTGCAAAGTTTCGCCTCCAAGGGCGATGCCCAATAATGCACGCTCGACGACTCGAACGCCTCCAGGTTGTTCACGGCAGGCCGCCGGTAGCGAACACCGCTTGCGATCACGACCGAACGGGCGCGGGCGCGTTCGTTGTTGAAGAGATTCAAGACGAATGGGCCAGGCTTCGAGTCGGCCGGCATCTGCAGGCTGGTCGCCTCGTCCGGAATGGCCATTTCCACGCCGAATTTCTGCGCCTGGTTATAGGCGCGCGCCATCAGGGCGATGCCGCTGATGCCGGTCGGAAAGCCGAGATAATTCTCGATCCTGGCCGAAGCGCCGGCTTGACCACCGAAGGCGCGGCAGTCCAGCACCAGAGCAGAGAGCCCTTCGGAGCCGGCATAAACCGCAGCCGCCAAGCCCGCGGGCCCGGCGCCGATGATGACGACGTCATAGATGCGATCGGGATCGATCGGCCCGACCAAACCGATACACCGGGCAAGCTCGTCTTCGCCGGGATTGCGCAGCAATTGTCCGCCCGGGCACAAAACGATCGGCAGCTGACCGGCGTCGACATGAAAGCGCTCGATCAGCGCCTTCGCCTCCGGGTCGGTCACCGCGTTCAGCGTTTGATGCGGATGGCCATTGCGGCGGAGAAAGTTTTCCAGCCGCAGCACATCGCCGCTTTCCACCCGGCCGATGATCACAGGGCCGCCGGCGCCGGTCTCGAGCAGGCCGACACGGCGCAGGATCAGGGCGCGCATGATCCGCTCGCCGAGCTCCGCCTCCGCGATCAGCAAGGCGCGCAGCCGGTCCGGCGAAATGATCAGGGCCTGCACCGGTCCGCGCGCGCGGGCGTCCACTAAAGAAGGCCGGCCCGCCAATTGCGCCAGTTCGCCCAAAAAAGCGCCAGGGCCATGGGTGACGATGAGCGCGCCGCGGCCCGACCGGTCGTGCTGGGTGACGTCGACATCGCCGGACAGGACGATGCTCAGCCCATGGCCGACATTGCCGACACTGGCCAGCGCTTCGCCGGCGCCAAATGACTGCACCTCGCCAAAGCGCCGAACCCGCTCGACCTCCGATGCCTCCAAGTTGGGGAACATCTGGTCGTGGCGCGTGTCGATGATCGATTTTGGGGGCACAGCCATATTTATTTGCGACCTTACTTATTTGCGACCGCCTAACGGCGCCAGGGCGCGTACTCGTAATTAAGGTCGGCCGGCAACGGCTAGCAAGTCATTGCGATCGATTGGCTCACGCGAGTGTACAATAAGCGACCCGATTGGGGTGATTGCTTCGCTCAGCTCCCTAATGGCTGGAAGCGCGTGTCACATTTATATTGACAATGGTCCCTAATAAAGTTACAGACGCATATCTTGCTCCTTTACAAGGACGCCATCCGCTCACCCCGGCTGGCGGAGCAAGAGCGGTTCCCGCGGGCGCGGCCTCGTCAGCTGCGCTCCCGGGCGGCCCCGGGCAGTACGCCCGTCCGGCACTACGACCGGTACTGCGGGGCAACCCGCTGCACTGTGGACGGCCGGGAGCAGGTAACGCCCGCTCCTACCTAGTTCCGTCCCAGGAAGTGCGTAGCTGGAGTTGAGCGGCGGCGTTCGGTCGCTGCCGCAAGTGCCGCGGTGGAACGCCGACAGACGAGCGCGCTGCGTTCAGCGCGCGCCGCGCCCGAAGCGCGGGCGAGTGGTGACATTCGTTCGCGTGGCGCGGCTCGTGGACTACGCGTCTGTCGGCGTTCCGCTTGCCTTTGTTTCTTGCGCGTGAAACCGGCGAAGTGATCCGAACCGAAGCGGGCAGATTTCTCTGGTTTGATGCTTTGAGGTCCGTTTTTAGCAATGGCGTGGCATAGCTCGGGCGCAATGGCGTCGCGAGGACGAAAGCGTTTTTTCCGTTCCCGCTACCGCGGTGACGGATGAGGCGTGGGCGGCTTGGTGATGCGCCGCTCCGTTGTCAACTTTTCTTGAAGAGGCTGCCCACGGCTTTCGCAGTCCAGACTTCGTCGTCAAGATGTCGAAGTAGACGTTCAGCTCACCGGGCTTGATCGGGCTGATTATTCGCGCACCTCGACCAGTTTTGCGAGACCGAAAGGCGCTCGTTCCTCATAAGTGGAGATTCATCATGTCGCGCATCCCGGTAGTTGTGATCGCGTTATCGCTCGCCGCCTTGGGCGGCATGGCACTAGCGGCGCAGGACAAGTACACGCTGAAACTACCGGATGGGCTCGCGTTCTCCGATTTCAGGGGATACGAAGACTGGCAGGTTGTCTCCGTCAGTCAGACCGACGAGCTGCTCAAGGTGATGGTGGCCAATCCCGTGATGATAGACGCCTACAAGGCTGGCGTTCCCGGCAACGGCCAGCCGTTCCCCGACGGCTCCAAAATTGCGAAGATCGAGTGGAAGCCGAAAAAGATGGCGGAGTCCCCCTTTTCAGTGAGGGTGCCGGACACCTTGCAAGACGTCTTTTTGATCGAGAAGGATACCAAGAGATTCCCGGACACGAAGGGATGGGCCTACGCGGTGTTTGACTACAATCCCGCGTCCGACACGTTCGCGCCCGATGCGAGCGGAACCGTCAATTGCGGGTTCGCGTGCCACACGATCGTGGCGTCAAAAGATTATATTTTTCACTCGTACCAGAAGCGGTGAGCGGAGAACAGGATTGTCGTCCGCTCCGACGGCGCTTCCTCCATCACGGGCGCCGCACCTGTCTTTGCCCGGAGCATCGGAAGGCACTCTGCGATGAAAACAAACACGCTGTTGGCAGCCGCGGTACTCGCCGTCGCGATCGGCGCTCCGATCGCGGCCTATGTGCAGGGATTGAACGCGCCGCAGTCGACACCGTCCCCAGGGGTGCCCTTCATTCACGGATTCCCCAATGCTCAAGGATCCAATCAATCCGAGTTGATCTCTCTCGAGCGCGCGGACGCGTGGCTCAATTCGCCGCCGCTGACGGCGCCGGCGCTGCGCGGAAAAGTCGTCCTTGTCGATTTCTGGACCTACACCTGCATCAATTGGCTGCGCACGCTGCCCTATGTCCGCGCTTGGGACCAGAAATATCGCAATCAAGGCCTTGTGGTGATCGGCATCCACGCGCCTGAGTTCGCATTTGAAAAAGATCCGAACAACGTCCACCGCGCAGTGAAGGACATGCGGGTCGATTACCCGGTCGCGGTCGACAACGACCATGTCATCTGGCAGGCATTCAACAACATCGAATGGCCGGCGTTGTATTTCGTCGATGCGCAGGGGCGCGTTCGACATCATTATTCCGGCGAGGGCGCTACGAAGAGTCGGAGATGGTCATTCAGGAACTACTGACCGAGGCGGGAGTTGCCAACGTCAGTCATGAGCCGGTTTCGGTGGACGCCAACGGTGTTGAAGCGGCCGCCGATTGGAGCGACCTGAAGTCTCCGGAAAATTATGTCGGCTACAGGCGCACCCAGAACTTCACGTCACCGGGAGGTGCCGTCTTAGACCAGCCTCGCGCCTATGAGCTGCCCTCGCGACTGCGCCTGAACGATTGGGCGCTTTCTGGGGATTGGACGATGAAGAACCAGGCCGTCGCGCTGAACAAGCCCAATGGACGCATCGCGTACCGTTTTCACGCCCGCGATCTTCATCTCGTCATGGGCCCGCCGGGGCCGGGAACATCGGTGCGATTTCGCGTTCTGATCGATGGACAGCCGCCGGGCGCGGCTCACGGATTTGACGTCGACGAACAAGGCAACGGCACGGTTACCGAACAGCGGCTGTACCAGTTGATCCGGCAACCGAAGCCCATCGCCGATCGACAGTTCGAAATCGAGTTTCTCGATCCGGGCGTGGAGGCTTTCTCATTCACGTTCGGCTGATTCGTTAAGCAACTATCGAACCAAGGAGGTTCACTATGGATGAGATCAAAACGTCAGAAGACGTCGATCAGCATCGCCGCCGCTTTTTCGGCGCTGCGGCCATGACCTTTGCGGCCGCCCAGTTCGGCATGGTCGGTTCGGCGAATGCGCAAGCTGTCAAGCCAAGCGCCAAAGCGCTGCCGGAGATCAAGCCGGGAACGAACACATCGTTCGGTCCGCTCAAGCAGATCGACGCCGGGCTGCTCAATATCGGCTACGCCGAAGCCGGACCCGCCGACGGGCCTCCGGTCATTCTTCTGCACGGCTGGCCCTACGACATTTACAGCTTTGTCGATGTCGCCCCGTTACTGGCCTCGGCAGGCTACCGGGTGATCGTTCCCTACGTGCGCGGCTACGGTACGACGCGTTTTCTATCGGGCGACACGGTCCGCAACGGTCAGCAGTCGGTGGTCGCGCTCGATGTCATCGCCTTGATGGACGCGCTCAAGATCCGGCAAGCCACCATCGGCGGGTTCGATTGGGGCGCGCGATCGGCCAACATCGTCGCGGCGGTCTGGCCGGAGCGTTGCAAGGCGCTGGTCTCGGTGAGCGGTTATCTGATCGGCAGCCAGGCCGCCGGCAAGGCGCCGCTGCCGCCAAAAGCCGAACTGCAATGGTGGTATCAATATTATTTCGCCACCGACCGCGGCCGCGACGGTTACGACAAATACCGGCACGATTTTTCCAAGCTGATCTGGCAGATCGCCTCGCCGAAGTGGAACTTCGACGATGCCACGTTCGATCGCACCGCGGCGGCGTTCGATAACCCGGATCACGTCGCCATCGTCATCCATAACTACCGTTGGCGACTCAGTCTGGCTCGAGGCGAAGCGAAATACGACGATCTGGAAAAGCGGCTTGCCGCGGCTCCGATCATCACCGTGCCCACCATCACCATGGAGGGCGACGCCAATGGCGCGCCGCACGCGGAGCCCAGTGCCTACGCCAACAAATTCACCGGCAAATATTCGCACCGGACAATCACGGGCGGCATCGGGCACAATCTGCCGCAAGAGGCGCCGCGCGCTTTTGCCGAAGCGATCATCGATGTCGGCGAAGTCTGATCGGCGCTACGACCTGCGGATTGAAAAACCCAGTCCGCAGGACGATATCCGAGCCTCAACGCAACGTCGACGTCGCGATCAACGTGATCTGACACGACAGCTAGGAGACGTCACATGATCCGCAAAGCGAAAGCGGTTTGGCACGGCACCGGTCGCGCCGGCAGCGGCAATCTTTCCACCGATTCCGGCGTGCTGGCGGATACTCCCTATTCTTTCAGGACCCGCTTCGAAAACGAGAAGGGTACCAATCCCGAAGAGCTGATCGCCGCGGCGCACGCCGGCTGCTTCACCATGGCGCTGGCATTTGGGTTGCAGGCCGGCGGCTATACGCCGACCGAGCTCACCACCGAGGCGGCGGTCACGCTCGAGCCCGAAGGCCAGGGATTCCGCATCAGTCGGTCGGCTCTGACGTTACGCGCCAAAGTGCCGAACCTGGATGAAGCTGCGTTTGCCCGCATCGCCGGCGATGCCGAGAAGAACTGCCCTGTCTCCAAGGTCCTCAACGCCGCGATCACCTTGGACGCCAAATTGATCTGAGCCGTCAGGCGAACACGTCCGGATCAGGAGCACCGCAATGGCTCGAACCCACCAACCAGGCGAGGCCGTTTTCAGATCGGTCCTGCCCGAAGACATCGATTGGAAGCCGTTCCCGGCGTTTCCGCCTTCGGTCCGCCTCGCCGTCCTTGTCGGTCAGCCGTCGGAGCCCGGCCCCTACGTGATCAGGGTCAAAGTGCCCTCCGGCGTAAAACTGATGCCACACAGACACCCAGAGGACCGGATCTACACGGTGATGTCCGGCGTTTTCTATATCGGCCTCGGCGATCGGTTCGACGGCGACAAGGTGCAGGCCTATCCACCCGGCAGCGTCATCGTTCTGCCCGGCGATACCTGGCACTTCCACTGGGCCAAGTCTGGCGAGTACGTCACCCAGGTCACGGCGATTGGTCCGTTGGGTCTGGAATATTTGGATCCCGGCGACGATCCGCGTGAGCAAAATCGCCAATAGCCGGTTCCGTCAATTCAGTGCTCCCTGTCTGAAACTGTCGGCAACTTCGCTGCATGAGTGTCACCCATATGCCATACGTACGGAAGAAGTATCAGCGCGTCTGCTTGGCTATCTTGCCCTCGTTGCAACCGAGGTATTTCATCAAGCCGATGAGGCAAGCGCATGCTGCGGATTGGCGCCTTTTGCGGGGCTATATCGATCGCGGTGCTGGCTGGTCCGGCGCAAGCGCAATCGCCTTCCGTGCAAGAGCAGCAGCCTTCCATGCAAGAGCTGCTTCGCAAAATTGATGCGCTACAACATCGTGTCGACGAACTCGAGGGTCGCGAGCGGCGAACCAAATCGTCAGCTCATGTACCGCCGGCCAATGCACCGTCTGCCCGAGTTGCGTCTCGCGCAACGACGACGGATGCAGCGCCTGTAGTTGCGGCTGCGCAACCAAATGCGTCGCCGGCGGCCACCGCGTCGCGGCCACAACCGTCCGCGGCGAGCCGGCCCAATGTGCTTCCACCCGAGCCGATGGGCGACCAGTACACGACCGAGGATGCGTTGCGCTCCGACCTGCCCGGTCTCTCGCTGCGCATTCCCGGCAGTCAGACCGAGCTGCGATTTTACGGCTTCGCCAACGTCAATGGGTACCGCGACTTTAACGGCCGCAACCAGACCGATGCGCCGACTGTGCAAACAATTCCCCTCGCCAATTCCCCTGCCGACATGCAAGGCGGCGATTTCAGCTTGTCGGCCCGGTTCAGCCGCATCGGCATGGATACGCGCACACCGACAGGGTGGGGCACGCTCGAAACCCGCTTGGAAGGCGATTTCGGAGGCGGTGCGGCGGTCTCTACCAATGCGGTCTTTCGCCTCCGGCAAGCGTGGGGCGAGATCGGTACAGAACAGTTCCGCGTGCTGGTCGGGCAGGCAAACAGCCTGTGGAATGAGGGTGTGTACGAGACGGTGAACTTCTCAACCAATCTCAATCAGTCCTTTGTGCGTCAGCCGCAGGTTCGCGCCACCGGAATGTTGGCGCCGGGCTTGACCGGCCAAGTGTCGTTCGAGATGCCGGACACGCAATACACCTCAGCGGCCGGGGTGTTCACACAGATCAGCACTCCGACCGGTTTTCCCGGTCTCAGTCCCGCATTTACTCCGCTACCCGACCTGCTTGGCCGGCTGGAATATCGTAGTGACGGCTTGGTCCTCGACACGCGTGGCCTGTTGCGAGAGCTCAGCATCCGCACCGAGGGCACCGCCGCCGCGCCCCCGGCGCTCACGCGAAATGCCGCCGGCTGGGGTGTGGCCGAAACCGCGCGCTTGCCGATGCGGTGGCTGTCCGCGGCGCTCGGCCCGGACGAGTTGATTGGCATGGCCTATTATGGCCAAGGCATCGGGCGTTATTTTGGCGGCAACACGTTCGGGCAGGATGCCGTGTCGAACATCGGCTTACCCGGCACAGCCACCGGTTTCAGTCTTGATCCGCTGACGACCTATGGCGCAACGGCAGCTTACCGCCGTTTCTGGACGCCGCAGGTCCGCAGCAACTTCGCCTATTCCTACGCGTGGCAGACCTACCCATCCTACGCGCTGCTCTTCGCGCCGGGATCCGGCTCAGCTACCTCGTTGAACAGCACCATGCAGCAGGCGATCGTCAACCTGATCTGGAGCCCGTTTGCGGAACTTCGCGGCAACACGGTGGGGACCGGGTGGCTCGATGTCGGCCTCGAATATGTGTACATGCACCGCGATGTGTTCGGCGGCTCTGCGGCGACTGCTGCAGCCGGTTTAGGGTTCGCCACCGCCAACCGCCTGCTCGCCTCCGCGACCATACGGTTCTAGGAGCACAGCGCCGCTCGGCTCGTCCGGCTTCCGGCCGTCGGCCCGGGACAACGACATTCAATCCTTGCTATTGTATCGCCCCTGGAAGGACGTGCGGCTCATAAGGCATAAACCTGATGTTGCAGACGCTCCGAAGAATCCTGAGGCCATCGAAAAGCGACAGCCTTGCCAAAGCCTTTTCGCGACTAGGCTGGATCGGCTTTTGGATACAGGTTGCGATCGGTGCAATTCCCCTCGCGCTCATCGTCTATGCGTTCGTATTTGGACGGGACGCCGGGGCCGGCACGCGCGGCGGATTTGCATTGGTCCGATATCTGGCGGTTACCGGATTGCTGGTGCTGGCATTCACGACGCTGTGGTCCTATTGGTACACGCGCATCGCCAAACGCATCGCCGATGCAACGCGACGCCCGTCGGAACACTCCGTGCGGCGTGCTGCATGGATAGGCGTGGCGGCAAGCGCTTTGGGCATCGTGCTGTCGATGCTGGTCATGTTGTTCGAGATCGCGCAGCTGCTGATTTACTTCCTTCGGGCGCCGCAAGCCGGAATACCCGTCATTCAAACCACGGCAGGCGGACAAGCCAGTTGGATATCCGCGGCCGACATCGTGCATCTCCTGGCCCTGAACCTCACCATGTTCGGTGAAATCATCATCCTGGCCTTCAGCCTTTGGCTGCTATTCCGCACGACACTCCCTTCCGTGGAGTTTCCTCACGCCGGCGGCGAAGAATGAAACCGAATCGCTTCCCACCACGGGCACTCATGACAAATTCCTCGCCCTGACAATCAAACGAAGGCCGATCGGACGCCCGGCCTCCAGTCGCAATTTGCAGTCCCAAAGGTCGCTCCATGGATCAAGATCGCACGGCGAGGATATGGCTCGTGTTGGGCATGTTGGTCCTTATTTTTGCCGCCTTGGACTTTGCCAGCGCGATCATTGCACCGGTGACGTTTGCATTATTCATCATCGCCATCGTATGGCCGCTGCAGAGCGCGCTGCAAAAAAGAATTCCGAAATTGCTGGCGCTCGTTGTCACCTTGCTCATTACGGTTGCCGTCATTGCGATCCTTATATCGCTGGTGATTTGGGGATTTGGCCTGGTCGTCAAATGGCTCGTCCTCAACACGGCGCGGTTTCAAACGCTTTACATGCAGGCGACGGATTGGCTCGAGGGGCACGGCATCGCGGTTAAAAGTCTGCTGACCGACAATTACGATGCAAGATGGCTTACCGGCGCCGCCCAGCATGTCGGCGGCAGAGGGTATCGCCTGATATCCTTCGTCACTATTGCGTTTGCATTTACGGTATTGGGATTGCTGGAAGTCGACATCGTCCGGAAGAATATAGAGCGGCTCGGCAATCCCAAAGTCAGGCAATCGCTATTGCTGGCCGCCGAAGATATTGCCGCGAAATTTCAGAAATACATGCTGGTCCGCAGCTCGATGAGCGTGTTGACCGGTGTCGTGGTCTGGAGCTTTGCCTTGATTGCCGGCCTCGAATTGGCAACGGCGTGGGGCGTGATCGCGTTCGTGCTGAATTATATTCCATTCATCGGTCCGCTGTTTGCGACGGTTTTTCCGACACTGTTTGCGCTTGCGCAATTCGAGTCGTGGAAGCTGGCCATTGCGGTTTTCGCATGCTTGAACGTCATCCAGTTTTTTATTGGCAGCTATCTCGAGCCGCGGATCGCCGGCGCGACGCTGTCGATGTCGCCGTTCATTGTCCTGTTCGCAGTATTTTTCTGGAGCTTCCTCTGGGGCATTTCGGGAGCGTTCATGGGCGTGCCCATCGTGATCGCGGCGCTCACGGTTTGCGAAGAGCACGAATCATCCAGGTGGATTGCAATTCTTTTGTCCGGGCAAGGCAGCAAGGCATCGTGAGCGCCGCGCGTTTTTCGGTTTGAGCTGCTCGCTCTAGCGCAACGATATTGCCATCCCGTTCAAGTGGGCTGGACGCCCCGTTCTGGCTATGCCTCCAGGGTCGCCAGCGCCACCGCCAGGCGACAGCCGTTGGCGAACTCGGGCAGGTCCACGTACTCTTTGATGGTGTGGATCTCGTATTGTCCGCTGCCGATGGTCACGGTCGGCAGGCCGTGCTTGACGAACCAGTTGGCATCCAGGCCGCCGTTGGAGAAGACCGTCGTCGGCTTAAGCCCGATCGCTTCCGCCGACCGCTTGGCGTGCACCAGGACCGGCGCATCTTTCGCTATGTTGAACGCCGGATATGAGGGTTGCGTACTGAATTTCACCTCGGCGGTTTCACCGCCGGCGTCCTTGACCATCGTGGCCGCCTTGGCGAACGCATCCCGGTATCCGGCCACGATGGCCGCGGCAAACTTCTCTTCCGCGCTCCGCGCCTCGCCTCTGACATAGACATAGTCGGTGACGACATTGGTGGCGTCGCCGGCCGCCTTGCCGTTCTTGCCGCCGAAGATGCCGGGATTGCTGGTTCCGGTCCCGTCGGGCTTGACGACTTTGCCGAACCAGCCGTTGCGCTGGGCTTCCACTAGCGCCGTGGCCGCAACCAATGTCGCTGAGATGCCTTTTTCAGGAGCCACTCCCGCGTGGGACGCCTTGCCGCGGATTTCCACTTCCCAGTTCTGCTGACCCACCGCACCGGTGATCAATTCGGCGGCGAGCCTGCCGTCGACGTTGAAACACATCGTCGCTCCGCCCAAGTCGTCCGCTTTCAATTCGCGGGCGCCATGCAGCCCGCTTTCCTCGCGCACAGTGAACAGTAGCGTGATCGGCGGGTGCGGAAGTTTGTGCTTGAGCAGCGTCTCCGCCAAGGTCACCAGCACGGCGCAGCCGGTGCGATTGTCGCCGCCGAGCGCCGTGGTGCCATCGGAGATGATCCGGTCGCCTTCCCGCTTGGGCTTGGCGCCAGCGCACAGCGGCACGGTGTCGAGGTGCGTGGCGAATACCAGCCGCGGACCGGGCCGCGTGCCGGGCAGATCGACGATCAGGTTGCCGGTTTGGGTCGGCAGCTTGATGCGCTTGTTCGCGTCGTCGAAGCGGATGGCGGAAGCGGGAACCGATACTTTCTTGAGCTCGTCCGACACCGCGGCGGCAATGGCCGCCTCTTCGCCGGTAACACCCTCCACCGACAGGAATTTCATCAAGTGGCTTTCGGCGGCTTTCACGTCCACGGGCGGGGCGCTGCTCATGTTTCCACTCCTTGTTGTTCCTGCCGCAAAAACGGCAGCTTCGCTTTTCGGGCCATTCGCTTCACCGGGTTACAGCCCGAAAGGCAGTCCCAACAAATACCACGCAGCGAACAGAACCACCCAAACGAGACTGATCCAAAGTACGTAGGGCAGCATCAGCGCCACCACGGTGCCGACGCCAGCGTTCTTGTCGTATTTCTGCGCAAACCCGACGACCAAAGCGAAGTAGGCATTCAGCGGCGTGATCGAATTCATCGGCGAGTCGCCGACCCGATAGGCGGCCAGAACCGCTGCGGGATCGACCGCCAGCTGCACGAACAGCGGCACGAAGACCGGGGCGAAGATGGCCCATTTGGCGATCGCGGGCGTAAAGAACAGATCGAGGATGGCGACCACGACGATAAAGCCCAGCAATAGCCACAGCGGCCCGATATGCGCATTCTTGAGCACATCCGCCATCTTGACGGCCATCAGCGTCGGCATGCTGCTGTAATTGAAGTAGTCGACGAACTGGCTGATGACCACGAACAGCAGGATGGTGCCGCCCAATCCCGACACCGCCTTGGTCATGGCATTGATGACGTCGGTCGAGCTCTTGACGGTTTTTGCCCCCACGCCATAGGCGATGCCGCTCACCAGGAACAACATCATGATGACGACGATCAGGCCGCCCATGAACGGCGAGTTGCCGATCAGCGTGCCAGTCGTCGGATTGCGCAGCGGCGCTCCCGACGGCAGCGTCAATAGTCCGAACAGGACGACGACCGCCAGGAATCCGAGGCCGGCGCAACGCAGGCCGCGGATTTCCTGCGCGGAAAGTTGTCCGAACTCGTGCGGCGGCAAGGCCGCACCGGCCTGCTCCTCATGATATTGGCCGAGACGGGGCTCGATGGTGCGTTCGGTGACCACCGCGATCACGATCGTCAGGATGACGACCGACACAATCGAGAACCAGAGATTGGCGGTCAGGTCGAGCGAGAGCGCGGGGTTGACCATGTGAATGGCGTCATTGGTGATCTCCGTCAGCACGGCATCGAGCGGCTTGATCAGCATGTTCACGGTGAATGCGCTGGCGACGCCGGCAAATCCCAACGCCAATCCGGCGAGCGGATGGCGGCGAACGCTCATCAGCGCCGTGCCGGCCAGCGGAATCAACACAAGATAGCCGGCATCCGACGCGACGCTGGAGAGGATGCCGACAAACGCCAGAATGTAGGTCAGCGCCCAAGCCGGGGAGACGACCACGAGCTTGCGGATCAAAGAATTCACCAGACCAGCCTCTTCGGCGACGCCGACGCCGATCATGGCGACGATCAGAAGGCCGACGGCACTGAAGCCGAGGAAATTCGGAACGAACCGCGTGTAGATGTGACGAATTCCCTCCCCCGTCATCAAGCTGTTGGCGGCGGTCGTCACCGTCTCGATCTTGTCGGTGTCCGGATTGATGACCTGGAACGAAACCGACGCGCCGATCAGATACAGAATGTGCGAAAGAACGATCACGATCGCGATCAAAATCAAGAAGATCAGCACCGGGTGGGGAACGCTGTTGCCTACCCGCTCGACCGTATCGAGAATTTTCTGCATCACAGTCTTCGATGTTTGCGTCTTCGCCGCTTCGCTTGAATGGCTCATGGCCTCATACCTCTCAGAGCACGCCCGGCGGCGGTTACGTCACAGCGGCAGCAACCAAGGCACCAGGATCACGCAGACGATCATGACGATGATGGAAAATGGCACTCCGATGCGCACAAAGTCGCCGAACGTGTAGTTGCCCGGCGTGACCACCAGCGTGTTCACCGGCGACGAAACCGGAGTCATGAAAGCAGTGGAGGCGGCCAGCGCGACGATCATCGCGAACGGATAAGGCGACAAATGCAGCTCATGCGCGACGGCGAGCGCGACCGGAGCCATCAGCACCGCGGTCGCCGTATTGGAAATGAACATGCCGAGCAACGCGGTGATCGCAAATAGCGTGGCCAGCACGGCGCGGTCGCCGGCGCCTGCCGTCAGCGCCCGCAACCCATCGGCGGCAAGATCGACGCCGCCGGTCCTTTGCAAGGCGATCGAAAACGGCAGCATGCCGACGATGAGGACCAGGGTTTTCCAGTCGATCGAGCGGTAGGCGCTCACCAGGTTGACGCAGCGCAGCGCGCCCATGAGCAGGCACCCGATCAGTGCCGCTTGGACGTTCGGGATAAGACCGCTGACCATCAACCCGACGACGAGCGCCAGGCAGGCCAATGCCTGCGGCGCCTTGCCGGGCGCCGGCAGCACTTCGTCGAGCTCGGCTGGCAGCTTGATGATGGCCAGGTCGTGACCGTCGGACTTGAGCCGCTCGATGTCCTTCCACGGCCCGATCAGCAGCAAAGTGTCGCCGGTCTTGAGTGCTTCGTCGAGCAGGCTGCCTTGGTGCGCAACGATGCCGCGCCGCAGGCCGACCACGGTCAGCCCGAACCGGGTGCGGAATTCGGCTTCGACCAGGGTTTGCCCGATGAGATCGGAGGTCGGCGGCACAATGACTTCCGCCATGCCGATCTCCTGGGACCGATCGGCGAAATAGGCGCCGCTGAGCGGCATCTCCTCGAGCGCGAATTGCTGCCGCAGCTTATCGACGTTGTGGTCGGCAGCGAACAGATCGACCAGCAGGATATCGTCGGCCGCCAGTTCCGTGTTCGCCGTCGGCCGCAGCATCTCCCGGGAAAATTTGCGGTTGCGTTCGATGGCCACGATGCTGGCGCCGGAGCTACTGCGCAGGTTCAGCTCCGCGAGAGTCTTGCCCACCAACGGCGACTGCGCCGTCACGCGAAGCCGGTATTCGCGGTCGGCGAGTTTGTATTCCTCGATCCAGTCGGCAAGGCTCGGACGGCCGGAGGCTTTCTCCTCCCTGGTGGCGGTCAACCAGCGACGCGCGAAGCTCATGTAAATGATGCCGAGAACGAGGATCGGCAGCCCGAAAGGCGTGAAGCTGAAGAAACGAAACCCTTCGATGCCGTGACGTTCGAGCTCGCCGTTGACGACCAGATTGGGCGCCGTGGCGACGAGCGTCGTCATGCCGCTGATCAGCGCGGCCATGCTCAGCGGCATCATCAGCCGGCTGGGTCCGATGCCGGCGGTTTGCGAAATGCGCAACACCACCGGAATGAAGATGGCGGTGACGGCCGTCGAGCTCATGGTCGCACCGAGGCCGCAGACGACAATCATGAGAAGGACGATAAGCCGTATTTCGCTGTTGCCGGCCTTCACGATCAGCCAGTCGCCGAGGCGCTGGGCGACGCCGGTCCGCACCAGGCCGTCGCCGATCACGAACAGCGCGGCGATGAGGACGATGTTCGAATCGCTAAAACCCGCCAGCGCCTCGCCCATGGTGAGCACGCCGGTAAAAGGCAGTGCCGTGAGCATGATCAGCGCGACGGCGTCCAGGCGCGGCTTGTTGATCGCGAACATCACGATCGCGGCGGCAAGCAGGGCGAGGACGATGACGAGTGCGGACACTGTTTATTTGCTCACTTTGGCGGCTGTCATTGTCGCTCGCTTATGCTCGCTTTGGATCACCGCGCGCCCTCTCCGGCGCCGGATCGGCAGGCACCTCGCCGGGAAGGTAGTTCGGCAGCCGGCCGGCCGGGATAATCGCCAGGAACGCGACGGCGGCCATGACCAGGAGGCCGATCTTCAACGCGCGCAGCCGCGAGTCCGAGTTTATGCGCACCGCCTCGGCGACCTGCGCCGGGGTGGCGGAGGTGCGCTCCAATACGGTCTTGAGCTGGTCGTTGCTGACGAAATTGATGCCGTCGAGATCGACTTCCTGCTGGATCTCGAACGGCAGCAATGGCGACGCGGCCAGGCTGCGCATGATCGGTCGCGCTGAGCAGTCCGACCAGCAACGCGCCCGCCACCGCCGTGCCGACCGCGGCAGCGAGGTTTTGCGTCGTGCCGCGTAGCGAGCCGACGTCGCCGGCGAGCTCCTTGGGCGAGGCCGTGACCAAGACGTTGAACACCAGCGTGACCAGCGACCCCTGCCCGATCCCGAACGCGATCAGTCCGATGAGGACGGGAAACGTGCTCCAGTCGTTGTGCACCACGAAGGCGAGCCACAACAGCGCCGCCGTGCAAATTATGAAGCCGTAGCGCCCGATCTGCTGCGGCGTCAGCCTGGTGTAGAGCTTCACGATCAGCATCGCGGCGAAGAATACCGTCAGGTTGAACGGCATCATGGCGATCGCGGTTTCGAGCGGCGAGCGGCCCTGCACGATCTGGATATAGAGCGGCACGGAAAAATTGAGCATGGCCTCGAGCGCGACGACCGAGAACATCGCGTAGACCGCGGCGCGCTCGTGCGACGAGCTGATCACCTCGAGCGCAAGCAGCGGCGTTTTTCCCGCTTCCTGGCGCCGTCGCGTCCACATCACGAAGGCTTGGCCCAGCACGACGCCGACCAGGATCATGACCGGCGCGGGGGAAACGCCGAGCAGATCGAAAGGTGCACCCGGCCGGGCGAAAACCAAGCCCCAGCGGTTGAGATTGTTGAAGCCGAAGCTGATCAGGATCATCGCCGCCGCCGCCAGGATGACGCCGACGAAATCGATCTGAACGTCGGGCCGCCCCTTGTCCGGCTTGAGCCGGAAGCTCAGCAGAAAGACGAGCGCCGAAACGGCGACCAGTATGCCGAAGGACGGGCGCCAGCCGAAATTCGTGCCCACAATGCCGCCAATCGTAAATGCCAATACGCCGGCAGCGGCGCGCGCGGAGCCTAGCGCGCCGATCGCCGTCGCCTGCTGTTGCCCGCGATAGTTTTCGGCGATCAAGGCGACCAGCGACGGCACGATCACCGCGGCGGACGCGCCACAGATGGCCTGGGCCGTAATCATCAAGGTCGCGGTGGGACTGAGCGTCATCAACACCTGCGAGGCGCAGAACAGAAGAACGGCGATGCGAAAAACCCGCAGCGCCCCATAGCGCTGGATGAGTTTTGCGCCGAGCATGACGAAGCCGGCAACCAGCATGGAATACGCCACGATGCCGGTCGCCACCGTCGTCGGCGGAACGCCGAAGCTGTTCACCATGCCGCTCATTGCAACGGGCAAAGACGCGACGTTGAAGGACATGATCATCTGGCCGAGCGCGATGGCGATCATCGGCACCCAGGATTCGTGCGGCACTTCGGCAGTGGCAGTCCTTGGCGCAGCTTGGGCCGACATGTCTTCCTCCCAGTTATTTCGTTATTGGCCAGCGCAGTATTGCTGGCGACGTTCCCGGCCGAATATTCCTGCCAACAAGTATTTCAGCCGTCGGGTTTTGAGACGAACAGATCCATTCCCAGCCGTTGCGAAAGGAACTTCGCCACGAGCTGGCCCTTGACGCTGTTTCCGGCGCCATCGAGCGGCGGCGCGAAAGTTCCCAATCCGCCCTTGCCCGGCGAGACTGTCACGATGCCGCCGCCAATTCCGCTCTTGCCCGGCAGCCCAATGTCGTAGAGCCAATCGCCGGACGTTTCGTACAATCCGGCAGTCGTCATCACCGCCAGCGCGTAGTGACAGATCGCCGGATCGACGACGCGCTCCTTGGTCAGCGGATTGACGCCGCCGTCTGCGAGCGTCGCACCCATGACCGCCAGATCCTTGGCGCTGACATTGAGCGAGCATTGCTTGGTGTAGAGGTCGGTCGCTTGCGCCGGATCGAAATAGATTCGACCAAAGCTCTGCAGCAGCCGGGCGATACCCTGGTTGCGAAAATTGGTTTCCGAAGCCGAGGCATAGACCTCTTCATTGAGCGGCAACTTACGGCCGGCGAAACGGCACAAGCCGTCGTAAATGAATTGCCACTTGGCCTCGAAGGTGGCGCCCGGCACCAGGCTGGTGGTGGCGATCGCGCCGGCATTGACCATCGGGTTGGTGCGCCCGTCGGTACTGCGTTCGACGGCGGCGAGCGAATTGAACGGCATTCCGGTGGCGTTCGCTCCGAGCTTCTCGCGCGCCTGCTCCGCGCCCATCTGTTGACAGACGAGCGCAAAAACAAACGGTTTCGACACGCTCATGATCGAGAATTCGTGATCGGTCTCGCCGGCGACATAGACCTTGCCGCTCACGCCAACCACGCACACGCCGAACAGTTCGCGCGGCACTCTGGCCAGCGCCGGGTAAACTTGCGAATTCTCGCCGTCGGTGTCGGACTTGAAGCGCGCGTGCGCCTCGTTCACCAATGCGGTGATCGTCTCGGGGGTCGGCAGATGGCCCGTCGAGACAAATGAAGAGTCGGGATTATCAACGCCTTGGCGCCGTTCTTGCATCTCCTTCTCCCGGCTCGGTTCAGAAGATCACGCAGACGCGGGCGCACATATAAAATTTTAGTTTTGTATCCGGTCCCAAAGCCTTTTGACTCAAAGTCTTCGGGTCAATGTGCCTGCCGCTTCCGATTATCTATTTCACAGAAGTTGACCGCACAAAGACCGGACCTGTCAAGACATCTGCGCTGCCGGACGCCGAGTCCGTCCGTTCCGATCGCTGCATTGCAATTGCTAATTCCAAATCCGACGCGATCGCCACGAGCGAGCCGCGCGCGCATTTGAATTCGACTGTCTCAGCATAATTCTCACTTGGACCACAAGGATGCCGCGGTCACGATACGACGCTCGTCGCGAGGACGATCGGTGATAGTGTGATAGGTCGCAAGAATGTGATAGGGTCTACAGCGACTGCTATTCTCTCTCGGCTTGCTACCACCATTGCGGATTCGGCATCGCAGCGCTTTGAAATTAATGGGGCATGCGCCATGGGTGGCTTCATCGCTACGGCCCGCAATGCGCTGCCACGCGCTGCGATTTTCTTCGTTTTTTGGCTGATCCTCAGCGGCACAAAACCTGCCGATTTTGTGGTTGGAGCCTTGACGGCGATCGCAGCGACTTGGGTAAGGCCTGCTCCTGTTGCCGATGGGCAGTGGCGCTTGAGCACAGTCGCGCTGGCGCGCCTCGTCCTGCGCTTTCCGCTGCAATCCATCACCGCGGGGATCGACGTCGCACGGCGCGCGTTCGATCCGCGGCTGCCGTTGCGGCCGGGGTTCGTGGTCTATCGATCGCGCCTCGCTCCGGGCGCAGCACGCAATGCGTTCACCACATTGACGAGCTTGCTGCCGGGTACGCTGCCATGCGGCGCGGATGATCGCGGCGGCCTGGTGATCCATTGTATCGACGTGGATCAACCGGTCATCGAGCAATTGGGCGCCGAGGAAGCCTTGCTGCTGGAGGTCATGGGCGGAGCACGCGGCGATGGCTAGCTTTTTGCTCGCAGCTGCCGCTTTCATCCTGGCGATGGTGGCGCTGGGACTGTTCCGCGTTTTTTGCGGGTCGGCCGACGTCGACCGCATGATGTCGGTGCAACTGCTCGGCACCGGCGGAGTCGCGGTGTTGCTTCTCCTTGCTGTGGCCGCTGAAATGCCGGCGATCGTCGATGTCGCACTGATGCTTGCGCTGCTAGCCGCATTCGCCGCGGTGACGTTCGTCACCAGCGCGCCCGGTTCACCTGCTGCAGCCGAAGATGCAACGGATCCCCGATGAGGCTCGCGCTCGACATCTTCACCGTGCTCGCCGTCTCCGGCGGGGCCTTCTTCTTCCTAGCCGGCACGGTCGGGCTGTTGCGCTTCCCCGACACGCTGACGCGGCTGCACGCCCTGACCAAGGCGGACAATCTCGGCCTTGGACTGGTCACGCTCGGTCTGTTGCCGCTTGTGGCGTGGCCGCTCGGCGCCTTGAAGCTGATCAGCGTCTGGCTGTTCGTCCAACTTTCCGGCGCGATAGCGACACAGCTCATCGCCCGCCTGGTGCGCCGCGAGGATCCGCAAGCATGAGCATGGCGAACGCTTTCGACGTCGCACTGGTGGCGCTGCTGCTCGCAATGGCCGTGTGGATCGTCGTAGCGCGTGCGGCATTCTCGGCCATCGTCGTGTTCGTCGCTTACGGACTGCTGGTGGCGATCGCCTGGGTGAGACTTTTTGCTGTCGACGTCGCGCTCACGGAGGCCGCGATCGGCAGCGGCCTGACCGGGATGCTGTTGCTCGGCGCCGCCGCTCGTCTGCGCGGCACGACGGCCACCGGCCCGTGCAGCCTGCCATTGCGAATCGTGGCTGCGGTGTTTTGCGCGATGATATCGCTGGGGCTTGTCGCCGTCATTCTGACGCCGCCCGACGTCATCGTCACGCTGGCGCCGGCGGCCATGGCGAATTTGCCACCGAGCGGCCTCGGTAATCCGGTCGCGGGCGTTTTGTTCGTTTATCGCGCCTTCGACACGTTGCTCGAAAAAGTGGTCCTGCTGCTCGCGTTACTCGGCGTCTGGTCGCTGACGCCCGATCGTCTTTGGGGCGGTGTGCCTGGGCCGCAGGTGGATGCGCAACCCGACGGCATGTTGGCTTTTTTGGCGAAGCTCTTGCCGCCTTTGGGAATAGTGGTGGCCGTGTACATGACCTGGACGGGCGCCGATCATCCGGGCGGCGCCTTTCAGGGCGGCACGGTTTTGGCCGCCATGTGGATCCTGGTCATTATCGCTGGGTTGCAAAAAGCGCCTTCGATCGACCAACGCATGGTCAGGTTTTTGGTGGTGGTGGGTCCGGTCATCTTTCTCGGCATCGGACTGGCAGGCTTCGCGCTGGCGGATGGCTTTCTCAGCTATCCGGCGGGATACGCCAAGCCGTTGATCATTGTCGTCGAGGTCGCGCTGACCCTTTCGATCGGCGTGACGCTCGGCCTGGTGGCGCTGGGTACGCCGCAACGGATGCGGCGCCAATGAATGCCGCCACGCTCTTCGGGATTTGCGGCGCGGCCTTGGCGGGGCTCGGCTTGTTCGGCCTCATCACCAATCCCGAACCGCTCCGCAAGATTTCTGGCGTTCAATCTTCTCGGCACCGGCACGTTCCTGATATTCGGCGTCGTAGCGCGCAGAGGCGCGGCCGCGGGACTCGGCGGCGATCCGGTGCCGCAGGCGCTCGTCATTACCGGCATCGTCGTTGCGTTCTCGGCGACCGCCATGGCCGTCGTGCTGCTGCTGCGGCTTTTCCAGGAAAGCGGCCAGGCCACGCTCAGCCCGGGCGATAGCGACAGCGCCAGCACAGCGGAAGACGAGACATGATGCCGGGTCTGGCGGTTTTGACCGATGCGACCGCGGGCGGATTTCTGCTGCCGCTGGCCATCATCCTGCCCGTCGCGGGCATCCTGGCATCGTTTGTGCTCGGCGGACGTTATGCCGAGCGCGTCGTTC
Organism: uncultured Alphaproteobacteria bacterium; assembly: GCA_963821175.1. Classification (GTDB taxonomy): domain Bacteria; phylum Pseudomonadota; class Alphaproteobacteria; order Rhizobiales; family Xanthobacteraceae; genus BOG-931. Next base: position 158,961 of record CAWGCU010000010.1, read on the forward strand.
TGCTTTTATTGGTACCGGGCCTCGGTGTCGCAGCCGCAGTTTTCGTTGATGTGTGGCGCGGCGGCCGTTCGCTGGTTTACCTGGTAGGCGGATGGGAGCCCCCGCTCGGCATTGCGCTGCGCGCCGACGGCATTTCCGCTGCGATGATGGCGACGGTTGCCGTCGTGATTTGCGCTACGGCGCTATTTGCGCGCGGCGAATTCATCCAACCGCGCGGCCACCCCGAAGCCCGCGCGCCGTTCGTGTTCTGGACGCTGCTGCTGGCGGTCTGGGCCGCGCTTAATACCATCGTGCTCGGCGACGATCTGTTCAATCTCTACGTCGCGTTGGAACTACTCACATTCGCGGCGGTGCCGCTGGTCAGCCTGAAGGGCGATGCGGCAACCCTCAAAGCCGCACTGCGCTATTTGCTGTTCGCGCTGTTCGGCTCGGTGCTCTATCTGCTCGGCACGGCGCTGATTTACGGCGCTTATGGCACGCTGGATATTGTCCTTCTGTCCGGCCGCGTCCATCCCGAGCCGGTCGCTTGGATCGCAGCCGCGCTGATGACGATGGGGCTGTTGGCCAAGACAGCGCTATTCCCGCTGCATCTGTGGCTGCCGCCGGCCCACGCCGGCGCACCGGCCCCCGGCAGCGCCGTGCTATCGGCGCTTGTCGTCAAGGGCTCTTTCTTCCTGATCGTGCGGCTGTGGTTCGACGCGATGCCCGGCCTGATGGATCTGGCCGCGGCACAGATGCTCGGTACGCTCGGCTCCGGCGCAATTCTCTTCGGCAGCATTCTCGCGCTCCGCCAACAGCGCCTCAAGCTCTTGATCGCCTATTCGACGATCGCGCAGATCGGCTATCTGTTCTTCATCTTTCCGCTGGCGCTCGGCGCCGCGACAGGCAATCCGTGGAGCGGCTTCGCCTGGACCGGCGGGTGGCTGCAGTTGTTCTCGCACGCTTTTGCCAAAGCGGCCATGTTCATGGCGGCCGGACTGATTGCCGAAACATTCGGCCATGATCGCATTGCGCAGTTCGGCGGTATCGGCCGCGTCCTTCCGATCACCATGTTCACCTTCGGGCTCGCCGGCCTGTCGCTGATGGGCGTGCCGCCGAGCGGCGGCTTCGTGGCCAAGGTGCTGTTGCTCCGGGCTTCAATCATGGAAGGCCAATGGTGGTGGGCGGCGGTGATGCTCGTGGGCGGCCTGCTTGCCGGCGGATACGTCTTCATGGTGCTCGGCAAAGCATTCTCCAGCGCCAGCGCCTCGTTCAAGATTTGCGCGCCGGTGTCGCGCAGCCGTGAAATCGTGCCGTTAGCGCTGGCGCTGTGCGCGGTCCTGCTCGGCTTCGTCCCTTTGCAGCCGTCCAATCTGCTGCAGATCGGCCGCACTGCGGCGCTGACGGTCATATCGCCATGAATTCAGGAATGCTGATCGCCGCGACACTGATATTGCCGCTCGCCATGTTGGCGGCGTGCGTGTCGCAGCGATTGCGCGACTGCATGCCGGCGCTCTTGGTATTTGCTCCGTTGCCGGCAATCGCTGCGGCGCTGCAAGAGTTCCGAGGATCCAACGGCACTATTCTGGTCTTGCCTAAGGCGCTGCTCGGTCTGACGTTCGAGCTCGATCGGCCAGGGGCGATGCTGCTGGGCGCCTCCGCGCTGCTGTGGACCGCGGCCGGCACTTATGCCGGCACCTATCTGCGCGACAGGCCGGGCGGCGGACGTTTCGCGATTTGGTGGCTGATGACGCTCACCGGCAGCCTCGGCGTCTTCATCGCCGCAGACGTAGTGAGCTTCTACTTATTCTACACGCTGGTCAGTCTCGCAGCTTATGGGCTTGTCATATTCGACGGCACCGCCGCGTCGAGGCGCGCCGGGACCGTATATGTCTCGTTGGCGCTCCTCGGTGAAGCTTTCCTGCTGATCGGCTTCGTGCTCCTGGTCCCCGCCGGCCCGGGCGGCAGCCTGCTCATCCGCGATGCCGCCGCTGCGCTGTCGACGTCGCCGTGGCACGACGTGACGCTGGCATTTCTCCTCCTGGGATTTGGGCTCAAGATCGGCCTCGTGCCTTTGCACGTATGGATGCCGCTTGCCTACACGGCGGCACCGATACCGGCTGCGGCTGCGCTCAGCGGCGCGGCCGTAAAGGCCGGCGTGATCTTCATCCGCTTTCTGCCGTTCGAACCGGCACGGCCGGGCTGGGGCGCGGCGCTCGCCGCCGCCGGTCTGTTCTCGGCATTCTATGGAGCGGCGATCGGAATAACGCAGTCGAATCCCAAGACCGTGCTGGCCTATTCCAGCGTCAGTCAGATGGGATTGCTCGCTGCCGTCATCGGCATGGGGCTTGCCGCAGGCGACACGACCGTGGCGACGGTGGCGATTTTCTATGCGGTGCATCACACCCTGGTCAAAGGCGGCCTTTTTCTTGCCGTCGGCGCGGGCGCACGGACGAGCGGGCGCGGCTTATGGCTGGTGCTGCTTCCGGCGGCCGTGCTGGCGCTCGGACTTGGCGGGTTGCCGCTGACCGGAGGCGCGCTGGCGAAACTCGCCATCAAGGGAACGCTGGGAGACGGCGTCGTCGGCACGCTCGCCACTTTATCGGCGGTCGCCAGCACGGTTCTCATGCTTCACTTCCTGCACCGCCTTACGGCCGACGCTCCGCAAGAATTCGCAGCGCGCCGCGCCGATCGGCTTCGTCTTGCCTTGGCTCGTGATTGCATTCGCTGCGGTTGCTTTGCCTTGGGCGCTGTATTCGCGCAGCACCGGCGCATCCTTGCATGACGCGCTCGCGCCCAAGGAGCTTTGGGTGGCATTTTGGCCGGTTCTCGTCGGCGGACTTTTGAGCATCGGCTTGTGGCGCTGGGGAGAGCTATTGCCACGCGTGCCGGCGGGTGACGTGCTCGTATTTGCCAAAGGTGCGACAGACGTGGCCCGCAATACCGGTGTGGCCATGGAGCGCCTCGACAGACGCTTGAGCCAATGGCCGGTAGCCGGCGTGCTGTTCCTGGTGCTGACGGCAGTCCTCGTCGGAACGATGCTCGTCGGCCATTGATCCGGCAAACTTAAATCCGCTTCTTCATCGCTTGCATTCATCGCGCTGACTGATCGCGTGCGGCGAAGGGTAGTGACGAAATAGCCACAACCGGCAAATTTCGGCCCCGATCACGGGCTTTCGATGTTCGGCGCGGCGAAAAAAGTGTGAAATCCGCCTGCCATGGCGGGTGGGTCACGGCGCGCTTGCAACGGAAGGCTTGCGGACGAATGGCGTGAGGGTTGCGTCGATGAGTATGCGGACCCGATTTTCGGTCGCGGCGCCTGCCGTCGTCGGCACCATTAGCGGATTGCAGCGATCACATCTGGTGGTCTTGGCGTTACTCGTGCTGCCGCTCGCGGCGTGCGCAGTTGGCCCGGACTTTGTATCCCCCGCGGCGCCGATCAGCGACAATTTTGTCGGCGCGAACAATCGTTCGATCAAAACCAATGACGGAGACTATCGGGACTGGTGGCGCACGTTTCACGATCCGACGCTCAATCGGCTGATTGAGATTGCGTACGAGCAGAATTTGACCTTGTTGAGCGCGGGCACGCGCGTGCTGCAGGCCCGCGCCACGCTCGGTATCGCCATCGGCGGATTGTATCCGCAGCTTCAGCAGGGCACCGGCAGCCTGATCTATAACCGCACCAGCGCCGCTACGCCGCTCGCGCCGCCAAATTCCAGCCCGCAACGTTTTTGGACAAATGTGCTTGCCGTACAGGCCGCGTGGGAATTGGACTTTTGGGGGAAATTCCGCCGCGGCGTCGAATCCGCCGACGCTGCCTATCTGGCGTCGATTGCGACCTATGACCAGGTTCTGGTCACATTGCTCGGCGACGTCGCCGCAACATATATCGGAATCCGCACCACCGAGCAGCTCATTGCCATCGCTCGCGACAATGTCCGCAAGCAGGAGGATGAGCTGCGCATCGCGCGGGCGAAATTCGACCACGGCGAAACCAGCGAGCTTGATGTTTTTCAGGCGACCAACGTCCTCGAAGCGACCCGCTCGGCAGTTCCACAGCTCGAGATTCAGCTGCAACAGGGGCGCGACGCGCTGTGCGTGCTGCTCGGTATCCCGCCGCAACCGTTGGGCCGCCTGCTCGCAAGATCATGGGACACAAGATCCTGGGGCATTCGGATGCCACCGGCCACGATCGCAGTGGGAATCCCGGCGGATCTGCTGCGCCGGCGGCCTGACATCCGCGCCGCCGAGCTCGCCGCCATGGCCCAGAGTGCGCAGATCGGCATCGCCGAATCGCAACTCTATCCGGCGATCAGCATTACCGGCACGTTCGGAGCCACGGCCAGCACCGCCAACGGCCACAATCTCGGACAGGTCTTCAAACCCATCGGCGTCGCCTATGCGGCGGGCCCGTCATTCCAGTGGAACATCCTCAATTACGGCCAGATCACCAACAACGTTCGTCTGCAGGACGCCACGCTGCAGCAATTGCTGGTCGACTACCAGAACGGCGTTCTCCAGGCGGAACAGCAGGTCGGCGACGGCATCTCAGCGTTTCTCAATTCGCGATCGCAGGCGGAATATTTGCGCCGCAGCGCTGACGCCGCAAACGGAGCGCTGCGCGTGGCAACCGTGCGATACGAACATGGCGAGGTGGATTTCACGACCGTGCTGACGGCGTCGCAAAATCTCTTCCAAGCGCAGAGCAATTTGGCCGTGGCGCGCAGCAACGTGTTGCTCGGCGCGACCGCGATCTACCGCGCCCTCGGCGGCGGATGGCAAATCCGGCAAGACAGCGAATTTGTAAATGCCGGAACGCGCGACCAAATGCGGGCGCGGACCAATTGGGGTAACCTGCTGTCACCCGAGGGCGAGCCGCAGCCGGCGGCTCCGGGTCTTCCCGGTCCGGAAGACCTCGGACCTACGGTCCGGCCGCCGGAGTGGTGACTTTGATATTGTTACGTGCCGCAATTCGCGAAGACTGATTGAAGCGCAACGGAATGGTGCGACCCATGAGACCGCAAGGCCTTGCGATTGTAGCGCTGATGGCCGCCGCTTTGCTGTCGGCATGTCAACGCGAATCTGAAGCTCCGCCGACGGAAGTTCGTCCGGTTCGCACCGTGACCGTGGTCAAGCAGGAGGCTGGTGAAACCGTCACCTATACGGGGCGCATCCAGGCCCAAACCGAAACGCGTCTGGCCTTCCGCCTTGCCGGACGGTTGGTCGAACGGCCGGTGAATGTCGGCGATAGCGTCAAGGCCGGACAGCTGGTGGCCCGGATCGAGTCGCAGGACGAGCAGAACGCCTTGCGTTCGGCGCAGGCCAATCTCGTGGCCGCCCAGGCGCGCGCCGCCCAGGCCGTAAGCAACTTCGACCGTCAACAGTCGCTGCTCGCCGCCCGCGCCGCGTCCCGCGCCCAATTCGAGCAGGCGCAGCAAGAGCAGGAAACCTCGCGCGCTCAGATCGATATCGCGCAGGCGCAGTTGAAAGCTGCCGAGGACAGGGTGGGCTACACCACTTTGAACGCGGATGCCGCCGGCGTCGTGACGGCGACGGCGGCGGAGCCGGGTGAAGTGGTGCAGGCCGGACAGCTGATCGTGCGGGTCGCGCTGTCCGGCGGCCGCGATGCCGTGTTCGATGTGCCGGGAGAATTGCTCAGGTCGGCGCCGAGCGATGGTCTGATCACGGTGAGCCTGACGGATGCCACCGGTGTGACGGCCACCGGACGGGTCCGCGAAATCTCGCCGCAGGCCGACCCCATAACCGGAACGTTCGAGGTCAGGGTCGGCCTGATCGATCCGCCCGCGGACATGCGGCTCGGCTCGATTGTCGCCGGGCGCGTGAAGCTTGACGCGACCGCGGTGATCGAGATTCCCGCTTCTGCGCTGACCGAGTCCGATCATCGGCCCGCCGTCTGGGTCGTCGACCCATCGGCCTTCACCGTCGCCATACGCAACGTCGAGCTGTTGCGCCAGAACGCCGTGTCGGTTGCCGTTTCCAAAGGTCTGGAGTCCGGAGACATCGTGGTGACCGCGGGCGTCCAGGCGCTCCACCCTGGCCAGAAGGTACGCCTGCTGGGATCGCCGCAATGACGCAATTCAATCTATCCGAATGGGCGCTCAATCACCGCTCCTTCGTGATTTATTTGATGCTGGTCGCGATCGTCGTCGGCGTGATGTCGTATATGCGGCTCGGCCGCAACGAAGATCCGGCGTTCACTTTCAGAACCATGATCGTTCAGGCCGCATGGCCGGGCGCTACCCTCAATGATACGCTCGATCAGGTGACCGATCGCATCGAACGCACGCTCAAAGAGACGCCGAACCTCGATTTTCTGCGCAGCTTCACGCGCGCGGGCGTCACCACCATATTCGTGAACCTCAAAGGCAGCACCCCGGCCAAGGAAGTGCCGGACATCTGGTATCATGTCCGCAAGAACGTCGGCGATATCCGCCGTACCTTGCCGGCCGGCGTCGTCGGCCCCGGCTTCAACGACGAATTCGGCGATACGTTCGGGATCATTTACGGCTTCACCGCGGATGGTTTCACCCATCGCGAGCTTCGCGATTATGTCGAGAAAATCCGCGCGCGGCTCTTGGGTATCGGTGACGTTTCCAAGATCGAGGTTCTCGGCGCCCAGGACGAGCAGATCATCATCGAGTTTTCCACCGAGAAACTCGCAGGCCTTGGCATCGATCGCGCCTCCCTGATTGCGGCCATCCAGGCGCAAAACGCCGTCAGCCCCGCCGGCACTCTGGACACCAGCAATGAGACGCTCTTGCTTCGCGTCTCGGGAGCCTTCGAGTCCGAACGCGATCTTTTGGCGCTCAACATCGCCTCGAACGGCCGATTGCTGCGCTTGAGCGATATTGCCACGGTCAGGCGCGTTTTTGTCGATCCGCCGCAGCCGATCTTCCGCATCAACGGCCGGCCGGGCATCGGCTTGGCCATCGCCATGCGCGACGGCGGCGACATCCTGGCGCTGGGGCAGAAGATCCGCCGGACCATGACCGAGGTCACTGCCGATCTGCCGATCGGCATCGAGTCGGCGCTCGTGGCGGATCAATCGTCGGTCGTGCAAAGCGCCATCGGCGAGTTCATGGAATCGCTGTGGCAAGCGATCGCCATCATCATGGTGGTGAGCGTCGTCAGCCTCGGCTTCCGCGCCGGCGCGATCGTCGCGGCTTCGATCCCGCTGACGCTTGCGGTCGTGTTCCCGGTGATGGAATCCGTCAGCATCGATCTGCAGCGCATATCGCTGGGCGCGCTCATTATCGCGCTCACGCTCCTCGTTGACGACGCCATGAGCACGATCGACGCCATGACGATGCGCCTCGCCATGGGCGACAAGAAGGAAGATGCCGCCACGTTCGCCTACAAGACATTGGCATTTCCAATGCTCACCGGGTCTTTTGTCACCATGGCCGGTTTCGTGCCGATCGGCTTTGCCAGGAGTGCCGCCGGCGAATACACGTTCTCGATCTTCGCCGTCGTCAGCATTGCGGTGCTGGCGTCGTGGCTGGTCGCGGTCATCTTCATTCCCCTTCTTGGCGTCGCACTCTTGGCCAAGCCCAAAGCCGAACAATCGAAAGAACCCGGTTGGGCGCTGCGGATTTTCCGCTCCATGCTCGTGGCAGCGATGCGGATGCGTTGGATCACCATTCTGGTCACGCTCGGCTGCTTCGTGATCGCCGCGCTGGCCGTGCCCTCTGTCCCCAGGCAGTTCTTTCCCTCCTCGGACCGTCCGGAACTGCTCGTCGATCTGCGACTGCCGCAAAACGCCTCGATCTATGCGAGCAGCGACGCCTCGGCCAAGATCGACGCGTTTCTGAAAAACGATCCCGACGTGGAACGCTGGAGCACCAATGTCGGACGCGGCGCTATCAGGTTCTATCTGCCGCTCAGTGTTGAACTGCCAAATAGTTTCTTCAGCCAACTTGTCATCATTACCAAAGACATCGCCGCCCGCGAGCGCCTTCGCACCAAACTGGAACACCTGCTCCAGGAGGATTTTCCGGACGCCGTGACGCGAACGGTGCCGCTGGAACTCGGGCCGCCGGTCGGGTGGCCGGTGCAATATCGGGTGAGCGGTCCGGACCTGAACCAAGTGCGCGATATCGCGCTCCGGCTGGCCCAGGCCGTCGCCACGGACAGTCGCACGCGGCGGATCAATTTCGACTGGATGGAGCCTGCCCGGCAGGTCCGTATTCGTGTCGATCAGGATCAGGCGCGGCTATTGGGCTTGAGCTCGGATTCCATAGCGGGCGTGCTCAACGCCGTGATGTCAGGCGTGGCCGTCACGCAGGTGCGCGATGGCATCTATCTGGTCGACGTCGTGATGCGGGCAACCGACGCGCAACGCGTTTCCCTGACGACGCTGCGTAACTTGCAGTTCCCGCTGCCCAACGGCCGGACCGTCCCGCTCGGACAGTTCGCAACGCTCGATTTCGATCAGGAGTTTCCGCTGATTTGGCAGCGCGACAGCCTCCCGACTTTGACCATACAGGCGGACGTGATACCCGGAGCGTCGCCGGAAGGCGTGGTCGCAGCGCTCGCTCCTGCGATCGAGAAATTCGGCGCCAGCCTGCCGGCGGCTTATCACATCGCGACCGGCGGCACCGTCGAGGAAAGCGCGCAGTCCCAAGCCTCGGTTTTTGCGGTACTGCCCTTGATGCTGTTCATCACCGTCACTGTCTTGATGATACAGCTGCAAAGCTTCAGCCGTCTCGTGCTGGTGTTGAGCGTCGTCCCGATGGGACTGATAGGCGTTGTCGCGGCCCTTATTCTCTTCAACAAGCCGCTCGGCTTCGTCGCAATCCTCGGCATATTGGCGCTGATGGGCATGATCGCGCGCAATGCCGTGATCCTCATCGACCAGATCGAAGCCGAGCGCGCCGAAGGCAAAGAGATATGGGACGCGGTGATCGAGGCCGCGATGTCGCGTTTCCGTCCAATCATGCTGACGGCAATCTCGACGGTGCTGGGCATGATACCGATCGCACCGACGATCTTTTGGGGACCGATGGCCTACGCAATCATGGGCGGCCTTTTGGTCGCTACCGTATTGACATTGATCTTTCTACCGGCGCTCTACATCGCATGGTTTCGCGTCAGCGAGCCGGCCGCCGCTGCACGGGCGACATAGCAGCCCGCCGAGCGATTGCTTTGCCTGTTCGTAGCGCGGTAATTTCGTCAAGTCTGGAGGAAACGAGCCATGAAGGTAAAAGACGTAATGACCTCGCACGTTCTTTCAGTGACGCCCGACGAATCGATATTCGTGGCTGCGCGGGTGATGTTGCAGAAGAAAATCAGCGGCCTGCCCGTTGTCGACGGTCATGGCAATCTCGTTGGCATCGTCAGCGAAGGCGACTTCCTGCGCCGCGCCGAAACCGGCACCAAGCGCCATCGGCCGAAATGGATGGAGTTTTTTCTCGGCCCCGGCCGGCTTGCGGACGAGTATGTTCAAATCAGCGGCCGCAAGGTTCGCGACGTCATGACCGAAGAAGTGCGGACGCTGACGCCGGATGCACCGCTGGAAGACGTCGTGCGGCTGATGGAGCGCCACCACATCAAGCGCGTTCCGGTCGTCGAAGGCGGCAAGATCGTCGGCATTGTCACGCGCGCCAATCTGCTTCGCGCCATGGCCAGTTTCGCGGGCGAGATCGCGCCATCTTCGGCCGGAGACACGACCATACGCGAGCAATTCGTTGCCGAGCTGGAACGGCAACCGTGGGCGCCGGTGACCAGGATCGATATCACCGTGAGAAACGGGGTCGTACAACTCTCCGGCACCCTTACCGACGAGAGACAGCGTCAGGCACTGCGCGTCACTGCCGAGAATATTCCGGGTGTCAAGAAAGTCGAGGATCATGTCGTTTGGATCGAGCCCGTCTCCGGAATGTATGCCGAGGCGCCGCCGGAGGAAAAATAGATCCGGCCTGTATTCGCCACCCATTTCGACTATCATAGTGGCAATACCTCACGAGCCTTTGGAGTATCCTAAGTGGAGACTGTCGCAACCTGATGGAGATTGATCATGTCGATGTCGATTGACGCCGCAGCCGAAGTGATGCGCGAGGCGATGCGCGAGAAGGTCAAGCGCCACTCTCTCTGGTACATGTTCCAAGGTGCGCTGATGGTGGTGGCCGGCATCCTGGCGATAGCCCACCCGGCAATGTCGTCGGTTGCCTTGGTTATTTTCTTCGGATGGCTCTTGATCATAAGCGGCATCGCCCAGGGTATCAGCCTGATCGACGCCCGCAGCGTGCCGCATTTCTGGCTGCAGCTTGTTTCGGTCGCGCTGTTCGTCATCGTCGGAGCACTCTTCCTTCGTAACCCCGCTGAAAGCGTCGTTACACTCACACTGCTTGTGATCGTATTCCTGATGGTCGAGGGGATTTCAAAGATCATCTTTTCGCTCACCATAAGGCCGTTCCCGAACTGGGGCTGGATCCTGATAAGCGGAATCATCAGCGTCTTATTGTCATTTTATCTCTGGTCCAGCATGCCGGTGACCGCGGTCTTGTTTCTCGGCATGTTGCTTGGCATTTCGCTCATCAGCGAAGGCGTCGCGCTGGGCTACTTGGCTTGGCGGGTGCGGCAATCTTAAGGATGCCAGGCCGACCCTGAGCGAACCTCCGACCGGGATCCAAAGCCCAGGCTCACGGGGAGCCTGGGCTTTTCGTTGATTTTACCCCTACCAAGGATCGCGACGCGGCGTCCGGGGCCGCGATCGGCTGGCGCTTTTGGAAATATCTCAGGATCGCAGCGCATGCGGCGGCGGCGGCGAGATGCTTGAGCGTATGTCCGCTCAGAATGGAGCCGGCGGAATAGATTGTGCGGTCATAGAACTCGAACAATTTTGCCAGCGCATAGAGTGCCGCGGCGATCAGCCAGTAAAATGTGCCGCTATATTTCGGCGGTAACACCAGAAAGAGCACCGGCAACGCCAGGCACGGGAAGAATTGCACCCAGACGTATAGTCGCAGATCGCCGGTCCAGCGCCACAGCAAGAGACTGAGAACGCCGATCGCAATCAACGGCCATAGTAAAACGGCGCCGGCCCTTGCATTCACGCGTTCCTCGACCGTGATGGCAAGAATCGCCATGAAGCTGATCGCCATCGGCAGCCGGTCCCAAAACAAGGTCCGATCGCTTGGATCGAGGTGATAGTAGGACGAGCCGAAACCAGTCAGCAGAATGCCGAGAAAGAGCATAATAATTGCCGGATCGCGACGAGTTTGCCGCAATCCTAACGCACCGATGACGATGAAAGGAATATTCGAGACAACATTCCAGAAATTCGGCACGCCGAGCAAGGTGCGCAGATCGGTAAATTGATGATAAGCCTGATCTTGCGGAATCGGCGGCAGCAGCGGCAATGCAAGGAGCGACGCCGCCATGAGGCCCACGAAGATGACGACGTGTCGATTTGTCTTTGCGCTAACGAGCGTCATTCGGGTAACATAGCAAAAGCCTCCATTGGAGTCTGGAGGCGCGCGACAATGTTGCTGTTCTGCCGAAGCGCGGCCCAGCCGAAAGAGCAATTTCAGCAAAGACAAATGCGGAGAAAGATCATCAAGAGCATAAAGTGGGCCTCGATCCTGCTCGCGGTCGTCGCGATTACTTTCTTTGCAATTCGCGTGTACGCCGCTCAACGCGGGCCGCCCCTGTCACGCTGGCATACCTACGTGCCGCATGACTTGAAGGCCAAGGAGCTCGATGCCATCGACTGGGACCATTACCTTGCCCGGGAAGCCAAGATCTTTGACGATGTCCGCACCGAGGTGACGGAACAGCTCACGCCGGACGAGCGCGTCCCGATGAATCGGTATTTCGACGGCAGTCCGATCTACCCGCCGCACTTTACCCAGGACTTCAACCGCTCATATGTGCTGGAGCCCAACGGTCCTCCCGTCGGCGCCGTGGTGCTGCTGCACGGCCTGACCGACTCGCCCTATAGCCAGCGCCACATCGCCCGGTTTTATCGGGACCATGGCTTTGTCGCGATTGTCATCAGGTTGCCCGGTCACGGCACTGTTCCCGCCGGATTGATCGATGCCGCATGGGAGGATTGGACGGCAGCGACGCGGCTCGCCGTGCGGGAAGCACGCCGTCGCGTCGGACCGTCGGCGCCGCTGCACCTGGTTGGATTCTCGAACGGCGGCGCGCTTGCGGTCAAATATGCGCTGGACTCGATTGCGGATCCGCAGCTCACGCGCATCGACCGCGTCGTCTTGATTTCACCGATGATCGGCATCACGCGTTTCGCGCGTTTCGCCGGGCTGGCTAGTCTGCCGGCGCTATTCCCGGCATTTGCCGAAGCGGCATGGCTCGGCGTGGTGCCGGAATTCAATCCATTCAAATACAACTCATTCCCGGTCAACGGCGCCGTTCAATCGTATCGGCTGACGCAAGTCCTGCAGCGGCAAATCGCCCTCTATAGCCGCAATGGTCAACTGGCCGAGCTGCCGCCGATCATCACCTTCCAATCCGTCATGGACTTCACGGTCAGCACGTCGGCCATTATCACGGCGCTGTACTCTCACCTTCCAGCCAACGGCAGTGAGCTTGTGCTTTTCGATGTGAACCGAACCGTGAACCTCGGTGCGCTGCTGCGTCCCGCCGCGGACACTGCATTGGCCCGGCTATTGCCCAGCAGAGCGCGGAACTACCGAACCACGATCATTACCAATGCCGATGTCCCCAGTGGCGAAGAAGTCGAGCGCAGCATTGCGGCCGGCGGCGTAGCCGAAGTCGATCGCTCCCTGGGCGTTGCCTATCCGGACGGCCTTTTTTCACTCTCTCACGTTGCGTTGCCTTTTCCGATGAGCGATTCGCTGTACGGGCTGACACCTGATTCAACAGATGATTTCGGGATTCACCTCGGTTCACTGGCGCCACGCGGTGAGCGTAACGTCCTGATCGCGAGCCTGGATTCGTTGCTTCGCGCCTCGTCCAATCCGTTCTTCCCCTACATGATCGAGCGGATCGACGAGGGCATCGAGGACCGCAACCCAACGGCCAAGAAGGTGGATGCGCATTCCTTGCCGCCACCCAGCGACGAGACGGACAATGAGGCCCCGCGCTCGAGCATCGGTGATATCATCTCTTCCATCTTGGGCTTTGCGCCCCGCCCCTCGGACTCGATGTCGGACGAACCGTGAGGCAGTGCTCGGCAAATTCGCGAACGACAAGCGCGGCGGCGAGCGCATACGACCCAAAACGCTTCGCCGCCGCTTCAAATAAAAGTCATAAATATCTGCGAAGTCCCATGTAGGCTTATGGCGAGGACCGAGCGATGACGTTCGATCGCGAACCAATTCTGGTCGACCTTGCGCTGCAAGGCGGCGGTTCGCACGGTGCGTTCACCTGGGGCGTGCTCGATCGTCTCTTGGAAGAGCCTTGGCTGCGGATTGACGGCATTTCTGGCACGTCGGCCGGCGCCATGAACGCGGCGGCGCTGGCCTTTGGATTTACCGGCGGCGGCAACGCAGGCGCCCGCGCGGCGCTGGAAGGCTTTTGGCGCCGCGTGGCCAAGGCGGGAGAAATGAGCCCGCTGCGGCGTGGGCCGCTGGATATGCTGCTCGGCCGCTGGTCGCTCGACAGTTCGCCGGCCTACATCGCGATCGACATGATGTCGCGACTGTTTTCACCCTATGACCTGAATCTGACCGGGTGGAATCCACTGCGGGAAATTCTTACTGAGGGAGTCGATTTTACGCGGGTCTCCGAATCGCCGATCAAGCTCTTCATCACTGCGACCAATGTCTCGACCGGCCGCGCCCGCGTTTTTCGGAACCACGAGCTTACTCCCGAGGTCCTGCTTGCATCGGCCTGCTTGCCGACAATGTTTCGCGCCATCGAGATCGACGGCCAGGCCTATTGGGACGGCGGTTATTCCGGCAATCCCACCATCACGCCGCTGGTGCGCGAATGTGCGTCGGAAGACACGATCATCGTGCCGATCAACCCGATCGAACGCCAAGGTGTACCGCGCTCAGCGAGCGATATCATCAATCGGCTCAATGAAGTCGCATTCAACGCCGTGCTGCTGAAAGAATTGCGCATGATCGCGTTGCTGCGGCGGGTCGCCGATCCCGGCCACGACGAGGGCGCGAAATGGGCCAAGATGCGGGTCCACTCCGTCACCAATGAAATCATGAAAGAACTGAGCGCGTCGTCGAAAATGATCGCCGAGTGGGACTTTCTCTGCCTGCTACGCGACAAAGGACGTGCCTCGGCGCAAAGCTTCCTCGAGCAACACGTGGACAATCTCGGACGCCGCTCCACACTCGATCTCGACGTCCTGCTCGAAAGCATCTGACCGATGGGACTTGCCGGCATTTTCATCGCGCTCGTCCTGCTGATATGGCTGGCCTATCGCGGCGGCAGCGTATTGCTGTTGGCGCCGGCGGCGGCGCTCCTTGCCGCCGCCGTGTCGCGCCAGCCGCTACTGGCCAATTGGACGCAAACGTTCATGGGCAGCGCGGCGCAATTTGTCGCGCAGTTTTTTCCGATCTTTCTTCTCGGCGCCGTGTTCGGCAAGCTCATGGAGGACAGCGGCTCGGTCTCGGCGATCGCCGATTTCATGACGGAGAAACTGGGCCCGCGCCGGGCGGTGCTGGCGGTCGTGCTGGCGGGCGCATTCGTCACCTATGGCGGCGTCAGCCTGTTCGTCGCTTTTTTCGTACTGGCGCCGATGGCGCACGCATTGTTTCAGGCCGCGGCTATTCCAAGACGCCTGATGCCCGCGGCGCTCGCGCTCGGCACCTCGACCTTCACTATGTCGGCGCTGCCCGGAACGCCGGCAATCCAAAACGCGATCCCGATGCCGTTTTTCGGCACCACGCCGTTCGCGGCGCCGGGCCTCGGCGTGATCGCGTCGGTGATCATGCTCGGCTTCGGACTGTGGTGGCTCCGCCGCGCCGAGGCCGCCGCCCGCCGCGCCGGCGAGGGCTATGGCGGGGACGCCGGCGGCAACACCGATGCGGCACAAAACGCGGCTCAAGACGAGCTCATTCGCGAGCGCGCCACGGCAGCCCGGGAATTCGATCCCGCCGAGATCGGGCACGGACACATAAGTCAATCGACTCCACCGATCGCGCTCGCCGCGTTGCCGCTGATCGTGGTGGTGGGCGTCAATCTGATAATGTCGATATTCGTGCTGCCGCGTCTCGATGTTTCCTATCTGGCCGAGGAGCGTTGGGGCCCCACATCGCTCCCCGCCGTGGGCGGGGTGTGGTCGGTCGTGGTCGCGCTTGCTGCCGCGATCGTGACGCTCGTTGCCGTCAACTTTCGGCGCCTGCCCACCTTGCGCGAAAGCCTGGGCGCCGGCGCAAACGCTTCCGTGCTGCCGGTCGTCAGCGTTGCAAGCTTGGTCGGCTTCGGTGCAGTGGTTGCGGCACTGCCGGCCTTCGCCATCGTGCGCGAATGGGTCTTGTCGATCGAGGGCGGCCCCCTCGTCTCGCTTGCAGTATCAACGAACGTGCTCGCCGCCCTGACCGGTTCCGCTTCGGGCGGACTGACGATCGCGCTCGATGCGCTTGGCGCTACCTATATGCGCCTTGCCGCGGAAAACGGCATCGACCCCGCGATCATGCACCGCGTCGCGGTCATCGGCGCCGGAACGCTCGACAGCCTGCCGCACAACGGCGCGGTCGTGACGCTGCTCGCCGTGTGCGGATCCACCCACCGCGAAAGCTATCTCGATATCGTCATGGTCGCGATCGTCAGCGCTATCATCGCGTTGGCCGCGGTGATCGCGCTAGGCTCGGTGTTCGGATCGTTCTAAGATATCGAGGACTACTTGGGCACGGTGTCCTTGTAGACCGTGCCGTCTTTCATGATCACCAGGAAATTCTTGTCAGGGTCTTCAACGAGCTTGATATTTTCAAGCGGATTGCCGTCGACCAGCAGCAAGTCGGCAAGCGCGCCCTCTTCCACGACCCCGAGCTTGCCCGGATAGGGATTGATGAATCCGGACAGCGCCATCAACTCGCCATTGTCCGCAGTCGCCATCTTGAGCGCTTCGGCAGGCGTGTACCAGCGCACCATCCTGGCGAGAATGGCGCCCTGCCGGCCGGCAACCCTGGCATCGAACAGGATGTCGGTGCCGAACGCGGTCTTGATCTTGTATTTCTTCGCCAACCGGTAGGCGTTCTCCGTTCCAGCAAAGACCTCCTGCGCCTTTTTTTGCGACACCGGATTCACCAGCGGCGACGCATTTTCGTCATCCATGAACGGCTGCAAGCTCCACCAGATGCCTTTATCCGCCAGCAACTTTGCGGTGGGCTCGTCGATCAGCTGGCCGTGTTCGATGCTTTTGACGCCGGCAGCGACGGCTTGCTGGATCGCGCGCGGCGTATAGGCGTGCACCGTTACATAGGTGCCCCAATTGTCGGCCGCTTCGACCGCGGCACGAATCTCCGCTTCGGTGTACTGGGTTGACTCGATCGGATTGTAAGGCGAAGCGACGCCGCCGCCGGCCATCAGCTTGATCTGACTCGCGCCCTGTCGCAGCTGCTCTCTGGCGCGCAGACGCACCTCATCGGGGCTGTCGGCAATGGCCGCGACGCCTTGCACCTCGGAATGGCTCAACGGACCGCCTGTCACGCGCGGAAGCTCGAAGGAGAACCGGAAGTCGCCATGACCCGAGGTTTGCGAGATGAAAGCGCCGGAGGGATAGATGCGCGGACCGGTCGTGACACCTTCGTCGATCGCGCGCTTGAGGCCGAACACGGGGCCGCCGAGGTCGCGTATCGTGGTGAAGCCCCGCATCAAAGTCGCCGCGGCCTGTCGCGCCGCCAACAGGTGGAGATAATTCGGGTCGGCGGTCATCAGCAGCATCTGCGGCGTCGCCGCCATGAACGCATGCCAATGGGCGTCGATGAGGCCCGGCATGAGCACGCGCCCGTTCGCCGCGATGACCCGGACATTGGCGCCCGCTTCGACGGCGATCGGCCCCGCGGAAATGCGCGCAATGGTGTTGCCGCGGACGAGGACATTGGAGGGAGCAGAGAGCGTAGCGCTCCTGCCATCGAAAATGCGGACGTTTTGAAAAAGCGTCGGCTGGGGACTGGCCGGTGCGGCGAACGGCGCCAAACCCGGCGCTTCCAAATCGGCATCGCCCTGCGCCAAGCTGACCTGGCAAGATTCGACCACGACTGCCGACGCCAATATGAGTGTCGGACCCAGCACTAGTCCCAATATCCGGGCGCTTGTCAGACCGAACTGCATGGCGAGTTTCAAGCCCTTTGTCATTCTGAACTTACGGCCCGTGCCATCCGCCAGCAATTCTTGGGTGGCCACTTTCATGATTCATACTCCCTTACTCTGAGAAGCAGACAATAGGAATTTTTCCAAGCGGCGGCTTGAGCTCAAAGCGAAACGACCTGCACCGACACCTCCATATTGTTGAACGCGTTCGCGGGGCCTTCCCATGCCCCGGAAACCGGACAGGCCTTCTCCTGCTCGCGGGCTACGGCGACGGAAACATGCTCGTTGCCGGCAAGCTTGTTGTTGGTCGGATCGAAACCGCGCCAGCCCGCGCCTGGGATGTAAATCTCCGTCCAGGCATGGGTGGCGCCGTGCTGACCTTCCGCCATTTGAATATACCCGCTCACAAACCGCGCGCCGAATCCCCAGTGCCTTGCCGCTTCCATCATGAAGACCGCAAAGTCGCGGCACGAACCGCTGCCATTCGTCAGCGTATCGCACGGCAGCTGAACGCCGGCATCGTCGCGGTGCTTGTAGGCAAATGTGCGGTAAATTTGCGAGTTCAGTTTTTCGAGGACCTCGAACGTTCCAATGGTCTGTCCGGGCCGGTATAGCTCGCTCAGCCAATGCCGCAGCCTCGGGCCCTCATATGGATAGCTGGGCAGGCGGTAGTGGATCAGCTCGATCTGCTCCTCGGGGGCGTACTGAAAGGGAAACAGGCGGGCATCGGGGTCGATCAGGCACTCGATGGGATTGTCGTCATTCAAATCCACCTCCACCTCGCCAAGGATGCTCAAATTCTGCGAGGCTTCCGCAAACGTCAGTATGGCGATGGAATTGCCGTAGATATCGCGCAGCCACCGTATGGTTGGCGCCGGTTCGACGTCGAGACGGCCGGTGACGATATGGACGTCGTGGCCTTCCCGCGGCCGCATCATCAAGCGGTGTGGCCCAAATTTCACCGGCGCATTGTATTGGTACTTCGTCTTGTGAATGATCTTGATGCGCTTTTTCATATGGTATCCCCATTACGACACGAACGTGCTACCATTTACTTTTGAGCTACGCGAGCGCACCAACCCCGATGAGGACGAGCCATGAGAATAGCTACGATCGTTCTTGCTTGCGCCTTTACACGTTGCCCAAACCTTCTTGGCCCAAACCTTCTTGGCCCAAACCTCGCTGCGCTCGCGCAAGTCCGCGGGTTGAGGTGGCGCCGAGCGGAGCAACGACATGCACCTTGAGAGAATAGAAGCGCTCATACGTCTCAGCGGCATATGGGGCATCATCTTTCTCGTAGTCGCAGCTCTCTGCACGATCGCAGTGGCTGTCTGGCTGTGGCGAAAAATCTAAACGCCGGAACTACCAACTTATCGCGTTCCGGAAGCCACGGTATCCGGATAGATCTCTTTGAGCCGAGGATAGACTTCGCGCGCGAACATGCGGATGCCATGCACGGTATCGTCGTGCTCGAGGAAGCCAGCCTGTCCCATGATGAGCAGGTGACCGTAGCCCCCGACATGGTCCCAATGCTTTTTGATCTGTTGGAAAACCTGATCGGGCGTTCCAGCGAACATCGTGCCGGCTTCAATAGCGCCTTCAACCGTGGCTTGCTTGGTGCCGAAGGCGCTGACCACGTTATGCGCGCCACGCGCCAATTGCACGTTCATCGCCACCGGCACATAGCCGGGCGGGTTGGAAAAGTGTGGCGGCACCTTGTTGGCAGTGATGTACCACAACAATTTTTCCGCACCTGCGCGAGCCCGCGCCTCGGTTTCGCCGACATAGATCAGCGCCGCATAGGCCAGCCGGTCGATCGGCACGTCTTGACCCAATCCAGCCTCGCGCCAACCGCGACGATACCCCTCAAAAATACGTTTTGTGGTGTCGAACCCGGTGAGAAATGTCGCCTGGACGTAACCGTGCGCGCCCACCTGCGCGGCGCCCCCCGTGCTCGTCGTACTGACCCAAATCGGTGGATGCGGCTGCTGAACGGGGCGCGGCCAGATGTTGATCGAGCGATGGTGGAAGAAGCGGCCCTCATGACTGAACGGACCGTCGTGGTGGGTCCAACATTTGACGATGAGATCGAGCGCTTCCCAATGACGCTCGTTCATTCGCACCGGATTGCTGTTCGCCGGCAAAATCTCATAGGGCACCCCGCGCACGAATCCCGCCTCCAGGCGGCCGTGTGAGAGCACATCGACCATTGCCATCTCTTCGGCAACGCGAACCGGCTGCCGCCGGTTGGCGATCGGATTGCCGAGGATCAGGAGACGGGCTTTCTTGCTCAAACGAGCAAGCGCCGCCAGCATCAGCGGCGCGGCAGGATCGACGCAGGTCGCGGTCTGATGATGCTCGTTGAGCATGATCTCCACGCCTTCCTCTTCGGCGATCAACCATTCGTCGATGTAGCGGTCGTACAGCGCCGCGCCCTTGGCGGGATCGTAGATGCGGTTGGGCAGCGACACCCGGATCGACGGATAGCTGTCCGCCGGCGGCAGGTAGGGATACGCGGTTTCGCTGAAGTGCCAGGCGCGCATGCTACTCTCCAAGAAATTCGAGAACTGCGGTCGCAAAGGCCGCGGGCTGCTCCAGCTGCGGCACATGTCCGGCGGCCTTGATCGTCATCGTGCGCGCGTTCGGGAGCAGGCGAGCATAGGCATCGAGATAAGCCCCCGACACCAGCCCGTCGCTTTCGCCGCGCATGAAAAGGGCTGGAATCGTGACGCGGTGCAAACGCCGCTTGAGCTTCGGGTTGTGCATCCACGGCTCCCAGGTCAACAGCGCCAGCGTCTCGCGCGCGCGGAACATGGCGGCGAGCTCGTCGTCCGACATTTTTGCGGTATCGAGATTCATCCGCTCGGGGTCGTGAAAGGTCAACTTCATCGCGTCTGCCTGCGGCATCGCGAAGATGTCCGGAATATCGAGTTTGTCAGGCGGTCCGACCTTGATGCCCACCGGCCCCGACAGGACGATGCGGCGAAAACGCTCCGGCGATTTGGTCGCCATTTCAGCGGCGATCCAGCCTCCGATCGAGCAGCCGACAAGGTCGATGCGGTCGAGTTTTAGGATGTCCATCAGTTCGAGATAAAGATGGGCAATGTCGTCAATACTGTCGAGCCAGTCCGGCAGGCTCGACTTGCCGAAGCCTGGATGCGTCGGCGCGACGAAGCGGCGCATCTCGGACAACGGCGCCACGAACGGCTGTTGCGGATGCAAAGCCGCCGCCGCCGTGCAGAAACAGAATGGGACGCGCGACCTCTTGGCCGGCATCGAGTAATTCAAGCTCGACGCCTGCAACTGTCAGCTTTTTCGATTGCACGCGAATACCTCCCGTGGCGATGCCCTTTGCAAACTCGTCAATGGCGGGATCGCCTTGTGGCGCAAGCGTTGCACATCGACATCGCGAAAGGAATGCCGCCGCGGGAATAGCTGCATCGCGCCAAAACCCTACACGCTCAGATAATTACGCAGCACAAAATCGTTGCCTTCAAGCTCCGCAGCGCTGCCGGAAAAGCAGATTTCGCCTTTGTTCATGACGTGGTGGCGGTCGCCGACCGCAAAGGCGGTGCGCAAACTCTGCTCTACCAAGAGGATGGCGAGGCCCTCCTGTTTGAGCCGTGCCAGGACTTCGATGATCTGCTGTACGATCATCGGCGCCAGCCCCTCGGAGGGCTCATCGAGCAGGAGCATCGCGGGATTGAGCATCAACGCTCGCGCGATCGAAAGCATCTGCTGCTCGCCTCCGGAAAGCTGGAAGCCGAGATTGCGTTCGCGCGCATGCAGGACGGGAAAAAGATCGAAAATGCGCTGCAGCGTCCAAAAGCCTTTGCCGCCCGCTCGCGCGAAGACGGTCAGGTTCTCCCGAACCGTCAGACTCGGAAAGATGCCGCGTTCCTGCGGCACGAAGCCGAAGCCGAGCCGCGCAACCTCATAAGGTGGGAGCCCGGCGATGTCGCGATCCCTGTAGCGGATACGGCCGGGCCGTGGCTGCAAGTAGCCCATGACGGTGAGGATCGTCGTGGTCTTGCCGGCGCCGTTACGGCCGAGCAGGCAGACGATTTCGCCCTCACGCACCGACAGCGAGACGCCGTGAAGGATGTGGCTGTCGCCGTAATACGCGTTGATGTTCTCGAGCTCGAGCATCAGTGCGCCATCCCGAGATAGACTTCACGCACGCGCGTATTGGCCTGGATTTCGGCAGGCGTACCCGTGGCCAGCACCTTGCCGTAGTAAAGGACGGTAATGCGGTCGGCGACCGAGAACACCACTTTCATGTCGTGCTCGATCATCAGGATCGACAGTGTCCGCGGCAGCGTGCCGATCAGGCCGATCATCCGCTCGGTTTCGCTTGGCGACATGCCCGATGTCGGCTCGTCCAGCAAAAGCAGGTCGGGCTCGCCGGCGAGCGCTACGCCGATTTCGAGTTGCCGCTGCTCGCCGTAGGACAAATTGCGCACGAGGCGCGTGCCGTCGCCGTCAAGATGAACCTGGACCATCAAGTCCCCGGCGCGTTCGGCAAGCGGCCTTGTCGCGGCCGACTGGCGTGAAGAAATCGAGCGGATGGCCGCGACCGGATCGCCAATGCGAGCCGGATATTCTCGATCACGCTGAGATTCTGGAACAGGTTATTGCGCTGAAACGTGCGCGCCACGCCCATGCGGCTGATCCGGTACGGTGACGACCCGGTGATGTCGCGGTCATTGAGCAGAATGCGGCCCGAGCTCGGCTGCAGCTGACCGCCGATCTGATTGACGAGGCTGGTCTTGCCGGCGCCATTCGGCCCGATGATCACGTGTCGCTCGCCCGCTCGACGGCGAGGTCGACGTCGTCGGTTACGACCAGGCTGCCGAACGATTTGTTGAGACGCTCGAGGCGCAGGACAGTCATGGCCGCACCCGCCGCCACTGCAGTCTCTGCAACGTGCCCCACAGGCCACCGGGGAAGAACATCACGCAGCAGATGAATGTGACGCCGATGATGGCGAGCCAATGCTCGCTGTACGAGCTGACCACGTTTTTCATCAAAAGGACAATAGCGGCGCCGATAGCAGGTCCGATCAATGTACCTGCTCCGCCGAGCATGGTCATGATCAAAATGTCGCCGGACGCGGTCCAATACATCGCATCGGCTGAGATGAAGCCGTTGAAGATGGCATAAAGCCCGCCGGCAAGGCCGGCGATCGCACCAGCGATCGTAAAGGAAAGCAACTTGTAGGCGCGTGTCGGGTAGCCGATCGCCATCATGCGCTGCTCGTTTTCACGAATGCCGACGAATGCGTGACCGAGCGGCGCGTTGAGCAGGCGCCGCAGGCCCCAGTAGGCCAGGGCGAAGAAGCTCAGCGCCATGAAATACATCACCAGCGAGTTGGACAGGTCGAAGCCGAAGAAGCTCGGCTTCTCGGCGATCGCTATGCCGTCCGAGCCGCCGGTGACATCGCGCCATTTCAGCGCCACCGAGAACACGAGCTGCGAGAACGCAAGCGTCAGCATCAGGAATGGAATGCCGGCCGTGCGCACGCAAAAGAAACCAATCAACGCCGCGCCGCAGCCGGCAATGACGATGCCCGCAGCGACGCCGAGCCAGGCATTGATGCCGAATTGCGCGCCGAGGACGGCCACCGCATAAGCGCCCAATCCGAAGAAGGCGGCGTGCCCGAGCGACATCAGCCCGGTGAAGCCAAGCAGCAGATCGAGGCTCATGGCGAAGATCGCGAAGATGTAGATCTCCGACACCAGCGCGCGGGGATAATCGGTCATCAGGAACGGCAGCACCACCAACGCCAGCAGCACCAGCAAGTTCGGCGGCGCGCGTCTGCACCGTGCTGGGCCGGCTTGTGGTGGCGACGGCTGGCGCGATCGCAACGTCGGAATATTTGATGCCGAACAGACCTTGCGGCCGGATCAGCAGCACGGCCGTCATGGCGAGATAAATCAGAAACAACGCGATGCTTTGGAAGTAGGCCTTGCCGAATGTATCGGCGACGCCGATCAAGAGGCTGCCGACGAACGCGCCGCGCAAGCTGCCCATGCCGCCGATGACGATGACGATGAAGGCCGGAATGAGGATTTCCGAATCCATTCCGGGATAAAGGCCGAGCACCGGGGCGGCCACGATACCGCCGAGCGCCGCAAGCGCCACGCCGAAGCCGAAGATTCCGGTGAACAGCGCCGGGATGTTGGCGCCGAGGCCGGCAGCCATGACCGCGTTGTCGACGCCGGCCCGCACCATGGCGCCGATCCGGCTGCGTTCCAGAAACAGCCACAGCAGCAATGCGATCGCGAACCCGAAGCCGATCAGGCACAGCCGATACGCGGAAAACACGCCGAGTCCGATCTGCACCGTGCCCTGTAGCGCCTGCGGCACCGGCAAGCGCAGCACCGTGCGGCCCCATAGCGTTTGCACGAGATCGAGGAACACAAAGGTGAAGCCGAACGTCAGCAGCACCTGATCGAGATGGCCGCGGCGATAAAGCGGCCGCAGGAACAGCAGCTCCATCAGGACGCCGAGCACGATGACCGGAATCGGCGCCAGGATGAGTGCCAGCCAGAAGCTGCCGGTGATCTTGAAGATCGACAGCCCGAAATACGCGCCCAGCATGAAAAACGAGCCATGCGCCAGGCTGACGACGTTCATCAGCCCGAAGATGAGCGAAAGGCCGGCCGCGATCAGGAACAGCAGGACGCCGTACACCAGCCCGTTCAGAAGCTGGGCGACAAACACCTCCATGCGTGCCTCGGCCGTTCAGCGTGATGCGGGCAAGGCTTTCAGTCGACCTTCTTGCCCGGGTCCTGGACGTCCTTGGCGGTGGAGAGGATTTTGGTCGAAATCCCGTTGCCGCTGTCGATGACCTGACAGATATAGATGTCCTGGATCGGATTGTGCGTCGCCGGGTCCATGCGGAACGGGCCGCGCGGCGCGTTGAATTTGACCTTGGTCATCGCCTCGGCGAGCTTGTCCTTGTTGGTGGCGTCGCCGTCGGTCATCTTCAGCGCCTCGCCGAGCGTCTTGGCCGCGACATAGCCGTAGTCCGCGAACAGATCCGGCGAGATTTTGTATTTGGCCCGGAAGTTCGCCGCGAATTCCTTGCTCTCCGGGTTGTCGACGGTGTCGACATAGGTGAGCGCCGAAATCACGCCGATGGCGGCCTTGCCGAGCGCGCTCACCGTCTGCGAGTCGATGATGGTGAAGCCGGTCAGCGGCATTTTCTCTTTCAGGCCGAATTCGGAATATTGCTGGATGAAGCGGACCGCGTCGGCGCCGGGCATGAAATCGTAGGTCACCGGCGGATTGATCGACTTGATGTCGGTCAGATACGGGCTGTAATCCGTGGTGTTGAGCGGCGGCCAGATTTCCTTCAGCACCTTGCCGCCCCTGGCGAGGTAAGGCCGCTTGAACTGCGCCATGACATCGCGGCCGCCGGCATAGTCGGAAGCCGTGGTGACGATCTCCTTGCCGAGATTGTCGTAGACGTAGTTCGCCATCGGGGTGGAGAGCTGAAACGTCGAGATCGAGGTGCGGAACAGATAGGGATAGCGGTCCCAGGTGATGGCGTCGGTGCCGGCGCCGGACACCACATAGAACGCCTTCTGCTGCTTCATGTAGTTGAGCACCGCCAGCGCGACGTTGCTCGCCTGAATGCCCACCACCAGATCGACATTGTCGCTCTCGACGAGCTTCTTGGCCTTTTGCAGGCCGACTTGCGGATTGAACTGATCGTCTTCCTTGATGATCTCGATCTTGCGGCCGGCGACGGTCCAATTGATGCTGTCGAAATAGAGGCTCATGCCGTTGAAATTGTTTTCGCCGGCATAGGCAAGCCCGCCGGTATAGGAATTGATGTTGCCGATCCGGATCGGCGCATTCGCCTGCGCCAGCACTCGCGGCGCGGCCAAGGCCGAGACCAGCGCGGCGCCTGCGCCGGCTGAATTCCTCATGAATATTCGGCGTGAAAATCGGCTTGCTGGTGAATTCTGTTTTTTCATGGCGCGCTCTCCCTCGGCCGCCGCGTCTGCGTCGGCGGCCAGCGCCATACTAGGCGGTACGGGATGCAGATCGCTAGAGGCGTTTCGGCCGCGAGTTGACCGTTCCGCTATGCAGACCGATGATCGAAGTGTCCAAGACCGCAGAGTTGCATCGGCGAGCGTGAAGCAAGCGCTCGAGGCGCAGGTTCGCGCGGAAAGGGCCGGCATGAACTTGGAATTCGGTATTTTCGATCATCTCGACCGCAATGATCTGCCGTTGCGCGAGTACTACGAAGAGCGGCTGAAGGTCATCGAGGCGTTCGATCGTTCCGGCTTTTACGCCTACCACGTCGCCGAGCACCACTTCACGCCGCTGGGCATGGCGCCCTCGCCCAGCGTGTTCCTGTCCGCGATCGGGCAGCGCACGACGCGGCTGCGCTTCGGCACCTTCGTCTATGCGCTGCCGGTTCATCACCCGTTACGGGTGCTCGAGGAAATCTGCATGCTCGATCACATGAGCGGCGGCCGGCTGGAAATCGGCTTCGGCCGCGGCTCGGTGCCGTTCGAGATTTCCTACTACGGCCAGAATGCCGAAGAGCGGCAGCAGATTTACGCCGAGCGTCTCGAGCTCATTCTCAAGGCCTTTACGGTCGGCACATTGAGCTGGAACGGACGCTACGACCAGTTCGAGAACGTCCCCATGGAGCTCGCGCCATTGCAGAAGCCGCATCCGCCGCTGTGGTACGGCGCCCATTCGCCGGACAGCGCCGAACGCGCCGCCCGCAAGGGCTTGAACATGGTCACCAACGACATGCCCGCCAATGCGCGCGCGATCATCGCCCGATACAGAGAGGTTTGGCGCGAAGCGCAAGGCGCGGCGACCCCGCCCAAAATGGGCATGGTGCGGTTCATCGTGGTTGCCGACAGCGATGCCAAGGCGATGACAATCGCGCGCCGCGCTTATTTGCGTTGGCGATCGAGTTTTACCTATCTGTCGGAAATGAACGGCACCATGCCGGACTCGCCTTTGCGCAGGGATAGCTTCGATGCGCTCATCAGTCAGGGACAAGCGATCGCCGGCTCGCCGGAAACGGTGCGCGCGTTCCTTGCGGCGCAGATCGAGGACAGCGGCGCAAATTACATTGTCGGGCAATTCTGTTTCGGCGATCTCAAGCTTGACGAAATGCTGCATTCGGTCGAGTTATTCGCGGCTCAAGTCGCGCCGGCGCTGCAATTCGCGTTCAAGAATTGAGGAAACGCAGCGATCGAACCGAGAAGTAGCCTGCAGGTGGAGGAACGGCGATGAAATCATGGCTTCCTATGGCGGCGGTGTCCGCGTGTCTCGCCGCAGTACCGAGCGCCCACGCGCAGACTTATCCGTCGAAGCCGATCACCATCATCGTGCCGGCGTCGCCAGGCGGCGTGACCGATATGCTTGCGCGCATCCTGGCGCAGCATTTCAACGCCGACTGGGGCGCCCAAACGGTGGTCGAGAACAAGCCGGGCGCCAATAACCAGGTTGCCGCGGAATATGTGATGCACCAGCCGGGCGACGGCTATACGCTGTTCATCGGCCCGGAAACCACCTTCATCGTCAATCCGACGCTTTACCCCGACCTACGCTACAAGCTCGCCGATTTCACTCCGATTACCGGTCTCGTGCAGATCAATCATGGGCTGATCCTGCATCCGTCGGTACCGGTGAACAGCGTCAAGGAATTGGTCGCGCTCGCCAAGGCCAAGCCCGGCCAGTTGAATTACGGCACTTACGGCGCCGGCTCGAGCGGCCATCTCAATATGGAAATGTTCAAGGCCGTTACCGGCACCGATCTGGTCGCCGTGCACTACAAGGGCGCGGCGCCGGCGATGCAGGACGTGATCGCCGGCCACATCCAATTGATGTTCGTCAGCGTCGGTAACGCCGTGCCGCAATCGAGCTCCGGCGCGGTCAAATTCATCGCCGTCGGCGCGCCGAAGCGCATGGCGCTGTTGCCGGACGTGCCGACCGTCGCCGAGGCCGGCTATCCCGGCTTCATGGCAGTATCGTGGTTCGCGCTGTTCGGGCCGGCCGGCATTCCGCCCGACGTGGTCGCCAAGATCAACGACGAGGTGCGCAAGACCTTCGCCGATCCGGCCGTGCAGAAAACGTTTCTCGACGCGCAATATTTTGAATCTATCGCTGGTTCGCCGCAGGAACTGAGCGAGCGCATTCGCACCGAAGAGCCGCAGTGGCGCAAGCTGATCCGGGCCGCGCATATCACGGTCGAGTAGGTGGGGTCGCTTGTCATCCTTGACCGGATCCAGGACGAAGCCTTCGGGCCACCAATATCGAACGGTCTCACGCGGCATCGAACCAAGTCTCTGCCGCCAGAAAACGGATATTAAAAATGGCGACCGGAGACTGGCGCAAGAAATCGAGAGTTGGTGTCCTGGCATCCGAGAAATTGAGCGGCAGAGACCGGAATTGCAGGCGGCGCGCAAGATCGACGTATGTGCAACCAACAAAGTCAACCTATTAGAAATGCTCACATATTGCCGTGCCCGCGCTTGATGGTCTGGCGGATCACCGGTGCCGTGACCTGATCGGAGATCTGGATGTTCCAAATTTCGCTTTCGCCTTGCGCTGTGAAGTCGGCGAACAGCTTTGGGATGACCGACACATCGCGTATCTCGTGGCCGCGCAGGCCGAAGCCCTGTGCGATATTTTCGAACGCGGGCCGGCCGAACACAGCCAAGCCGTCGTCGATGCCGTCGGCGCGCAGCTTGTGAAACTCCGAGCCGTATCCGCCGTCGTTCATGGCGCAGATCAGGATGCGATATCCCTGGCGCTTGAGCGTCTCGAGTTCCTGGATGTGGAACAAGAGCCCGCCGTCGCCTTCGAACAGCACGACCTTGCCGTCGCGGCCCTGCCGGCGCGCAGCCGCGACCCCGAGCGCATACGACAGGCCGTTGCCGACCGCGCCGAATTCACGGACCGTGGTGTAGCGCTCCGCTGGCCGGCCACGCATCTGGGTGTTGAAATAGGCCTGATGGCCGCCGCCGACGACGCAGTCCCAATCCTTCGGCACCACCGCGTCGATGGCCTCGATCACCGCGCGCGGATCGAGCTCCCCGGGCGCGATGTCGAACGGCATCGAGTCCGCCGGCTCGGTCGCGATGCGATGCGCGAGCTCTTTCGAGCGTATCGCCGCCGCCGTCGGTTTGCCGGCGCCCACCTTCTTGTCGAGGCCGGCGAGGATGGCCTCGACGCCGGCGAGCGCATCCGATCTGACGTAGATGTCGGCGGCCTTCTGCCCATCGCGCAAGCCGCGTGGCGCATCGTCCAACTGGATCTTGACGGCCTTTCCCCAGTAGTGCCCGCCACCGACGTAGTAGGACAGACTGGTGCCGACCGCGAGCACGACGTCCGCGGACTCGTACATTTCTCGGCCCAGCGACGTGAAATAACTGCCGGTGGTGCCGAGCCCGAACGGATGGTCGTGGAAAAGACCGCGCGCCGGCAGCGTGTTGGAGAGTAACGCGCCGCAGCGATCGGCGAGCTTGACCACCGCATCGCGCGCGCCGGACCACACCACGCCACGGCCACCGAGGATGATCGGCCGCTTCGCCGCGGCGAGCCGCTCGACGGCCTCGGCCACGAGTTCGGGATCGGGCTGCATGCGCCCGACCTTGGGCTGGTACATCGCCGAAGTCTCGTAGGGCTGGTTCGACATGTGCTCGACCTTCTGCAGGTCGTAGGGAATGCCTAAGACCACCGGGCACCGCTCGGTCTTGGCGATGTGGAAGGCCTCGCGCACGTAGTCCATCATGCGCGGCACGCTATGCGCGGCGACATAACGCGCACCGGTCGCCGTCACCAGCGGCGCCTGGTCGATGTACTGGTTGTAGAATTTTGCGTTGATCGGCAATTCGCCGGCGAACACCACCATCGGCAGGCGGGCGC
This sequence comes from uncultured Alphaproteobacteria bacterium, assembly GCA_963821175.1. Lineage (GTDB taxonomy): Bacteria > Pseudomonadota > Alphaproteobacteria > Rhizobiales > Xanthobacteraceae > BOG-931. The sequence goes on from CAWGCU010000010.1 coordinate 188,070, forward strand.
GAGCCGCGGCCGGCAGCGCCGTCATCAACTGGGTCACGCCGGGGCCGCACGTGACCGAGGCCACGGCGACCTTGCCGGTTGCTATGTTGTAGGCTGTCGCCGCCGCGACGGTGACGTGCTCGTGCCTGACGTGGACGGTATGCACGCCCGGCAGTTTGGCAAAGGCGGTGGACCAGTGCATGTTGCCGTCGCCCATCAGGACGAACTGCGTGTCGACTCCCTCCGCAAGGAACGCCTCTGCGAGGGCTTCGTAGAGTTTGGGCATGGGCGCGCTACCACTTGGATTATGAGGTGATCTGGTAGGCAACAAGCATGTCCGGCGATGCCCAGTCAATTGTCCTTATCGTATATTAGAACCGTCTGGACGGCAGGATTCGAACCGGTCTCTTGCCTTGGGGTTCGTGCTGCCATCAGTTAACAATCTCTCGATACGCGCAGAGAACAGACATCCAAGGTCGGAGGAACGAGTATGCGCACCATTACTCTGGAAGAGCATTTTGCGACCCCGGAATTTTTCAATGGACCCGCACGTTTTGTCAAAGACCGCGCGGAAAAAATGGGCGGCCGGTATGCACAAGTTTTGGACAGGCTTTGTGACCTCGGCACCAAACGGTTGGGGGAGATGGATGCGGCCGGCATCGATATGCAGGTCTTGTCGCTGTCGGCGCCCGGTGTGGAACAGATGGAGCCGGCGGATGCCATTGAGATGGCGCGCGACACCAACGATTACCTCGCCGACGCGGTGAAAAAGTACCCGACGCGCTTTGCCGGCTTGGCGGCCGTGCCGACCGGAGCGCCAAACCAAGCCGTTGCAGAATTGGAACGCCGTGTCCGCCACGATGCCTTCAAAGGTCTCGTCATAAATGGTCACAACCGCGGGCGCTATCTCGATGATCGATTTTACTGGCCCATTTTGGAATGCGCCGAGGCTCTCAATGTTCCCATCTATCTCCATCCAACCCCGCCGCCGCAGCCGGTGATTGACATCTCTTATGGCGGCTTTGCACCGATGGTAACCGACATGCTCGCTGGCGGCGCCTGGGGATGGCACATCGAAACCGCGGTTCATATGATCCGAATCATATGTGGCGGCGTCTTCGACCGTTTTCCAAAATTGCAATTCGTGATCGGCCACATGGGTGAGGGTCTGCCCTTCTTCTTCCAACGGCTGGACATCATTCCCATGGCGGTGACGAAACTGAAACGGCCGATCCTGTCCTATCTGAAAGAAAATGTTCACTACACCTTCTCGGGTATGAATTTTCCACCGACCTTCCTCGACCTGCTGCTCGAGCTCGGTGGCGTCGACCGGATCATGTTCTCGGCCGACTATCCCTATCAATCCATGTCGTGGGCCCGCGCATTCCTGGAGCAAATTCCGGTCAGTGCCGTGGACAGGGAGCGCATCGCGCACGGCAACGCAGAGCGGCTTTTTCGGCTCTGACGACTCAGCGGGCTCATGCGTTCCAGCTGACGTTCTAAGTTTTCGCAGTTCGCGACTTGACTAAGCCGGCAACTGAATCCCAGTGTGGTGTTCAAACCTCTGAAAGCGATTTGGGCAGACGCATGAGACTATTATGGGCGTTGCTTCTCGTTCTGGCGGCCTCGGCAAACGCGCTGGCGCAAGATTATCCGACGCGCAACGTCATCTTCGTTGTGCCAACGGGCGCCGGCGCCGCCACCGATCTGTTGGCGCGGATCCTTGCGCCTCAGCTTGGCGATCGATTAGGCAAGCCTTTTGTGGTGGAAGATCGGCCCGGCGCCGGCACGATGACGGCATCGAATGCGGTCGCAAAGGCCACTCCCGACGGTTACACCATTCTGATGGGAACAAGCACGCCGCTCGCGATCAACGCCACATTGTACAAGCATCTTCCCTACGATCCGGTGAAAGATTTCATACCGCTTGCATTGATTGCAACCATCCCATTCGTCCTGGTGGTCAACAACGATCTGCCGGTGGTTTCCGTACGCGAGCTCATCGCATACGCAAAGGCGCACCCTGGCGAACTATCCTTTGGTTCAACGGGCCTCGGGACGCCGTTCCACCTGAATGCCGAGTTGTTCAGCGCCATGACCGGAATCCAGATGGTGCACGTGCCCTACAAGGCGGCGGTGGATGCGCAAGTCGATCTGATGGGGGGCCGCATACAAGTCATGTTCACGGACTTTACGTCCTCAGTGCCGCTTATCGAGGCCGGAAAAATGCGGGCGCTGGGCGTCACAACGAAGACGCACACGGCAGCCATGCCCGACCTCGCGCCGATCGCGGAACTTGGCGTACCGGGCTTCAATGCTGCGGCGTGGCAGATGGTGGTTGCACCAGCTGCGACACCAAGACCCATCGTCGACAAATTGCATGCCGAACTCGAAGCCATCATGGCACTGCCGGAAACGCGGAACGCCATCACGCGCATTGGTCTCGTTCCGGCGGACCGTAGCTCGATCGAGGAATTGCAGGCGTTCGTCCGCTCGGAAATCGTCCGCTGGGGCGAGATCGTCAAACGCTCGGGCGCAGCGGTTGATTGAGCAGCTCGCCACATTAACGCGATAAAAAGTCGAGACTGTGTGACTGGTATGGACACGGAAGTTCTCATCGTTGGGGCCGGCCCAGTCGGCCTCACGCTCAGTATCGATCTCGGCAAGCGCGGCGTCCGCTGCATCCTGATCGAGAAGAACGACGCGCCGCTCGGCTACCCAAAAATGGAGCGCTGCAACCCGCGGACGATGGAGATTTTCCGCCGCCTCGGTCTCGCCGATACCGTGCGCGCGGCGGGATATCCGCCGGACTGGCCGATGGACACCTATCTCGTGTTCGATCTCATGCGGCCGCCGTTGTTCAAGATGGCCCATCCCACGGTGGCGCAATCCAAGGCCCGGCGGGATGCCACCACAGACGGCTCAATGCCGCTCGAACCCTATCAAATCATTTCCCAGTACACTCTCGAGCCGTTGCTCAAATCCGTGGCGGAACAAATTCCAAATCTGGCAGTGAGATTTGGCCATGAATTGCGGTCGTACACGGAACAGCCGGGCGGCGTTGCCGCACTGATCAGAAAAATAGACGGTGAGACCATTACGATCCGTGCCCAATACATGGTCGGTTGCGATGGCGGATCGAGCATGGTTCGCAAGCAACTCGGCTTCAAAATGGAAGGTGAGCCGCACCTCCTGGAGATGCGCCAAGCACTATTCCACTGCCCGGAGCTTTACGACAAGGTACGCGCACCGCGCGCCCGGCACTATAATCGTATCGACAATCATTGGACTTTGATGATCGTCCAAGACTCGCGGAAGCACTTCACGCTTCATGCGGTCGTCGAGAAAGACGACGACATGGCAACGCTGTTCGAGACAATCGTCGGCACGCCCGTGAAATACGAGATGGTGCATTGCGCAAAATGGGTGCAGCGGCTGCTGCTGGCCGAGCATTATCTGCAAGGCCGCGTCTTCATCGCCGGCGATGCGTCCCATCTTGTCATTCCGACCGGCGGGCTCGGTATGAATACAGGCGTCGGGGATGCAATCGACATATCCTGGAAGCTTGCCGCGACGCTGCGAGGTTGGGGTGGACCGAAATTGTTGCAGTCCTATGAAGCAGAGCGCCGCCCGATTGGCGCAATCAATGTCAAAGCCTCCGGAGGCGGCACAGCCGGCCGGATGAAATGGCGCGCGGCCTATCGTCCGAACATCGAGGACGGCACTCCGAGCGGCAGGGCTGCGTTGGCCAAACTGCTGACAATTGCCAGGGCGGAGGCGCCAAAATCATTCCGCGTCATCGGTGCCGAGCTCGGCTATCGCTATGCCGGCTCTCCCGTGATTTGCGACGAACCCGGCGGGCCCGCGCCGAACATCGAGGAGTATGTGCCGACAAGCTGGCCGGGGGCGCGTTTGCCACATGTTTGGCTCGTGCCAGGTGAGACCTCGGTGCACGACCGGATTGCCGACGGGTTCACACTCCTGCGGCTCGGTCGGAACAGAGATGACGCCTCGGGTTTGCGACAAGCCTTCAGCGCGATCGGTGCGCCTTTATCTGTTCTCGATATCGATAGCGAAGCGGCGCGTCGCGTCTATGGTTTCGATTATCTTCTTGTCAGGCCGGATTTGCACGTGGTCTGGCGTGGCGAAGCATTGCCGAAGGATCCGGACAGAGTCGCGCTCGTTGTGACCGGTCATTAGAGCGTAAGCGGCGCGTGGGGATCGCTTGTTGGATACCTTATACCAACCCGCCGAGTGCCTAGACTTTCGGGGGATTTACAAATCGGCTGCGAACTGATTCAAGGTGGCAAACGGAGGGTCGTTTGCCATGGGCCAGGCGCTTACGGTGCGGACGGACTTTAGTGCCGGCGAGGTCCGCCGGATTGCCAAGCGGGCGAAGGATGCGGCGCAGGCGCGCCGGTTGCTGGCGATCGCGGCGGTGCTCGACGGCGCTTCGCGGGAAGATGCCGCCAAGATCGGTGGGATGGACCGTCAGACCTTGCGGGACTGGGTGATCCGGTTCAACGAGCAAGGAGCGGACGGTCTCATCAACATCCCCTCGCCGGGCGTGCCACCCAAGCTGGGCAAGAAGCACCGGGCGTTTCTGGCCCGGCTCGTGGAGGAGGGTCCGATCCCATCGGTGCACGGCGTGGTGCGCTGGCGGGCGTGCGATCTGATCATGCGGCTGCACGAGGAGTTTGGGCTCTCGGTTTCGGACGACACCATCTACCGCGCCTTGAAGGACTTGGGCTTCTCGCATGTGAGCGCGCGGCCGAAAGCCTACAAGCAGGATCCTGCCGCCATGGCGGCGTTCAAAAAAACTTTGCCGACCGCGTGGCGGAAGTCCGCGCCAAGCTCGCGCCGGGCACACCCGTAGAGGTCTGGTTCCAGGACGAGATGCGGGTCGGCCAAAAGAACAAGCTCACCTATCGCTGGGCCAGGAAGGGCTCGCGTCCCCGCGCCGCACACGATCAGCGCACCCAGTCAACCTACCTGTTCGGCGCGGTCTGCCCCGAACGCGGAACCGGCGCTGCCCTCGTTCTGCCTTTCTGCAACACCGAAGCCATGCAGCTTCATCTTGATGAGATCGCTGCAAGGGTTACCGCCGGCGCCCACGCGATCCTGATCCTCGACCAGGCCGGCTGGCACGGTGCCAAAGACCTCAAGATTCCCAGCAACCTATCCCTCCTGCCGTTGCCGCCGCGCGCACCTGAGCTCAACAGCCAAGAAAACATCTGGCAGACCGTATGTTCGTTGTAGGGGCGTATGTGGCTCGTCCACGCTATGCGACTAGCGAGGGTTGCGTCGGATAGGCCGGCGCCGAGCCTCACGCACAGGGGACGAGCCATGCAGGAAAATAGCAAAATCTTTGTTGGTCTTGATACCTCCAAGATGAAGATCTCCGTGGCCCTGGCCGAAGAGGGCCGCCAGGGCGAGGTCCGATTTCTTGGCGACATCGACAACACGCCAGATGCGATAAGACGCTTGGTAAGAAAGCTTACTGGCAGATTCCGCGAGCTGCTGTTCTGCTATGAGGCGGGGCCGACTGGCTACGGCTTGCATCGTCAGATCACTGCTCTCGGCCATGCTTGTTCCGTCATCGCGCCTTCCCTGATCCCCAAGCGGCCTGGCGATCACGTCAAGACCAATCGCCGGGATGCCCTCACTCTGGCGCGACTTCACCGCGCCGGCGAATTGACGACAATCTGGGTGCCAGATCCGGGGCATGAAGCCATACGGGATCTGGTACGGGCCCGCGAAGCCGCCATGGAGGATTTGCGCGAGAAGCGCCAGCAGCTACAATCCTTTCTCCTACGCCACGGACGGATCTATCCGGGCCTCAGGTCATGGACGCTGGTTCACGCCCGCTGGCTGTCCAACCTCACCTTCGAGCATCCGGCCCAGTATCTCGTATTGCGCGAGTACCGGCAGGCTATCGAAGATGCCGAGGCACGACTTGAGCGCCTGACGCAGCAAGTCGCCGACGTTGTCTCCACCTGGTCAATGGCGCCGGTGGTCGAGGCCTATCAGGCCATGCGCGGTGTGGCGTTTTTGACTGCGGTCACTTTCGTGGCGGAGATTGGTGATGTGCGCCGCTTCGAGACACCCCGGCAGCTGATGGCCTATCTCGGTTTGGTGCCCTCGGAACGCTCGACCGGGGACCAGGTCCGACGCGGCAGCATCACCAAGGCCGGCAACCCAAGAGCTCGCCGTGTTCTGATCGAGGGAGCTTGGACCTATCGCTATCCGGCTCGCCTGAGCCGAGCTTTGCAGGTGCGACAGGAGAGACTACCCAAGATCGTGCGGGCAATCGCGTGGAAGGCCCAGGTGCGGCTGTGCGCGCGCTATCGTAGATTAGTGGCAGTTGGCAAACGTCAGACCTTGGTCACGACAGCGATTGCACGCGAGATGGCAGCCTTCCTATGGGCGATCGGTCATGAGGTGGTGCCGTCTGCAGCAGCATAAGGTCGAACGAAGTCACATTCATCACGGAGAGCCAAATCAGTTGCATTCTGCCATTGCGCAGCACCGGAGGCGGGGCCTCGGTGGGGAACCCTCGTATGAATTGTGTGGCCGATGACCTTCATCGACGCCCGCTGGCAGATCGAGGCAGCCCCGGACGAACACACGGAAATGCGGTAACCAACCCGCGCATCAGAGTTTGCTCAACCGTCGTCTTGACGGCCCCGTCTCCGGCTTTGCGCAATAGCTTCATCCCTCCTCGCCCCATTTTTGTGATGGGACTGCACACACGCGCCCAAAATCATTGACAACGAACATCAGAGTTCATGCGGCAGAACTGGCTGTCGAACCGCATCTTCAAATCCTTCGACGATATCGTCGACCACTGCTGCTATGCCTGGAATACCCTCATCGATCAGCCCTGGAAAATCATGTCCGTCGCACATCGCGACTGGGCCATCGTCGGTCAGTCAATTTGAGGATTGGTATTACCGGATCCGGGACGAAGCCTTCAGCCCGAAAGTGCTACCCATGTGTCCGGTATAAACCGTAACCCACGTGTCCGGAACGGACCGACACTGGCTGGCTGACGACGCATTCCATGGCGAACCGGTCTCCGCCCCAAATTCCCTGCTAACAGCGAAAAATACAGGGAAATTTGCGAAACTCGGGCCGCCGCAGCTTCTGCACTGTTTAGTTGTCTCGGCATTCCGGCCTCTTTGGCCGAATTTCCCTAAGCAATCTAACAGGGAATTTTGGGCGAGAAAACAGGGAAGCTATTACCCAGAACAGGGAAGCCATTCGGCCTCAAGTGGGCCCCTCCCCCGCGCAAATCATAAGCGGCTCCGCGGCCGGAGTTGAAAGAAGAGATTGAGAGCTTTCCTGGCGACGTTCGCCAATTCGTCAGTGTGGCAGAAAGCCAACCGCGACCAGTGCCTTGTCACACAAACGATCGGGATCGCGCTCACCGGCCGCAACTAGCGTAACGATGCGTCGCGCTATGGCTTGTCGAACGCTGTCTGGACCGCGATCGTGAAGTTCCGCGAGAGCACGATCATAGGCCGCGTCCAATATCGCGGCCGTAGCAAGGTCCAAGTTCGAATCGGAATCCGCGAACGGAAGAAACTGGTGATGTGGCATCCTACACCTCCCTCTGCCGCAAGGCAGGAGCGCAGCGATCCGTCTCACCCGACACCTGATTAAATCGTCCCAAGGACATACTGAGCCAATCGAGCGCCATTTGCCATTCAATTGTCGATCCTGTGAACACAAAATGAAGTGCCGAGTCTCCTCAACAGTTGCCCCATATTTGCCAGGAGCGGGCTTCGCGGATACGCGACGATGATCCGACGCTGATCGATCCCGCACCATTGTACCTAGCGTACATAAATTGAGGGCGATGAGCCACTCCTCGCGAACTGTCGCTATGCCCCCAAAAGCGACCGATTGCTGCGCTGCCGCGAAATGTCGCTAAGGGCCGATTCTGTTGCAGAAGTCCGTTGAAGTTGGCTGCGACCCGTGATTCACCGGCGCTGAGGTGAATCGAGGGTGGAGGCGGACGATGATGGGGCGGCATAATCGAGACCAAGAGCAGTTTTTTTATTCATTCTGTCTTGATGAGGCGGTGCCGGGCGATCACCTAGTGCGCACGATTGCTGGGGTTCTCGATCTGTCGTGGGTCTATGCCGAGGTGGCGAGGTATTATTCCAAGATTGGCCGCCCCTCGATTGATCCGGTGCTCATGATCCGGATGCTGATCGTCGGCTACGTGTTCGCAATCCGCTCGGAGCGGGCGCTGTGCCGTGAGGTGCAGGTGAACTTCGCCTATCGCTGGTTTTGCGGGCTCTCGATCGAGGACAAGGTTCCGGATCATTCGGCGTTCTCGCGTGCGCGCAACGAGCGGTTTGGCGACAGCGCCATCTTGCGGAGCGTGTTCGAGCGTGTTGTGGGCGCGTGCATTAGAGCCGGTCTGGTCGGTGGAGAAGGTTTTGCAGTGGATGCAAGCCTGATTGCGGCCGACGCCAACAAGCATCGCTCGATCCCGGGGTCAGAATGGCAAAAGGCATGTGATCCCGAGACGGCGAGCCGAGCCATGCAGGAGTATCTGGCAACCCTTGATGACGCGGCCTTTGGTGCGGCAAGCGACGTCACGCCGAAGTTCGTCTCGCCGTCCGATCCCGCCGCACAATGGACGGGCGCGATGCGAGGAGCGGCGTTCTTCGCCTACGCCGACAACTATCTGATCGACGTGAAGTTCGGCGTCATCATGGACGTCGAGGCTTCGCGCGCCATCCGCCAGGCCGAGGTCGGCGCCTCGCAGACCATGATCGAGCGGACCGAAGCCTGCTTCGGCATCAAGCCCGCATGGCTGGCGGCCGACACCGCCTATGGCTCAGCCGCCAACCTCGATTGGCTGGTCAACGAGCAGGGGATCGCGCCGCATGTCCCGGTCATCGACAAATCGCAGCGCGAGGACGGCACATTCTCGCGTGAGGACTTCGTCTTCGACCAGATACGCGACACCTATACATGCCCGGCGGGCAAGACCCTGGCCACAACTGGCCATGTCGGCGCCGATCATACGCTCCGGTATATCGGCTCCGTGCCTGAGTGCCGCGCCTGCCCGCTCAAAGCAGAGTGCTGCCCAAACGTGCCAGTGCGACAGATCAAACGCGATGTGAATGAGGCCGCGCGCGATACCGCCCGCGCGCTGGCCAAAACGGAAGCCTTCGCGCAATCGCGCCGTTATCGCAAGAAGGTCGAGATGCTGTTCGCGCATCTCAAGCGCATCCTGCGGCTTGATCGATTGCGGCTTCGCGGCCCGAGCGGCGCACAGTTCGAGTTCACGCTGGCGGCCATCGCGCAAAATCTAAGGCGACTAGCCAAGCTCGTGGTTCGTCCCCCGCCAGTGACGTCCGTCGCCTGCGTTGCCTGAGCACAGCGTTCAGTGTGCAGCGTCGGGGTTCGAAAACGTCAGCTTCGTCGAGCCGACAGGGCTGACGCAATACTATCGACGCGGCTCAGTCCAAAAAACCTCGGCCCCAAACGCACCCTTCAAAACTGACTTCTGCAACAAAATCGGCCACTCGCGACATTTCGCATTGCGGAAAACTGCCCGTGATCAGCAGCCACTCTACTGACGTGCGACGAGGCGTTCCTTATCGCGGTGAACATTGCCAAACTGCCGAGCGTACCGCGGCAGATATTGAAGGATAATCCGCAGCCGGCAAATTCGGCCAGCCGAGACGATTGAGCGCGATGTCAATCATCGCTTGTGGTGGCCTCTTTGGCGAGGCGAACTAACGGACAAACATCAGGACCGCCGCAGAAGCCGTCGCAATCAAAAGCGCCCAAAAGAAAAGGACTCGCCAGTCTATTTCTGGGACGTAGTCGGTCTGCGGCTCATGCTTGGGCATGACGTGTCCTCCCGTTAGGCCACTCGCGCCGTTCAATTTGAGGTGACCTCGGATGTCGCGCAAAATGATGAATTAGCGCACGACCGGCAACCGGGCGTTCTTTTGGCGCGCTAGCAGGTGACGCCTGCCGCGCAGCGTCGATCCGAACGCCGATTACGCCGATTGGCACCTGCAACACTAACCGCACTGCCCGGATGACCAATGCGGGCTTGCGCTTGGTCAATAGTCAAAACAATGCCTGATGTTGCTGAACGTTCGACCGATATCGGCATTGCGCAAAGCACCGTACCGGCCGCAGCTGCCGCGCAGATGAGCGCGGCTTTCCTGAACAATGGCGACATGATTTCCTCCGTTTTTAATTTGGGCCGACAAGCCAAATATCACATACCAACGTTTAATGGCATTGTACCAAGGGGCAATATATCGGGTTGCAATCGCGCCACTAGAGTTTACCCGTGCTCCGGCGTACCCCTCGTCCCCCGACACCCCAATACGCCCGAGTTGCCTTAGCTCATGAGGCAGAAACCCCCATGCGTACCCCCGCCTGGGGGTTTTACTTTGGCAAGAAGCCGTATTGCCGGCCCCGTCGAGGTGCGGATATTTTATGACATGCGCAATAGATGGATTGTCGCCGTTCACATCGTTGCGGCGACCAAAGATAGCCTTACCGAGTATTGGGTCGCCGCAACCCGGCGCGAAGAAGCAGTCGCGGCGGTGCAACAGCTACTTGAACCCGGCTGGGCGGCTAGCATTACGGACCGGCGCATTTCGCCAAGACAAGCCGCGGTGCTGCACCTGCGTCCCAACGACGTACGCAAACTAAGATATATCCCGTAAGCAAGGATCGCATGATCATAAAATAAGCCTCAGGATTTCTCCTGAGGCTCAAGTTGTGTCACACAGCTTTGTTGACCGGTGCGCTGGACAGGCTTCCCGCGTCACAGCAGCTCGCAGAGCAGCCCCGCCTAGTATTGCCCGCCGTTCCAGCCAAATCTGTAGTTGAGACCGGCTTTGACCATCGTGATGTTTCGGCTGGCCGTAAAAGTATCGCCCGGAAAAACCGTCGAGTTCCAGCTCCAGCTACGAAGGCCGAGATAGTCGACCTCGATCTTGCTGGACCAATTGGGAGTAAATGCATACTCCAGCCCACCACCAATCAACCAACCGCTGTTGGTATTGGATGCGCTGACGGCGGCCCCGGTGGTCAGGTTAGTGATGCTCGCGGTGTTTCCGACCCAACCGCCGCCGCCCTTGATGTAAATCAGCGCTCGGTCAGCAGCCGCGAAGCCCACCCGGCCGGCGACGGTTGTGATCCAATCCGTCTTGGCAGACGCCTGAAGCGTACTGGCCAAGGCCGGAACGAACACCCCATTCCCGGTGGCTTTCAGTGAAGTCCCGTCAAAGTCGGCTTCGATGCCAAACACAACGTTGCTCGTTTGATAATTGTATCCAACTACTGCTCCGCCGAGCCAGCCATCATGGCTTGAACTCGCGTTGAGGCCAAAGAGACTGTCGGTCACGTGGCCGTTAGCCCATGCACCACCCAACTCGCCACCAATGTAGAAGCCAGTCCAGCTGAAGATCGGCGCCGGCGGCGGAGGCGGCGCCTTGAGCGCCATGTCGGCGGCGAAGACCGGAGTCCCGACAAGCATCAGAGCTGATACTACTGCAAATGAAATGCGTTTCATGACCGTCTCCCCGACGTTCGAGTTCACTGCGGGATTATCTCACAGACGACCTCAATAGCATTCAGGAAGCGAATGAACTCCTGGTGACGATGGCGCTGCATACATCGGCCAATGACCTTTCCTTCGAGCACGTCGAGAGCAGCGAACAGCGTCGTTGTTCCGTGGCGCTTGTAGTCATGGGTCATCGTGCCGGCGCGGCCTTTCTTCATCGGCAGGCCGGGCTGGGTGCGGTCGAGGGCCTGGATTTGCGACTTTTCATCGACCGAGAGCACGATGGCATGGGCGGGCGGATCGACATAGAGCCCGACAACATCGCGCAGCTTGTCGATGAACTTAGGGTCGTTGGAGAGCTTGAACTGCTGGACCCGGTGCGGCTGCAGACCATGCGCGCGCCAGATGCGTTGGACGGAGCTTGGGCTGATACCGACTACTTTCGCCATCATGGTAGCGGTCCAATGGGTCGCCTCGGCGGGCGGATCGGTGTGGGTGAGCGTCACGACACGCTCAGCGATACCCGACCCAAGTGGCGGGATGCGCGACGGCCGCGTCTTATCGCGCAGCAGGGCGTCGTAACCGGCCTGCATGAAGCGTTCCTGCCAGCGCCACACACAGGTTTTCGACTTGCCGGTCTGGCGCATGATCTCATTGGTGCCGACGCCGACAGCACTCAATAGGACAATCTCAGCTCGCCAGACATGCTTATGCGGTGCATTGCGATCTCGCGCGAGAGTGACCAAGCGGCGGCGATCAGCGGGCTTTAGAGTGATGGAAATTCCGGTTCGCATGCGTCAGACTCGCACGTATCGAGTCCGCCGGGAATCCCCTCGGGGATTCAAATGTCAGGTTTGATCCACTAGCATAATGGCAGTCGCCGCGTGTGACTTCCGACACAGAAGATTGTGGGTCCGCAAGCGACGACCGTTCAGAAAACAAAGAGGCCCGATCCTGAAGATTGAAGCCTCTTTGAATGCCCCCCAGGCGCTCATCAACGACAACCATTAAGCGGCCCGGTTTGCCTGAATTTTTGCCAACGCGGCCTTGCCAGCGCAGGTCGCCTCGGACATTTGCTTCCTCGAGGTGCGATACGCCACAAGCTGAGCATTCAAGGGTATAAAGGTCGGGCAGGTCGTCAAATCGTAACGCCGCTAGGCCCGAACCCAGCTAACAACTTGGGTCCCCCTGAATTAGACTTGCCCTCGGGGCGACGCGCACACCGGGCAACCCAAAGGGGCATTCCAATGACACGCATAGTCTTTGCGGCGGCGCTCGCGCTCGCCGTTACGCTGCCAGCGATATCCGCACAAGCTCAGGCTCCCCGCACCTTCGTCTCGGCGGCGGGCAGTGACAGCAATCCGTGTAGCTTCGCCGCGCCGTGCCGACACTTTCAAGCCGCAGTGAACGCAACGAGTGTTGGGGGCGAAGTCGATGCGCTTGACCCCGCTGGCTATGGCCCGATCATCATCAGCCACGCCATTACCATCGAGGGCCAAGGCTGGTCCTACATCGCACCGCCAGCTAATGGAGCGGCAATCGCCGTTAGCGCCGCCGGTGCAAGCGATAAGATCGTCATTCACGGCGTATCGCTCAACGGGGTCGGCATCACTGGCATTACCACTGGCATCCAGTTCAATTCCGGCGGCGCTTTAATCGTCCGCGATTGCGTCATCCAACAATTTATTTTTGGGATGGTATTGAACGCTGCCCCGTCCAACACCGAACTCAGCGACTCAGTAATCGAGAACAATCTGAGCTACGGTGTCCTTGACGCTCCAACTGCAAACAACTCCGCGTTTGCCTTCGATCACGTTCGTTTTTTTGGGAATGCCACGGGGTTGTCACTCCAAGATGGGAACTCTCCTACCGCTTTAATCAAGGCGAGCGGTTCCGACAGCATTGCGGCAGGAAATGTGGTTGGCTTTGATATATTGGGAAATACTGCTTCCCTATTTCTCGACAATGTCAGGGCAGTGAATAATGGCACCGCTGTACAAGCTCGGACCGGGCTGATATTTTTGTCCCGCTCGGCACTGAGTGGAAATAGTATCGGCTATCAGATCGACAGCGGCGGCGCCGTAGAAACCACGGGCAACAATTTGCTTGGCGATGACGTAAATCACGGCACCCTGACCCAAAGTTTCAATCAATAGCGAGTCGTGTCGGCGGAGGCGTGCGCGAGCGAGACGCACGGCTGCATGATGGTGTTCGGATTGTCTCGGGGCGCAGGGCGAATGCCGCCGACCATCGGCGCGGTTATCACGGCTGGCTATCCGACTATCCTCAAAGTCCTCAGAAGTTTTCTGGGAGGATTCCAATGCATGCCGGTTCATTGCTAATTGCAGCAACGCTTGTCCAAACTAGCGTCGCCTACGCAGCCGAACCTATGGCCCCGAACGACATCAAGACGACATTTTTCGGCGGAAAGCCTTTTAACGCTGCCTCGCCTACCGGCACAAAATTCACAATGACTTTCGCATCCAACGGTAAGATGACGCGGCAGGCTCTCGCATCACCTGGAAAGACAAACGTTGGCATTTGGAAGCTCAACGCGAAAGGCTTCTGCACGAGTTGGGAACACGCGGGGTCTAACTGCTTCACCGTTGTCCCAAGTGGCGACAATAAATGGTTGGTTCAAAGGACCGCCACCACAATCACAACCACAATCGCAGTGTGGTCGAAGTAGCTTTTGACAATTGGCCTTGCCGTGAAGAAGTAACGCTCGCTGCGATGTCGCGCCACCCTATCTAGCCGCTGGGAACCCCGCCAGATGTGATTAGCTGACGACGATCACGCTAATGAGCGGGCGCGCCATCCAGCACATCAACGGCGACCATTAAGCGGCTCGGTTTGCCCGAATGTTCGCCAATGCGGCCTTGCCAGCGCGCGTCGCCTCGGACATCGTTTCAAAGAATTCAGATTGCCGTACCGCCTTGCTCTTACCGGCTGCGTAAATCTCCCATCGCCATGATTTGGGCGGACGCCCTTTGTTCTTGATAGCGAGGGTGTAATCAATCGGATTAGGCGGGGCCGTTTCCATCTGGGGTTCCAAGCGACTCGATGTGCGATACGCCACAAGCCGAGCATTCAAAGGTATAAAGGTCGGGCAGGTCGTCAAATCGCGACGTTATTCGAGCCAGCCTCATGATTTGAGCGCAACTTGGGCAATGCGACGAGTTTGGCGCGTCTTTAACAGAGCGTTCGTAGCGCATGGACAAAGACGGTCCTTAAGCCGCGTTGTCTCGACACCTCACCCGATGCGCCTTAGGTACTAAGTCAATTCGACGAAAGCTTGCGATTTTGAGACAATTATTTGCTTCGGTGCGCCGCGCGCCAGCCCGTCAAATCAAAACAGCGTTAGGAAGGCAAAAAAAGCCGCTGGTGATTGGGCCGACAGGCGCACTTCTAAGCTATGCTTCTTTGCAGTAAGGCATGCAGCCTCCGAGGTGCGCTCATTTTGGAAGGGTCGTGCCCGGATCAATCATTAGTCTTTTTATGCTCGGGCTGGCGCGCGCCGACAACGCCTTGGCGGATAATGACAAGACACCCAACACAAAGTCGCGCCTATTGGGCGCGTGGTGCAGCGCAAGACTGCACGCAGCCAGCAACAGTCGATTAGCTCCGACCTTGAATTCCGCTGACGCGCTGCATCAGGCATTTTTTGGATGAATTTGATGTCGAATCTGCGAAATATCATTGCCGTCGTCGATGACGACCCGGAGATACGCTTATCGTTGGAGAGGCTTCTGTCGGCATACGGGTATGATGTCGAAATCTTTGATTCAGGCGAGACTTTTCTCGGTCGCGCCCCAACATGCCGCGCGTTTTGCCTTGTTGTTGATATTCATCTCGGCGATATTACCGGTGTGGAATTAGCGCACCGATTGGCGGCGGACGGTTTCAAGTTTCCGATCATTTTTATGACAGGGAACCGAGATGCGCGTATCGAAGAGCAGGCCTATGCCGCAGGCTGCATCGCTTTTTTAAATAAGCCATTTCAAGCAACGACGTTGATTGATGCGCTTATGCGATGCAAGTAGAGGTTCTTTGACGCCTTCGTCGCGGCGGACATCATGTTGTGCGCGTCGGGTATGTCCATGTAAACGACGGGGCGCGGGCTGTCATCGGCAATGTGAAAGAGTCATAGTCGAACCTGCGTGTACTCTAAATTCTTGGAGCATGTCCGCTTCCGGAGTAAAGCGAGCCCGGTGCAGATGGCATCATTCGTTTGCTTATAAATCGAGGCGGACAACAGATTATTTAGTGAGGTGAATTCGTCCGAGGCAACACGATCCGCAGGATAGCGCCATGTGGGTTAGCCGAGGAAACCGATAGTTGACCTTCATGACGCTCGATGATCATTCGGCAAATGGCTAATCCTAATCCCATTCCACGGTGTTTTGTCGTAACAAACGCATTAAATATGTTTTCCATCTGCGTTGACTCAATTCCTGGCCCAGTGTCAACCACTTCAACAACAACCGTGCTGCCGCGTTGCTCGGTTCTCACTTCGAGGATTCTGTTTCGATCTGCCGTGCCACTCATTGCTTCGACAGCATTGTGAACTAAGTTATAAATAACTTGATACAATTGAGTTTTATCGACGTAAACAATTGGCAGTTCGGACGTGAACTTCGTTCGAACCGTTACGCTGTGATCTTTCAACTCCATTTGTGATGCCCGCAGTGCTTCAAAAACAATCTCGTTCAGATTTACGGGCGCGCGCCTCTGATCGACCCCTCCAAACAGCGAGCGAATGCTTTTCAATGTCTCGTGGATACGATGACCTGCGCCGTTCATCTCACCTACAATTGTCCGCATCTCCTCAATGTTCGGTGCCGTCTCTTCGAGGATCATTTGTAACGTACTGCTGTTCAACTCGAGCGCTCCCAACGGCTGGCTAGTTTCATGGATGATTGATGCGACAAGTGCTTCGAAACTCAAAATCTTATTATTTTTTTCATGTTGCAGCGCTGCATACGAGCGCGCCATGCCCGCGTAAAGACGGGTTGTCTCTGCGAGCATGACAGTCAGAACAATGCTTGAGGTAACGAGAGAAAATACACGACCAAAATAGAAGCCAACGCTAAAGCGGACGCCAGGGAATTAACCCACTGAATACCAGTTCAAAAATGAAAACCAAACCAACGACCATAATCCATTGGTCGAGTAATGATCGTCGGCGGAACGACAACACCGCAAGCGCAGCCGCAGAAATCAATATAGTGAACCAAATAGGATAAACTACCCACGAACCAATGCGGGCGTTATCCAGGATTATGGGCGGCAACAGCGTCACTCCCGCAGTGGCCAACCAAGTAACGCTGCACACTAGGCCGAGTATACCCGCCACGCTCCAACCAATCGCAACTAGTGTCGAAACTTTCGAAATGGATGTTGTGCGTTTGTCTTCTCTAAGCACCGAATACGCCAACAGGCCCGTGGCAAAACCTACATGCCAAAAGATAAAGAGCCATGATCCGGTTTGGATGCCAGCACCAAGGAGTCCAGTCGAAGAAAACGCGCCGGAGAAGGTCAGTGCGTGCGGAACGACAATCAGTGCCGAAAAAAGGTACCCATTCGCTAGTGCCAAAAGTGAGCGGGAACGAGAGATCGAAAACTGGGCAAATAGCAGAACGGAAGTGACTAAGTCGGAGACTAAAACTATGGCATCGAGGGACGGAAAGAATGCGTTAAGCTGCCCCAGCGGCTTAGCGGAGAACGGAGCCACAACTCCAAAAGCGACCAGCGCAACTGCGGCGACAGCCACCGCCAACCAACTCTGTCGCGTTGAGGGCGGAAGGTCAGTCAGCCATGCACCGGCCTCGCCTATTTCACCCTGCGCCACGACTGTCACACCGCAAAAAGTGTCCATTCAGCCAAGCAGTTGTAACACAACACTACGCTAGTCTCAGCGGATTGTAGAGTGGACTAGGTCGCTTCTTGACCCATAGTCGAGCCGAATGTGCATTGATTGCGATCCACGAACAAGCGCCAATTTCTGATGCCAGTCACGTTCAGATTTGATTGAACGCGCTACAAATATGAGCATGAGGTAAAATATTCTCCTTGACGGAGAGTGCAATGACAAAGATCAAATTTCATCTTGCAGAACAACCCCGAAGTAGCTTGCACTGGAGCGACGTTAAGCACGAGATCACAGCGTGGTGGCATTCTGCCCGCTCGCTCCACGAATTGCAGAGCCTGGATGATCGGTGCTTGCGGGATATGGGAATGCCACGCTGCATCACCGATTTTTGAAAGTGCCAAACCGTTTTGGATGGCCTAATCGCGCGGCGCTCAGCATGGCGGGTGTCGGCCTCCCGGCTGTTCCCTCCCAAGGTGTGATGCGTGACACAGCGCCCCGGCCCAGCCGCTGCTACCTGTAGGCATCGGTGCAGGGAAGGTGTGTCATGCTCACAAGAAACGCGCACTTAGTCCGAGAGCGGATATACCCACTGGGATCACTTTTCGTAGGTATAGTGTTCACGTTCGGCTGCATTGGCCTTTTGGGCTACGGCATGCTCGCCCTCCTGGGTCACTGAACGGCTCGGCGCTCGGACGCGGCTAAACGGCTAACCTTGTGAGGGAACGTCGCGGCCAAGGTGAGAGGCGCACTCGCGCCATCAATCAAACTGAAGCGAGGGTCGCGACAGATATCCAATCGTCAATTTGCCATCCTCATTGAGCAGCAGTGTTTCAGTTTGAAATGATGGACCGCGATTGGGATTATACGGTTCTGGCGGCACGCCCTTACGGCAAACATACTCAAGGTCAAAATGTAATGATGCGTGGACCTTTTGTGCGAACTTTTTCGCATAAGAGACGCAATCTGCTTCGCTACTAAACGAAGTAGCCAAACTCTCTGGGGCTCCATCCCACTTCTTGCAGGTTCGATTCGTTATTGTTACGCAGTACCATATAAGAAGCCATGTTTCCGCGCTCACTTTCCGCTCCTCACATACTCGTTGGAACCAAGTTTAGACGTCCTGTCGTCTCACGCCGCGTCCTTTTCCCAAGATCGGCCTTTGTTAACGTTCGCAGCGGCAGGCCCGCTCTCATTTTTTCCTTTTAACGTTCGATAGTATCACGCTCTATTCGCTCGCCGTGCGGCCCCTCTATGCGAATAGCTAATTGACGCGGCGGCAAATCGTATGCGCGTTCTAGCGCCTCTCGTTTGGAGTTATGTTCTGAGAAGAAGTCTACCGGTGGCGCGACCGTTGCGTCGCGAATGAAAAGTTTCCACTTATTTGGCGGACGCCCTTTTGCCACTTTGTCCCTCGCACGTATCCGGTCAGGACATTGGGTAGAAATTAGAGGTGCCAATTCCGCAAGGTGTCGATCCCGGCCAATTCCCCAAGAACTGCGGCAAGATTTTCCGGGATGGCGATCTTCGCCGTCCCAAGGACGGGCGCGTGCAATGAACCTGACATAAGGCGTCCATAGCAAGTCATCTTGAAACTTCCGTACGGCTCCATTGAGATCGCTACTGAATGAACCCCTTTCGGGTTGTCATGAACGAGAGTGAAACTGAAATGTCTGTCGTCAATCACGAAATGTCGAGCGCCCAAACTGGCCAAAAAGTTCTCGCCGCCCAGATGGTCGATGATCAATGCCGCGCCCGATGGACTCATGACAGCACCTCAGAGAGAGTTTCATAGCGGTCATAATCTTCCTACAACACAAGGTGCACGACGCCTGCCTAGGGCAGGTACTGACAAATTTTCGCTAGCAGTTGGCGCGGGCTGTAGGGTTTCGGCACATATTCGTCACAGCCAGCCGCACGTGCCTTCTGTTCTTCTCCACTGAGCGCATACGATGTGACCGCGATGATCGTGATCGACCGCAACGCCGGATCGGCCTTGATCCGCCGCGTCGCCTCGTAACCGTCTATGCCCGGAAGTTGGATATCCATCAGGATAAGATCGGGCTGCTGTTTCGCGACGGCTTCGAGTGCCTGCTCTCCACTCTCGGCCTCTGTGATTTCGTAGTCGGTAAAGGTCAGCATATCGCGAATGATCTGGCGATTATCCTCCTGGTCCTCCACCACCAGAATGCGCTTGCTCATGCCGTGATGACCTGCTGCGCAACGCGAACTGGGACCGTGAAGGAAAACGTCGAGCCTTGGCCGAACTTTGACTCGACCCAGATTTTGCCCCCATGCATCTCGATGATGCGTTTCGATATGGCGAGCCCTAACCCGGTGCCGCCCTTCTTGCGGGTGATCGCATTGTCGGCTTGCTGGAATTCCTGAAATAGCTTGGATTGATCCGCAGCGGAGATACCGGGTCCGGTGTCACGGACCGACAGGTGAAACGACCCATCAGTCGCAGTGGCTTTGATGACCACTTCGCCAGCATCGGTGAACTTGATGGCGTTGCCGACTAGGTTGATCAGCACCTGTGTCAAGCGTCGCCCGTCGCCATGACCCGCTGGCATTTTGGAAGCCACCTCGACTTTGAACGCGAGCTTCTTGTCGGCGGCCAGGGGCTCAAGCGTACTGCGGACGGTCTGGGCAATATCCTCAAGAGAATAGTCGGAGAGATCGAGCGTGAGGTGGCCAGCCTCGATCTTCGACAAATCGAGCACGTCATTGATCAAGCCAAGCAGGTGTCTACCGTTACTCTCAAGCCTTTTTAGTACGCCCATCGTCTTTTCAGGCAATTCACCGTAGATGCCGTCCGCCATCAGTTCGGTGTAGCCAAGTATCGCGTTGAGTGGCGTGCGCAGTTCGTGGCTCATATTGGCAAGGAACTGCGACTTGTGCTGGCTCGCGACTTCAAGCTGGCGGCTCTTGTCCTGGATTTCGTCGAACAGTCGCACGTTCTCGATGGCAATGACGGCTTGGTCAGCGAAAGTGGTAACCAGTTCGATTTGCTTTGCCGTGAAAGGCTTTACCGTCTTGCGCATCAAAATCATCGCGCCCAACGGAAAACCATCGCGGATGAGCGGAACGCCTAGCACCGTGCGAAAACCCGCTCGTCTCTGGCCCTCAAAAAACGTGTAATTTGTATCGGCAAGGACATCCTCAACTTGGATCGGATGCCTTTGCTTTACGGTGCGACCGAGAACGCTCCCTTCGGCCGCTTCGAAGGGCAGGTTGTTCTCAAGAAAAGTACTGTAATCCTGTGGAAAGCCTTGCGTGGCGATTTCCTGATAACCCTGTCCTTGCTGCTTATGGATAGTCGCCATATCCGCTTCGCAAAGCGTAATCGCAGATTTCACCAAGGCGTTGAGAACAGTCTGCAGATCGAAGGTCGAACGGCTGATGACCTTAAGCACATCTGCAGTAGCGGTCTGCTGCTGCAAAGACTGTCTCAGTTCGTTTAATAGCCGCGTGTTCTCGATGGCGATAACAGCCTGGGCGGCGAAGTTTTTCACCAACTCGATTTGCTTGTCGGTGAACGGCCTGACTTCGGTGCGATAAATATAGATAGCGCCGATCAGCGCCTCCTCCTTGAGCATTGGTACACATAGGGTTGATCGTGCGCCGCCGAGCGTAGCTGCGTTGCCGGGGAAGGGTTCGGCGGCATAGTCGGCGGTATGGATCACTTGCTTTGTCCGCGCAGCGCGGTCCAACAGAGTGCCCGGTCTCGCTTGAACGAGCCCACGGCGTTTCTGGAATTCCGCGTATTCCGGTGGCGTGCCTACTTCAGCCGCAAACTGAATTTTCTCTCCATCGAAACGAAAAAGCGACCCAAACTTGGCCTCGCAGATGCGCACTGCGTTTTCCAACATCGCCTGAAATACCGGTTGCAACTCGCCGGGCGACGAACTGATGACGCTCAAAACTTCTGCTGTAGCCGTCTGCTGCTCAAGCGATTGCCTTAGCTCATTTAGCAGCCGCGTGTTCTCGATGGCAATGACGGCCTGGGCGGCGAAGTTTTGTACCAGTTCGATCTGCTTGTTGGTAAACGGTCGGACTTCCTGGTGGTAGATTGCAATGCCGCCCACCAATTCGCCCTCGCGAAGCATTGGAACAGCCAAGGCGGTTCTCGCCCCGGCAAGCTTCGTCAGCATCGAGCTGGCAAACGGCTCTTGGGCGGCGAGATCAGCGACGTGAAACACTTTCTTGGTCTCCACGAGCGGGCCAAGAACTGACCGTGCGAGCGGAACCACCGGATCGTCGCGGCGCAGCTCGGCGAATTCCCGCGGCGGGTTGTGCATGGCCACGATACGCATGTCCTTGCCGTCGAACAACTGCAGATTGCCGAAGCGGGCGTTGCAGATGCGCACCGCATTGGCCAGCATGGCGTCAAAAACCGGTGTTAACTCTCCCGGTGAGCTTGAGATGACGCCCAAGACTTCAGAGGTTGCTGTCTGTTGCTGCAAAGACTTCGCGCAGTTCGTTCAGCAGCCGCGTGTTCTCTATGGCGATGACTGCCTGATTGGCAAAATTCTGCACCAGCGCCACTTGTTTGTCGGTAAATGGGCGCACGACTTCGCGATAGATCGCGACTGCGCCAATCACCTCATTATCCTTGAGCATCGGGACATCCAAGAGGGTCCGCACGCCGCCAAGTTCAACTGCCGATACACGCATGGGATCGCGTTCGGAGTAGCCCTGGTCTGCGCTGGCGTCTTCGATTTGGACGGCTTGTTTGGTTTGCAAAACACGGCCAATGCCCGTAGCCGGGCCTGGATGAACGAGCTTGTGCAGCCGCGATTCGACATAGGCTGGCGGTGCGCCGTGCATGGCAACGGCTCGGAATCCATCGCCCTCACGAAAGTACATAGTGCCGAATTTGGCCTCACAGATGCGCGTGGCGTTCTCGAGCATTGCCTGGAAAACCGGCTCCAATTCGCCCGGTGAGCTTGAGATAACGCTCAGCACTTGAGAGGTTGCCGTCTGCTGTTCGAGCGACTCGCGCAATTCGTTCAGCAGCCGCGTGTTCTCGATGGCGATGACGGCTTGGGCGGCGAAGTTTTCGACTAGCGCGATCTGCTTGTCGGCGAACGGACGAACCTCCAGCCGGTAAATGATGATCGCGCCGATCAGAGCGTCGTCTTTCAGCATCGGCACGGCGATGGCAGACCGCGCGCCGCCGAGCCTCGCAGGAGAACCCGGAGTGGCATCCGCAGCCATGTCAGCGGTGTAGCTTGCCCGCTTCGTCCTCATGGCACGATCAAGCTGGCTGCCTGCCGGTGGCAGGAACGGTCCACGCTTCTTCAGGAATTCGGCATAGTCCGGCGGGATGTCAATTCCCGCCGCCAGATGAAATGCCCCCTCTTCGAAGCGATACAATTGTCCGAACTTCGCCTCGCAAATCCGCACCGCGTTCTCCAGCATCGCCTGAAACACAGGCTCCAACTCTCCGGGCGACGAACTAATGACGCTCAAAACCTCTGCCGTGGCCGTCTGCTGCTCTAGCGATTGCCGCAATTCGTTGAGCAGCCGCGTGTTCTCGATGGCGATGACGGCCTGGGCGGCGAAGTTTTGTACCAGTTCGATCTGCTTGTTCGTGAAGGGCCGAACTTCCTGCCGGTAGATTGTTATTATTCCGACCAGTTCATCTTCTTTCAACATCGGAATTGCGAGCAGCGTCCGAACGCCGCCTACTTCGATAGCCGCAGTGATCCCCGACTTGCGTTCGGCATAACCCTGCTCTGTGGACAGATCGGCGATGTGGACCACTGATTTTGTCGCGATAACGCGACCCATTGGGACACTTGGATCGGGACGCAACGGTGAACGCCTGCGGGCTTCGCTATAGGCGGGCGGCGTATTATGCGCTGCAACAAGGTTTAGAGCAGTGCCATCCCAGCGAAAAACATTTCCGAAGTTCGCGTCGCAGATTCGCACGGCATTTCGCAGCATCGCTTCGAACACCGGCGGAAGTTCACTGGGGGAACTAGAGATGACGCGCAGCACCTCGGAGGTCGCGGTCTGCTGCTCCAGCGCCTCGGAGAGATCGTCGGTGCGCTGGCGTAGTTCGTTGAGCAAACGCGTATTCTCGATGGCGATGACGGCTTGGGCGGCGAAGTTCTCCAGCAATTCGATTTGCTTGTCGGCAAAGGGCCGCGCTTCCTGCCGGTAGATGCTGATGGCACCCACCAAAACATCATCCTTGAGCATCGGAACGAGAACCCGAGAACGCGCCCCACCAAGCCGTGCATGCATGCTGTCCTGACCTGCTTCGTCGGCGGTATGGGTCGTCTTCTTCGTTCGCGTAACCTCATCGAGCAAGCCGCCCGGCCTCGGAGCAAACGGGCCGCGCTGCCTTCGCACCTGTGAAAATTCCGCGGGCGCTCCGATCTCCGCTGCGATGTGATACATCCCTCCTTCGTATCGGTACAGCGTTCCAAATTCTGCCGCGCAAATGCGCGTCGCATTTTCCAGCATGGCTTGAAAAACAGGCTCAAGCTCACCGGGCGAAGAACTGATAACGCGCAGCACATCCGCCGTCGCTGTCTGCTGCTCCAGCGACTGCCGCAACTCATTGAGCAGCCGCGTGTTCTCGATGGCAATGACGGCTTGGGCGGCAAAGTTCGTGAGCAATGCAATTTGCTTATCAGTAAACGGGCGAACCTCCTGGCGGTAAAGGACGAGATTTCCGATCAATTCGCCTTCCTTAAGCATCGGAACAATGATGAACGTTCGCGCACCTGCAAGTTCGACGATACTGACAGCCGCAGGATCGCCCTGCTTATAAGCAAGTTCCTGGGCGTAGTCGGCAATGTGAACCAAACGTTTGGTCGCGATAACACGTCCAAGGGCGTTGTGAGGGCTAGGTTTGACTAATGGGTTGCTCCTTCGGGACGCGGCATAGGCAGGTGGTGGGTTATGCATCGCGGCAACATAGAACGCGCCGTTTTCACAAAGTTGCAGAGTGCCGAATTTGGCCTCACAAATACGGACTGCGTTCTCCAGCATCGACTCGAATACGGGCTTTAGTTCGCCGGGCGACGAACTGATAACGCTCAAGACCTCTGCTGTGGCCGTCTGCTGCTCAAGCGATTGGCGTAGCTCATTGAATAGGCGCGTGTTCTCAATGGCGATCACCGCCTGACGAGCAAAGGTCCGCAATAGTTGCCTTTGTTTGTCGGACAGCGCCCCTGGCTGGCGCCTTACGACACTAATTGCGCCAATCGCCGTTTCTCCGAGGCTCATAGGCATTACTGTGATGGCGCGGTAACCGCTGGCGAGAAAGTTCTGCCGCCCAGGTATAAATTGCGTTGGCGTCTCTCGCACATCGGCAAAGTCCATCTCCTGTCCGTCGAGGATGGCAGTGGCTGTTATGTACTCGCGTGACAGCGGCATGGGATATCGCGCGCGTAATGCTTCACGATCATCTCGGTCCGCGCCGTCGATAGCAGCTAATTTCACCATGCCACTATCTGGCAGCGAAATGACGACAACCGCTTGAGGAAATAGCTTCAACCCGCTGCGCACGATAGCGTCGAAAGCTGGCTGTGTATCGGTGGGAGAGTTGCTGATGACTTCGAGAATTTCCGATGTTGCCGTCTGCTGCTCCAGGGATTGCCGTAACTCATTTAGCAGGCGGGTATTCTCTATGGCGATGACTGCCTGTGCGGCAAAATTCTGCAATAGCGCGATTTGCTTGTCGGTGAACGGATGCATCTCCTGGCGATAAATGGCAATGACGCCGACCAAATTCTCTTCATTAAGCATCGGCACATGCAGCACAGTTCGAAATCCGCCAGCTTCAACAGCGGTGACAAATATAGGATCGCCCTCGATGTACGCCTGCTCCGATGTGATGTCGGCAATGTGAACAAGCTGCTTCGTTTGCGTTACCCGACCGAGACCGGTGCTAGGGCCGGGGTGAATTGGCCCCCGTCTACGGTATTCCGCAAATGCTGGCGGTGCGTTGCACATCGAGGCGGCTCGATACGCCTCGCCATCACGGAGATACAGTGTGCCGAATTTGGCTTCGCATATTCGCGTAGCGTTTTCCAGCATCGCCTCGAATACCGGCTCGAGATCGCCGCGCGACGAACTGATGACGCTCAGTACTGCCGATGTCGCCGTCTGCTGCTCCAGCGACTCCCGCAGTTCGTTTAGTAGCCGCGTATTCTCGATGGCGATGACGGCCTGTGCGGCGAAGTTCTCCACTAGCTCAATTTGCTTGTCGGTAAACGACCGGACTTCTTGCCGGAAGATGCCGATAACCCCGATCAACGCGTCGTCCTTGAGCATCGGCACGCCGACGAAGGATCGCGCGCCCGTCAGCCTGACGAAGAGTTGCGTGTACTGTGGGTTTTTCCGGTAGGCGGGGTTTTTGGCCATATCGGCGGTCTGGACCGTTCGTTTGGTTCTTGCCACCTCTGCGATTACCGTCGTGCCAGTCATGCTCACCAGTGGTTCGCGCCGTCGCGCCTCGACATACGCGGACGGTGCGTTGTGCATGGCAACAGCGCGATAAGCATCCCCCTCGCACAGGAACAGCACGCCGAAGTTGGCTTGGCAGAGGCGTGTTGCATTTTCCAGGATGACCGAAAAAGCCGGTTTTAAATCCCCAGGCGAGGCGCTGACGACGCGCAGCACCTCCGCCGTGGCTTTCTGCTGCTCCGATGCCTCATCGCGCTCGCGTTTGAGCAGCGCAATCTTCGTGTCGGCGTTGGTGCTGGGTGGCTTGCGACGCCCCCCGACCTTTGGCGCACTGGGGCGCTTTGTCTTTGTCGTCGTGCGTCGCCGGTTTTTCATGGCATCGCTGTCTGCAGCGGGCCTGTCCCTAGCGGCCATGCTGGGGCTGCGATACCGAAACTACAGAAATACTCTCGCCGCTTCATGCTCGCCCCGGGGTCAGGAGATGGCATCGTATCGGCTCAGACCGATGCTCTGGAAGGGGCTATGTACTCATTTAGGCGGATCAGTCGCCAACGCTATTCGCACATCCGACTGGGAAAACCCCGAACTGTCGGGCAATTCGCGCGCAAGGGCGCGATGCCCGCCTTGAAGGCGGTATTAATCATCACGCATCGGGTGCGAACCCCACTTCACTGTCCCTCCCCCACTAATGTTGGCTCGCAGTCCGAAATTGGGAAATATCGGTAGTAGGGACGACATACAAAACTTTGTCTTTCAGTAGAATAGTGTGACGTGACGTAACGATGATGAGCTTTGCACTGCTCAGTGTCTCATCCTTTATCGTAACGTCTTGATCAAACCCGGAAGTCTCCAAAACTGAATAGGCGAGCCACTCGCCCAGGCTGACTATACTTGTGATGATGAGAACCATCGCGAAGGTCGCCTGAGCAACGCTTGGCCACCTACCCGCTCTAACATAGGCAATAGCCACAAGAATTACCGCTACGCCGAGCACAAGGGTCACCGCACCAAATAAAACGTGAAAATATCCTTCTCGCTGGCGAATCGCCTCATTAACGTTGAAGGCTAGGAGGCCTAGCAGCGCCAGTCCCGAAATCGCCAGCCACCACCGCTTTGCCTTGGCACTAAAACCGGAAATATCAAGGAACGTTTGCGTCACTGCCTGTAGAAAAATGAGCGATCCCCCGATCACTCCTACGGCGACTAGTCCAAATGTGAGTATGTCGGCGTACTGAACAAACCAAATGAGATGCCAGCCGAAGACACTTAGGTAGGTATATAAAAATATCGTTCCTAACCCAACCCCTCCAACGACTGCCAAACCAGATACTACCGCGAAGTTATCTTTGAGAATTTGAAATGTAGCTATGGGGCTGTGAGAAGCACGCGGTGGCGACCGTGCGGCATTATCCGTTTCGTTGGACATCCCCGTCTCCCATTTGGCCTTCTACCAATCGGCGCTCCTATCGCAAACGTATTCAGTTTAGTTCGCGGTTAATGCGCTGCACCGTCCCAACGCCGACGCCCAAGCTGGAAGCGATCTTGCGCAGGCCCTTTCGATCTTTTTTTGTCAATGCGGCACGTACGGCACGCTCAGTTTTTTCAGCAATCTTTGGGCGGCCAAGCGTCTTTCCGTCAGCCCGCGCCCGTGCAAGTCCGGCGCGGACACGTTCCTGTGTCATCGCTCGCTCGAATTCTGCGAAAACTCCAAGCATCTGAAACATCGCTTTTCCGCTGGGCGTTGTTGTGTCGAGGCCCTGCTGATGCAAAAACAGATCAATATGGAGCGCGTGCAGTTCTGACAGGAAGCCAATCAGGTCCTGCAAGCTGCGGCCTAGGCGGTCCACCGACCACGCCATCACGATATCGAACTGGCGCTGTGTCGCGTCTCGGCAGAGCGCATCGAAGGCGGGGCGCTTGTCACGACCCTTTGCGCCGCTGATGCCGTGGTCCTTGTAGACCTTCACGATCTTGCAGCCGATACGACATGCGACTTCTCGTAGCTCGCGCTCCTGATTGACCGTGGTCTGATCGAGCATCGATACGCGAAGGTAGAGAGCGGCTCGCTTCATGGCGGGTGACTCCAGCATCCAAGGCCGCGATAGAGTACTCATACTATGTACGAAAATCATCTGTTTTTCGTACATTAAGGCGAGACCCCAGAAACCATTGAATTTGCTCATCACGGAATTGCAAAAATCGGGAGGGATTTCTGTACACCCCCACCCTCGGCAGGCAGAGTGCCGACTGTTCGCTAAGAGTGCAGCCAATCGACAGATCGCCGTCAAGTCTTTCTACGTCTCCCGGCATCTGGAAGTCTTGGCCCAGACTCTAGGAATCCACCCTGCCGCTCCCAGAGCGGTCAGTGCCGAGATCGCGGGGCATTCTGAAGCGGAAAATGATAGGCTTTCCCCGGCGCGGGGCCGGATCTGCAGCCCGTCGCACCTCACGACACCGCCGAGGTGCCGCCCCGCGCCAACTAGACGTGTCGGCGGTGGTGGCGGCGGTGGTCATGGTGAAGCGAATATCCGGCGGGAACGCGGGTGATCAGCCCGCGTTCGTATTTACCAGCGAGCAGTGGGAAAAAATTTCTAGACTTTCGGGTATTCCCAAAAATGCAGGTGACGCATGGCGCATGATGGAGGTCAGTATCGCGCAATATCGTAGCCGAAAGGCACACCGAGAATCCGTCGAGGCGCGTCCGGCCAAAATCCGGGAAGAACTTCGGGCACTGAGTAAGGCTACATGGAAGATATATGAACGACTTCAATTGCTGGAGGAGCGTTCACCTCCGGATTTCCCGCTCTCATTCAACGGCGAATTGGCCATGTTGCGAGAAGTGGAGGTGCGGCTTTCACTCGCTGCAAGCGAAATTGGAAATTCCAAACCGGGGCCGATCACGAAGGACGTCTATGTTTTGGTTGGCCGCCTTGCCGGGATTCTTGATGAGTACACCGGAAAGAGGATCAGCCGTTCCAGAAAGCGCGGCGGCAGGCCTACCCCAACAAGGAACCGATCAAGGTGGTCGTACCCTTCCCGCCGGGCGGACCGACCGACGGCATGGCACGGTATCGATGCCGAACTGACGATGGCGGCCGCGCTCGACCTGGCCGACGCCGGGGGCTGGACCAATATCGAGCAACTGTGGCGCCTGAAGGCCAAACACGTCGGGGCCTTCCAGCGCAACGAAGAGGCCGTTTCGTGAGCGGGTTCTACGTCCTGGATGTTCCCGAATTTGCGTCCGTCGTGTCGGCGGCGAAGGACATCAAACGCTGTCGCGTCTATCCGCCGAAGCGCGGCTATATCTTCGTGCAGTTCGACGGCGAAGTGGAAATCAGTCGTGCCGCCACGAGTTTGGGTGAAGCGGTGTGGTTCGGCTGCATGACCGGAGGGCTCGACGGCAAGATCGTCGCATTCGACGCCGATCGCATCAAGCTCGCGCCCACCAATGAACCGGTAGTTTTCCCTAAGGAGCGTTCTTCTCGGTCAGCCGGTCGATAAGCGCGAGGTTCTCGCGGATTTCACGCGTTAGCTCGGCGACGGTTACGGCCTGCTTGGCTGGCCGCGTGCGCCGCAGCGTCGCGAGCGCGTTGTCTGCGAGCTCGTTGGCGACCTCGTGCATCGTGCGGCCCTGATCCGGCTGGAACCACCACGCCGTCCACATCGCCATGCCAATAATGGAAAAGGCGTTAATCCGAGGATCGACCGCGCGGGCGTCCCCGGCGAGCACCGCGGCTTCAATCAATTTGTGCATTTCGCCGAGGATATGACGCTTGGCCTTTCGGTGTAATTTTGCGATGAAGCCTCGGGGAGTTCGGCCTCGCTCCGGTCGAGCAGCCTGAAATGCGTGTGCGGATCGGCGACCCACAGCACGATGCGGCGTACCACCTCCCTGATCTTGTCGAGTGGCGATAGGCCCTCCGCTTCGATATCGCGAAAAATGCGTGCGACCGGCAACGTGACGCCTTCGATGAGCTCGAGCAGAAGCGCGTCTTTGTTTGGATAATAATAGTAGATCGAGGAGCGCTGCAGGCCGACAGCGTCGGCCACGTCCTTCAGGCTCGTCGCGGCGAAACCCTGCTTCGCGAACAGGCTGGCGGCCTTGTCGAGCACCTCGGCGGCCAGCAATTCGCGCCGTGGACCCGTTGCAGGATCCGCATCCGCGGATTTTCGCCCTTGCGATCTCGCAGCACGCTCGGCCCTCGGAACTTGTGATGACGTTACCGCCATGCGCTTCAATCTCCAAAAAACCCAGGATGTTGTACGGTAATATCGCGGTTTGCTGCGCTGCCGCAAGGCATCGCCGCACCACTAAGAACGTGGAAATCTGTGCCCCAGCCAGTCTCGGATGCCAGCGCCAGCCGCGGCCCTTGCCGGCAGCTCGCCGTCGTTTGGCGCCTGCCCATGATGGTCCCCTTGGTAGCTCAATCGCTCCCGATCTGTCGACGGAATCGCGCCATAGATACGATCGACATCGGCGGGAAACACAACTTGGTCGCCGGTATACTGAATTAAAAGCACGGGCTGCTGCAGCGACTTTGCGGTGTCGAACATATTGGCACGCGACTCATGTCCCGACCAGGTCGACAGCCACGCTTCGGGGGTACAAAAGCGCGCGAAACCCACGACACCGAAATTCGTTGCATACGGATCGTTGCTCCAGATCGATCCGATGCGGCGCTCGGAAGGGTCCAGGCTCAAGTCCCAGCAACGCAAATCGGCGTCCGTTCGCCAGATAGTCATGGCACTGGAATGCGCGCCCAAAATGCGGTCGGCCCGGCTGCCGCCGTCCTTGGTGCGCGCGCGCGCCGAAAGCCGCTTCTTGATCATGTCCTTGGCCGCCGAATCGAGGCGCGCGACACGATCGCGCTGCGCCGCGCGAAAGCGCTCGACAAAGGGCGCTGCGTAATGCGCGCCTTCGGGCGCCGGGCGGTAGCCATTGGCTGGATCGAGAAAATCCAATGCAGCATCGATCGCCAGTGGGTCCGCTTCATCGGCCACCGACGGATCGATGCAATTCATCAAGACGATGCCCTGCCCCGGATGCGGCGAGACTAAGACCACGCCGTCCGCCTGCGGCATTTCGAGCTTCGTCAACCCGGTCGGCCATTGAACAGGGCGTTTGCTGGAGACGATTTCGGGCGCGGCAAGCGATTGCTGATTGTAGAATGTATAGAGGCTGGCGCCGCCCGA
>CAWGCU010000011.1:0-233373 GCA_963821175.1 uncultured Alphaproteobacteria bacterium
GCGACCTCGCAAGTCGTTGAGGTGATCAAAAAGCAGGTTCAGATCGGAATCGACTGCGTCGGTGACGGCGAGTTCTGGAACGGCCGGAATTTTCTCTACTATGGTCAGCAACTCAGCGGCGTGACAGCGCGCGAGCTGCGGCCGGGCGAACGCGGATCGGGGCGGGAAGAGACCCGCGAACGCGACACGTTTCCAAAGCTCTATGAGGATATGGATCGTGTCGGCACGGCATTCTGCGTGCCCGGCGAAGAGCCCCGGTTTTTTCCTTCGCAGAAGAAAATGGTCGTAACGGGACCGATCAAGGGCCGGGCAACCGATGCTGTGCGACGCGAGATCGATGTCTTCAAGGAAGCACTGGCGGCCGCCGGCGGCGCCGAGGAGGCTTTCATCTGCGTGTTCGCGCCGGGCTGGCTCGATCATTTCATCTACGACGAGCATTATGGGAACCAAGAGGAATTCGTGTTCGCTCTGGCCGACGCGATGCGCGAGGAATATCGCGCTGTCGTCGACGCCGGATTCATCTTGCAGATCGACGATCCCGGTGTCGTGACATCATGGGACATGATCAAGCCGGAGCCGAGCGTTCAAGACTATCGCCGCTATCTCAAGATCCGCATCGATGCGTTGAACCATGCGCTCTCCGGGATTCCCGAGGATCGCGTGCGTCACCATTTTTGCTGGGGCAGTTGGCATGGCGCGCACACTCATGATCTGCCGCTGAAGGAGATCATCGATCTCGTGTTCCAGGTGCACGCGCAGACCTACAGTTTCGAGGCCGGCAATGTGCGTCACGAGCACGAGTGGACGATCTGGAAAGATGTCAAGCTGCCCGCTGGAAAGATCATCATGCCGGGCGTGGTCAGCCACGCGACAAACCTTGTCGAGCATCCCGAACTCATCGCGCGCCGGATTCGAAACTTCGCAGACGCGGTCGGGCGAGAGAATGTGCTAGCGGGAACCGATTGCGGGTTGGGTACGCGCGTGCACGACGATCTCGTTTGGGCGAAGCTTTCGGCTCTGGTGGAGGGAGCGCGTCTCGCATCGAAAGCTCTCTGGGCGGGTTGATTGAAAGACGATTGGGGTTGGCCGGAGAACGGCCCGCGG
This sequence comes from uncultured Alphaproteobacteria bacterium, assembly GCA_963821175.1. GTDB lineage: Bacteria > Pseudomonadota > Alphaproteobacteria > Rhizobiales > Xanthobacteraceae > BOG-931. The sequence goes on from CAWGCU010000011.1 coordinate 1,105, forward strand.
TGACATAACAAGGGTGAATTTCTGCGCGATATCGCCGAAACGGGGGAAGGCAATGTTCACGAACAGATGGTGGATCGCCGGCGCCTCGGCCATGGCGCTGATATTCTCGTCGGGAACCATACAATTGTTCAGCGCCAGCCTATTCATCAAGCCGATCACCGAGGAACTCGGATTCGGCCGCGGCACGCTGTCGACCGCGTTCGGAATCAACTTCGTCCTATCCGCGATTGCGACGCCGATTTTTGGCCGGCTTCTCGATCTGCGCGGCGTGCGCGCCATAATGCTGCCGACCATCACACTCTATGCCGTCGCTACCGCGGCGCTCGCACTGTTGCCGGCGTCGATACCCGTGCTGTTCGCGATGTACGGAATCGTCGGTGTCGTCGGGATCGCACAAACTCCGGTGCCCTACGGCAAGGTGGTGTCATGGTGGTTTGACCGCCAGCGCGGCCTCGCCCTCGGTATTGCGCTGGCCGGCACCGGGCTCGGCACCATCATCGTGCCGCAGGCGACCGTCTTTCTCATGACCCATTTCAACTGGCGCATCGGCTATTTGGGCCTTGGCTGCGCCGTTCTGATCTTCGCGCTTATTCCTAATGCTCTCATCATCCGCGAGCCGCCGAATGTCGAACGCGCCAAAGCTGCAGGCGTCATCCCCGACGCGCCGGGCCTAACCTTCTCCGAGGCACGCGTCGCATGGCGCTATTGGACGCTCAGCGCGGCCTTCTTTTTGGCCGCCACCGTGATCAACGGCTCCCTCGTTCATGTCGTGCCGATGCTGACGGATCGCGGCATCTCGATCGGCGTTGCGGTCGCTGCGCTCTCCGCCACGGGCGTCGCGCTTATCGTCGGACGATTGTGCGCCGGCTGGCTCAGCGATCGGGTCTTCGCGCCTTATATCGCCGTCTTCTTCGTCGTCTTCCCAATGCTTGGTATTGCGGTGCTCGGCTTCGGCTTTGCCGGCATCAATCCGGTCGTCGGCACGATCTGCCTCGGCATCGGCATCGGGGCGGAGATCGATCTCATGACCTTCCTCGTCGGCCGCTATTTCGGGCTGCGCCAATTCGGCACTCTGTATGGCGTGATGTTCGCGATCGCTATCTTGGGGAACGCCGCCGGATCGAACCTGCTCGGCTGGTCGTTCCAGATCTTCAAATCATACAGCCCCGCCCTAATCCTGTTCGAGGCCCTCCTCGTCGTCGCCTGCGCCTGCTTTCTCGGCCTTGGTCCGTATCGCTACCCCGCGCCTGCGCGCGAGGTCACGTTCGTTGCGCCGGAAGTTGGATCGAATCCGGCCTGACCGCGTCTATTGGCATTCCCGAAAGGAAACCGCGGGCCGTTACGTCGCCCACTTCCCGCTTCCAAAGGCCAACAACTCCAGGAATCACCCCATCGAAAAGTTCGTTGGGAATGAAGTCTTACAAGGTGCGGTTCACATGGCAACAAGGTGTAGCATGCCCTTACGATTTGGAAGCGCGGTCGACGCCGTGCGCACCGGGAGATATCGGCGTCATGATCACGTTCCCGTCATCCAATAATTGTGCTTACATCAACGGCTTGGTCGTGACGGTCGACGCCGGGCTGTCGGCCGACCACGAATTTTTTACATAGACGAGCGAGGACGGCCATGCCGCATCTGACAACCGACGACGGCGTCAAGCTCTATTACGAAGAGGTCGGCAGTGGGATTCCGATCGTCTTCGTTCACGAATTTGCCGGCGACTATCGATCCTATGAATTGCAGTTGCGCTATTTCAGTCAACGCTATCGGTGTATCGCCTTTAATGCACGCGGCTATCCCCCGTCGGATGTACCCGGGGATGGCGAGCGCTTTTCGCAAGACCGCGCACGCGATGACATCCGCGCGGTGCTCGATGCGCTCAAAGTCGACAAGGCGCATATCGTCGGCTTATCTATGGGTGGATTTGCGGCTCTGCACTTCGGTTTCACCTATCCCGACCGCACTCGTTCGATAGTGGTCGCCGGTTGCGGCTATGGCGCGGCTCCAAACAAGCGGGCGCAATTCGCGGAGGAAGCAGAGACGGCTGCAAATCAGTTCGAACAGCAGGGCATGGCCAAAGCAGCGGAATCCTATGCACTGGGCCCAACACGCGTGCAGTTCCAGAACAAGGATCCGCGCGGCTGGAAGGAATTCGCCGATCAACTCAAGGAGCACTCGACCGCAGGATCGGCGCTGACCATGCGCGGCGTGCAGAAGCGGCGTCCGTCATTGTTCGATCTTGTCGATAAGATGAAGACCATCGCCGCGCCAACGCTGGTGATGACGGGGGACGAAGATTGGCCCTGCCTCGAGCCAGCCCTGCTGATGAAGCGCACAATTCCAACCGCAGCGCTCGTCGTGATGCCGAATGCGGGTCACACCATCAATCTGGAGGACCCCGCCGTGTTCAACCAAGCATATCTCCGATTTTTTCCATACCGTCGATGTCGGGGCGTGGCGTAAGCGCGACCCCCGCGCGATGGTGTCTGCGATTCTCGGCAGATAACTGGTCGGCAACGACAGCTTTGCCGGTAAGCACTAAGCCACTCGGCCGTAGCCGCAACTTGCAAATCGGCTGCAGCGCTGCGGCCGAGATAGGCCTGTCGTACGCGCTCATCCGTCTTCAACGCGCTGCATGCTCCAGATGCGATAATCGAACCAGTCTGCAAGACATAGCCGCGGCTTGCGGTTTCGAGCGCATAGCGAGCGTTCTGCTCGACCAGAAGCACGCTAGTATTCGCCGCATTAATTGCGCGAATCGTGCGAAAAATATCCTGCACGATGAGAGGAGCGAGTCCGAGGGACGGCTCATCAAGGCAAAGCAAGCGCGGTTCTGACATCATCGCCCGGCCAAGGACCAGCATTTGTTGCTCGCCGCCGCTTAGCGTGCCGGCATTCTGGGAGGCGCGCCTGCTTAGCGGCGGAAACATTGCAAATGTCCTTTCTATGAGCGCGCGAATCTTCGCGCCGTCATTGCGGAACTTAAAGCCGCCAAGCTCAAGATTCTCGCGCACAGTCAGGAACGGAAATACGTGGCGCCCTTCGGGCACAAGGGCGATTCCAAGCTTGCTACGTTCGTAAGAGGGCAGGCGCGTAATATTGCGCCCCGCGAACAGGATATCGCCGACGCGTGGGAGTAGCACGCCGGCGATGGCGCGTAGCGTCGTCGATTTGCCGGCGCCGTTGGCGCCGATCAGGGTGACGATTTCACCTTCATCGACGCTGATCGTAATATCGCGACACGCGGGCACGTGGCCGTATGCCAGTTCGAGGCCTTCGGTGGTCAGCAGCGTGGTCATTGCACTTCGCCCCCGAGATAGGCGGCGATCACGCCTGGATGAGCTTGCACCTCGGCCGGCACGCCCTCGAAGAGATGCTGGCCGTAATCTAACACGAGGATACGGTTCGCGATCATCATCACGAGATCCATATTGTGCTCGACCATCACAACGGTAACTCCGCGCTCTCGCAACGCGACGATCCGCGCCAACAGCGCTTCAACCTCCGCAGCATTCAATCCGGCCGCCGGTTCATCGATCATCAGCAGCCGTGGCGCCGTTGCGAGCGCGCGAGCAATCTCGAGCGAGCGCTGCTCGCCATATGACAGCGAGCCGGCGGTCGCATTGGCGCGCTGTGTGAGACCGACAAAAGCAAGCAAGGTCATCGCCTCGTCGCGGCAGCGCGTCTGATCGCGGCGAAACGCGGCTCCGTGCACGACATACCGCCAGATCGGAATTTCGTGGCGGGTATGAAATCCCACAATAACGTTTTCGAGAACCGACAATTGCTTGAACAGCCGAATTTTCTGGAAAGTGCGTGCTAGGCCGTAACGCGCGCGCTGGTGCGATGGCACGCCCACTAGATCGACGCCGGCAAATATTATCTTGCCGGCATCCGGCTGATAGAGCCCGCTCATAAGGTTGAGCAACGTTGATTTGCCAGCGCCGTTCGGCCCGATAACGGCGAATACGATGCCGGCGGGAATGCTCAGTGAGATGTCGCGCAAGGCCTGCACGCCGCCAAAGCGTTTTTGTAAGCGATCGGCCCGAAACAGGATACCGTCGCCAGCGCCCTGCGCTGATGTATCGACCGCGGACGGCGTGGCCACAATCATGGATTGGTACCCGCGGGCCTGTCAGCGAAGCGTCGGCGAAGCAGCGCTGCGATGAGACGGACAGCTTGCACGATGCCCCCTGGCATGAACAGCACGACTAGCGTGATGGAGGCGCCGTATACGATCAGGCGGAGGTCGCCGATGCCTCGTAGCAGTTCGGGAAGCACCGTCAGCAGTATCGCGCCCACAACTGGGCCGATCAGCGTTCCCATGCCGCCGACGATGACCATCGCCAGTATACTAAATGATTCGGTGATGAAGAACGCGTCCGGAACTAGGGTGCCGACGAAGCTCGCGTAGAAGCAGCCACCCGCGCCCGCAACCGCCGAACTGACAACAAAGGCAAATACCTTCCATTTCTGGCAATTGATCCCCAACGAAGCGGCCGAGACTTCATCTTCGCGTATCGCGGCCAAAGTCTCTCCGACGGGAGAGCGGACCAGCTGGTCGAGCAGGATATAGGTGAGTAGCGCGAAGCCGCCGGTTAGATAGAACAAATTGGCGGTATTACTGAACGAAATGGAAGGCAGGCCGGGAATTGTCAGCGGCGGCGGCGGCGCGATGCCATAGATACCGAGCGGGCCTTGGGTGAGACTGATCCAATTGAGCAGGACTTGATAGGTAATGACGGCAAAACCGAGCGAGGCGATGGCGAGATAATGTCCGCGCAAGCGGACCGCGAAGATCGACAGCAGCATGCCGGCAATTCCAGCGAGCAGGACCCCGCATGCAAACGCGATCCAGAACGGCACACCGAGCTTTGTAATAAGTAGCGTCGAGGCATAGGCACCGATGCCGGCGAAGGCCGACTGGCCGAGATTGAGCTGACCGGCATAGCCGAGAACAAAATCCAGACCGATCGCCAATAGCACATTGACGGAGCAAATAATCAGGTTGGTCCGCCAGTAGGAACCGGAAAAGAATATTGGCAGAAGTCCGATTGCGATCGCTGCTACTGCCAGCCATAAACGCCGTGACGAAAGGAATGTACTCGCCGTCGCCAATACCGACGATTCGATTGTTGCCAGACTAGACATTTTCATCGCGTCGCTCAGCGATCAGTCCAGTTGGGCGCACTGCCAGCGTGAGCAGGAGCAGCGCGAAGACGATGATGTCTATCAAGCCCGGATCGAGGAATTGCGTTGTATAGCTCTCGATCAGCCCAACGATTAGACCGGCGATGATCGTACCTTCGACATTGCCGAAGCCACCAATGATCACAATGGCAAAAGCTTTGACGATGACGGAGGTGCCCGCAAACGGGGTAAGCACTAGGACGGGTCCCAACAGGGCGCCGCTCATGCCGGCCAGTGCAGACGCGATGATGAACGTCAGCATGATGATATAATTCGGATTGATGCCCATGAGGCCCGCGGTCTCACGATCCTGCGAGACCGCACGCAATGCCTTGCCGAGAAAAGTGAATTTCATGAAGGCGTAAAGCAGCCCAATGGTAATTGTGGACACCACGATGATCAGCAAGTTCTGCACCGTGAAAAAGATGCCGCCGAAGCGGATCACGTGATTGCTGTAAGGCGTGTCGAACGCGTAGGGCACGGGCCCAAGCGTCAGCAGCATCGCGTTTTGGAACATGATTGAGACGCCGATGGTCGCGATCAGCGGCAACAGTTCATTGCCGCGATCCCGCAATGGCGCAAAGATGGCTGTATTCAAGAGCCATCCCAGGGCTCCGCCGACTATCAGCGCGAAGGCGATCCCGGCGAAGTAATTGTCGCTCAGCAGGTGCGTGACAAAATAGGCGACGAACGCGCCAAGCGTAACGATGTCTGCGTGGGCGAAATTGATCTGTACCAGCACGCCATAAATGAGGGTAAGCCCCAATGCGACCAGCACGTACAGGCTGCCCACCACTAAACCGTTTATCCCCTGTTGGAGGATGATGGTCAGCATGTTCGCGGGGCTAGTTCCACTTCAATGCGGTCCAGGACAGGTCTGGATTCGTCTCCATGTAATGGACCGTATCCATTTTGATGTTTTGATTGTTCTTGTCGAATTCGACACTGCCGGTCACGCCGGAGAAGTCCTTTGTCGCGGCGAGACCATCGCGGATGGATTGGGCATCCGTAGCCCCGCGCCGCACCACGTCCGCAATTAGCATGATCTGGTCGAAGGCATGGGCGTTGAGGTGGGTCGGATCTTGGTTGTACCTGGCTTGGAAGGCCTGTACGAAATTGCGCACGATGTCGCGCTTGTCGGTGGGGTCGAACTGGACGATACGAATGTAGCCCAGCGCAGCTTTGCCCGCCTTCTGCTCGAATCCAAAGGGTAGCCAAATCGTGCCAAGCTGAATGGCATGTCCACCGCCCCCTTTGACGACGCCGGCTTGCGTAAGTGCCTGCGTGATCTTCAAGCCCTGGCCCTCGAGCGTGTAGGTGGGGATCACGTCGACATTGCCCAGCCCGGCAACCCGGGTCGCAATCGATGTAAAATCATTGACGTCGCGGCCGAATCCAATGTCGGCTAGGACTTGCCCGCCATCTTTGATGAACGTGTCACCGAATACTTGGGCGTTGCCGATGCCGGCATTGGTATTTTCGTGCAGCAGGACTGCAGTGCGTGCATTCAGTCGCTTGTAAGCGTTGTTCGCGATATCGACGCCCTGCATCACCTCGTTCGGCATAATCCGGAACGTCCACGAGTTGCCAGGCTCGGTAATCTTGATCGAGGAGGAGCCGGCATTCAGAAGAGGAATCTTAGCTTGGGCCATGACCGGCATAATGGCGAGCGTCGCGTCCGAACATTCCTCGCCGATGACCACATCGGGCTTGAATTGTTCGATCAATCGTTGAGCTGCCTGCGTCGCGGGCAGCGGACTGCACGCCGAATCTTCATACTGAACTTCGAACTTGTATCCGTTCACGCCGGACTTATTGAGTTGATCAATTGCGAGCTCGGCGCCCTGCTTGTCCTGCACACCGAAATAGGAGCCTGGGCCCGAAATCGGAAGCAAACCGCCAACCTTGATGACTTTGTCGGCGGCGAACACCGACGTTGTCGATGCTGTGAACAGTACGCTCAGCAAGGCGGCTGGCATCAGGAACTTGCGCAACGGTCGTTTCGACATAATACCTCTCCACGCTTCTGTCGTATTAGAGCTGGGTTTCTGCGACATTGGCAATGGGGCCAGCCTCGGCAGAGCCTGGGCGGTGGGCCCCTTCCGCGGGTGGACTTCAGATGAATAGCGATCACGCGCATCCACACGGTCATGGGCCCCCCAGGCAGCATCCGCCGCTGCGGCCCCGCCTGCCGATGCCGGCCTATGAGCCCCCTGCGAAATATTCCGAGTTCCTGCAGCGAATGTTGGCGCGCGGAAGGGAATCACTGCGCGAAGAATTCAGGGGTATAACTGCCGAGGGGCTCGTCCGGCCCGGATTGTTCCCAGTGCGCGAGACTGGGGTCTCGACTGCGCCCATACTGCGGGCGGCACGTGATTTCCTGGCGACGTTAGATGTGCGACAGCAACGGCAGGTGTCGTTCGATATCCATAGCGACGCATGGCGTTCATGGTCAAATGTGCATCCGTTCCTGATGTTGCACTCGTGACAGCGCGCTAGCGGTAGCGGTTTCGAAGCGTGAAACTCAACGAGCATGGCGAGCTCACGGCCTGACCGCTGAATATAGCGAGTGGTACTACTGGCTGAGTATCTTCGGAATGCCGTCGGCGACTGAGCCCTGGGGCTGGCAATTCGACGGCCATCACCTGATCATCAACTGCTTCGTCCTCGCCGATCAGCTGGTACTAACCCCACTCTTCATGGGCTCAGAGCCCGTATTCGCCGAATCCGGCAAATACGCCGGCACACATGCGTTTCGGGCCGAGGAGAGCGTTGGTCTCGCCATGATGGGGGGGCTCAGCGCAGAACAGCGAGCCAAGGCCATCATCGATACACGCTTGCCGGGTGAGGTGCTCGCGGCCGCCTACAACGACAACCTCCGCATGCCTTACGAAGGCATTCGTTATGACGATCTCACAGACGCGCAAAAGGCCGTGCTACGCGATCTGATCGGCGTCTACCTGAATCGCTTGCGCACCGGCCACGCCGAAATTCGGATCGAGGAGGCGTTCGATCACCTGCGGGAGACGCATTTTTCTTGGATCGGAGCGCACGACGATCATAACCCCTTCTACTACCGCATCCATAGTCCGGTCGTGCTCATCGAGTTCGACCATCAACCGGGGATCGTCTACGCCAACAATGAGCCGACGCGTGACCATATCCACACGGTGGTGCGCACCCCGAACGGCAACGATTACGGCAAGGATCTGCTGCGCCAGCATTATGCCCAGCGTGACCATTCACACCCGTGGAGTGCGCATCTGCTTGGTAAAGTGTAAGAATGCCGTTGAGGAGACCGCTTCGAAACTACGATTTTGCGGGCCGGCTGCTCGACTTGTCTTCCGACCGAACGTGGGCTCAGCTGGCCGAATATAATTCCGGGTTATGTTCCGCTAAAGGCGAAGTCCCGCCTGCTTCATGAGCGGCAGGACCTCTTGACCGAAGATCTCCAGGTCCGCAGCAAAGTCAAAAAATGTCAATTGCACGCCGTCGCACCCGGCTTGCTTGAGCTGTAAAAAGCTCTCCACAATCTCAGCAGGACTTCCGACGATCTGCATATTTCCGCCGACTGCCCGATAAGCGCCAAGATCAGTCTTCCAGCCCTTCGCATCCCCACTCATCCTGCGTCCGACAAAACCCTCTATGGCCTCGACATCTGCCGCCGCAACGATCGAATCGTAATACTCGTGCGCCTCGCGGTTGGTTCGACGGCAAATAATCATCGGATTAATGATGGTCCTGACCTCCCGTCCGAATTCGGCCGCCTTGGCTTTGATTTCGGCATTGTGTTGCGGCAGGGCTGCTATGGCGGCATCGAAGTGGCCGCCCCCTGGGCTAGTGATGAACACTAGGTCTGAGTGACGGGCCGCGTAGGCGATGCCCGCAGGCGATCCTGTCGCGTTGACCAACAGCGGACGCCCAAAGCGCGGTTTCGGCGTAACATAGGCGTCGATCAATCTCCAATATCGGCCAGTACTAGTGAGATTCTCGGACGATGCCCAAAGTGCTTCCATCAACGAGGTGAACTCTTCAGCCATCTCATACCGCGCGTCATGGGCGATCTGCTCGTTACCAAACATCCGTGCTTCGCTCGGGACAAAGCCCGTCACAACATTCAGACCCCATCGGCCACCAGAAATGTGATCGATCGTGGCTCCAAACTTTGCGAGATAAAGCGGATGCCAGGAACCATATAGGACGTGGATAGTCGATATCAGAATGATCCGCTTCGTGATCGCTGCTAGCGAGGTTGCGGTGATAAAGGGATCTAGCGATTGCTCGCGAAAGTGGATCGCACCGCCTGTACCGCCCTTCCCCATCCACTGCGCTAGACCGAATACCAAATCGAAGCCCAGTTCTTCCGCACGTTGCGTGAGCAGCGCGTTGTATTCAAAATGCCAGGACGTGCTTCGTGGCAAGCTCGATGGCGACCAGCCGCCGCTCTGGATTGGCAAGAACAGACCAAGCAACATCGGTTGCTTTATGATCTGCGCCAGCGGCGATTCCGAGAAATCAACCGGTGAAGGAGACCTAATTGCCATCACTCGTCCTCCGCGGCACTAAAGCCCAGCGCCGAGTTCTTGGCTTCGGCCCGCCGCGCGACCTCGGATGCAGAACCACTCGGCCATTTCGACAGCGAAGTAGAAAAGGAATCCGATAACAATCAGCCATAAAATCGCGGCAAACACTGTCACCGTGTCCAGATTGCCCCGAGCTAACACAAGAATGTAGCCAAGTCCGTTATCCGAACCTACAAATTCAGCGACGATGGTTCCGACAACCGCGAAGGTAATTGCGACCTTGAAGCCGCCGAATATGCTCGGCAGCGCCCCCGGCAATCGCACCTTCCAAAATGACTGCCAGCGCGTGCCTCCCATCGAACGTATTAACATAAGACTTTCGGGTCGTACCGAATTGAGCCCCGTCAAGCTGTCGATGACGATTGGAAAAAACGAAATAAGGAAGGTCATCAATACCTTCGGAAGCAAGCCGAAACCGAACCAGACGATGAACAGTGGAGCCAACGCGACCTTCGGCAATACCTGCGCCGTGAGCAGGATCGGATAGACGCTGCGCCGGAACCATTCGGAATAAATCATCAGCGTCGCGGCGGGAATGCCGACGAGTACGGCCACGCCGAACCCGATGATAATCGCGACAACGCTGTGCATTGTTGCTTCCAGAAACAGTGGATAGGATACAACCAATTTGCGCGCGATCACGCTGGGTGCCGGGAGCAGATAGACCGGCACAGCAAAGTAGCGAACGGCTGCTTCCCACATCGCAAGGGAGAGGAAGAGCGACAGGCAGGGTATGAGCCAGGCCCCGTGGGATGCCCAGTTCCACTCGCCTCCCCTTCGTCCCGCAGTGCCGAACGAGGACGGGGCTTTAGCCATCTCTCAGCACTCCGAGTTCGAGAAACCGCTTCCTAATGTGCCCGGTGTAGGCATTGAACTGCGAGGTGTCCTTCCGATCGAGCGTTCGCGGACGGGGAAGATCGACTTTTATAATCTCCGCGATTGTTCCCGGCCGTGGTGTCATGACGACGATTCGGTCGGAGAGAAATACAGCTTCGTCGATGCTATGCGTGACGAAAACCGCGGTCTTCTGCTTTTCCAGCCAAAGGCGCTGTAAATCGAGATTCATCTGATCGCGCGTCAACGCATCGAGAGCGCCAAAAGGCTCATCCATCAGCAGGATTTCCGGGTCATGAATAAGGGCGCGGCAGAGCGCAACTCGTTGCTTCATACCACCGGATAATTCGAAAGGAAATTTGTTCTCAAAACCACCAAGGCCAACCCGCGCCAACAACCCTTTTGCCCGGCCAGTGAATTGGAAAGTCGGCAAACGACAAATCTCGATTTGCAATAGAATATTCTCGAGCGCGGTGCGCCAGTCGAGAAGCTCGGAGTTTTGGAACACGATGCCAACGTCGGTGAATGGAGCGCTGATCGTGCGCCCATCGATCGAAACTTCGCCTGCATCGGCACTCGTCAGGCCGACCAGGATTAACATAAGTGTAGTCTTACCGCACCCGCTCGGCCCCAGAATAGAAACGAATTCTCCTCTTCCAATTTCAAATGAAACGTCCTGCAGCGCATTAATTGTCTCATTGCCCGATTGGAATACCTTTGATATCGACCGGGCATGTATGAGCGCACCATTGGAAGATAATTCCCGGATCACGCAACCGCCCCTCGAACGTGGTGAGCTCTGGTCGGATTCGCCACCATTTCAGGATACGCCGTCCGCCAGTCCGTTAAATAGGCCTCGCATCGCGTCGCGCCATCGCAAAATCGCGTCTTGCTGAGCTGACAACGGATCAACATCGTTCAGGCGTCGCGGCATTTGTAGCGTCCCGAATACAATGTAATCGACATAAGCCGGGGCGGCTCCAGCCACGAAGGGCTGGCTACGGAGCAGATCATTGAGGGGTGCGATGGCGCGATTGAGTTCCTCAAAATCCTTGGCACGGCCGGCGAACAACGCCTCGAGCGTTCCACGGTTGCGTTCTTCACGTCGCTTTCGAAATTCATCGCGATCGGCCTCCGGATGCAGCGATTTCCAAATGTCGAGGTAGAGCGAACGCACGAGTGGTCGGCCGATGATCGTGTCGATCCACACATTGAGGAATCTCGCGAACGAGCCTCCCTGCGGGCCCTCCATCAATATCGGACGGTCGGGATAGGCCTCGTCGAGATAGCAAGCGATATTCCAGGAAATCATTCACTACTCGCGTGCCGTCGACTAGAACCGGAACGAGGGACTGCCCGCTGAAGCTTAGCTTTCTGTCGCTGTGCCAGCACAACTCTGTTGCGGTATGAAGTCCCTTGTGCGCCAGTGCCATACGAGTTCGCCAGCCATAAGGGCTGTATCGTTTTCCGTCTTTATCGACGAGATCGTAAAGCGTGATGGCCAAGAACGTCTCCGCAATAACAAGAACTCAACGACAGATAGGGCTCAGTGGATTTGCAACAATTTTGCGCAAAATATAAGGTCTATCATCGGACCGCACCAATAGCTTCGGAGATACGGTCCCGCACTAGTTGCGCGGTGGTTGTAGTACGCAGCATTTCTAAATATCCCGAAGAAAAAGTCGGTGCTAAATGGAACAAAGCGACCTCCAAAGACGGCAGAAGAGGTACCATGTTGGTCTATCGGGACGTCACAATTCAACTCGCAGCAATCGCGGCTTTGTTGGCAGCGTCGGTAGGATTGGCCGGTGCGCAAAGCCGACCCCCGGATCCGGTCTCGGTCCGCGCGGATGTCTTTTTTTACGGCGCCCACGTCCCGATTATGCTTGGCATCGTCGATGGCGTCTATAAAAAATACGGAATCGATGCGACCTTCACGGCCGGCCGTGGGTCGGGCACCACGATCCAGACCGTAGCTAACATGTCGGATCAGTTCGGGTTCGCTGATGGCGCAACTCTTGTGCGGCTGGCGGCGCAGGGCCTACACGCCAAGCAGATCGTTGGCATTCTGCAGACGGGCTCCAATTCGGTCATGACGCTGCCCGACAGCAACATCACCAAGCCTCAGGATCTGAACGGCAAGACCACCGGTTTCGCGCCCGGGAGCGCCACCGACCAAATCTTTCCCGCCTTTGCCAAGAAGGCAGGCATCGATTTCGCCAGCATCAAGGGACTATCTGTCGATCCTCCAACGCGGGACAGTCTGTTCCTACTCAAGAAGATCGATTTTGATATTGCACTGGCGGCAGCTCAATTGCCGATATTGGAGGAGAGGTGCGGTTGCAAACTGAACGTCATGCGCTTTTCTGACTACGGTTTGAGCTTGATGAGCAATGGGATCGTCGCGAGCGACAAGATCATTGCGGACAACCCGGACCTAGTTCGCCGCTTTGCTGCAGCTACCGTTGAAGCTATCAACGCTGCGATTGCAGACCCCCAGCATGGCATCGACGCTTTCATGCAGTATGCGCCGAACGCAGGATTCAGTCGCAAGGTCGTGACGGAACAGTGGAATGTAGCGATGGGACTCTTGCATACGCCACGAACGAAGGACAAACCGGCTGGGACGATGGATGAGAAAGATTGGCAGAATACGATTGATCTGCTTGTCGAATACGTGAACCTGCCGAGAGATACAGTGACGCCAAGCATGGTTTTTACGAACGAATTCTTGCCCCAGTGAAGCTGCATTACTTCAGGAGTTAATCTTGCAAATTCTTCATGTCGGCGTGTTGGCGATCTCGCTTACCGCAGTGGCAGGCCGGCCGGCCTACACCCAGGATTATCCAACTCGCAACATCACCGTGATTGCACCCGCGGGACCGGGTGCGCCGCCTGACACGATCCTTCGAATTATTTCCGATCCGATGTCACGTGACCTTGGGCAGCCGATCGTTGTGGAAAATATGGCGGGATCTGGCGGCATTACCGCCGCGCGTCGGGCCGCGAGTGCCGCTCCCGATGGTTACACCATCTTGATGGCTTCTTCAGGTACGCACGCCGGCGCCCCCGCACTCTATCCGGATCTTGGTTTCGATCCAGTTGAAAGCTTCGAACAGGTCGGCCTCGTCGCATTGACCTATGTATTGCTGGTTGGCCGCAAGCAATTGCCAGCGAGCAATTTGCGAGAATTTGTTGCGTATCTGAAGGCCAACGAAAAGACGGTTACGGAAGGCAACGGCGGCGTTGGCTCCATTTCACATGTCGCCTGTACTTATTTTCACTCTCTTATCAAAATCAATCCCACACGTGTGCCGTTTCGCTCTACATCTGAAATCACCGTCGCGTTACTTGGCAGCAATATCGACTACCTTTGCAATCAATATAGCAATATCGGCGAGCAAGTCCGAGCCGACCAAGTAAAGGCCTTTGCCATAAGCTCTCAGCACCGGCTGCCGCAAATTCCTAATGTACCTACCGCCGCCGAGGCCGGCTTGCCCGACTTCAAGGTGAATGCCTGGTTTGCGCTGCAGGTGCCCAGAGGAACGCCACGCGACATCGTAGCTAAGCTGAACCGTGCGCTCGACGCTGCACTTGATGACTCCACCGTGCAAAGACGCATGGCAGACCTGGGGATCGAGCCCGCTCCAAAGGACAAACGTACGTCTGAGTGGCTTGCGCCTTTCATCAGGTCAGAAATTGCATTTTGGAACCCACTGCTTACCGGCCTACGCCCGTGATTTCCAAGATAAGTTGTACGGACCAAAAGGACGTATGCGCCTAACTCAGCAGCGCTGGACTGCATATTCAATCTACTTTGCGAAACGGTGCGAGTTCCGACGAACTAACTCGCGACATATAACTGCAGATTATTATTCGCTCTGCCTATTTGGATGAGCATATCCAGCGCTCGTAATCTGAAGTTATGTGCCCCCCCCCGTTTCAAGCCCCCTCCACGCCGCACGCGCGCATCGGGGCCATCCCCCTGCGCACGCAGGGGGGTATAGTCATATCCGCCAAAGTAGGCCACCACCAGAAAGAACTCCATAAAAGTTGTCAAATTCATGAAAGCAAACTGCAGGCTCACTCAGTCGAAATTGAAATAATCAGGCGATTGGCCAGCGGGTGCCGGGGGCACCCGCTGGCTTCGAGCACAAATTAGCTCTGACGCGAGGTCAACACGAGAGACCGAGTTGCGTTCTTTGGACCGATCTGCCGTTCGGCGCGCGAAATTGTGCGCTGGTGGCTTAATATTCGAGAAATAGAGCTGCAGAGACCGCGCTACGTCTCGCTAATTGCCCGTAATGTCGCGCGAATTCAGATGAGCAGGAAACACCCCCTAGAGACCAGACTGGCTTGCTGGGTCGCCAGGATTCGAACTCAGAAATGGCGAACCCAAAAATGCCCTTTGATAGTTCGGCCAAATTTCCCCTGATTTTGGAACGTTTCGGGACCAGAGACTTTTCACCTCCCAGCTGTCAAAATTGCACTTCCACCTTCTAGGTGCATTGGGTGCCCTGGATACCAGAATGCGAACCGGTCTCGGACGTAAATTCTAGAAATCGGTAGCGTGTCGCTAGCCTAGTCCCGAGTCAAAGCCGTCGAAAAGCGCATAAATGTCAGAAGAGAGACTCTGCCTAGTGGATGGAATCTAACACTTGGTGCCCACGCCTGACAGCGGCGATGATTTTGTCTGGATCTGCAGTCCAGGTGAAGGGTTTGGGATCATGGTTGGTCTGCGCGACGAAGCGGTTGATGGTGGCTTGGAGATCGACCACACATCGGAAGACACCGCGCTTGAGGCGCTGCTTGGCGAGTTTGGCGAAGAACCCCTCGACTGCGTTGAGCCACGAGCACGAGGTGGGCGTGAAGTGGAAGGCGAAGCGCGGGTGCCGGTTGAGCCATTGACGCACCTTCGGATGCTTGTGGACGGCGTAGTTGTCGAGGATCACGTGCACAAACTTTCTGGCCGGCACCTGAGCCTCAATAGCATTCAGGAAGCGAATGAACTCCTGGTGACGATGGCGCTGCATACATCGGCCAATGACCTTTCCTTCGAGCACGTCGAGAGCAGCGAACAGCGTCGTTGTTCCGTGGCGCTTGTAGTCATGGGTCATCGTGCCGGCGCGGCCTTTCTTCATCGGCAGGCCGGGCTGGGTGCGGTCGAGGGCCTGGATTTGCGACTTTTCATCGACCGAGAGCACGATGGCATGGGCGGGCGGATCGACATAGAGCCCGACAACATCGCGCAGCTTGTCGATGAACTTAGGGTCGTTGGAGAGCTTGAACTGCTGGACCCGGTGCGGCTGCAGACCATGCGCGCGCCAGATGCGTTGGACGGAGCTTGGGCTGATACCGACTACTTTCGCCATCATGGTAGCGGTCCAATGGGTCGCCTCGGCGGGCGGATCGGTGTGGGTGAGCGTCACGACACGCTCAGCGATACCCGACCCAAGTGGCGGGATGCGCGACGGCCGCGTCTTATCGCGCAGCAGGGCGTCGTAACCGGCCTGCATGAAGCGTTCCTGCCAGCGCCACACACAGGTTTTCGACTTGCCGGTCTGGCGCATGATCTCATTGGTGCCGACGCCGACAGCACTCAATAGGACAATCTCAGCTCGCCAGACATGCTTATGCGGTGCATTGCGATCTCGCGCGAGAGTGACCAAGCGGCGGCGATCAGCGGGCTTTAGAGTGATGGAAATTCCGGTTCGCATGCGTCAAACTCGCACGTATCGAGTCCGCCGGGAATCCCCTCGGGGATTCAAATGTCAGGTTTGATCCACTAGCTTCTGTTTTGAGACTGATGTCCGCTTTACGCCCACATGCGCGACCGATTGGACTGGTCGACTATGTGAAATTGCCGGGTACAAATGCCCCGGATCATTGGTGAACCATTCGCTATCCTAAATCAGCAGGCGGCGTTAATATGAGCGCGAACTCGGTTTGGGGGCGTCATGCGTCCGGAAGTTTCGGGTATTCTGATCGTCGACGATAATGAAGATAACCGATATACTCTACAGCTGTTATTAGAAACCGAAGGCCATCAACGGATCGCGACCGCGTCGGACGGTAACGAAGCTCTCGCCCTTTTGGAAAATGAGACATTTGGTCTGGTGCTGCTCGACGTAATGATGCCAGGTTTGAACGGCGACGAGGTCCTCAAAATCATAAAGGGAAATCCCGATACGCGGGAAACCCCCGTAGTGATGATCAGCGCCGACACCGACATCGAAATGGTCTCAAAATGCATCGAGCTGGGTGCCGAGGATTACCTGCCAAAGCCGTTTAATCCGATAATTCTGCGCGCACGCATTGCGTCAGCGTTGCGCCGAGGGTCGTTACGAGCGCTCGAGGTCGACTATCTGGACAAGATCGAACAGGAGAAGCAGCGTTCCGAAAGTCTGTTGCGCAATGTCCTGCCCCCCGAGATCGCCGTCCGTCTACGTAACGGCGAAAGCCGAATCGCGGATCATTACAACGATGCCACTGTAATTTTTGCGGATATCGTCGGGTTCGGAAAGATCACGGCGCGCATGAAGGCCTACGAAATTATCGGCTGTCTCAATCACATATTCAGCGAGTTCGACCAGTTGGCGGAAGATAGCGGTGTCGAAAAGATCAAGACCATCGGTGACAACTACATGGCAGTTGCCGGCATTCCGACGCCACGGGCCAATCATGCGCGAACCGCAACCAAACTTGCTCTCGACATGATTTCGGCTGCCGAGCGGTTGCGATCCCAGCTGCCGGTGCCATTTTCGATCCGGGTGGGAATGCACTCAGGACCGATCATCGCCGGCGTCATTGGAACCCGCCGGTTGGCTTATGACGTTTGGGGAGACACCGTCAATATCGCTGCGCGAATCGAGGCCGGTGGTCAGCCGAATCGGGTGCTCGTATCGGCAACCACTGCCAAGGCGTTAGGCGACGGCTTTATCCTAGATGGCCCACAGCAGATTGCCACTAAGGAAGACCGCGTGCTTGAAGCCTTTTTCGTCAGTCGGCGATCTTGATGCTGATTAGACTATGGCTTGATCTTGATAAACGGGAAGTGCACGCTGCGTACTGACAAAGGGTGAGCCAATGTGGATTTCTTCACTGCGGACAAAGCTATTTGGTACGGGTTTTGTCGGGGTCGCAATCTTTGCACTCACGTTCGTAGCCTATGGTCCGGCACCATCGCGCGGCGATACAAATAGCGATACCGTCGTGGCGGAAAGCTTGGCGGCCATGTTGCGAGCCGGCCGAACGGTGGTGTCGCGGCACCAAGCTCAAATCAACGACCCGGCCGTCGGCGACAAGAGTTTGACAGGCGCAAACGTCTTGACCGAAGCCGTGCAAGTCTACCGCGAGACCACGGGAACCGACCCAAACAGCATCGATTCCTCAACACAACATGGCCGCTTGTTGCGGTGGCAAATGGAGTCAATTGCAGAGGTCGTGGACGCCAATCAGGAGACGATCAACAAGAAGGGCCTGGGCTTTAAGGGCTTTATCCCTTCGACCTTTGGCAGGCTGGTCAACGAGGCGTTCGGCCGCCGAGCCAGCAACGAGGCGGAAATGAAAGTCACCGCTCCGCCCGATCTCATCCGCAACCTGAAAGCACGCCCTGATCCATGGGAATTGCAAGTTATCACTGAGAAATTCCTCCAGCCAACCTGGCCGAAAGGCAAGGACTTCTCAGCTGAAGCCAACAATAAAGGCCGTATGGCTTTCCGCATGGCCGTGCCGGAATATTACGCTGCGTCGTGCCTGTCTTGTCACGGCGATCCCAAAGGTACCATTGACGTGACTGGCTACCCAAAAGAGGGGCGCAGCGAAGGTGATCTCGGCGGCGTCATCAGCATCACACTTTATCGCTGAGATCCGGGTACGGTCGATGCTGCGACGGTTGAGCATCAAAACGCGGATACTGGTCGTAACCGCGATTTTGATCGCCGTTCTGGCCGGCACGACGCTGTACACGACGGCCATGCTCGCGGCGAATTCGCGGGCTGTGGCACACACGGCTGAGCTTGCCGAACTTACCGAGCTCGCTAACCAAATCCGCTCGACCTTTGGCGAATATCGCTATTGGCTCACTGATCTCGCCGCAAGCCTGCTGCGGCTGTCGGAAACAAATGCCAACGCTGCCAGAGAGCGTCTTTCGCAAAAGCTCGACTTACTCGCTCGCAGTCAACCGGACGTCGCCGCCACTGTCCGGACCGAAGTGGCGGAGTTCGAGAGCGACGCAAGACGCGCGGTCGAGGAATACACCAACGATCAGCGCGTAGTCGGCAACACGTTTTTGGCCGCTGCTCGCCAGCATAGTATCGCGATCGACGCTCGGCTCACGACTTTTGTCGACGGCCTCAGTCGAGAGGCGGCAGCAGAGCGCAGCCGAGTACAATCGGACGTGGCTAGGACCACTTTTGTCGCAGCCGTCATTGTGGGCCTGACGATTTTGCTCGGGATACTGGCTGCCCTCATCGTGCTGAGTTCAATCTCAAAGCCGCTCGACAAGGTCGTCGCAGCAATGGCCGGCATCACCGCCGGCGATCTTAACGTCGAGATACCTCAACCTGCGCCGGACGAAATCGGCGCTATGGCCCGCACGCTGCAGTTATTTCGCGATAGCATTCGAGAACGGGCAAGATTATCCGCACAGAGCGAAGAGCAGAGGCGCCTGATTCAGACCGCCATTGAGACGATCTCTGATGGCTTCGTACTTTTCGATCCCTACGATCGAATGGTTTTGTGCAACAGCAAATTTCGCGAGCTTTACCCGAAGCTCGACGACATTATCCGACCCGGCATTAGGTTTTCGGAGCTTCTCAAGGTTGGGGTAGAGCGCAAGGTGCTAGACACTGCGGGCCAGCCGGCCGACCAGTGGATCGCTACGCGGCTTCGGGCACACGTCGATCCGAAAGCCTTCATTGAATCGCACCATGGCGAAATGTGGGTGCGGATTAGCGAGAGGCGTACACCCGACGGCAGCACCGTTTGCGTCTACACCGATATTTCGGAACTCAAAGCGCGTCAGGAAGAACTGCAAGAGGCCATGCAGCAGGCCGATACGGCAAACAGAGCTAAGTCTGCATTCCTTGCCAATATGAGCCATGAGCTCCGGACGCCGCTCAACGCAATTATTGGCTTAACCGAGATGATGGTGAGCAATTCTGCGCGCTTTGGCACCGACAAAGCTCTGGAGCCGCTGCGGCGGGTCCATCGCGCAGGCAAGCACCTCCTTGATCTCATAAATCAAGTTCTCGATTTGTCGAAAATCGAAGCAGGCAAGCTAGAGCTTAACCCGGAGACAATAAAAATTGCCGGATTGATCGAGGAGGTGGCGGGCACCGTGCGCCCCCTGGCGGAGACCAACAAGAACCGACTGACGATAGTTTGCCCCAATGACATCGCGCCGATCCATGTCGACGCGCTGCGCCTTCGTCAAATACTGCTTAATCTTCTTAGCAACGCCTGCAAGTTCACCAAGGAAGGCGAAGTGGCGCTCCGTGTCGCGCCGACGTCCGTCGATGAACGGCGCTGGCTCGATTTTATTGTCAGCGACAGCGGCATCGGCATGACACCAGCGCAGTTGGAGAAGCTCTTCGAAGATTTCACACAGGCGGACCAAACGACGGCACGACGTTACGGCGGGACCGGGCTGGGGTTGGCAATCACGCGCAGGCTCTGCCGCATGATGGGTGGTGACGTCACCGTCACCAGCGAGGCCGGCAAGGGCTCGACCTTTGTCGTCCATTTACCGGCTGGTGGCGAGGAAACGACGAGCGACGCAGACGAAAAGACGGATATCACTCTCGACCGACAAGCCATTGGCGATTGTATTCTTGTCATCGATGATGATGCGACGGCGCGCGAACTCATCGCGAATCATTTGCGCGAAGAAGGCTTCTCGGTGGTCACGGCCAGCGGCGGTCGCGAAGGGTTGAAGCTTGCTGAAGAGCTCCACCCTGTCGCCATTACGCTCGATGTCATCATGCCGGACATCGACGGCTGGACCGTTATGGCGGCGCTGCGTGGCAATCCGGCATTGGCCGATATTCCCGTGGTCATGGCGACGATCACCGATCAGCAGCGCAAGGGCATGACATTGGGAGCCGCCGGCTATCTAACCAAGCCGATCGATCGAAGCCAACTTATTTCGCTATTGCAGCCGTTCCAAGCACGTGCGCGACCAACCCGCATCCTGATGGTCGAAGACGATTCGGCGCAGCGGGATTCGATACGATCCCTGCTCGAGCCGCAGCACTGGATCATTGCAGAAGCCGACAATGGCCGCGTGGCGCTGGAGCGTTTGGCTGCCGAGATACCAGACATCATCCTGCTCGATCTCATGATGCCGGAAATGGACGGTTTTCAGCTGCTGACGGCGTTGCGCGGCAACCCGCAATGGCGAGAGATTCCGGTCATCGTGATTACCGCGCTCGATCTCACTGCAGCTGATCGCGAACGCTTAAATTTCGGCGTCGAAGCAATTCTATTGAAAAACTCTTTCGACGCCGTGCAGTTCGTGCGGACTGTGCGTCAGGCGGTAGCGGAATCGCGTCGAAAACATGTGATGGCGGAGATGCCCGCGTGACCAAAGTACTCTATGTCGAAGACAACGACGATAACGTCTATATGCTCAAAATGCGTCTTGAATTGCTTGATGGATATGAGGTCATAACCGCCGCCGATGGTGAAGCTGGCTGTGCCATGGCGGCATCCGAAATGCCCGACGTCATACTGATGGATCTCGATCTTCCGATCATTGACGGCTGGGAAGCATCGCGCCGCCTAAAGCAAAGTGCCGCGACCCGGCACATTCCCATCATCGCGCTCACCGCTCACGCCATGACCGGAGCCAAGGAAAAGGCACTCGCGTCTGGTTGCGATGAGTTCGATACCAAACCGGTCGATTTCGATCGACTTTTGAAAAAGATCAAACTCGTTCTGGACCTGCGGAATTAGATCCATCCGGACAAGACCGGACGGCCGGTCCGGTTTCACACGGCCAAGTTAATATACCCGCCACGCCTATATGCGCGCGCTCGGCTTCGCGGTGTCCGCTATTATATCTCTGCCGTTTTCGAACCGGTCTCAGTGCTATTGAACCGAGTCTCTGCCGCGAAAGCACGGATATTGAAAATTGGCGACCAGAGATTGGCGTATGAAATTGAGCCATGGAGGCGTAAAATTTGGAAAATTGGGGTGCAGAGACTGCGTAACGTCTCGCTAAGTCCAGGTAATGTCGCGCGAATTCGCGTGAACGGAAAACACCCCCTAGAGACTAAACTGCGTGGCTGCCCCGAGAGGATTCGAAATCACAGATGTCGAATTCGAACCTGATCTCTGGCGCGAAAAACTGGGAAATCTGTCAACCTTGGCCTTTTTCCAATGCGATAGTTGGTCTTCTCGATTGAAGAAACCGAGCCAATCCCGCATTTTGCTCTCTACAAAGCTCCACTGGGTAATTCGAACAGTTTATCAGGCAAACGTTCAATATAGTCCACGACTTCTGCCGTGCCGATCACATCGGCATATTTGGCATTCATGTCGCAAAGGTTGATAGCGTGTGACGCCTGAGCGCGATCGAAACAGCATTCTTCGGCAACGATGACGCGGAAGTTTTGGCTGAAGGCATCGATGACAGAAGCGCGCACGCAGCCCGATGTCGTCGTGCCGCCGACGATGACACTGTCGCATTTCAGATAAGTCAAATAGCTTTGCAGGCGCGTACCGTGAAAGGCGCTTGGCATCTGTTTCAGGAGAAGAATGTCCTGGGGACGGGGCGCAATCTCAGCGACTATGGCATCGCCGTCGAGATTGGTCGCGGCAGTTCCCGAAGACCACTCCTTAAATCGCGCGTTCTTTTCGCGGAAAATTCCCAAGTCCCATCGGTCCGGCCGATAGGCGTTGGTCGTGTAGATGATCGGCAGGCCTTTAGACCGGGCCGAGGTAACAAGCTTGCGAATGGCGGCAACGCCGTCCCACGCTCGCGCGCCGCAGGAATTCGGCCAGCGCTTGATTGATTCGAGGATCGGCTCTGGCCGGTCGCCACAAAAGTTATAGCTGACGTCGATAATGAGAAGCGCGGGACGCTCGCCAAATCCTCCCCGCGCACCGTATCCGGAAGTCGCAAATACCGCCTTGTCTTCTTCGGTCAGGAATTTATCCCAGACTCGCTCCGACATCGGATAACCTCCCGCTTCCACTACCACCTTCGCTGTAGCATAGACGGGAGTGAAAATGAACGCGCAACCGGCAAGCCTTCACTGCCTGACTGTCCATCAGCTTTCCTCCGCGTTGCAGAGCCGCCAGATTTCGGTGGTCGAGTTGATTGACCACCTGTTCGATCGCATCGCGAGGCTCGATCAAAAATTACATTCCTTTGTGGCGTTCTACCGGGACGACGCGCACCAGGCGGCGGAATCGGCGGACAAAGCCATCCGTGCCGGTCACACCGTTGGACCACTTCATGGCATTCCAATTGCGCTGAAAGACCTGATCGAGATGGAAGGCCGCGTCACGACGGGAGGCTCCGAGATTTGGCGCGACCGGTTGTCCCCCACGACGGCGACGTTAGCCCGCAAAGCGATGGCCGCCGGGATGATCGTCATTGGCAAGACCTATTTGGTGGAATTCGCGATGGGTGGATGGGGTACCAATCAATATATGGGCACGCCGTGGAACCCATGGGATGCAGAAACGCCACGCACACCCGGTGGGTCGAGCAGCGGCTCGGGTGTGGCGGTGGCGGCCCGCCTGGTACCTTGTGCCATCGGCACCGATACCGGCGGCTCGGTGCGGCTGCCGGCCTCGTGGTGCGGCATTGTCGGCCTGAAGACGACGGTAGGCCGGATCAGCAACCATGGAATTTTGCCGCTTGCCCCGACGCTCGATACGCCCGGGCCGATGACGCGCTCGGTCGAAGACGCGGCGCTGCTCTTCAATCTGTTCCAAGGCTTCGATCCACTCGACCCGCGCACGGCATACCGGCAGCCAGACGATCCGATGCCATCGCTCAAGCGTGGCGTCGCTGGCTTGCGTCTTGCCGTCCTTCCAGAAGCGGAACGGGACGGTATCGATCGGGAGGTACTGGCGGCCTACGACACCTCGATCGAGCTGCTGCGAGGCCTCGGTGCCCGGATCATCGAAATCGCGCTGCCCTGCAAATTTGGCGATTTCGCCGCGCTTACCGGCCAGGTAATCGGTGCCGAGGGATATGCCATCCTCGGCGACTTCGTTGATCGACTCGATCTGCCAATCGATGAAGCGGTGAGACCGCGGATTTGGATCGGCAAGTCGATGTCAGCGCGCGATTATCTTGGTGCGCTGGCGAAGCGCGAAAAGCTGAAGCAGCAGTTCGACGGCGCTTTCGGCGACATTGATGCGCTGCTGACGCCAACGACCGCAACCGCAGCCATTCCCATTGCAGATGCCGACCAGTCAAAGAGTCCGGCTATCTTCACGCGAATGGTCAATCTGCTCGATCTATGCGCCTTGTCGCTACCTAACGGCTTCACCGCGACAGGGCTTCCGACCTCGCTACACATTGTCTGCAGAGGCTATCACGAAGCCACGGCGCTTCGCATTGGCTTGGCCTATGAGCAGGCGACAGACTGGCTGTCGCGGCTGCCGCCGCTTGCTTAAGGCTTCTTCCCGGAGCTCAATCTCTTAGCCTGGTCAGGCCTTACGGAACGTGCAGAAAGCCGTACAATAAGCCGTATTTCGTCTGGAATCAGATCGCGACCGAACCGAACCACGGAGTACCGCATGACAACGAGACACATGATCGTGCCGGCCGTCGTTGCCGCGCTTCTCGCCTCAGCGCCGGTGGTCTACGGGCAGGACGGCAAAGCTACGTATGTGATGAAGCTGAGCACCGCTTCGGTCAACGACGCGCAGCATGAATTCCTGAAACGTTTTGCGGCGGCGGTCGAGAAGGATTCCGGCGGCCGGATCAAGGGCGAAATCTATCCGGCGAGTCAGCTTGGCTCCATTCCCCGGCAGATCGAAGGCACGCAATTCGGGTCGATCCAAGGCTGGCTCGGACCGCCGGAATTTCTGGTCGGCGTCGACGAACGTTATCAGGCGCTAAGCGCGCCCGGCCTGTTCACGAGCTGGGAACAGGACATTCGCGTGATCAACGATGCAGCGGTTCGCGACATGCTATTCAACTTGGGGCTGAAGAAAGGCCTCGTCGGGCTCGGCATCTTCATGATCGGTCCGTCCGCGATCATCACGCGCAAGCCGATCCACCATCTTGCGGACTACAAGGGAATGAAAATCCGCGTGCTGGCATCGCCATTCCAGCAGGAGATGATCAACCGGATGGATGCTTCGCCGGTGGCGATGACGCTTGGCGACGTACTGCCGGCGCTGCAGCAGGGGGCCATCGACGGCGCGCTCACTCCGCTCAACGTCTTCACGACGATGCATTATCAGGACGCCGCCAAATATGTCGTGGAGACCGGGCAGCCTCACGTCAACCCGATGCTCGTCATGAATGCTAAATGGGTGGACGCATTGCCGGCGGACCTACAGAAGACAGTTCGCGATGATTCCGCCGAAGTTTCCAAGGAGATCGTCGTGTTCGCCAGGGATTTTTGGGAGGCGCAGCGCAAGGTCTGGGTCGATTCCGGCGGCGAGCTGACGACCCTTCCGGCCGACGAGCAGGCGGCAATGATCGCCAGGATTTCGAGCATCGGCAACGATCTGTCGAAAGACAAGCCGGCGCTCGACAGAGCGGTAACCCAGGTCTTCGAGTCGGCCGCGCGGAATAAGTAACTGAGATAGCAGTTCGCCCGGGGAAGCGCGCATTCAGCGCCGGCTTGCGCATTAGCCCGACACCGCCTGCGCCGGAAACAGACGGTGCTTCTTGAGGAACTCGATCATGTAGCGGTCAAACAGCCAGGGCTGCTCAATCTGGCAGGCATGACCGGCGCCGTGCAGGATTTTCATCTCGCAGCCAGGTATGCGCCCCTTGAGTGCAAAGGCGCGCGGGTGTGCGTGGTCTTCGCTGCCGCTTAGGATTAATGTCGGGCAGGCGATGCCAGAATGATGATCGGCCGGCTCGGGGTTTGCCGCCGCCTCGAACTGATAAATGATCGATTGCAGGTCGGCTTGTGCGTTGCGCTCGGTGAACAGCGTGGCGAAAAAGTGCGCCAGCGGGGTGGCGCGGAAGGCGGGGCTTAAGCCTTCGAAGGTGAAGTCCCAGCGATACTCAATGCCGCGCTCGGTGTAGCCAGCGATACGCTTCGGCACATGCTCCTTGTTCGGGCTAAAGCCGGCGCCGGACAGCACCAGCGCGGCCGTCCGCTGCGGGCGCAAATGATACATGTAAGGCGCAATCGCCGAGCCGACTGAGCAACCGACCAGAATGGCGCGCTCGTTCGGCGTCGCGTCGTCGATAGCTTCCCAGCACGCCTGCGCCATGTCGCTCATCGTCAGCCCGCGCGTCGCCTTGGGCGAGCGGCCATAGCCGGGAATATCGATGCCGATGCAGCGGTACCAGGTCGACAGATGAGCCATCTGGAAGATCCAGCACGACTGGTCCATCGGATTGGGATGCACGAATGCCATGACTGGCCCGCTGCGGCCCATGCGCTCGTAGTATAGAGGACCCTCGATGTGTTCGACCATGCGACCGCGCTTCTCGTGTTGGCGAAACCGTCACTGCTCAAGCTTGATATTTGCGGATTGGATGACGCCAGCCCATTTCTCGACGTCGCTCTTCATCAACAGGCCAAAATCGGCGCTAGTCCTCGGCGCTACACTGTCGCCGAGACTATTGAGACGCGCGTTGACGGCCGGCTCCGATGTCGTGTCGTTGATCGCCTTGTTGAGGCGCGCAATGACGTCGGCCGGCGTGCCCTTGGGCGCGCCGATGCCGAGCCAGCCGCTAGCTTCGTAACCGGGCAACACATCGGCGATCGGCGGCACGTCAGGCAAGCCGTCGAACCGCTGTGCGGTCGTCAGGCCGAGCGCGCGCAACTTGCCAGTCCGGATGAATTCCAGCGCCGACTGGACCGGGCCGATGAAGCAATCGACCTGGCCGCCGATCACGTCGGGAATCGGATTACTGCGATACGGAATGTGGGCGAGCTGGATTCCTGCCATCCGCTGGAACATTACGCCGAAGATATGCGGCGCGCTGCCGATACCCGCCGACGCCATCGTGACCTTGCCCGGATTGGCTTTGGCGTAGGCGATGAAGTCCTGCAAGGTCTTCGCCGGGACCGACGGATTTACTTCAAGAACGAAAGGCTCGTTGTCGATGCTGCCGACCGGCATAATATCGCGCAGCAGATCGTAGTTCAGGTTCTGGTACAGTGTGGCATTGATGACGTTGGCTGTCGTGAGCAGCATGAGCATGTAACCGTCCGGCAGGGCGTGCGCGACGTCATTCGTCGCAAGATTGCTCCCAGCGCCTGGCCGGTTCTCGACCACGACGGTCTGGCCGAGTCGGTCCGACATCCCCTGCGCGACGATCCGCGCAACGATATCCGGCCCGCTGCCCGCCGGAAATCCGACGATCAGGCGAACCGGATGCGTCGGATAGTCTTCCGCCCGCGCCAGCACCGTGGCAAAGGGAAGCGCTGTCAGTCCCAGCACCATCCGTTGAAAGTTTCTTCGCGACAGCTGCATCAGTTTCTCCCCCGGAACGCGCAATTGTTCGAGATTCCGCCCAAGTCCGGGCCGCGCACTCGGTCGAATTGTGTCCATGCCCGCGCGGCATGTCCATCCTGCCGGGCGGCGACGCTGCAATCACGCCATGCGCTAAGTCGGTGGCTCAAGTCCCCGTGATCGGCTATCTCAATAGCGGTGCTGCTTAAATGAGGGGCATAAAATGAACATCGCACAGTGCATTCTTGCCATATCGATGAGCCTCATGTTGCCTGCCACGGCCGCACACGCGCAATACGACGTCGACATTCGCAATGACATCGTCTTTGCCGAGCATGACGGCGTGAAGCTTCTCGGCGATCTGTATTCGCCGAAGGGTCTCGACAAGGCGCCGATTCTGGTCGCTGTGCACGGTGGCGGCTGGCAAGTCGGCAACCGCAAATTCTATCTGAATTGGGGCCCCTATCTCGCCAAGAACGGGTACGCGGTATGGAGTGCGCCCCTGACGGTGGACAGATTGCAGGCAGGGAATTGACTGAGGCTACCGGGCTTTCAGAGGATGAAAGCCATGGCCAACCATCGCACCTACAGCGTCGAGTTCAAACGGCAGATCGTCCAGGACTTCATGGCAGGCGAGACGCTTCATACTCTCGCCCGCCGACACGACATCTCGCGCAACCTGGTCCGGCTCTGGGTGCGGAAGTTTGAAGCCGGAGCGTTCGACGATGATGCCCGGGCGGCTGATCTTCTTCAGGACTACGAGGCAAAGATCGCGGCGCTCGAACGCATGGTCGGTCGGCAGGCCCTTGAAATCGAGTTTCTAAAAGGGGCTCTGAAAAGCGCACCGCGGCCGAGAAGCGCGAGTACATCCGTCATCACCGGCCCCGTGGCCTCTCCATCGCCAAAGGATGTCGGCTGATGGGCTTGTCTCGCTCTACCTACTATGACGCTCCGTCATTGCCGACTGACGACGCCGTACTGGTCGCGACCATGATCGCAATCTGCGATGAGTTTGAAGCCTATGGCTATCGCCGAGTTGGCGCCGAGCTGCGCCATCGCGGCATAGTCGTCAATGCCAAGAAGATCCGCCGTCTCATGCGCGAGAACGACCTTCAACCCAAGCGCCGCAAGCGATTCGTGGCTACGACCGACAGCGACCACGACGGTCCGATCTTCCCCGACCTTGCCCGCCACAAGATCCTCGACGGCCCGAACCAGGTCTGGGTGGCGGACATTACCTACATCGCGATCGCCGCCGGCTTCGTCTATATGGCTGCCATCCTCGATGCCTGGTCACGCCGGGTGGTCGGATATGCGATCAGCCGCTCAATCGATGCGCGCCTGGCCGTTGCTGCGCTGAAGGCAGCTATCCGAGTCCGGCAGCCACCGAAGGGCTGCATTCACCACTCGGATCGCGGCTCGCAATATGCGTCTGAAGTCTACCGCGGCCTGCTCGCTGACCACGGTCTCGTTGGTTCGATGGGGCGGCGCGGAAACCCCTATGACAATGCGAAGGCGGAGAGCTTCATGAAGACACTGAAGGTCGAGGCCGTCTATCTGATGGACTACGAAACCTTCGAGGATGTGACCGCCGATCTTCCCCGCTTCATCGACGAGGTTTACAACACTCGTAGACTCCATTCCGCGCTCGGCTATCTGAGCCCGGCCCAGTTCGAGGACAACCACGCCCGGCAGACGGTCAAAACTGCCGCCTAATCCTGTCCGGCTCTAGGGGCGCACTCCAGTATTCGCTATCGAGTATCGTTTGATGAAACCTGGGGTCAAAACCTATCCGGGCTCGGTCTACGACACCAAGGCCGCCGTCCAGTATGTGAAAGCCAATGCAAGTCAACTCGGCATCGACCCGGAGCGTGTCGGCCTGATCGGAGACAGTGCCGGCGGTCATCTCTCAGCGCTCGTCGCGCTTGCAGGCGACGAAGCAATGTTTTCCACGGACTATCGGACTGACCCGAACGCATCGGTATCGACAAGAGTAAAGACCGTAGTGGGATTTTATGGCGTGTACGACATGTATGCACAATGGCAACATGACCTCATCGCCCGTCCGCAGGATAACATTTCCGACAAATATCTGGGCGCGGCGCCTTACACGAATCGCAAGATCTTTTTTGAAGCTTCCCCCATCAGCTATGCGACGACAGACAGGAATTCGACGCGTTTCCTACTCCACGGCGACAATGACGATATCGTCGATCCCGCCACCCAATCCACGGCATTTTTGACGGCGCTGAAGCAGGGCGGCTTCTTTGCGCGGCAAGTGGTGATTCCGGGCGCGGGTCACTTTTTCATAACCGACCCCGTGGACGATACGAGTTTTGGCGGCTTTGCCGGACCCAGAGTACTGCGGTTCCTGAAAGAAACCCTTTGAGAAATAGGACAGGCCAATCATCAACATCTCGAACCAGTCTCCGCAGGTTCGACCCCAGTCTCCTCATGAAAAATTCGGATATGGAAAACTCACAGTCGGAGACTGTTGGCCAAAATCGCCTATCGCCCTAAATGCAATTTCGGAATTCCGCTGCAAAGGTTCTTCTGTGCCATGCAGATGCGATGCAGATCGATCCATTCTGCATGACACATTTGCGGTGTGCTACTTATTACGATGGATTTTGAGGATTTGGCGCACCCGACGGGGATCGAATTCCTGCCCCAAATCGCAGCACCGATTTCGATCCGGCAACTGCCGCTAATGTCCGCCGCTAATGCCGCTAAAGCCGGCTATAACTCATTGATTTTATTGAGTGGCGCGCCCGAAGGGATTCGAATTCCTGCCCCAAATCGCAGTACTCATTATGATCCGGCCAACTGCCGCTAATGAACGCGTCGATGCCCTAGGCGCTCACCGTCGATTTAATGCGGATCTGCTAGCTATGTGCTAGCTGGACACCCCGGTTCCTGACCTAAATGACCGCTAAGTCATTGATAAAACTGGAGCGGGCGAAGGGATTCGAACCCTCGACCCCAACCTTGGCAAGCTTGTGCTCCACCTCCCGGCCCGGCTGCATCGGTGCTCGAAGGCAAGCCACATCGCAAGCCGGCGTGCCCCCAGAATTCATGGGTAGGAGAGTCGGACATAGCTTGCGTGGCGCTTGCGTTCGCTTTATGTTCTCATTTCGCCGCTGTCGAACCGATCCTTCGAAACGAGCCGTTATGGCCGATCAGATCGTAATCACGGAGAAATCCAGCCAGGCGAAAGACGTCCGCGCCGCCGTGGGTTCTCGGTACGGAGACGTCCTCGCGGCCGAGGGTCATTTGTTCGACCTGCTCGAACCGGAGGATGTCGTGCCGGCGTGGAAGCGCTGGTCCCCGATCCTACTGCGACCCGAAGGTCTTTACGGCACTCGCCCGGCAGAAGGCGGAAACAAAGCCGCTAAGCTCAGGGCCATTCGCGAGGCGTTGCGCACCGCCAAGCGGGTTTGGCTCGCCACCGACTGCGATCGCGAGGGTCAGCTCATCGGCCAGGAAATTCTCGAGCATTATGAGTACCGCGGTCAGGTGATGCGGGTGCTGTTCACCGCGCAGGACGCGCAGACCATCCGCGATGCATTCGGTCGGGCAAAACCAAATAGCGAATATGCCCGGCTTTACGCTGCCGCCGTCGCACGCAGGCAGGCTGACCAGATCTACAACCTGTCACTTACACGCACCGCGACCGTCATCCTGGGTCAGGGTGCGCGGAGAGTCATCGGCGTTGGCCGGGTGAAGACGCCGACCTTGGCCATCGTGTGCAGGCGCGAGTTGGAAATCCGCAACTTTGTGCCGATTGCCTATTTTGAAGTTGTCGCCACCGCTAAAGTTGCGGGAGGCCAGTTCCAGATGCGGCACGCGCCGCAGGACCGAATTGTCCGGCGTGAAATTGCTCAGGACGTCGTCAAAGCAGTTGAAGGTTTCGAGGGCGCGCTCGCCGTGCGCGTCGAAGATAAGCGGCAAGGGCCGCCCAAGCTGCATGATCTGCCGTCGCTGCAGAAGCTCTGCGGCTCGCGATTCGGCTGGCCGGCCAGCAAGACGCTCGAGGTGGCGCAGGAGCTCTATGATGGCCAAAGCAAGAAGATCATCACCTATCCGCGCGCCGAGGTGCGCTACCTGCCGCAGAGCTTGATATCGGACGTGCCGCGGATAGTGGCCGGACTGCGGATGGGTCAGTTATTCGGCGCAATCCCGGTGCCAGATCCGCCGATGATCCGCAAAGGTGCGAGCGGCACTTTCTACGACAAGGGACTGGAGGGCGCGAGCCATCACGCCGTTATTCCCAACGTCAACACGATCGACAAATTGCGGGAGGTTTGGCCTCGCCTGTCGTCCGATGAGAAAAAACTGTTCGACGTCATCGCGCGGGCCTATCTGGCCGCCCTGATGCCCGACTTCCGCTACCGGCAGACGACCGCAACGTTCGACGTGCTTGGTTTCGAATTCCGCGCTTCCGGCCGTCAGCCCATCGAGCTCGGGTGGCGCGCAGCATTCCCGGACTGGCAGCCCGCCGACGAAAAGGGCGACGAGGCGCAATTGCTGCCGCCGTTGCGCAACGGCGAGACGGCGGAACTGCACGATCCGAAAATCGAGGACAAGGAGACCCGGCCACCGCCGCGATACAACGAAGGCACGCTAATCGAGGCGATGCAAAATGCGTGGCGCTTTGTTGACGATGAGGTTCTACGGGAGCGCTTGAAGGATGCCAAGGGCATTGGCACGCCAGCGACCCGAGCGGAGATCATCGGCGGGCTGAAGAAACAGGGTTTCCTGATTGCCCAGGGAAAGCACATCGTGCCGACCGAGGCCGGCTTGTCGCTGTTCGGTGTTCTCAAACAGGCCGACCCGGCGCTGGTCGATCCGGGGGTGACGGCACAACTTGAATGCCTGCTCGACGATGTCGTTGTCGGCAAGCAGGAGATGATCGGTGCGATTGACGCAGTGTGCTCTGTCGCCGAGCGAATCATCGGCAAGCTCAAAGAAGGTGGCGCCGCCGGCGGACCTCCCTTGCTTGGTGGCGCGGTCGGCAACGGCCACGGGACGTTTCCGCCGACGCCTGCGATGAAGCGCTTTGCCGACAGCGTCGCCCGGCAGAAGGGCATCAAGCCTCCGCCCGGTTGCAAGACGTCGATTTCGATCTGCCAAAAATTTCTCAACGAACACGCGCCCAAGAAAGCCGAAGGTGAAACGCCGGGGAAGCGCGACTCCAAACCGGTAAGC
The DNA here is from genome assembly GCA_963821175.1 of uncultured Alphaproteobacteria bacterium. GTDB lineage: Bacteria > Pseudomonadota > Alphaproteobacteria > Rhizobiales > Xanthobacteraceae > BOG-931. Next base: position 33,535 of record CAWGCU010000011.1, read on the forward strand.
ACGGCGCAGATGTTGTACGCCAAGAAGATCGCGCAGGGGAAAGGCGTCGTCATTCCCGAGGAGGCCAAGGCCAGCTCGGCCGCCATGTCCGCGTGGATAGACACAAACCGAAGCGCGAAGCGCCGCAAGCGCGGTCGAAAGGGCGCCTACAAGCCGGCAGGGTCAGTTGCGCCTCAATCGAGGGCGACGACGAAGAGGTCGCGGAAACGCAATTCGGATTCCTCTGTCGCTCCCCTGGCTCCCGCGCAGCCAAATTCGGTTACAGGTACGCCGCTACGGATTCCTTATGGCAACAAGGACGTCGCGATGAACCTTGGAGCCCGCTATGGCTCAGCAGGATGGTATGCGCCGCCGGGAGTTGATCTCTCTGCATTCGGCGAGCGCGGATGGCTGTAGATTGGAAAATGCCCGGGGTTGATCGCATTGCGCGCGCAGAACTCCAGGATCTGCGGATCGCGGCTCATCATCCAAAGCGGCGGATGCGCGCGTTGGAATGGCCGCACTGCAGGCCGGCGCGATTGGTTGTGAAATTCGTTGCCATGGAAGGAGAATGGCTGCGTCACGTCGAAAGCTGTGCGCAGATAATCGACGAATTCGGGCCGCATCAATCTTCGCGGTACACCCGCTCGCGGCGCTCGTGACGCTCCTGCGCCTCTACCGAGAGCGTAGCGATCGGGCGAGCTTCGAGCCGCTTGAGCCCGATCGGCTCGCCGATCTCCTCGCAGTAGCCGTAGGTGCCGTCATCGAGCCGCTGCAGCGCAGCGTCGATCTTGGCGATCAGCTTACGCTGGCGGTCGCCCGCGCGCAGCTCAATCGCGCGGTCGGTCTCCGAGGATGCCCGATCGGCGAAATCGGCATGGTTCTGGTTCTCGTCCTGGAGATGCTGCAGCGTCTCCTTGGCTACCTTGAGGATGTCCTCCCTCCAAGCGAGCAGCTTGTCGCGGAAATACTCCCGCTGGCGCTCGTTCATGAAAGGCTCTTTGTCGGAGGGCCGGTAGGTCTTGTTCATATCCGTTTGGACCGCGACCCCGTTCTTGTGTCTGTCCGGAACAACAGCGACGCCGTTCTTTTTCTCGTTCACTTGCGTTTCAAACCCCTGCAGAATAAAGCGCCCCTGCTTGCGGGCGAGCTTATATAGGGCCGGCCGGTCATGGACAATAACGAAATGAAATCCGGGGAGTGCGCGCCGGCAGGAGCCGGCGGCATTCATGCCGGCACCCATCCATTGGCCACAGGCTCTTGACGCCGCTTGGGGATTTTCGATCTATCACGGCCCGCCTTGGCGTTCTCAATATCGACACGAAACTTGATCACCGAGCAGAGTGCCTAGGCGGGCTTAACCCCGACTGTCGCTGAGGAAGCCGGTGTAAGTGCGTCCGCCCGACCAGCGTATCATTGATGAGGCTGCGCTTGGTGAGTGGAGTCACCAATGCTCAGATGCTGAGTTCTAAGCCGGGCGCCTTGGTGGAAGATTCGATGGAACTGATTAAAGCAGAATATTAAGCCGGCTTTATTTTGTACGCACGGTTGTGGTTTCACCGCGAACGATAGATCGCCTGCAATCCCCGCCCCGGTATTGCTGACGTCCGTTTAATAGATCCAAAGGGACGTGGGCTCCAAAACAAAACAAAAAAAGTCCTCTTCCTGGTTCAAAGCATCACGAGACCAAGTTGCGCAGCCCTCGTGACCGCTTCAGTCCGGCTGTCCGCATTGAGCTTGGTGAGAATGGCGGCGACGTGAAACTTGGCGGTGTGAAAGGAGATTCCCAATCGACGTGCGATCGCTTTGTTGGAGGCGCCGTCTGCCAGCGCTGCAAGGACTTCGAGCTCACGCGCCGTCAGCAGCGTGCGGACTGCGTCATTGCCATCGGGTACCTCATCAGCATCCGAGCCTGCGTTGAGCAGCGTCGGCAAGAGTTCGCGCGGCAAGACAACAAGGCCGTTGGTGACCGCCTTGATCGCGACGACGATTTCGCTGCGCTCGACCAAACGCGGCAGGATACCTCGGGCCCCTGCATGGAGCGCCTCGAGGCCGTCCTCATCGTTGTACCCGTCAACAAGAACCACGAAGGCTGTTTCGCCGTGCCGGGTTCGCCAATCGGCCAACTGATCGTGCGACGGCGAGTTGGCCAGTACGGCGTCGACGTGATTTTGCTCGATCAGTCGGAGCATAGCTGACGGATTGTCCGCGACCCCGACGACGGTCATGGCCGGATCTTCGCGCAGCAGCTGTTCGAGGCTGCAGCGCAGGACCGGATCGGCGGAATAGATCGCGACGGCGGTCATGGACGTATGGCCTCGTCCGCTGTGCGGCGGCGGCCATTCTGCCACACGCTTAAGCCACCGGTCGCTCGCCGAGAACAACCTTGAGTGTCGTCGGAGCGCCGCCGCGGATCAGTTGCAAATCGACAGTAGCACCGCTATCCACGCCCAGCAGAAGCATGACATCGCGCACGCGATCGATCGGTTTTGCATTCCAAGTCATGACGATGTCACCCACGAGCAGCCCGGCGCGCGCGGCTGGCCCATCCGGATCGATGCTCACGACGAGAACGCCGCGCCCGCTGCCCGCAGGCTGCGTGTCATGGGAGGGGCGTCCGCGCCGCAGTGGCTGCAGGCCGGCACCAAGATATCCCCGAAAGACATGACCCTTCGCGAGGAGCTGATCGACGACGCGATCGATTGTCAACGTGGGAATGGCAAGCACGCGGCGACGCGGCCCCAGGACGGCCATGCCGACGACGCTTCCCTGCGCGTCGATGAGGGCGCCACCCTCAGCGGCCCGGCTGAGCACAAGATCTACGCGGATGAGGTTATCGATGGTGCCGCCGCGAAGACTGTGCCAGGGCCCTCGCACGGTGGCGACGACGCCGAGGCTAGCGACCGGCGCACCTTCGTGATTTCCGACTGCCAGGACGACGTGACCTGGTCGCAGTGGCGCCGCATCGGTGGTCGACGCTGCAGGCAGTCCATCCGGCTGGAAGCGCAGCACCGCGACGTCCGTACTGGGGTCCCGACCCGCGAGCGAGGCCTCGACTAGGCGCCCACTGGGAAGCGTAATCTTGACGTCCTCGTCCCGCTCCAAAACCTCTTCAGCGGTGACGATGACTCCGGAACGCCAATGGATGCCACTCGAGGACCCTCGGCCGCCGCCGTGAACAGCAACGATGCTGCTGCCGGTCCGCTCGACCAGCTCTGCGGCGTGATCAGAAAACGCGACAAGTGGATTGATGGATTCGGCCATTGGCAAGTTCTCCAAAACGACGGTGCATGGCCGGGATATGGCATCGCCGCATCGAGGCGGCTACTAGCCAGATGGCCGGGGCGAAGGTTCTGGGGCACAGCCTTGTGATGGCTCACAGGATTTCGCTCTAATGTGTGTGAAAGGCCAGACAAGAAATAATCGATTGATGTCTGCCAATTCTGCTCGGCAAATCCGTTCATGACGTGAATAGACCGATCCGTAGCACCAATCGTGCGAGCCGTTCTGTCCACTGGCAGCCGATTGCGGAGATTGCAATCTGAGGCGGATCAATGTGATTAGCGTCGAATGGATCAGCAGTCTCTCACGCATCCTGGCGCAGCCGATCTATCGCGACGCGTTGCTGTTCGGAAAATTTCTCGCCGGCGTTGCCACGTTCTCGATCGGTCACGAAGGCCCGTGGACAAAGGGCGCGCGCCTTGTCCGGTATCTCCTGGTGCTCCTTGCGGATCGCCGAGGCTCTAGGATGCGCAAGGGCGCCTGCGCCGAGCCGGCGGAGAATTGGAACCCGCTCAAGGAACGCGATGTCATCGTGATCGTCATGACGACCGCGATCACGGCACCAGTTTGTAGCCGCCGAACTCAGTGACCAGGATGGCGGGAGCGGCCGCATCCTGCTCGATCTTTTGCCGTAATCGATAGATGTGCGTCTCGAGCGTGTGCGTGGTGACTCCCGAGTTGTAGCCCCAGACTTCCTGCAACAGCATCTCCCGCGATGCCGGCCGCTGGCCGGCGCGGTAGAGGTAGCGCAGGATCGAGGTCTCCTTCTCGGTCAAGCGGACCTTGCTGCCCTTGGGATTGAGCAGCAGCTTCGAGCCTGGCCGGAACGTGTACGGGCCGATCGTGAAGACCGCGTCCTCGCTCGTCTCGTGCTGGCGAAGCTGGGCGCGGATGCGCGCAAGCAGCACGGCAAAGCGGAAGGGCTTGGTGATGTAATCATTGGCGCCCGACTCAAGGCCGAGGATGGTGTCGGAATCCGTGTCGTGGCCCGTGAGCATGATGATCGGCGCCTTGAAACCGTTCCTGCGCAAGATGCGCACGGCTTCGCGGCCGTCGATGTCGGGCAAGCCGACATCCATGATCACCAGATCGATCTGTCCCGCCTTGGCGGCCTGCATGCCCTTGCTGCCGTTCTCGGCCGCGACAGCTTCAAACTCCTCGTACAGCGAAAGTTGCTCCGTCAGCGCGTCGCGCAGTTCGAGATCATCGTCGACAATGAGAATTTTACGCGTATTCGGCATCAATTCCGATCCCCAAAGTTGCCCGCACGCAATCCATTTATGCGGCCTGCATCGACTTGGCCGTGACTTTGCTGCGTCGGCAGTCTCTCCCCGCCCCGCGTTGAGCCTGCGCCGGGTCAAGGACTGTCGCGTATGCCGCCAGCGGCGGCCTCGCGTCCAATGGTCGGGTTTCTATCGCTCGTCTATCCGGATCGAGCGCCATTAGGTCGCCCTCGCGCCACCAGCGCGATCGGCGTACATATAGAGCGGTCCTGCGGTACCCTCCACGACCTGCTGGGAGATCATGACCTGCTCGACGCCTTCGAGACTTGGCAGGTCGAACATAGTGTCAAGAAGTATAGCCTCCATGATGGAGCGCAGCCCGCGCGCCCCGGTCTTGCGGTCGATCGCCTTCCTGGCGATAGCGCCGAGTGCTTCCTCCGCCACGGTGAGATCAACCCCCTCCATCTCGAATAGCCGCTGATACTGCTTCACCAGCGCGTTCTTGGGCTGGGTCAGAATGAGCTTGAGCGAGGCCTCGTCGAGATCCTCAAGCGTGGCCAGCACGGGCAACCGCCCGACGAATTCGGGGATGAGGCCAAATTTCAGCAAATCCGCGGGTTCCACCTCTCGGAAGACCTCACCCTGCTTTCTATCCTCGGGCGCCATGACCTTGGCGCCGAAGCCGATCGAGCCCGGCCGGCTGCGCGCCGAAATGATCTTCTCAAGCCCGTTGAAGGCGCCGCCGCATACGAACAGAATATTGGTGGTGTCGACCTGCAGGAATTCCTGCTGCGGATGCTTGCGGCCGCCCTGCGGAGGAACGCTCGCGATCGTGCCCTCCATGATCTTGAGTAGTGCCTGCTGCACACCCTCGCCCGAGACGTCGCGGGTGATCGAGGGATTGTCGGATTTGCGCGAGATCTTGTCGATCTCGTCGATATAGACGATACCGCGTTGCGCGCGCTCGACGTTGTGGTCGGCGGACTGCAGCAGCTTGAGAATGATGTTCTCGACGTCCTCGCCGACATAGCCGGCTTCGGTGAGCGTCGTCGCATCCGCGATGGTGAAAGGAACGTCGAGAATGCGCGCCAGCGTCTGCGCCAGCAGTGTCTTGCCGGAGCCCGTCGGGCCGATCAGGAGGATATTCGACTTCGCCAGCTCGACATCTTTGTGATCGGCCTGGTGTTTTAGCCGCTTGTAGTGATTGTTGACTGCGACAGAGAGCACCTTCTTGGCATGGTTCTGACCGATCACGTAATCATCGAGGACTTTGCAGATCTCCTTCGGGGTCGGAATCTCGTCGTGTGATTTCGTCAGCGAGGATGCCTTCTCTTCGCGGATAATATCCATGCACAGCTCAACGCACTCGTCGCAAATGAAGACGGTCGGCCCGGCGATGAGCTTGCGCACCTCGTGCTGGCTCTTGCCGCAAAACGAGCAGTAGAGCGTGTTCTTCGAATCGCTGTCGCCGACCTTGCTCATTTCAAATTCCTGACAAGATGCGAGTCACCGCATTCACGACCCCGCGAGACAAACCAGGCGCGCGCACGATCCCTCTCCGTGAGAGGCCGGCCGTTTCAGCTGGAGTTCACTTCAACCGGATGATCCATAGGGCAAGGTACCTTCCTCGGCAATGCGGTCAGTTTGCTTGCCCCGCGTGTCGACCGTCGCCGGTTCGATCAGTGCGCCGATCTCGATCGAGGCCGGTACAGATATAAGAGCGGGCGCTGTCAAGAATTTAAAGTGACTGAAATTGGGCAGAATTTGAGAACGGCCGCTTTTTCATCGAACTCGAAGCATCGCTCAGTGAAAAGCTTAATTGAGGCCAGAAAGTGAAGCGAGGCACTGATGTAAGAATTTGAGGCGTCGTGGACGAATAGCGTTGTACATTTTTGGTTTGGCGAGATCGTACCGTTGGCCTGGTTCAGGTCAAGAAAGATCATCGATGAGACCATTCGTACCCGTTTTCGCGCAATCCACGAGCAGGCGGTGGCAGACTTTGATCTTGCCAAAGCAACGGCGTCGGCTGACTTAGCAGTGGCGAGTGTGATCGTGCTTGACCAGTTCCCGCGCAACATGTTTCGTGGAACATCCCTGGCATTTTGCCACAGACCATTTCGCACTAGCAGTTACCCGAAAAGCGATCGAGACTAGGCTTGATAATGACTCGATATGCTTGCGGATCCTCAGAAGTCCGGGCCTAAATCGGCGCGCATCTTCCCGGCTTCCAGGGCACGGTAGCCGTGTGAATGCCGTGCAATTCACACGCGATTTCTCATGAACTGGCGCGCCCGGAGAGATTCGAACTCCCGCCCCCCAAATTCGTAGTTGGAGTTGCGGACTCCTCATTTCTTACAACAATTGGCCGATGCCATGTTCCGCATCGAACCGGAGCACGTGAAATTTCTTAACCAAGCGGGCCGCTACAGATTTCGGACTGACGGAATGGGAGCCGGTCTGGACTTGGCAGAGGCAAGAAAGCTCAGGCTCAGTCGGCAAGAATTCATGGCGCGCCGAATTCGGGCGCTAGGTAGCTCTTACTGGCTTCGCACTTCGATCAATGACGCAATCAACGATTGGAGGACTACCGGCGTGATGACGAACAGCCGGCAAGCTCCGTCCTCCCGTCCCGGCAGCGGACGCCCCCTACTTTAGCAGCTACGGGACGCCAGCGGCCGACCCGATTGATTGGAGCGCTACCCATTGCGCTGCGTGTGAAGTGAGAGCCGTGTGTTGCGCTTCGCCTAGGACCGCGCCTTGGGCTTCGGTATCGCGCAGTACAGCGGCGCGCTGCCGTCATGGTTGACTTTCGACTACTCAAAACCGTGCCGAAATCTGCCTGTAAATGCTGTCTCTCTGTCGCTGAAAGACCCTTCTAAGTCTTTGAAAAGACTCAGGCTCAGTTCCTTACCAAGGGGGTGCTCTACCACTGAGCTACGGCAGCGTCCGGACGAAAATAAACTCGCTGAAAAACCGCGGCGATCATTGCCATATGGGGGGAATGCGCGCAAGCGCGGCAGTTCTGCGCGTGGTTGCGGCGCCGCAGATGGCATGCTTTGACTTTGCCGCCATGATCAAACCCGGCAAAGCCGAGAAATGGGCGGCGCGGAGCGCGCGGTTGTCGGCGCGCTTGCGGGAAAACCTCAAGCGGCGCAAGGAGCAAGCCCGCGGCCGCAAGACCGAGGACGTGGCGGCCGCCGATGCCGATATCGGAACCACTCCCGACTTTCGCCGCAATCCGGGCGGGAAAGTAGGCGGCGGATCGGGTGGGCCCGCAACGGGCCGCGGGGGCTGAAAAATGGATCGCATTCGTATTGTCGGCGGCCGGCCGCTCCACGGCACCATTCCGATCTCGGGCGCCAAGAACGCCACGCTGCCGCTGATGATCGCAAGCCTCCTCACCGAGGAGACCTTGATCCTCGACAACGTGCCGCGCCTCGCCGACGTCGGCCTGCTCGAGCGCATCCTCGGCAATCACGGCGTCGATATCATGACCAGCGGCAAGCGCCCCGGCGAGACCGCCGATCACGGCCTGACGCTGCACATTTCCGCGTCCCGTATCGTCGACACCACGGCGCCCTATGAGCTGGTATCGAAGATGCGCGCCAGCTTCTGGGTGTTGGCGCCGCTGCTCGCGCGCATGGGCGAGGCCAAGGTCTCGCTGCCGGGCGGCTGCGCCATCGGCACGCGGCCGGTCGATTTGCTCATCATGGCGATGCAGCAGCTCGGCGCCAAAGTCGAGATCGACGGCGGCTACGTGGTGGCAAAGGCGCCGCACGGGCTCAAGGGCGGCGAGATCGTGTTTCCTAAAGTCACCGTCGGCGGCACCCATACCGCGATCATGGCGGCATCGCTCGCCGACGGCACCACCGTGATCGAGAATGCCGCGCGCGAGCCTGAAATCGGCGACGTCGCCGATTGCCTCAACAAGATGGGCGCGCGCATTTCCGGCGCCGGCTCGAGCCGCATCACGATCGAAGGCGTGACAAAGCTTCATGGCGCGCGCCATGCCGTGCTGCCCGACCGCATCGAGACCGGCACCTATGCCATGGCCGTCGCCATGGCCGGCGGCGACATCCTGCTGCAGAATTCGCGTCCGGAGCTGTTGCAGGCCGCGCTCGACGTCATCGCGCGCACCGGCGTCACCGTCACACCGACCAATCAGGGCATCCGCATCGCCCGCGACGGCACCCACCTCGCGCCGGTCGAAGTGACGACGGCACCGTTTCCGGAATTCCCGACCGACCTGCAAGCCCAGCTCATGGCGCTGATGACGCGCGCGCGCGGCACCTCGCATATCGTCGAGACGGTGTTCGAGAACCGCTTCATGCACGTGCAGGAACTGGCGCGGCTCGGCGCGCGCATTCACCTTGATGGCGAACGGGCGACCATCGAAGGCGTCGAATCGCTCAAGGGCGCGCCGGTGATGGCGACCGATCTGCGCGCCTCGGTGTCGCTCGTCATCGCGGCGCTCGCCGCCGAAGGCGAGACCATCGTCAACCGCGTCTATCACCTCGACCGCGGCTTTGAGCGGCTGGAAGACAAGCTCGGCCGCTGCGGCGCGGCAATCGAACGCCTGTCGGGCTAATCGGCAAATTGCTAACGTCCGGGCGCCCTCGCATTCACGCGGGGACGCACAAGCGTACACTTCTCCATGCGGTTGAATTTCGCCACCACTCTCCTTCGCATCGCGTCGTTCGTCGCCGCCGCGACGTGCTGTTCCGGCATCGGCTTCGCCGAGGATTTTCCAGCGCGCCCCGTGCATATGATCGTGGCGTTCGCCCCCGGCGGCACCGCCGATTTCACTGCGCGCATCATCGCCGACAAGATGCAGCAGTTTCTCGGCCAGCCGATCATCATCGAGAATAAGCCGGGCGCTAACGGCGCCATCGGCGCCGAATACGTGGCGCGGTCCGACCCGGACGGCTACACGCTGTTCTTCACCACGGTCGGCGCGGTGGCGATCAATCCGGCGCTGCGTCCCGACCTGCCCTACGATCCGCTGAAGGATTTCGTCGCGGTCGGCAAGGCCGCGGTGAATTCCACCATCCTCGTCGTCAATGCCGCCATGCCGGTCAATTCGGCGCGCGACCTCGTCGAGCTGGCAAAGCGCAAGCCGGGCAGCATCACCATCGGCATCACCGGCCGCGGCGCGATATCCGACCTCGGCCGGCAATTGTTCGAGGACGCCGCCGGTATCAAGCTGCAAGGCGTGCCGTATCGCGGCGCGGCGCCGGCGCTGACCGACATGCTGGCCGGCCATCTCGACGGCCTGTTCGGCGACGTGCCGACCATCATGGCGCAGGTGAAGGCCGGCAAGCTGAACGCGCTGGCCGCGACCTCGTCGGAGCGTTCCGATATTTTTCCGGACGTACCCACCTTCGTCGAACTGGGCTTTGCCGACGTGGTCGGCGACAACTGGGACGCCATGCTGGCGCCGGCCGGCACGCCACAGCCGATCATCGCCAAGCTCAACGCCGCGCTGGTCGGGGCGGTGAACGATCCCGACGTGCGCACGCGGCTGCACAATGCCGGCACCACGCCGGCGCCGAGCAGCCCGGAGGAGTTCGATAAATATTTGCGCGCCGAGATCGCCCGCTGGGGCAAGGTGATCCGCGACAAAGGCATCACGGGCGAATGACATGACGGGCGTGCGCATCGGCACGGCGGAGCCTGACAGTACGTTTTTGAGTCAGGGTTTTGCGCTCAAGACGGTGCTCGACCGCGTGCCGGCGCTGGCGCCGGTCGATGTCAGCACGTCGGCCCACGCCAGCGTCGAGAACGCCAACCGGCTCGCGGCGAACGACATCGACTTCGGCTTCATGGCGTCGAATTGGATCGGCCGCGCCAAGAACGGCGAAGCGCCGTTTGCGCAAAAGATCGACCTGCGCATGGTGGCGCCGATGAACGCCGGGCCGTTGTTCTTCATCGCCCGCGCCGATTCCGATCTGCGCAACGTGACCGATCTGCGCGGCCGGCGCTTCGTCGTCGGCCCAGAAAGAAGCGGCATGGCCCAGCACGCCCGCGTGATCCTCGGCGCGCTCGGCCTGACATTTTCCGACGTCACGCCAATATTCCTCGACTTCGCCGCGGGCGCCGAGGCGCTGGCGCGCGGCGAAGCCGACGCGCAATTGCAATGCCCGATCCCCAACAAGGTGATGACGGCGCTTGCCGCGCGCGTTTTGCTACGCGTGCTGCCTTACGCATCTGCCGATCTCGACACCGTGTTGCGCGCCGTACCGTTCTATCGCCGCACCGTGATGCGCAAAGGCGCGATCCGCGGCCTCGATGCCGACGTGGCGCAGGCGACCGTCGTCAATGTGCTGGTGACGCATAAGCGCGTTGCCGGGGATAAAGTGAAAGACGTCGCCGCCGCGATCTTCGCCGCCCGCGACGAGCTGCCGCGATTGGACGCATTGTTTGACGGGCTTGCGGCGCTGTTCGAGCCGTTGCGCGCGGAAGGCATTAGTGCGCTGGAATTCGGCGGCGTCGCGCTGCATCCCGGCGCGCTCGCCGCCTATCGGGCGGCCGGCTTGCTGGCGCAATCAGGCGGCTAGCTCCGACATGATACGGTAAAGCCGCGCCTGGCCTTCGAAGCCGATGCCGGGGCGATCGCTCAATGTGAGATAGCCGTCCTTGAGCTCGGCGTCGTCGGCGAAGCCGCCGAAATCGCCGAACACGCCGGGATAGGATTCGGCGCCGCCGAGGCCGAAGCCGGCGGCGATGGCGAGCGACATCTGATTGCCGCCGTGCGGAAACAACAGCCGCCGCGGCCATTGATGCCGCGCCAGCATGTCCAAGGTGCGGGCATATTGCACGATGCCATAGGCCTGCGGCGGGTCGACCTGGATGACGTCGTCGCGCTGCGCTGTGAGGCCGCCGAACCGCACCAAATTCTCCACGTCTTGCGTGGAGAACAAATTTTCGCCGGTGGAGAGCGGCGCGTCATAGGCATCTGCGATCTCGGCAAGCAATGCGAAATCCAACGGATCGCACGGCTCCTCGAACCAGCGCAGCCCGAACGGCGCGAGGCCGCGCGCATAAGCCAGCGCCTCGTCGCGGCCGAATTTCGAATTGGCATCGACTGCGAGCTGACCGCCGCGCGGCAAGATCGACTTCACCGCCTCGACCCGCGACAGATCGTCGGCGAGCTTCATGCCGCCGACTTTCATCTTCACCATGGTGTAGCCGGCATCGAGATGGCGCTGCATCTCGTCGGTCAAATCCTTGGTGGTTTTTCCGGGCGCGTACCAGCCGCCGCCGACATAGCAAAAGACCTTCTCCGCAATCTTGCCGCCGTTGTAGCGCTCGGCCAGCAGCCGATGCAGCGGCTTTTCCGCGATCTTGGCGACCGCGTCCCACACCGCGACCTCGATGGTGCCGATGCCGACCGAGCGCTCGCTGTGGCCGCCGGATTTTTCGTTCTGCATCATCACGGCGAGGAACTTTTCCGGCGCGAAATTATCGCCCGCCTCGTTGAGCAGCGATTTCGGATCGGCCTTGAGCACGCGCGGAATGAAGCGCGCCCGCATCTGCGCGCCGCAGGCGTAGCGCCCTGTGGAATTGAAAGCGAAGCCGCAGACCGGCTTGCCGTCGCGTATGACATCGGTGATGACGGCGACCACCGACGTCGTCATTTCGGAAAAATCAATGCTCGAATTGGCGAGCGTCGAGTTCAGCGGGACCGCGGTTTCGCGGATGTCGGTGATGCGCATCTTGGGAGGCCTCTGTCATTCTTCTTTAAGCCCGCTTCCCGTTCGCAGGAAGTGAGCGTCACCGCGGCGCTTGGTCTTCGCTTTGAGCGTTGCTCTACCTCCTGGACCATCCTTGACACCCGCGCCTGCTGACCCCATTTTTGCACTGCAGCATTAATTGCTGCGATGCAATATAGGTAGCTGATGCGCGATTTCGGCAAGGCGATGGCCCGGATTCAGGGCCTGCGCCGCAAATTCGAAAGCCTCCTAGAGACCGCCCGCGACAAAGCGGGCCGCACGGCCGAGGTACCCGCGCAGCAAACCGGCCGCCTGCACGAACTGACGGCGTTCGGCGCTAATCCCGGCAGCCTGCGCATGTTCGTCTACGTTCCCGCGCGCATGCCGCGCCTAGCGCCTTTGGTCGTCGCGCTGCACGGCTGCAGCCAGAGCGCCGCGGAGTACGACTCCGGGGCCGGCTGGTGGTCGCTTGCCGATCGCTTCGGATTTGCGGTTCTCTATCCGCAGCAGCAGCCGGCCAACAATCCGAAGAATTGTTTCTCCTGGTTCTTGCCGGGCGACATTGCACGCGACCAAGGCGAGGCGCTTTCGATCCGTCAGATGGTCGAGCATGCCATCGCGACTTTCGGCGTTGACCGACGCCGGGTGTTCGTGACCGGCCTCTCCGCCGGCGGCGCCATGGCTTCGGTCATGCTGGCCACTTATCCGGAGGTTTTTGCCGGCGGCGCCATCATTGCCGGACTTCCGTATGGCTGCGCGCGGTCCGCCCAACAGGCGTTCGAAGCGATGTTCACGGAGCAATCGCCGTCCGCGCATGCGCTCGGCGATCGCGTGCGGGCGGCATCCAGCCATCGCGGGCCGTGGCCGAAAATATCGGTCTGGCACGGCACCGCCGATCCGATCGTGAAGCCCTCCAATGCCGAAAACATCGTCAGCCAGTGGATCGATGTCCATGGGCTTACAGCCGCTTTCTCCTATGAAGAATCGAGCGGCAACCACACGCGCAAGGTATGGACCGACGCCAATGGCGATGCGCTGATCGAGGCGTTTTCCATCAGCGGCATGGCGCATGGTGTGCCGCTCGGATCCGCGATGGGAGGCGAATTCTGCGGCTGTCCTGGCGCCTTCTTTCTCGACGCCGGAATTTCCTCGACTCATCACATTGCCCGCTTTTGGCGGTTGGACGAGGGCCTCATCGAAATACTGCCGCGCGAAATTGCGACGGTGCCGGAGCCGCGCGCAGTTCAGACCGACGGCCGTGCCGTTGTGAAAGCCGGAGAAACCGCCGGCAGCTGGAGCAAGCCCGACGAAGCTTCGCTGGGTCGAGATGGCGAAGGGCAAGCACGCCGGCCGCTCGATCCAAACGTCGCGATCGCGGCGGCCTTCAAGGCTGCGGGCCTGCCGGTACCCGAAGCGCCCACATCACCGGCCGGCGCAACACTGCGCGTCGCTCCTGGCCCGATCATAGAAGCGGCGCTGAAGGCTGCCGGCCTGACGCAACGTTGACGAGGCCGGTTACCTCTCCTCTCCCCCGCACGCGGGGAGAGGTATTAATCCATGTGAATCCCGGCCGCCTTCACCACTTTGCCCCAGCGCGCCATTTCGCTCTTGATGCGCTCGGTGAATTCGGCCGGCGAACCGGCGACGGCGACAAAGCCGAGGGTGTCGAGTTTCTTTTTCACCTCCGGGTCGGCCGCCATCTTGACGATGGCATCGTGCCATTTGTCGATGATCGCCTGCGGCGTGCCGGCCGGCGCCAGAATGCCGGTCAGCGTGTCGCCTTCAAGACCCGGCACGCCTTCCTCGCCGTTAGTCGGCAGATCCGGCAGCGCCGCGACGCGCTGTTTGGCCAGGATGGCGATGCCGCGCAGGCTGCCGTCCTTGACGGCGCCGATCGCCGGCGGCAGCGCCGTGAATGCCATCTGCGTGTGATTGCCCAAGGTGGAATTGATGGCAAGCGGCGCGCCGTTGAACGGCACCGCCACCATGTCGAGCGCAAAAATTTGCTTCATCAGCTCGGCGACAAGGTGCGGGGTCGAGCCGGTGGCCGGCTGGGCGTAGCTGTATTTGTCCGGGTTGGTCTTGATCAGGTCGATCAGCTCTTTGAGGTTTTTCGCCGGCACCGAAGGATGCACGGTGACCACATTGGGCGACACCGCGACCAGCGAGATCGGTGCAAAATCCTTGAGCGGATCGTAGCCGATGGTGGTGTACATGCTCGGATTGATGATGAAGCCGGTACTGACGCCAGCCACGCCATCGGTCGTCTCATGATCGATCCTCTCGGGCTGCCCCCGTTTATCGTTCTTGCTATCATCCCTGCCGGCGGCGACACAGTAAACCCATAAGCAGGTGCCTCAGGGAGGGTCTGACCATGAACGGTCCGGCATTTCAAATCACCGGTCACGCCACCGTGCTCTATGTTAAAGACCTGCAAGCGGCGCTGACCTATTACCGCGACAAGCTCGGTTTCTCCGGCGATTTCGTCTGGGGCGATCCGCCCTATTACGCCAGCCTGTGCCGCGGCGACGCGGCGATCCATCTGAATTCCTCGTTGCCGCCCAAGGCCACGTCGGTGGTCTGCATCTTCTGCAAGGGCGTCGATGCGCTGCACGACGATCTCGCCGCGCGCGGCGCCAGCATCGCTCGCGAAACCACGACGCATCCTTACGGCATGCGCGATTTCATCGTTACCGATCCCGACGGCCATCAATTGATCTTCGGGCAAGGGACCTCGGAACACTAATCCGGTTCGAACTGCAAAGGACAGACTAATGACAAGTAAGAAAGTAACCCGAGACGATCTGCGGGCCGCCGCGGAGAAATACAAGAACTGGGGCAAATGGGGTCCCGACGATGAGATCGGCACGCTCAATTACACCTCGCCGGAGGACATCGTCGCCGCCGCGCAGCTGGTGAAAAAAGGCAAGGTGATCTCGCTGGCGCTCAATTTCGACAACAACGGTCCGCAGGGCGGCAAGACCAATTATCCGGCGCTCGGCCGCATCAATCCGCTGCACACCATGCTGCGCACCGGCACCGACGCCTATTCGGGCGTGCTCGACAAGCGCGGCATCCGCGCCGCCGACGACATGGTGGTGATGCCGCTGCAATGCGGCACGCAATGGGACGGGCTGGGCCACGTGTTCTACGAGAACAATATGTGGAACGGCTACGATTGCCGCGAAGTGTCGTCGTTCGGCGCGGCGAAATGCGGCATCGAGAAAACCAAGGCCAAGATGGTCGGCCGCGGCGTGTTCCTCGACGTCGCCCGCGCGCTCGGCAAGGACTGTCTTGACGACGGGTACGGCATCACGACCGCCGATCTCGACCTCACGGCGAATAAGCAGAACATCGCATTCAAGCGCGGCGACTACATCATCGTGCGCACCGGGCAGATGGAGCGCTGCCTCAAGGCCGGCAGCTGGGACGGCTATCCGGGCGGCGACGCGCCGGGCTTTGCCTTCGAGACGCTCGAGTTCGTCGCCAAGACCGAGCTCGCGGCGCTGGCCAGCGACACCTGGGGCTGCGAGGTGCGGCCGAACAATACCGAAGGCGGCATCAACCAGCCGTGGCACTGGATCACCATCCCGATCATGGGCATGACCATGGGCGAGATTTTTTATCTCAAAGACCTCGCCGAGGACTGCGCCGCCGACGGCGTCTACGAGTTCATGTTCGTCGCGCCGGCGATTCCTATTACCGGAGCTGTGGGCTCGCCGACCAATCCGCTGGCGATCAAATGACGTTGTGGCCGGATTGCTCCGGCCGCAGGCCCTCTCTCACCATTATGGGGCATAAACGCGGCTGCGCGGCGGATGTGGATGGCCGTTGCCACTGGCTGCTCAGCAATTTTCAGATAAACTCAGGCAGCGACAGCACCCCGTGAAGCGTCCGCGCGCCATTGTTATTGTTTGAAAAAATCCAAAATACGATCGGAGGAACGTTACCATGAAATACGCGTGCCTCGTCTTGCTACCCGCGATAGCGTGCTGCGGCCTCAGCACGTCCTCATTTGCAGCGGCAAAATGCACCAGCATCCAGGCGCAATGCGCCGTGGAGATCGGCGGCACCTGCGATCCCAATACCGGCCGCTGGCGCTACGGCCCCTATCAAGGCCACCAATACGGCGGCACCAATCATGGCGGCGCTTTTGACGCCTGCATTTCGCGAAAGCTCGGCCAGCAGAGGTGATTGCCGAAAAACATTCCGACTATTTGGTTGGAGCGTATTTGATACCAGTAAGCGCGGCGATGCCGGCAAGGGCGGTGATTACCGCGGCGAATGACGCATGCGAGATGAGCGGCGTAGCCGCAGCCGACAACACGCCGATGCCGATGACCGGCAATGAATTGCCGGCGAACAGCGCGATCAGATAGCTCGACACCACTTCGCTGCGCTGATCGGCGGGCGCGATACGGTTGATCACTTCGAGGCTGCCGCGATAGCCCAGGCCGCCGGCGATACCGCAAAGTGCGGCGGCGAGCAGCAACAGCGGCATCGATCGGGCAAGCTCGGCGCCGACCAGAAGCCATACCGCCGGCACCAGCAGCGCCAACGCGCTGAACATGGCGGCCTGGCTGCCGAGCCACGCGGTCGAAAGAATCGTGACGGCGGCAATGCCGAACACCACGCACACGACGGCGCCGGCCACCGTGTGCGCTGATTGATGCAGGTTTTCGGCGAGCAGGCTCGGGATCAAAGCGGCGTAGAAGCCGATCAGCGAAAACGTGGCGAAACCACTCACTGCGGGCGACACGAAATGGAGCCGAATCGGCCGCGGCACGCCGAGCCGCGGTCGCAGCGATGCTTCGCCGAAGCGTTTTGGGTTCCGCACCGTTTCAGGCACGAACAGGACAGCGCCGGCGACAGCGCAGAGCAAAACCAGATAGATGAGATAAGGCAGCCGCAGCGGCCACGGCGCGAATTGAGCGAGCAAACCGCCGAGCAGTGGGCCGGCAGCGCAGCCGAAAAAATTCGCCGACGCCGCAATCCGCGCCGCGGCGCCGTTGCGGCGGCCGGTATAAAGCTCGGCGATCCACGCGGTCGCGGCGCCTGCGCCCAAGCCAGTGGAGAAACCGCTGAGCGCCCGCGCCGCGAACAGCCAGACCGGGCCCGCCGCCGCGGCGAACACCACCGCGCTGGCGATGCCGATGCCGATCGCCGGCAGGATCGCGCTGCGGCGGCCGACCTGGTCGGCGAGCCGGCCGAAGAACAGCAGCGCCACGAGATTGCCCAGCACATAGACCGCATAGATCAGGGTTAGAGTGATGCCGGAAAACCCGAACGCGTGCTGATAAAGCGGGTAAAGCGGCGTCGGCATGATGGCGCCGACGAACATCACCGCGAGCGCGACGGCGACGATTGTCAGCGCGACGACATTGCGCGTCCGATTGGGTTTGGCGTTATGCAAGGCGAATAAGCTCTTCGGGCGATGCTAGTTTTGTTGCCGGCAATTGGTGTCGAAACAACCGCATATTGTCCAGGCAGGCAAGGCTCGCGTCCGGCGTGACGTTGCGCGCAACATGCATAACCGGCATGTTGTGAAGGCGAACGGAGCGGTCCATGCGGCTTCCGCGTCGAAAAGTTCTGCAACTGGCGGCGGGCAGCGTCGCGTTCTCGGCCATGCCGCGTATCGTGCGCGCGGAAACCTACCCGGCGCGGCCGGTGCATATCATCGTCGGCTTTCCGCCCGGCGCCGCGTCCGACATCAACGCGCGCCTGATCGGCGACTGGCTGTCGGGGCGGCTCGGCCAGCAATTCATTGTCGATAACCGACCGGGCGCCGGCAGCAATGTCGGCACCGAGGCGGCCGCGCATGCGCCGGCCGACGGCTACACGCTGCTGCTGGTCACGCCGCCGAACGCGATCAACGCCTCGCTCTACGACAACCTCAATTTCAATTTCCTTCGCGACATCGCCCCGGTGGCGAGCATCATGCGCACGCCCATGGTCATGGAAGTGAACGCGGCGCTGCCGATCAAAACGGTCGGCGAGTTCATCGCCTATGCCAAGGCCAATCCGGGCAAGCTCAACTTCGCCTCGTCGGGCAACGGCACCGGATCCCATGTCGCGGCAGAGCTGTTCAAGTTCATGACCGGCGTCGACATCGTTCACGTGCCCTATCGCGGCCCGGCGCAAGCCTTGACCGATCTGATCAGCGGCCGGGTGCAGGTGATGTTCGACGTGCTGACCTCGTCGATCGCGCATATCCGCGCCGGCGAAGTGCGCGCCATCGCGGTGACCACCGCGGCACGCTCAGCGGCGCTGCCGGACGTACCGACAGTGGCCGATACGGTACCGGGCTACGAGTTCGAGCGGCTGGGCCGGCGTCGGCGCGCCAACGAACACGCCGGCCGACATCGTCGCCACGTTGAACGGCGCGATCGGCGCCGGCCTCGCCGATGCCAAGGTGCAGGCCAGCCTCGCCGACCTCGGCGCCGCGCCGGCGCCCATGACGGCGGCCGCGTTCGGCAAATTCCTCGCCGACGAAACGGAAAAGTGGGCGAAGGTCGTCAAGTTCGCGAATATCAAGCTGGGCTAATCCCCCCGTCATTGCGAGGAGCGAAGCGACGAAGCAATGACAAGCGATCAGAATGTCATCCAATCCCCTGAGCCCTCGAACGCCGCGGCGGCGCGATAGATCGTGGCCTCATCGTAGGCGCGCCCGACCAGCATCATGCCGATCGGGCGGCCGTCTTCCATGCCGCAGGGCAGGCTGATGGCGGGATGGCCGGTGACGTTGAACGGACAGGTGTTGCCGGTCGCCTCCCAGCTGCGCCGGGTGATCTCCTGCGGTGTTGCGCCCTGTTTCGGGATTGGCGTCGCCTTCATCGGCGTCGTCGGCAGCAGCAAGAGATCGTGCGCCTTAAGCGCCGCGTCATAGGCCGCGCGCAACCGCCGCCGGATATTCTGCGCCTTGCCATAATAGCGGCCGCCGTAGCGCTGCACCGTGTATTTGCTGAAGATCGACGCAATCTTGATGGTGTCGGCGAAATCGTCGGCGCGGCTGCGCCAGGCCATGGCTTTGTCCATGAGGCTCAAGACGTAAAGACCCTCGTGATTGATGCCGGCGCCGTTCATTTCGAGCAGCGTCACGCAAGCGGCGTCGCCGCGGATCGCCGCCCATACGGGAAAACCTTGCGCGTGCGTCGGCACCGATACGTCTTCGACGGTCGCGCCAAGGCTGGCAAAACGCTTCGCCGCGTCGCGCACACGCGCATCGACATCCGGCTCGGAATTGCGGTGGCCGAACCCTTCCTTGAGCACGCCGACACGCAACCCTTTGACGCCGCCGTCGAGCGCCGCGGTGTAATGGCCCGCGGCGACGCCGCGTTGCCGCGAATCGATGCCGTCCGGTCCGGCGATGACTTCGAGCAGCAGCGCATTGTCGCGCACATTGGCGGTCATCGGCCCGCACACATCGATCGTCATTTCAAGTGGCGCGATGCCGGTATAAGGCACCAGGCCGAAGGTCGGCTTCAATCCGACAATGCCGCAAAAGCTTGCCGGAATGCGGATCGAGCCGGCCTGGTCGCCGCCAATTGCCATGTCCACGTCGCCCGCCGCGACCAGCGCGGCGCTGCCCGACGACGAGCCGCCGGTGGTGTAGCCGGCCTTGCGCGGATTCTGCACCGGGCCGGTCGATGAGGTGTGGCTGCCGCCCGACACGCAATAATATTCGCACACCGCTTTGCCGGCGATCTCGCCGCCGGCATCGAGAATGCGCTCGACGATGGTGGCGTCGACGTCGGGCACATAGCCTTCCAAAATGTCGGCGCCGATCATCATCGGCACGCCGGCAAGACAGACATTGTCCTTGAGCGCGATACGTCGCCCGGCGAGCTTGCCGCCCGGCACGCCCTTGATCGATGTCTTCACATACCAGGCTCCGTAACGGTTCTCGTCGCCCTGCGGGCGGTATCCCGGCCCGCGCGGATATTTCACCGCCGGCACTTCGTCCGGCATGGCGTCGAGCAACCCATAGGCTTGCGAAAGCGGTCCGACGATCTCTTCCACCGCGCGCAGGTAATCGTCGCTCGGATTCATGCCGAGTTGCTGCGCCGCCTGGCGCAACTGCACGATGTCGGGTTTCTCAAACATGGTCTCTCCTCATTCCGGCGCTTGCGCCGTTTGGGGTCGCGACGTGGCAGGATATTCCATATGCTGGTCAGGTCGAGGGAGGATCATCCATGACAC
Source organism: uncultured Alphaproteobacteria bacterium (assembly GCA_963821175.1). Classification (GTDB taxonomy): domain Bacteria; phylum Pseudomonadota; class Alphaproteobacteria; order Rhizobiales; family Xanthobacteraceae; genus BOG-931. The sequence goes on from CAWGCU010000011.1 coordinate 53,930, forward strand.
GGACCATGCTGGCGGCGTTGCTCGCGCTGGCCGCGCTCGTTCCGGCAAGCGCGCAAGCCCAATATTACAAGGGCAAGACGATCACGATGATCGTCAATTATCCGCCCGGCGGCCCGACCGACATCGAAGGCCGCATCGTCGCGCAGCATCTGCCCGACCACATTCCGGGCCATCCGACCATCGTGGTCAAGAATATCGGCGGCGGCTCGGGGCTGCTCGGCAGCAACGAGCTCGGCGGTGCCACGCCCGACGGCCTGACCATCGGCTTCTTCACCCTCGATGTGATGGCCGAGCTGACCGACAATCCTTCGGTTCGCACCCACTTCTCCGATTTCGTCCTGCTCGCCGGCGTGGAAAGTCCGCTGGTCGCCTATATCCGCAAAGACACGCCGCCCGGCATCACCGTGCCGGCCGACCTGATGAAGGCGAAAGACTTCAAGGCGCTGTCGCTCAACGCCCAGAATATCAACAGCATCAATCAGGAGCTGTCCCTCGATCTCCTCGGCGTCCAATATCAGGCGATCCCCGCTTATCGCGGCCTCAAGGAGGTCGAAACCGCGATCCTGCAAAACACCGGGCAGATGGCCAACACGTCGCTGTCGGGCTGGCTCGGTTCGGCCGAACCGTCGATGCACGACATCGTCATGCCGCTCTGGCAATTGGCGCCGCGGGGCAAGGACGGCAGTTATCCGCGCAGCCGCTCGCTGCCCGATATGCCGACCTTCGAGGAGTTTTATGCGAGCGTCACCGGCGGCAAGCCACTCGCCGGAGATTTCCGCTATCAGGCCATGCGCGCCGCATCCGACCCGCAGCTGGCGATGTTCCGCGTCGCCGCGATGCCGCCGAAATCTCCCGCCGACGTGGTGGCGGCGATGCGGGCGGCATTCGACGAGCTGTGGCAGGACCAGGATTTTCTCGCCGGCTACGCCAAGGTGCTGGCGACCAAGCCGATCATGGTCTCGGGCGCGGACGGCCAGGGGATTCTGGCCGATCTCGGCAAGGTGTCGCGCCAGATCAAGGATTTTCTCATCACCTATACCAATCGTGTCACCGAGAAATAGCCGGCGAGCCAAGCGATCAAATGGCCATCACAGCTTCGCAAGCCGCGGCCCGGTGCGGTTGCGCTTTGCCGCGCATCGATTACCTTTATGCCATCCCACATAACGAACGGGCGAACCGGCCATGAGCACGCAAACGGACACCAAGCAATATCCCGTGACGCATACCGAGGCGGAGTGGAAGAAGCTGCTCACGCCCGAGCAGTTCCACATCATGCGCGAGCACGGCACCGAGCGGCCGGGCAGCTGCGCGCTCAATTACGAAAAGCGCGCCGGCACCTTCTATTGCGCCGGCTGCGAGCAGGCGCTGTTCTCGTCGAAGAAGAAATTCGAGAGCGGCACCGGCTGGCCGAGCTTCAACGATCCGGAGTCGGGCTCGATCGATACCATCACCGACCGCAGCTGGGGCATGGAGCGCACCGAGGTGAACTGCAGCCGCTGCGGCAGCCATCTCGGCCATGTCTTCGACGATGGCCCGCCGCCCACGCATCTGCGCTATTGCATCAACGGCGTGGCGATGAATTTCAAGCCGGCGTGATTCTGTAGGGTGGGGTTGGCTGAGCGCAGCGAAGCCTGCGCTGCCCGACGGCGTGGGCACGGCGCTTCGCGCCTTTGCCCACCCTACGATCAGTTCAAAAACTCTTCCGTATATAACGTCCGCATGTCGGGCTTCGCCGGCACGATCTCCATTTCCGGAAATGAATCGCCGATCACATCGAGCGCCTTGGCGCTGAAACCGCAGGTCGCGCGACATCATCGGCATGACGTCGTCGTATTCGCGACTCTCGATTGCTTCGTCGAGCCCGGTGACCTGCCGCGCGATGCGCACGGTCTCCGCCTTGTTCGCTGCCATGAAGGCGATGACGTCCTTCCAGCCGGCGAGAAATCGCCGCACCTGATCGGGCTTAGTGGAGATCATGGCATCGGTGGCGAAGATGACGTGGGTGTGGAAGTTTTTGATATAGGTGCCGAACTTGAGCAAGAGGCGCCCGTCGCCGGTTTTTTCCAGCCCATAGCCCTGCGATGCAGACAGCACGACGCCGTCAACCTGGCCGCGCTTCAGCGCCGCGAGTTGCGCGCCGATCGCACCCAACGCGACCGTCTCGACGCCGTTCGAGCCCCAGCCCATTTGCCGCGACAGCTCCCGCGCCAGCCAATAGCTGAGTGAGCCGTTGGTGGTGACGCCGATCTTCTTGCCTTTGAGATCGTCCGGCTTTTGGATGTCCGGCGCCGCGCCGACGATCAAGCCCATGCTCAGCGGCTCGTTGGCGAGCGCGCCGACCGCCTTCGCCGGCACGCCTTTGGCCAGAAAACCCATCGCCGGGCCCGAGCCGAGACCGAAGTCGACGGCATTCGCCACCATCCCTTGCTGCAATTTGGCATCGCCGGCGAAGATGACGGTTTCGACGTCCAGATCGTGCTTCGCCCAAATGCCTTCCGCTGCGCCGATCTCGACCGGCGCAAAAGCGAACGGCTGGCTGACCGATTTGCCGACGCGCACTTTGTCGGCGGCCGCCGCCGCGGAAGTCGCGCCGACAGCCAGCGCCAGCAACAAAGCGGCGCATATGCGATGCCGCAGCAAATCAACTCCTCTTGGGCTCGTCGTGATAGCCGCGCCGCGTCAGGCCGCGCAGCTCGCGCAAGAATTCGATGATCCGTTCGTTCGACATGTATTTGCTCATGTCGTAGCGGTCGTAGTGCACGACGTCTTCGAGCGGCCGGCGCGTGCCCGGGCGGCGGTCCATCGCCGGCCAGCCGACCGGAATGATGTGGTGGATCATCACCAGATCGGGCACGCCGAGCACGCGCTTGAACGGCTCCTCGATGTGGATGGTGACGTGCTGCGAGCCGAGGCCGAGCGAGGCGGCGGCGAGATGCATCAAGGTCGCGGCATTGGCCAGCGCGTCGGTGAGATGGCTCTGGTGGCGGCCGAAGGTGAGCGCGCCCTGCACCGTGCCCCATTGGCGGCGGCCGTCGCCCAAAATGACGATCAGCACCGGCGCCGTCGACCAGGCCCGCGACATGCCGTTCTTCGCGCAGCTCCCATTGCGCCTTCGGATCGTCGCCCTCGACCTGATAGGCCGGATGGCGCAGCGGCTTCTCGCGCATCTGCTCCATCCAGAAAATAAAATCCGAATTGACGTCGCGATAGGCCTCGAACAATTCGCGCTTGACCGTCTCGTCCTTGACCACGACGAATTCCCACGGCTGCGAATTCGCCCCCGACATCGCCCATCGGCCGGCTTCGAGAATCTTGTGCACGTAGTCGTCCGGGATCGGATCGGGCTTGAGCCGCCGGATGCTCATGCGCCGGGCGAGGATGTCGTAGAGGTGATCGTAATCGGGGGTTTCGGTATTTTTTGTCATCTCAACCTTCCGCAACGGATGGCGAGCGGCACAGCACTTCCGCCCCCTTCGCCGCGACACGCACGATCGCGGACATTAATGCATTGCCGGCTTTGGCGTCGGCGGCACCGACCTGCAATGTATAGACACCGTCTTCCGCCAGTGTTGCATCTGAAGACGCTTGGAATTCGTCTTCTTCATGCAGCGACAGGCCGATGCCGTGGCCGATGCTGCCGCCGAGGACCGAATGAAGCTTGTACGGCGCAAGCGCGCCGACGGCTTTGGCGTGCAGCGCCCCGGCCCGCACGCCAGGGCGCATAATTGCGATGATCGCATCGAGCGCGGCCTCGGCGTGCCGCGCGGCGGTCGTGATGGTGCCGTCATCGATGGTGACGAACGTGTCGGCCCAGTAGCCCACATTCTTGACGGCGATATAGACCGACGAGCGGCCCCGCACATTTCTCGAACCGGCCTTGATAAGGAACCAACGTGCGGCCGCCGTCGAGGCTCACCAGCGTGCGTACGTCCTGCGCGGCGAGCGAACGCGCAACTCTTTCGGCATCGAGCGCCGCTGTTTCCGGCTCATGGTTGCCGCGCCAGCTCTCGACAAAGGTTTTTGCCGCGGCTTCGACAAGCTTGCACGACGCGCGGATCATCGTCAGCTCGCGCGGCCGCTTGCGACGCGAAGGGATTGCCACAATGTCGTCGGCGCGATGCAACGAGAAACCGCTCGCCGAGGCTGCGACGCACCGACGCGTGCAAGACCGGCGCCATGATGTCGAAGCCGAGCGTGCCGACGTTTATTGCCTGATCGCCTTTGAAACGTTCGACCCAGGGATCGAACGCCTTCTCCCATTCCGGGCCCATGCCGGACCGCACGTCGGCAATCCAGGTCAGCGTCCGCATCGCCGGCAGATCGCGCGTGCTCATGGCGCACAACAGCCGCGCGTCGCCGGCGCGCGGCAACAGCGCCATGCCCCAACGCACCCGCGGGATGAAGCTCGAGAGAAAAGCGAGCGCAGCATGTTCACGCACATCGCCGTAAACGAGAACGGCCGGCCAGCCGTTGCGCTCCATGGCGGCGCGCAGCTCGTCGAGCCGCAGCGTGAACTCGTCATACGGCAGGCGGTCCTGCGCCCAGATATAGGAACCGATCGTCACGCAAGGTTGCACGGTCCGCATGGTGTCCGCCTCAAACCGCGATGACGTCGAGCGCGGCCGGCCGCGCCGACAGCGCCCGCGCGCCGGTGTCCGTGACCACGACCGGCTCGCCGCACATCAGATAGCCGCTTTCGGGGATGTACTGATTGGGATGCATGACGAATATCATGCCGCTTTCCAGCACGCGCGTGTTGGAGTCGACGATGTCACCCGGACGATCCGAGGTGATGCCGAGGCCGTGGCCGCGCACGCGCATATAGGGCGGCCGGCAATAGTCGCCGTAGCCGGCCTTTGCGATGACGCCGTTGATGGCGCGCGTGACGTCGGCAACGGTGGCGCCGGCGCGGCCTGCGGCCAGGCCCTCGCCCATGGCGTCCTGCAATATTGCGAATTTTTCACGGATCACAGGCCGCGGTTCGCCGATGACCGTGGTGCGGCAGATCTGCGCGAACTGGCCGCGGTAGCACGGCGTGAGCTCGGAGAGAATAATGTCGCCGACGTCGAGCACGCGCTCGCCCGCGGCGCGGACCGCGAGATTGTGCTGCGACGCGCTCATCAGCAAAAAATTGTCTTCGGCGCCGAGTTTCTTCATGAAGCAATAGAGCTCGGCGGCAAGCTCGAACTCGCGGATGCCGGGCCGCGCGTATTCAAGGAGCCGCTCGTAGCCGCGCTCGGCGATCCAGGTCGCGCGCTCCGCCGCTGCGAGTTCGTCAGGCGTGCGCAGCCGCGCAAGATCGCGCGCCAATTCGTCGGCGGCTTTCGGCAAGGCGCCGAGCGCCGACGCGATGCGATCGACCAGCGCCACGCCGAGCAGGGATAATCCGACCGAAACGGTCTGCGACAGATCCAGGCGATGCGTCCCCACCACGCTCTTGAGCGTTGCGGCGAGATCGTCGGTACCGATGGTGCGGTTGGTCGACGAGGCTGCGGCCGCGCGCGCCTCGTCCCAGGCCGGCGTCACGATCAATGTCGAGGCGCCGTCGCGGTCGAGAACGACGGCGCTCTCGCCGATCGGGCGCACGCCTGAGAAAACATAGACGGCGTTGGACTCCAGAAAATTATTGAGGCCGTTGCTCGCGGCAATCAGGCCGTCGAGCGCTTGGTCGGCGAGATGCCGGGTCGCGGCCGCCAACCGGCCTGGTCTTGTCACGCTCGTCCGCTCGTCCATCGCTGTCATCCCGCCGCGGCCCAGGCGCCTACTATAGCGATCCCCGCCCCCGGCATGGCAATCAACCGGCGGTACTGACAATTCACGACCAAATCGCCGCGATCTTGTCGGCCGCATGCCGGGCATGCAACACGCAATGGGGGCTGCCGCTCGGCGCAAAGCTGAGCTTGTTTCAATCGACGAACGGGGGCCGTCGTGACCGCCGCCAAGATCGGATTGCGTGTCGGATGGCGCGAATGCTGGGTCGTTGCGGCGCTCGCGGCCTATGCGCTGGCCCGGCTGTCGCCGCCGCTCGACAATTTAAGCCCTCAGGGACAAGCCGTGCTCGGCGCCATGGCGGCCGGCGCCATGCTTTGGATCTCCGAAGCGACGCCGATCGGGGTGACGGCGATCGTCGTCACGGTTTTGCTGGCCTTAAGCCCCGGCGCAAAACTCGCCGACGCCGTCGGCGGTTTTGCTTCGGAGGTGGTGTTCTTCCTGATCGGCGCCGTCGCCATCGGCACGGCGGTGGAAGTGAGCGGGCTGGCCGCGCGCGCCGCCCGCTTCCTCGGCCGCATGGCGCGCGGCAGCCCGGCGCGGCTCTATGTTCAGATGATCGCCAGCCTGCCCGCCTTCGCCGTGCTGGTGCCGTCGGCGATCACCCGCAACGCCATCCTCATCCCAGCCTATGAGGAGACGCTGGATCGCATGGGCATCGGCAAGACCGATCGCAGCGGCCGGATGCTCATGCTGGCGCTCGGCGTGCTCAACCCGCTGGCGTCGTCGGCGCTGCTCACCGGCGGACTGGCCTCGATCACCGCGGCTTCGCTGCTCGGCGGCTTTTCCTGGCTGCGCTGGTTCGCGCTGATGGCGGTGCCGTATTACGCGCTGCTGTTCGGCGGCGCGCTGTTGCTGCGCTACGTGGTCGGACCGTTCGAGCCGGCGCAGCCCGCGCCAATGCCACCGCCGGCGCCGCAGCCGTTCACCGCCGTCGAGATCAAGACGCTCGCGGTGCTGGCCGGCACCTTGGCGCTATGGCTGACGGACTGGATTCATCACCTGTCGCCGGCAATCCCGGCGCTGATCGGTGCCGCCGTGCTGCTGATGCCGCGCATCGGCGTGCTGACGTGGCAGACGTCCGAAAGCAAGCTGTCGTGGGGCATCATTTTGAGCATCGGCGCGGCACTGTCGCTCGCCGCCGCCATGACCAAAACCGGCGCCGCCGCCTTCGTCAGTCAATCGGTGGTGTCGCATCTTGCCGGGCTTGCCGACCAGCCGACGCTCCTGGTCATCGGCCTGATCCTGGCCGTCGCGCTCATTCATCTCGCCATCACCAATCTCGCCGCCTGCATCGCGCTGTTGATTCCGGTGGCGGCGACCATCGCCGAGCGCGCCGCGCTCAATCCGACCGTGTGCGGCCTGATCGTCACCATCGTGGTCGACGCGGTGATCCTCTATCCGGTCCAGACCGCGACCAATCTGCTCGCCTACGAGACCGGCTATTACGGCTCAGCCGACGTCCGCCGCCTTGGCATCGGCATGCTCGTTCTGACGACGGTCGTGATCCTGCTGACGATTCCGTATTGGGGCCTGCTTGGCCTGCCGTTGAGGCTACAGTAAAGCTACGGCGCGGCGCCCTGCTCCATGGCGAGCTCGGCTTTGAGACTGTCGAGGTCGCGATAGATCGAGGCGACCGCGAGCACGCGCCCCTTGGACTTGTAGCGGACGACGCAGTCCTTGGCCGCGACGGAGCCGTCGATCGCGATCTCATCCCATTGCTCGGCGTGGCCGACATAGTTGATCGGCACGTCGTAGTGCTGGCTCCAGAAGAATGGCACGGCGTCGAACCGCTCATCCGCACCGAGCATGTTGCGCGCCGCGGTCTGGCCTTGCCGTTCGGCGACGACCCAATGCTCGACGCGGATGGCGCCGCCCGAATGCGGATCGGGCCAGCGCGCGATATCGCCCGCGGCGTAAATGTCGGGAGCGCTGGTGCGCAGATATGCATCGACAACGACACCGCGGTCCATCGTCAAGCCTGCTTGTTCGGCGAGCGCCAGCCGCGGCCGCACGCCGACGCCGACGACCACCACATCGGTTTCGAGCGTCCCGCCGCCCTTGAGCGTGGCGCGGCGGCCGTCGAACGCGGTCACCGTTTCACCGAGATGAAAGACGACGCCGTGCTCCTCATGCAGCGCGCGAATGAAGTCGCCGAGTTGCGGCCCGAGCACGCGCTCCATCGGTCGCGTTTCCGGCGCCACGACATGGACCTCGATATTGCGGGTGCGCAGCGCAGCCGCGGCTTCGAGCCCGATGAAGCTCGCGCCGATCACAAGCACGCGCTTCGCGCTCTTAGTGTCGGCGATGATGGCGCGGCAATCGGCCAGCGAGCGCAGCGTATGGACATGCGGCAGATCGGCGCTGGGAACCGGCAGCCGCACCGGCTCGGCGCCGGTCGCCAGCAACAGCCGGTCGTAATCGAGGCTCGCGCCATTAGCGCAGCGGACCTGGCGCCCTTTGGTGTCGATCGCGATCACCTCGGTGGCGAGCTGCAAGTCGATTTTGTTTCCAGCATAGAAGTCATCCGGCCGCAGCGGCAGCCAATCCTCCGGCGCGCTGCCGGCGAGATAATCCTTGGACAGATTGGGCCGATCGACCGGTGGCGCGGTGTCGTTGCTCACCATGACGATGCTGCCGCCAAAATCGCGCCGGCGCAGCATTTCGGCCGCCGCAAAGCCGGCCGCGCCGCCGCCGACGATGACGATCTTGTTGGGCGCATCCGCCTTCGCCGTCATGACGCGTGGCTTCGGCTGCTCGCGCTTTTGCGTGACGAAGATACGGCCGTCGCGCTGTTCCACCGTCCAGCAATCGATCGGGCTGAGCGCCGGCGCGCGCTCCGCCTCGCCGGTGCGCAGATCGAAACAGGCGTGATGCCAGGGGCAGCGCACGCTCGCGCCGGTCACCAGGCCTTCGGCGAGCGGACCATGGTAGTGGCTGCAATGGGCGCCGACAGCGAATATTTCATCGCCGCTGCGCACCAGCAAAACTTCCTCGTTGCCGACATGGCCCAACAGCTTGTCGTCGACGAAAACGCCAATGCCGACGCCCTTGGTCAGATCCGGGCCGCTCGGCGGCGTCTGCTCTTGTGCCATGGCCGTGTTCCTCCATTCGCGCGGTCAGCCGGAAAACGTTGCCGCATCAGAAAATAGATGGATCGCGGCCGAAAAGGTTCCGGCGCCTCGGCGAAAAATATCAATTCACGGTGATCGCGGAGCGCAAAGTCACTTCACAACGCCCTTTATCGCCTCAACTGCGCCTTGAGCCACTCGACGATGGTCGTCGTGATGTGGTCCGACGGCTCGCCGGGTGTGCGGCCCATGTGCGCGCCTTGCGGATAGATGCGCGCCGATTTTGGGCTGCCGTGCTCCATGAGCAGGTAGATGTCATCGACCGGCGCCTGGTCGTCGAGCTTGCCGTTGACGCCGAGGATCGGCGCTGATGGTTTGTCGAGCAGGCCAAGCGTTTTCAACGACAGGCGCGGCGCGGCTTCGAGAAATTCCTCGAGCGTCTTGGTGCCCATGGCGCGGCCGCGCGCTTCGAGCAGGCTATGCGCGCCGAAGAGGTACGTCGCGCCGCCGGTGGTGAAAGCCGGGATGAGCCATTCTTTCTGAAAACCGTAATGGATATTGCCGCCGTGGAACACCGCGCCCTTGATGCGGTCGGCGGCGACGTAAGCGAGCCGCGCCGCCCAATACGCGCCGAAACTGCCGCCCCAGACGCCGACGCTGCCGCCGTCGATCTCGCCACGCTGCGGCAGATAATCGAGCCAGGTGAGGAAAGTGCGCTCGGCCAACGGGTCGCCATAGAGCACCGGATTTTCGCCGCTGCCCGGCATGTCGATGGTAAGCGAAGCAAGGCCTTGCTCCATAATCGCCTTGGCGATGCGCAGGCGATCTTCCTTCCAGCCGTCGACGCCGCCCCAATGCAGCACCACCGGCGGTTTGTTCACGCCGGGCGGCAGCTGCAGATAGCCGATGAGTTTTTTGTTGCCATCGAACGGCAGCTCGATGATTTCGAGGGAGGGATCAAAATATTTCGCCGCCTTGCGGAACATGCGCAGCGAATGTTGGTACGCTTCAAGTTTGCCCGGCGAATTCGGCGTCGGATAGCGGCCGACGCGGCAGGCATCGAAGGCGTGCATGTAAAGCGCGGTAAGCTCGGTGTCGGGCGCGCCGGCCTTGGCGCGGGCATCGCCCTTTTCCTCGTAACCGAGGCCGATCTTCGACCACTCTTCCGCCCAATGATCCTTGTCGAGGCTTTGCAGCGCATTCATCACCCGCTCGGCGTCCTCGCGGCGGATGTCCTCGAACGGATTGAGCCGCCCGGCGCGGCGCATGAACTCGGCCTTGACCTCGTCCAGCGAGCGCTCGCGCGATCCGGCCGGTTTGGCGGGTGTGGTTTGCAGGTTCATGGACGCTCCCTTGGCGCAGTTACTCCGCCTTGATATTGGCCGAGCGGATAACCTTGGCCCATTTCTCAGTGTCGTCAGCGATGAGCTTGCCGAATTCAGCGGATGTCATCGACAGCGGCCGAACGCCCAAGCCGACTAGGCGCGACCGCGTGTCCGGCTCGGCGACGATGGCGTTGATCGCAGTGTTGAGCTTGTCGACGATGGCCCTCGGCGTGGCCGCAGGCCCGCAGATGCCGAACCAGCCGCTGGCGTCATAGCCCGGCACGGATTCGCCCACCGCCGGCACGTCGGGCAAGACCTCCGACCGCGCTGCACTGCTCACGGCCAGCGCGCGCAGTTTGCCGTCGCTGACGTAGGCGATCGACTGGGTTACGGTTGAAAACGCGACTTGCACCTGCCCGCTCAGGAGATCGGGTATGTAACCGGTCCGATACGGCACGTGCACCAGTTCGATGCCCGTCATCATCCTCAACAGCTCGTACATCAAGTGGGGCGTGGTTCCGATACCCGGCGACGCCATATTGATCTTACCCGGATTGGCTTTTGCGTAGGCGATGAACTCCGGGAAAGTTTTTGCCGGCATTGCCGGATTGGCCGCCAGCAGAAATGGGGCGCTGCAGATCATGCCGACGGCCGCGATGTCGCGCACAAAACTGAAAGGCAAGTTCGGATAAAGGCTGGCGTTGACCGCATTGGCGTTGGCGGCGAGGAGCAACGTGTAGCCGTCCGCGGGCGCAGTCACAACATCCTGGGCGGCAAGGCTTGAGCCCGCGCCCGACCGGTTCTCGACGAAGAATTGCTGACCGAGCCGGTCTCCGATCCGCTGCCCGACCAGGCGGGCGATGACATCGGGCCCGCTACCGGCCGGAAAGCCGACAATCACGCGCACCGGTCGTGTCGGATAATCGAGCGGCAAGGCAACGCTCGGCAACACCGGCAGCGCCGCCGCAGCCGCCGCCATTTGCAAAAAAGTCCGGCGGGGAAGTTTCACGGCATTTTCCGCAACGCGCTTACGCGATGGATTCTAGTACAGCGACTCGCCCTCGACGGTGCAGCGGCGCAACGTCCGGCGCTGTTCGCTCGGCCAATCGGTGCGCGCGTGCAGACACGCGAGATTGTCCCACATGACGAGGTCGCGAGGTCGCCAGACGTGTTCGTAGATGATGGCCGGGTCCTCGGCGATCGCGAACAGTCGTTGCAACAACGCTTCGCTTTCATCGCGGTCCATGCCTTCGATCCACATCGAGTTCTGACTGGCGACGTAAAGCGCTTTGCGGCCGGAGCCGGGATTGGTGACAAAGATCGGCTGCGCGCAGTGATGAGTGCTCTCGAGCGGCAGCGTGATATCGATGCGGCGGCCGACGCCGTATTGCTGGCCCTGCACGACCATGGCGCCGTCGAGCTGCCGCTTCAGATCGGCCGGCAGGTTTTCGTAAGCCGCGTACATGCTGGAAAACTGCGTGTGACCGCCCTCGGACGGGATCTCGATGCCGTATAGGAACGTCGCGCGGTGCGGTTGCCGATGGTAGCACTTGTCGGTGTGGAACCACATTTCGCCGTGTCCCAGCGAGCCGAGTGCCTTGCCATTGGCGTCGACGTGATCGCTGATCGTCATCATGTCGTCCCACACCAGCGCATCGGCCGCACCCGGCGCGCCCGGCTTCGGCGGCACCCGCTTCGCTACCGGACCGAAATGAGAGGCGAACCGCCGCTGATCGTCTTCGCCAAGGTTTTGATCGCGGAACAGCAGCACCGCATGCTCATGCCAGGCGTCCTTGATCTGCCGCACCGTCTCCTCGTCCAGCGGACGGCTGAGATCGACGCCGCGGATTTCCGCCCCGATGTCCGGATGCAGCTTGATGACCGAAATCGCTCGCGTCCGTTCGGCGACTGGCGACATGTTTTCCTCCCTCGCGGATCTCGGATTATCTCCAATTATGCTACTTTCTTCGGCGACCAGCCATAGGCCTTGGCGCACGCGCCGCCCATCAACGTCGCCCGCTCGCTGTCGCTCAGGCGGTCGGTCTTGAGGAAGGGCACGACGCCCTGCTCGTAATTGACCACTGCGAAGGCGCGAGTCCAATCCGTGCCCCACAGGCAGCGGTCGAAACCCCAGGCATCGAAGATGCGGGCCAGCGGATCCCAGATGTCGGGGAACGGATAGGGTTCGCGCGACAGCGTGCAGGCGCCGCTCACCTTGATGACCACATTCTTGCGCTTGGCAAGCTCCAGCACCTTCGGCAGGTCGGTCCACGGCTGCGGCGGCGCCGGCGGCGTGCGCGGCTGCAGGATCGCCAGATGGTCGATGATAAAGCGCGTATCGGGGTGGCGGTCGATCAGCGTGGTGCCGGCATCGACGTTGTCCCAGCATAGGATGTTGACCGGCAGGTCGTGCTTGACGGCCGAACGCGCGATGCGGTCGAGGCCCGGGTCGGCCGGGTCGCGGTCGCGCCCCGGTTCCTTCGTCAGCATGATGCGGATGCCGACCGCGCCCGGCGTCCGTTTCCACTCCGCGACGACGTCGTCCACGGCCGGATCGTCCGGGTCGACCGGCTTGACGATGCCGAACCGGCCGGGATGGGCGCGTTGCACCTCCACCGCGTAACTGGCGTCGTAGCGGTACATTGAAAAGGCCGAGATGAAGATCGCGCCATCGACGCCGACTTTGGCCATCGCCGCCACCATCTCGTCGCCCGTAACGTGAGGCGGCCAGTTCGGCACGGTGTGCCAGGGCCGCTTCGGCGTGTTGGCCTCATAGGCGTGGACCTGGGAATCGATGATGGTCATCGGGGAAGCTCCTCTGGGCTAGGCGGGGTTGCTATCGCAGCAGGTCGCGGCCGCCGTGTCTAGAACTCCGGATCGAGCCAGGTCGAGAGCGCGCTCGACTGGATCGATCCGTCATTCACCGAAACAGCGGCGCCAAATTCAAGCAAATGCGAGGAAAATTCGAGCGCGCGCGTTAGGCTGCGCGCAATGGTCATCGGGTAGATGTCTCCACAGAGGGTGCTGTTGCCGATTGTCGAAAAGCAGGCCGCAACACGGAGCTGGGTTCATGCTTGCGCTGCTGCCTCATGATGAGAGGCGTCGGGAGCCGCGGCGCCCGCTCTACCGTGTCGCGAGAATCCAATTCGGCAACGGCGCGCTGCCGCGCGAGTGTGTCGTCATGGACATTTCCGATGGCGGCGTGCGGCTACATATTGACGGGTTCGACGTCCCCGATGAATTCGTGCTGCTGCTCTCCGGTCACCGCGTCACGCAGGAGAGCAAATACAAAGTGGTCTGGCGGTTCAACCAAGAACTCGGCGCCAAGTTCATTGGTATCGTCTGGCAGGGAATGGATTGATTTAATCGCTTAGATTTCGGCAGCGAGGCGCGGATGCCGGTGAACCGGCTGACCGGTCGCTCTGGGACGCGCCGCCAAGACCCCACTTGTCACTCGGTTTATGAGTACACACCCTGGTACGGTCGAGCGCTTGCGCGATAGGCCGGATTTTCCGGCGTGGCTTGCAGATTCATGTGCGCCTCTTTGCCAACTCTTGCTCCCGTCGCGTCTAGTATAGTGTAGCCATCGGCATGGACGCGCGTTGCCCGCGCCGACGCCCGGGGGAAACAATGAAGCGTCGAAGTTTTTTGCACTTGGCCGCAAGCGCCGCGACGCTACTGTTCGCGCCGCGTATCGCCTGCGCCCAGACTTACCCGGCGCATCCGATCCGCCTCATCGTCGGCTTTCCCGCCGGCGGCCAGGTCGACATCACCGCGCGGATCGCCGCGCAATGGCTGGGCAATGCGCTCGGCCAAACCGTCGTGGTCGAAAATAAGCCCGGCGCCGGCGGCAATCTGGGCGCCGAGGCGGTCGTCAACGCCACGCCGGACGGCTACACGCTGTTCTTCGCCGCGGCGTCGAATACCGTGAACACGACGCTGTTCCCCAACCTGCCCTACGACTTCGCCCGCGACACCACGCCGGTCGGTACCATCAATCGCATCCCGCTGGTGCTGGTCGTGAACCCTTCGTTCGAGGCGCAGAACGTCGCCGCCTTCGTCACCTATGCCAAAGCCAATGCCGGCAAGCTCAGCGTCGGCTCGCCGTCCGCCGGCACGCCGCCTTATCTGTGCGTCGAATTGCTCAAGATGATGGCCGGCATCGATGTCATACACGTGCCCTATGTGGGCGAGAGCCAGATGGTGACCGACCTGCTCGGCGCCCAGCTCATGGCCGGCGTCAGCGGCATTTCGTCGAGCATCGGCCATATCAAGGCCGGCAAATTGCGCGCGCTCGGCGTGACCACTGCGGCGCGCGTGGCAGAGCTGCCGGACGTGCCGACGATCGGCGACACCATCCCGGGTTTTGAAGCCAGCGGCTGGAGCGGCGTCGTGGCGCCGAAGAACACGCCGAAGGATGTTATCGACAAGCTCGCGGCCGCGATCGGCGCCGTTCAAGCCGATCCGAAATTCAAGGAACGGCTTTCGGAATTCGGCGCGCCGCTATTGGCAATGTCGCCCGCGGAGTTCGGCAAATTCATCGTCGAGGAAACCGAGAAATGGGGCAAGGTGGTCAAGTTCGCAGGATTGAAGCCGCAATGAAACCGCAGCGCCGGAAATTCTTGCGTCTCATGGCCGGCGCGGCCGCGCTTCCGGTGCTGTCGCGCATGGCCAGGGCGGACACTTATCCGACGCGTCCGGTGCGCATCCTCGTCGGCTATCCGGCCGGCATCGCGCCGGATATTTTCACCCGCCTTGCCGCGCAAGGACTGTCGGAACGGCTCGGCCAGCAATTCATCGTCGACAACCGGCCGGGCGCCAACAGCAATATCGCCACCGAGATGGTGGTGCGTGCTGTGCCCGACGGCTACACGCTGCTGACGATGACGGCGACCAATGCCATCAACGCCACGCTCTACGAGGGCCATCTCACTTTCGATCTGTTGCGCGATCTCGCGCCGGTCGGCGGCCTGATGCGCTCGGCCAGCGTCGTGCAGGTGACGCCGTCGCTGCCGGTAAAGACGCTTGCCGAATTCATCGCCTATGCCCAGGCTAATCCCGGCAAGCTCAACTATGCCTCGGCCGGCGCCGGCAGCGCCACCAATGTGGCCGGCGAGTTGTTCAATTCCATGGCCGGAATCAAGCTCGTGCACATTGCGTATCACTCCAATTATCTGCCCGATCTGATGGCCGGGCAGGTGCAGGCCTCGTTCAGCCCAGTGGCGCAGTCGATCGAATTCATCAAAGCCGGCAAGCTCCGCGCGCTGGCAGTGACCAGCGCGAAGCGGCTGGACACACTGCCCGACGTGCCGGCCGCGAACGAAGTCGTGCCGGGCTACGAGGCCTATGTGTGGGACGCGTTGGGCGCGCCCGCGAACACGCCGGCCGACGTCATCGACAAGATCAACACCGCGCTCAATGACGCGCTCACCACTCCCGCGATGAAGGCGCGCTATGCCGACCTCGGCGCCGAGCCGATGATCATGACGCCCGCCGAATTCGGCAAATTCCTCGCCGCCGAAACCGAGAAGTGGGGCAAAGTGATCAAGACTGCGGGCATCAAGGCGGAGTGAACGTCGCCCGGGATATCTCCTGAACGTTCAGGTCCTGAAAGTTCATTTCGCGAAAGGCAACGGCATGGGCAAAGCATCGTTGTGGGGACGGTTGAAAACGTCGCTACAGGCCTCAGCCGGCGAAGTCGTGTTCGGCATGGAGGACGGCACCGTGTCGATCTTCGGCCTGGTGTTCGGCGTCGCTGCGACCACCTCCGATCAGAAGGCGGTGCTGATCGCCGGTGCTTCGGGCGCAGTCGCTGCCGCGGTGTCGATGATGGCCGGGACCTATCTCGATGCCGAGACCGGTGAAGATCAGACCAAAGTGATGGCGTCGCGCATCGCGTCCGATTTGCAGAAGGACCCGGGCGCGGTGCTCCAAGGGGTGACGCAACGGCTGCAAGCCGTCGGCCTGGCGAACGATCAGGCAGCGAGCGTCAAGAGCTTCCTCGATTCACAGCCGGCAGCGCTGCGCGGCTTCGCCATGGCGCTGGCCATGCCGGGCAATTCCAATTCGCGGCAGAGCCCCCTGGTGCGGTCGCTGTGGATGCTGCTCGCCGATTTTCTCGCCGCCGCCATCCCGATCCTGCCGTTCGGCTTTCTGCCGGTGTCCCAAGGCCGCGTGGTCTCGGCGATCGTCACGACGCTGCTGCTGGTCGCGCTCGGCGTCGGCCGCGCCAAGATCGGCGGCCGCGCCATCGTCCGCACGGTGTTCGAGACGGTGTCGATCGGCGTCGCCGCGGCGATCGCCGGCGTCGCCATTGGCGTGTTCGTATCCCACATCTTTACTTGACGGGGCTCACGCCCACAGCTTTTTGCTGGCGATCGCGGCGCCTTCGCTGAGCGCGGCGAGTTTTGCCCAGACGATAGAATCCGCCACCATCGGCTCGGTGCGCACCGCGGTGCCAAAGCCGCAATCGACGCCGGCGATCAGCCGTTCGCGATCGACCACTTGCGCGTAGCGGCCGATGCGCTGCGCGACCAGCCGCGGGTGCTCGACAAAATTGGTCGTCGAGTCGATGACGCCGGGGATGAGGATCTTGTCGTCGGGGATTTTGATCGCCTTGAGGTCTTCCCATTCGTGGTCGTGGCGCGGATTGGCGGCCTCGATGCTGAACGCCTGCACGCGTGCTTTGAAGGCAATGTCGATGATCTTGGTCACCGGCAGATCGTGGGTGTGCGGGCCCTCGTAATTGCCCCAGCAGATATGCAGCCGCATGCGGTCGGCGGGCAGGCCTTCGATCGCGGCGTTAAGCGCCGCGATATTGCGCTCGGCGATTTTTGAGCGGAATTCGTCGTCGCTGAGATGGCGGTATTGATTGTTGCGCGCCGAGCCGAGGTCGGGCGCATCGATCTGCAGCACGAAACCCGCTTCGACGATGGCGCGGTATTCGACCTTGAGCACGTCGGCAAGCGCGGCGACATACGCCTCCTCGGTCGGGTAATGCAGGTTGATGATGAAGCGCGTCAGAATGCCCGGCGACGGCGCGGTCATGAACACCTCCGCCGGCTTGGATTTCGCTGCCGCAGCTTTGAGATGGGCAAGATCGCGGTCGAGCGCGGAACGGTCCTTGTAGCGCAATTCGCCGACGCAACCGGGAAACGGCGCGGCGCTGAAATTGCCGCGCCGGCCGAAATCCGGATGCGCCAACAGATCGCGGCCGATCATGATGTCGTGGCCTTTTTCGGCGGCGCGCGGATCGGGTTCGATGCCGGTGACCCGGTGGCGGATATAGGTCGTGTACGACGGCTTGCTCATCTCGCCGTCCGAGATCACGTCGATGCCGGCCGCGACCTGTTGCGCGACGGTATCGTCAACCGCTTTGACCACCTCGCCCTCGAAGGCGTCCGCCGCGATCGCCTCGCCCTTCTCGCGGCGGAGAACAAGGTCGATCAACGGCTTCGGCCGCGGCAGGCTGCCGGTATGCGTGGTCAGAATGCGGTCGGTCGAGGTTTTCATGGAGCGCTCCGGCGTGGCGTTGTCGCGGTCTTGCGAGCCGGATAGTGTTCGCCCAAAGCCGAGCCGGCAAGGGAGAGAAATGCAATGCGGATCGTCGATTTGAGCCGGGAGCTTTATCACCGCACGCCGTCTTATCCCGGGCAGCCGCCCATCATCCACGGCATTTGGAAAACCCACGAGGAGGCGTTCGCCGAGTCCGGCAACGTCCAGGGCAACAGCGTGATGTTCTTCTCCATGCCCGACCACGGCGGCACCCACATCGATGCGCCGCGGCATTTCGGCAAGACCGGCACGCCGATCAATGAATACCCGCTGGAGAACTGCATCGTCCAAGGCATCTGCATCGACCTGCGCCACATCAAACCGCGCGCCGAGATCACGCCAGCCGATCTGGAGGCCGCGGTTAAGCAAGCCGGCGTGCCGATCCCAAAAAAGGGCACCGTGCTGCTGTGCACCGGCCATCACGAACGCACCTTTCCGACTGCGGCCTATGCGACCGACAATCCGGGCGTCAATGTCGCCGCGACCGAGTGGCTGGCGCAACAAGGCATCGTGCATTTCGGCATCAACTCGATGCGGCCGGGGCCGGAGGGCAAAGTGAATTCGCTGGTGCACAAAGCCTGCCTCGAGCTCGGCTTTACCCATATCGAGAGCCTGTGCAATCTCGAGGCGCTGCTCGGCCAAGGCGAATTCCAATTCATCGGCCTGCCGCTGAAATGGCGCGAGGGCACCGGCTCGCCGATCCGTGCGGTCGCGGTGTTCGACAAATAACAACCCTTCAAAGTATTTCAGAAACACGAGGAAACGACCGCCCATGCAGATCGGCCACAACCGCAAAATGACCGGGGCGCAATGCCTCGCCGACATGCTCAAGGGCTACGGCGTCACCCATGTCTTTCATGTGCCCGCCGTGCTGCGCACCACCTATGCCGAGATGGAACGGCGCACCGAGATCAAGCGGCTGCATGTGCACGGCGAGAAGGCCGCCGCCTATATGGCGGACGGTTACGCGCGCGCCTCGGGCAGACCGGGCATTTGCATGGCGCAGGTGATCGGCGCGCTCAATCTCGCCGCCGGCCTGCGCGACGCGTGGCTGGCCCATTCGCCCGTGATCGCCATGACCGGCGGCCGCGAGCCGAAGACCAAATTCCGCAAAGTCTATCAGGAGATCGACGACATGCCGGCGTTCGAGCCGGTGACCAAGTTCAATGCCACGATCGACGACGTGGCGCGATTCCCCGACATGGTGCGCCAAGCGTTCCGCACCGCGGTGACCGGCTGCCCCGGACCTGTGCATCTGCAATTTCGCGGCAACGAAGGACAGATCGATGCCGAGGAAGCCGACATGGAGCCGCTGGTCGAGCAGCAATTTTCCCGCGTGCCGGCGTTTCGTCCGGAGCCTGATGAAGCCAGCGTGCGCGCAGCGCTGAAAGTTCTTCAAGATTCCGCCCGTCCTGTGATCGTCGCCGGCGGCGGCGTGCGCGCGTCGGGCGCTGCGCTTGAGCTCGTCGCGCTGGCGGAAGCGTTGCAAATTCCGGTTGTGACGTCGCTCAACGGCAAGGACTCGATTCCCGGCAATCATCCGCTTTCGGTCGGCGTCGCCGGCACCTATTCGCGCGAGAGCGCCAACCGCGTCGTCAACGCCGCCGATCTGGTCTGCTTCATCGGCAGCGAAACCGGCGGCATGACCACGCACTTTTGGGCGGTGCCGAAAATCGGCACGCCGGCAATCCAGATCGACATCGATCCGGAAGCGCTCGGCCGCAATTATCCGCTGGCGGCGGGTGTCAACGGCGACGCCAAGGTGACGCTTGCGCGCATGTTGGCGATCGCCGATCGCGGCAGCGCGGCGAAACGCAAGAGCTGGGTGGCGCAGGCGCAAGGTCTCTGCGCGGAGTGGCGGCAGAAATACAAATCAGCGCTCGAATCCGATGCGGTGCCGATGCGGCCGGAACGGCTGTGCAGCGAGCTGACGCAACACGTGCCCGACGACGCCATCGTCGTGGTCGATACCGGGCACGCCGGCATGTGGATGGGCGGCATGTTCGATCTGAAATCGCCGCGGCAGAGCTATATGCGCAGCGCCGGCCATCTGGGTTGGGCGTTTCCCGCCGGCCTGGGCGCCAAATGCGGCTCCCCGGAGCGGCCGGTCGTCACCTTCACCGGCGACGCCGGTTTTTGGTATCACATCGCCGAGATCGAAACCGCGGTGCGCTGGAACATCAACGCGGTGACCGTGGTCAACAACAATGGCGGCGGCAATCAGTCCAAGCGCGGTTTCGACCGCGTCTATGGCGGCCAGCAGACGCCGAAGGCGCGCGAATTGTGGACCTTCAGCAAGGTCAATTTCGCCCGCCTCGCCGAGGACATGGGCGCGCTCGGCATCCGCGTCGAAACGCCCTCGGCATTCCCGGCGGCATTGGCGCAAGCGCTCGCGGCAAATCGTCCCGCCGTCATCGACGTGGTCACCGATATCGAGGCATTGGCGCCGACAGCCGTGGTGTAGAGGACATGCTCTGAAATTCCAGAGCAAATCAGTTCAAATGCGGCCGATTTCGTTCAGTCAAGGGTGACGCCTGGCCATTCCGGTCACGAACCGGTCACGAAATTGCAACTATCGCAGGCTCACGTTGCCTCGTTTGCGCCCGAGAAATATGGAAAACTCAGGGCGTAACGGTCGCACACTTCGCAATCGATGAACACGGCACGGGAATCGGCAGTCCGACTGCTGAAACTGATGATGGTTGCGTCGCTGGTGCTGCCGGCGGCGCTCTACGGCTATGCGTCGTGGGTCAGCTATCGCGACATCCATGCCGCAGCCGACGAGCGCATCGAGCGTTCGCTCGACGTGCAGCAGGAACAGGCGCTCAAAGTGTTCGAGACCGTCGACCGCACCTTTGCCGAGGTCGACGAGATCGTGCGCGGCATGGCCGACGACGAAATTCGTGCAGCGCAGTCGCGCCTGCATCCGCGCCTCGCGCAGATCGCGGACGTGATGCCGCAGTTGCAGGCCATCGTCCTGATCGGCCGCGACGGCCGGCCGCTCGCTTCCAGCACGCTTAAATCCGTCAAGACCGACGTCAATTTCACCGACCGCGATTATTTCCGGGCACAAACCGACAAGGACGCCGGCACCTATGTGAGCGACGTGCGCACGCCGAACCTGGCGAGCGTCGGCAGGGATTTCTTCGATCTGTCCCGGCGTCTCGACTCTCCGAGCAAGACGTTCAAGGGCGTGATCGCGGTGGCAGTGCGGCCGAAATATTTCGAAGACTTCTACACGCTGATCGGCCAAACGCGCGGCAGCTTCTATGCCCTGGTCCGCGACGACGGCACCATCCTGGCGCGCTATCCGGCCCGCAACAACCGCGTGCAAAAATTGAGCCCGACCAGCGGGCTGCGCTCGGCCATCGACCACGGCGTCACCCACGACACGTTCACCGTCAACTCCGAGATCGACGGCGTGCCCCGGCGCATCGGCTTTCGCAAGCTTGCCGGCTACCCGGTCTATGCGCTGGCCGGCACCAGCATCCCCGCGATCAACCACGAATGGTTGAGGGCCATAGGCACGCATTTGATCTTCGGGTTGCCCGCGACGCTCTTGTTGTTCGCCGTGCTGTGGTTCGCGCTACGCCGCACCCAGCGCCTGCACGATGAAGCCGAGCGCCGCGAAATGGCGGAAGGCGCGCTGCACCAGGCGCAGCAGCTGCAGGCCATCGGCCAATTGACCGGCGGCGTCGCCCACGACTTCAACAATCTGCTCATGATCGTCTCGGGCAGCGTGCAACGGCTGCGCCGCCACATCAAGGACGACAAGCAGATCCATCTGCTCGACGCCATCACCACCGCGACCCAGCGCGGCGAAAGCCTGACGCGACAATTGCTGACATTCTCGCGCCGCCAGACCTTGCAGCCGAGCGTCATCGATCTCGCTGAGCGGCTGCCGGAGATCAAGGAGATGCTCAGCCGCTCGCTGCGCGGCGACATCGAGATCCGAGTCAGCGTGCCGCGGCGGCCGTGCGCCGTGAAGGTCGATCCGAGCGAACTCGAACTGGCGCTGCTCAATCTCGCCGTCAATGCCCGCGACGCCATGCCGTCCGGCGGCACGCTGACGCTGACCGCCAAGCCGGTCGTGCTGCGCGGCAAGGCCAGCGAGGAAGGTCTTTCGGGTGACTTCGTCGTCATCCGCGTCGCCGACACCGGATCGGGTATTCCCGCCGACGTGCTGCCGCGGGTGTTCGAGCCGTTCTTCACCACCAAGGACGTCGGCAAGGGCACCGGGCTGGGCTTAAGCCAAGTCTACGGCTTCGCCCATCAGTCCGGCGGCGCGGCGGCCATCGCCAGCTCGACGCGGCGTGGCACCGTCGTCACGCTGTTTCTGCCGCGGACTTGGGAGACGCCGGCACGGCCGCAAGAGCCATCCACCACCGTGGCCACGAAGAAACACGCCGGCACCGTGCTGCTGGTCGAAGACAATGCGGACGTCGCCGACGTCGGCAAAGCCTATTTCGAAGAGCTGGGCTACACGGTCCGGGGGGCGGCGAGCGCGCAAGCCGGCCTCGATCTCGTCGAACGCGAAGGCGACATCGACGTCGTGTTCTCCGACATTTTGATGCCCGGCGGCATGAACGGCCTCGAACTCGCCGACGCCATCCGCCGGAGGTTTCCGCACATCGTCGTGCTCTTGACCACGGGCTACAGTTCGAGCGCGCAAGACGCCGTGCGCCAGGGTTTCGCCGTGCTGCAAAAACCCTACGACCTTGCTGCGCTGGACCGCGCGCTACGCGAGGCGCACCGCGCCGAGGCGCCAAAGCCGCAGCCGGCGGTCGGCTGATTCCAAACGCTCTTCATTTGTGATGCGGCTCGGGATCGATGCCGAGCGCCGTGAACACGCGGGTGTGCATGTTGTAGAGCCCGATCAGCACGCTTAGCTCGACGATCTGCCGCTCGTTGAAATGGGCGCGCAGCGCATCGAACACCTCATCCGACACGGCGATGTCGCGGGTCATGGCGTCGGTATAAGCGAGCGCCGCGCGCTCACGCGTGCTGAATGTTTTCGCGTTGCGCCAATCGGCCAGCGCGTCGCATTCCGCATCGTTCAAGCCTTCCGGCGCCGAGAGCTGCGGCACGTGCTGGTTGAACACGTAAGCGGTGCGGTTGAGATGGGCGACGCGGACGATGACGATCTCGCGCAGCCGCCCCTCGAGATCGACCTTGAACCGCGCCGCGCTGACGAAGTCGAGCCAGATGGCGGCGAGCGACGGCGAATGCAGCAGGAGCTTATAGACATTGATCAGCGCCCCACGCCGGCCGGCGCGGATTTTGCCGATCAGGTCGGCGAGTTCGGGGTGATCGTTTTCTTCGATGTAAGAGATGCGGGCCATGGGCTTTTTCGGTTGCTGGAGCGGGAGGCGAAAGGCGGGGTGATGGATATACCCTATCGCCACAACTCCATGGAACGGCTGCAGAGCCGAAACGTTGGCTTGAACTGATGAGTGCCTCTCAGGCGTTGTGTAAAAGGCATTAGGGGCAACGAATGGTACCGGGATCCCGTGCGAAAACTCCGGCCGTCCTCATCGTTGAAGATGAGCCGCTGGTCCGGTTATGCGCCGTCGAAACCGTCGAAAATGCGGGCTTCGAGGTGATCGAAGCTGCCAACGCCGACGAAGCCATACGCATCCTGGAGAGCCGTAGCGACATCCGCGTGGTCTTCACCGACCTGCACATGCCCGGCTCGATGGATGGTCTCAAGCTCGCCCACGCGGTCCGCAACCGGTGGCCGCCGATCAAGATCATCGTGACGTCGGGGCGTGAAACGATAGCGGAGCGGGAACTTCCGGAGGGCGGCCGCTTCTTTGCCAAACCGTACGACCCAGGCGAGATCAAGGACGCATTGCGGGCCTGGGCGTTCTGATGCGCCAAATCTTGCCCGGTGCGGCGCGACTTCGTCGCAGTCGCACCATTCACCTTTAAATCTAAGCCTTCGGTGAATACATGACGCCCACGCAGCGAATGCGTCCACGCGCAACACTCTCATGAGTGCCCACGCTGGCTGGGTCAGCCGGTCCGACCGCTCTTACTCTTGAAAGTAGGACAATGGCTGGCATCGTCTCTTTCCATCCCAAAACCTCCGAGTTTGTGGCGGAACCGTCCCCGGATGGGCAGCCTGCCGAGGAATTGACGGCTGCAACGCTGCGCCAGCGGGTTCGGCAGCAGGAGATTTTGGCGGAACTTGGCGTCAAGGCTCTGCAAGGCACGCCTTTTCCGGAATTACTCGATTTGACCGCCCGGCTGACGGCCGAAGGCCTGAATGCTGAATTCGCCAAGGTTTTGGAATTCATGCCATCCGAGGCCCGTTTCCTGGTGCGCGCCGGCATCGGTTGGGACCCGGGAGTCGTTGGAACCGCGACGGTCGGCGCCGACGTGGCGTCGCCCGCCGGCTATGCCTTGCGCACCGGCAAGGCGGTCATTTCCAATCATCTCGAAAACGAAGAGCGCTTCCGCACGCCGGAATTGCTGCTGGAGCATGGCATCCGCCGCGCCATGAATGTGATCCTCCAGGGCGACGGCGAGCCTTTTGGCGTCCTCGAAGTCGACAGCCGCTCCGAGGGCGAGTTCTCCGCCAACGACATATCCTTCTTGCAAGGCGCGGCGAACATTCTGGGCATGGCCATTTACCGGCAACGCGCGGAGCGGTCGCTCACCGCCGCCCTCGAGCGTCATCAGCTGTTGGCGAAAGAGGTCAATCACCGGATCAATAACAGTCTGCAAATCGTTTCCAGCATGCTGCATCTTCAGACCACGACGAGCCAAAACCCGGAAGTCCAGCACGCGCTGCGCGATGCATCGAGCCGCATCGCCGCGGTCGCGCGCGCACACCAGCGCCTCTACAGCAGCGAGAAAATCGACACGGTCGATCTTGGCGCCTATCTGGGCGACATCTGCGGCGATCTCGGCAAGGCGATGCCGCGCTGCCGGATCGACTTTTCCGCCGCGCCGGAGATCAATTGCGCCACCGATACCGCAATTCCCGTCGCGCTCCTGGTCAACGAGCTGATCACGAATAGCGCCAAATACGCTTATCCCGACAGCGCCTGCGAGGTGTGGGTCGAGGTTTCACGATCCAACGGCGGCATCGCCATCTCGGTCCGCGATCAAGGAATTGGGCTGCCGGCGGATTTCGATATTAAATCAGGCAAGCGATTAGGAATGCGCCTGGTGACGGCGCTGTCGTCCCAGGTGAAAGCGGATTTGCAGATCCGCCGGCACACGCCGGGCACCGAGTTCATGCTGCGCATTCCCGACGCGCGCGCTGCCGCGTGACATCCGGCCGGCTTTTCCCACCGCTGCCGTCGGAACAAGACGTCGATGCGGCCGTTCTCCCGTAGATGCAGCTCGCGCAGGTACCGGGCGTTTCAGGAAAAGCAGATGTCGAATCCAATGCAGATGTGGAATGATTGGTTTGCGCTATCGATGCAAACCGCCAAACTGGGCTGGGAAGCGCAAGGCGTCATGGCGCTTCGCGTCATGCGCATGGCGACGCAACCCGCGCACAGTCAAACCGAAGCGCGCCGCATGGTGACCGAGAAAGTTGAGGCGCTCGGCGAGGCGCAGGCCGTCGCGGCCACCGCCGTCATCAAAGGAGGCAAGAGCCATCGTGTCGCCAAGAAAGTTTTAGGCGTTTACAAGAAACGCGTGCGGGCCAACCGGCGGCGGCTGACGAGGGCGTAACTTTTTGGGTGGGTAGAGCAAACGAAAGTCGCCGCGGGCCCAAAAGATGATGGGTTTCGCGTCGCTCTAACCAGCCTACGCGCCTGATGAGCTTCATTCCACGCCAGCGACTTGGCAGGCCGAGCACCATTAAGCTTGTCGGTTGCATCGAGCGCCCCGTCGTGTAATGGTTGTAGCCAATGAGCGTGAACATTCGATAGCGGGAGGCGAGCTTCCACTTTTCCTTTTCCAAAGGAGATTTCCCCCGCCGAGGGTTGTACGCGCGCGTCTCGCGGGTAGACGCTCTAAGCACGAGTCCGCATCGCCGCGCGTCCTTTGAATTTGATTGCATCGATGCTGATTATGTCGATGGCGCCGGGGATCAGCTCCTTGAGGAATTTCGAGGTGACGAAACCAAGCCGTTCGCACTTCTACGCGTTGTGACAACTCCCCAGCGGTTCCGTGCGTTCGCGGGCGCATTGCCGGAGCCAGGCAATTGGTTTTATCTTCAGATAGAGCCCAGCGGCATCGGCTCGCCGACATGGCACGCCCAACTTACAGCCGACGGATATTGGGGCCAGGCGCCGCACGTTTGGCACGGAAACTCGCGGCAAAAGGCAATCTACTCGTGTGGCCGACAAGCGCGCGACGCCGGTTTGGATTCGGCGAAGTGTCACAAAGCCAGGGTCCCTCAGGCGATCTTAACGACACAGGTCTGACTGCTCTTGTCGCGCTCGGCGGCGGTCGCCGCGTGCTGGTTACAGGGGATGCGGACTATAGCTATCTTAGGCATGCCCACGCGCGACGTGTAGACCACCTTGTCGCAACCCATCATGGCGCTCGATTCGAGACAGGTGTGGAGTTGATGCCTGCACCGAGGAATGCCAACAGCAAGCTTTTCATTTCCTATGGCACCCGCAATGTCTACCACCATCCTCATCCAGAAGCCTTGCGCAAATATTCACGCGCCGGCTGGACGAACCGGGTCACAACGGCCGGAAGGAGGGGCGTCGCGCGGCGAGGCGATCGCGTGATTAGCTGATCGGGACGCAGTTTATTCCGGAGACGAGCGATACCACCATCGACAAGCTCATACGTCGCGGCGTCGATCTTGTCCTCGTCGAACACAAAACCAATCGCTCGTAAGCGCCCGCCCGCAGATTGCAATCACGCGATCGTTGATGCTCGACAGGAAGCAATTTAGGAACAAAGCGGCTCGTGCCGAGGCCCCTAGGACGACCGAAATAACCGTCTCACCGCTCCAATCATGTGCAAAAGTAGAGGTGCGCTTTTTGGGTAATATACTCCCGGCCGCTTAATTTTCGACGTGTCGATCCCGGCACTCTCAAGCCGCTCAATTTCTCGGAATGTTCTTTTCCACGCCGACTTGTGTTGAAGCTGGCGAACTCCAGATATTTTGGAATAGCCCTCAGCCATGTGTCTGAGGTGCTCCTCTTGGATGTCAACTGCCGCCTCCCCTTCTTTTTGAGGGAAGAGATTACGAATTGTGAGAACGGAATAGGGAACAGCGAATAGAGCGAAGCGAATAGAGAAAACGTCAAATCATTTTGCCAATCGATTTCGCAGACTGCGACGCGTCGCGAGAGCGCCGCCACTTTCCGCCCCCGCGATAGCGGGGGCGGATGGAGTTAGCCCTCGCCGATCTCTTTGAGAATTTCTTCCGTGTGCTCGCCGAGCCGCGGCGCTGGGCGGTCCGACGCCATTGGCGTGCCGTCGAGCACGATGGGGGTCCGGATGCCGGGGCTGGTGCCGCCTTTGGCGGCGGGGTTTTTCAGTTCGAGCCGCATGCCGCGATGGATGACCTGCGGATCGGCGAACACTTGTTGCAGATCGTTGATCGGGCCGGCGGGAATGCCGGCGGCTTCGAGCTTGTCCAAGATCTCTTCGCGCGTCATGCGCGCGGTGAGTGCGCAAAGCTTGCCGACCAGTTCGGCGCGATGCGCAAGCCGGCCTTTGTTGTCCTTGTAGGCGGGCACCGTGGCGAGTTGCGGATCGCCCAGAATGCCGCACAGCTTGACGAATTGCGCGTCGTTGCCGGTGGCGATGATGACGCGGCCGTCGGCGACCGGAAATTCCTGATACGGCACCAGGTTGGGATGGGCATTGCCGATGCGCTTGGGGATTTCGTCCGAGACCAGATAATTAAGCGCCTGGAACGCCAGCGTGCCGACCGTGGAATCGACCAGCGCGCAATCGACATAGCCGCCCTTGCCGGTTTTTTCCCGCCGCGCCAGCGCCGCCAGAATGCCGACCGCCGAATAGACGCCGGAGAAGACGTCGGCCGTCGGCACGCCGACCCGCATCGGCGGACCGTCGGGCTCGCCGGTCATGCCCATGATGCCGCCGATGCCCTGCGCCATGAGATCGTAGCCGGCGCGCGCCGCCGACGGCCCGGTCTGGCCGAAACCAGTCACCGAGCAATAGATCAGGCGAGGATTGTCCGCCGCGAGGCTGGCGTAATCGAGGCCGAATTTCTTCAAGCCGCCGACCTTGAAATTCTCGATGAGCACGTCGGAGCGCGCCACCAGTTTCTTGACGATGCGCTGGCCCTCGGGCGTGGTGAAATCGGCTTCGACCGAGCGCTTGCCGCGATTTGTGCAGTGAAAATAAGCGGCGCTGAGATGGCCGCCGTCGGCCGCCTCGACGAAGGGCGGCCCCCAGGCGCGGGTGTCGTCGCCCGAGCCGGCGCGCTCGACCTTGATGACGTCGGCGCCGAGATCGGCGAGCAATTGGCCGGCCCAAGGACCGGCCAGAATCCGGGCAAGCTCCAGCACGCGCAAACCAGCCAACGGACCCGGCATGAAACGCTCCCGACCTCGCGCGGCCATGCGCCGCACGGCGTTTTAAGTGGCGCAGTGGCGCGAATTTGTCCAGGCGGTGTGATGTGCGCATTCGCCGATCGGGATGGCGGCCTTGATCGCATGGACAGCGTCTTGTTCGCGTTGATGATCTTGTCAAGGATCGAAGATCGCCGAAGGCGGCGGCGCCGTAGCGCGTCGAAGACGCGCGTAACCGCGCTAATGGCGCCGTCCTTGACAAGATCATCAACGCGAACCACCGGTAGCCATGCGATCAAGGCCGCTTTCTGGGCCTCAGATACGTCTTTCACGGACCGGCCGGCGTTAACTCGGCCTGTTTACAATGCGCCGCGCCGCCAACTTGTCATTGCCGCCGGCGACCATTAGCTAACCCGGGCCGGGCGGATGGGAAGAATTCGGTGAACACGACCTTTTTCAGCGAAATGTTGCAGAGCATCGCCGACCGCGGCCGTGCCCTGATCCAGCGCCGCGAGCCGTCGCGCGAGCGCTCGGCCGGCCTGTTGGAGCTGTGCGAGGCGCTGTTGTCGGGCCGCGGCGAGGCCTCGGGCGTGGCGCTGGCCAGCGACATCCTCGGCCGCTACGAGGATTTGACGATCGGGCCGCGCATCGCGTTTTTCGAGGCGCTCGCCACCACCTTCGGCTCCGACCGCGCCCGCATCGAGAAGGCAATCAACAACTGGCAGCAAGCGCCGTCGGATGAAACCGCGGCCGAGCTGCACCACGCCAGCGAGCCGCGCCGGCTCGAGCTATTCCGCCGGCTCAATCTCGCGCCCCGCGGCACCGCGGCGCTGGTGCGCATGCGCGAAGAGTTGATCGACGCCATGGATCACCGCGACGATCTCGGCGTCATCGACAACGATTTCGTCCATTTGTTCTCGTCGTGGTTCAACCGCGGCTTTTTGGTGCTGCGCCGCATCGACTGGTCGTCGCCGGCGATCGTGCTCGAAAAGATCATCCGCTACGAAGCGGTGCACGAGATCCGCGACTGGGACGATCTGCGCCGCCGCATCGATCCGCCGGACCGGCGCTGCTACGCGTTTTTCCATCCGGCGCTGGTCGATGAGCCGCTGATTTTCGTCGAAGTAGCGCTGACCCGCGAGACGCCGGCGGCGATCGCACCGATCCTGGCCGGCAAGCGCGATGAACTCGACCCGGAGCGGGCGACCACCGCGGTGTTCTATTCGATCACCAATTGTCAGCGTGGCCTCGCCGGGGTGAGTTTTGGGCATTTTCTGATCAAGCAGGTGGTCGAGGAACTGTCGCGCGAGTTCGGCAGAGTCGCGAGCTTCGTCACCTTATCGCCGGCGCCGAATTTCGCCGAATGGCTCAAGCGCGAGCGCGCCAATGCGGCTTCGATCGCGCTCGACGAGGACGATCGCGAGGTGCTGGCCGCGCTCGACGACGTCAACTGCTGGCGCGTGCCGGAGATCGCCGAGCGGGTGCGCGAGCCGCTGTTGCGCGCCGCAGCCTGGTATTATGTGCGTGGCCGCAACCGCCGCGGACTGCCGCTCGAATTCGGTGGCGCGCTTCCATCTCGGCAACGGCGCGCGGCTGGAGCGGCTCAACTGGCCGGGCGACACCTCGGAGCGCGCGCTGGCGCAGTCCTACGGCCTGATGGTGAATTACCTCTACGATCTTGGTTACATCGAGAAAAACCACGAGGCCTATGCGCAACAGCACGCCGTCGTCGCCGCAAACGCCGTGACGCGACTCGTTCATTCGCCCGTGCGCGAAGTCGTGCCGGTTTCGGGCTGACCGTGCCCAACCTGCACGGCATTCTGGAAACCGTGCTCTACGTCGACAGCTTCGAGCGCGCCTGCACGTTTTACGAACAGGTGCTCGGGCTCAACAGCGTTTATCGCGATCAACGGCTGTGCGCCTACGACGTCGGCGGCCGCGGCTTGCTGCTATTGTTCCTGCGCGGCCATTCGCTCGAAACCGTGCACATGCCCGGCGGCACGATCCCGCCACATGACGGCAGCGGACCGGTGCACATCGCGTTCTCGATCGGCGCTGATGAGCTTACGGCCTGGGAAAAGGAACTTGCCGAAGCCAAAGTCGCGATCGAAGGCCGCACCAAGTGGCCGCGCGGCGGCGTCAGCATTTATTTCCGCGATCCCGACAATCATCTCGTCGAATTGGCGACGCCGGGATTATGGCCGGGTTATTAGGATTTTCCGTACACCGACACGATAGCGCCGCGGGTGACGCGGTTCTCCGGCGAGGCCAAAAATACGATCGTCGCCGCGACCTCTTCGACCTTCGGCCATAGCGCGTAATCGGCTTTAGGCATGGCCGCCCGATTGGCCGCCGTGTCCATGATCGAGGGCGCCACCGCGTTGACCAAAATGCCGTCCTTGGCGACTTCCTCGGCCAGCGCCGCGGTCAGCGCCGCCACCGCCGCCTTGCTCGCCGTATAGGCCACCATGCCGGCGCCACTGCGCCATTCAAGGCCGGCGCGGGCCGAGACATTGACGATGCGGCCGCCTCCAGCCATGGCGCGCACGGCAGCGCCGCAGCACAGCGCGCAGCTGACGAAATTCATGTCGATCTGCTGGTGCAGCATCGCAGCCGTGGTTTCACGCAACGGCGCCGCCGCAAAGCCGCCGGCAATGTGGATCGAGGCCCAGAGCGGCGCGATGTCCTGATAAAAGCGCGTTACAACCGCCTCGTCGGCCAGGTTGCCGGCCACCGTGACGACGACGCCCTTGTGATCGCGCAACCGAAAGCGCTGGGCCTCAGCCTCGTTGAAGCACGGCACATGGCAGGTTGCGCCAGCGCCGATCAGCGCTTCGACGACCGCGGCGCCAAGCGCGCCGGCGCCGCCGGTGACGACGATATGCCGACCACTGAAATCCATGCCCCATCATCGCTGATCCGCCATTCCACGCAAGCGGGGCCGGCAAGAAATCTCTATCATCGGCGCGAGGGGGACGCAGTGGCTGACTTCGATCTCGCGGTCATCGGCGGCGGCATCAATGGCACCGGCATCGCGCGCGATGCCGCCGGCCGTGGCTTGCGGGTCGTGCTGGTCGAGCAGAACGATTTGGCGTCCGCCACGTCGTCGGCGTCATCGAAGTTGATTCACGGCGGCTTGCGCTATCTCGAGCATTACGAATTCGGCCTGGTGCGCACCGCGCTGAAAGAGCGCGAGGTGCTGCTGCGCGCGGCGCCGCACCTGATCCGGCCGCTGCGCTTCGTGCTGCCGGTGAACGAGGCGCGGCGCTCGGCACTCGTGCTGCGCCTCGGCCTCCTGATCTACGACTGGATCGGCTGGCGCCGGATTTTGCCCGGCACGCGGGAGCTCGATCTTTTGACCGACACCGCCGGCGCGCCGCTGCGGCGCAGCTTCCATCACGCTTTCGAATATTCCGATTGCTTTGCCGACGACGCCCGCCTCGTCGTCCTCAACGCGGTGGACGCCGCTGAACGCGGCGCTACCATCCGCACGCGGACGCGCGCCGTGCGTGCCGAGCGCGGCGACGCCTGGCGGCTCATCCTCAATGCGCGCGGCCGGCGCGAAGAGGTGACGGCGCGGGTACTGGTCAATGCCGCGGGCGCCTGGGTCGAGACGCTGGCCGAGACCGTGCTGCGGCAACAGCAAAAGCCGCATCTGCGCCTCGACAAGGGCAGCCATATTGTGGTGCGCCGGCTCTACGACCACGACCGCGCCTATATCCTGCAGGCCGCCGACGGCCGCGTCGTGTTCACCATCCCGTTCCAGCACGATTTCACGCTGATCGGCACCACCGACCAGACCTTCGTCGGCGATCCCGCGGCCGTGCTGCCGACCGGCGCCGAGATCGACTATCTGTGCGGCGTCGTGAACGAATATTTCCGCAAAGCGCTTAGCGCCGCCGACGTGGTCTGGGCGTATGCCGGCGTGCGCTCGCTCTATGATGATGGCGCCGGAAAATCGCAGGATATCGGCCGCGAATATGTGTTGAGCCTCGACGAGCGCCCCGGCGAAGCGCCGCTGCTCACGGTCTATGGCGGCAAGATCACGACCTACCGGCGGCTAGCCGAAGAGGCCATGGCGAAGCTTGCGCATTTCTTCCCGCGCACGCGGCCGTGGACCGCGGACAGCCCGTTGCCGGGCGGCGATTTCGTCTATGACGGACTCGAAACCCTGGTAGCGCGCACGCAGCGGACTTGGCCGTTCCTCAGTGCCGAGCATGTGCGCCGCCTCACCTCTGCCTATGGCACGCGCGTCGACGTCGTGCTCAAGACCGTGAAGGAGCCGGCCGATCTCGGCCTGCGCTTCGGCGCCGACCTCACCGCCGTCGAAGTGCACTACCTGATGGACAAGGAATGGGCACGGACCGCCGACGACGTGCTGTGGCGCCGCTCGAAACTGGGCCTGCGCTTTAACGACGCCCAGCGCATGATGCTCGATCGTTTCATGGCGGCGGGTTGAGTATATTCTGCACTCAAAGAGGAAGCGCGCGATGTTCTATGAGCCGGACAAAGACGACCACGGCCTGCCGTTCAATCCCTATAAATCGATCGTGGTGCCGCGGCCGATCGGCTGGGTCTCGACCATCAGCCGTGACGGCATCGTCAACCTGGCGCCGTTCAGCCAGTTCAACAATCTCGCTTACGATCCGCCTTATGTGATGTTCTCGGCCAACTCGTTTCCCGAAAGCGGCCGGCGCAAGGACTCGGTCAAGAACGCCACCGACACCGGCGAGTTCGTCATCAACATGGCGACTTATGCGTTGCGTGAAGCGGTCAATATCACCTCACAATTCGTGCCCCCGGAGGTCGACGAAGCGGCTTTGGCGGGTCTCGAAATGATCGGCTCGCGCATCGTCAAGCCGCCGCGGGTCGCGGCATCGCCGGTGCATCTGGAGTGCAAATTCCATTCTTCGACCGCATTGCCGGCGCGCACGCTCGACGGCGTCCATCACGTCGTCATCGGCCGCGTCGTCGGCGTGCATATCCGCGACGATGCGCTGACGCCCGAGGGCAAGCTCGACGTGGTGAAAATCCGCCCGCTCGCCCGCCTCGGCTATCACGACTACACCAGCGTTGAGTCTTCGTTCACCATGCGGCCGATCGGGCCTTATGCCGAAGTGCGTGACGCCGGCCTCGAAGGCCGGCCGATCCGCGCCCGCAAGACCGGCAGCGACTGATCGATAGAATTTTAGCGATCCATTTCACGCCAAAATTATGAAATTGTGATCAGTTTCGCTCGCGAGGAATTCATCGCCGACGCATTGCAGGGATCTCATGCAGCCGGTCGCCAGCCACCAGTTTACGCAGCAGCTCGAAGCGCTGAAGGTGCTCATCGTCGATGACGAGGCGACCATGCGCAAGGTGACGCGGTCGCTCCTGCAAGTGATCGGCGTCAAGACCATCTACGACGCCAATGACGGCCGCAGCGGCCTTGAAGCCATCTCCCGTTGGGCGCCCGACGTGGTCATTCTCGATTGGTCGATGCCGAGCCCCAACGGTCCGGAATTCGTGCGCCACGTGCGCGCGCCCGGCCGCTTCCCCTACCCCGACGTGCCGATCATCATGCTCACCGCCCATGGCGAACGTTCGCGGGTGGTCGAGGCGGTGCGGCTCGGTGTCAACGAATTTCTCCTTAAGCCGGTGTCCTCGACGGCGCTGCTGGCGCGCTTGGTCTCCATCCTCGCCAAGCCGCGCGAGATGGTGAAGAAGGGCGACCGCTACGTCCCCGCGCCGCGCAAAATGTCGAGCTACAAGCCGGAGACCGATCCGGTGCTCGACGACGTCGTATTCGTCTGATCCGCTATCCGGCACGCAAACCCATGACAGCGAACGCCTCGAAGACACACATCGCCGATCAGATCCAATCGCTGGCGGTGCTGGTGGTCGACGACAACCAGTACATGCGCAAGATGATCCGCAACTTGCTGGTCAATTGCGGCATCAAGGACATCTACGAGGCCAATGACGGCATCGCAGCCCTTGACGCCATCCGCAGCGTCGCCCCCGACGTGGTGATCCTGGATTGGGAAATGCCGCTGTTGAGCGGCGCCGAGCTGGTCCGCATCGTCCGCTCGCCCGGCGTATTTCCGATGCCCGACGTGCCGATCATCATGCTCAGCGGCCACGGCGAGCGCTGGAGGGTCGTCGAGGCGGTGCGGCTCGGCGTCCATGAATACCTGATCAAGCCGGTTTCGGCGAAGGCGCTATACGACCGCCTGGTCTCCATCATGATGCAGCCGCGGCCGGTGGTGCAGCTCGGCGATTATTACGGCCCGGAGCCGCGCAAGATGATGACCGAAAACCTCGACGATGCGCCCATCATCGAGACGCCGGCCGTTGCGATGGTCGATTGATCGCCACCGGGCCAAGCCGCCCGGTCATTTCCAGTCAACGGAAAAATGCTCTAGCCTAATGCGGCGCCATCCAAATGCGCTGTTGCCGCTAGAGTATGATGCCAACCGTCCGATCGAAACGTGGTTTTGCGCCGTGGGCGGATCCGACCGAGCGCCCGCTGCTGCGCATTGAGGATTTGAGCAAGCGCTTCGGCGGCAGCGCGGCGGTCGATCAGCTTTCCCTCGACATCTATCAGGGCGAGTTCTTTGCGCTCCTCGGCCCGTACGGCTGCGGCAAGACCACGCTGTTGCGCCTGATCGCCGGCTTCGAGCGGCCGGATTCCGGCCGCATCCTGCTCGACGGCGTCGATCTTGCGGCCGTGCCGCCCTACCGCCGCCCGGTCAACATGATGTTCCAGAACTACGCGCTGTTCCCGCACCTCAATGTCGAGGCCAATGTGGCGTTCGGCCTCAAGCAGGAAGGCCTGCCCAAAACCGAGATCGCGCAACGCGTCGCCGACATGCTGGCCATGGTGAAGCTCGAAAGTTTTGGCCGGCGCAAGCCGCATGAGCTGTCCGGCGGCCAGCGCCAGCGCGTGGCGCTGGCGCGCGCTTTGGTGAAGCGTCCGCGCGTGCTGCTGCTCGACGAGCCGCTGGCGGCGCTCGACAAAAAACTGCGCGACCAGACCCGTTTCGAGCTGATGGATTTGCAACGGAAGCTCGGACTCACCTTCGTCATCGTGACCCATGACCAGAGCGAGGCCATGATCGTCGCCGACCGTATCGGCGTGATGGATCGCGGCTGGCTGCGGCAGGTGGCGCGGCCGGCTGAAATCTATGAGCAGCCGAATTCGCGCTGGGTCGCTGACTTCGTCGGCGACGTCAATGTCTTCGAAGGCCGCGTCGGCGAAGACGGCTTAAGCGTCGAAGGCACGCCCGCCGGCACGCTGCGCGTGGCCGCAAAGATCGATGCCAAGCCGGGCGCGACGGTTTGGCTCGCGGTGCGGCCGGAAAAGACGCGCATTGCGCTCGAACCGCCGCCGCCGCAGCAGCAACCACCGCCCGAAAACTGCGCCGCCGGAACCATTGTCGATATCGGCTATCTCGGCGAGCTGACCATCTACAAATTGCGCCTCGCCGACGGCACGGTCATGACCGCAGCGATCGCCAATACCGGCCACGTCGCCGAGCACCCGATCGATTGGGACGAGCGCGCATGGATGAGCTTTTCACCCGAAGCCGCAATCGTGCTGACCAAATGAAGTCGCGGCGGACGCCATGAGCCCGAAACGATCTTTTGCGGAAAAACTCGTCGTCAGGATCCCCTACGCCTGGCTCGTTGTGTTTTTCCTCGTACCGTTCCTGATCGTGCTGCGGATCAGCCTGTCGCAGCCGGTGCTGGCGCAACCGCCCTACACGCCGCTTCTTGATCTCCTGGCCGGCTGGCATGCCATTACGGCGTTCTTCGGCGCGCTGTCGTTCGACAACTACGCCCTCATCGGCTCCGATCCGCTTTATCTTTTGTCTTTTGTGAAGAGCGTGGAAATCGCCGCGTTCTCCACGCTGCTCCTGCTCGTCATCGGCTACCCGATCGCCTACGGCATCACGCGGACGCCGCGCCGCGTCCAGGCGGTGCTGATGACGCTGGTCATGCTGCCGTTCTGGACCGCGTTCCTGATCCGCATCTATGCCTGGATGAATATTCTGCAGCACGACGGCCCGCTCAATCAGCTACTCATGGCGCTGCATGTCGTCAGCTCACCGCCGGTGTGGCTCGCAACCGACACCGCCATCTATATCGGCATCGTCTACTCCTATCTGCCGTTTATGGTGCTGCCGCTCTATGCGACGCTCGAGAAATTGGACGAGTCGCTGCTCGAAGCGGCGGCCGATCTCGGCTGCCCGCGCAGCAAGATCTTCTGGGAGGTGACGTTGCCGCTGTCGGCGCCGGGCGTGCTGGCCGGGGCGCTGCTGTGTTTCATTCCCGCGGTCGGCGAATTCGTCATTCCCGATCTGCTCGGCGGCTCGCAGGCGCCAATGATCGGGCAAACGATCTGGACGGAATTTTTCGGCAACAAGGATTGGCCGGCTGCCGCGGCCGTTGCCGTCGCGCTGGTAGGCCTGTTGGTGACGCCGATCGTCATTTTCCAGCACCAGACGATGCGCGACCGTGGAGCGCAGCTGACCATGCGCAAAATCTCCGCATTCAATCTCGCCGCGATCGTGCTCGGCCTCACTTTTCTTTATCTGCCGATCGCGATCCTGGTGATCTACTCGTTCAACGACTCGCGGCTGGTCGCGGTCTGGGGCGGCTGGTCGACACGCTGGTATGCCGAGTTGATCAACGACGCGCCGCTGCTCGATTCCGCCTTCATCAGCATCCGCCTTGCGCTGGTCTCGGCGACCGCGGCAACGATTCTCGGCACGCTTGCCGCGGTGGCATTGGTGCGTTTCGGCCGGTTCCGCGGCCGGTTGCTGTTTGCGTCGATGATTTACGCGCCGCTGGTCATGCCGGAAGTCATCACCGGCCTGTCCATGCTGCTGTTGTTCGTCGCCGTCGCGGTCGATCGCGGCTTCTGGACCGTTGCGATCGCGCATACCACCATGGCGATGTGTTTCGTCACCGTGATCGTGCAGGCTCGCCTCGTCGATTTCGATATGAACCTCGAAGAGGCGGCGATGGATCTCGGCGCCTCGCCGCTCGAGACGTTCCGCGCCGTGACCTTGCCGCTGATCCTGCCGGCCATTGCCGCCGGCTGGATGCTCGCCTTCGCGCTGTCGCTCGACGATCTGGTAATCGCGAGCTTCACCACCGGGCCGGGCGCGACGACGCTGCCGATCCGCATTTATTCCGAGGTTCGTCTCGGCGTGAAGCCGGAGATGAACGCGGTCTGCAGCATCATGATCGGCGTCGTCGGCGTTGCCGTCATCGCCGCCTCGCTGCTGGCCAAGGTCAATGTGGTGAGAGGAACACCGACACGGCCGCAATAAAAAGCCGCGGGATCAATCCCTGCTCTCTCCCGGCGGCCGGAACAAATAAAACAAAAACCACACCGGCACGATCACCAGCGAGCCGAGCAGCAGGTTGGGCAGCGCCCAGGCAAAGCCTTCGCGGGCCAATTCCTCGAGGCGCTCGGGCGACAGTCCCGCGGTCTTCATCAGCTCACCGGTGGAAATGCCGAAATGCGCCAGGATCGTGCCGACGATCAGCGAAGCGACCAGCACCTTGACCAGAGTGCGAGTGAGACGGTTGAGCATCTTGCGCCCGTCGCGGGCGGCAAACCCGCGCTGATTCGTGCGCGGGAATCATAGAGCATGATCCAGAAAAAAGCCTGCCCGTGCTTTATTTGGTCGGCGCGGGAGCCGCAGCCGGCGCGGCGGCAGGAGCGGCCGGAGGCGCCGCCATCAGCTGGTCGATCACGGAACGGACCGCCTCGCCCGCGGTGCGGCCTTTGACGGCATCGAGCAGCGGCGCGGCCGCCCCCGAACGGCGGATCAGGCTCTGCGGGTCGGGCAGCATGATCGGGTCGTCCCAGCGGCCCTGCACCACGAACGGCAGCTCGAACTCGCTGGTAGTGGCGCTCGAGATCAGCGTCGCGGTGCCTTTGAGATCGAGATCGCGCATCGGCACGGATGCCTGGCCGCCGACCTCGAGCCGCACCGCCGGTCCGTCGATGTGCATCTCCTGGACCGCCACCACACCGTGGTCGATCGCCAGATTCAGCGCCAGCTGGTCGAATGGCGTACGCCCGGAGCGGAAATCGCCGTTGCCGGAGAGTGGCCGCCGCTCGAGCCGCCGCAGCAATTGCTCGACATTGAGGCCGACCAGCGCGCCGTTATGGGCCGTAAG
Organism: uncultured Alphaproteobacteria bacterium; assembly: GCA_963821175.1. GTDB lineage: Bacteria > Pseudomonadota > Alphaproteobacteria > Rhizobiales > Xanthobacteraceae > BOG-931. Next base: position 92,297 of record CAWGCU010000011.1, read on the forward strand.
GCTCGCCGTGCCGTTGAGCGTGTTGGTCATCGCCAGCACGGAATCGCCCGAGCCGTCGATGTTGAGCGTCAGGTTGCCGCGGCCGGCGACTTTCTGAACGCCGAACACCTGGCCGAGACAGCTTTCCAGATCGACATCGACGAATTGCACATGCGTCATCGCCTCGGCGCCGCCATTGGCGCTGGCGATACCGACGGCGCCCTTCACGACACCGCCGAAGGCTTGCAATTCACCGATCGTCAGGTCGAGCTTGCCGTCGCGCATATTCGCCGCGACCGCGGTGCGGCCCAATTGCGCGGTGGCGATCTTGATGCTCGCGGCCGAGAGCCGCAGATCGAGGTTCAAGTCGCCAAGACCGTCCAGCGCGATCGGCAGTTGATCCCAATTGCGCTCATTGGTGGCCAACAATCGCATGCCGGTGACATAAGGCGTCAGATCCAGCGCATCGGCCGCGAGCGTGCCCTGGACCATGCGACGATCGCCGGCTGAAAGCGTCAGCACGCCTTCGGCGGTGTTGCCGTCGAGCTCGACATTGACATTGGCAAGCGAAATCACCCCGCCGCCGATCGTGCTCTGCGCCCGCAAGGCGAAACGGCCGAAGCCGCCGAACGGCACTTTGCTCTTGCCGGTCCAGCGCATGGCGTCGCGCAGCGACGGCGCATCGACGCCCAATGTACCCTCGAGCTTGAGCGTCGGCTGCGCGCTTGCGGCGCCGTCGAAAGCGAGCTTGAGCGGCGCGCCCGCGAGCCGCACCTTGACGCCGGAGCGCTGGCCCGACAGCGCCGCCAGAAAATCGGTGAGCGTGAGGCTCGCCTCGACCGGTTCGCCATGCCAGACCAGACGGCCGTTGGCGCCAAAACTGCGCGAGATCGACGGCCAGGCGATCTGAAATTCCACGTTATCGAGCCGCTCGATGTAACCTTTCTCGGTGTCACGGACGACGATGGTGCCGTCGTTGATGCCGATCTCCGAAAACGACGCGGTGCGGTCGGGATTGGGCGCCAAGCGCGTGCGCGAGCGCTGTCATCAGCCCGGACCAGTTCGATTGGCCATCGGGCAAAAAGGTGACGGTGATGGTCGGCCGCACCAGCGTCACATCGGCGATTTCGATCCGTCCGGCCAGAAGCGGGAAATAACGCAGCCGCGCGGTCAGCTCATCGGTGACCACGGCGGGCTCGCCGGTGCGGTCGTCGCCGAGCAGCACGTTGTGGAAGGTCACGGTTCCGGACGGGAACAACGACACCGAAACGTTGCCGCGCAGGATCGGATCGAGCCCGGTGACGGCCTGGATTTGTTTGGCAACCGCGTCACGCACCACCGCGGCGGGCATGAGAAAAGACAGCGCAATCAGGGTGACGAACGCCACCGCGACCATGGCGGCAGCGGCGATGGCGAGGCGTTTCAAGCCGGTAGCCACGGGCAAAGGACGCACATCCGATGTTGCAAGAACTGTCGAAATATACCGGGCGGCCGGTACGCTGCAAACGTGCTCGACATCTGTGTCGCTTTCGTGGCCGGCGCGACCGCAAACCACTGCCAAATGCCGGATTTAAAACAAAAAATGGCCGTGGCGCCAAGTCGCTTTACATTGGCTCGGAGCCGGCCCGCGCTTAGCGGGCGGCGGCGCGCAGCGGCCGAGGTTCGTGGGCTTGCGCCACCTCGGCGATCATTTTTTTGATGATGGCCTGGCCAAACGAGTTGAAGTTTTCCGCCACCATGACGAAGGCGCTCGGGCCGCCGACCACGTTGTTGCGATAATAATTGGCGAGGCCGCCCGGCGGATTGGTGTGGTCGGGATTCCACGACATCGGATTGTCGCTGAGGATCACGAGCCCGTTGATGGTGATGCCTTTGGCCACCGCCTCGTCGCGCAGCATGGCGACGTCGCGGCCGGCATTGTTGGTGCCGTCGCCGGAGACGTCGATGGTGCGGCGCGCCGCCTCATAGGGCGCCTTATCGAGCTGCCCGATGGCGAATTCGATCGCGCCCGAGATCGATGTGCGGTCGGCGAACGAGCGCGGCGCTTCCAAGAGGCGGTCGCCGAAGCTTTTTGCCGAATCCACGTCGCCGATCGTGGTCCAGTCGATCACCACCTTCTGCGCGCCGACACCGGACCATTCCACGAAGGTCAAGCCGATGCGGCCGGTACGGCCGGTGCTGATGGCTTCAAGCACGTGCGGATCCGCGACCGCTGCGGCATAGCCCTCGCGCTGCAGCTGGAATTTGGTGGCGTCAATGCTGCGCGATACGTCGACCGCGAGGACCAGAAGCAGGTCGACGTCTTCGGCAGCACTCGCCGCCGTGGGAATCAAGATGGCGGTCGCGACGAGCGACGCCAGGAGGGTTCTGATCGTGCGCATGATCACACCTCACCGAGGTTGCCGCCCAGCCCGGCGCAACCCTGACCGGCCAAGCCTCGATCGACCAAGTCTAGCCGATTTCACGGCGCGGGTACCATCGGATCACGGCCCGGACGATGACCAGTGGATAGCTTTCGGCCGCTTACCGGCTAATTCGTGACGATGCGGCTTGGCGGAAAAGCGATTTCGACCAGGGTGCCGGCGTTCGGCGCGCTTTTGATGTGGAAATTGGCGCGATTAGCTTCGGCCAGCGCCTTGGTCAGCGGCAAGGCGAGCCCGGTTCCGCCGGAGCCCCAGCTGCCCGACGTCGCCACCTGGCGGAACGGCTCGAGCGCCGCCTCGATGTCTTTCTCGCTCATGCCGACGCCGGTATCGCGCACGCGGAGCACCACCTCGCTGGCGTCGGATACCGCGGTGGAAACGATCACCTGGCCGCCGGGCCCGGTGAACTTGATCGAGTTGGCCAGGAGATTCAGCACGATCTGGCGCAGCGACCGCTCATCGGCGACCACCTGCGGCAGCGCCGGCGTCAGCGAGGTGCGGATGATGATGCGCGCGCGGTTCGCCTGCGGCTGCATGATGCCGACGCATTGCTGGGTGAGATCGTTGACGCCGACATTGCCGAAGCTGAGATCGAGTTTGCCGATCTCGACCTTGGACAAATCGAGCAGATCGTTGAGCAGCGAAACCAGATGCGTGCCGGCGCCGTGGATGTCCTTGAGGTATTCGCGGTAGCGCTCGTTACCGATCGGGCCGAAGCGCTCCGCCATCATGACCTCGGCGAAGCCGGTCATGGCGTTGAGAGGCGTGCGGATCTCGTGGCTGATCTTGGCGAGGAACTCGGCTTTGGCCGCCGCCGACTTTTGCGTTTCGCGTTTGGCGTTGCGCAGCTCGGTCTCGGCGGCGGCAAGGGCGAGCTCGGTGGCGCGGCGGCCGACCACGTTCAATCCGTTGGTCAAGATGAGCGCCAGCGCCGAGGCGCCGTTCCACGGCACCGAGAACAGCCGGGCGTCGACCGCGACCGTGTCGCCGCGGCCCGTCATGATCGACAGCGCTTGCATGCCGGTACTTTCCGCGAGCGTATCGGCCCCACGCTCGACGAACAAAGAATTCAACCCGCCGGCGGCCGCGAGCGCCGTGAGATTGTCGTAGCCGGTCGTCTCGAGGAAATGGCGATTGGCGTAGAGCAGCGCATCGTGCCGGTAAACCAGTACGCCGATCGGCAGACGGTCGAGCAGCGATGGATCGATGACCGTGGCCGGCTGCGCCACGGCGGCTGTGACCGCTTCTGCCGCAACAGGACTCTCGGCTTCATCCGCACGCAGCGGCGGCGCTTCGAATGAGGACAGTGCGGCAGTGGAAGCCTGGTCCGGCGGTTGCGGAAGTTCGGCCGGCGCGCTTTCGACACTGGGCTCGGCGACGGCTGGCGCTTCCGGCGTTCCGCGCAAACGCGCGTTCAGTTCCTGCGCCAGTTCGCGGAACGCCCGGCGCTCCACCGGACTGAGTGTTGGCGCTTTCGGTTCCGCGGGCAGTGTCTGGCGAAACGGCACCACGTTAGCCGCGGCCGCCGCAATACTCAGCGCCGGACGCTCGGGCCGCGGTGCAGCTTCGGCAGGGCTTTGCGGCGCCGAAGGCGCGGTGTCATTGGCCTCCGGCGCCATGAAGCCCAGCGGCCGTTCGCGGCGCGCGCGCGCCAGTTGGTTAATGCGGGCAAGATCGCGGCAGACGCCAAAACCGCGATAGCCGCGAAAACTGCGGTCGCGATCGAACACCGGCAGGCCCGACAGTTCGACCGGCAGCCGGTCGCTGGTTTCATCCACCGGCCAGGGAATGACGATGCCGCTCCAGGTCTCGTGGCTCGACACCGCACGCGCGATCTGATTGTCCGGATCGAGTTTCAGCGCGGCGGCAATCTCGCTCCAGGTGCGGCCGAACGCTGCCGTGGTTTTCGGTCCCACCAGCGCGATGAATTCATCGGATCCGACGACGAAGCGGCCGTCGGCATCCATCTGCCAGACAAACCGCAACGGGTGACGCCGTTCGACGGTCGGCTCGGCGGGCGAAGCGGTTTGCGGCGCCGTCGGCGTTGTCGGCGTTGTCGGCGCTGCTACCGACGCTTCAGGCGGAGCTGACGGAACGACGATCTCGCTCGGCTTCACATCTGCAGCTTCGATATGCGCAGCTTGCGGCTGCGGCAGGCTGAGCACCAGCACGCGCGTCGGTCCGTCGCCGAGACGTGGCAAATTGGATTCGAGGATGCCGAGCGCGGACAAGGAATTTGCTCCGCCAAGCTGGGCGCGCGCTGCTGCCGTGGCGTGAATGAGCGCGCCGTCCGCCGCGAAGACGGCGAGCGGTTCGTCGTCACCGAACAGGCGGTGGACGCGCTCGGCGAGCGACAGTGCCGGTCCCGCCGGCTCGGTCGCGGCGATCAGGACCGCGGCCATACCGTCGTTAAGAACGAGCCGCGAGCAGGCACAGGTCAGCGCACGGCCGAAGCCAAGCCCAAAACCGCGCAAGCGTTCGAGGCGCGGCGGACCGGCAGATGGTAGCGTGGCGGCGAGGCGGACGATTTGCGCGGCGGCCGGGTTCTTGGTGTCGAAGCTGCGCTGCACGCACTCGCGCGTATCGGCGGCGCCAAACAGCGCCGCGCCGGCCGCATTCGCCCACAGGACCCGCGAGGCATCGGCGCTCCACAGCCAAACGGGCCATGCGCTTGTCGCCAGCGCCGCAAGTCGCGGATCACGCAATAGGGCGAGCTCTGACTCTACAAACGTCATCCGACGGAACTCGTTGCCTAAGGAATTCTTAATAGGGCCGGGGCGCTGCGGCGTCCATGGCGCGAGGCCGTCTGCCGCAGGCCTTGGCAGGATAACCTTAATCGCGGTGCCGATGGCCTGGCTGCGCCATTTTGGGCCTTGCATGTCCGAGGCGAAATTACGGTAGGATCACCCCGCCGGCCCTTTTGCGGAGCACACCATGGCCAAGGATCCCTTCGAGCAATTTGCAATCCCGAACGAGATGCGCAGCTTCGCCGAGCAGAGCGTGGCGCAGGCCCGCCAAGCCTTCGACGGTTTCCTCCAGGCAGCAAACCAGGCCATGGGCCAGTTCCAAGGGCAGGCTCAGGCGGCGCGCAGCGGTGCCCAGGAGATCGCCCAGAAATCGATGACCTATGCCGAGCAGAACGTAGCGGCGACCTTCGATTTCGCGCAAAAGCTCATGCGCGCCAAGGACGCCACCGAGCTCATGGGGCTGCAATCGGAATACCTCTCCCGCCAGATGCAGACAATTTCGGCGCAAGTTCAGGATCTTGGCCAAAGCGCTGCCAAAATGGCGATGGATGCTGCCAAACCTAAGACCTGATTGCGGCGTGCATTTTTGCCCTGAATTCCGCCCTCCGGGGCGAAAATACCAAAAGTTTCAATCCCTTAAAATATTTGTGCAATGCAATATGTTCTGTTGCATTGCACCAAAAATGTGCTATATAGAGTCCCGGAAGCCGCGAGCTTGGAAATGTTCAGCGTTCAGCCGCGGCATTAGCAGCGAGGCGGATAGAGGCTTCGCACAACACGCAAGCGTTTTTAAGGACACCGATCATGGTTGAAGCCACCACAGCCCCCAAAGCGAAGACGAGCAAGCCCGTGACGGGCGCGTTCGAAATGCCGAAATTCGAAATGCCCAAGTTCGACATCCCGAAGGTCGAGATGCCGGCTGCCTTCCGCGAATTCGCCGAGCGCGGCGTCGCGCAGGCCAAGGACACCTACGAGAAGATGAAGGCCGCCGCCGAAGAGGCGACCGACGTGCTCGAGACCACCTATTCGACCGCCACCAAGGGCGCCGCCGACTACGGCCTCAAGGTCATCGAGACGACGCGGGTGAACACCAACGCCGCATTCGATTTCTACGGCGAACTGTTCACCGCGAAGTCGCTCTCCGAAGTGATCGAGCTGTCGAGCGCCCATGCGCGCAAGCAGTTCGAGGCGCTCACGGCGCAGAGCAAGGAACTCGGCGCGCTGGCGCAAAAGGTCGCCACCGAGACCGCCGAGCCGATCAAGAGCGGCATGAACAAGGCGTTCAGCAAGGTCGCCTAAGTCCGGCGCCTTCGGCCGCGTTCCAAAGCGTTACGGTTAAGGGAAAGCCCGGGTTCGTGCCCGGGCTTTTGCTTTGCTGCGCACGCTTGGCCGGCTCGACCTTCAGCCTTGCCAAAATAGAGCCTTGCCCATAGGTTCCGCACGCTTGCCGACCGCGAGCCCGTGCAGCTGTAGCTCAGTTGGTTAGAGCGCTTGACTGTGGATCAAGAGGCCGGTGGTTCGAGTCCACCCAGCTGTACCATTCAGACCAACGCAGATTGCCGTTATTCTCCCATGAGGCACATGGCCGTACGCCACGGGCTTCATCGCCGTGCAGGATGAAGGTCGGCGTTCCAATTTTTTCAGATTCAAGCGATGGCGCAGCCGAATTGCCGGCTCCGGCGACATCGGTTTCTGGTCTTGGTTTCTTGGGCTTGCTCCGTTGCCGCGCTCCGATAACAATATCACCCGCGTGGCCTTCGTTCCTTCTTTGCATGGAGGATAGACCGATGTCAGGAATCCATCACGTCACGGCGATTTCCGGCAAGGCCGCGCGCAATTGGGATTTTTATACGCGCGTCATCGGGCTGCGTTTCGTCAAGAAGACGGTGAACTTCGACGATCCTGGCACCTATCATCTCTATTATGGCGACCGGGTCGGCCACCCCGGCACTATCCTCACATTCTTTCCGTGGGAGCATGCGGCGCCCGGGCGTGGCGGCGTCGGCCTTGCGCAGCAGACGACATTCCGCGTCCCCGCAAGCGCGATCGGCTATTGGACGCACCGGCTTGTCGAGAACGGCGTAACCCATGAGGCGCCGGAAAAGCGCTTCGGCGACACGGCGCTGTCGTTCACCGATCCCGACGGCATGAGCCTGGCGCTGGTCGGCGTTGCCGGAGCCGAAGCCGAGCCGGCATGGAGCGCCGGCAACATCCCCGACGAGCACGCGGTACGCGGCTTTCACGGCGTCACGCTGATGGTCGAAGATGCGGCGCGCACAGCCGCGGTGCTGACCGATGTTTTGGGATTCAAGGACGGCGGCCGCGATGGAACGCTCGGGCGCTTCCGCGCCAGCGAGCCGGTCGGCGGCGTCATCGATATCCGCGAGGCGAAAGGTTTTTTGCCCGGGCGGCTCGGCCGCGGTTCGGTGCACCACATCGCGTTTCGCGCCGCGGACGACGCGAGCCAGGCGGCGATGGCGCAAAAGCTCGTCGCCGATCTCGGCTTGCGGCCTACCCATCAGCTCGACCGGCAGTATTTCCGCTCGGTTTATTTCCGCGAGCCGGGCGGCATTCTGTTCGAGATCGCGACCGATGTTCCGGGCTTTGCCGTCGACGAGCCGGTCGAAACGCTGGGCCACGATTTAAAACTGCCGCCGTTTCTCGAGGCGCGGCGCAAGGAGATCGAAGCGGTACTGCCCGAACTGCAAGCCACCGAACGGACAACCTGATGGCCTTGTCCTTCATCCATCGCTTTGAAAAAGGCGCCGAGCCCGAGGCGCGCCCGTTACTGTTGCTGCACGGCACCGGCGGCGACGAGAACGACCTCATCCCGCTCGGCCGCATGATCGCGCCGGCATCGCCGTTGCTCTCGCCGCGCGGAAAAGTCTTGGAAAGCGGCATGCCGCGATTCTTCCGGCGCTTCGCCGAAGGCCGTTTCGACGAGGACGACGTACGCCACCGCGCCCAGGAGCTCGCGGATTTCATCGAACAGGCGCAAACCCATTACGGCATCGCGCCGCCGATTGCGCTCGGCTATTCGAACGGCGCCAACATCGCCGCGGCGCTGCTCTTGCTGCATCCGCAAACCCTGGCCGGCGCCATTCTGCTACGGGCGACGCTGCCGTTGTCGCAGACGACGCCGGTCGACTTGGCCGGCAAGCCGGTCCTGATCGATTCCGGCGCCAGCGACCCGATGATGACGCCCGAAGGCGCCGCACGGCTGGCGGCGCGCTTGCAGCAATATGGTGCTAGTGTCGAGCATCGCACTTTGCCGAGCGGCCATGAGCTGTCGCAGGCAGATGTCACGATTGCGCAAGCCTGGTTGCGGGCCCACACGCAGTCAGCGACCGAGTGAGGGGTTCGAGTTAGGAGTTAACGGCTTTGCCGGGAACGGCCAGGGGAGACTTCCGGTGAAAACGCTCGCCTACAGTCTGAGCATTATCTGCGTCATCGTCGCGATCATGTATTTCGTGCTGCCGGGTGGCTCATTGCCGACGTTCTTGCCGGGCTATGTCGCCGGCTCGACGCACGTTCATATGATGCACGGGTTCGCGGCCGCCACCGGAGCCATTGCGTTTTTACTGATCGGCCTTTCGACGCGGCGGCGCTAGAGCATGATCCCGAAAAGTGGAAACCGGTTTTCGGATAAGGTCATGCTCAAACTAAAATCCTCTCTCACTTCTGCGAAATCTTCTGCAGCACCGGCAGCCAGGTGTCCTGCTCCTTCTGCACGAAGGCGAGAACCTGCTCCGGCGTCATGGCGCGCGAATAGCTGCCGATATTGCTGAGCCGTTGCTTGAAGTCCGGATCGCTGACCACCTTGGCGAGGTCGACGCTGATCTTGTTGACGATCGCCGCCGGCGTGCCGAGCGGCGCCACCAGCACTTGCCAGCCGCGCGCGGCAAATCCCGGAATGGTCTCGGCCACGGTCGGCAGGTCGGGAAACTGCGGCAACCGTTCCGGTGACGCCACCGCGATCAGCTTCACCTGCCCGGCTTTGACCGATCCGACGATGCCCGAATAGCCCTCGATGATCATCGACACGCGGCCGCCGACGACGTCGGCAAGCGCCGCCGCCGGCCCGCCGTTATAGGGCACCGGTAAGAGGCTGACGTCGGCGCGATCCTGGAACACCAGGCCGGTGAGATGGGTGAGCCGGCCGACGCCGGTCACCGCGATGGAAATCTTGCCCGGGTCTTTTTTGGCGAGCGCAATCAATTCCGGCAAGGTCGAGACGCCGAGCGACGGTGTCACCGCAAAGAACATCGGATTTTCCGCCGTGTAGCCGATCGGAATAAAATCGCGCGGCAGTTTCAGCGGCAGATTGGGCGCCACCGTCGGCAGCGAGGCGAAGGTCGACAGCGCCGGCATGAACAGCGTGTAGCCGTCCGGCATGGCTTCGGTGGCGGTGCGCGCGGCGATGCTGCCGTTGGCGCCCGGGTGATTGATCACGATGACCTGCTGGCCCCACAATTTGCTCAAGCCCTCGGCGACGAAACGCGCGTCGACGTCCGGCGTGGCGCCGGGCGCCGCGTCGGCGATGATCGTCACCGGCTTTTCCGGATATTTGCCGGCTTGCGCGAGCGCGGCAGGAGCCAGCGGCAAGGTCAGCAGGCCAACGCCGGCAAGGCCGAGCCCAATAATCGTCTTCATGTCATCCTCCCTGGCCGCCAATCCTTCACGCAACGACGCTTGGTCTCAACGTTACCAAACGCCGCACGCACAAAGGTTGCGGCGCTGCTCGATTTTGCCGGTTCCAAGAGCGAATAGTCCGAGATTCAGGGTAAACGCACTTCAGGGCGGCTTTACCTTAACAAGTTATTGCGCGGTCGTGGCGATGCATCCTTAGCGATTCTCACCTATCACTTTGAACGGGCCTCTCATTCCGTCCAGTGAACCGTGACACGCGCGACACCAGTACAGGCGTACGGGACTGCGGATGCGCCGGCGAAAGCCGGACATGCCGCCGTGGCGCGTCTCGCGACGCTGTCGCGGGAATTCGCGCCCGATCTCGGCGTCGTCATCCATGACAATCTGGAGGCGGCGGAAAGCGAGTGGCGCCGCTTCGAAAACATCGCCGACTGCACCGCATTCCAAAGTTTCGATTGGCTCGCCACCTGGCACCGGCATATCGGACGGCCCGACGGCGTCAAGCCCGTCATCGTCGTCGGCTCCTATGCGGATGGCGAGACGGCGTTCATCCTGCCGCTTGCCATCGCCCGCGAGCGCGGCATCAAGCGGCTGTGCTGGTTCGGCCAGGAACAGTGCGACTACAACGCGCCGCTGCTGGCGCGCGATTTTTCGCAGCGCGTTGCGCCCGAGCACTTCCTCGCCGCTTGGCGCGCCCTGCGCCAACAAATGCAGCGCGACCCGCAGCTGCGCCATGATTGGATCGAACTGGAGAAAATGCCGCAAATGGTCGGCACCCAGATCAATCCGTTCCTGTCTCTCGACGTCACCGCCAATGCCTCCGGCGCGCATCTGACGCAACTCGGCGACGACTGGGAGAAATTCTATTTCGCCAAGCGCTCGTCGGCGACGCGCCGGCGCGACCGCGCCAAGCGCCGGCATATGTCGGAATACGGCGAAGTCCGCTTCGTCACCGCGACCGAGATCGACGACGCGCGACGCACGCTGGAAACCTTGATCGATCAGAAGCACCGCGCCTTCGCGCGCCGGGGCATTCGCGATATTTTTGCGCGGCCGGGATTGCGCGAATTCTTTCTCGATCTGGCGTCAAATCCGAAAATCCGCCATCGGTTCCACATCAGCCGCGTCGAAGTCGGCGACACCTGGGCGGCGGCGAATTTCGCGATCCTGTTCGGCGATTGCTATTACCACGTGCTGGCGAGCTACGAAGACGACGCCGCGGTGTCGCATTACGGGCCCGGCGCGCTGCATCTGCGCGAACTGCTCGCGCACGCGATCAAGCTCGGAATGCGGCGCTTCGATTTCACCATCGGCGACGAGCCGTACAAGGACGAATGGTCCGATACCAGCGTAAAACTTTACGATCACAGCGCGGCGGCGACCTGGCGCGGCTGGCCGGTGAGCGCGGAGTCGACGGCGCGGCGCCGGCTCAAGCGCTTCGTCAAGCAGACGCCGTCGATCTGGAAACTGGTCTCGCGCCTGCGCGCCACGGTCGGCGCGCTCACGCATCCGAAGGCGTCGCCGCAGCAACTGTCGACAACGAGCCGCGCCGCCAAGGCGCAGCCGCAGCCGGCGCTCGCCTGCGTCATGGGCGACATGGATTTGCTGCAGCCGATCGCGGCGGCCGGCATTCCCTGCGCCGTGGTGACGCGGCCGGGCGTGCCCTCGCTCTATTCGCGCTTCGCGCGCGCGCGCCTGCCTTGGGATGACTTCTCGCAAAACACCGACGCGCTGCTCGATGCGCTTGAACGCTTCGGCGGCACCCAGCGCGAACAGCCGGTGCTGTTTTATGAGGAAGACGCGCAGCTTCTGTTGATTTCGCGCCATCGCGAACGGCTGGCAAAATCGTTCCGCTTCGTCATCGCCGACGCAACCCTGGTCGAAGACCTGCTCGACAAGGCGCGGTTCCAGGACTTGGCGCAGCGCCACGGCTTGCCGGTGCCGCCGGCGCGCCAGTTTCATCCCGTCGCCGTCGAGCCCGACCATCTCGACCTTGCCTTCCCCGTCGTCATCAAGCCGCTGACCCGCCTGGAGCGCTGGAACGACGTTTTCGGATTGCGCAAGGCGCTCGAAGTGAAGGACGTCGATGCGTTGCGGGCCTTGTGGCCGCAATTGCTCGATGCCGGCGTCGATCTTCTGGCGCAGCAGCTGATCCCCGGCGCCGAAGCGCAAATCGAAAGCTATCACTGCTACGTCGATCAGCGCGGCAGCATCGCCGGCGAGTTCACCGGCCGCAAGATTCGCACTTTTCCGCTGGCGTACGGCCACACCACGGCGCTCGAGATCACCGCCGCGGCGGACGTGCAACGGCAAGGCCGCGACATCGTCGAGCGGCTCGGGCTGACCGGCGTCGCCAAGCTCGATTTCAAGCGCGACGAAACGGGCGCGCTGCATCTCCTCGAGATCAATCCCCGCTTCACGCTGTGGCATCACCCGGCCGCCGTCGCCGGCGTCAACATCCCGGCGCTGGTCTACGCCGATTTGACCGGAACGCCGCGGCCGGCGACGACGCCCGCGAAAGCGGGCGTGCGCTGGTGCCGCGCCTGGAAGGATTTGCCGGCGGCGCGCGCGGCCGGCGTGCCGCTGACGACGTGGTTGCCCTGGATGGTCAGTTGCGAGGCGAAGTCGGCGCTGTCGTGGAGCGACCCGATGCCGGTCGTGCGCTCGACGCTGTATCGCCTCACGGCAGGACGTGTCAGAAGCTGGCGAGCAAAAGTCTGCGCAACTCGAACGCCTGGAAATGGGGCGGCCTGTGAGGCTCGCGCTCATTTCCGACATCCACGCCAATCTCGAGGCGCTGGAGGCGACGTTTTACGATATTGCCGATCGATCGATCGACCGCATCGTCTGCCTCGGCGATATCGTCGGCTACAATAGCGACGCCGCCGCCTGCATCGCGCTGATCCGCGGCGCCGACTGCGTGTGTGTCGCCGGCAATCACGATCTCGCCGTCTGCGGCCGGATCACGACGCGCAAGTTCTCCGAGCGCCGCGGCGCGCGCCGTCGCCTGGACGCGGCAGCAATTGAGCGACGACGATCTCGATTTTCTCGGAAAGCCTGCCGCTCAAGGCCAATATCGGCAACCGCGTCATCGCCGTGCACGGCGCGCTGCATCCCGAGACCGACTGCGCGAGCGTGCGGCTCGACAACGACAAGCAGCCGGATGCAAAGTTTTGACGCGCTGATGACGCATCCGTCCGGCGCGCGCATCTGCGCCTTCGGACATACGCATCACGCCGCGGTCTACGAGTTGCGCGGAGATCGTCGTGGCGATGAGCGCGGACGAGCACGTCCAGCTGCGCGACACGTCGTACTACCTGATCAATCCCGGCACGATCGGCGAGCCGCGTTCGGCCGAACGCCGCGCCACCTACATGATCCTCGATCTGGAGCGCCGCACCGTGACGACGCGCTACGTCGATTACCAGGCGTCGGCCGAGTTCGTCGCCGCGCACAGGCCCGGGATTGCGTCGCGTTTTGGCCTGGCAGGTTTTGGTCTAGCAGGCTTGGCGAGCCGATGGCGCGGCTGACTCGCCTCGCTGCTCGCTAACGTTCGATCCGATCGAGATTTTCCGTCATCCGCGCAACGATGCGGCGGAACGCGGCGAGATCGCGCGGCGCGATGCCCTCCTCCGCTTCGTCGGTGATGGTCCGCGCCACGCCCAGCAATTCGCCGCGCAGCCGCTTGGCCTTCGCGGTGAGGAAGACCAGCACCTTGCGGCGGTCGTCGTCGCCGCGCACGCGGCGGATCAGCCCGGATTTCTCCATGCTGCGCAGCGCGATCACCGTGGTCGGCTCCATCATGCCGACCCGCGCCGAGAGCTCGCGTTGCGAAAGCCCGTCGGTGATCCACAACACGCGCAGAAAATACCATTGGCCGCGCGTGACGCCGAAAGGCGCGATGCGCCGCTCCAGCAACCGCTGAAACGCGCGATGCGCGTCGCGCACCAGATAGCCGGAGCTCAATTGCGGCGGGAACTCGCCGGCGCGGCGCGGCGGCAGCTTGGCTTTCGGTGAAGGTCGCGGCGGCATCGGCGTTGACAGGTCGCGCAGGCGTTGTCGGATAATTACTTAGAAATCTATGCAATGGGAACGCCGACAATGCAACAGCCGCTGCGCAAGGAACAACAACAAACGCCCCCGACGCCGAACCAGGCCTTCGACCTGCGCTCGACCTTGGAATGGCTGCGCGCCGCCGGCGAATTGATCGAGACCGACAAGGAGGTCGATCCCGACCTGCAGGTCACCGGCCTGCAGAAGCACATGGACGGCGGCTGCCCGATCCTGTTCAACAACGTCAAGGGCAAGCCGAACCACCGCGTCATCACCAATCTGTTCGGCGACATCTCGATCATCAACCGCATGTTCGGCTGGAAGGACGACGCCGAGCGCGTGCGGAAGCTCGCGTATGCGCTGTCGCATCCGCTCAAGCCGGTGGAGATCGCGCAGAGCGAAGCGCCGTGCCAGGAATTCGTCGTCGAGAAGCCCGACGACGTCAACAAATGGATGGTGCCGATCCGCCATACCACCTACGAGCCCGAGCTCACCGTCGGCTCCGGCATCCGCTGCGTCACCGGCGCGCAATTCGATGGCGGCTCCGACCTCGGCTACAACCGCATGAATTTCCGCTGGGGCAATGTCGGCACGTTCCAGATCTCGCCCGGCTCGCATATGTGGCAGGTGGTCAACAAATATTACAAGGAAGACCAGCCGGTGCCGATCACCATGTGCTTCGGCGTGCCGCCGGCCTGCACGCTGATGGCCGGCGCGGGCTTCGACTACGCCGTGCTGCCGATGGGCTGCGACGAGATCGGCATCGCGTCCGCGGTGCAGGGCGCGCCGATCCGGCTCGTCAAAGCGCGCACCGTCGACGCCATGGCGCTGGCCGATTGCGAGCTGGTGCTCGAAGGCTACGTCAATCCGCGCGACCGCCGCTTCGAGACCAAGGAAGCCGAAGATGCCGGCGTGCAGGGCCGCTATCACTTCCACCCGGAGTGGGCCGGCTACATGGGCAAGTCCTACAAGGCGCCGACCTTCCACGTCACCGGCATCACCATGCGCAAGCCGGAGTCGAAGCCGATCATCTTCTGCCTCGGCGTCCACATGCTCGACGACCACAATATCGACACCACCGTGCGCGAGGCCGCGATCTACGAACTGTGCAACCGGCTGCAGCCGGGCATCGTGCAGAACGTGGTGATCCCGTACTGCATGACCGATTGGGGCGGCTGCATCATCCAGGTGAAAAAGCGCCACCAGATCGACGAAGGCTGGCAGCGCAATTTCATGGCCGCCGCGCTGTCGTGCTCGCAAGGCATGCGGCTTGCCATCGCGGTCAGCGAGGACGTCGATCCGTATTCCATGGACGACATCATGTGGTGCCTGACCACGCGGGTGAACCCGCGCACCGATATTCTCAATCCGATCCCCGGCGGCCGCGGCCAGACCTTTATGCCGGCCGAGCGCATGACCGCGGGCGACCGGCAATGGACGGCGTCGAACACCCAGTTCGAAGGCGGCATGGGCATCGATGCCACGGTGCCGTTCGGTTACGAGAGCGATTTTCTGCGCCCGGTCTATCCGGTCGACAAGGTGAAACCCGAGGACTGGTTCTCGAAAGAGGACATCGCCAACGCCAAGAAGCGCATGCACGGCTGGGTGAATTCGCTGGCGCGGACGGGGCGGTAAAAATTGTAGCCTGGGCGGAGCGAACGGGTCCGGCCCGAAGTGGCCGGCCCGATGACAGGCTCCGCGAAACCGGGGATGCAGCCTTGAGGCTCAGCCCGGATTTCGCTCTGCTCAATCCAGGCTACGGGCCAATCTTAGAGAACGCCGATGCAATTCGATGTCGTCACCATCGGCGGCGGATTTTCCGGGCTGGTGTCGGCCTGTCGCGCCGCCGAGCTTCGCCGCTCGGCAGCGGTGCTCGAAGCGCGTAACGAAGACCGCTATCCATGCAGCTCGCGGTGGTCGACCGGCGTCGCCCACGTCATGAGCCTGCCGATCCTGAGCGAGCCCGATCGGCTTTACCGCGCCATCATGGACGGCAGCGGCACCAATGCCCGCCCGGCGCTCGTGCGCGCGCTTGCCGACAACGCCCAACGCACGATCGAATGGCTTGAGCGGGAGGGCGCCGAGTTCGGTAGTCAGGCGATGCAGCGCGAACGGCCCGGCGCGCGCGTGCTGGCGCCGAACCGAGGCTCGGTCGCCGGATTGGATTGGGAGGACCGCGGACCCGATCGGTTGATGCGCCGCCTGGAACAAAATCTGACGCGGCGCGGCGGCGTGCTGATGCGCGGCACCCGCGTGGAACGGCTCGTGGTCGAAGGCGGCGCTTGCGTCGGCGTCGATGCCGTGCGCGACGGCGAGCGCGTTCGTATTGCCGCCAAGGCCGTGGTCATCGCCGACGGCGGCTTCGCGGCCAATCGCACCATGATTGCGCAATACATCACGCCGCGCGCGGACCGCGTGCTATGCCGGGTCGGACCCGGCGCCATGGGCGACGGCATCCGCATGGCCAATGAGGCCGGCGCCGCCATCGGCGGGCTCGGCGAATTCTACGGCCACGTCCACCACCACGACGCCATGACCAATGCGCAGCTGTGGCCCTATCCGCATCTTGATGCGGCGGCTGAAGTTGGAATTTTGGTCGGCCCCGACGGCAGGCGTTTCACCGACGAAGGGCTCGGTGCCGTGTGCATGGCCAATGCCATCGCGCGGCTGCCCGATCCGCTGAGCGCGGTCTTGATCATCGACGACGCGATCTGGCAGACCGAGCCGACCATCACCACGACGGTGCCAGCCAATCCGGTCATGATCGAGTCCGGCGGTCAGCTGACGAGCGCCGCCGATATCAACACGCTCGCCGCGCACACGGCGTTGCCCGCGGCGCAACTGGAAGCGACCATTCGCAACCATAATCGCGCCATCGAACGCGGAGATTTTGCGTCGCTTGCCGTGCCGCGCACCATGGGCAAGCACAAGCCCATGCCGATCCTCAGCCCGCCGTTTTATGCCGCGCCGCTGTGCGCCGGCTTGACCCAAACCATGGGCGGCGTCGTGGTCAACGAGCACGCCCAGGCGCTCAACGCCGACGGCAGCGTGTTCCCCGGCCTCTACGCGGCGGGGCCGGTCGCGGGATTGGAAGGCGGTCCGCGAGCCGGCTATGTCGGCGGCGTCTCCAAGGCCTTTATTCTCGGACTCCTTGCCGGCGAGCATATGGCCGCCACCCGTTGAGACTGTGTTACTCTATTGGCGCGTTGCCAAGCTTAGTGTCAGGAGGAAATTTGACATGCGAAATTCGATCACAGCTGCGATTGCTGCGAGCATTCTCTCGATCTGCGTTTGCGCGGCGCTGGCACAGACCGCGCCGGCGAAGAGCGCCGATACGTCCAAGGGCAAGGCCCTGGTCGACGCCAAGGGTCTGACGCTCTACACGTTCGACCGCGATGCCGCCGGCAAATCGAACTGCAATGGCGCCTGCGCCACCAATTGGCCACCGCTGATGGCTGGCGCCGATGCCAAGGCATCGGGCGATTGGACCATCGTCACCCGCGACGATGGCGGCAAGCAATGGGCCTACAAGGGCAAGCCGCTCTATGAGTTCGCCAAGGATACCAAGCCGGGCGACGTGACCGGCGACGGCGTCAACAGCGTCTGGCACATCGCCGCGCCGTAGACTTCGCTTTGCTATCTAAAAATACTTGCCCGCCAGCGCAGAAAGCGTCCTTGATCATTGTGAGAGGATCCAACGCGGATGTCTGAAACATCCGATCAGCGCCTTTATTTCCCGCATGTCGCGCGCAACCGCGAGCCGATCCTCGAAATTTTACGCCGCGTGCTGCCGCGTGACGGGCTGGTGCTCGAAATCGCCAGCGGCGGCGGCGAGCATGCGGCTTACTTCGCAAGCAATCTGCCCGGCCTGCGCTGGCAGCCGACCGATGCCAATTCCGAAATGTTCGAAAGCATCGCCGCGCACCGCGCCGCCGCCGGCGTCGCCAATCTGCTGGCGCCGCTTCATCTTGACGTGACCTCGGAGCAGTGGCCGGTCGAACGGGCCGACGCGATGGTCTGCTGCAACATGATCCACATTGCGCCTTGGGCCGCCACCGAAGGCCTCATCGCCGGCGCCGGGCGAACGCTCGCACGCGGCGCGCCACTTTATCTCTACGGTCCCTACAAGATCGAAGGCCGTCACACCGCGCCGAGCAATCAGGATTTCGACACCCGATTGCGCGCGCAAAACCCGCTCTGGGGCGTGCGCGATCTCACCGACGTATCGGATCTGGCGAAACGCCACGGCCTTGCGCTCGATGAAACCGTGCCGATGCCGGCCAACAATCTCAGCGTCATATTTCGCCGCGCGTAGCTGATGAGCCGCCGCGTCACGCCCGCATGCCAGACGGCCAATGCAGCGTGTAGAACTCGACCGGCTCCATCCGGCCTTTGACCGGCGCCTGACGCAAATCGCAGCCTTCGATGTCGAGGCCGCCGGCTTCGGCCGCGGGCCGCGACACGATCATCGTGCAATCGAATTCCTTGGTCAGGCTTTCGAGCCGCGCGCAGGTGTTTATCGTGTCGCCTATTGCGGTGATGATTTGCGAGCGCGGCGGGCCCATGGCGCCGACGATGGCTTCGCCGTAGTGGATGCCGATGCCGATCCGCAGCGGCTCTTTGAGATCGTTGCGCAGCCGGTAGTTCAGCTGGTCGACGGCCGCCAGCATCTCGCGCGCGCCGCGCAACGCATCGGCCGCGCCGCGCGTCGGATCGTCCTCGTAAAGCCCGTACAGCGCCATCAAGCCGTCGCCGGTGAATTGCGAATAGTGACCGTTGGTCGCGACCAGCGCCTTGGTCATCTCGTGGAAAAACTGATTGAGGATGAACAGCACGTCGTAGGGCAGCTTGGCCTCGCCCAACGTGGTCGAGCCGCGCATGTCGACGAACACCACGGTGATCGGACGCTCGCGTCCTTCGAGGCCGCCGCGCACGGTGCCGTCGATGGCGCCGGCGTCCGCGGCCAGAAGCGGCATCACGGCGATGTCGGCGACGGGGCGAACCTGGCAGGCGAGCCGCATGCCCGGCGTGCCGCCGATGCGGTCGAGCGCGATCGCCTCCAGACCCGACGCGGCGGGAAGCCGATCGAGGCCCTTGGTCACCAGGATCCGGCACGTGGTGCAGCGCGCCCGGCCGCCGCACACCGAGGCATGCGCGATGCCGTTCTCGCGCAGCGTCTCCAGCACCGTGGCGCCGGGCAGGATCGGCACGCTGCGGCCGCCGGCATGCGCCAGCATCGGCGGCCGGCTACGGCGGTGATACCAGGCGCGGATGCCGCGCGCGGCAAACGGCAACAGCAACAGCCCGACATAGATGCCCCAGCCGGCGTATTCGATACGGTGGACACCGACCACGGCCTCTTGGGTGACGTTGGCATCCTCGATCGAGTCGCGAACGTAATCCGGATCCTTGGCCTCGCGCAGCACCTCGTTGCCGGCCGAGACGTAGCCGGCCAGCGCCAGCGCCGGCAGCAGCAGCGCGAACCCGAACAGCCAGATGCGCACGTCCGGATACCAGATCTTGGTCCGCAGCCAGAAATGAATGCCGATGCAGGCATGGGTCCATACCGTGAGCACGCCCAGCACCTGCAGCACGCCGAGCCAGGGCGCGAACAGCCACTGCGCGAGCAGCACCGTGTTGTAGTAGCTGGTGACGTCGAAGACGCTGGCGGCAACGCGCGTCGCCGAGACGTGCGGGATCAGCAAGGCCGGAATGCACAGGCCAAGCAGGAGCTGCGCCCATTCCCAGCGGATCAGGCGGAGCGAACGCCGGATATAGATCGACCACAAGGCGTTGCTGAAGTGGACCACGAAGGCCGTGGCCAGCAGCACCGTGCCGGCTACGGTCCGCCAGGGAAACATCAGAAAGTCGAGGACCTTGCCGGCGGTCTCCAGCGACACCAGCAGAAAAGCATGCGCGGTGAGATGGCAGATCACGAATGAAAGCATCACCAGCGCGCTGGCCAGCCGCAGGGTGCTTCTCGAAAAGGCGTGTTTCCAAGTCATGCCCGCGTTCCCGCATCGAGCGTCAGCACGTCATGGCGTAGCACAATAACCAGGATCACCGGGGTTTGAAATTATTCCCGTCCCGGCCCCACAACGCCGCTAAGGCCCGCCGGTCGAGCTTGCCGCGCTCGGTCTTGGGTAGCGATTGGCTGATCACGATCTGCTTTGGGGCCTTGAAGGCCGGCAGCACGGTCGCGCAATAGCGCAACAACTCGTCGGCATCGACCGGCGTGCCCGGCCGCGTCACCACGTAGCTGACCACCTCTTCGCCGTAGACGGCATCCGGCACGCCGACGGTCGCGGCTTCGATCACGTCGGCGCGCTGCATCAGATAAGAATCGATCTCGACCGGCGAGATTTTAGCGCCGCCGCGGATGATCTGCTCCTTCTCGCGGCCGGTGAGCAGCAAAAAGCCGTCGGCGTCGAGGCAGCCGAGATCGCCGGTGCGGAAGCGGCCGCGGCTGTGGATCTTGATCGCACCATCGTCGCCGAGATAGCGGAACGGGTGATCGGGCCAACCGCCGAGCTCGACATAGCCGGTCTCGCCCGGCGGCAAGCGCCGTCCATCGGCGTCGACGATGGCGAGGTCATGATAGGCCAAAGGCTTGCCGACGGTGCCGATGCGGCGCGCTTCGCCGGGAATGGCGGCGATCCAGCTCGCCTCGCTGGCGCCGCAGCCCTGCGCCACGGCAATCCCGAATTTCTGCTCGAACCGCTTCCACTCTTCGACCAGGAGCGGCGCCGAGCTCGAGGTGATGAAGCGCAGCTTTGGCAGATTATCGCGGTGCGCGTTCTGTTCGCTGTTGAGCAGGATATTGATCGTCGTCGGATTGCCGGCGGCAATGGTCACGCCGTGATCGCGCAGATGCTGGAAAAAACGGCTGGCCGAAAATTTTTCGGCCAGAACCAGGGTGGCGCCGCGGTTGACGATGGTCAGCGCGCCCAAAGTCTGCGCCGAGTTCCAGCTGAACGGGCGAAAATCGTAAAGCCGGTCGGCCGCCGTGATGCCCCAACCGGCGGCGAGCGGATCGATGTTGAGCAGGTATTCGCGGAAATTCAGCACGACGCCTTTGGGCTGCGCGCTGGTGCCCGACGTGAACAGGATAATCGCGTCATCTTCGGGCTGCGCCGCTTGCGCCGGATCGCCAGGCGCGCAACGCGCGAGCTCGGCAAACAGCGTCCCCGGCTCGATTTTATCCGAGCGCCCGATCCGCAGACGCGGCGCGGACGTTGCGGCCAACAGCTCGTCGAGCTGCAAGCCGTCCTGATACAAAATGAGCTTCGGCTTGAGCCGCTCGAAAATATTGTCGAGCTGGTTGCGGTTCATCTCGACGTGAATGGTGCAGAGCGTCGCGCCGTTGGCCATGACGCCGAAATAGCAGAGCAATTGCTCGATCGAATTGTTGGCAAGCAGCGCGACGCGATCGTTGGGGCCGAGGCCGCGCTGCCGCAACAACGTGGCGAAGCGGCCGACCGTCTCGCGCAATTGGCGGTAGCTGACGGTGCGCCCATCGTCGGCGGACACCACCCATGTCTTGTCCGGCGCGGCAAGCGCGGCGCGCGCGATCCAGTCGTGCAGCAGGTTTGAGCCGGCGTCTTCTGGCATGATAGGATGGTTACAGCCTAATTCCTTAGCATTATAAGCATTTCGCGGCGGCGCGAAACAAGGTGCAGATCAATGGCGGAACAGAACTTCATGCCGGATCCAATGTCGACGCCGATCGGGGATGGAACTTCAAGCGCGGCCGGCTCGAACGCGGCGTCCTTTCTGCCCTACCACGATCTGCGGCAATGGCTCGAGGAGGCGAAAAAGCTCGGCGAGGTCAAGGAGCTTAGCGGGCTCACCTACCAGCAGGACATCGGCATGGTGGCGGAAATGTCGGCCCATGCCGACGACGCGCCCTGCTTCGTGTTCGAAGACGTGCCCGGCACGCTCAAAGGCAGCCGCCTCCTGGTCAATTTCTTCGCCGGCAAGCGCAAGAACATGACGCTCGGATTTTCCACTGAGCTGTCCAAGCTCGAGCTGAGCGAAAGCTTCCGCGTCAATCACGCCGGCATGCTCAAGCGCATTCCGCCGAAATTCGTCGAGTCCGGGCCGGTGATGCAGAACGTCATGCAAGGCGAGACAATCGACGTCACCAAATTCCCGGCGCCGCAATGGCATCCACAGGACGGCGGCCGCTATATCGGCACCGGCTGCTACAACATCATGCGCGATCCCGACGACGGCTGGATCAATTGCGGCACCTACAGGGTCATGATCCACGACCAGAAATCGCTGGGCTTCTACATCTCGCCCGGCAAGCACGGCCGGGTGATGCGCGACAAATACGCTGCGCGCGGCGAGCGCATGCCGGTGGTCATCGTCTGCGGCGGCGATCCGATGAGTTTTCTGATGGGCTCGAGCGAAGTACCGCCGGGCGTCTGCGAGCTCGACATCATCGGCGGCATGCGCGGCCAGCCGGTCGAGGTGATCAAAGGGCCGGTCACCGGCCTGCCGATCCCCGCCAATGCCGAGATCGCCATCGAGGGTTTTGTCGAGCCCGACAATGTGCGGCTCGAAGGCCCATTCGGCGAATGGACCGGCTATTACGCCAGCGACCACCGGCCCGAGCCGGTGATCGACATCAAGGCGATCTATCATCGCCATGAGCCGATCCTGCTCGGCTGCGTGCCGCAACGGCCGCCGGACGAGATCTGCCGCTACCGCGCCATCGTGCGCTCGGCGCTGTTGCGCGAGAATATCGAGAAGGCCGGCGTGCCCGGTGTCACCGCGGCCTGGACGCACGAGGTCGGCAATGCGCGGCTGTTCGTCGCCGTCGCCGTCACGCAACGCTATCCCGGCCACGGCAAGCAGGCCGGCCACATCGCCGCGCAGTGCCACGTCGGTGCTTATTGCGGGCGCTATGTGATCGTGGTCGACGACGACATCGACGTGTCGAACCTGGAAGAGGTGATCTGGGCGCTGATCACGCGTTCGGATCCGGCCACCTCGATCGACATCATCCGCGGCGCCTGGTCGACGCCGCTCGATCCGCGCATCGAGCCTGAGCGGAAAGCCGCAGGCGATTATACCAACAGCCGCGCCGTGATCGACGCCTGCCGGCCGTGGCACTGGCGCGATAAATTCCCCGCGGTCAACATGCCGTCGGCCGAAGAGCGGCGCATCGGACTGCAAAAATTCGGCCATCTGATGAAAGGCTGACCCCGCAGCGCACAACCACCCGCTGCCGATTAATCTTGACGAATCAGGCCGCTAGGCGATAGCGCGTTTGGTTGGGCGGGGTCTGAGCATCTGTAGGTCGCCAGCGCATTTTCAGTTGTTTCCAGGCGGTTAATGGCAAAGTAACCAGTCATTAACCATTGCGTTGTCACGTTCGTTGCATTGGACAACAATCGACGCGCCACAGATGGCACTCAACGGCAAGGCACAAGGCAACGGTTGGCTGGATCAAGCCGCTCGTCTTGCAGTCACCCATACACCCATAGCGAAGCGGGCGCAGCCTTCGCTTGCCGTTGTCGAGACGGAATTCGACGCCGCAGCGGATGGCAGAGACATTGAGCTTGCCGATGAGCTCGAATTGACGCGCGCCAGGGTGATCGGCCTGGAACGGCGCCTTGCCCAGGAGGCGGCCGCGAAACAAACGCTCGGCGAGCAATTCGAGGCGGCGGATGCACGGATCGTCGAGCTCGAGAACGAGCTGGCCGCGACGCACGATGACCTCTCGCTTCGCGATATCGAAAACCAGTCGTTGCAAACCTCGCTCGATCTGGCGATGGCCGAGAACGCCAGTTTGACGGAGCGTCTGGCCAAGCGCGACGCCGCGCAGCATTCAGCAGGCTCCCAGCTTGAATACCTTCAGACCGCGCTGGCGACGGCCGAAACCGAGTGCACCAGACTCTTCAGTGAAGCCCGGGATTTCCGGATCGAAGCCAGCACACTGAATGACGTTCTGGCAACGATGACATCGCGCGCCGAGGTCGCCGAGCGGCTGCTCGCCGACGCGCGCGAATGCCTGGCTGCCCGTATTGCGGAAAACGCCGTCACCGAGCGCAACCTCACCGACGCCACCGCCGCCCGGCGCGACGGCGATCGTGACCTACATGAACTTCAGGATTTGCTGCGCCTGAAACAATGCCAGATCAACGAGCTCGAACAGTCGCGTCTGCAGCTCATCGCGGCGACCAACACGTTGCTGAAAACCTTCCAAAACCGCGACGCAGCTCTGGTCCATGCCGACGAAGAAATCAGGGCCCTCAATGCGCGGATCGTGCAACTCGAGGCGCAGATCGCGCAGCTCGAGGCGCAAGCGCGTCAGGCCGCCAGCCGGCGGCAAACCGCCAAGGCCGCTGCTCAATCGCAGCAAACCGTAATCCTCCCCACCGCCGACGACGGCGGCGAAAAGATCCGGAAAAAATGGGCCGAGCTGGCCCGTGAATTGGCCAAATTGGCCAAGCTCAAGCCGCAACTGGTGACGCCGATCCAGGGCGGCTCATCGCTGTTGGCCAGTACCATCACGTTCTAATCGCTCTCCAAAAGTTTTGGCATTTGCTGTAAAGCAGTGCCTATGAGCTGGAATTCCCACTGGCCCGACCTGCCGTTCGACTCTTGGAGCGAGACCTGCGACACGCTGCATTTGTGGACGCAGATCGCCGGCAAGGTGCGGCTGGCGTGCACGCCGCTCGTCAATCATTGGTGGAACACCACCTTCCGCGTCAACGCGCGCGGCCTGATCGCGCCGCAAAACCGCTGCGGCGACCGTACCTTCGACATCGCGTTCGACTTCATCGACCACGAGTTGCGCATCGCCGCCAATGACGGCCGCATCGAGAGTTTTGCGCTCAAGCCGATGCCGGTCGCCGATTTCTATGTCGCGTTCATGGAACGGCTGCGCAGCCTCGACATCGACGTGAGCATCTGGACCATGCCGGGCGAAATCGAGAACGCGGTGCCGTTCGACGAGGACCACCTTCACGCCCAATACGACCCCGATTACGTCGCGCGCTTCCATCAGGCGCTGGTGCAGTCGGCCCGCGTGCTGACCGAATTCCGCTCGCGCTTCATCGGCAAAGTGAGCCCGGTGCATTTCTTCTGGGGCAGCTTTGACCTCGCGGTGACGCGCTTTTCCGGCCGCACCGCGCCGCCGCCCCATGGCGTTACGCCCAACGTCGCCAACTGGGTGATGGCCGAAGCCTATTCGCACGAAGTTTCCAGCTGCGGCTTCTGGCCCGGCAACGGCGGCTACGGCCGCGCCGCATTTTACGTCTATGCCTATCCGGAGCCGGAGGGTTATGGCGACACGCCGCTGCGCACCGCGGACGCGTTCTACGACAAGGACCTCGGGCAATTCATTTTGCCCTACGAGGCGGTGCGGCACGCCCGCGATCCCGACGCGCTGCTGCTCGGCTTCCTGCAGGACACCTACGAAGGCGCCGCCGATTTGGCCGAATGGGATCGCGAGGCGTTGGAACGCAGTTGATCGCTTACGCCGCGGCCGCTTGCGCCTTCTTGTCCAGCACGAAATCGTAATGCACGACGTAGAACGGCTCGTTCATCAACTCGCCGCTCGGCGTCTTGCTGCCGGGCGGCATCTTCTGAAAGTCGACGATCAGCGGTTCCTTCACGCCATAGACCGCGTCGTGCTCGATCCATTTGTCGCCGGACTGGAACAAATGCGTCACCAGGCCGTGATAGCCCGGCGCGTCGAGAGCGAAGTGAATATGCGCGGGCCGCATGTGGCTTAAGTTGGTGCGGTTCATCAACTCGCCGATCGTGCCGTCCATCGGGATGGTGTAGGCGATCGGCGCCACGGTGCGAATAAGGTACGAGCCGTCGGGCTGCGAGTGATAAAGCCCGCGCATCCACGGGCCTTCGATCTCCGGACGCTGCGCCTCGTAAAGGCCGTCGCCGTCGGTCTGCCACAGATCGAGCACCGCGCCGGAAACCGGCTCGCCTTTGACGCCGTGCACCGTGCCGGTGACGAAGCAGGCGAAGCCCGGCGCGTTGACCGCCATGTTGCCGCCGTTGGCGACGGCGGGCGCATCGGGAATATGAAACGGTCCTTCAACCGTGCTTGGCGTCGCGCCGTTCGATTGCCGGTGATTGATGGCATCGACCAGCATGCTGATGCCGAGCACGTCCGACATCAGGATGAATTCCTGGCGTTTCTCGTCGCACATCTGTCCGGTGCGGGTGAGGAAGTCAATCGCAGTCGCCCATTCGGCTTGCGTCGGCTCGATCTCGCGCACGAAGGCATGGGCGTGCTTCACCAATGCGGTCATCACCTGCTTGAGCCGCGGATCGGGAATATCGCTCCAGCGCTCGCGCACGACGTCGGTCAAAGTCTGTTCCGTCACATAAGGCATGGTCGTCTCCTCAGGAATTCCGCGTGTCACTTGCCGGTAATCTCGCGCCGCACGATGGCGGTGCCTTCGGCCATGGCCTTCATCTTACCAAAGGCCACGGCGCGCGGCAGGTATTTCATGCCGCAATCCGGCGCCACCACCACCCGATTGGCCGGGACGTGGGCCAGCGCCCGCCGGATGCGTTCGGCCACGGTCGCCGGCGTCTCGATCGTCATATCGGACAGGTCGATGACGCCCAGAATAATGGTTTTCGACGGCAGTTCCCGCAAGATGGCGAGATCGAGTTTTGGCTGCGCCGCCTCGACCGAAATTTGCTGGGCCTTCGAGCCCTCGAGCTCGGCCAGGAACGAATAGCCCGACGGCTTGTCGTGCACCACCGCCGCATAGCCAAAGCACAGATGCACCGCGACGGTGCCGGTGACGCCGTCGAGCGCGCGGTCGAGGGCTTTCAGGCCATATTGCCGGGCCTTGTCCGGATGCTGCTGCATCCACGGCTCGTCGATCTGCACCACGTCGGCGCCGGCCGCGAACAAATCCTTGATCTCGGCATTGACGGCGTCGGCATAAGCGAGCGCCACCGCTTCCTCGTCCTTGTAGTAATCGTCTTGCGCCTGCTTGCCCATGGTGAACGGGCCCGGCACGGTCGCCTTGATGGCGCGGTCGGTATTGGCGCGCAGCACTTTAAGGTCGCGCAGCTCGACCGGATGCCTGCGCCGGATCGGGCCGACCACGCGCGGCACCGGGATCGGCCGGCCGCTGCGATTAATCGTGGTGCCGGGTTTTTCGGTGTCGATGCCTTCGAGCGCGGTGGCAAAACGATTGGAATAGCTTTCGCGGCGCTGCTCGCCGTCGGTGACGATGTCGAGCCCGGCGCGTTCCTGATCGCGGATGGCCAAGATCGTGGCGTCGTCCTGTGCGGCTTCGAGCTTGTCGCGCGCAACGAGCCAGAGATCGTCGGCGCGCACGCGGGGCACCTGCTTCGACAGCTTATCGCGGTCGATCAGCCAGTCCGGTTGCGGGTAAGAGCCGACGAGGGACGTGGGCAGAAGCATTTCAGATCTCTTCGTTCCCGCCCCGCAGAAAGTGTGCACCCTCCCCGCGACGCGGGGAGGGTGTTTATCAGATGACGGCGGTTACTTCAGCGCCTTCTCGTAGGGATAGATCACGTCGCTGGTCTTCTCGTCGGCCGGCGTGAGCACCGTCTGGTAGCTCATGCCGCGCCAGGTATCGAGGTTCGCGGCGTCGGTGAGGTCGTGATACTGGACCTGCATCATCCCGGATTTGGTCCACTCGCCGTTTTTGCCGAACCGAATGCCGGACGCCATGATGGTGTTGAACTCATGGCCGCGCAGGTAGTCGGCGAGCTTGTTGTCGTCGATGCTTTTCGCGCCGCTGATGGCGTCGGCCAGCACCTGCAGATAGGCGTAGCCCCAGCCGCCGAGATAATAGCCGAGCGGATCGACGCCTTCGGCCTTGGCCCGGTCCTGGTACTTCTTGAAGAAGTCCGCGGCCGGCGCCAGCAGCTTCGGCGACGGCACCCAGGTCTCATAGTTGATGACGCCGTTGAGCTTGCCCTTGAGCTTGTCCTTGAACACGGTCGCCTGCAGGCCGACCATGGCGCCGCCGATCATCTTCGGCTTGAAGCCCAGCTCGTTGGCCGAGAGCAACATGCCGACCGAGCTCAGCGGATAGGAGCAGATGATCACGAGATCAGGCGCCGCTGCCTGTATGGAGCGGATGATCGGCGAGAAGTCGGTTGTGTTCGGCGGATAGGTTTTGTCGTAGACGGTCTTCAAGCCGAATTTCTTGATGTTGTTGCGCGCGCCTTCGCAAGCGTTGCGCGAGAACTCGGCGTCCTCGGCGGCGAGCGCGATGGTTTGCGGCTTCGGATTTTGCGCGGCTGCGATCTGGAAGAAGCCCTCGGTGAAGGACTCCTTCGGCGTCGGGCCCGACGGCAGCATCGAGAAATATTTCGGATAACTGAATTCGCCGTTGGCATCGAGCGCGAACAAGCCGATGAAGGTCTTGTTCTTCTGCATCACCACCGGAATGGCCGGCGCCACCATGTTGGTCGCATAGGGGCCGACGACGAGGTCGACTTTGTCGACGTCGAGCAGCTTGGTGTAGATGCCGGGCACCGTCGCCGGATTGGACTGATCGTCGTAATAGACCAACTGGACCGGCCGGCCGAGCAGGCCGCCCTTGGCGTTGACTTCCTCTTCCCAGATCTTGGCGCCGAGCAGCGCCTGCTTGCCGTTAGGGGCGAGCGGGCCGGTCAGCGCCATGCTGAAGCCGATCTTGATCGGGTCCTTGGTCTGCGCCGAAGCCGGCAATGGGGCCGCGGCCAAGCCCGTCGCGAGAAGTACGGCGCCGAAGACGCGGACAACGCCGCGGCGCGAAACGTGATCGATCATGTTTTTCCTCCAAAAGGCGGATTTTCTATTGATAACTCTCGGCACCGCTCGGGTCTTGGACTTAAAAGCCTCTGACCTGACGCGACAGTGTCGGGGCATAGGATGCCCTGCTTTGGCACCTGTGAAAAGAGAGCGTGGCAATGTGCCCTCTTTTGCCCGCCATATGGTCAATGGCAGTGGGCAAAGCCCCCCTTGTCGGCGGGGCTGCCGGCGAACTATGCTACGCTTCTATTTCGTGCTGTGCGGCCGGCCTAAAGACCGGCCCGAAAGGGAACGACCATGGCGTGGACAACTCCGACCCTCGTCGAAATCTGCATCGGCCTCGAGATCAACGGCTATCTGCCGGCCGAGTTCTGATCCGCTAACTGTTTCTACGCGAACCCCTTGAACGGGGCGCAATTTGAGCCAGCTTGCCGCCATCGTTCTCGGTGCCGCGGCCGGCGGTGGCTTTCCGCAATGGAACTGCCGGTGTGCGGTCTGCCGTCTGGCCTGGGCCAGCGACAAGCGCGTCAAGCCACGCACGCAAGCGAGCCTCGCCGTTTCGGCTGACGGCGAGCATTGGATCTTACTGAACGCTTCGCCCGACCTGCGCGCGCAAATCCAGGCAAACCAAAATCTGCATCCGCGCGGCCAAGCACACGACAATGCGCGCGGCAGCCCGATCGCCGCCGTGGTGCTGACCGGCGCCGAGATCGATCAGACCGCGGGCCTGCTGAGCCTGCGCGAGCGCTCGCCGTTTGCGCTGCACGCCACCGCCGCGACCTTGGCGGCAATCGCCGACAATCCGATGTTTGCCGCGCTCGCCCCCGACGTGGTCGCGCGCCGCGCCGTGGTGCCGGGCCAGCGCTTCGCGCTCGGCTATGGCATCGAGGCGGAACTCTTCATCGTGCCCGGCAAGGTGCCGCTTTATCTGGAAGGCGACGATCCCGACACCGCAAGCGAAAGCGCCGCCAATGTCGGCGTCGAGATTTTTAACGGCGCGTCGCGGCTCGCTTTCGTGCCGGGCGCGGCCGCCATCACGCCTGCGGTGATGCAGCGCCTGGCGCGGGCCGATGTCATTTTTTTCGACGGCACGCTGTTCAGCGACGACGAGATGATCGCGACCGGCACCGGCAGCAAAACCGGCCGGCGCATGGGCCACATGCCGCTCGACGGACCGGACGGCTCGCTCGTGGCGCTTGCCGGCTTGCGCGCGCGGCGTATCTTCGTGCACATCAACAACACCAATCCGATCCTGATCGAGGACTCGCCCGAACGCGGGCGCGCCGTCGAAGCTGGCTGGGAAATCGCGGAAGACGGCCTGGAGGTCGTGTTGTGAAACCGATGACGCCGCAGGAGCTTGAAGCCGCGCTGCGCGACATCGGCGCGCGGCGTTATCACCGGCTGCATCCGTTCCACAAGCTGCTGCACGGCGGCGAATGCTCCAAGGGCCAGGTCCAGGCCTGGGCGCTCAACCGCTACTATTACCAGGCGATGATCCCGATCAAGGACGCCAGCCTGATCGCGCGTTGCGAGGATCAGGCGACGCGGCGCGAATGGCGCAGCCGGCTTACCGATCACGACGGCGAGCGCGACGGCGAAGGCGGCATCGCGCGCTGGCTCAAGCTCACCGACGGGCTCGGGCTCGATCGCGACTACGTCATGTCGCTGCGCGGCTTGCTGCCGGCGACGAAATTTGCCGTGGAAGCCTATGTGCACTTCGTGCGGGAAAAAACGCTGCTCGAAGCCATCGCGTCGTCGCTCACCGAATTGTTCTCGCCACAAATCATCAGCGAGCGCATCGACGGCATGCTCAAGAGCTACGACTTCGTCACCGCCGAGACGCTGGCTTATTTCTCGCAACGCCCGCCGCTGGCCGAGCGCGACTCCCGCTTTGCGCTGGATTACGTCAAACGCCATGCGCGCACGCCTGACGAGCAGCAGATGGTTCTGGCCGCGCTCGAATTCAAATGCGGCGTGCTATGGGCGATGCTGGACGCGCTCTATCATGCCTATGTGGCGCCGGGCCACATCCCGCCTGGCGCCTTCGTGCCCAAAGAATAGAAAGAGGAATAGAGAACCGTGAGCGAAGCGCCGCCTGCGATACCGGCCGATGCCCGCCCGCGCCTGCCGCGCGGCGTCCGGCTGGTGCATAGCGAAGCGCAGGGCGGCTGGGTGCTGTTGGCGCCGGAACGCGTGTTCAAGGCCGACACAATTGCCGTCGAGATCGTCAAGCGCTGCACCGGCGATGCGACGCTCGACATGATCGTCGATGATCTCGCCAAAACCTTCAACGCGCCGCGCGAGCGCATTCTCGCCGACGTGACGGCGATGTTGCGCGGGCTCGCCGACAAGAAGCTGTTGGAGCTGTGATGGCCGCGAACGGGACCATGCGTTTGCACAGCCCGCTCGGTCTCCTCGCCGAGCTGACGCACCGTTGTCCGCTCGGCTGCCCCTATTGCTCCAACCCTCTGGCGCTCGATCCGCGCGACGACGAGCTCGATACGGCGACGTGGGCACGGGTGTTCGGCGAAGCTGCGGCGCTTGGCGTGTTGCAGGTGCATCTCTCCGGCGGCGAGCCCGGCGCGCGGCGCGATCTGGTCGAGATCACGGCCGCGGCCCATGGCGCCGGCCTTTACACCAACCTCATCACCTCGGCGGTCGGCATTACGTCGAACACGCTGCAAAAACTCGCCGATGCCGGGCTCGATCACGTGCAGATATCGATCCAGGACAGCACGCCGACGAATGCCGACCACATCGCCGGCTATGACGGCGCCTTTGCGCGCAAGCGCACGCTTGCCGCCGAGGTCGTGGGTTTGAAAATCCCGCTCACGGTCAATGTCGTGGTGCACCGCGCCAATATCGATCGCATCGAAGAGATGGTCGCGCTGGCGCTTGCGCTCGGCGCCAGCCGGGTCGAGATCGCGCACGTGCAATATTACGGCTGGGCCTTGCGCAACCGCGCGGCGCTGATGCCGAACGCCGAGCAGGTCAAGCGCGCCGCCGCCGTGGTCGAGGATTTGCGCAAACGTCATCACGGCGAGATCGTCATCGACGCCGTGGTGCCGGATTATTACGCGCGGCTGCCAAAGCCGTGCGTCGGCGGCTGGGGCCGGCGCTCGCTCAACGTGACGCCCACCGGAAAAGTGCTGCCGTGCCATGCCGCCGAGTCGATCCCGGGTCTCGAATTCTGGTCGGTGCGCGAGCATTCGCTCGCCGATATCTGGAAGAATTCGCCGGCCTTCAACGCCTTTCGCGGCACGTCTTGGATGCAGGAGCCGTGCAAAAGCTGCGCCCGCCGCGATATCGATTTCGGCGGCTGCCGCTGCCAGGCCTTTGCGCTGACCGGCGACGCCGCCGCCACCGATCCGGTCTGCCATCTTGCGCCACGTCATGACGAGATCGCGACGCTTGCAGCCCTCCAGGACGACGCGCCTTACGCCTACCGACGCATGTGACGCGCGGACGCAGCGCGATCAATAATTCGCCAAATCGTGCGCGACCCGATTGCACGTAGGGGTCGAAATGTCGGACACTGGCCGCAAGGAAGCCGGCAAGATCGGACTTCCGCACCCGGGAGGAACTCTATGAATAGACGCGTACCGCGCGGCACGTTGCTGGCCGCGACACTGGCTCTTCTGGCCACCACAGCGCTGGCCCAACAACCGCAGGATACGCCCGCGCAAGCGCCCGCTCCTGCTGCAATGCCAGCGCCGGCTCCAGAGCCCACGCCGGCTCCGGCTGCGACGCCCGCACCCATTCCGGCCCCAGCTCCGGCTGCCGCCGCGCCCGCGCCTGCCGCTGCTCCAGCCGCCGCGGCACTGCCGCCCGGCTCGCCGCTGATCGGCCGCCCGGACAACAACGCGGCCGCCGCAAAACTCGCGCCGGTGCCGGCGCCGCCGCTCGCCACCGCGGAGAACAAGCTGCCGCTCGACAAGCTGAAGGCGCCTAAGGGTTTCAACATCGAAGTCTATGCCGCCGGCATGCCCAATGCCCGCTCGATGGCGCTTAGCGAAAAAGGCACCGTCTATG
Organism: uncultured Alphaproteobacteria bacterium; assembly: GCA_963821175.1. GTDB lineage: Bacteria > Pseudomonadota > Alphaproteobacteria > Rhizobiales > Xanthobacteraceae > BOG-931. Next base: position 124,948 of record CAWGCU010000011.1, read on the forward strand.
TCGGCTCGCGCCTGCAGGACAAGGTCTATGCCATCACCAACAAGGACGGCAAACGCCAGGTCCACGTGCTGGCGTCCGGCCTCTATCGCCCGAACGGCGTCGCCTACAAGAACGGCACGCTCTACATCGCCGAGCTGTCGCAGATTTCCAAGATCGACAATGTCGAAGACCAGATCGACAAGTCGCCGAAGCCGGTCGTCATCTACAAGGACCTGCCCAAGGACGAGGCGCATGGCTGGAAATTCTTGGCCATCGGCCCGGACAACAAGCTCTATTTCGAGGTCGGCCAGCCCGGCAACAACGTGCTGCACGATGACGCCCACGGGCAATTGCGCCGCATGAATCTCGACGGCACCGGCGTCGAAAAGATCGCCTTCGGCATCCGCAACACGGTCGGCTTCGACTGGAATCCGAAGACCCACGAGCTCTACTTCACCGACAACGGCCGCGATTGGCTGTCGGAAGACCTGCCCAACGACGAGCTCAACCGCATCACCAAACTCGGCCAGGACTTCGGCGAGCCGTATTGCCATCAGGGTAATATCCCCGACGTCGAATTCGGCTGGGGCCACGACTGCAAGGATTACGTGCCGCCGATCGCGCTGATGGGTCCGCATGCCGCCGCTCTCGGCATGCGGTTCTACAACGGTTCGATGTTCCCGTCGGAATATCGCGACCAGATTTTCGTCGCCCGCCACGGCTCGTGGAACAAGAGCAAAAAGTTCGGCGGCGACATCGCGCTGGTCAAGCTCAACAAGGACGGCAGCGTGAAATCGGTGGAACCGTTCATCACCGGCTTCCTGCAGCCCGACAACAACTACGTCGGACGGCCGGTCGACGTGATGAACATGCCGGACGGCTCGATGCTGATCTCCGACGACTGGAACGGCGCGATCTGGCGCCTCAGCTACGGCCCGAACAAGAAAGTCGCGGGCCGCTAGAACGAAACTTGAACGGTCGCGTTGACACGTTGGTCGAGGGCGGCGTTCGCCCTCGACCTGTTTTGGGAGAGGCAATCGATGCGCAGCTTCGCCGCACTTTTGGCGCTCGGGTGCTTCGCGGCCCTGCCGGCGTCGGCGCAGCAGTTGGTGAAGGAGCGGCTGCCGACCTGCCTCGCCTGCCACGGCGAGAACGGTCAGTCGCAAATCGAAGGCGTGCCGTCGCTCGGCGCCCAGCAGGCGTTCTACGTCACGGTCCAGCTCCTGATGTTCCGCGAAAAGATGCGCGCCGCCGATCCGATGAACGACATGACCAAGGGCTTGACCGACACCGATCTGCAAGGCTTTGCCGAGATCATTTCCCAACTGCCGGCGCCGAAACCTGCCGACGGCCCGGTGGACGAGGCCCGCATGGCGCGGGCGCAGGCTTTGGTCCAGCAGAACCGCTGCAATTTCTGCCATTTGCCGAACTTTGCCGGCCAGCAGAATGTTCCCCGCATCGCCGCCCAGCGCGAGGATTATCTGGTCAAGGCGCTGCGCGGCTACAAGGACAATTCCCGCCACGGCTACGACGCGTCCATGGCCGACGTCATCGCGCCGATCACCGACGAGCAGATTTTGGACCTCGCCTATTACATGGCGAGGGCGAAATAGCGGCAGGCCTCATGGTTTTTCGCCGCAGGCCATCACCGTCGGTCGGCGAATGATAATCGTATCGCTTGCGCTGCGCGCGCGAGCGGCGGCGATGATCGCATCGTGTATTTTCGCACGCGCTGCCGCTTCCTGGGCTTCGAGCAACATCGCGGCGCGCACCGCGCCGCCGTAGATCAGCTCCAGCAAGGCCTCGGCGCGGTCCGATCGCCACGCGATGTCGATGCGATCCACCGTTACTTTTGCAAATCCAAGCGCCGCAAGAACGCGGCGGCATTCTTCCGGCTCGCTGAACCGCATCGGCGGCGGCGCCGCCGGCAGCTGCACCGTTCGATCGCCGTGCGCGGCGACCGCCGACGCGACGATGCCCAGCAGATCGTCATCCTTGGCCCATTGGGTCAAGACGTATTTGCCGCCACGCTTGAGGACGCGATAGGCCTCGGCAATCGCCTGTTCCGGCTTTTCAAGATGCATCACTCCGAAGCAACAAACGACCGCATCGAACATATTGTGGTCGTATGGCAACTTCTCGGCATCGCCTTGCCGGAACTTTTTTCCGGGAAAATTCGCCGCCGCTCTGGCGATCATGGTCGGCGCAAAGTCGAGGCCCTCCACGTCGCTGCCCATCCTCGCCAACGCGGCCGTCAGGCGTCCCGAACCGCAGCAAACATCGAGGATACGCCTGCCGCGGATATCGCCAAGCGTCGCCACGATAGGCGCGATGGCCTGGTCCGAGATCGGCGTGAACAGCTGGTCATAGCTGTCGGCCCGCGCCGTCCAGCCTGCAAGCTCGGAATCGCGAAACGAACTGGCCATCGTTGGTCGCTCCCGCGCTCGAGAGAGTATTGCAGATGCCCGATTTTGTCGTGTCTGTTCCGGGCTTTTCGCATCGAACCGGAGCTGCGTCGAAGCCGCGCACGCCCTGCATGGGTCTTGCGATAGGCTTGGGAAACGGTTGAATATCGATGCAATCGGCCGTTGTCGCCGCACATCGATGAAAAATCCCAGGGAGGTTTTATGATTTTCGCACGTGCGTTCGCGGTTTTTGCCGCCTTTGCTTTGCTGAGCGGCGCCGCCGCGGCGCAGACTTATCCCGATCATCCCATCACGCTCCTGGTGCCGTTCCCGCCCGGCGGCGCCACCGACGCCATCGCGCGCATCATCCAGGAGCCGCTGCAAAAGTCGCTTGGCCAGACGATCGTGGTCGAGAACGTCGGCGGCGCCGGCGGCATGATTGCAGCCGACAAGGCCGCGCGCGCCACGCCCGACGGCTATACGATCCTGATCCACCAGGTGGCGCTGGCGGCGGGCATGGCGCTTTATCAAAGTCTCAATTTCGACGCCGAAAAGAATTTCGTCACCATCGGCCTCATCAACACCGCCGCCTCGACCTTGGCCGGACGGCCGACCTTGCCGGCCAACAATTTCGCCGAGCTGTTGCGCTGGATGAAAGAGCCCGGCCAGAACATCAAGATCGGCCATGCCGGCGTCGGCTCCTACGCGCATCTGGCCGGCGTGCTGGTCGCCCAGGAGCTCGGCATCAAGGTGACGCAGGTGCCCTATCGCGGTGCCGGCCCGGCGCTGGTCGACCTGTTGTCGGGTGAAGTGGATCTGGAATCGCAATCGGCCGTGGTCTCCGGGCAGCTGGTCAAGGACGGCAAGCTCAAGGCTTACGCCGTCATCGGCCGCAACCGCTTCGCCGGCCTGCCGGACCTGCCGACCATGGGCGAGCTCGGCTACAAAAAGCTCGACATCGATTTCTGGCACATGCTGCTGGCGCCCACCGGCACGCCGCGCCCGATCATCGACAAGCTCAACGTCGCGCTGCGCGCGGCGCTGGCCGATGCCAGGGTGCAAAAGACCTTTGCCGACGGCGGCATGGAGGAATTCCCGGCGGCCGAAGAAACGCCCGAGGCTGCGGCCGCGCTGCTGTCGCGCGAGATAAAGCTCTGGGGCGGCGTGATCCGCGATAACCAAATCGCGGCGCAGTAGCGATATTCGCGGCGCCTCAGTCATGGCAGCAGTGCCGCGAACTTGTCGTAGCGTCTGCGCAACGTCTTGGTTTTTTCTTCTGTAGCAGCCAAAGTTTTTGCAGGCAGGTCATCGAATTGCCGCTGCACGTCCGCGCGCGGCGGCATCTTTTATTCGTGCAAAGCCGGAACGACCCCAACACGTCGCATTGACCACGCCTGACCAGATCGTGGCGCTTGGCGCGCGGCAACGCCTGCCACTGTTCGCGCGTCAGCCGGCCGGGATAGTTGCGTTTGGGCATGTGAACTCCTTTCTTTTTTGCGGCGCTCTCCATCCGCCCCCCGCGATGGCGGGGGCGGATGGTGCGAGCGCTCTCATTCTCGCGACGCACCTGCGCCCGAGTTTTGCCGACCAAAGCCACGAAGCTTTTGCCTCCAAAAAAATAAGGGGAGGCGGAGCGCCGAAAAGGCGCAACTGTCCCGTGAGGCCACGCCACGCATCGGATGTTGCCACCCAAATGCGCTTCGGGCACGGCCGCGCGTCCAGCGGGACGCGCTCGCCTTTCGGCGCTCCACCGCGGCGCTCGCCGAGGCTTTGACCCCTCAGCTCAACTCCGGGCCGCGTTTCCTGGAACCGCCGGGTGCAAACGGGAGGACCCTCCCCGGCGCCAGTGCAGCGAGCTCCTCGCGGACCGGTCATAGTGCCGGACGAGCGGGGCCCCGAAGCCGCCCGGTACCAGAATATGACCTGGATCAAACTATTTTCTATAATAAAATCAGTAATATAAACGTAACACGGCACCCCCATCGCGATGGGGAATACTATAGGTAACATCGCAGAACCCCCGCCGTGCCTTTCCGTCAGGTGCTGCAAAACCACATGCACCACTCCGGATACAGGAGATCACAAGCTCGAAGCCGACATTAAGGAACTGGACGGCGCCATCGACTATCACACGGTCGAAAACCGCAACAAGCGCAAGGCGCTTCACCCCACGCGCGCCCTTGGTGCCTTTACTGTGCGGTTTTCTTCGACTTGCTATCCAATTGGTCTGCAACCGACCCTATCGAGGTTCGCTTCGAAAACGCCAACCGTCGAAGTCGTTCTAAATTCGGCGTTGTTTTCTAGTGGATGGAATCTAACACTTGGTGCCCACGCCTGACAGCGGCGATGATTTTGTCTGGATCTGCAGTCCAGGTGAAGGGTTTGGGATCATGGTTGGTCTGCGCGACGAAGCGGTTGATGGTGGCTTGGAGATCGACCACACATCGGAAGACACCGCGCTTGAGGCGCTGCTTGGCGAGTTTGGCGAAGAACCCCTCGACTGCGTTGAGCCACGAGCACGAGGTGGGCGTGAAGTGGAAGGCGAAGCGCGGGTGCCGGTTGAGCCATTGACGCACCTTCGGATGCTTGTGGACGGCGTAGTTGTCGAGGATCACGTGCACAAACTTTCTGGCCGGCACCTGAGCCTCAATAGCATTCAGGAAGCGAATGAACTCCTGGTGACGATGGCGCTGCATACATCGGCCAATGACCTTTCCTTCGAGCACGTCGAGAGCAGCGAACAGCGTCGTTGTTCCGTGGCGCTTGTAGTCATGGGTCATCGTGCCGGCGCGGCCTTTCTTCATCGGCAGGCCGGGCTGGGTGCGGTCGAGGGCCTGGATTTGCGACTTTTCATCGACCGAGAGCACGATGGCATGGGCGGGCGGATCGACATAGAGCCCGACAACATCGCGCAGCTTGTCGATGAACTTAGGGTCGTTGGAGAGCTTGAACTGCTGGACCCGGTGCGGCTGCAGACCATGCGCGCGCCAGATGCGTTGGACGGAGCTTGGGCTGATACCGACTACTTTCGCCATCATGGTAGCGGTCCAATGGGTCGCCTCGGCGGGCGGATCGGTGTGGGTGAGCGTCACGACACGCTCAGCGATACCCGACCCAAGTGGCGGGATGCGCGACGGCCGCGTCTTATCGCGCAGCAGGGCGTCGTAACCGGCCTGCATGAAGCGTTCCTGCCAGCGCCACACACAGGTTTTCGACTTGCCGGTCTGGCGCATGATCTCATTGGTGCCGACGCCGACAGCACTCAATAGGACAATCTCAGCTCGCCAGACATGCTTATGCGGTGCATTGCGATCTCGCGCGAGAGTGACCAAGCGGCGGCGATCAGCGGGCTTTAGAGTGATGGAAATTCCGGTTCGCATGCGTCAGACTCGCACGTATCGAGTCCGCCGGGAATCCCCTCGGGGATTCAAATGTCAGGTTTGATCCACTAGTTTCGTCGTGAACCCTCTTCCGGTCCGCCATCATCTCGGCGCTGTCCTCACGATGTTTTCCGCCAAAGTCATTATTGTACGCCGTGTACTTGGCACCGTGCTTTACCGCCCATTCAGCTTGAAATTTTCGGAGCGCATCAGCTTCCCGTCTCTCCCGCTTCTCATCCTTAAAGCCCACTTGCCCGCGCGTATGACCATAAGGGCTGAATGATTGACCGCCGCCTCCCTCATACCCGATAACAATCTCACCTCCCATGTGTATGAGCCGCGGTTCCGGCATCAGCAGATAGCCATCTCCAAATTTCTTCCAGTAGTCGGTCGAGACAGTCCGTTCCGGATATAGCCAATCTTCTTCCGCTGCCGCGATATAACGATAAGCGCGGCGTTTCATAATGAGGTTGATTTGGAGTACCTCATCCTCTTTCAATTTCCGACCCACCTGGATCGCAAGGAAATTGAAAACCGTTTCGCGAAATAACTTGGAATTGGGTCGAAATTTCACTTCGTTTTGGTACGGATCGCGGACCCAACTGAGGTTAGTCATGATTAGTATCTTATCGAGCGATAGCGGAAAGCACGTGTGTGTGGCATTCATCTGGATGTCCGGGTCGTTAGCACCCACGCAGTAACTGGATAGGTGCGGACATGCCCTGTTGTAGACCGTGACAGGATGGTCCGAGATAATGAACTTTGTCGGAGATTCTGAAGCGTCTGCAATTTGCCAAATGCAATCGGTCCATGTAGCGCAATACATGTCCTGCATCTGCTGAAGCAAAATCAGCGTCTCATTCCTGTCCTTCGTATTGTACTGCGCGGCGAAAGCCTCTAGTCCTTTTGGAGTGCGCAATTTCTGCACACTCATATATCTGACGAACGCGTTGAATAGCGGCGCGTTATAGTTTTGGTCTTCGTGGTTGAAATCGCGGATGAAATCGATCGCCGGCACTCCTTCGTCGTCTCGCTGACCGAAGAAGAACCGCTCTATGTCGGTGTTGTCGCCCGCGCCCCATTTGGTCGTGTAAAGATCGTCTTTGGCAAATATTCTATCCGGTCCCCAATGATGTTGGGCTTTACGGGTATATTTGACCGAACCATTGAAGACTGTCTGAGGCTTACGGTCTAAGCGGTAATATTTCCCCTGGCCAGCAAGCATGAAATGCCGCTGATAGGAAATTGGAACGTAATGGTTATGGTGGTATCCCTGCATCGCGCGCCGAAATAGTTCTGAGGAGTCGGATTATGAACGACAGCGAAATTTGAGCCCTTATATCGCCGCATCTCTACGACGTCCGCGATGAGTCGATTTTATTTCAGTTTCCGGCGACTTTAAATTGCCATCTCGTCAGCCTAAGCCCTGGCGTCGAGGGTGGTTACACGGCCTGGCTCTGGCTTTTGCAGGCCAGTACCCAATCATGTGTTCGCATCAATGGAATCACTAGGGTCCCAAGTATTTCGTCAGGATAAGTTGTGCGTAGTCCTTCTGGACATTGAGACTTGAATTACGCTTGTAGTGTTCGTCCGCAATTCCCGGATGGCTGTGGCCCAACAATGCGCTCGCGAAATACGGCATGTCGCTTTGGGCATCAGACGCAGTCGTGGCGCCAGCGGTCCGAAACAGGTGCGGCGAAATCGCTATGCCCAGGATCTCCTGAGTAACCTGGGTTATGAGCTTGCCAACATCTCGCGCGGACATAGGGCCACCGGACGACACCCAAAGTCTGTTCGTTTCCTTCTGTGAAAGGCTGAGAAGGATCTGCCGAGCCTCTTCGAGATATAGCTCAACATAAGGGGTGAGCCAAACGGCGACCGGTCGTTCTTCGGGTCGCTGTTTCGTTTTGGTTGCCTTCGCTGAAATGCATATCCACCACTGTCCTTCGATTTTTCGGAACGTTTTGCCGATCTTGAGGGACGCGAAATTCTTCCTTCTCATCGGGTTTGCTGCAAGCAGCGCAATCATAAAACCATTACGAATGGCGCGTGCCCGCTTCACAGGTGTCTTCGTAAAGTTCTTGGCTTCGAGAATGAGCGTGAGCCCGGCCTTGACGATCTGTTCCGTGTGGACGAAGCGATTGAGCTTGGATCTGGGCTCTTGCAGCAACTCGAGATCCTTTTCAATCTCGATGAGCCAGGTGAAGTCAGTCGCCGGGGACAAGAGCTGTGCCGCTCGCCGAAGTTTGTAAATACAGTTCCAAGCCGTCACGGAGCTTACCTTGTCTTCGAAGTCCGCCATGTAAGCTTCCACGTTTTTTGATGTCACATGGCCTGCTGCCGGCGCGTTCAGATCGAGCCGGCCTGTCCTCTTGAGAAAGCCAAGGTAGCGACCGTAACGCCGTGCAATATCATCCTGGCTGACCGGAGCGAGATGGCTCCCCGATCCTCCTTTCTTTAGTCGAACGCTTGGTCGGCAAGCCTCCTGCCATGCCTGTCGGTCGGCTTCCGGCCATTCGTCGATTCCGAAGCGTCTGCCGTTCGGCCTTGGGACTGGTACGGTCTCTCATTCGGCAGGCTCCAGCTCTTCGTCTAGGCGCTTCTTGATGATGTCGTTGAATGCCTCGTTAGCAAACGTCGTCTCCAGGGCGACGTAGAACCGCATCGTGGTTGCGATGTTCTTGTGCCCCAAAAGCTGTCGGGCACGTTCGTACTGGCCCGGGAACGCCTTGATGAAGATCGCGGCAGCCGCGTGCCGGAATTGGTGCACGGTCAGGCGCAGTCCAGTCGCTTCGAAGACCCGGTCGGTGATCTGAAGGCTCAATGTCCGTGACGTTTTCACTCCTCCATTTTCGCCGGAGAACAGCCACGGTGCATTGAACCGCCGAAGCAGGATCGGGCGAAAGTCATTGATGTACTCGTCGATCAATTCTCCAATCTCAGGCAAGATCTTATGCTGCAGTGGAACCCGGTTCTTCACGTCCTCTTTGGGGAACACGAGCCAGTAAGGTCCGTCTAGGCCGCCAGGCTTGATCAGGTTCTCATCGAGCTTGATCTTGATGAGATTGTTCAGTCGGACCGGAGCAATGGACTGGATCGCTATCGCGACTGCAATGCTGGCGTTCACCGCTGCCTTCATCGGCGCCGTATGACGGTCGCGCCTCGCCTCCACCATCATGGCGCGCGGCAGCCTCACCACCTTGTCCCAGACACCCTCGGTCAAGACTGCCCGGATGACATTCAGGTTCTTCTCGGTGATACCACCGTCTCTATGCTCTTCCAGGGCTGCCCGAATTTCATCGAGCTTGGCCAGATCATCTTCGGGAAGGCACTTGGTCTCCCTGGCGACCGATAGAAGCTTCCAGGCCAGGTCGATGGTCCACTTCTGCGGTTCCGCCGCGCCCTTCTCCCAATAAGCGTCCAGCACCTCTTCGACCAAGGCAGGGTCTAGCAGGTCTGCAAGTGACTTCAGGCTGTCGATTGGATAGCCCTGCTTCACCGCCATGCGGGCGAAAGCTTGCAGTTCCCGCCGACGGGTGTCGATCGTGATCTGTTTGGAAGGCCGGATTCTTTTGCCTCGAATCCCGCGTCGAACCTTTTTGAACCCATCCAGGTAGCTCTCAATCTCCTGCCGCAGCTTTTCAGGGAAGCTTTCCCACGGCACCTTGGTGAGCGACTTCACCGGAGGCTCGAGGAGCCGCTGCCTCGGCCACTGAGGGATCTCGTCCACGCAGGCGTTCCAGGCCCGAGCGATCCGGCGGCGAGCCGCATCGCCGGCAGCCAGCGCCGTGGTCGCTGCCCGATACTGCATGTAGTCTTCGAAAACCTCTTCATTGATATCGTCGGGAGCGAGATCCTTTGCCGAGGCGAAACGGATCAGGCCAGAAAGACGCTGGCGACGGGGTCGATCCGGAATTCTCGCCCATAGCGCCGCCCAGACCGGCGACAGCACGGCACCGCGTTTAGGGAGGTTCCTAATTCCCGCAAACCAGGCAAGGCATGCTTTCACGTTCGCCTTGTGGTTCGACAGGGTCTTGGGGTTGCAGCCCAGGTGAGCGTGATGAAGCCGCTGCAGGGCGGCATTAACGCCCGACCAGCGGCCCGGAATGCTCTCCGGGGGGCGGCCGATGCCGACGCAGATCTGCCGAACCGAACACGACCAGTGCGTCTTCCTGCCCGGGCTCAAATCAGTCGCCGCTTCGATAGCCTTCAACACGTCGGCCATCGACGGCTCAATAAGGGTGATTTCGTTCATTAGGCGGGCGTCCTCGGCGCTCCTGATGGATTGGGCTTCCTCGTCATGTATATCGGTGTAGATTGGGAAGTCGTCAAGGCTATAGAGGGTATCTATACGATCACATTGCTTCCTAATACTTGTTATTCTTCTTTCTTTCTAATGTACAATAATGTCCAGTGATGGACATTCATCCTCTCGCTTCTGCGACTAACCAGCTTCTATTGCTCGCTGGTCGAAAGGCGCTGACGAGATTTCATCCATTGCAGCAGGGCGGCCTCGCTATAGCGAATGCTACGGCCAACGCGGATGTACGGCGGGCCATCTCCGCGCATGCGGGCCTTGGCGAGCCAAGACAGGCTGACTTTGAGCCGATCAGCGGTTTCCTTGGGGGTCAGGAGCGCGAAATTGGCTGAGCCAAGCACCTTCTGATGCGTTGGATCCTGATGGACGGACATGCGGCGGTCTCCAGTTATTGGCCACTGGAGAGGACGCCTTCTGCGAGATAGAAACCTTGGCGGATTTCTAACTTTTGAATAACCCCGGCGGTCCAAATCGGAGCAACTGATCCACTGTCTTTCTCGGGTGGGGCTCGGCTAATATTTTCGCTACCACGGTATCGAATGGCTTCCTGTCGCTTTTGCTCAAACTGCGCTGGTAATTCCGCCATGCGATGATGGTCCCGCCAGTCACCTGCTGGACCCCCATTCCGGGCCACCCGTTTACATGTCGCGCGATTCTTGCTGCTGCGGCGTCACGCTTGCTTGTCTCTGCATCCGAGATTCTGACACTGCGAGGCTCGAGCTTGACCATCACCTCCAGAGCCACTGCTGCAAGCATGTGAATGTGCCTACGCTCTGGAGAACGTTCCCTTTCTCTATCGGGGGCTGACTTCTTTGAAAAGAGTTTCGGCCTGCCGCCTCGTTCAAGTTCTTTGAAGGCCGCTGCAATCTGCATAAAGGGAGCTGCAAGCTGCGCGCCGCCATGCCTCTGGTAGATAAATCCTGCAACCGCTCTGCAGGCCAAAATTGATCCCTGAAAGCGACCGTTTTCCTCGTTTTCAAATATATAAGCGGCTCCTCGCAGTGTTTCTAAAAAATCCCGCTCCACTTCCTCTGATTCAGTCACCCCAGGATTGGAATTCTCAACCATGCATCGCCCCCAAAGCTGCGGACCTAGACTGTGTCTCCTCTAAGGTGTGCCTCCGATTCGAACTAGTTACGAATGTCCGCTCTGGCCCTGAAAGCGACCGTTTGCTGCGCTGCCGCGAAATGTCGCGATGGGCCAAGAGCGACCAAAGTGCGCCGCAACAAAGGGGGACTATTCGATTACTTCATCGGCGCGATTTACTACCGACGACGGCACGGTGATGCCGAGCGTCTTAGCGGTCTTGAGGTTGATGAGAAGCTCAATTCTGCTTGCCTGTTGAACCGGCAAATCGTCGGGTTTCTCTCCCTTGAGAATGCGGCCGACATACCCTCCCGCGAGGCGGTACGAATCTAAGATGCTGCCTCCGTAGCTGGCTAACCCGCCTGCTGCCACGAACTGGTGATACTCATAAACCGCAGGCACCGAATTGCGGATCGCCAGTGCAGCCAATTGTTCCAGGCGGTTATTAAAGAATGCATCTGTGCCTATAACGAGCGCACCCGCGTGCATTTCGCGGAAAGCCTTGAAGGCGTCGTCAATTTCCGCATCGGTGCTTGCGTGCAGTACGTTGAGCCGTAGCCCGAGTTTTAGGGCCGCCGCTTGTGAGTCTCTTTTCGACAGTCTCAGCTAACGGATTTTTTGGATTAATGAGTAGACCAAAAGTAGTAGCTTGGGGGAACAGATCATGAGCTAGCTCGACCCGTTTGGGCGCAACTTCCCCGGTCATTTGGGTCGCGCCGGTAACATTACCACCGGGTCGACCCAAACTTGAGACCAATCCAAGCTTGACCGGATCGCCGCCGGTGGTGAAAACAATCGGAATTGTGGAGGTCGCAGCCTTCGCTACAAGATTGGCGGGAGTACTGGTCGCGGCAATAACCGAACTCGCCGTTGAACAAGATCGCCAACTAATGCGGCCAGACGATCATATTGACCGTTCGCCCAGCGATACTCGATGGCTACATTCTGGCCGTCGACATAGCCGGCTTCCTTCAAACCCTGTAGGAAGGCATTGAGCGGGGGGGCGAAGCTCTCGGGCGCTCCACCATTAAGAAATCCGATCACCGGCAATGGCCGCTGCTGCGCAAGCGCTACGAGTGGCCATGCCACCACGCCGCCGATAAGCGGGATGAAGTCCCGTCGCCTCATAAATCGCCCCCGATCGACGGAATTACCTTACCACACAATCAGCGCTGAAAAGGCCCGCGTTTGTGCGATACAGCAATACTGGGCTGGCAATGTCGGCTCTGGGTCGATTTTGTTGCAGAAGTAAGTTTTGAAGGGCGCGTTTGGGGCCAAGGGTGTTTTTGGACCGAGCCCCGGCGATGGTTTTGCGCCCGCCCTGTCGGCTCGACGGCACTGACGCCTTCAAACCCCGACGCTGCACACTGAACGCTGTGCTCAGACAACGCAGGCGCCGGAGGTCACTGGCGGAGGACGCGCTACGAGCTTGGCTAGCCGCCTCAGGTTTTGCGCGATTGCCGCCAGCGTGAACTCGAACTGTGCTCCACTCGGGCCGCGAAGGCGCAATCGGTCAAGCCGCAGAATACGCTTGAGGTGCGCGAACAGCATCTCAACCTTCTTGCGATCACGGCGTGATTGCGCGAACGCCGGCGTTTTGGCGAGGGTCCGAGCGACATCGCGTGCGGCCTCATGGACGTCGCGTTTGACCCGTCGCGCTGGCATTTTGGGGCAACACTTCGCCTTGAGCGGGCAGGCACGACACTGCGGCACGGAGCCGAGATACTGGAGCGAGTGATCGGGGCTGACATGGCCCGTCGTCGTCAGCGTCTTGCCCGCCGGGCATGTATAGATGTCTTGCACCTCGTCGTAGATGAAGTCATCGCGCGAGAACGTGCCATCTTCGCGCTGCGATTTGTCGATGACCGGCACATGCGGCGCGATCCCCTGCTGGTTGACCAACCAATTGAGGTTGGGGGCCGAGCCATAGGCGGTGTCTCCTACCAGCCATGCGGGCTTGATGCCAAAGCAGGCTTCGGTCCGCTCGATCATGGTCTGCGAGGCGCCGACCTCGGCCTGCCGGATGGCGCGCGATGCCTCGACATCCATGATAATCCCAAACTTCACGTCGATAAGATAGTTGTCGGCGTAGGCGAAGAACGCCGACCCTCGCAGCGCGTTGGTCCATTGAGCGGCCGGATCGGACGGCGACACGAACTTCGGGGTGACGTCGCTCGCCGCACCAAAGGCCGCGTCATCAAGAGTTGCCAGATACTCCTGCATGGCTCGGCTCGCGGTCTGGCGATCACAGGTCTTTTGCCATTCTGAGCCCGGAATCGAGCGATGCTTGTTAGCGTCGGCCTCGATCAGGCTCGCATCCACGGCAAACCCTTCTCCGCCAACCAGCCCGGCCGCGATACAGGCCTCCACGACACGCTCGAATACCCGCCGGAAGATGCCGCTGTCCCGGAACCGCTCGTTGCGCGCTCGCGAAAATACCGAGTGATCGGGGATCTTGTGCTCTATGCCAAGCTTACAGAACCAGCGGTAGGCAAAGTTCACCTGCACCTCGCGACACAACAACCGCTCGGAGCGAAGGCCAAAAGCATAGCCGATGATCAGCATCCGCAGCATCAGCACAGGGTCGATCGACGGCCGACCGAGTGTCGGATAGTACGGCGCAAGTTCGCCGTATACCCACGATAAATCCAAAACGGTGGCGATCTTGCGCACAGGATGATCGTCGGGAACCGCCTCATCTAAGCGAAAATCGTAGAATAGATGGCCCTGATCGTCGGTCTGACGTCCCATCATCGCCGCCTCCAACGCAAAATGTCGCTAGAAAACGGAAATCACTGTTCGCCAAAATCTTCAAATCACTTCTGCAACAAAATCGGTCATAAGCGGACATTTCGCCAAGTTGCGGTGATGTCCGCTTTACCCCCATGTGTGGACGGCTCCGAGTTGGCAAGAACTTTTTCACGCTTGCAGAATTGGTCGGTGCGCCCGTGTGTTCGGCCTTTCAGCGCGGTTCACATGACCGCTGGCCATAATGCCTTCCGCGGATCAGGTCCCGATCGATAACCCGCATTCGACAATGCGTGGGGGCAACTGGGTTGTCCTGATCGCCGGATCGACCGGCTCTGCATTACGTGCTGTTCGTCCTCCCAACCTTCACATCGCGCCGGTTGTCCGACGCGATCTCGTTTACGCCGCAAGCGCGACGGGTTCCTTGTAGCGCTCACCCTTGGCCATCATCGCCCATGCCATCCGGGCGATTTTATTGGCGAGCGCGATGGCGGCGACCTTGGTGGGGCGCCTCGCCAGCAATGCTGTAAGCCAGGGCCGACGCTTGGTGCCTTGGATCCTGGCGTAACGGATGACAGCGAGCGCGCCGGCGACGAACAGGCCGCGCAGATAGCGATCACCTCGTTTGCTGATACTGCCGAGCCGGTCTTTACCTCCGCTCGAGTGTTGCTTGGGCACGATGCCGATCCAGGCCGAGAAGTTACGTCCTGATCGGAAGGCTCTCGGGTCGGCAACAGTAGCGACCAGAGCGGTGGCCAGTATCGGGCCGACGCCCGGTATATCGTCAAGCCGCCGACTTGCCTGGTTGGATCGGTGCCAGGCCATGATCAGACGATCGAATTGCAGTATCTGAGCCTTCAACGTCCTCAATTGGGTGCCGAGAGCAGCGACACATGCACGGGCAACGTCGAGCAGCCGTTTGTCACTTGCATCGGCGACGACAGTCAGCAGCTCTTCGACACCGTTGCGCCCGACCGGCGCGACGATGCCAAACTCGGCCATATGGGCGCGGATGGCATTGATCACCGAGGTCTGCTAGCGGATGAACAAATGACGGGTACGATGTAGCGTAAGGCAACTCTGTTGCTCGCGCGTCTTGGTCGCCACAAACCGCATATTGGGTCTGGTGACCGCCTCGCAGATCGCCTCAGCGTCAATTGCATCGTTCTTATGCCGCTTCACATAGGGCTTTACGTAGGCCGGCGGCATCAGGCGAACGGTGTGGCCGAGTGCCTGCAGTTCGCGCGACCAATGGTGCGACGAGGCGCAGGCTTCGATGCCGATCAGGCATGGTGGCAGCTTCTGGAAGAAGGCCAGCACATACCGCCGCTTGACCTGGCGACGGAGAATGACATCACCCTCCGCATTGATGCCGTGAACCTGGAAAACCGACTTGGCGATGTCGAGACCGATGGTCGTGACCGTTTGCATAGGTAGCTCCTCCGAATCGTGGGAGCCTTAACAGCACCCACATCCATGGCACTCACGTGCCGGGTGGAGGAGCCGTCCACAGCATCAACAACGGACATTGGTGGGGGCAATCACGAGAACACGCCCTGATCCCTCAGGTCGATGGCCGACGCAGCGTCTTGCGCGTTTTGGCGCGCACCGAGCGAATGGTGCCGCGGCCGGCCTTCTTGGCCGCCTCCTGCAAGGCGTGGCGGATTTCGTCGCGCTTCTCGTGGATCGAGGCGATCACCGGCCCGGCGGCAACGCCCAGTCCCACCAACGCGGCCTCGGAAAGCTGCAAGCTCGCTTCGACGGTCTCGGGCACGGCATCGGTGGCGCCGAGCGCATAAAGATGACGCGCATGATCGGCGTCGCGGGCGCGCGAGACGATGAGGATATCCGGCCGTAGCGCCCGCACGTGCTCGACGACGACATCGATGAGGTCATGGGTATGGATGGTGATGATGACGCCGGCCGCCGTCGCCAGGCCGCAGGCCTCGAGGAATTTCGGATCGGCGGCATCGCCATAATAGACGTCGTGGCCGTCGCGGCGGTCGCGCGTCACGGTGGGCGCGTCGAGGTCGGCGGCGATATAGCGGATGCCGTGTTCCTTGAGCAACGCGCACACGACTTTTCCGACCCGGCCGTAGCCGACGACGATGGCATGGCGCTCCCCGCCGCTTGGGCGCGCGTTAAGCTCGGTGTCCACGGGCCGGTTCGAACGCAGCCGCGAGCCGAAGCGCCGGCCGGCGAAGGATAACAGCGGGGTGAGCGCCATGGTCACCGAGGTGACGGCGAGCGTGAAGCTTGAAAGCCGCGGGTCGATCAGCGCCGCGGCGGACGCCATGCCGATGCCGACGAAGGCGAACTCGCCGCCCGGACCGAGCAACAAGCCGGTTTCGACGGCAACCGGCCACGACAAATGGAAAATCCTGGCAAGGCAGATCAACAGTACGGACTTGATGACGATCAGGCTGACGACACCGCCGGCGAGCAACAGCGGATCGTGCAAGAACTCGCGCACGTCGATATCCATGCCGACGGTGAAGAAGAAAATGCCGAGTAATAGCCCTTTGAATGGCTCGACGGTGGCTTCGATCGCCTTGCGGTATTCGGTCTCGGCCAGCAGCAGGCCGGCGATGAAGGCGCCGAGCGCCATGGACAGGCCGGCCTCGTAGGCAATCACGCCGGCCGCAACGATGACGAACAGAATGACGGCGATGAACAGCTCGGTGGAACGCGCGTTCGCCACCAACCGAAATAGCGGCCGCAGCAGCACGCGGCCGAAGACGACGATGACGGCAACCGCAATCACGGCCTGAAGCAACGCCGTGCCGAGACTCTTGAGAACCGAGCCGCCGGTGCCCGCGGCCAGGATCGAGATGAACATCAGGATCGGAATGACGGCGAGGTCCTGGGCCAGCAGCACGGAAAAGCTGGCGCGGCCAACGGTGGTGGTCAGACGTTCCTGGCTCGACAACAATTCGAGCACGATCGCCGTCGACGACAGCGACAGGCACGCGCCGAGGATCACCGCCTCCGAGGCCGATTGGCCGAGCAGCAACGCGACGCCGGCAAGCAGCGCCGTGGTCAGAAGCACCTGCGACCCGCCGAGACCGAATACCAGTCGCCGCATCGCCAACAGCCGCTGAAACGACAGTTCGAGACCGATCAAGAACAACAGGAAGACGATGCCGAGCTCGGCGATGCCGTCGACATTCCTGGCGTCGCTGATGGTGAACCAGAACAGCGCCGGATATTCTTGATTGAACGTGCCGAGCCCGAGCGGCCCGAGCAGCGCGCCGGCGCCGAGATAGCCGAGCACCGGACTCAGGCCGAAGCGGCGCACCATCGGCACCACGACGCCCGCCGTGCCGAGCACGATCAGCGCATCGCTGTAATTGCTGATGTTGATGGTGGTCGAGGCCAAAACTTGCTCCCCTATTCGCCGATCACCGCTATGGCGTTTATTTCGATCAAGTAGTCCGGCGACGTCATCTTGCAGACTTCGACCATGGTCGAAGCGGGCGCCGGCGCCTTGAAATAGTCGCGCCGCACTTTGTGGATCAGATCGAAGTGCTCCATGTTGCGCACATAGACGTCGACCCGGCAGATGTCGTCCATGGTGCCGCCGGCCTGTTCGACCGCGGCCTTGATGTTTTCGCAGACCTGCCGCGTCTGCGCCTCGATATCGCCGATGCCGGCGATGGTGCCGTCGGCGCAGCGCGCCGTCATGCCGGAGATGAAGACGAGGCGGCCGCGCGCGGCGACCATCGTGGCGTGGGAAAAATGACCGCTCGGCTGGCGGAGTTTTGGCGAGATGATTTGGGTCTTCGGCATGGGCACCCCGGTTCGTTGCAAATCTGCCTGTGCAGTAGAACCGCTGCGTGCGAGACGCACAAGATGACCCGCATGCAACGCGGTTGACGGCGCGCGGCGATTTCCGCAGCATCCGCCGCCAACGGGAGGGAAATGCGCCCATGAGCGACATGACCATCACAGCCGTCCGCACCACGATGCTGCGCGTGCCGTGGCCGCAGACGCCGTGGCTCAAGGGCCACGCCTTCGGCGACGCCCGCAACTTTCTGGTGGTCGATGTCGAGACAAAAGGCGGCATCACCGGCATGGGCTATCTGTTCCTGTTCCGGCCGGGTATCCGATCCATCATCGCCTGCCTCGACGAAGTGATCATCCCGCGCGTCATCGGCAAGGATGCCAGCGCCGTCGAGGCGATCTGGCAGGATTTGTGGAAGACCACCATCACGTTCGGCCGCGGCGGCATCGCCACCATGGCGATGTCGGCGCTCGACATCGCGCTGTGGGACGCGCTCGGCAAAGCGGCCAAGCTGCCGCTGCATCGGCTGTGGGGCCATTACCGGTCGCAATTGCCGGCTTACGGCTCAGGCTGCTTCCGCGGCTCCGGCGGCGACGGCATGATCGCCAAGGCGCTGCACTACAAGGAGCGCGGCTACAAGGCGATCAAGATGCAGGTCGCCCATACCGCGGATCTGCGCACCGATCTCGACAACGTCAAGCGCATGCGCGAGGCGGTCGGCCCGGACATCGACATCATGATCGACGTCAATATGGGCTGGACCGCCGACGTCGCCATCCAGATGGGCCGAAAATTCCAGGACTACGACGTGTACTGGCTGGAGGAGCCGGTGGTGCCGGACGATTTCGCCGGCTATCTGCGCATCGCGCAAGCGCTCGACCTGCGCATCGTCGGCGGCGAGACCCATTTCACCCGCTTCGATCTCAAACCGTTCTTCGAGAATCCGCGGCTGCCGATCTTGCAGCCCGATCCGATGCGCGGCGGCATGACCGAATTGCGCAAGATCGCAACCGTCGCCGACACCTGGGGCATGACGATGGCGCCGCATCTGTTTCCCGAACTGAACGTGCAGCTCCTGGCCTCGATCCCGAACGGGTTGTGGATCGAGGACATGGGACTTGCGGAGGATTTGTTCGTCGATCCCGTGCCTGTGGTGAAAGGCATGATCACCGCGCCGGAACGGCCGGGGCATGGGCTGGCGTTCAAGCCGGAAATTTTGCGCGACTGCACCATCAAGTAGGATGGATAGAGCGAGACGCAACCATCGTTCGGCCAATTGCGATTGTAAGGAGCCGCCGTGAAAGTCTGCATGTTCCATCTGATGCCGTATCGCGATTTGCCGGCGGATTTCGACAAGCATTACAAGTCCGCTTACATCGATCCGGTCTGGTTCGACGTCGCCGATCCGAAGAAGGTGGGCCAGTATTACAACTGGACGCTCGACGAGTTCATCCACGCGGCGCGCTCGGGCATGAACGGGGTGTGCACCAACCAGCACCACCAGAACGTCTACGGTTTCATGGCCAATCCGAGCCTGATGGGTTCGGTGCTCGCCCGCGCCACCGACGGCATGAACGTGGCGATCGTGCAGCTCGGCTCGACCTTGCCCTCGACCAGCCCGCCGACGCGGATCGCCGAGGAATACGCCATGATCGACTGCATCAGCGGCGGCCGTTTGGTCGCTGGCTTTCCGGCCGGCTTGCCGACCGACGCCACGATCTCCAACGGCGTCGTGCCGGTCGAGCAGCGCGAGCGTTACCGCGAGGCGCTGGAGCTCGTGCAAAAGGCCTGGTGCGCCAAGGAAGTCTTCGCCTGGAACGGCAAGCACTATCAGCTGCCGATGGTCAATCTCTGGCCGCGGCCGATCCAGCAACCGCATCCGCCGATCTGGATTCCCGGCTCCGGCAGCGCCACCACGGTCGATTTCGTCGTCGACCGCGACGACAGTTTTTGTCACTTGAGCTATTACGGCGCCCAGAACGCCCACAGTCTCGGCGATTTTTACTGGGACCGGGTGACCAAACGCGGCCGCGATGCGAATCCCTATCGGCTCGGCTTTTTGCAGTTGATCGGCGTGTCGGAGAGCGACGAAGCGGCGGAAGAATATGCGCCGCACGCCGAGTATTTCTTTCATAAGCTGTTGCGCACCGCGCCGCAGTATCGCGACATTCCCGGCTATATGGACCACGCCAGCCTGGTGCATGCGATGAAGTCGCCGCTGCGCGAGCGTTTCGACGTGCGCGACCTCAAATACAAGGACTTCGTCGAGCGCGGCTTCGTCATCACCGGCAGCGCGGCGACCGTGCGCGACCGGCTGCTCGACGGCATCAAGCGGCTGCGCATCGGCCACCTGCTGGCGCTATTGCATTTCGGCTCGATGCCGCACGAATTGTGCATGAAGAACATCTCGCTGTTCTCCCGCGACGTGCTGCCGCATCTGCAGGATCAGTGGGACGACGAATGGGAAGACCGCTGGTGGCCGGAAACTTTAAGGCAAAAGCGCCCCGTCGCCGCGACAGCGGCTGCCGCCGCATCCTGAAAGCCAAAAACAAGGAAAGCTCACAATGGCGGCGATGCCGATGCGCAAGCTGCGACTCTGGCAGGACAAGATCGAGACCGAGGTCGCGATCTTCGGCTCTGGCCCGCCGCTCGTCTTCCTGCACGGCTCATGGGGCCTGCGCAACGACCAGGAATTTCTCGAACTGTTGGCGCGCACGCACACGGTCTATGCGCCAAAACATCCCGGCACCAGCGAAGGCGATTCGGAAGCCGTGCACCAGATTGACGATTGGTGGGACCTGATCGTCTATCACGGCGAACTGCTCGACCGGCTCGAGCTCAAAAGCCCGGTGCTCGTCGGCCATTCGTTCGGCGGCCTGGTCGCCTGCGAGATCGCCGCAGTCATGCCGGAGCGCGTCGAAAAACTCGTTCTGATCGACCCAGTCGGCCTGTGGCGCGAAGACATGCCGGTCAAGAACTGGATGCTGCTGTCGCCGGCCGACCTGCGCGCCGCTTTGTTCGCCGACCCCAAAGGCGAGCACGCCGAAAAATTCTTCCAAATGCCGAGCGAGACCGCGGAGCGCATCGACGCCCAAGTCGGTTTCATCTGGTCGCAGGCCTGCACCGGCAAATTCGTCTGGCCGCTCCCCGACAAAGGCCTGAAAAAACACATCCACCGCATCGCCGCGCCGACCTTGATCGTCTGGGGCAAAGCCGACGGCATTATTGCGCCGGCCTATGCGGATGAGTTCGCGAAACGCATCGCGCACGCGCGCATCGCAATGTTGGATGGCGCGGGGCATATGCCGCATTTCGAGCAGGCAAAGGGCGTCGCAAGTCTGGCCGGAGAATTTCTCAGGAATTGAGAAGGCGCTTTTCGTACCACCCTACAGATAGGTCCAAGCATCCGGTGCAGCTAAGCAGCCGATTGCGCTGAACCTACGAGCGGCCGATGGCGGATTGTCAGGTAGCTGGTCACGGGAATTATCAGAGCCGCGACAAGGCCATACGCGACTATAAAACCGAGGTTCAAAGCGTAATAGGCGTCTGCGGAAAGCGCGTAGTCAAAAATGCCGTCATATTCACTCATTTCCAGGCTCCTCAAGTCAAATCTTGTTCGCGGGCTACAGTTTCATGTTGCAATGCAACATCATTATGGCAGTGCAGCAAAATGAGGTAACTATCGTTGAATGCAGCGTAAAATTGGGCGGAAGCTTCTTTCGCTGTTGGACTGCCGGTCGTAATGTTCTTCTTTTGTTCTATGGGAAACGACGACGGACAGCTCGATACGCCAAGTCCGTTGGAGCAGTACTTATCCGCCGACGACAACCGGCGCATAGGTGGGACCGCATAGGAGGCAGCAATGTCCGTCACGTATTACGTAGCGCTGCCGTTTGTGAGGACGGAAGACGGTGTGGCACCCGGTGAAGCACAGGAGATGCCCAACGAAAGAGCTGCGATCCGGCGGGCCGAAGCCATGTCGCGGGATTCCGCGAATGCCGGCGCGCTCGCGTTCAAACGGAGCGGCTGATCCGAATATGGGAAATTTTACCGAAGCCACGATCTTAAAATCGTTCGGCGAAGTGCCGAAAAATTTGGACGAGTTATGACGGCTTGATTCCAGTGCCGCCGCACCTCTGGCATCTCACGATTTTATCTCCCTTCTTGAGAGTGCCTTTTCCCTCGCAATTTTTGCAGGGTTTCTTCTTGTCTTCGGCGCTTCTCCGCACGGTTTCCTCACGATCAATCGCGGCTCTATTTAATGGGAGCCAAATGGGAGCCAAGACCAAAAGGCAGCACATCTAAGTGCTTGTTGAATTTGGTAGCGGAGGACGGATTTGAACCGCCGACACGCGGATTATGATTCCGCTGCTCTAACCAACTGAGCTACTCCGCCATCACCAAGGGGTCCGGCCCAAAAACCCGGTCCATGAAATCAACTCATGGAACCGGCCGAACATCGCGCCGGCGAAGGGCAAAACCGCCGCTGGCCGGGCGAGATTTAGGGTAGTTCGGTGTCCTTTCCAAGGGGCTAATTCCGCCCGAACGCGCTGCCGCGACCGCACCATTATGTATGGTCACTCTGCCGCACCCGCCGCCGCGAATTCTCCGCCGAGCCGGCCGAAGCGAATCAGCGAAAAATGCCCGAGCGGCGGCACCGGGCGGCGCTCGATGACCTGCACGCCGCCGTGGCGTGCGGCCCATTGCGCCAGGCGTTCCCAGCGGAATTCCGGCCGCCAGCCGAGCCGGCGCGCCAGTGGCGCGAACCATTGTTCGAAAACCGCGCGCAGGCCGGACTCGGCGCCGAGGTGGTTGACCAGAATGATCTCGCCGCCGGGTTTGAGCACGCGGACGAACTCGTCGAGCGCTGCCTCCGGGTCCGGCACCGCGGTGACGACGTATTGCGCCACGACCACGTCGAACACGCCGTCCTGGAAGCCGAGATGCTGCGCGTCCATGACGGCAAGCCCGTCGACATTGGTGAGGCGGTGCTCCACGACGCGTTCTGAAGCCTTGCGCAGCATCGGCGCCGAGAAATCGACGCCGATGAGACGGTTGGTCCAGGCATATTCGGGCAGCGACAACCCAGTGCCGACGCCGACTTCGAGGATGCGGCCGCCGATGCGCTCAGCTGCCGCGATCGAGGCCTTGCGACCGCGATCGAACACCGAACCGAATACGAGATCGTAGACCGGCGCCCAGCGCGCATAGGCTTTGGCGACCGTGGCCTTGTCGAGCTCAGCCGCCATTAACGCGCGGCGGCCATGGCGACGGCAGCGCCTTGGAGCTTCGCAGCCGCGACCGTGCTGGCGATCATGCCGCCGCCGAGCACGCGGGCCTGGCCATCGGCGGCGTCGTAGAACGCGCAAGCCTGACCGGGCGACACGCCGTCTTCGCCGTCGATCAGCTCGACCTCGATGCCGCCGCCCGGGCCGGCGCGCAGCCACGCCGGCTGCGGCGCCCGCGTCGAGCGGACTTTGACAAACACTTGGCGCTCCAGCGCCTGTTCGATGCTGCCGTCGCCGAGCCAATTGATGTCGCGCAGCCCGATGCGGCTGGTGCGTAGCGCCTCGCGCGGGCCGACCACGACGCGGCGCGAGCCGGCGTCGAGCCGCACCACGTAAAGCGGCGAGCCCGCGGCGACGCCGAGCCCGCGGCGCTGGCCGACGGTGAAATGGATGATGCCGTCGTGATGGCCGAGCACGCGGCCGTCGAGATCGACGATGTCGCCGGGCCCGGCGGCACCCGGCCGCAGGCGCTCGATCACTTCGGCGTAGTGGCCGGTCGGCACGAAGCAAATGTCCTGGCTGTCCTGCTTGTCGGCGACAGACAAGTCGAAGCGCCGCGCCAGCTCTCGCGTCTCCGCCTTGGTGCGGTCGCCGAGCGGAAAGCGCAGCAGGTCGAGCTGGGCCCGCGTCGTGCCGAACAGAAAATAGCTCTGGTCGCGCTCGGCTTCGAGCGCGCGATAGAGCGCACGGCCGCCGCCGGGCAGCGCGCGGGAGGCGACGTAATGGCCGGTCGCCAAAACCTTGGCGCCGAGCTCGCGCGCGGTCTCGAGCAGGTCGCGGAATTTGATCGACTGATTGCACTCCACGCACGGCACCGGCGTCTCGCCGGCCACATAGCTCTCGGCGAAGCGATCGATCACCGCTTCCTTGAAGCGGCCTTCGTAGTCGAGCACGTAATGCGGAATGCCCAGCCGCGCGGCGACGGCGCGGGCGTCATGGATGTCGCGGCCGGCGCAGCAGGCGCCCTTGCGGTGGGTCGCGGCGCCATGATCGTAGAGCTGGAGCGTGATGCCGACCACGTCATAGCCGGCTTCCGCCAACAGCGCCGCCGTGACCGAGGAATCGACGCCGCCCGACATGGCGACGACAACGCGCGTGTCGGCCGGCCGCCCCTCGATGTCGAGACTGTTGTGCATGGCGGTCGGGCCGCGCTCCCTTTTGCAGCCATTACTATAAGCGCCGGGCTGCGGCTCCGCCATGGCGCGGGCGTTTTCGTGGGCTGGGGCTGCGGACGACGGGTAAAGCGGCAAATTTTGCCGGGCGGGCGCAAGGGCTGCCGTGCTTGGCTGCACGCCTCCGCTCTTAAGCCATTGATTTTGAGCGTATTTCTCTTTGCGCGGGGCTGGCCCGCGGGTTGCAAGCAGGTCACTGCGCCAGAGATCGCAGAGGTCCCGCAGTGTCGAGTACAGCGTCGAACGTCAGTGCCACGCCCGCAGTCGCGCCTTCGCCATGGCCGCAGACGGCGGCGGCGAGCCAAAACAACGCCCAAGACAACAGTGGCGGCCCCTTTGCGGCCATGCTCGACGCCGCCGCAGCCGCCCCGGACACCACGAATACGCATCCGACGCCGCAACCGGCCGGCCCACGCGCACCCACGGCGCCCGATCAGCCTGCGGCGAAATTCTCCACCCGCCGCAGCAATGGCACGACCGGCGCGGCGCAGAGCGCGACGTCGGACACGCAGGCATCTGCCGGCGCGCCGAAAAACGCCGGTGCAGCAGGGACTCCCGTCGCAAGTTCAGACCCAACGGGAAATCCAAGTCCGAGCCAGAACGCGACGGTCGATCAGGCCGGCGCGGCCGCACCGACCGACATCGGCGGCGCGGCATTCAATGCTTTCGCCGGGGCAGCGGCGACCATCGTCACTGACGCAACGGCCGCTACACCGGGTGCCACGACAAAAACCTCGTCGGACAACCAGGACGACAGCGGCAGTGCGACCGACGCCGCCGACGCCGACGCAGCAGCGACGACTAACGTCCAGGCACAGCCCGTTGCAGCGGCCATTGTCGCCAATGCGGTCATCAATACGCCGCCGACAGCGACCGCTGCCGGCGCGCCGGACGCGGTGATCGGCGGTTCGGCCAAAGCCAGCGCAAAACCGTCGATGCAGGATGCCAGCGACCCTTCGGCAGCGGCGGACGCCGACGATGCTTCGGCGGCGCAAGATACGACGCCGACGCCAGACACCAAGAGTTCCGCCGCCGGCCAAGACACCAAACAAGACACCAAAACGA
This sequence comes from uncultured Alphaproteobacteria bacterium, assembly GCA_963821175.1. GTDB lineage: Bacteria > Pseudomonadota > Alphaproteobacteria > Rhizobiales > Xanthobacteraceae > BOG-931. The sequence goes on from CAWGCU010000011.1 coordinate 150,173, forward strand.
CGGCACGCGACCTCAAGACCGCCGTCGCAGCGCAAGACGCCAACGCCGCCGTCGCAGCGCAAGACGCCAACGCCGCCATCCCGGCGCAAACCGCCAAGGTCGCCACGCCGGCGCAGGTCGCCAAGCCGAGCGCGGCAGGCAAGCAAACAGCGCCGGCCAACAGCAACGATCCGATCGCGAACGTCGACAATGCCGATGCAGCATCACCGGCCGACGCGACGGACGGCCAAGCTTGGAACGGCAGCATGGCGCCGCAGGTGCAGTCGCGCGCCGACAGCGACACCACCATAACGTCGCAGAGCGGCAGTGCCGCGACGCACGTCGACGCGCTTGCAACGCCGGCATCCGATGCCGGATCGCAGTCCGCGCAGAGCGGATGGAACGCGGCGAAGGCCGCCACCGAGGGCCTGCCGAATTTCGGCATTGTCGCAAACCAGGCCGCATCCACCGCGACCGCGGCAGCACCCGGCACCGCCGCGGCGGTGACCGTTCCCATTGCCGGCCTTGCCGTCGCCATCGCCTCGCGCGCCCAGGCCGGCTCCAGCCAATTCGACATCCGGCTCGACCCGCCTGAGCTCGGCCGCATCGATGTCCGCCTCGACGTCGACCGCGACGGCCAGGTGACGATCCCATGTCACGGTGGACCGTGCCGATACGCTGCAACTGCTGCAGAGCCAGCAGCCGCAGCTCGAACGCGCACTGGAACAGGCCGGGCTGAAAACCGCCGATAACGGCCTGCAATTCACGCTGCGCGATCAATCCTTCGCTGGCCAGAACGGCAACAGCGGCAGCGGCGCACAGCCGAGTGCGGCGCAGCTCGTCATTCCCGACGCCGACCAGCCGGTCATCCAGGCAAAACAGATCTATTCCCGCGCCGGCCTCGGCAGCGGCGTCGATATCCGCGTGTGAACAGCAACTGTTTGAGGACCAACCATGACAACGACCACAGCAACAACGCCAACGACAACGACGTCGAACGCCAGCACCGCGCAGGCTGCCGGCGACGTCGGATCGCAACAGCTCGCCGGCAACTTCAATACCTTCCTGACGCTCCTGACCACGCAGTTGCAGAACCAGGACCCGCTCAGTCCGCTCGACACCAATCAGTTCACCCAGCAGCTCGTCGAGTTCGCCTCCGTCGAGCAGCAGGTCAACATGAACTCGAACCTGCAAACCCTGATCTCGATGCAGCAGACTTCGGCGTCTTTGCAGGCGCTGCAACTGGTCGGCGCCAATGTCACCATCAACAGCAACACCGCGACGCTCTCGAAAGCGACCGGCAGTCCGGCGACGTGGGGCTTCTCCTCGCCCTCGCCGGCCACCGGCGCCGTCACCATCACCAGCTCGACCGGACAGGTCGCCTTCACCGGCACCATGCCGCTGTCCGCCGGCAGCCAGACCTATACCTGGAACGGCCAGGGCAATAACGGCGTCACCTGGCCGGACGGCAACTACACTTTGTCGATCAACGCCACCGGCGCCAGCGGCCAACCGGTCACCGTTTCTACCCAGGTGCAAGGTACCATCAGCTCGGTCAATGTCAGCCAGAACCCACTGCAGGTCACGGTCGGCGGACAGAACTACCCGATCAGCGCGATCCAATCGATCAACAGTGGCAGCAATAACATCAGCAACATCGGCAACAGCATCAGCAATAGCATCAACACCGCCAACAACAGTACCCTGGCGCAGTTATTGCACTGACGATCCGTGAAGCGCTCCGCCGAGATGCGGACCCGTGGGCGCCTTCTTAACAACATCTTTAAGCGCCGGTACGGCGATCGCCGGCAATTTGCGGCCAATTGCGCGGCCCGCTTAGGTAAATTTTAAGTCGCCATGCGTAGTGTCACAGCCTGTGTAGTCGAGTACGTGAGAGTTGCTATGACCGAACCTCATCGCCCGAGGGTCAAGTATGTCATCGGGCCGGACGGTTCCCCCCTGACGATCGCGGATCTGCCCGCGCCGGGAACTAAGCGTTGGGTCATTCGCCGCAAGGCGGAGGTGGTTGCGGCCGTGCGCGGCGGACTGCTTTCGCTCGAAGAGGCGTGCAGCCGTTATACGCTGACGGTCGAGGAATTCCTGTCCTGGCAATATTCGATCGACCAGCACGGCCTCGCCGGCCTACGCACCACGCGCATCCAGCAGTACCGACAGTAACGCGCGCTTAATCGACCTTACCAAACTCCGAACAGCCGGCCGCCTTGGCCGGCTTTCGCATTTTTGGCGGCGACGATCGATGGCGACGCGATTCGCTCGCGACGCCAAATCTTCGCGCCACCAAGCCTTCCTTTCGCACCACAAGGTCACAGTGCTCGGGTAATTACGCGCGAGCAGGCTCTTATTAACCGGGTGCTAACCATCCACCGGGCAAATCTTGCCCAGTGCGGCGCATGGCGTCGCTGGGGCCAAGGGGTGCAGCGCGGTGCAAGGTCTGGTCGAGTTCGTCAAAACGCTGGGCGCCTCGCGCATCGCGGCCATGGGCGCCGTCACCATCGCGCTGATCGGCTTCTTCGTCTTCCTCATCATGCGGGTGACGACGCCGCAGATGACGCCGCTGTTCACCGACCTCGCCTACGAGGATTCCGCGGCGATCGTGAAGGAGCTCGACCGGCAGGCCGTGCCCTACGAGCTGCGCGACGACGGCAACATCGTGCTGGTGCCGAAGGACCGCGTCGCCCGGCTGCGCATGACGTTCGCCGAAGGCGGCCTGCCCAAGGGCGGCGGCGTCGGCTACGAGATTTTCGACAAGTCGGAAGTGCTCGGCACCACGAGCTTCGTGCAGAACATCAACAATGTGCGGGCGCTCGAGGGCGAGCTGGCCCGCACGATCCGCTCGCTCGATCGCGTCCAGGACGCGCGCGTGCACCTGGTGATGCCCGATCGTCCGCTGTTCTCGCGCGACAAGGTCGATGCCACCGCGTCCATCGTGCTCAAGGTCCGCGGCACGCTGGAGCAGCACCAGGTCCGCGCCATCCGCCACCTCGTCGCGGGCGCCGTCAACGGGCTGCGGCCGGAGCGGGTGTCGGTCGTCGACGAGCGCGGGCAGCTCTTGGCCGACGGCGCCAGCAACGATGCAAACGGCGGCGACGTCAGTACCGATGAGCGGCAGGCCGCCTTCGAAAAACGCCTGCGCGGCCAGGTCGAGGCGATCGTCTCGTCGGTCGTCGGCCCGAACCACGCCCGCGTCCAGGTCGCCGCCGACTTCGATTTCAACCGGGTCACCCAGACCTCCGACAAATACGATCCGGAGGGCCGCGTCGTCCGCTCCAGCCAGACGCGGGAGGAAACCTCGGCGACCAACGACGGCAAGGAGAACCAGGTCACGGTCGGCAACGAGATCCCGGGCGGCGCGCGCCCGGGCGCGCCCGGCGCCGAGAGTGCCACGGCGCGCGACGAAAGCCGCAAATCGGAGGAAATCGTCAACTACGAGATTTCCAAGACCACCAAGACCGAGGTGATCGAGGGCGGTCGGCTCAATCGCGTCTCGGTCGCGGTCCTGGTCGACGGCACCTACGGCAAGAACGAAAAGGGCGAAGGCACCTACCAGCCGCGCAGCAAGGAAGAGCTCGACCAGATCGCCACGCTGGTGCGCTCGGCGATCGGCTTCAACCAGAAGCGCGGCGACCAGGTCGAGCTCGTCAATCTGCGCTTCGCCGAGACGGCGGCCGCGCCGATCACCGAGCCGAGCGGCTGGCTGTCGGCGTTCCAGTTCACCAAGGACGACATCATGCGCGCCATCGAAATGGTGGTGATGGGCCTCCTTGGCTTCGTCGTGGTCTTCATGGTGGTGCGGCCGCTGGTGCGCCGCATCATCACGCCGGACGAACGCGCCATGCCGGCGCTGCCGCTGGGCGGCGCATTTGGTGACGGTCTGCCGATCGATCCGGGCCTCCCCCCGATCCCAGCCATCGCCAGCGGCGAGCCGCTGAAGACCGACCCCAATCAAACGTCGAAGATGATCGACATGGCCCAGGTACAGGGCCAGGTCCACGCCCAGTCGGTGCAAAAGGTGGGTGAGATTGCCGACAAGAATCCGGGCGAAACAATTTCAATCATCCGCCAATGGCTGCACGAGAGCGCCGCGGCCTGACCGATCAACGCCATGCCATCAGCCTATAGCGAAAGAGAGAAATCCGAAAACGGTGCCGCCCAGCGCGAGATCACCAGCGCCTTGGCGAGCCTGGCCAGCCGCCCGGCGGCGGCGCCGACCGGCAAACGCCAGCTCAATGGCCCGGAGCGCGCCGCAGTGCTGATGCTCTCGCTCGGCGAGCAGCACGGCGCAAAAATCTGGGGCATGCTCGACGACGACGAGCTGCGGCAGATTTCGGTGGTGATGTCGACCATCGGCACCATCGAGGCGGAACTGGTCGAGAACCTGTTGCTCGAATTCGTCTCACGCATGTCGGCGTCGGGCGCAGTCATGGGCAATTACGACGCCACCGAGCGGCTCTTGCAGCAATACCTGCCGCCGGAGCGGGTCGGCAATATCATGGAAGAAATCCGCGGTCCCGCCGGCCGCAACATGTGGGAGAAGCTCTCCAACGTCCAAGAGGAGATGCTCGCCAACTACCTCAAGAATGAATATCCGCAGACCGTCGCCGTGGTGCTGTCGAAAATCGGCCCGGACCACGCCGCGCGCGTGCTCGCCATCCTGCCCGAGGAGTTGGCGCTCGACGTCGTCAACCGCATGCTGCGCATGGAGGCGGTGCAGAAGGAAGTTCTGGAGCGGGTCGAGCAGACGCTGCGCACGGAATTCATGTCCAATCTGTCGCAGACTCGCCGCCGCGACGCTCACGAGGTGATGGCGGAGATCTTCAATAATTTCGACCGGCAGACCGAAACCCGCTTCATCACCGCGCTCGAGGAGGAAAACCGCGAGAGCGCCGAACGCATCAAGACCTTGATGTTCACGTTCGACGATCTGACCAAGCTTGATACCGCTTCGGCGCAGACGCTGATGCGCCACGTCGAGAAGGACAAGCTCGCGGTCGCGCTCAAGGGCGCCACCGAGCCGGTGCGCCAGTTCTTCCTGTCCAACATGTCGACCCGCGCCGCCAAGATGCTGATGGACGACATGCAGGCCATGGGCCCGGTGCGGCTGCGCGAGGTCGACGAGGCGCAGGCGCTGCTGGTCAATCTCGCCAAGGACCTCGCCGCCAAGGGCGAGATCATCATCTCCAAGAGCCGCGGCGAAGAAGAGCTGGTGTATTAAGATGGGCGCACCGGCAAAATTCCTGTTCGACGTCGACTTCGCCTCGGGCAACGACCGCAAGCCGGGCGGCGCGATGATCACGCTCGCCGAGCACGCGATAAAGCTTGCCGAGGCGGAAGCCTCGGCACGCCGCCAGGGCTATGCCGATGCCCAGGCCGAAGCCAAAATCGAGGCCGACCGCCGCATGGCCGATGCGCTCGAGCGCATCGCCGTCAATCTCGGCAAGGCCAACGAAGCGCTGGCGGCGATCGAAACCAGGCTCGAATGCGAAGCCGTCGAGGTCGCCGTGGCGGTGGCGCGCAAACTCGTGCCGACGCTGATCGCGCGCGAGCCGTTTGCCGAAATCGCGGCGCTGGCGAGCGATTGTTTTCGGGAACTGGTGTCCTCGCCGCACATCGCCGTGCGCGTCAACGACGCGCTCTATGCCCCGGCGCGCGAAAAACTCGACGACATCGTGCGCGCGAAAAGTTTTCAAGGACGGTTGGTCGTGCTCGCCGAGCCCGATATCGCCGTCGGCGATTGCCGCATCGAATGGGCCGACGGCGGCATCAGCCGTGACGCCGCCGCGGCCGACGCGGCGATCAGCGCCGCGGTCGCGAGTTATGTCAGCGCCCGGCGCAGCTTCGCCGACGCACACGAAATCCTGAGGAGATCCGAGCATGAGTGAGGATGGCAAGGTTCAATTGCCCAATCTTGAGGACGGCGGCGGACAAGCCGATGTCCCGATGGTGCCTGAGCCGGAGGGGCCGACCACGCGCATCGCCGCGGACCTCGAAGCGGTGTTCGACGTGCCGGTCCAGGTCTCTGCCGTGCTCGGACGCGCGCGCATGGAAATCGGCGACCTGCTCAAGCTCGGCCCCGGCACGGTGCTCGAGCTCGACCGCAAGGTCGGCGAGGCGATCGACATCTATGTCAACAACCGCCTGGTGGCCCGCGGCGAAGTCGTGCTGGTGGAAGAAAAGCTCGGCGTGACGATGACGGAAATCATCAAGGCCGAGAGAAATTAAAGGATAAAACCATGCGGCTCCTCATCGTTGGCACGCTCAATGGCCAGCTCACCACCGCGACCAAGATCGCGATGGACAAGGGCGCCACCGTCACCCATGCCGCCGACAACACGCAGGCCGTTGCCGTACTGCGTTCGGGCCGCGGCGCCGACCTTTTGATGGTCGATGTCTCAAGCGACATCCGCGACCTGGTGCAACGGCTCGAAGCCGAGCACATTCACGCCCCGATCGTCGCCTGCGGCATCGCGACCGACGCCCGCGCCGCGGTCGCAGCGATCCATGCCGGCGCCAAGGAATACATCCCGCTGCCGCCCGACGCGGAATTGATTGCCGCCGTGCTCGCCGCCGTCGCCGATGACAGCCGCGAACTGATCTACCGCGACGACAGCATGGCGAGAGTCGTCAAGCTGGCGCAGCAGATCGCCGGCAGCGACGCGTCGGTGCTGATCACCGGCGAATCCGGCACCGGCAAGGAGGTGCTGGCGCGTTACGTCCACGCGCGGTCCAACCGCGCCAAGAAGCCGTTCATCTGCGTCAATTGCGCCGCCATCCCGGAGACGCTTCTGGAATCCGAACTGTTCGGCCACGAGAAGGGCGCGTTCACCGGCGCGGTCGCGCGCCGCGTCGGCAAGTTCGAAGAGGCCAATGGCGGCACGCTGCTGCTCGACGAGATTTCCGAGATGGAGGTGCGGCTGCAAGCAAAGCTCCTGCGCGCCATCCAGGAGCGGATGATCGACCGGGTCGGCGGCACCCGGCCGGTGCCGATCGATATCCGCATCATCGCCACCTCGAACCGCAACCTGGCCGAAGCGGTGCGCGAGAACACGTTCCGCGAGGATTTGCTGTTCCGGCTCAACGTCGTGAACCTGAAGCTGCCGCCGTTGCGCGAGCGGCCGGCCGACGTGATCGAGTTGGCCGAATATTTCATCAAGAAATACTCCGTTGCGAACGGCGTGCCGGCGCGGCCGCTGGCGCAGGAGGCGCGTCGCACGCTGACTATCAACTACTGGCCGGGCAATGTGCGGGAACTCGAAAACACCATGCATCGCGCCGTGCTGATGGCGAGCGGCGACACGATCGGGCCTGACGCGATCCTCGCCCCCGACGGCGTGCGGCTCGATCAGCAACGCAGCGCGCCGAGTGTCGCGCACGCGGCGCTCGCCGCCGAGCAGGTCTCGCGCGCGCTCGTCGGCCGCACCGTGGCTGAAGTGGAGCGCGACCTGATCCTGGAGACGCTCAAGCATTGCCTAGGCAATCGCACCCACGCCGCCAATGTGCTCGGCATCTCGATCCGCACGCTGCGCAACAAGCTCAACGAATACTCGGCCGACGGCGTGCCGGTGCCGCCGCCCGGCGGCGGCGAGCCGCGGGTCGCGGCGTAACGAGCCTGATCTACCGCCGTCTTAGTCAGCATTCGCGCGCCCTTCCTCTACAACGCAGAGGCGCTTATGTTGACTGAATACGCTTGATTCTCCAGCGCGAAGCCGGAGTGGTTAGCCAATTCCATCAGACTATTTTCGGGGGATCGCCGTGAAACTTCCCCGCCGACAATTTCTGCATCTGGCAGCAGGTGCTGCCGCGCTCCCGGCCGCATCGCGGATCGCATCGGCGCAAACCTATCCGGCGCGGCCGGTGCACGTCATCGTCGGCTATGCCCCCGGCGGTTCCACTGACATCGTTGCGCGCTTGATAGGTCAGTGGTTGTCGGAGCGGCTCGGCCAACAATTCATCATCGATAACCGGCCGGGCGCTAGCGGCAATATCGGCACCGAACTCGTCGTGAGAGCGCCGCCGGACGGCTACACACTTCTCATGGCCCTTTCGTCGGACGCAATCAACGCGACGCTCTACGAGAACCTCAATTTCAATTTCATCCGCGACATCACACCGGTCGCTGGCATCGTGCGCGTGCCCAACGTGATGGAGGTCAATCCGTCGTTTCCGGCCAAGACGGTTCCCGAGTTCATCGCCTATGCCAAGGCCAATCCGGGCAAGATCAACCAGGCGTCGGGCGGCATCGGCGTCCCCAGCCATCTGGCCAGCGAGTTGTTCAAGATGATGACCGGTGTCAACTTGCTTCTCGTGCCGTATCGCGGCGCGGCGCCCGCGCTGACGGATCTGCTCGGCGGCCAGGTGCAGGTGATGTTCGACCCTTTGCCCTCGTCAATCGCGTATATCAAAGCCGGCAAGCTGCGCGCGTTGGCAGTCACGACCGCGATACGCTCGGAGGCGCTGCCGGACATCCCGACAGTGGGCGAATTTTTACCTGGCTACGAGGCGAGCACGTGGTTCGGCCTATGCGCGCCTAAGAACACCCCGGCCGACGTCGTCGACAAGCTCAACAACGAAATCAATGCCGGTCTTGCCGACCCCAAGCTGAAGGCTCGGCTTGCCGACCTGGGTGGTACGGCACTCGTGGGCTCACCCGCCGAATTCGGCAAGCTCATTGCCGAGGACATTGAGAAGTGGGCCAAGGTGATCAAGTTCGCGGGCATCAAACCGGAGTGATCCGGGAGACATTCCATGGTTTCCGTTCCGCGAATCCGTCAGGGTGAACCTACTTCGTCGCGTCGCCGCCTTCGACCATGATGGTCTCGACCTCGCCGGCGCCGTTGGCGCGGCGGAACGCGGCGGCCGTGTTGTATTCGTCCGAGGTGAAGCAGGCGACGCCCTGCTCGAAGGTCGGGAATTCGATCACCACGAAGCGCTGAAATTTTTGCGGCCCTTCCATGATCTGAAACTTGCCGCCGCGGGCCAAAACCTTGCCGCCATATTTGGCGATGATCGCCGGCACCAGATCGGTGTACTTTTTGTATTCGACCGGCGCCGCACGCAATGCAAACGAAACGCAGGCTATGTATCGGCCAATGCGCCGCGCGTCAGCGTCGGGCGGCTGAGCGCGGCGACGAATTCGGCCTTCGGCATCGGCTTGGCGAACAGATACCCCTGCCCGATATCGCAGCCGATCGCTTTGAGCTTGTCGCTTTCGGCGCTGTGTTCGATGCCCTCGGCCACGGTCATCAGCTCGAAGCGCTTGGCGAGCTTGACGATGGTGTCGCACAGCCCGCCATTGACCTTGTCGTCGTGGCAATTGCTGACATAGCTGCGGTCGATCTTAAGCTCGCTGAACGGCAATTGCCGTAGCCGCGCCAGCGACGAATAGCCGGCGCCGAAATCGTCAAGCGCCAGCGTGCAGCGCAGGCCGCGCAGCTCCTCGGCAACGTGATTGGCGAGCTTGAGGTCGTGCAAAATCTCGTCCTCGGTGACTTCGAGGATGAGGCCCGGCCAATTCGGCGTCGACGGCCGGTGCTCGCGCAGCATCCGCGCGAGCGGCAATTTGACCAGCGCCGAGACCGGCACGTTGACTGAGAGTTTTACCGAAGCGCCGTGGACCGCGCAGTCCTCGAAGTCGCGCAGCGCCGTGAGGATGACGCGCTCGGTGAGCGCCAGCATTTCCTCTTCTTTGGCGCCGGGCAGGAAGGCGCCGGGCGCTACGATGCTGCCGTCCGGCAGCCGCGCCCGCACCAAACCCTCGGCGCCGACCAGACGCTTGGTGCGCAGCTCGATCTTCGGCTGGTACCAGAGCTCCTCCCAGCCGCGCAGCAGAATGTCGCGTAGCGTCAGCTTGCCGCCGCCCGCTTGTGGCGCGGCGGTCTCGGGTTCGAACAGCTTGCGCAGAGTCCGCAGCATTCCACTTCACAAAATCGCCGGCGATGGTGCGCCGTCGTTTCATTGTTACCGGCAAGTTATGCCGAATGACGTCGGACGATCGCGTTAACGCGGTGTTTGCAGTCCGCAATATGCTTTGCCGGGAGTAAATCGCGGCGTGCGAATTTTCAACGGTAATTCAATGCAGCAGTCTTTATTTCATTCCGCCGCGCGCCGCGCCGCGATGATCTGATCGGCGGTGCGGCCGGTGAGCTCGGCCATATGATCGAACTTGAAGGTGAAGGTGCCGGCGCCGGCGGTCGCCGAGCGGATCTCGACGATGAGATCGCCGATTTCCGTTTCCGGCATTTTGGCGCGCACCAGATCCCAGCCGTCCCAGCCTTCGCGGGTGTCGAAACCGAGAATCTGGCCGCGGCGGCCGGCCATCAGCGCATTGATCTTCGCCGTCGCCTCGCTGGGGCAGGCGATCTCGACCAGATGGATCGGCTCGAGCAGGACCGGCTGGCACTGCGGCAAGGCCTCGACGACGCCGAGGCGGCCGGCGAGGCGGAACGCCATGTCGGAGGAATCCACCGTGTGGTACGAGCCGTCGATCAGCGCCACCGACAGATCGACCACCGGGAACCCGAGCGGGCCGTGCGCGAGCGCATCGACGACGCCTTCCTCGACGGCGGGGATATAATTGCGCGGCACGACGCCGCCGGTGATCTTCTCCTCGAAGCTGAAGCCTGAGCCGCGCGGCAACGGCTTGATGTCGAGCATGACATCGCCGTACTGGCCGTGACCGCCCGACTGCTTCTTGTGGCGGCCGCGCTGGACGACGCCTTTGCGGATGGTCTCGCGGTAGCCGACGCTCGGCTGCCGCCGCTCGATGGCGACGCCAAAGCGGTCGCTCAGCCGCTCGGTGGCGACGCGCAGGTGCATTTCACCCTGGCCCCACAGCACCACTTCGTGGGTCTCCGCATTGTGCTCGATGGTGATCGAGGGATCTTCCTCGGCGAGCTTGTGCAGCGCCTGGCCGAGTTTGACGTCGTCCTTGCGCTCCTTCGCCGAAATGGCGATGGCAAGCACCGGCGGATAGGGCTCGACCTTTGCCAAGGCAGGATGCGCCTGCTTGCCGGCGGAGAGCGTATCGCCGGTCTTGGCCTTGTCGAGCTTGGCGAAGCCGACGGTCTCGCCGACCGCGGCCGGTCCGCGTTTTTCGGTGGTCTGGCCGACGAGCTTGAACACGCCGGCAACGCGGCCGGCCTCGTCGTCGCCTGCGAGCAATGTCGTGCCGTCGCCGGCCTGGCCGGAAATCACCCGCGCGATCGAAATCTTGCCGCCGTGGGTCGTGTTCAGCGTTTTCAACACATAGGCGACGGCGTCGCTGCCGGCTTTCACGCCGAGGCGCTTGGCGGTTTCCACGATGCCCGGCGATTCGTGGCGCAGCGCTTTGAGCAGCCGCAACACGCCGTTGGCGCGCGTCGCCGTGCCCATCAGCACCGGACAGACCAGGCCTTCGCGCAGTTCGCGGGTGAGATCGTCGAACACCTTGTCGCGCGGCGGCTGGATGTCTTCGAGCAATTGCTCCATCAGCTCGTCGTCGTGATCGGCCAGCGTCTCCAGCATGGAGAAGCGCGCGGTCTTTTCCAGATCGGCGGCGTCGCCTTCGAGCGGAACCACTTCCGAGGGCGCGTGCTCCTTGTAGACGAAGGCGCGTTCCAGCGCGAGATCGACGAAGCCGGAGATGATGTCGCCGGAGAACGTCGGAATCTGCCGCATGATCAGCTTGGTGCGCGACGCCGGCTGCAACAGCTTGAGCACGTCGTGGACGCCGGAATCGCCCTTGTCGATCTTGTTGACGAACAGGATGCGCGGGATTTTCTTGTCTTCCAGCTCGCGCAGGATGAGCTGGAGCTGCGGCACTTTCTTCTCGTCCATCTCGCAGACGACGATGGCGGCATCGATCGCCGGCAGTACGGCGCGCATGTCGTGGACAAATTCAACCGAGCCCGGGCAGTCGAGGAACGTATAGGTGTCGCCCATGAAATTCGTGGTGGCGGCGGTGAGCTCGACGCTCATGCGGTGATGGCGGGCTTCCTTGCTGGCGTCGCCGACCGTATTGCCGGCTTCGATGGTGCCTTGGCGCTGGATCGCGCCGGTGCGGGCGAGGATCGCTTCCAAGAGCGTGGTCTTGCCGCTCTGGAACGGGCCGACCAGCGCGACGCAGCGTGGACCGGTCGCTCTAGCGCCATTGCCGCCGTTCGTCGCCATGGTCACCTCCCACGGCTGCCGCTTGTTCCAGCGCGGCCGCCGGAAACCCATCGTTTCAGGCGTCGGCGGGGCTGGTCAAGAGGCGCGACGTTGCGCACGGGGTCGCGCCCCGCCGCACGGCAATCTACTGGGCGAGATGCAGCTCCAGCTGGCTGACGCCGGCCGCGATATTGAGCCCGGTCTGGCCCTGCACCGAAACCGGCTGCAACGCCACCGAACGGTTCGAGCCGCCGACCAGCACGTTGGCGCCGAGCCCGGCCGCGATCGACATCTCCGCGGACGCGCCGACATAGGTCCCGGACAGCATGCCGGCATAGAGATTGGTGCTGGTGAACACGCCCCAGATGATGGCGCCGCCGCCGGTTATGCCGATGTCGAGGCCCACGCGCGTCAGTGTTCCGACATAGGCCTCGGGCGGTCCGCCCCTGGGCTTGAAATTGCAAGCCACATTGCGTGTCGACGTGACGATCATGCCAATGCTGGACGACAGCGAGCATTCGAGCGTGCCACCCTGCATACGGTCCTGCTGCGCGCCGGCAGGCATCGCCAGTACCGTCGCCAACGCTGCAGCGCCCAGGACTGCTCCAATGGCAGTACGAAACATATGGAATCTCCCCTCACCCGGCCCGCTTGGCGGGCCATTCAGTATGATTGTAGGCGAGAAAAATGCCGCCGTCTGCCGTCCATTCGGCATGATCGCCAATGGACGGAAAACCGGCGGCCAAACTAACTAAGCCTACTGCAAATTCCCGCAAAAGCGCTGGATGCGCGTGCAGGCTTCCTCCAGCGCGGTGGTCGCCGTGGCGTAGGAGATGCGGAACGCAGGCCCGACGCCGAACGGCGTGCCCTGCACCACCGCGACGCCTTCGGTTTCCAACAACTCGGTGACGAAATCCTCGTCGGTCGCGAGCTTTTTGCCGGTCGGCGCGGTTTTGCCCATGGTGCCGGCGCAGGACGGATAGACGTAGAACGCGCCTTCCGGCTTCGGGCATTGCAGGCCGCGGGCCTGGTTCAGCATGGAGACGCACAGGTCGCGCCGCTCCTTGAAGATCTTGTTGTGCTTGGCGATGAAATCCTGCGGGCCGTTGAGCGCCTCGACCGCCGCCCATTGTGCCACCGCAGTCGGATTCGACGTCGACTGCGACTGGATCATCGCCATGGTCTTGATCAAAATCTCGGGGCCGCCGGCATAGCCGATGCGCCAGCCGGTCATGCAATAGGCTTTCGAGCAGCCGTTCACCGTCAGCGTGCGCTCGTAGAGCCGCGGCTCGAGCTGCGCTGGCGAGTAGAACTGAAAGTCGTCGTAGACCAGGTGCTCATACATGTCGTCGGCCATGACGTGAACGTGCGGATGACGCACCAGTACGTCGGTGACGGCTTTGAGCTCGGCGCGCGTATAGGCGGCGCCGGTCGGGTTCGACGGCGAGTTGAAGATGATCCACTTGGTCTTCGGCGTGATCGCCCGCTCCAAATCCTCGGGCTTCATCTTGTAGCCGGACGCCATGGTGGTGACGACCTCGACCGGGGTGCCGCCGGCGAGCAGCACCATGTCGGGATAGCTCACCCAATACGGTGCCGGGATGATCACTTCGTCGCCCGGATTGAGCGTCGCGACCAAAGCGTTGTACAGCACCTGCTTGCCGCCGGTGCCGATGATGATTTGGGACGGCTTGTAGTCGAGCTGGTTCTCGCGCTTGAACTTGCTCGACACCGCGGCCTTGAGCTCGGCAATGCCGTCCACCGCCGTGTATTTCGACGACTTGCCGTCGCGGATCGCCTTGATCGCCGCCTCTTTGATGTTGTCGGGCGTGTCGAAATCGGGCTCGCCGGCGCCTAGCCCGATGACATCGCGGCCGGCCAGTTTCAGCGCACGCGCTTTATCCGTGACAGCGATGGTCGCTGACGGCTTGATGCGCATGATCTGGTCCGCGATGAAGGCCATTTCCAAATCTCCAAGCTCTCCATGATGCCTTTGGGGCGCGTGCTTCCTAAAGCGCCCATTAAGCACAGGCAAGCGCCAAATCCCTGGATTTCCTCAATTCTGCGGCATCCGGACAAAGGCCGCCGCCCGCGCAACGCTCCATTAAGGCTCGATAGGCCAAATGCCCGGCAGTACAAGCGAAAAATGGATAAGCGGCCATGGACCGGGTGCGTCAGGCGTTGCGGAGCGGCGAGTGGCTCAGCCGCGAACGCATCCGGATGGTCGCGGTTGCGGTGCTGCTCGCCTCGGCAGGCGGCTTCCTCTATCTGGTGGTGACCGCCACAGGCGGCGTCGACCTCCAAGGCCGGCCGATCGGAACCGACTTTTCCAACGTCTATGCGGCGGGCACTTATGTGCTGGAGGGCAACTTCCAAGCGCCGTTCGATTCGGTGCAGCAATTCGCCCGCGAGCAAGCCATCTTCGGCGAGGCGACGCAATTCTACGGCTGGCACTATCCGCCATACTTTCTCTTCGTCGCCGCCGCTTTGGCGTGGATGCCCTATGGCCTCGCACTGTTCGTCTGGCAGGCAGTCACGCTCGGTCTTTATCTGCTGGCGGTCCGGGCCATCCTGAAAACTTTCGCCCCGGAAGGCGGGACAATAGCAAGCGCGGATCCGCTCTGGCTCCTCCTCGCGCTCGCCTTCCCGGCGGTGCTGATCAATGTCGGGCACGGTCATAACGGCTTCCTCACCGCCGCGCTGTTGGGCGGTGGACTGGTCAGTCTCGATCGGCGGTCGATGCTCGCCGGCATTCTGTTCGGGCTGATGGCTTACAAGCCGCAATTCGGGCTGATGATTCCCATTGCGCTTGCCGCGGGCGGATATTGGCGCACGTTCGTCGCCGCTGCGGTCACCGCCGTGTTGCTGACTCTGGTGACCACTTTGGTCTTCGGCGTCCAGGTCTGGCACGCGTTTTTTGTCGGCGCCGAGTTCACCCGCACCGTGGTGCTCGAACAGGGCGATACCGGCTGGCACAAGATTCAAAGCATCTTCTCCTGGGCGCGCATGTGGGGCGCGCCGGTTCCGCTGGCCTATGCGATCCAGGGCACAGCGACGCTGGTGTTCGCCATGGCGACAGCCTGGCTGTGGCACGGCAAGGCGCCCTACCCGCTCAAGGCCGCAGGCCTTTGCCTCGCCGCCATTCTCGCCACGCCTTACACCCTGGACTACGACATGATGGTGCTGGCGCCGGCCATCGCCTTCCTTGCCGCCGACGGCATGGCGCGCGGCTTCGGCCCGTGGGAAAAAACCGCGCTGGCCGCGCTCTGGCTGGTGCCGCTGGTCGCCCGCACTGTCCCGCAACTGACCCTGATTCCGCTCGGCGTGCCGGCGATGCTGGCGATGTTTGTTCTGATCTTGCGGCGCGCGGGATTGGCTCTTGCCCTGCCGATGCCCTTCTCCGCCGCCATCAAACAATTTAACCGCGAGTAAATCGGAATAATCTCGTAAATTGGGTTTACCTGATCTTCAGGCGTGAAAGCCCATAATGGCGCGTTTGTCATTCGATGATTATCGAATTTGGCATGTGGAATAGCGCGGCGCTCAGCTTGAGCCCCGGTGTCCAGAAAGGACATCATGGAAGCCGGCCAGTCACTGATTTCCGAGCTTGAGGACGCGATCCAAAGCGGCTCCAAGGACAAACGTGTCAATTCGCTGCGGCGGATCACTGACCTGTTTGTTGCCGACGCGAACCGGCTCAACGATCAGCAAATCGAGGTATTCGATGACGTCCTGTGCCACCTCATCAAGCGGATAGAGGGAAAAGCACTCGAGGAGCTCAGCCGGCGCCTTGCGCCGATCAATCAAGCACCGAGCGACGTCGTTCGGCGGCTCGCCCATAACGACGATATCGCGGTGGCGTCGCCGATCCTGACGCAGTCCACGCGCCTTACCGACAGCGATCTCATCGAGATCGCCAGCACCAAGCCTCAACCCCATCTCTTGGCGATTTCCGGCCGCTCGCAAATCGCCCCGTCCGTGACCGACGTCCTGCTGCATCGCGGCGACAGTGATGTGTTTCACAAACTCGCCGGAAATTCCGGCGCAAGCTTTTCCGAAAACGGCTTCGCAACCCTGGTGAAGCACTCGGAACGCGATGAAAAACTGGCCGAGAAGGTCGGGCTTCGGCTCGATGTGCCGTTACGGCTGTTCCGGGAACTGTTGCTGCGCGCTACCGAGGCGGTGCGTTCCCGCCTGATGGCGTTGGCCGGCCCGGAAAGCCGCGAACAAATCCAACGCGTCCTCGCCGCCATTGCGGAGGATACGCAGCACGAAGCGGGATTCCAAAATCAACACGACTACAAAGAGGCGCAGGCCCACGCGCTGGCGATGCGGGCCGCGGGAGAGCTCAACGAAGCGGCGATTTTCGAGTTTGCCAAGGCGGGCCGCTATGCGGAGTTTGTCGCGGCACTGGCGCTACTCTGCGGCGCACCATTGCCGTTGGTCGAAAGCCTGATGCAGAACCAGAGCCGCGAAGCCATTCTCGTGCCCTGCAAAGCCGCCGGGCTGCAATGGCCGACGGTTCGCATGATCATGACTTGCCGCTCGGTTGGCGGCGCGGCCTCCGAGCATGACCTCGATTCGGCGCGGACCGACTATTTCAAGCTGTCGCAAACCAATGCCCAGCGGGTTCTTCGATTTTGGCAGGTCCGGCAGTCGGCCGCGGATAGCGCATCCGCGCCGGTCGTCGCCTCGCCCAATCTGTCGCCCGGCTTGAAGGGGAGACCTTGACCTTATCTTGCCGTGCCAATGACTTTCTCGAGCGGCTTCTCTACAATGTCGCCAGGCCCCGGCGGAACTTCGCGCGGCCAAGATTTCATGCGGCCATACGGCCATGACATCGCCGCGTTGAAGTCGTAAGCCCGTAATACTCGCGCGATACTGCCGCACGGGACTTTGGGAAGCGGCGATGTTTACGCTCTATTCGATGCAGCGTTCGGGCAACAGCTACAAGGCGCGCCTTGCCTTGGCGCAGTTGCGCGTGCCGTACCGGCTGGTCGAGATCGATATCCTCAAGGGCGAGAGCCACACGCCGGAATTTCTGGCCAAGAATCCGAACGGCCAAGTGCCGCTGCTCGAAGTCGCGCCGGGCCGTTATCTCGCGGAGTCCAATGCCATCCTCTGGTACATCGCCGGCGGCTCGGCGCTGGCGCCGGAGGATCGCATCGACCGCGCCGAGGCGATGCAGTGGATGTTCTTCGAGCAGCACAGTCTCGAGCCGAATATCGGCGCGGCCTATTTCTGGCTCACGTTGATCAAGGGCGGCCGCGACCTGCAGCAGCACGCTTTCGAAGACTGGATGGAAGAAGGCCATCGCGCGCTCGGCGTGATGGAGAAGCATCTTGCCACCCACGACTTCTTCGCCGCCGATCGTTACACCATCGCCGACATCGCGCTCTACGCCTACACCCACGTGGCGCATTTATGCGACTACGACCTCAAGGCGTTTCCGGCGATCCACGCCTGGCTCGATCGCGTCGCCGCCGAGCGGGATCATGTGGCCATGGAGCACAATCCGGCCGCCGCCATGCCGGCGCTGTGAGTGGCGGCAATGCCACAGCGGTAGTTTATTGCCTCTGCCGCCCGCAGCGTTAACACTCCATTAACCAAGAAGGCCGAATCGCCTTTATTTCTCAATAGCTTCGACAAAGTTCCAAGCCACTTTACGCCAACGCAACGAACTGATTCGCGAAGGATTAAGATCATGACTGAGCTGACCGGGAAGGTCGGTTTTGCGTCCCCCGTTTCCGAAAGAAGATTATCGCGGCGCCGCATTCTCGGCGTCGAACTGATTGCCGCCGTGGCGCTCACCGTTTGCCTGATCATCGCCGTCACCGCGGTGTCGATCGGCATGGCGCGCGCGCAGGCTCTTGCCAATTTCGACCGGCACGACCACACACCGTTTGCGGTCGCGCTGTTCTTCGGCGCGTTGATGGCCGGCATGGGCGGCTTGACCGCCATGGCCGCCGGTGAACGCCAGACGCCGGACGATTAGCTCTTCCTCATCACAAGCAAACAAACATCAGTCGCCGGCTTTGATGCCGGCCGACTTGATGATCGGCCACCACTTGTCGAGCTCCGCCTTGTGGTAGGCGGCGAGCGCTTGCGGGTTCTGCTGATCGGCCGGGAATATGACCTGGCCGAGGGCTTCGATTTTCGCTCGCGTGGCGGGATTGGCCAGCGCCGCCACGACCGCGGCATCGAGGCGGTCGACGACGGCCTTGGGCGTGTCCTTGGTGGTCCACAAACCGTGCCAGAATGAGATGCTCAATCCCGGCACGCCCGATTCGATCATGGTCGGCGTCGACGGCGATTTCGGCCAGCGCTCTTCGCCCATCACCGCATAGGCTTTGAATCGTCCCGCCTCCACATTGGCCAGGGTCTGCGAGGCTTCGAGGCAGGACAGGTCGATCTGGCCGCCGATCAAATCCTGCATCGCCGGCGCCCCGCCGCGATAGGGCACGTATTGCAGCCGTACGCCGGTCTTCTGCGCAAAGAACAGGCCGCACAGATGCGCGGCACTGCCGGAGCCGATGGTGCCGAACGTGGCCGGGTCCGGCCGCGCCTTCAACCAGGTGATCAACTCGGGCGCGGTCTTCGGCGGCAGATCGTTCTTGCCGACGATCCACAGCGGCGAGGCGGCCAACAGCGCGACCGGCTGCAAGTCCGTGAAGATGTCGTAGTTGAGCGGGTAGATCGCCGGCGAGCCGACATGGCTCGTCCAATTGCCGATGCCGATCGTATAGCCGTCCGGACTGGCGTGAACGACGCGCCCGCTCGCAATCGTGCCGCTGGCGCCGCTGGCGGTTTCGACCACCACGCTCTGGCCGAGCGAAGGCTGCATCGCATCGGCCACGATGCGCGCCAGCGTGTCGGTCGGCCCGCCGGGCGGAAAGCCGACCAGCATGGTGATCGGGCGCGTCGGATAGGTCTGTGCCAGCGCTGCCGCGGTGAATGCCAACAGCGCGACCAGCGTGCCGACCAAACGTTTCATGGCGATGCCCTTGGTGTTTTTCCCCGCCATGACGATGACACGGACGCTGTCGGGCTTAAAGATGAGAAAATGCCGTCGTGACGAAGCGCCGCGCGCGTTTTCCGTGCCAACCTGCCCCGCTGCGGCGCAGCGCCGGAAGGGGTTGGAACGTCGATTGACGCTTCCCACATAAGCCCTGTAACCATCCGCAAATGTTTGCATTTTTCGAACGATTCCTGACGCCGACGGCGGCGCCCGAGAACCCGGAGCCTCCGGGCGGGCTCATTGCGTTCCTGTGGCACTTTGCCCGCCAGGCGAAGTGGCTGTTCGCGGCGCTGTTTATCATCGAATTGTTCGTCGCGCTGTCCGACAGCGCAGTGCCGTGGTTCATGGGCCGCGTCGTCACCATGGTGACCAAGACGCCGCCCGATCAGTTCCTCGCCACAAGCTGGCCGTGGCTGCTCGGCATGGCGGTCGTCATCCTGATCGTGCGCCCGACGGTGACGCTGACGCGCTACCTCATCACCAACCAGGCGATCGCCGCGCCGTTCACCGGCCTGATCCGCTGGCAATCGCATTGGCACGTGGTGCGGCAGAGCTGGGCGTTCTTTCAGAACGATTTCGCCGGCCGCATCTCCAACCGCGTGATGCAGACCGGGCCGTCGGTGCGCTCGACCTTGACCGCGACCATCACCACGGTCTGGTACATTCTGGTCTATGGTTTTTCGGCCATCGCGCTGACCGCGTCGGCGGATCGCTGGCTCGCGGTGCCGATCCTGTTATGGTTCGCCGGCTATGCGGCGCTGCTGGTTTATTTCGTGCCGCGCATGCGCGAGCGCTCGAAGGTCAGTTCCATCGCGCGCTCGACCCTGATGGGCCGCATCGTCGACAGCTACACCAACATCCTCACCGTAAAGCTGTTCGCCCGCGCCCACGAGGAAGATCAATATGTGCGCAACGCGGTCGATCGGCACGTCGACCTGTTCACCAAATCGCAGCGCCTGCTTACCGCTTTTGTCGCGCTGCTCGATGTGCTCAACGCGTTGCTGATTGCGGGCTCGGGCGCGATCGCGCTGGTGCTGTGGCGCTACGGCGCCGTCGAAGTCGGTGCCATCGCCATGGTGCTGCCGCTGACCTTGCAGCTCACCAACATGTCGCGGCAGATCGCCATGCGCATCACCGAGATTTTCGAGGATCTCGGCGTGGTGCAGGAAGGCATGCTGACCATCGCCCAGCCGCTGCAATTGCCCGATCCCGCCGGCGCGCAGCCGCTGACCGTGAGCGAGGGCCGCATCGATTTCGAAAACGTCAACTTCGGCTACGGCCGCGAGATCGGCGTGCTGCAGAATTTCAATCTCGCGATAAAGCCCGGCGAGAAGATCGGCCTGGTCGGCAGTTCCGGCGCCGGCAAATCCACCGTGGTCAATCTCTTGCTGCGCTTCTTCGATCTGGAAGACGGCGCCATCCGCATCGACGGCGTCGACATATCGAGCCTGACCCAGGAATCGCTGCGCGCGCAGATCTCGGTGGTGACCCAGGATACCTCGCTGCTGCACCGCTCGATCCGCGCCAATATCCGCTACGGCCGGCCCGAGGCGAGCGAAGTCGACGTCGTGCGTGCGGCAAAGCTCGCCCACGCCCACGATTTTATTCTGGATCTCGAAGACTGGAATGACCGGCGCGGCTACGACGCCCATGTCGGCGAGCGCGGCGTGAAATTGTCCGGCGGCCAGCGCCAGCGCATCGCCATCGCGCGGGTCATCCTCAAGGACGCGCCGATCCTGGTGTTCGACGAAGCGACCTCCGCGCTCGACAGCGAAGTCGAAGCCGCGATCCAGTCGAGTCTGGGCACCCTGATGCAAGGCAAGACCGTGATCGCCATCGCCCACCGTCTTTCCACCATCGCCCAGATGGACCGCCTCGTCGTGCTCGAGCACGGCCGCATCGTCGAGCAAGGCTCGCATCGCGAATTGATCGCCCGCGACGGCCGCTACGCCGCCATGTGGCGCCGCCAAGCCGGCGGCTTCATCGACGACGCCGGCGAGATGCAGGCGGCGGAGTAGGCTGACGCGGATTTCGCCGGCGCTCAATCCAGGCTACGCTCGCCGCCGACACGCACACGGCGGAGCAACCCCAATCGACTTCGCGCTCACAGATCTGCAGCAATCGGTGCGCGCGGCGATCGAGAAGATTTGCGCGCGCTTTGGCGATGATTATTGGCTCGAGCGCGACCGCGACGGCGAATTCCCCGATGAGTTTCATCGCGCGCTGGCGGGTGACGGCTGGCTCGGCGTGTGCATTCCGGAGGCTTACGGCGGCTCCGGCCTCGGCATTACCGAGGCCGCGGTGATGATGCAGACTATCGCGGCATCGGGCGCCGGATTTTCCGGCGCGTCCGCCGTGCACATGAACATCTTCGGGCTTAATCCAGTCGTGGTCTACGGCAGCGATGAGCAGAAGCGGCGCATGCTGCCGCCGATCGTCGCCGGCAAAGAGAAAGCCTGCTTCGCGGTGACCGAGCCGAATGCCGGGCTGGAAACCGCAAAACTGCAGACCCGCGCCGAGCGCCGCGGCGACCGTTATGTCATCACCGGTGCGAAAATCTGGATCACCACGGCGCAGGTCGCGGACAAGATGCTGATCTTGACCCGCAGCGCGCCGATCGAGAGTGGGCGCCGCCCGACCGACGGCCTGACCTTGTTCTTCACCGCGCTCGACCGCCGCTTTGTCGAGGTGCGTGAGATCGAGAAGATGGGAAGGAAGGCGGTCGATTCCAATCAGGTCTTCATCGACGGCTTGGAAGTGCCGGTCGAGGATCGCATCGGCGAGGAGGGCCGCGGTTTTGAATATATTCTCGACGGCTTCAATCCGGAGCGCATCCTGGTCGGCGCCGAAGCGGTCGGGCTCGGCCGCGCCGCGCTGCAGCGCGCGGCAGCCTATGCGAAAGAGCGCACCGTGTTCGGCCGGCCGATCGGGCAGAACCAGGCGATCCAGCATCCGCTCGCCGAATGCTGGATGGAGCTGGAAGCCGCCGAGCTCATGGCGTTCAAGGCGGCCTGGCAATACGACGACGGAATGCCGTGTGGGCCGGCGGCGAACGCCGCAAAATATCTCGGCGCCGAGGCCGGCTTCAAAGCCTGCCAGACCGCGATCATGACTCATGGCGGCTACGGCTACGCCAAGGAATATCACGTCGAGCGCTATTTCCGCGAAAGCATGATCCCGCGTATCGCGCCGGTGACGCCGCACCTCATTCTCTGCTTCATCGCCGAGAAAGTTTTGGGCCTGCCCAAATCGTATTGAACCAAGTCGTATTGAGGGCCCCAACCCGGCGGCGGGCGGAAATTTCGTAAGCTGCGGCGGGCTGCCGCACCACGGTCGCATTTCGCCGCTAAGCCGCCGCCATTGTGCTGAAGTTCTTGGCGCTGAAGTTTTTGCGCCGATACCGAACCGGGAGCCTCTGCAATGCGCGGTTACTCTTTCGCCCCGACCTTGATCCTCGCCGTTTTGGCCGCCGCCGCGTTGAGCCCCGCGCCCGTTCTGGCGCAAGGCCAGCAGACGCCGCAGATCCTGCCGCTCAAGCCGCCGCCGCCTCCGCCGATCGCGCCGTACACGCCGGTCGCGGCCAAGCCGCCGGTGGCTTACGATGACGCCGCCTTCGTCGCCTTCCGCAAGCAATTGGCCGACGTCGCGGCGAAAAAGGATCGCGCCGCGCTCGCCAAGCTGGTCGTGGCCCAGGGTTTCTTCTGGATCCAGGATAAAGACATGGCCGATCCGAAAAAGCCCGGCGTCGACAATCTCGCCAACGCGATCGGTCTTGCCGCCAAGGACGGCTCCGGCTGGACCACGCTCGGCGGCTTCGGCAACGAGCCGACCGCGGCCGAGTTGCCCGACCACAAAGGCGTGTTCTGCGCGCCGGCCGATCCGGCCATCGATCCGAAGGCCTTCCAAGCACTCGGCGAGGCGACGCAGACCGATCCGTCCGAATGGGGCTATCCGCTCAAGGACGGCGTCGAAGTCCATGCCGCCGCCCAGCCGAATTCTCCGGTCGTCGAGAAGCTCGGCCTGAGCCTGGTGCGCGTGCTGCCCGATACCGCGGCGCCGAACGATCCCAATTCGCCGGCCGTCCTGCATGTGGCGACGCCGTCCGGCAAATCTGGCTTCATCGCCATGGATGCCATCGCGCCGCTCGGCGGCGACCAGATGTGCTACAGCAAGGACGCAAGTGGCTGGAAAATTGCCGGCTTTTTAGGCGGCGCGAGCCAGTAGACAAAGGTTTCATCGCGCCAAGGAACTGTGCAAGGCACCATAATACTACTCCCGCATGCCGCAGACGCCGCGATCACGCATTCGGGTATTGAAACGTCGCGGCGTCGGGAACTAAGGTACGATCATGACTTGGTTGGGATTGAAGCGAGGACGGCATAGCCTGGTGGCGCTGATCGGCGTGGCGATGCTGTGCGCCGTGTCGGTGAGCGTGCCGGCGCAGCCGGTTTTCCAGTATCCGGAGACGATGAAAGACGTCGATCCGGGCATCGACCACGGCAACACCGACGCCGCCCTGCCGGATGAATACAAGAAGCAGCGAGTGTTCTACCGCTCGCAGCAGCCGCCCGGCACCATCATCATCGATACGTCGGAGCGCCATCTCTATCTGATCCAGAACGAGACCTATGCCATCCGCTACGGCATCGGCGTCGGCCGCGACGGCTTCACCTGGCAGGGCCTGTTGCAGATTTCGCGCAAGGCCGAATGGCCGGATTGGCATCCGCCGCCGGAGATGATCACGCGCCAGCCTTACCTGCCGCGCTTCATGGCCGGCGGCCCCGGCAATCCGCTCGGCGCCCGCGCCATGTATCTCGGCAACACCGTCTATCGCATCCACGGCACCAACGCGCCGGAGACCATCGGGCAGGCCGTGTCATCGGGCTGCTTCCGCCTGGTCAACGACGACGTGGCCGATCTCTACGATCGGGTGAATGTCGGCACCCACGTCATCGTGCGGCAGAACTAAACTTTCCGCCCCCGCGATAGCGGGGGCGGAAGAAGATTTACTGCGCGCGCTGGGCGGCCGTGTTTACCGACTGCGCGGTCTGGCCAAACAAAATCGCGCGTTCTTCCGCGGTGCGGATGCCGCCCTGGCCTGGATTGATCTTCGGCGTCCACTCGTAGGCCTTGACCACCGCCGGCCGCGCCTTGATGGCTTCGAACCAGCGCTGCAGATTCGGAAAGTCGGAAAGTTTCTGGCCCTGGCGTTCCCACGGCACGATCCACGGATAGCTCGCCATGTCGGCGATCGAATAATCGCCGGCGAGATAGGGCCGGTCGGCAAGCCTTCTGTTCATCACGCCGTAGAGCCGGTTCACTTCGTTGCGATAGCGATCCATCGCGTATTGCAATTTCTCGACCGCATAATTGCTGAAGTGATTGTTCTGCCCGGCCATCGGACCAAGACCGCCCATCTGCCAGAACAACCATTGGACCGCCTCGGTGCGGCTGCGCAGGTCGCTGCCGGCGAACTTGCCGGTCTTGTCCGCGAGATAGAGAAGGATGGCGCCGGATTCGAACACCGCGATCGGCTTGCCGCCGCCGGCCGGATCGTGGTCGACGATGGCGGGGATGCGGTTGTTCGGCGATACCGCCAGAAACTCCGCCTTGAACTGCTCACCCTTGCCGATATTGACCGGGATGAGCTTGTACTGCAGCCCGGTTTCTTCCAGGAAAATCGTGATTTTGTGGCCGTTCGGCGTGGTCCAATAATGTACGTCGATCATGACAAGCCTTTACGTGATGATGGTGGTGAGGCGCCCAGTTTAGCGATCACCTAAAGAATATTTAACCCCTGCTGGCGCATTTGTGTCCCTCGTGTCCAGCACCCCTGCCTATGCGACGCCCGGCGCACTGACCGTCCCCGCGACGACAAATTTTTTCGTCGCCGCGGTGATCCTCGGCCTGTTCATTCTCTCCGCGGCGCTGAGCGCGGAACGCAAAGGCATCGCCGCTGGTTTCGACGAGGTGGCCCACGCCTCCTATGTGGCGCACATCCAGCACAGCGGCGACGCCTGGCCGGAGCTGAAAGCGATGCGGCTCATCGATCCGCAAAGCTTCCAGTTCACTGGCGAAGCCAATTATCTCAATCACCCGCCGCTGTTCTATGACTTGCACGCGGCGCTGGGGCCGCGGCTCGAAGGCCGGCCGCAGGCGCTGCTGGCGCATCGCCTGATCGACGTCGCCATCGCTTCCCTCGGCTTTGCCGCGTTGCTCGGCCTCGGACTCGCCGCGCGTTTTCCGCGTCACGAATTCTACGCCTTCGCCGTGCCGCTGGCGTGTATCCCCGTGCTGGTGCCGATCGCCGGCGCCATCAATAACGACAATCTGGCGTTTCTCGGCGGCGCCGTGGCGACGCTCGGCGCCTGGCAGTTGGTCGCGACCGATCGCGCCGGCTGGCTTGCCATCGCGCTGTTCGGTTTGATCGCGGCGAGCTGGGCGAAGCTGACCGGTCTCCTGCTCATTGGCGCGATGCTCGGCGCTGTCATCGCTTATCTGATGTGGCGGCAGCGCTTGCGCTGGAGCTTGCTCGTGCCGATCGGGCTCGCGTTTGCGCTCGCCGCCGCGCCTTACATTATATACGCCGCGCAATATGGCAGCCCGACGCCGCAGACGCCGGCGCAGATCGCCCTCCTGCAAGACGGCGCCCACGCTGCCGGCTGGGCCGACCTGCCGCGCAAATCTTTTCCCGCCTACATCGTTTATTTCGTCATCGCCTTCGTCGCCGACTGGATGCCGGCGCTCGGCGAGCGCAACGTTTTGCAATATTCCATGCTGGCGATTCCGGTGGCGGCGCTCGGCTGCGCGTTCGCCGGCATCGCGCTGTCGCTGCGCCGGCTATGGCGCCGGCAAGAAACCGCGCTCGACGTCGTCGTGATCGCCGGAACTGTGGCGCTCCTCGCGACCTTTGCGATCCACGTCACCTACAGCTACGGCCGACATCTTGCGACCGGTTGGCTGATGGACGCCTATCCGCGCTACTACCTGCCGCTCGCCGCCATCGTGCCGCTTGCCGGGCTGTCGCTGCTCGCCGCCGTCAATGCGCCACGCTGGCGCGTCGCGCTGCTGGCGTTTTTGATCGCCGGCCCCGCGATCTTTCGCGTTTTCGGCGCGCCGCTAGGATAGCAATCGTAGCCCGGATTGAGTGAAACGAAATCCGGGAAGGGCCTCGCCGTCCATCCCGGATTTCGCTACCGCTCAATCCGGGCTACGCTCGGTGGGCTGATGCCGCCGCAACTGCGCAGCATGTCGCGAGGAGCGAGCCAGACATGGGCGAGCCAGACATGGCCCCCGTCAAACGCCAGATGCACCTCGGCGTGTTCTGGCTCGGCGCCGGCAATCATTCCGCCGGCTGGCGCTACGAGGGCGCCTGGAGCAGCAATTCCAGTTGGCCGCTGGTCGCCGCCGGCGCGCAAATCGCCGAGCGCGGCAAATTCGACCTGTTCTTCATTTCCAATTCGCTGGTCATGGACCCCGGCGATCATCCCGCCTTCGTGTCGCGCTTCGAGCCGACCACGCTGATCGCCGCGCTCGCGGCGGTGACGCGTCACGTCGGGCTCGGCGCCACGGTGTCGACCAGCTTCAGCGAGCCGTTCGACGTGGCGCGCACGTTCATGACGCTGCATAACATCTCCGGCGGCCGCGCCGCGTGGAACATCGTCACCAGCTCCCACAACGCCGCGGCGGCGAACTTCAGCAAAGAGCGTTTGCCGGAGCACGACCTGCGCTACGAGATCGCCGGCGAATTCGTCGAGGTGGTGAAGGGACTCTGGGACACCTGGGACGACGGCGCCATCGTCGCCGATCGGTCGACCGGCGTCTTCCTCGACAAATCCAAGGTGCACGCACTCGATCACCAGGGACGATTTTTCTCGGTCAAAGGGCCGCTCAACATCGCACCGGGGCCTTACGGCCATCCGCTCCTCATCCAGGCCGGCGGCTCGGCGCCCGGACAAGAGCTGTCGGCGCGCACCGCCGATCTGGTGTTCTCGGTCGTCAGCGGCGACAAGGCCGCGGCGAAGACCGCCTATGACGACTTGAAGCGGCGCGTCGTCAAACACGGGCGCGCGCCGGACAGCGTGTCGATCCTACCGGGCGTCATGCCGATCATCGGCGACACCGATGCGCAGGCCAAGGACCAGCTCGACACGTTGCAAGGCTGGCTGTCGTCGACCAATGCGCTGAGCCTGGTGTCGCAGCGGCTCGGCCACGACATTTCCGGCTATCCGCTCGATGGCCCGATCCCCGACCTGCCGGCGACCACCAATCGTGGCCAGTCGTTCTCGAAGACGCTGCTCGACATGGCGCGCCGCGAAAACATGACGCTGCGCGACCTCTACAACGTCACCGCCGCGGCGCGCGGGCACTGGGTGATTTGCGGCACCGCGCAACGCATCGCCGACATTTTCGAGGAGTGGTTCTGCAGCGGATTGGCCGACGGCTTCATCATCATGCCGGCCTACTTCCCCGGCGCCTTCGACGATTTCGTCGACAAGGTCGTGCCGGAACTGCAACGCCGCGGTCTCTATCGCAAGGATTATTCCGGGCCGACACTGCGCGACCATCTCGGCCAGGGCGCGCCACCGCCGTCGGCGACAGCATCTCGCGGGCGCGCCGCCTCAGCTTCGTAATCGCACAAACATAAATCGTCAGGAGCCAAAAACATGATCACCGAAATCGCCCAGATCGACGTCAAGCCCGGCATGGAAGCCGAGTTCGAGACCGGCGTGAAAAACGCCGCGCCGGTTTTCCAGCGCGCCAAAGGCTGCCACGGCCTGGAGCTGCAGCGCTCCATCGAGAAACCGAGCCGCTACCGGCTGTTCGTCAAATGGCAGACGGTCGAGAACCACACCGTCGACTTCCGCGGCTCGGCCGATTTCCAGGAATGGCGCAAGCACGTCGCGCACTGTTTTGCTTCACCGCCCGAGGTAGAGCACGTCAATCAGGCATTCCGCGGATTTTAAGCAGATAACGACCGTTACAATCGAGGGAGGTCCACGATGATCCGCACGCCGGTCTGCGACCTGCTGCACATCGAGCATCCGATTGCACTCGGCGGCATGGGTTCGGTCTACGGGCCCGCGCTCACCGCCGCGGTGTCGAACGCCGGCGGCCTCGGCGCCATGGGCTGCCATTATATGAACGCCGAGCAGATTCGCACCGGCACGGGTTTGATCCGCGAGCAAACCAACAAAGGGTTCGGATTGAATTTTCTGCTGTTCGACATCAACGAGGAGGGCTTTGCCGCTGCGCTGGCGCTGCGGCCGGCGGTGATGGCCTTTGCCTGGCCGCGCGCCGAACAAGACCTCAAGCCTTATATCGCGCGCGCCCATGATGCCGGCTGCAAGATCACCTTCATGACCCCGAACGTGCCCGACGCGGTGCGCGCGGCGGAAGCCGGCGCCGACGTCATCGTCGCGCAAGGCACCGAAGGCGGCGGCCATGTCGGCTGGCAGACGACGCTGACGCTGGTGCCGATGGTGGTCGATGCCGTCGCGCCGGTGCCGGTCTTGGCGGCGGGCGGCATTGCCGACGGCCGCGGCCTTGCGGCAGCGCTGGCACTCGGCGCCGACGGCGTGCTGCTCGGCACCCGGTTCCTCGCCAGCAAGGAATCGCCGCTGCATGCCAATTTCAAGCAGGCGATCCTGGACAGCGACGGCCACGACACGCTGCTATCGGAAATTCCCGACCTCGCCGCCGGCATCGTTTGGCCGGGCGCGATGTCGCGCTCACGGCGCAATGGCTTTATCGAGCGCTGGGCCGGGCGTGAATGGGCGCTGCGCCAACGCCAGGCCGAGGCGCTGGCCGCCGTCAGGGAGGCGCGCAAGAACGGCGACGTCAACGAAGCCCCGCTATCCATGGGACAGGATGCCGGCCTTATCCACGACATCTTGCCGGCCGCCGAAATCGTCAGCCGCATCGCCCAGGAGGCCGAGGAGATTTTGACAAAGAGATTTCCGCGGCTGGTCAAACACTAAAAGCGACCGTGTACGATTTATCGTACGCGATAATGCTCGACCGCGGCGGCATCCCACGCCAGTCCGTTGCCTGGCCGGTCGGACGGCACCGCGCAGCCGTCGACGATCCGCAGCGGTTGCTGCATGATCTTGTCGGCCCAATCGACATATTCCAGGAAATGACAGGTCGGCGTTGCCGCGAGCAGGTGCGCGCTCACCTCCGGGAACAGGTGCGATGACATTTCGATACCATGCACCGCCGCGAGCGCTGCCGCGCGCTGCCAGCCGGAGACGCCGCCGATCCGTTCCAGATCCGGCATCACGAAATCGCTGGCGTCCGCTGCCAGCGCCGTCGCCATCGCCGAGACTTCCGAAAAATTCTCGCCGATCTGGATCGGCGTTCTGAGTTCGCGCGCCAGTTTGGCGTTGCCCGCATAATCGTCATGGCGGATCGGCTCTTCCAGCCAGAAAACATTCTCGGCGTCGAGCATGCGGCCGCGCTCCAGCGCTTGGGCGACGCTGAGCGCCTGATTGTAATCGACCATCACGGCGATCGCATCGCCGACCCGCTTGCGCACGGCGTGGAGCGCGGCGCGATCCTGCCGCGCGGTCTGATAACCGAGCCGCAGCTTGATAGCGCGGAAGCCGCCGGCGAGAAGCTTTTCCGCCTCGTCGGCCACCGCTTCCGGTTCGTCCATCAGGCCGAGGCCGCAACTGTTGTAGGCCGCGATCGGTTTCAGCTCACCGCCGAGCAGCCGCGCCAGCGGCAGACCGGCAGCGATGGCGAGCGCGTCCCACGCCGCGACGTCGAGCCCGGCCATGGCCATGCGGACGATGCCTTGCACGCCGATCAGCGCGAAGCGGGTGGCGAGCTTGCGCCACAGATCGAGTGGCGCCACAGCGTCGCTTTTGACGACCCTCTCCACTTCCTCGACCATCTTGGCGATCGCCGGTGCGGCACCGCGCAGATAACAGAACAGATAGGCGCGGCCGGTCACGCCTTGTTCGGTCAGAAGATCGATCAGCAGCAGTGGTGCCGCGGTGATGCGCTGGCGGCTGGTGCCGAGCGCGCAAGTCATCGGTACTTCGACGGCGGTCGCCTGCACGGCACGGATGGTAAGAGGCGGTGTTGTACTCATGGTTTGGTGGCCGCTGTGGCGTCCTGCCCGCATTCATGCAGGACCAGCACGTCATAGACCACGCGATTGACCGGAGTCGGCACGCCCAATGCGGCGCCCATCTCGGAAACGCCGCCGCTCAGCCAGCGCAGTTCGAGCGGCCGCCCGCGTTGCAGGTCGTGATGCATGGACGAGGTCATGTCGACGGGAAGCCCATCGACGAAGGCAAGCCGCTGCTCGGCATAGTCTTGCGGCAATGCGACGCCTTGCGCGCGGCCGACGGCAACGGTTTCGCGCATCAGATCGAGCAGGAACTGCCGTGTCTGCGGATTGCCGCGGATCGGCCCCAGCGGCAGCCGCATGCTCGTGGTGCTGCCCGAAAGTCCCACCAGAAAAACGTATTTTTCCCAGATCGCGCGGCGAATATCGTCGCTGATCTCCGCATTGATGCCGCCGGCACGTGCCGCCGCCAGCAGCGCCTCGGCGCGCGGCGAGTACCGGCCGTCATATTCGCCGAACACCATGCGTTGCATCGTTCCGGTTTGCGCGATCACGCCGGGACGTCCGATCGTCGTGGCCATGTAGGCGACGCCGCCCATCACTGCGCCTGCGCCGAAGATGCTGCGCAGCGTGTCATCCTTCTGCACGCCATTTTGAAACGAGATGATGCCGGTGTGCGGCCCAACGATCGGCAACAGCGAACGCGCCGCGCTCTCGGTGTCCCACAGCTTGACGCTGAACAGCACCATATCGACCGGGCCGATGGTGCGCGGATCGTCGGTCGCATTGACCTTGAGCAGCTGGATCGGCTCGTGCTCGCTCTCGATCGCGAGGCCGTTGGCGCGCATGGCAGCCAGATGCGCACCGCGAGCGACGAACGTCACGTCCGCTCCGCCGCGTTGCAGCCGGGCGCCAAAATAGCCGCCCACGCCGCCCGATCCCATGATCGCAATTCGCAAGAGAAATCCCTTTTCAGTGCGCGACCCGCAACGCCGCCGCGATCACGCGCGTGCGCGTTCCACGTTCGCGATCCGGTTCGGCACGCCGAATTCGCGGCGGCAGACTTCGGCCAGCGCGGCGACGCCGGCGCGGATCGCTTCATGAGACGGATTGGCGAAGCACAGCCGGGTGCGGCTTTTGCCGTAGGTTTTGTCGGTGGTCCATTCCGGGCCCGGATTGATGGCGACGCCGGCGGCGAGTGCCGGCTGAAACAATTTCAGCGTATCGACTTCGTCCGGCAGCTTGACCCAGAGGAAAATGCCGCCCTTCGGATCGGCGAATTCGGCCGCGGTGCCGAACTGCTCGTTGAGCGCGTCCATCAATGTTTCGAGCTTCTTGCGCAGGCCGCGCGTCAATGCCGGCACATGTTCGTCGAAATGCGCCGGGCAGAATTCGCCCAAAACC
This sequence comes from uncultured Alphaproteobacteria bacterium, assembly GCA_963821175.1. Taxonomy (GTDB): domain Bacteria; phylum Pseudomonadota; class Alphaproteobacteria; order Rhizobiales; family Xanthobacteraceae; genus BOG-931. The sequence goes on from CAWGCU010000011.1 coordinate 181,795, forward strand.
ATCTGCTCCAATGCGCCGGAGCCGGCGTCGGTCTTGATCGCCAGCATGCGCGAAATGAGGCTCCAGTCGGCGACGATGTAGCCGACGCGCAATGCTGGCGCGATCGATTTCGAAAACGAGCCGATATGGATGACGCCGCCGTGCTTGCTCATGGCGTGCAACGCCGGCGGCCGCTGGCCGTCCCAAATCAAATCGGAATAGCAATCGTCCTCGAAGATCGGCACGCCGTGCTGTTCGGCGAGCCGCAGCATGTCCAACCGGCGCGCTTCGCTCAAAATCGTGCCGGTCGGATTTTGCACGGTCGGGACGGTATAGATGTATTTCGGCCGGATGCCGCGGCGCTTGAGATCGTCGAGCGCTGCGGCGAGCGCATCCATGCGCATGCCCTCGCCGTCGAGCGGAATGCCGACGGCGTTGACGCCGAGCCGGGTCCAGCGATTGAGCGCGCCCTGATAGGTTTCGGCCTCGGTGACGATGGTATCGCCGCGCGCCAGCAGGATGCCGTTGACCAGATCGAGTGCTTGCAGCGAGCCCGAGGTGATCAGGATCTCGCCGGCATCGCAGGTGATGCCCGCGGTGCGCTTGAGTTTTTGCGCCAAAAATTCGCGCAGCCGGCGGTAGCCCTGCGGACCGCTTTCCAAGCCGTAGGTCGCCAGCGTCCGGCCTTCGCGGCTCAGCACGTCGTTTGCCGCCTTGACGATGGAATCGAGCGGGATCTGCTCGCCGTCATTATGGCCGCCGGTAAAATTGTATTTCGGGAAGCCGTTGAATTTGACCGCCGGCGGCGGCAGCCCCGGAGCCAGCAGCGGCGCGAAGTCGAGCGCGGTCATGGACGTACTCTCCCTGTGCGGCTCTACCGCCGTCTTGGGCAAGCTTGTCGCAATTGCTATTGTGATTGCAATCGCTTTGTCGCTGACCGGGGAATTCGCCCTATGCGCCGCTTGCCATTCGCCGTTTTCCTGTTCGCGTGCGCCTTCGCCACCGGCGCCGCTGCCGAATATCCCGAGCGGCCGATCCATCTCATCGTGCCGCAGGCCGCCGGCAGCGCCACCGACACGGTGGCGCGCATCCTCGGCGCCGCGCTGGCCGAGGAGATCGGCCAGCAGATCATCGTCGACGACCGGCCGGGCGGCGCGCTTACCGTCGGGCTCGACCTCACCGCGAAGGCGGCGCCGGACGGCTACACATTGTGCATGGGCCCGATCGGGGCGCTGGCGATCACGCGCCACCTGGTGGCCAACCTGCCCTATGTCATCGAGCGCGATTTTCAGCCGATCGTGGTCGTGGCCAAGGGCCATCTGCTGCTCGCGGTGTCGCCGACGACACCGTTCCAGACCGTCGCGGAGCTTGTCGCCTACGCCAAGCAGAATCCGGGAAAGCTCTCCAACGCGTCGTCGAGCAATGGCTCGCCCGGCCATGTCGGCGGCGAGCTGTTCAAGTTCATGACCGGGACCGACATCGTGCACGTGCCCTACAAGGGCGGCGCGCCGGCGATCAACGACCTGATCGCGGGGCGCGTGCAGCTGATGTTCGAGAGTCTCAACTCGATCGCGCCATTCGCGCGCTCGGGCGCGGTGCGCGCGCTGGCGGTGAGCGGCGATCGCCGGTCGCCGGCTTTCCCCGATCTGCCGACCATCGCCGAGGCCGGTGTGCCGGGCTATTCGGCGCCGACCTGGAGCGGCGTCATTGCCCCCGCCGGCGTGCCGCGGCCGATCGTCGACAAGCTCAACGCGGCGATCAACAGGGCGATCCAGTCAGCGGCCTTCAAGGAACACTTCGCCGCGATCGGCGACGAGCCCGCCGGCGGCACGCCCGAGGAATTCGCCGCCTTGATCGCGTCGGATTCGGCCAAATGGGGCGAAGTCATCAAGCGCGCCGGCATCAAGTTCGAATAATACGCGGCACTTTTCTCGCCACCGGACTCAACCCATATTGGGACCATGGCGAAACGCCCCGACCGCGATCCCGCAAAGCATTCGAAGAAAGACCCGGCCAAGCCGACCCGTGCCAAGGCAGCACGGCCGGAGGTGCCGACGCTCGATCCCTCGCTGGCGGACATTCTGAATCCCGCTATCGGTCACGGCCGCGCTGGCGTCGGTTCGCAGACTGGTTCTCCCTCCCCCCTTGTGGGGGAGGGCGGGGTGGGGGGTCGGGAGGCGAAGTCTCGCGCGGTGACGAATGCACGAGAGCAGTCGTCTTCGTCTGTACATCGCCTCCCAACCCCCACCCCTATCCCCTCCCCGCAAGGGGGAGGGGAAGCGCACGCGTCGACTCTTCAGCCTCCACCTGACAATTCGTTCGACCGGCGAGCCGATTTCTCCGCCGCACACCGGGCGCGGAAATCGACACAAGGAAAATCGGCCGAGGGGTTGGGCGAACGCCCGCAGGCGGGTTATGTCGCCAAAGGGCCGGCCGGCATCGATCCCGAGTTGGCCGACGCGCTCGGCTATGGCGACAGCGATCCGACTAAGCCGCTGACCGGCGAGCCGCCGGAAGGGCGCGACGAGCTTGCCGACATTTTCCAGTCGCAGCGCGAGAAGCGGCACCGGCCGATGCCGCCGCCGATGACGCTCGGCGTCACCGCCTCGATGCAGGCGCTCGAGCATTTGCTGCGCGAGGGCCGCGAGGAATTCCGCCAGCAGGACGGCGCCACCCAAATCTGGACGCCGCACCGGCCGCCGCGGCCGGACAAGTCCGAAGGCGGCCGGCGTTTCGTCATCAAGTCGGATTTCGATCCCAAGGGCGACCAGCCGACGGCGATCGCCGACCTGGTCGAAGGCGTGCGGCGCAACGACCGCACCCAGGTGCTGCTGGGCGTCACCGGCTCCGGCAAAACCTTCACCGTCGCCAAGGTGATCGAAGCGACGCAGCGCCCGGCGCTGATCCTGGCACCGAACAAGACGCTGGCGGCGCAGCTCTACGGCGAGTTCAGGTCGTTTTTTCCCGACAACGCCGTCGAATATTTCGTGTCGTATTACGACTACTACCAGCCGGAAGCCTATATCCCGCGCACCGACACCTATATCGAGAAGGATTCCTCGATCAACGAGCAGATCGACCGCATGCGGCACTCCGCAACGCGGGCGCTGCTCGAGCGCGACGACGTCATCATCGTGGCTTCCGTGTCCTGCATCTACGGTATCGGTTCGGTCGAGACCTATTCGGCGATGACGTTCTCGATCAAGCGCGGCGCCCAGCTCAACCAGCGCCAGTTGCTGGCCGACCTGGTGGCGCTGCAATACAAGCGCACCGCCGCCGATTTCCATCGCGGCTCGTTCCGCGTGCGCGGCGACGCCATCGAGATTTTCCCGGCGCACTATGAGGACCGCGCCTGGCGGGTGTCGCTGTTCGGCGACGAGGTGGAAGCGATCCACGAATTCGATCCGCTCACCGGGCAAAAAACCGACGAGCTGGAATTCGTCAAGATCTACGCCAATTCGCACTATGTGACGCCGCGGCCGACGCTGTTGCAGGCGCTGTCCGGCATCAAGCTCGAATTGCGCGAGCGGCTGACCCAGCTCCATGCCGCCGGCCGCCTGCTCGAAGCGCAGCGGCTCGAGCAGCGTACGCTGTACGATCTGGAAATGATGGAGGCGACCGGCGCCTGCGCCGGCATCGAGAACTATTCGCGCTATCTCACCGGGCGAAAGCCCGGCGAGCCGCCGCCGACTTTGTTCGAATATGTGCCCGACAATGCGCTGGTCTTCGTCGACGAGAGCCACGTCACCGTGCCGCAGCTCGGCGGCATGTATCGCGGCGATTTTCGCCGCAAGGCGACGCTCGCCGAATACGGCTTCCGCCTGCCGTCGTGCATGGACAACCGGCCGCTGCGCTTCGAGGAATGGGACGCGATGCGGCCGCAGACCACCGCCGTATCGGCGACGCCGGGGCCGTGGGAGCTCAACGAATCCGGCGGCGTGTTCGCCGAGCAGGTGATCCGCCCCACCGGACTGATCGATCCGCCGGTCGACGTGCGGCCGGCACGCATGCAGGTCGACGACCTGGTCGGCGAGGTGCGCGCGGTGGCGCAGCAGGGCTATCGCGCGCTGGTCACCGTGCTGACCAAGCGCATGGCCGAGGATTTGACCGAATATCTGCACGAGCAGGGCATTCGCGTGCGCTACATGCATTCCGACATCGACACGATTGAGCGCATCGAAATCATTCGCGACCTGCGGCTCGGTGCGTTCGACGCGCTGGTCGGCATCAATCTGTTGCGCGAAGGCCTCGATATTCCCGAATGCGCGCTGGTCGCCATCCTCGACGCCGACAAGGAAGGATTTTTGCGCAGCGAGACCTCGCTGGTGCAAACCATCGGCCGCGCCGCGCGCAACATCGACGGCCGCGTCATCTTGTACGCCGACACCATCACCGGCTCGATGGAGCGCGCCATGGCGGAAACCAGCCGCCGCCGCGAAAAGCAGTCGGCTTACAACACGGCAAACGGCATCACCCCGGAAAGCGTGCGCAAGGGCATCGGCGACATCCTCAACAGCGTCTATGAGCGCGACCACGTGCTGATCGGCACCGGCACCGGCGCCGAAGGCGAATTCGAAGACGCCGCCACCATCGGCCACAATTTCCAGGCCGTGATCGGCGATCTCGAAGCCCGCATGCGCACCGCCGCCGCCGACCTCGACTTCGAAGAAGCCGCACGCCTGCGCGACGAGATCAAGCGCTTACGCACAACAGAGTTGGCGGTGACCGACGACCCGACCGCGAAATTCCTACCCTCCCCTGCAGGGGGAGGGTCGGCGCGCAACGCGCGCCGGGGTGGGGCCGCCCGCCCGCACAAGCCGGCGCTCGACGAAATGGGCATCGCACTCCACCACGAAGTCACCCCGCACCGCGCCGGCGCGCGAAGCGGCGCGCCGCGCAAGCCAGACCTCGACGAAATGGGCCCGGGCGTCGAATCCATTCCCGGCAAACGCGACCCTTCCGGCCCGCGCTCGACTCTCGGCAAGCCGGGCATGCACGGCGGCTTCAAGCCGCGGCGGCGCTAATCTTCCCCCTCCCCCTTGTGGGGAGGGAGGGGTGGGGGTCGAGAGGTGACTCCCGGCGAAGACGCTCGCAAAAGTGTCGTCCACGCCAGCGCCTTGCCTCCCGACCCCCACCCCTAACCCCTCCCCACAAGGGGGAGGGGAACATCCACGGCGAATGCGCTAGATTGCGCCATCCGCTTTCGAATCATTCACCGCGAACCCGGAGGACGCCATGGCGAAAGGCCAGATGCGAAGCAACAAGGAAAAGAAGAAGCCAAAGCAGGACAAGAACAAGGACAAGGGTGCCGCCGCCCCCTCACCGTTCGCCGGCATGCACAGCCAGGCGAACCCAAAGCCGTACGGCAAGAAATAGCCGGCGCGGCGCGCAGCACACACCCTCCCCTGCAGGGGGAGGGTCGACGCGCGAAGCGCGTCGGGGTGAGGCCGTGCGCCAAGGCCTGTACAAGCCTGCGCTCGACGATGCGCCATAGCGCGGCGCCGGGCGACGCCGCCCGGGGTGCGGCGGTCGGGGGTATGATATATTTCCAATATGAAGCTTGGCTTTGAGGAGTCTCAAACTCCTTATACGAGCGGCTCGCAGAGCGCGCGGGCTTGGACAGAGCAATGGGTGCGCACGTGGGCGTATTGCCCGAACTGCGGCGCTGCAAAAATAAATCCCTTCCCGAATAACAGTCCTGTCGCGGACTTCCATTGCGTCGCATGCAAAGAAGAATACGAGTTAAAAAGCCAGAAGAGCAGGTTTGGCACCAAGGTGCTGGATGGCGCATTCAAAGCGAAGTGCGAGCGCCTAGCAGCAGACAATAATCCAAACTTATTTCTTATGAACTACAGTCTGCAAGAATTGAGTGTCGTTAGTCTGTTTGTCGTTCCAAAACATTTTTTTGTGCGCGAAATTATTGCGGAGCGAAAACCGCTGGCAGCCACAGCCAGACGTGCGGGCTGGATTGGTTCCCATATCCTGCTGAACCAAATCCCACAATCCGGAAAAATCTTCATTGTCCGCGACGGCAAAGTCGAGCCGAAAGATTCCGTGCTCGCGAAGTGGAACAGAACTCTGTTTTTGCGCGACGAGGGACAAGAAGCGAGAGGCTGGCTTATAGAAGTGATGAAGTGCGTGGAAGCCATCGGTAAACATGAGTTTCAGATCGACGATGTCTACGCATTTGAGGATCGCCTGAGTCAACTCTACCCGGGCAACCGAAACGTAAAGCCAAAAATTCGCCAACAGCTGCAATTTCTCAGAGATTGCGGTTATCTGGATTTCGTATCGCGCGGCTACTATCGTTTGCGATCCGAGAACTGAAGTGATTTGATATTTTCATTGCGATTCGCAGTCGTGGTGCCCGCATAGGGAGGTTGATTGTGGCTTGGTTTCGCAACTACTACAGGTGCGCTCGTTGCGACCACGAATGGCCCGACGAATGGTCGTGTATGTGCGACGACGATTGTCCCGATTGCGGTGCGCGGCATATGTCGCCGTACGAAAGCGATGATCTGACAGAATTGATCGAACCTGACGGCGCCGAGTTTGTCGTGCTTTGGTCGCCTGAAACGGCTGAACATTCCGCCGACTATCGAGAACTTGGGCGATTTCCTACCCGCGCTGAGGCGAAAGCCTTTCTCGCAACCGGATAGGCACGGCCCTCACCTGCCCGCGCTCCGCGCGGGCAGCCTCTCCCGCAAGGGGAGAGGGAAAAGCGCCTCACCTCCCTCGCTTCAGCTTCGCCGTAAACGACATCCCGCCCGCCCCGCAGCACGGGCAGCTCAGGGCGATGAGGATCCTTTGCTTTTGCTCGTCGTCGAGGTCGGCGCGGTCGAGCATGGCGCCGGTCTGGCGCTGGAACAGTTCGTGGAGCGTCAGGTTGCTGGCGATGATGCGGTCGTCGGGGGCGAGGGCAGAGGTGTCCTCGGCCGGCGGGGCGGCGGGTTTTTGCGGTGGCTTTTTTCGCTTCGCTCGTTTCGACATTACGCGGTTCGCGAATGGTCCATGCGAAGTTGGGGCGCGGGCCTCTCGGTCGGAGCCCCCTCACCCCAACCCTCGCCCCTCTGGGGAGAGGGAGCGCGCATGCGCACGCCCGCGCGCGGAATTAAAATCACTTCGCCACCTTCTTCATATAGCCGGTAATGAAGCTGCGCATCTCCGGCGAAATCGTCAGGCGGTCGCGCACCGTCTGGTCGAGATTGGCGCTGACTTCGTAGTGCGGCACGAACTGCATCGCCGTCATGGCATCGGCGGCGTAGGCGGCGTCGTCGTTGAGGGCGACCAGCGCCTGGCGCAACGCCGCGACCGCGGCCGGCGGCGAATCCGGCGGCATGGCGACGAGGCGGAGCATCTGCGCGTCGACGGCGAGATTGGCCTTGTAGGCCTCCCACAGCTCGCCCGACGGCGTGCCACCTTTGACCGCTTTGTAGAACTCGGGGAACGTCATGATGTCCTTGCCTGCCATCGCCGGCAGCGGCGCAAAACCCTTGCCGTTGTAGGTGGCGTCGTACCACAGCGTGATCACCTTGCCGGTCTTCACCAGGCTCGGCTCGACGACGCCAAAATAGCCCGGCGTCGATTCCGAATGCACGTTGATCTCGCCGTTCTGCAAAGCGAGCCGCGCGGTGTTGCTTGAGCGATAGCCGGTGACGTAGCGGTATTGCAGGCCGAGCATGTCGAAGGTCAGGCGTTCCAAAAGGTCCTTCGAGGAATCGGCGCCGAGGCCGCCGACCACGAGACCTTCCGCCTTCATCAGGTCGGCCGGCGCCTTGATGCCGGGCGGCGTGTCGGCGCGCATGTAATAGACCGCGTTGCCCTGCTGCGCGCCGACGAAGGCGTAGCTCGCGAACGGCACGCGGAACGCGGCCGGATCGATCACCGAATTCCACGCCGTGCCGGTGAGATAGCCGAACATGGTGCCGTCCTTCGGCCCGACCTCGCCCAGATAGGTGGCGCCGACCATACCGCTGGCGCCGTCCTTGTTCTGCACGATGAGCAGCGGATTGCCGGCAATATGCTTGACGATATGCTTGGCCAGGAGCCGGCCTTCGACGTCGGTCGGCCCGCCCGGCGCAAAGTTGATCAGAAGCGTCAGCCGCTTGCCTTGGTAGAACGGCTCCTCGGCGCGCGCCGTGGTGACGCCGAGAGCGAGCGCAGCGGCAATGATGACATGCAGCAGCATGGCGTTATCATCGGCCTTCGCCGATGACGAAGCAATCGACCATGTTTGCGCTGTTCGCCTGCTGGTTGGCATGGCTGTGCCTGTCGCCCGCGTACGCCGATGCGATCGCCGATTTCTACGGCGGCCGCACGGTGACACTGATCGTCTCCACCAGCGCGGCCGGCGGCTACGACACTTTGGCGCGGGCCATTGCCCGCCATATCGGCAAGCATATTGCCGGCCATCCGACCGTCATCGTGCGCAACATGCCGGGCGCCGGCGGGCTCACCGCGACCAATTATCTCTATGCCGCCGCCGAACGCGACGGCTCGGTGTTGGGTCTCGTGCAGAACAATCCGCCGTTCGAGCCGCTGTTCGGCACCCCGGAGGCGCGGTTCGATCCGCGGCGGTTCAACTGGCTCGGCACGCCGAGCGTCGAGACCGCGATGGTGCTGGTCGGAAAAGCGGTGCCGGTTTTTTCGCTCGACGATTTACGCAGGCGCGAGACCATCATGGGCGCGTCCGGCGCCAATTCGACGCCGGCGTTTTTCGCCCGCCTGTTCAACGCCACCCTCGGCACCAAGATGAAAGTCATTCCCGGCTATCCCGGACAGAATGACGCGCTGGTCGCCATGGAGCGCGGCGAACTCGACGGCTATCCGAGCGTGTTCTACAGCGCCTTGTCGTCGACGCGGCCGGCCTGGCTCACGGACGGCACCGCGCGCGCCATCGTGCAATACGGTCCCGGCAAGCTGCCGCAACTCGCTGGTGTGCCGTTCGTGCCGGATCTGGTGAGCGATGCCGACAAGCTGCTGTTGGAAGCGGCGTTCGCGCCGCTGTCGATCGGCCGGCCGCTTTTGATGCCGCCGGGCGTGCCCGCCGAACGTGTCGCGGCGTTGCGTCAGGCATTGGCCGAAACTTTTGCCGATCCGGAATTTCGCGCCGAAGGCGACAAGATCGGATTGTCGCTGAATGACCCACGCAACGGCGAGGAGTTGCTACGCGTCATCCAACGCGCTTATGCCATGCCGCCGGACATCGTCGCACGGCTGCGCAAGCTCAATACGATTCAGTAATCAGCGATCACTGTCACCTGGTCAGTGCGTCGGCCCCAGCCTTGGCGACTTGGGCGTCCTGCGACGACAAAGCGCCGGACACGCCGATGGCGCCGATGATCTTGCCGTCGACGATGACCGGAATGCCGCCTTCGAGCGGCGTGATGTCCTTGAGCGCCAAAAGCCGCATGCCGGCGCCGCCGGCGGCGATGGCGTCGTCGAGCGCCTTGCTCGGGCGCTTGAACTGGAGCGCGGTGCGCGCCTTGCCCTCGGACACCGTGGTCGCCGACAGCTGGGCGTTGTCGACCCTGTGGAACATGATCATGTTGCCGCCGCTGTCGAGAATGGTGATGGCGACCTGCCAGGAGTTCTTGGCCGCCTCAAGCTCCGCCGCCGCCATGGCGCGCTTGGCCTGGTCCAGCGTGATCGGCGGCCCGTAAGGCAGCGTCGCGGCCGAGGGCGCCGCCGGCGCTTGGGCCAGGACTGGACCAATTGCCGATCCGGCCGAGAGGGCGAATGCGCAGGCCAGCGCGAGCATGCGAAACATCTGGGAAACCTCCTCAAACAGCGCCGCCGCCGCGACACGCGAGCGGCACAATAAAGTGCAAAACCTGAAGGTGGAAGCCGCTGGCCGATGGCTCGCAATTTCCCCTCCCCCTTGTGGGGAGGGGTAGGGGTGGGGGTCGTGAGGTGACGCGAATGCGTCGACGTTCGCGCGCTCCCTCCCGACCCCCCACCCTTCCCTCCCCCACAAGGGGGGAGGGATCAGAATCGTGATCGCCCCGCCCGGTGCGCCGTCAGTGCACAAAGCATATATTTGGCTCACCAATCAGGGAGGCGCCGCATGTTTTCATTCCGCAAGAAGCTGGAAATCCCGTCTGCCGATGAAGCTTTGCCGGGCCGCTCGACTGCCATCCCCACCGCCCGGACCCATTTCATCAACGGCCATGCACTCAAGGGGCCCTATCCTGACGGGCTCGCCATGGCGATGTTCGGTCTCGGCTGTTTTTGGGGCGCCGAGCGCAAGTTCTGGGAACTCGGCGACGCGGTTTACGTCACCGCGGCCGGCTATGCCGGCGGCCTGACGCCGAACCCGACCTACGAAGAAGTCTGCAGCGGCCGCACCGGCCACAACGAAGTCGTGCTCGGGGTCTACGACCCGAAGAAGATTTCCTACGAGCAACTGCTCAAGACGTTCTGGGAAAGCCACGACCCGACCCAAGGCATGCGCCAGGGCGGTGACGTCGGCACCCAATACCGCTCCGGCATCTACACGTTCACGCCGGAGCAGCACGCCGCCGCCGAAGCGTCGAAGGCAGCCTACGCCAAGGCACTCACGGCCGAACGGATGGGACCGATCACCACCGAAATCCGCGACGCCCCGCCGTTCTATTTCGCCGAGGATTATCACCAGGAATATCTGGCGAAGAACCCCCACGGCTATTGCGGCCTCGGCGGCACCGGGGTGAGCTGTCCGATCGGCACCGGGGTGGCGGCGTAGCATTGACCGGCCGCACAGCACGATTCACAGTGTTGGTGAGGCGCCGACTCTTGATCCGTCATCCTGAGGTGGCCGCGAAGCGGCCCTCGAAGGATGCTCGGCCCGGGCCGTCGCCCTTCGAGGCTCGCTGCGCTCGCACCTCAGGGTGACGGAGCGCAGGTCATCGACGGGGGATTTCATGCGCTGGCCGGACGGACGCTACATTCAGGCGTCGATTTTTTTCAGCCGCTGGCTGCTGGCGCCGTTCCTGCTCGGCCTGCTGCTGTGCCTGGTGTTGCTGCTCTACCGCTTTTTCGCCGATCTGTTCGTGCTGACCATTCAGCTACCGCAGATGAACTGGCACGATCTCGTCACCAACGTGCTCAACCTGGTCGATCTGGCGCTGACCGCCAATCTCATCCTCATCGTCATCTTTTCCTCTTTCGAAAACTTCATCCGCCGCATCGATCCCGCCGATCATCCGGACTGGCCTCCGGGCCTCACCCAAGTCGATTTCGCCGAGCTCAAGCAGAAACTGCTCGGCTCGATCGTCGGCATCGCCGCGGTCGACGCGCTGGCCTGGTATTTCGATCTGGAAAAAGAGCCCGATACGACGAAGCTCGTCTGGGTGCTGGCGTTTCCGCTCACCTTCGCCGCCTGCATGCTGATCCTGGCCATTTCCGACCGGCTCGGGCGGCGCAGCGACAGGGGCTCGGGCTGAGCTTACTGTCGCATTTACGACCCGCACCGCGACATTTTCTCAAGTCTTTCCATCTGGTTAGGGATTATTAACCTTAACCGGCGTTAATCGGCCGCAACGTTCGCTCGAACGGGGTCGGATTTAAGCGTATGCGGGTCATCCGCTCTTCCTTGCTGTTATTGGCCGTGGCGCTCGCCGTGGCGGGCTGCGCGTCGCAGCCGGTCGCCTACGTGCAGATGCCGCCTGGCCAGATGCAGCCCAGCATCGACACGATGACATATGGCGCACCCGCGCCCGCCTATCAGCCCGGCTACGGTTATCAGCCCGGCTATGGCGCCCCGAGCGCAACGCCTTACGCTTATCCCGCCAGTGCGGCGTGCACCGGCCTGCTGAGTTGCGTTTTTCCGCAAGCGTCCAGCGCCTATCCGGCCGGCTATGCGTATCAAGGCGGCGCCGCGGCTTATCAAGCTGCCCCACGCTACGCTTATCCCGCCGCCGCGGCCCCTGTTGCCAGCCCGGCGCCGCTCTATAGCTCTACGGCTGCGCCCGCTCCGGCGCCCGCGATGACCGCACGGCAGCCCTACACGCTCGATTCGGGCGATCGCTTGCGCATCGTGGTTTTCGGCCAGGACGGCCTGACCAATTCCTATCTGGTCGACGCCAGCGGCCACATCGCCATGCCGCTGATCGGCTCGGTGATGGCGAAAGGCGCGACCACCGACCAGCTGTCGGGGCGAATCGCCGAGAAGCTGCGCGACGGCTTCATCCGCGAGCCGCATGTGGCGGTCGAGGTCGAAGCCTACCGGCCGTTCTTCATCCTCGGCGAAGTCACCGCGCCCGGCCAATATCCCTACATCGCCAACATGACGGCTGAGACCGCGGTGGCGATCGCCGGCGGCTTCGCGCCGCGCGCCGTGCGCCAATCGGTGGTCCTGATCCGCACCTATAACGGCCAGCAGATACGCACGACCGTTCCGCTCGGCTATCAGCTGCAGCCCGGCGATACGATCAACGTGCCAGAGCGGTGGTTCTGACGGACGACGGACGTCAAACGCCTTTCCTTACGCCCCTTCGAAATACCGGCTTCGATACGTGTACTCCTCGACGCCACCGGCGAGCGCCCAGTTCGCCAATTCGTCGTGGCGGGCGAACCAGACGTCCGGCGACTTGGCGATGTACTGCAAAATTTCCTGCAGCACCGCAGTCATCAGCGGGCGGCCGCCGAACTGGCAGTGGATGACCAGCACCAGAAGAGACATCGGCTCGTTGGCGGCGAGATAATCGAACGTGCCCTTGTGCGCGTCGTAGAGATCGCGCGGATTCGAGCGCATGACGCGGTTGTCGGAAAAATCGGTGGTCGGCACGCCGGCGATAGCACCGTGCGGCGTTTTGATCAGGATCGGCAGGTCCGCATAGGTGACGTCGCAGGTCCATTTCAGGCCGGCTTGCGCCAGAAACCCCGCAGTCTCCGGCGTGAACGCGACCACCGGGCTGCCCCAGCCGGTGACCTTCTTGCCGCCGCAGGATTCCAGCGCGTCGATGCTCTTCCGGATGGTTTTCTGCTGGTCCTCGAGCGACATGTAGGCGAGCAGCTGGTCCTGCGTATAGGCGTGCGCGGCGAGGTCGTGGCCGGATTTCACGATTTGCTTGACCGCGTCGGGATAGTCCTCGGTGCAGCGGCCATTGGTGAAAAAGGTGCCGGGGATCTGCAAACGGTCGAGCATGCGGATCAGCCGCCAGACGCCGACCCGGCCGCCATAGGTCGACCACGCCTTGCTGGCGTGATCGACGGTGCCGGATTTCAGATGCGTGGTCTGCACCGAATAATTCGGCGCCGCGCCTTCCGACCAGGTCTCGAACATCACCGTCACCGAGACCGCGATCTTCTTGCCGTTCGGCCAAGCAGTTTTGTTTGTCACAACGTCGCTCCTTTACTCGATCGGCGGGATGCCCATCGCCGGAATCAATTGCCGCCATTTCTTCAGATCGTCGGCGATGAAGGCTGCGAATGCGGCGTGCGGCAGGTATGTTGGCGCGCAGCCGATCTTGGCCAGGTTGTCGCGAAAACTTTGCTGCTGCTCGACCTCGGCGGTGGCACGATCCAGCCGCTCGACGATTGTTGCCGGCGTGTTGGGCGGCGCGATCAGGCCGAACCAGGTGTCCATGCGGATCTCGGGCAAGCCGTATTCTGCCGTGGTCGGCACGTCGGGAAACAGCGGATGCCGGCTCGGCCCGGTCTGCGCCAGGATCAAAAGCTTGCCGCCCTCGGCGATGCGCGCACTGGCGAGCCCGAGCGACACCATGTCGATCTGGCCCGCCATGGCGTCGGTCGCGGCTTGGCCGCCGCCGCGATAAGGCACGTGGACGAGATCGATCCCGGTCTTGAGCTTGAGTTCCTCGACGGCGATGTGCAGCGCGCCGCCGACGCCGCCTGAGCCGTAGCGCAATTTTCCGGGATTGGCTTTGGCGTAGGCGATGAACTCGGGCAGCGTCTTCACCGGCAGGCCCGGATAGATCGCGAACACCGTCCACGACGAGGTGACCAGCGCGACCGGCGTGTAATCCTTGCCCGGCTCGTAGCGATAGTCCTTCTTGAGGAACGGCAGCATGGTCAGCTCGGACGGGCCGATCATCAGCGTGTAGCCGTCCGGATCGGCGTGGCTGAGTACATCGGTGCCGAGCATCGTCATGCCGCCGGAACGATTGTCGACCACGATCGGCTGGCCGAGCCGCCCGCTCATCGCCTCGGCATAGAGGCGCCCCAGCACATCGATCAGCGAGCCTGCCGGCGTGGTGATGATCAGATGGATCGGCCGCAACGGATAGTCGTCGGCGCGAGCGCGCAACGGCGCAAGCGCCGTCAGCAGTACGGCAAGGCATAGCAGTGCGAGCGCATAGCGCCGCGGCATGGGCGGGTATCAGGGATCAGGGATCAGGTTTTCCGGCACAAAACCGAATCCTGATCCCTGATGTCCTGATTTCTGATCCCTGATTACTTCACGTTCTTCGCGAGGAACGCCATCGAGCGTTGCCAGGCGAGGTCGGCGGCGGCTTTCTGATAGCTGCCGCGTTCGTCGCAATGGAAGCCGTGCTGGGCGTCGGGATAGACGTAGATCTCGCAATCGCCGCCGCGCTTGCTCTTGATCAGATCGACGTCGCTCATCGGGATCGAGGCATCCTTCTCGCCGAAATGCATCTGCACCGGGATTTTCGGCTTCTCATCGGCGTTCTTGACGATCTGGCCGCCGTAATAGCAGACGGCGGCGGAGAGCCCGTTGAGCTTGCAGGCGGACAGGAACGAGATCGTGCCGCCCATGCAAAAGCCCATGATGGCGACCGGGCCGCCCTTCTTGAGCTCGTCGATGGAAGCCTGCACGTCGCGCAGCATCGCGCCCCAATCGGGATTGGCGACGAACTTGCGCGCATTGGCGATCTCGTCCGGCGTGTAGCCGGATTCGAAGTTCGGCTGCTGACGATCGAACACCGCCGGCGCCAGCGCGGCGTAGCCCTCGCCGGCCAAGCGGTCGCACACCGCGCGGATGTGGTGATTGACGCCGAAAATCTCCTGAATGAGGACGATGCCGCCCTTTGCCGGCCCGGTCGGGTCGGCCCGATAGGCGCCAAGCTTGAAGCTGTCCGAAGAAACCAGCGAAAATTGCTTACCCAAGACGATCCTCCATTGACTGATAACGCGTGAATTCGGTTCCGAGCGGCCGGTTTCTCAATCGGTCGCAAGCCGAACATACACCGTCAGCAATGGCGGTTGAATGGCAGGTCGGCAGTGTCGGCGGCAGGGCAGGTCAGCGCGTGACGACGATGAAATCCGTGCCTTCGCCGGTCTCCTCGCCAAGACCCTGGTCGGAGACGACGAACGAGGACCCCGGCCCGATCATTGCAGAAATCCGGTCGATGGCGTCCTGGGGAATGTCGATGCGGGCGAGCGCTTCCGCCGGCGTTTGCGGCGGCGGCAACTCGCCGAGCGGCCGTGCGACGGGCTCCTCATGGCGGCCGTGCCGCGTCCCACGCCGGTCGTTGTCGGCCTCGCGCTTTGTCTTCGGTGGCTCGCCGGGCAGCGACACCACGTTCCAACGCAAGGTCGAGCCGTCGTCCAGATAGGCCATCGCCGTGAAGACGTGGGTGCCGAAGGCCTGCTCCAGATGGTCGATGGTCACCGGCGCGTAGAACAGCGGGCTGAAATTCTGCCGCACATAGATCTTCTTTTCCTTGCGGCTGACGAAGATCGAAATCGGCCCTTGGGTCGCGGCGTGTCCGGTTTCAACAAGCGTGGTCGGCTTGGCCGCCGGTGCCGGCGCCGCATCCGCCGGAGGATCGAGCGCTACCGCCGGCGTGGCCGCGGTGCCGCGCAGCTTTTCGGTCGCGGCGGGCGCAGCCGGCGCTGCTTTGGCCTCGCCGGTCGGTACAGCTTCGGATTTCGGCGGCTCGACGGTTGCCGCTTTGCTCTCGTCGCCCGCTTGCGCGGCGGTGTCCGTTGCGACGGGCACGGCCGATGCCGGAGTTTCAGCCTTCGCGGGCTCGGCGGCATCGGTCGGTTTAGTGTCGTCGGCGATCAGCGCGGCCTTGGTCGGTTCCGGCATCGCAGGAGCGGGTGCGGCAGTGGCCGGCGCTTCGAGTTTCGGTGCGGCGCCGGCATCGGTCTTTTTACTGTCGTCGCTGGCCTGCGCGGTCCTGGTGGCTTCCGGCGCGGCGGGAGCCGCCGCGGCCGGAGCGGGAGCCGGCATCGCCTTGTGCACGAACAGATGCGCATCCGCGAACGGAACGGGCTTCAATTCGTTGCGCGCGATGATGACGCGAACGCCCATCTTGGTGACGCTGAACAGCTTCATGGCAAATTCGCGCGGCATGCGGATGCAGCCGTGCGACGCCGGATGGCCGATATTCTCGCCCTCGTGCAGGGCGACGCCGGACCAGGTGATGCGCTGCATGAACGGCATCGGCGCGCCGCTGTAGATATTGGAGCGATGGAAGCGCTCCTTGCCGATGACGCTGAAGACGCCGGTCGGCGTCGGCAGCGCAGGCACGCCGGTGGCGACCAGCGTGTCGGCGACTTCCTTGCCGTCGCTGTAGAGGTGGAGCTTCTGCTGATTGATGGAAATGACGATCTGCATCGGACCTTTCGGCAGAGTGCCGAACGGTTCCTTGCTGACGTGCTCGGTTTCCTTGGGCTCCGGCTTGTGGCGGACCTTGGCCGATGCCGGCGAGGCCAGCGTCATCGCAACGACGAAACCGAGCGCGCAAACGCTGCCGGTCAAGGCAAGACGGCGAAGACGCAAAGTGTCGTGTTTGTATTCAGTACGCAATGTCAGCCCCCGGCCAAAGGAACCCAGATTCGAACAGCAAAATCTTACAGAACACTGAAGCCCCGCACCACCACGCTCTACCCGTTGCCGTTGAAATTAATCCATTATGGTTCATAGAAGACACAGTCGTGACGCCGTCCGAAGTTCACGATTGCGGCACCAGCCCAAAGGCCTTGGCCAACAGCTCATAGGAGTGCTTGCGCGCCTCATGGTCGTAAACCATCGTGGTAATCATTAACTCGTCGGCGCGCGTCGCTTCGATCAGCGCCTGCAATCGGGCCATTACTTTCTCGATACCGCCGACGACCAGCCGGGCGCGCTGGAGCGCCATGCGCCCGCGGTCGGCCGGCGTATAGGCGTAAGCCGCGGCTTCCTCGGGCGAGGCCAGCGGCAGATATTCGCCTTTGGCGCGGCGCACATAATGCAGGTCGGCGCTCAATGCGATGCGCTCGGCTTCGGCGTCGGTGTCGGCCGCGATCACCGCGGTGCCGAGGATGGCGTAGGGTTCCTTGAGCGTTGCCGACGGCTTGAAGTGATTGCGATAGCTGAGCATGGCGCTGGCCGCGTCGTAATCGGCAAAATGATAGGCAAAGGAAAATCCCATGCCGACGGTGGCGGCGAGCTCGGCGCTGTAGCCGCTGGAACCGAGAAGCCAGATCGGCGGCAGCGCGACGTCGGTGGGCACCGCGCGCACATTGCGGAATGGATGTCCTTCAGGGAAGCCGCCGCGCTCGAGCAACAGCAGTTCCTGGAACCGCTCGAGGAAATCGTCGCCCTGGCGCGGGTCCTGCCGGGCACGCAGCGCATAGGAGGTGATCTGATCGGTGCCCGGCGCGCGGCCGAGCCCGAGATCGATGCGCCCGGGAAACAGGGCCTCCAGCACCTTGAAGCGCTCGGCGACCATCAGCGGCGCGTGGTTCGGCAGCATCACGCCGCCTGAGCCGACGCGCATGTGTGACGTTATCGCCGCGATCTGGCCGATCATGATGTCGGGCGCGGAACTGGCGATGTTCGCCAGATTGTGATGCTCGGCGACCCAATAGCGCTTGTAGCCGAGCCGGTCGGCCAGCCGCGCCAAATCGAGCGAATTGCGCAGCGCTACCGATCCGGGCGTAGCCGTGGTGACGGGCGATAGATCGAGGACGGAAAGCGGGACCACGCGGAAATGTTTCTGGTTTGTGATGATGCCGGGCGCGCGACTCTATGTGGTCTCGGCGCGCGCCGCCATCAATCCCACGCCGAAAATTGGCCGGCGCTCAATGGCCCGTCGGCGGTACGAATGGGCCGCCGACACCTGAAGGCTGGCTGACCGGCTGGACGGTCGCGCGGGCTTGGCGGGCGCGTTGCGGCCTGGCGGCAAGGCGGCTCGGCGGCGCCACGAACGGGCCACCGATACCGGCTGGCTGGCTGACGGTTGGGGCGATCGCGCGTGCTTGGCGAGTGCGCTGCGCCTTGGCAGCAAGGCGGTGCCGGTGGGCGGCCTTTCGGGGAGCCTCCGGAGGAGGTGGCGGTTGGGCCGCGGTCGTTGTCGCGGTATCGGGCTTGGTGCCAGGATCGGATTCTTGGTTGGGTTCTTGGCTGGCTTGTTCCGTGGGCGCGGACGACTCGACGGGCGCAGCAAGCTCTGCCGGCGGCTCTGTTGCCGCAGTCTCCGTCGTAGCCGGCGGCGGTTCGCTTGGCGTGGCAGGCGGCGGTTCACTTGGTGTGGCGGCAACTTCGTCCGGCTTCGCATCCGGCTCGGCTATCGGAGCTGCCGCGACCGGCGCGGGTTGCGCCGGTTCGGCGGCGCCCTTTTTAGGAGCGGTGATGCTGGCGACAGCGCTCGGCGGTTCCACGCTGTCGTCGTGTTCGGGCCGGGGCGGCGGCGTCTCGGTAGACGCGCCGGCGACGGCAGGCTGATTAGGCGGTAACCGGTCGCCGAATGATTCTGGCGGTGCAGGCATTGCGACGGACGTTATCGGATTTCCGGCCGCGAGTTGCAGCGGCGCGGCACCGGTCGCGAGCCGGCTCAGCGGCTCATGGTTGACGCGGAAGGTGGCGAACATGGCGAAGCCGCAACTCAGCGCGACGACCGAGGCGACCACAGCCGCGATCAAAAGACGGACATTGGGAAACATTCGACCTCGCATTACAGCCGCGCGATCTTCGGCGAAGCACGCGTCACTAAGATGCAGATCATCGCGAGGGCAGATGGCGCCGCCATCAGCGCGGTTACGCGCGTCTTCGACGCGCTATGGCCAGCCTACAAGCCGGCGTCCAACGCGCGCGACACTAACTGAGTCGGCAAAAATTCAATGCAAAAAAAGCAAAGAAAAATCCGGCCGGCGCGGCAACGCCAGCCGGACCATGCAAATCGGATCGGCTAGCGCGTGACGGTGCTTTGCGCCGAGGCCGAAGCCGGAGCCGACCCGGGCAGCACGACGACGCGGGTGCCGACAGTCACCCGGCTGAATAGGTCCTCGACGTCGTCGTTGGTCAGCCGGATGCAACCCGACGACACGAAGGTGCCGATGGTCGACGGCTGGTTGGTGCCGTGGATGCGATAGACCGTATTGCCGAGATACATCGCGCGCGCGCCGAGCGGATTGGTGTCGCCGCCGGCCATGAAGCGCGGCAGGTAAGGCTGGCGCTCGATCATCTCCTTCGGCGGGAACCAGTCCGGCCATTCCTTCATGCGGGTGACGCGCTCGGCACCCGCCCAGGTGAAGCCTTCGCGGCCGACGCCGACGCCGTAGCGCATCGCCGTGTTGTTGCCGAGCACCAGGTAAAGGTAGGTGTGCGGCGTATCGATGACGATCGTGCCGGCCGGCTCCCGACTGACGTAATCAACCATCTGGCGGCGGAACTGCGGCGGCAATTCCTTGCGCGGCCCGGTCTCGGGTTGTTCGTCCGGCGGCAGCGCGGCGATAACCGCGTTGCGGTTTTGCCCGGCCGCGGACGGCGGCGCATAGGTCGGCGCGCGCACCGTGCCGGTGACGTCTTCCGAACCGGGACCGACGGCAACGTCGGCCGGCGGCCGCTGAAAGCCTTCGAGGGCCGGCGCCGGCTGCGGCGGCAATTCGCTGTACGAACCGGGATAGAAGCGGCCTGCCGGCGGCGGCGGGTATGGCACGTAGGGACCGCCGACCGGAGCATCGTTTGCGTCGTCGCGCGGATCGTAAATCGCGCCGGGCGGCGGCAGCGGCGCGGCCGAATAGCCGCGCTGCGCATAGGGCGGCGGGTAACCCTGGGGCGGCGGCGGATAATACTGCGCCGCGGCACCGCCGACGGAACCGGCTAGCGCAAACGCTACGACGACAACGCTGAGGCTTGAACGCAAGGCAAATCCCCCCAAGGCAAGTTCCCCGATGACACCCGCATATCTCTAGCGGCCACCTTGGCAGAAGATGGGGCAGGAAAGAGGCAACAAAGCAGCAGATGACGCGGCGCGGCCCGGCGGGGTGGCGCAATGGCGATTTCAACGCCGATAGCGTGAATCAAACACTAACGATTTGGGTCCCACCGCAAGGCTGTTACAATGTGGGCGAACGCCGGGGATCATAAGGCGCGACCAGAGTTCCAGGAGACATTGACGTGAAGCGCTTTGCCTGCGGCGCGATGGCTTTATGCCTGATGCCCGCTTGCCTGATCCTGGCTTGCCTTGCTCCTTCGGCCCCGGTGCGCGCGCAAAATCAGGCCGTGGACGACCTCAAGGGCAAGATTTTCGATGCCCGCATGGCGAAGCAGACCTTCGCCGGCGGCTTGAAATTCTGCAACGAGCTCGACGGCAAGCATTTTTATTTCCAGGCGCGCGATCGCGTCCTCGATCTGGAGGAGTATCACCGCTCGCTGGAAAATCTCGCCAAGCAACAGGTCTTCAATCCCGAGAAGCACCGGCCGTGGACCGAACAGGACGCCGCCGAACGCTGGGACCAAGTGCAAAAGCAAGCAGTCAGCGACCAGGCCAATTGCCAGCTGGTGGCGAGCCTTCCCGCGCTTGAGAAGCAACTCGACGACCTGGAAAAAAACCCACCGGCGCCCGAGAAGAAAAACTGAGCCGGCTGCGCTCGCTTCGCGCGCATCGGCGCGGTAAACTCCGGATGTTGCAGCCGCGCTTTCTCGGCTAAAAGGAAGCGAATGGTCTCGTGCCGCAGGCAAGGGAATACCCAATGCCATCCTTAAGCGACTGGAAGGTGCCGGCCTCCGCGCAACCGAAGCCGGAAGATTACGGCTACGATCTCGAACGGGCCTTCAATGCCGTGGTCGGACTTCGCGCCATCATTCCGGGCGACGCCTACACCGCGGAAACGCTCGGCACCGAACGCGCCGGCAACGGCGTGCTCATTCGCGGCAACGGCTTGGTGCTGACCATCGGCTATCTGATTACGGAAGCCGAGACGATCTGGCTCAGTCTCAACGACGGCCGCTCGGTGCCCGGTCATGTGTTGGGCTACGATCAGGAGACCGGCTTCGGCCTCGTGCAGGCGCTCGCCAAGCTCGACATGCCGGCGCTCGAAATCGGCCAATCCGCCGCGGCCGCGATCGGCGAGCGCGTCGTGGTCGCCGGCGCCGGCGGCCGGCAGCGCTCGGTCGCCGCCCGCATCGTCGCCAAGCAGGAATTCGCCGGCTACTGGGAATATGTGCTCGACGAAGCGATTTTCACTGCACCGGCGCATCCGAACTGGGGCGGCACCGCGTTGATCGGGCCGGCCGGCGATCTCCTCGGCATCGGCTCGCTGCAATTGCAACACGCTGTGGAAAAGGGCCAGGCGCAGAACATCAACATGATCGTGCCGATCGATCTATTGAACCCGATCCTCGACGACCTCATGAAGTTCGGCCGGCGCAACGCGCCACCGCGGCCGTGGCTCGGACTTTACGCCACCGAAGTCGAGAACCGCCTGGTCATCGTCGGCCTGGCCGACAAGGGACCGGCCAAGAAGGCCGACCTGCGCACCGGCGACATCGTGCTGTCGGTCGCCGGCAAGGAAGTGCGCGACCTGGCGAGCTTTTTCCGCCGCGTCTGGGCGCAAGGCGAAGCCGGCGTCGACGTGCCGGTCTCGATCTACCGCGACGGCGACACCATGGACGTGCGGGTGAAATCGAGCGAGCGCAATCGGTTCCTCAAGGGGCCGAGTTTGCATTGACTTTCGTCATTGCGAGCGGAGCGAAGCAATCCAGCGCTGGGGCTCCGCCTGGATTGCTTCGTCGCTTCGCTCCTCGCAATGACGAGCACTTACCGCTCTTCAAACAAAGCACGTAGCCCCTCGCGATACGTCGGATAGCGCAAGCTGACGCCGAGTTCGCGTTTGAGCTTGTCGTTCTTCACCCGGCGGCATTCCTGCCAAAAACTCAGTGCCATCGACGACATTGTTGGCGCCGTTTGCTCGAACGGTATTTCCGGCGGCGGCTCGACACCCAGGAGCTGCGCGGCAAAGACAATTGGATCGGCCGGCGGCGTTGGCTCGTCGTCGGCGGCGTTGAAAATTCCGGAAGCCCGGCGCGTAAACGCGGCGTCGATGGCTTGGGCGATGTCGCCGACGTGGATGCGGTTGAACACCTGGCCAGGTTTGACAATGCGGCGGGCCTTTCCGCTTGCGATCTGGACCAGCGCGTTTTGTCCGGGTCCGTAAATGCCGGCGAGGCGCAGGATCGCGACCGCGATATTGTGGCGGACGCCGAAGTCCAGCCAGGCTTGCTCGGCGGCGAGCCGTTCGCGGCTGCGCGCCGCTCCCGGCTGCGGCGGGGTTGCCTCGTCGACCCAGGCGCCGCCGCGGTCGCCATAAACGCCGATGGTCGAGAGATAGACGATCGCGCGCAGCCGTTGCGCGTGAGCCAAAACATCGCCGCAGACGCGCAGCACCGGATCGCCATTGTCGTCCGGTGGAACCGAAATTAGCGCCGCGTCGGCCTCGGCAATGGTACTGCACAAACCCGGCGTCGCCGAACTGCCGTCGAAGATGAGCGCCTTTAGCCGCCCCGACGGATGCGCGTTCAACGCGGCGGCGCGCTCGGCGCTGCGCACGGTGCCAACAATGCGGTCGAATTTTTTCTGGCCGAAAATTTCGACGAAATGTTGCGCCGAATAGCCGAGACCGAAGCAGATCAGCATGGTGTCACTCGCACGCGGCGGCCCATTCGGCGATGACCTCGGGATCGGATTCGGTGGCGCGACGTTGCGCCTTGCACTGTTCAAGCCGCGTGCAATCGAGACGGCCGAGCGCCCACACTGCAGCGCCGCGAACCAGCGGCGAGGCATCGCCGAGCAATCGCTCGGCTTCGACCGCAAGCCTCGCGTCTTCGGAATTGCCGATCGCGATTAGCACATTGCGCAAAAACCGGTTGCGGCCGATGCGCTTGACCGCGCTTTTCGCAAACAGCGCGCGGAAACCGGCGTCGGTGAGCCGCGCCAGTTCGCCGAGTGCCGGCGCGCGCAACGCCTCGCGTGCTTCAAGCTTCATCTCGCGGCCGGCCTGGGCGAATTTGTTCCACGGACAGACCGCGAGACAATCGTCGCAGCCGTAGATGCGGTTGCCCATGAGCGCCCGCAATTCGCGCGGGATGGCGCCCTTGTGCTCGATGGTGAGGTAGGAAATGCAGCGCCGCGCATCGAGCCGGTACGGCGCCGGGAAAGCGTTGGTTGGGCAGACGTCGAGGCAGGCGTGGCAGGTGCCGCAGTGATCGTGCGCCGGCGTGTCGGGCGGCAAGTCGAGCGTGGTGAAGATGGCGCCGAGGAACAGCCAGGAGCCGAGCTCGAGCGAAACCAGATTGGTGTGCTTGCCCTGCCAGCCCAGCCCGGCCGCTTCGGCGA
Source organism: uncultured Alphaproteobacteria bacterium (assembly GCA_963821175.1). Lineage (GTDB taxonomy): Bacteria > Pseudomonadota > Alphaproteobacteria > Rhizobiales > Xanthobacteraceae > BOG-931. The sequence goes on from CAWGCU010000011.1 coordinate 205,284, forward strand.
GCGGCTTCTCCATCACGGCGGCGGTATCGACGAACACCTTGATGTCGCCGCCGGCTTGTTCGATCAGCCAACGGCCAAGCTTTTTCAGCCGCGGCTTGATCACCTCGTGATAATCGTCGCCCTGGGCATAGACCGAGATGGCGCCGCGGGTGCGTTGTTTGAGGATCGCCAGCGGATCGTCGCGCGGGCCGTAATTGACGCCGAGCAGCACGATCGCGCGCACGTCCGGCCACATCGTACGCGGATCGCCGCGGCGGTCGGCCTTGGCCGCCATCCAATCCATGTCGCCATGGGCGCCTTCGGTGAGGAAGGTTCGCAACCGCTCGGCGGCTAACGGGATCGCATCCGGCCGCGCCACGCCGATGACGTCAAAGCCTTGGTCGCGAGCGGCGTCGGCGAGCGCGGCCTTGAGTTCAGCCGGCGTCAAAAGTCGAGATCGGCGTAGCTCGGCGCCGGCTGCAGCCCCGCCAGCGTCTCGGTGAGCAGCGCGCGGAACGACGGCCGCGATTTTATTCGCGCGTACCAGGCTCTCGCGGTCTTGTCTTCGTCCCACGGCACTTCGCCCAGATAATCGGCGACGGACAAATGCGCCGCCGCGGCCAGATCGGCAAAAGTCAGGCTTTCGCCGGCGAGCCAGTCGCGGGTGCGCACCAGCCAGCCGATATAGGCCAGATGGTAGCGAATATTGACGCGCGCGGCACGCAGCGTGTCGGTATCGGGCGGGCCGCCGCCCTTTGCGGCGGGAATGTAGCGCTTGTAGATGCGCTCCATCACCAGCGCGCCGGAGACCTCCTCGAAGAATTTATCGTTGAACCAGTGGGTCAGGCGGCGGACTTCGACGCGGGCGCCGGTCTCGGGCGGCATCAGCCCCAGTTTCGCAAGCTCGCCGCTGCGCGTCTCAGCGAGATATTCGACTATGACGGCTGCGCCCGGAACCGGCGGTGCGCCCTCCTCCACCAGCACCGGCGTGGTGCCGGCGGGATTGAGCACCAGGAAGTCCTGGCGCCGCTCCCAGGTCCGCTCCTCGACGAGCCGCGGCGTTTGCCCGAGCTCTTCGAGGACGAGCCGGACAAAACGCGAGTGCGGACAGAATGGATGGTGAAACAGTGTCAGCATACCTGGGATCAGCCATCACGCGTCAGCATCGGGACCTGCATTGCCCCCAAGACCGGACGTTTGACGCCTGATACATTCCCCCTGATTCCCGATCCCCGTTTCCAGGAGATCATTCCCTTATAGGCGACGACGCTGTTATAGGCGACGACACTGTGTAGGCAACCTCGCCGCCGCCACAACTGTGACGAAGCAGTCTTGCAAATTTCCTACCGGACCGGGCGCGGCAAGCGCCCTTCCCCGCCGCGGAGCTACCTATGACGTTGGACGTAATCAAGGCGATCTTCCTCGGTATCGTCGAGGGCCTGACCGAGTTCATTCCGGTATCCTCGACCGGGCACCTGCTGCTGGTCGGCCATTTCTTCGGCTTCGACGACGACGATTTCGGCAAGTCCTTCGCGGTGCTGATCCAGCTCGGCGCCATCCTGGCGTTGCTGTCGATCTATTTTGGGCGGCTGTGGAAGCTGTTCCTCGGCATGTTCAACGACCCCGAGGCGCAGCGCTTCATCATCGGCGTGCTGATCGCGTTTTTTCCGGCCATGGTGCTCGGCGCGCTGTTGTACGGTTTCATCAAGGGCGTGCTGTTCAATGTCTGGATCGTCTGCATCATGCTGCTGATCGGCGGCTTCGTGCTGCTGTGGATCGACCGACTCGACCTCAAACCGCGCTACCACGACGCCACCAAATTCCCGCTGCCGATGTATCTGGGCATCGGCTTGATCCAGTGCCTGTCCATGGTGCCGGGCGTATCGCGTGCCGGCGCCACCATCGTCGGCGCCATGCTGTTCGGCGCCGACAAGCGCGCGGCGACGGAATTCTCGTTCTGGCTGGCGATGCCGACCATGGTCGGCGCCTTCGCGTTCGAAGCCTTCAAGAACCGTCACGAATTCGCCGCCGGCAGCAACACGCTGCTGATCGCCATTGGCTTCGCGGTGTCCTTCATCTGCGGCTGGTTCGTGGTCAAGACGCTGCTCGGCTACGTCTCGCGGCACGGTTTTGCGCTGTTCGCCTGGTGGCGCATCGTCGTCGGCGCGCTCGGGCTGATCGCGCTGGCGATGGGGATGTGAAAGCGGCCTTGGTCTGAGCTAAGATGATGTCGCGCGGCGCCATTTTGCGCGCGCGTGCGTCCAGCTCAGTCTTGAAAGGACCGCTTCAATGGCGAAGAAACAAACGGACAGCGTTTACCGGATTGTCGACGTCGTCGGCGTCAGCGAGAAATCATGGGAGGATGCCGGCCGCCGCGCGGTGGAAACCGCCGCCGGCTCGCTACGCGATCTGCGCGTGGCCGAGGTCACCAAGATGGACATGCGGGTGGAGGACGGCAAGGTTTTGGCGTTTCGCACCCGCGTCGCGCTGTCGTTCAAGTACGAGGCGTGATCGCGTTCTGCGTCATTCCCGCGCAAGCCGGAATCCGACGCGCTCACACGGTGCGCGCGTCGAACTGGCCGCTCTTGCGGAAGCGCCACAGATAAGACGGCACGATCGCGGCCATCGATTCCGGTACGATGCCGAGCGCCTCCAGCGTGCGGCCGTCGCGCTTGGCATCGCCTGAAACAATATTGTCGCGCTTGAGCAGTTCGACTTGGTCGGGCGTGAGTGGCGGCTTCGGCAGGAACTGCAGCAACGCCGCTTGCAATTTCAGCAGCGCGAACGGCGCCGGCACTAGAAGCCGGCGGCGCTGGATCGTCGCGAGCGTGAATTCCATCAGCTCCTTGAACGTGCGCACGTCTGGGCCGCCCAATTCGTAGATCGTGCCCGGCTTGGTGTCGCCGTCGACCGCCTTGGCGATGGCCTCGGCGACGTCACCGACGAACACCGGCTGAAACCGCGTATGCCCGCCGCCGGGCAACGGCAGCGCCGGCGCCATGCGGGCGAGCGCCGCGAAGCGGTTGAAGAAGTCGTCCTCGGGGCCGAACACGATCGACGGCCGCACGATCGTGGCCTCGGGCAGCGCGGCAAGGACCTGCCGCTCGCCTTCCGCCTTAGACTGCGCATAGTGCGACGGCGCGTTCGCATCGGCGCCGATCGCCGAGACGTGAACGAGTTGCGCACCGGCGGCCTTGGCGGCGAGCGCCACCGCCTCGGCGCCTTCGGTCTGCACCGCATCGAAACGCTGCCGGCCGCGCTCGAACAGGATGCCGACCAAGTTGATGACGACGTCGGCGTCGCGCACCGCAGCCTCAATCGACTGCGGGTAGCGCAAATTGGCCTGCACCGCATGGATCTGCCCGACCCGGCCCATCGGCCGCAGAAAGCCGGCGAGCTCCGGCCGGCGCACCGCGACGCGGATGCGGTATTGCCGCTGCGCCAGCGCCCGCACCACATGGCGGCCGAGGAAGCCTGAGCCACCGAACACGGTGACGAGGGTTTCGAGCTTGCTTTTTGCGGTCATCGGCGGCGGAAATACAGGATCGTTCGGGCACTGTACAGATGTATAAGCCGTTCGATTGACAAGCTTAAGACCGCTCCGTACCTATCCCGGCGAGCCCAGGTGGCGGAATTGGTAGACGCACTAGTTTCAGGTACTAGCGCTCACAAGGCGTGGAGGTTCGAGTCCTCTCCTGGGCACCACTTAGTCCTTCGCCATCGTTCGCGTCATTCAGAACATCCCGAAAAATCTGACGAACTAGGGCGCCTGCTCTTCGCCCTAATCCGTCCTCGTTTGTTGGTATTCGCCGAGAATGTTGGTATGATCGAGCTAGAGGAAGTCTTCTCAGCACTTGTACGCGATCGAGTTGATGCCCTCCAAATCGGCGTGGACCCGTTTTTTGGTAATCATGTCGATCAACTGGTCGCGCTCGCGACAAGTCACAAAGTGCCGACTATGTATCCGTGGCGCGAATTTACGGCAGCGGGCGGTCTCATGAATTACGGAGCAAGCATCCCTGATTCTTTCCGCCAGGTGGGCGTCTACACCGGACTCATTTTGAAAGGTGCTAAACCTACCGATCTGCCGGTGCAGCAGCCCACGAAATTGCAATTTGTGCTCAATCTCAAGGCAGCCAAAGCAATTGGAGTGGAGTTCCCCGCAAAATTGCTCGCGCTCGCCGACGAGGTGATCGAATAACTGCTTTGCTGCGATTGCTCGCGTTCGCTTATGGTCCGGCGCAGACAATTCAGCGCGGGGCGTGTGCGCATGCTAGCACAGCCACCGCCGGAGGATCACGGCCCCTCGTCGCGCGGCGCCAGGTTTCGACCTCTAGGCCCGTAATATTCCTCCAGGAACCGCCCCAGCGAACTATCACCGAGACATTTGCAATGCAGCGAGCGGGGATTCAACTCGGCATTACATTTCTTCGCGTACTCGAATGCGCTACAAGCCCAAGCTTGCATCCAGGGGTTCCATGGGCTTTGAGTGCCGGCCAGCTCAGGCGAAGCGATAAATAGAAGTCCTGCTGCTAAAAGCGGAAATCGCGTCTGTCTCATCTGTTTCAATCCCCGATGGGCCAAGCTCGCCGCGATATAGGGCAGAATATCACGCCCAACAGGCAGGTCTTTGGCCGACTTCAGGGTTGGCCGACGGCGAAATGGCTTGCAGCTTTTGCTGCGGGTGCGTGCGGCAGAAATTGGCCCATCGCGACATTTCGAGGCAGCGCAGCAAACGGTCGCTGTTGGGGGTATAGCGACCGTCGCTGATCCGCCGCGGATCGAGTAGTCGGCAGATAAAATCGAATTGCACGGGCACGCCGAGAGAGCCAATTTTTTTGGGCCGAGGCCAGCGAGGCCCGCACCGATCTTTTATCGAACCGCGTCCCGATGCCCGTGGATTTTTTTGGCTGCGGCGCAGCGGTAGACTTCCCCGGATACTCGCGAAGCGGCGTCCCGATGCCCTGGCGCGCGAGCATCGCACCGTATCGCCGCGCTCGGCCAACACGTACACAAATTGCCTCAGCAGGGACATTGGCTGGCGGCGCTAACTTGTGCCGTTCAGCGAACGGTTGTTGGTATCATTGTTGGTATCTACTGGTTTTGACCAGAAAGTTAGCCGCTTAATCAATACCTTAGATCGCCAATGAGATGCCTCTCCTGGCACCATTGCTCACGCTTTCGAGCCCTGATCTGGGATTTCGAAGAGAACCCCGACTACCTCCAATAAATCCGTCAGTTTTGGAAGGCCATGCGAGCCATCCAAACTAAGTAATTGTGCAGGTGTGGTGCCGTCGGGATTGAGACTTTCCAGCACAACAAGAGGGTTGTGAACTCGCAGTCGTTTAAAGTAACGCTCGCCTGCGTCATCCACGGCGACGACAAGACGACCTTCCAAGCGCTTCAAGGCATCGGGACCAAAGGTGACGGGGTGCGTGATCAGCGACTGCGTATCTAACGCAATAGGCTCCGCACTTCGACCCTGCACCTCGAAGAGCCGAGCATTCGCCAGCGTCTTTTCGACCAATGAGAAGTCGGTTGCCGCGACGACTTCTTGATTGGCTACTTTCGGCGGTGGCGACGTGAGATGAGAGAGGAACAGCGTTCCGACGACCTTCTTTAGCTTCACTTTCTCCTTGGGCGCGATCACCGGCTGGGGAAGATCGTGAGGTTCGAGCGTTTGGCCGGTTAAAACCGCCATGTCAGGGTGCACGTCTGTTTCGCTGTGTCGGCGGGCCAACAGTTGCTCGCCGAACGTTGCCACGACAAGACTGTGCTTAGTCACGGGAGCGAAGTTCGACACAATTAGGAAGTCGCCGATCCCGGCAACGGGGTCAAGCGTACCTGCGGCTAGTTGATACACGTCATGATTAAATAGCCGAATAGGCTGGGCCGACTCCCACTCTTTAAGGGTGACGACGCCATCACCGGCCCTCCCATCGGTCTTCGCCGCAGCCGCTACGCCTGTCTTCAAAAGCGTGAGCTTCTTGAGCGCGTCTTTGTGCCCATCGGGGAAAGCGATGACGTTGTCTCGCCACGCAAACAGGCGGGGCTCCCCCGCGAACGCTTCGAATTGGGCGCACACGTGGAATGCTTTATGCAGCTTCGGTCGAAGCTGATCGTCCCAAAACTGCTTGATGTCTTTTGCTTGCGCGACGCCAAGCGCTTCGTTGTCTTTATGGTGCGGTTCGTTGATGATTTTCATCTCCTTGCCGCCGCCCCCCCATGAGCATATCGACCAGTTCTTTGAATACGATGCGATTAAACGGTTGGACGTGCATTTCACGCAAGCGCTTAAGCTCGTTGCGGAGCGAATCTAAGCTCATATCGGCGATCTCGGGGCTTTCAGCCCGCATCATGCACTTGAGCAAATCCTCGCTATACACTCTGACGGCGGAAATGAATTGTCGAGCGACAGCGTCGTCATTGTTGGCGTCCGCCTCCTCGAATAGCCGATCGACGTTCGTGCCGTTGACGATAGTCACAACCGGCGATGCTCTGTTGACTGGTGCCACGAGGCCTTGTTGGCCTTTGAGCAGATACTCATCGACGAGGAACTGAAAGAACTGCCGCTCATGCGTGGTGATGATTAGTTGCATTCCAACCGGGTCCGTTGCATCGGCATTGGCAAGGCGCGCAATCTCTTGCGCCCACTTCCTCTTGTTGCGCGGGTCAAACGTGACTTGCGGGTCGTCCAGCAGGACGAGCGGCATAGGATTGGAACCGACCTGCTCAATCGTCTCTTCGCGCAACGCAAAAACAAATGCCCAGAGAATTGCTCGTAGCCACGACGTGTTAGCGACAAGCAAGACGTCAATCTGCATGCCCGGATCGAAACTGCCTTCGACGTTGACCGCCTTGCGGCCGAGCGATGCGTCTTGATAGGTGAGCCGCTCTTGAAGACGAATTTTTCCCAGAATCGCTTTGATGCGGCCCGAAAGCGTCGTGATCGACCTGGCGGTTTCTGCGTTAACGAGATGCCTCAGTTCCTTCAGAGGCTCCAGCGCTTCGATGATTGCCTCACGGACCTGCTGATGCTCCTGAATCTTCTCCCACTTAACCACGGCTTCCGCGGCTGCGGTTAGGCAGCCCGCGAATTGATCGAGCGGCTCGGCCTTCTCGATGGCCTGCTCCAGCTTTTGAAGCCGCCCTACGATCGAGCGTTCCGGGAATTCGTCCTTTTCGTCCTTCTTGCCAACGAGCTCCGACCATGCGTCACGAAATGCAACCGCATTTTCTCCCCACCACGCCGCCAAGTCGGACACAGTTTGCAACACGTGCATAGTTTGGCGAAGCGTGGCTGCTGCTTCAGGTGTATCGGGTAAACTCGTCTCAGCCGTAGGTGGCGAGAACATCGGCAGCGCGACCAACTGACTATCGACGATTTCATTTGTCAGCTTGGCGATGCCTGTCAGCACGCCGCTAAAGGCTTCGTTGGTGGCGAAGCGCGAACGCGCGGCATCCGAATAGGCGTCTTTCGGCACCATGACCCGAAGGAGGTCGAAGTACTTCTTTAAGTCCGGCGTCAGTAACGCCTGCAGTTCACGGTCGATCGCACCGCACGCATCTTCGATCTTTCTTTCGGCGGCGGCGGCGTGTTCCCGCAGTTCTGCAAGTTCAGAGGCAAGTCTCTTTTGCTGTTCGGTCGTCAACTGGCCTTCGCAAAGCGGACATATGGCCAGCGAGTTCTCCTCAGGCTCAACGAAGTAGTGCGCCGCTAGTGCTTTGAGGCGAAGCCGACTGTCCTCCGTCTGGCGCTGGTGCCAGTGAACCGCTTCATCGAGCTTCCCTTGCGCGGCATTGATGGCTTCGGGAAGCGACTTGAATTTATCGTCGGCTGAAGCGCTTTTCAGCGCAGCCCAAGCTTCGAACTGAGCTATCCCATTGACACCCAGCTTGGCAATCGCGCGGGCGCTCTCCACGGCCTGTTTCACCTGTGTTCGTACGGCGGCGAGAGTCGTGTCGAGACCGTCGGCAATTTCAGTCTTTAGCGTCGCGATGTGGTCGCTAGCTTGAGCGGCGGCAGATGTGGCGGCATCCGTGAGGGAGTTGTCCAATCCCTTCTGTCCGATTGTTCGAAGCCCGGAAATATCGATTGCGAGTACCCTGGCGTGGACCTCGGCTTTGCCGATATTCGCGGCAAACGTGGCTTCGACGACGTCGATGCCTTGGTCCTTTGCGTACTTGTAAAAGCGCTGGGCCTTGTTTCCGAATTTGCTCGCACCGTCGGCAATATCGCCGAGCTGATCGAGACCCGTGAGAAGCTTTATACCTTCGTAGAGCGACTGGCTCCTATCTCCCAAGCCTATGCGAGAAATGCGCGCCGGCATCAGGAGGCCAGTTTCGAGTAATTGCGGGATGGTTGTCAGCCGCCCGTCGACCGAAACTTCTTGCGTTGGATTTTCTTCTTTAGGCGATGTAATTTTTCGCTCTGCAAAGGCTTGTTCACCTTTTTCATTCTCGAACGTCAGCCGCACCCAAGCGACCGCATCCTTGGCGAGTTCCGCAGGTGTTTTGGGATAAGAGACGACCGAGGGCCAGTTTCCGATTTCTTTGCCCGCTGCATTGTAGACCGGCGATCGCGCACCCAACTCATCGATCAGGCCGTCCTGCTCGCGCACACGCTTTCCCGTCATTGCCCAGAGGATCGCGTTACTGAGCGAGGTCTTGCCGCATCCGTTCTGACCTTCGAGGCACCAATTTTCGCGGCCAATGGCCATGTCAAATGTCGGCCCCTCAAATGTTGTCAGGCCGCCGAAATTCTGAGCTTCAATCCGCGCCAACTTCCAAACACCGCCCGCCGCGACGGTTGAGGCCGTTGCGAGTGCTGCCGCCGGATCGTCTGTCGCTGTCCATGAGGCAATAAGGCCCGGAAACAGCTGCTCGTTGGCTTCTGCGACTTTCGACGAGGCCTGCTCCGTCAAAAACTTGAAGAGGCGCCGGGCACCCGCTGTCTCAAGGGTGACCGAACCCATTTTGTGATTTTCAAATTTCTTCCACGATAGCGGCGCACCCTTAAGCAGCTGTGCTTTCGCCCCGCTCAACGATACAGGCATGACTGTCACGACGCGCAATGGTTGGTCAATAATAGACCATATACCCCTGCGAGCAGAGCAACTAGGCTACTATTTATGGGTTTTAATTCCGCTTAATTATTTGCCGCAAAAGGCCCACACGGAAAAAGCCGAGCCAAGCCCCGACTGAGTCTCAGTTGGCAGTATCGGCTTTGACAGGACGCTGCCATATCGATTGCGCGGCTCATGCAATGAACGCGCACTATATCTGGCCCAAGACATGCATGTTGTGGAGAGGATCGCGGCCGCGATGGATGTTGCCGGCGCATTCATTATCTTGGGGCGGCAATGCCGATTCTCAGCGTCAGGCACGTTACGACCTATCGCTATCATCAGCCGGTCGCATTCGGCGAGCACCGGATGATGTTGCGGCCACGCGACGACGACGATCAAAAGGTAATTGCAGCGGAACTCGAAATTACGCCCACGCCGAAGCAACTGGCTTGGACGCGGGACAGCCTCGGCAATCACGTGGCGACCGCACATTTCGGCGACCGGGCCTGCGAGCTTCGCTTTGTCAGCAGCGTTCGTTTGGATCATGCGCCTGCCGACTTTCGCTTAACCGACATAAAGGATTTTGCCCGCACCTATCCGTTTGCCTACGCGCCGGAAGATCGGCCCGGCCTCGAGCCTTTCATCCAGCCGCTGTCGCCGCATCCCGCGATCGATCGCTGGAGCGCCGCGTTCTTCCGCGAGGACGGCTCGGCCGACACGCACGAGCTGCTCGGCACCATGACGCGAACCATCAGGCAGACCTTCAAGCACGTTTCGCGGCACGAGAAGGGTATCCAGCCTGCCGTCTGCACACTCAATCTCGGCAGCGGCAGTTGTCGCGACCTCGCCGTGTTCATGATAGCGGCGCTGCGCGCCCGCGGCATCGCCGCTCGCTTCGTGTCCGGATATCTGCATTTGGCCGATGATGACGACGACGATTGTGCCGCCGGCGGCAATACCCACGCCTGGGTCCAGGTCTATGTTCCCGGTCCAGGCTGGGTCGACTTCGATCCGTCGGGAGGCAGCGTCGGCAATGAAAAACTCATCCGCGTCGCGGTCGCGCATCACCCGCGCGAGGCCATTCCTCTGCAAGGCACCTGGTTCGGCACCGCGGCGGATTACCTGGCCATGAAAGTCGCCGTGAAGGTCACGGCGGCGACCGGCGCCTGAGCGTTCATTCTGCCGGCACTTCATCGGCCCAGACGCGAAACCCCGACAGGGTTCCCGGGCCGAAGGTGTGGGTGAGCGGCACGTCCGCGGCGTCGCGGCCCTGGGCGATGAGGATGCGCCCGATCCGCGGCGCATTGTTGCGCGGATCGAACATGTGCCAACGGCCGCCGAGATAGACTTCGATCCACGCCGCAAAATCATTGGGCGGATAGGGCGGCGGCAGGCCGACATCGGTAAGATAACCGGTGCAATAGCGCGCCGGGATGTTCAAGCAGCGGCAAAACGTGATGGCCAGATGCGCGTAGTCGCGGCACACACCCTTGCGCTCGGCGTACGCTTCATAGGCCGTTCTGGTGGCGCGGGAATGCTCGTAGCCGAACGTGATGTGATTCTGGACGACGTCGCAGACCGCCTGCACCCGCGGCCAACCAGGCGGCGTCTTGCCGAACAGGCGCCAGGCCTCGTCGGCGAGACGATCGGTCTCGCAGTACCGGCTGCCGAGCAGAAACAGCAAAACTTCCGACGGCAAGTCCCGGACTTGGTGCTGCTGAGCATCCAGTTCGACCGGATCCGGCAGACCTGAGTCACGTATCATGGCGTCCGTGCCGAGGCTGAAATGCCCGCCAGGCGCAACGAGGCGGTTGCACCAATTTCCAAAACTGTCGCGGTAGCTGGCAACGGGAATCGGAGGGTTCGTTATCAGATAATCCGGATGCTCCAGCTCGGAGGCGCGCGAGAAGTGCACGTTCAACGTCAAGATCATCGGCGTCGGTTGCGGAAACTCGAAGTGGAGTTCGCAACCGAGATGGATACGCATGAGATGTCCCGATTCTGGATAAGCAGCGCTTCGTAGCCACAGGCGGGAGCGTACCGGACCTCAGCCACTGACGCCTGGCACGAGGCCGCTGTCGGTGATGACGCGTATATAAGACTGATTGGCGCAGTTGCGAGGTTAAGTTTTAGACAGAGGGCCCGGAATTTGGACAGCACCAACGGAGACGTCAGCGACCGACATCTACCGTCACGCCACCACCGATTTTGATACACGCGTCGGTACCGGGGATATTCCTGAAGCCGGCGCCATAGGCGTCGCAGGTTTTCACGCGGCCGGTCGATCGCGACTTCGTGGTGACCGCGGCCGGCGGTGTCTTCGTCTGCGGGCTGGGCTGCGTCAGCGTCTGGGCGGCGCCCGGCGAAACCGCAATGGCCAGCACGGCTGCCGTTGCCAGGACGATCCGTGTATTCATCGGGCTTGATTCCCTTTGCACATTCCCTTGCACGTCGCGCTGGCCCGTTTTGCCCGATCGCCGCCGGACAACTTGATCTTAGCACCGCCGCCAACGAGCGTCTGCTTTTTGACGCGCCGCGGCGACTGCGATATTCAAAGCACCGCATGACCATCCGCCTGCACCGCGGCGATTTGCCGGACCCGTCCCGCTATACGGGCGCGATTGCCATCGATACCGAGACCATGGGGCTCGAACTGCATCGCGACCGGCTGTGTGTGGTGCAGTTGTCGCCCGGCGACGGCTCGGCCGATGTCGTGCAGATCGCGCCGCACGCCGCTGACGCACCGAACCTCAAGCGGCTGTTTGCCGACACGCGGCTTTTGAAAATCTTTCACTTCGCGCGCTTCGATCTCGGCATGATCTACAAGACCTTCGGCGTGATGCCGGAGCCGGTCTATTGCACCAAGATCGCATCGCGGCTTACCCGCACCTATACCGATAAGCACGGCTTGAAGGACCTGGTGCGCGAAGTGCTCGGCCACGAAATCTCCAAACAGCAGCAATCGTCCGATTGGGGCTCGACCGAACTGACCGAGGCGCAGACCTCCTACGCCGCCGCCGACGTGCTCTATCTGCATGCGCTCAAGGCGCGGCTCGACGCCATGCTGGTGCGCGAGGGCCGCACCGAGCTGGCCGCGGCCTGCTTTCGCTTCCTGCCCGACCGGGTGCGGCTCGATCTCGCCGGCTTTGCCAACGAGGACATTTTCGCCCATTCCTGAGCCTGGGTCGGCCTTCAGTACCGGCAATGACTTGTAAAGCTTGAGAGTTCGCCGGCCCCGCCCGGGCCACATTCACAGGCGACTTTGCCGGGGCAGAACCGCTAAATAGGGCTCTGCCGGCCGAATCGGGGGCACGCGCGGCTACGGCTAAAGGGACGATGACGTGAGCACTGCCTACTCCGCCGACGCTGCACGGGACGCGGCCCTCGTGGCCACGTCCCAGGGCGACGCCGACGGCGCCTATCGGGCGGCGCGGCGGCACAGCAGGTATGTGCGCGCCTTGCGCGTGATCGTGCTGGCCGGGATCGCCGTGGTTCTGCTTGGCGTGATGGCGGCCAATTACATGCCTGCGGTCGGCCCAATCCGCCTGCCCGGCGAGCTCGGCAAGCTGGTGATCAGGGGCACCAAGATCACCATGCAGGCGCCCAAGCTCACCGGTTACACCAGCGATTCCCGCCCCTATGAGTTCACCGCGGACACCGCGGCGCAGGACATCAACAAGCCCGATCTGGTGGAGCTGCAGCATATGCACGCCCGGCTGCAGATGGAGGACAAGAGCACGGTGGAAATGACCGCGCCATCGGGCCTCTACGACATGAAGGCCGACAAGCTGGTGCTCTACGAGGACATCGCGCTCGCCTCCTCCACCGGCTATGCGGCGCGGCTCCAAGAGGCTGTCGTCGACATGCACAGCGGCAATGTGGTTTCCGACAAGCCGGTCGCAGTGAAATTGCTCAATGGCTTTCTCAATGCCAAGCGCATGATCATCACCGAAAACGGCAACGTCATCCATTTCGACGGCGGGGTTTCGATGGTGCTGCATCCGGACCAGGATGCGGATAAAGCAAAAACCCAATGACGCGCCGGCTGTACCTTAGTGCTGTGACCTTCGCGTTGTTGGCGCCAGTATTGGCCGTGGCGCAGGCGCCGCGGCCGGCTGCGGGGCCGCCGGTGCAGAGCCTGCTCCAGGGCGGCCAGGACAAGGATCAGCCGGTTCAGATCGAAGCGACCTCGCTGGAAGTGCGCGACAAGGACAAGAAGGCGACGTTCTCCGGCGACGTTCAGGTGGTGCAGGGCGATACTACGATGAAATGCCAGAAGCTGGTCGTGTTCTACGGCCAGGAGGTCGGCATCGCCCAGGCCGGCGCTCCGGCGCCCGACGCCAAGCCGGCCGCGACGTCGGCGCTGCCCGGGCCGAAAGGCGCGCAGAACATCCGGCGCATCGAAGCGCGCGGCGGCGTCACCGTCATCACCAAGGATCAGAACGCTAGCGGCGATCTTGGCATCTATGACCTCGCTGCCAAGACCATCACGCTGACCGGCAATGTCGTGGTCAGCCAGGGCCAGAACGTCATCCACGGCGAGCGCGTCGTGGTCGACACCGTGACCGGAAACGCCCGCGTCGAATCCAACAACCAAGGCGGCGGCGCCACGCCGAGCCGCGTCCGCGCGCTGATCCAGCCGAGCCAGGGCCAAAACAGCGGCGGCAATGTCATGACGATCGGACCGGGCGCTCCGGGCGGGCCGGCCAAGCCGAACTGATGAACCCCCCTCGCCTTTTCGAGCATGATCCCGAAAAGTGGAAACCGGTTTTCGGATAAGATCATGCTCAATTAAAAATTCCAGACCATGATCCGATTCAATCGAATCGGATCATGGTCTGGGTGGCAAAATCGGTTACAATTGCCGGCCTGAGCCAAAATCATCGACGATTCGCATCGCCAATTCGACGGCGAGCCTCACGAGATTGGTGCGTTGGATATTCTTTCCTATTTTCGCCGCCCAAAACCTCCGGCATCGCGCGCGCCGGAAGTCGACGATTTCGGCGAAGATTTGGTCGATGTCGCCATCGATCTCGAGACTATCGGCGGCGAGATCAACGGCACCTATCTCGACATTGCAAGCTCACCCACGCCGGAAAAGAAAGCCCGCAACAAAACGCCGGAGCGGCCGCCGCGCGAGCGTTCGCCGGAGCGGCAGCCGGAACGACCACCTCAATTCGACCGTCAACCCGAGCGCCAGCCGGAACGCCAACCCGAGCGTCAATTCGACCGCCAACCGGAACGCCAACCCGAGCGGCAAGCGGAGCGCCAACCGGCGCCGCAGCGCGAGCAGCGTCCACCGCGGCCGCGCCGCCGCAGCGACGGCAACGGCGCGTTCCCGGGCGGCGAGCGCCGGGGTGTGCTTGCGGTCCACGGCGTCGAGAAGAGCTTCGTCGGCCGCATGGTGGTTAAAGGCGTGAGCCTCTACGTGCGCAAGGGCGAAGCCGTCGGCCTCCTTGGCCCCAACGGTGCCGGCAAAACCACCGTGTTCTATATGGCGACCGGCCTGATCAAAGCCGACAAGGGCCGCATCGAGCTCGACGGCCGCGACGTCACCAAGCTGCCGATGTACCAGCGCGCCCGGCTCGGCATCGGCTATCTGCCGCAGGAAGCCTCGATCTTTCGCGGCCTCAATGTCGAGGAGAACATCCGCTCCGTGCTCGAAGTGGTCGAGCCCAACGTCAAGCGGCGCGAGCACGATCTGGATTCGCTGCTCGAGGAATTCAACATCGGCCGCCTGCGCAAGACGCCGTCAATCGCGCTGTCAGGCGGCGAGCGCCGCAGGGTCGAGATTGCGCGTGCGCTGGCGTCGCGGCCGAACTACATGCTGCTCGACGAGCCGTTCGCCGGCATCGATCCGATCGCGGTCGGCGACATTCAGACCCTGGTGCGGCACCTGACCAATCGCGGCATCGGCGTTTTGATCACCGACCACAATGTGCGCGAGACTTTGGGCCTGACCGACCGCGCCTACATCATCTATTCCGGCGAAGTGCTGATGGAGGGCCGCGCCGACGACATCGTCAACAATCCCGACGTGCGCCGGCTCTATCTGGGCGAGGAGTTCCGGCTCTAGGCAGACCCTTAAGGTTGCCGAAAATCGGCTAGCGACAGCGCAAAAAGATTGCTGTACAAGGGGCAGACAAGCAAGAATCGGACCAAATTACCCCTCTTTCATGGCGCTGACCCAAAGACTCCAGATCCGGCAAAGCCAAGCGCTGGTGATGACGCCGCAGCTGATGCAAGCCATCAAGCTGCTGCAGCTCTCCAATCTCGACTTGGTCGCCTATGTGGACGCCGAACTCGAGCGCAATCCCTTGCTCGAGCCCGGCAACGCCGACGGCGAGGCGGCCCCCGGCGCCAACGGCGCGCAGGCAGCCGACAAACCGGCCGAGCCCGGCGAGATTTGGAACGGCAGCGACAGCGAGCCGAACGGCGAAGCCAAAGCGGAGCGCGCCGAGGACCACATCGACGACACCTCAGTTCCCGATGACGCAGCACCGGGCCGCCAGCGCACCGCCGATGCGCCGGGCGGCTATTCGGAATGGGCCAGTGTCGGCTCCGGCGGCCGCGACGACGGCGAGTTCAATCTCGAAGCTTTTGTGTCGGCGGAAACGACGCTGGCGGATTGGCTGCGCGAGCAGCTGACCTTGGAGATCGTCGATCCGGTACAGCGCATGATCGGCAACTACCTCATCGATCTGGTCGATGAGGCCGGCTATCTGAGCAGCGACTTGGCGCAGGTCGCGGAAAAGCTCGGCACCGGCGTCACCGAGATCGAGGCCGTGCTCGGCATTTTGCAAAGTTTCGATCCGCCTGGCGTCTGTGCGCGCGATCTCGCCGAGTGCCTGGCGATCCAGCTCAAGGAGCAGAATCGCTACGATCCGGCGATGGCGGCCTTGATCACGCGGCTCGATCTGTTGGCGCGGCGCGATTTCACCGCGCTGAAGAAAATCTGCGGCGTCGGCGACGAGGATCTCGCCGACATGATCGCGGAAATCCGCCGCCTCAATCCAAAACCCGGCCTGGCATTCGGTTCGGCACTGGTGCAGCCGATCGTGCCCGACGTTTTCGTCCGCCCGGGCCCCGACGGCGGCTGGATCGTCGAGCTCAATTCCGACACGCTGCCGAAGGTCCTGGTCAACCAGAGCTACTATGCCGAGGTGTCGGCGACGACGCGGCGCGACACCGAGAAATCCTACCTCGCCGAATGCCTGCAGAGCGCCACTTGGCTCGTTCGCGCGCTCGACCAGCGTGCCCGCACCATCCTGAAAGTCTCCAACGAAATCGTGCGCCAGCAGGATGCGTTTTTCGCCCGCGGTGTCGAGCACCTGCGCCCGCTCAATCTCAAAACCGTCGCCGAGGCCATCGGTATGCACGAATCGACGGTGTCGCGCGTCACCGCCAGCAAATACATGGCGACCAGCCGCGGCATATTCGAGCTCAAATATTTCTTCACCTCGGCGATCGCCGCGTCCCACGGCGGCGAGGCGCATTCGGCCGAAGCCGTGCGCCACCGCATCAAGCAGCTGATCGACGCCGAGCCGCCAAGCGACGTGTTGTCCGACGACACCATCGTCGACAAGCTGCGCGAGGCCGGCATCGATATCGCGCGGCGGACGGTCGCCAAATACCGCGAGGCGATGCGCATCCCCTCTTCAGTGCAGCGCCGGCGCGAGAAACAAAGCGCGGCCGCGGGGTGAGTCGGGCGCCGCTCTCTTCTGTCCCACACGCCACGCGTTGACACCACCCGTCCGGATACTTACCTCAAGTTAAGCGGGGATCATGCTGAAGCGGAGGCTGGCATGTCATTTCGCATTTCCGGACAGAACCTCGACGTCGGCACGGCCTTGCGCGACCGCATCAATGACCGCGTCGCCGAGGCCATGGCCAAGTATTTCGATGGCGGCTATTCCGGGCACCTGACCTTGGCGCGGGACGGTTTCGGTTTCCGCGCCGAATGCGCCATCCATCTCGATTCCAAGATCACCTTGCATGCCGAAGGCATGGCGCCCGACGCCTATGCCAGCGCCGACCAGGCGGCGTTGCGGATCGAGAAGCGGCTGCGCCGCTATCATCGCCGGCTCAAGGATCATCGCACCGACCGTGTCGACGACCGGGCTGCGATCGATGCCGCAAGCATCGATGCCGCAACCTATGTCATCGCCGCACCAGAGCCGGAGAGCGAGAACGAAATCGACGGCTTCACGCCGGTCATCATCGCCGAATCCACCACCCGGCTGAAGCAGCTCTCGGTCAGCGACGCGGTGACGGAACTCGACATGACCGGCGCCCCGGTCCTGGTGTTCCGGCATGCCGTCCACGGCGGCATCAATATCGTCTACCGCCGCGCCGACGGGCATTTCGGCTGGATCGATCCGCCGGCCGCGGCGGCTGCGGATGCCCATTGACGCCGGGGTGGCCGCTCCCTATGGTCCGCCGCCCTCACGACGCATGACCCGAAAACGGGCGACGATTTTCGGGAAACGATCATGCCCAATGACAGTTAGGGTACAGGTCCATCTGCATCGATACCGCGCGAGCCTTCAGGGCTCCGGTCCGCTTTCCAGGTCACTTTCGCTTTCAGGTCACTTTCATGCCGCTCACCGATCTCGTTGCACCGAACGCGATCCTGCCCGCGCTCAAGGTCAACAATAAGAAGCAGGCGCTGCACGAGCTTGCGGCACGCGCCGCCGTGCTGTCCGGCCAGAGCGAGAAGGCCATTTTCGAAATCTTGATGCAGCGCGAGAAGCTCGGCTCCACGGCCATCGGCAACGGCATCGCCATTCCCCACGGCAAGATGGCGAACCTCAGCCGCCTGTTCGGATTGTTCGCGCGACTCGACCGGCCGATCGATTTCGAGGCGCTCGACGGCCAGCCGGTCGATTTGATCTTTCTCTTGCTCGCGCCCGAAGGCGCCGGCGCCGATCACCTCAAAGCGCTGGCCCGCGTCGCGCGGCTCCTTCGCGAGCCGGCGGTCGTCCACAAGCTGCGCGCTTCCCACGACGCGGAATCGCTGTACGCGGTGTTGGCGATGCCGTCGGCTTCCGCCGCGTAGGGGCGGCAGGTATCAGTAATCAGCAATCAAGAAACAAAAAGGCAAGCGACGGTGTCCGTCGCTTGCCTCGGCATCTTGATACCTGATACCTGATCCCTGGTCAGTGCACGCTGACCGTCTCGAGCTCCTGGCTCCAGGCATTGGCGACCGCGGCTTCGCGACTGTCGGTCAGCATGATCGGCGTGCCGTCGGCGGCGTGCAGCGCGAACAGTTTTACGCCCGGCGCCAGCTTCGGCACCTGCATCTGCGGGAACAGCGCCGCGACGTCCTCGGAGCGGATCGCCTTGACGTAAGCGATGCGGCCGTCGCCGAGATGGGCGAGCGCTTCGGGAGTGATGTCGTTTTCGGTACGGCTCATTTCAGGTGACATGGTCATTTCAGTAGACATAGCCCTTTCAGAAGACATGGCCCTCGACTCCTTTGTTGTCGAGTCCTACCGGGTTTCAATCATCGCACGCATTGATTGCGATCGATTTAACGATGCGCTCGGGCTGCGGACGCACCAGGTCGATCGACAGCAATCCGTTCTTCAAATCCGCCCCCAATACCTCCATGCCGTCCGCCAGCACGAAGGTGCGCTGGAATTGGCGCGCGGCGATGCCGCGGTGGATGTATTGCCGGCTTTTGTCGTCCTGTTGCCGGCCGCGGATGACGAGTTGGCTCTCCTCTATGCTGACATCGAGCTGGTCGCGGGTGAAACCCGCCACCGCTAACGTAATGCGCAGCCGTTCCGGACTGTTCCCGTCCCGCGCAATGCGTTCGATGTTGTAAGGAGGATAGCCCTCCGCGGCCTTGCCGACGCGGTCGAGCACGCGCTCGATCTCGTCGAAGCCAAGCAGGAAGGGACTTGATAGCGACGAAACCCTGGACATGGTTTCAAAGCCCTTTTGAAGCGACTTTGCGGGGCCCTTACGGCGCCCCAATGCGCCGCCCGGAACGATTCCAGGCGGCTTTGGTAATATGGCGTTGCGGAACAAAGGGTTCAAGCAGCGCCAAAGGCCTGATTCTTCGCGCTTTTGCGGTGTTTTGCCCGACCGGCGCAGGGCGATATGGAACTCTTTGCGGCCGCGCCGATTTTCCTGGGCGGCCGGATATGGTGTGGCCACATGGGGGATCGCAGATGCAGGACATCAAATACAGGCTGGTCAATCCGGGCCTGCGGCCGCGCAAGACCAAGCTCGAAATGCCGGGCTGGGGCGGGCAGCCGGCGCCGCGCACCGACGGCTCGCACGAATATGCCTGGCATTGCGCGCCCTTCACCGAAAGCGCGCAATACGGCATCGAGGTCTTTTACCCCTATGAGAACGAGCTGCACGTCTCGCAGAAAAACGGCGTGCTGCATTTCGACGGCGATTTTGGCGAGGCGCCCGATGACGACCTGGAATGGCCGCCGTTCCGCAAATTCGGCAGCGACTATTATACCCATCAGCTGCTGCTCGATCTGAAAGTCGGCGAGGACTGGGCGGTGCGGACGGAGCCGCATCCGCGGTTTTATACCGACACCACCGGCACGGTGCCGATCGCCGTGCCGGCGCTGTTGCGCACCGAGTGGTGGCCGATGATCTCATTCATCGTGTTCAAATCGCCGCGGGAGGGCGAAGTCCACATTTTCCGGCCCGGCGAACCGATGCTGCAAATCCTGGTGCTGCCGGTGACGTGCGACATCAACCTCGTGCCGATGGACGAGGAGGAAGCCGCCGAGCGTGAAATGCGCGGACGCCGGATTCACGCCACCCGGCCGACGCTGGCCGCGGACTCCGCCTGGACGTCGGACACCGACACCGTCTTCGACGGCACCTATCGCTATCTGCTGCGCGCAGCAAAAGGCCGGGCCAACGAGTGACCCGGCCTAGCTGCAACCCCGTTCAGCGGCCGTAATAGCCGTGTGGTGGTGATGGTGGTGGTGGTGGTGGTGGCTACGATGGGGCGGGACGACGATGATGCGCGGCGCGGCATGATGATGGTGGTGATGATGGTGATGACCAAACTGCACCGAAACCTGGGCCGTCTTCACGTTGCGCGCTTCCGCGTCGCGCCGTGCATCCTCGGCCTTCAGCGCCGCCATCGCGTTAGGCACCGGGTTTAAGAGGTCCCGATACCCCGTAGCCGGACTCTGCGCAGTTCCCTGCACCTCGGTGGCAGCATTGGCGCCGCCTACCGTGGCCAAGGCGGCCGCAGCTCCCAGCAATCCAGCAATTCTTTTGTCCATTGTTCCTCTCCAAAAGGGCGTCCACGCACATGTTGCGCGCCCAACAGACAATCATCTTGGAGAAATATTGTTCCCGGTTTGCCCAGGGTTTAGCCGGCGAGCGCTTGGCGCATAGTGTCGCGCAGACGTTCGGTCGCCGCGATATCGACGACGAAGGTTTCGGGGTCGAGCACGACGCCATAAAAATCCCGCACCGCAGCAACCGAGATGTAGCCCTGCTTGGCATCGGCGGCGACGTCGGCGGCCGGCCTTTGCAGCGGCGAGCCATAGCCGCCGCCGCCGCCCGAGCGCAGCCGGAAGGCGTCGCCGGTCTTGAGCATCGCCACCAAAACCTTGGCGTTGGGGAAATCGGTCTTCCATTTGCCGTCGAGCCGCAGCGCCACCTCGTTGCCGGTGGCGTCGCCGCCGCCGTCGAGGCCCCACGGCTTGCAATGGGCGCGCTCGACCTGGGTGTTGAAGGTCATCGGCACCCGGGCGCGCACCACGCGCTCGACGCCGAGCCCGCCGCGATGGCGCCCGGCGCCGCCGGAATCCGGCACCAGCGCGTAGCGCTCGACCACGATGGGAAATTTGACCTCGGACTGCTCGCTCGGCGAGTTGTGGGTGTCGCCGTCATTGATGCAGACGGTCGCCGAGACGCCGTCCTCGCTGCGCTTGGCGCCCCAGCCGCCGCCGAGCGGGCCGAAATTGGCGAGGAAGAATTCCGAGGTTTTGGTGTTGATGCCGTGCAGCGCCGCAATCAGAAGATCGGCGTGATGGCCGGCAATGGCACGGTCGGGAATGACCGGCGCCAGCGCCTTGAACACGGTGTCGACGATGGTCATCGGATAGGTCATCCACCAGCGCATCGGCGCCGGCCGCACCGCGCTGATGATGCGCCCCGGCGGCACGATGGCTTTGAGGCTGCGGAACGAGCCGTCGTTGATCGGATAGTCGGTCGGCGAGGTCAGGCACTTGTACGCCACCTGCGAGCAGGCAAAGCCGGTGGTGATGCCGGAATTGTAGAAGCCGCGCACCTGGCGCGAGACATCGGTGAGATCGACCGTCATCTCGTCGCCCTTGACGATGACGCGCACCTTGATCGGCACCTTCTTGCCGATGTCGATGCCGTCGTCGTCCATGTAGGACTCCGCCTCGTAGACGCCGTCCGGGATCGAGCGGGTGCGGGCGCGCGCCATCGCCTCGGAATGATCCATGATGGCCTTGATCGCGCCCAGCACCGCGTCGCGGCCGTAGCGTTCGACCAGCTCGAGGAAACGCCGCTCGCCGGTCTTCACCGCGGTGATTTGCGCGCGCAGATCGCCCATGGCGCGGCTCGGCAGCCGCATGTTCTGCTTGATCACCTCGATCAGCGTGTCGTTGACCTTGCCGCGATCGTGCAGTTTCAGGATCGGGATCTGCAGGCCCTCGGAATAGATATCGGTGGTCATGCCGCCGAGCGTGCCGCCGATGTCGAGCCAATGCGCCATGCAGCAGGAGAAGCCGACGAGGGCGCCCTTGTGGAAGATCGGCAACGTCAGCGTGACGTGATTGAGATGGCTGCCGGTGAGATAGGAATCGTTGGTGACATAGATGTCGCCGGGCCGGATATTCTTCCTGCCGAAATGCTTGATCTTGGCCTTCACCGTCTCCGCCATGCCGCGGATGAACATCGGCAGCCCGATGCCGATCGACACCGTCTCGCCGTCGGCGGTGAACAGCCCGGTGGTGAAATCCAGCGCCTCATAGATGATGATGTTGTAGGCGGTGCGCATGAGGTTGGTCTTCATTTCCTCGGTCACCGCGATGACGCCGTTGCGCACGATCTCGGTGACGACCGGATCGATCTTCGCTTTGCGCGAGCGTTTCATTTTTGTTTTGTTTGTTTTGCGCTTCATTTCGACCCGATCACTCCGGCTTGATGTTGGCGAACTTGATCACCTTGGCCCATTTCTCGGTTTCGTCGGCAACGAGCTTGCCGAAATCGGCAGGCGAGCCGGGAAATGCCACGGAGCCGAGATCGGCAAACCGCTTCTTCAGCGTGGCATCGGCGAGGCCGGCATTGATCTCCTTGTTGAGCTTGTCGACGATGTCGGCTGGCGTGTTCTTGGGCGCGCCGATGCCGTAGAAGGCGCTCGAATCGTAGCCCGGCACGAAATCGGCCATGGTCGGAACATCCGGCAAAGCATCCGTGCGCATCGCCGTGGTCACCGCCAGCGCGCGAAGCTTGCCGGCCCGGATAAATTCGATCGCGGCGGCAATCGGCGCGAAATAGACCTGCACCTGTCCGCCGAGCAGGTCGGTCAGCACCGGCGCCGAGCCCCGATAGGCGACATGCGCCATGTCGGTGCCGGTCATGAACTTGAACAATTCGCCGGCCATATGCGGCGACGTGCCGACGCCGGGCGACGCCATGTTGATCTTGCCCGGATTGGCCTTGGCATAGGCGATGAACTCCGGGACCGTTTTGGCCGGAAACGACGGCACCACGACCATGACGTTGGGATCGCGGCTGATGCCGGCGACCGGCGCGATGTCGCGGATGAAATTGTAATTCAGCTTGTCGTAGAGCGTCGCATTGACCGCGTTGGCAAGCGACGCCAGCAGCAGCGTCTGCCCGTCGGCAGGCGCCTGGACCACCGCCTCGGTGGCGATGCCGCTGCTGCCGCCGACCCTGTTCTCGACGACGAACGGCTGGCCGAGCCGATCGGACAGCCATTGCGCCATCAGGCGCGCCAAAATGTCGGGCGCGCCGCCGGCGCCAAAGCCGACGAGCAGGCGCACCGGCCGCGACGGATAGGCTTGCGCGCTCGCGAACCGCGTCGCGAACGGAAGCCCAACGGCGCCCGCCGCGAGATGCAGAAATTCTCGACGCAGCAATTTCATAATGACCCTTCCAATCCCCGACTGAAGTCTGCCCGGCGTAAGCTAAAGACCTACCCTGCCTTGATGCCGGCGTCGCGAATGACTTTGCCCCACTTTTCCGTTTCGGCGGCGATGAGCTTGCCGAAGTCGGCCGCCGAGCCCGTCAGCACCATGCAGCCCATGTCGGCGAGCCTCGCTTTGATCGCGGGATCGGCGAGGCCGGCATTGGTCTCGCGGTTGAGAGTTTCGACAATGTCGGCAGGGGTACCGGCCGGCGCGGCGATACCGAACCATGAGCTCGTCTCATAGCCCGGCACGAATTCGCTGATGCTGGGAATGTTCGGCAGCACGTCCGAGCGTTTGAGCGTGGTCACCCCCAGGGGGCGTAGCTGGCCGGCGCGGATATGCTCAATCGATGCAATCGTGGTCGCGAACGCGAGCGGAATCTGTCCGGCGATCAGATCGGCCATCGCCGGCCCATCGCCGCGATAAGGCACATTCTGCAGATTGACGCCGGTCATGACGTTGAACAACTGGCCGGCCAAATGGCTCGGCGTTCCGATGCCGGCCGACGCATAGCTGAGCTTGTTGGCTTTGGCGTAGGCGATCAATTCCGGAATGGTGTTCACCGGCACCGACGGATGAACCTCGGCGACGTTGGGCAGGCGCACCACACCGGCGACCGGCGCCGTATCGCGAACGAAATCGAAATTGAGATGCTCGTAGAGCGCGGCATTGGCCGCCACGGCGGGCGGCACCATGAGCAGCGTGTAGCCGTCGGGCGCCGCCTTCACCACGGTTTCGGCGCCGATATTGCCGCCGGCGCCGGGCCGGTTCTCGATGACGAATTGCTGGCCGAGCCTTTGCGACAGCCACTGGCCCATCAGGCGCGCCAGGATGTCGGTCGTGCTGCCGGCGGCAAACCCGACGACGAGGCGCACCGGATGTGATGGATAAGTGTCGGCGCGCGCGATCCGCGAAATAGCGGGCATCGCGGCGGCGCTGGCGGCGAGGTGCAGAAATTTTCGACGGTGAAATGTCATGGCTTATTCCGCCTTGATGCCGGCATCGCGGATGACTTTGCCCCACTTCTCGGTTTCGTCGGTGATCAGCTTGCCGAAGTCCGCCGGCGAGCCGGTGAGCGCCATGCCGCCCATGTCGTCGAGCCGCGCCTTGATGGTCGGATCGGCGAGGCCGGCATTGGTCTCGCGGTTGATGAGCGCGACGATGTCGGCGGGCGTGCCTTTCGGCGCGGCGATGCCGAACCACGAGCTCGCTTCGAAGCCCGGAACGGTCTCCGCCACGGTCGGAATGCCCGGCAGCGCATCCGAACGCTTGAGCGTGGTCACCGCCAGCGCGCGCAACTGGCCGGAGCGGATATGTCCGATCGACGCCGTCATGGTCGCGAACCCGACCTGGACTTGGCCGGCGATGAGATCGACCATGGCCGGCCCGTCGCCGCGATAGGGCACGTGCTGCAAGTTGGCGCCGGTCATGGCGTTGAACAATTGTCCGGCCAGATGGCTCGCGGTGCCGATGCCGGCCAACTCGAAGCTGAGCTTGCCCGGATTGGCCTTGGCGTAGGCGATCAGTTCAGGGATCGTTTTGACCGGTAGCGACGGATTGACCTCGGCGACGTTGGGCACGCGCACCACGCCGGCGACCGCCGTCGCGTCGCGGAGAAAAACGAAATTCAGATGCGGATAGAGCGCGGCATTGGCCGCGACCGCCGGCGGCACCATGTAGAGCGTGTAGCCGTCGGGCGTCGACTTGATCATCTCCTCGGCGGCGACATTGCCGCCGGCGCCCGGCTTGTTCTCGATGACGAATTGCTGGCCGAGCCGTTGCGACAGCCATTGCCCGATCAGGCGGCCGAGAATGTCGGTCGTGCTGCCGGCGGCAAAGCCGACCAGGATGCGCACCGGGTGCGACGGATAGGTGTCGGCGCGCGCCACGCGCGACAGCGCCGGCAGCGCCACGGCGCTGGCGGCAGATGCAGAAATTTGCGACGGGGCAATGTCATGGCGTGGTCCTCCCGAGACCAAAGCTTGCCGAACTTCAACGTCCTCCGACTGCAATCACCAGATTTCCCAGCGCATCGACTTCCATCGTGTCGCCCGGCATCAGCACCGTGGTCGAGGCGTATTCTTCGATCAAGGCCGGTCCTTTGATCTTATTCCCGGCGACGAGCGCGTCACGCCGAAAAGTCGGCGTCAAATGGAAGCGCCCGCCGTAATAGACGTTGCGCTTGCCGCTGGATGCCTCTTTGGCCGGCGCGCTGCGCCCGCGCGCGATCTTGCGCTGCGGCGGCTTGCGCATCAGCCCGGTCACGGTCGAGCGCAGGCTGACGATCTCGGCGCGTTCTTGCGGCGCGGACGTGCCGTAGCGCTGCGCGTGCATCGCGTCGAAATGGCGCTTGATCGCGTTGCGGTCCTTGCGCGCGAACACCGCCATCGGCAGGTCGACGGTGACGGCGTGCTCCTGGCCGACATAGCGCATGTCGGCTGCGCGCTTGACCGCGATCTGCTGCGGCTTGACCGAGGTGCCGGCGATGGCGTCGCGGCCTTGCTTCTCCAGCGCGCGATAGACTTTTTCGATCACGATCGAACTTGGCGTCTTCCAGCGGCGTGAACCAGGTGCGCACGAAATCATAGCGCAGGTCGGAGAACAGCATGCCGAAGGCGGAGAATACGCCGGGCGCGAACGGCACGATGACCTTGCGCATGCCGATCTCGCGCGCCACCTCGACGGCGTGCAGGGGACCGGCGCCCCCATAGGCGAACAGCACGAAATCGCCGGCATCAAAACCGCGCTCGGTGGTGACGCCCTTCACCGCATAGGACATCGCGGTGGCGGCGATGCGCAAGATTCCGTCGGCGGCTTCGACCGCGCTCATGCCGAGCGGATCGCCGATCTTTTCTTTCAGCGCGCGCTCGGCGGCGGCGACGTCGAGCTTCATCTCGCCGCCCAGAAAACGCTCGGCGCCGAGCCGGCCGAGCATCAGATTGGCATCGGTCACCGTCGGCTCGGTGCCGCCGAGGCCGTAGCAGGCCGGACCGGGCGAAGCGCCGGCGCTCTGCGGGCCGAGGCGCAGCGCGCCGTCGTCGACGCGGGCGATCGAGCCGCCGCCGGCAGAGACCTCGAAAATGTCCATCATGGCGATCTGCACCGGCAGCGCCTTCTCGTAGCCGCCGATCAGCGCCGCGCCCGTGGTCAAAGCCTCGCCGTGATAGATGACGCCGGCTTTGGCCGTGGTGCCGCCCATGTCGAAGGCGATGGCGTTGTCGATTTTCAGCGCGCGGCACAGCGCTTGGGTGCCGATGACGCCCGCGGCCGGCCCGGATTCCAGCATGCGCACGCACTGGTCTTGGGCTTGCTCGGCTTCGTAAAGCCCGCCGGTCGATTGCACCACCAGGAACGAGCCGGCGAAACCGGCTTTGCGCATATGGGCGTCGATCTCGCCGATATAGCGCCGCACTTTTGGGCCGATATAGGCGTTGGCCGCCACCGTCGCGCAGCGCTCGAACTCGCGATATTCCTGCGACAGTTCGTGCGAAGCGGACACGAACAGCGCGGGATGATTTTTTTCCAGAATCGCTTTCGCCCGCCGTTCGTGATCGGCATTGGCGTAGCAATTGAGGAACAGGATCGCGGCGGCTTCGACGCCGAGCCGTTCGAGCTCGCGGCCCAGCGCCGCGATCTCGTCGTCGTCGAGCGGCTTGTCGATCTCGCCGTCGGCCAGCATGCGCTCGTGCACTTCGAAGCGCAGCGCCCGCTCGATCAGCGGCACGTGTTTCTGGAAGAACAGATTATAGGCGTCCGGCCGGTTGATGCGGCCGATCTCGTAAATGTCGCGAAAGCCTTCGGTGATCAGCAGCGCGGTCTTGGCGCCGGTGCGCTCCAGCATGGTGTTGATGGCGATGGTCGAGCCGTGCAGGAACAGCCCGGCGGAGCGATAATCGCTGCCGGCCTTGGCGACGCCGGTCTGATCCCTTCGACCAGATGCGCCGGCGTCGACAGCGCCTTGCCGAAGGTGAGCTTGCCGGATTTTTCGTCGAACACCGCGATGTCGGTGAACGTGCCACCGATATCCGCCGCCAGCCGCAATCGCCCCTGCGTCATTCCAATTTGCCTCACGCGTCCAACACGACGTATTCGTCTTCGACGCTGACGGCAAACGTCTCGGCCACGTAGGGGCCTTCGACCAGCGTCGCGCCGGGCGCCACCGAAACCGAAAATTGCCGCGCCCGGATGCGCGACGGGTCGCACCAGGATTTGCCGGTGCGCACGTCGAACTCCCAGCCGTGCCACGGGCAGCGGATGATCTCGCCCTGCCGCGAATAGCGGTATTCGCCGGGCTCTTTGGCCTCGACCAGGCCGGTCAGGCGGCCTTCGCACAGGCTGCCGCCCTGATGCGGGCAGCGGTTGGCGAGCGCGAAGAACTCGCCCTTGATGTTGAACACCGCGATCTGGCGGCCCTTGATGTCGATCAGCTTGCGGGTGCCGGCCGGAAACTCGCGCAACGCAGCGATCACGTGTCTGGCCATGGCGTTACGCGGCCTGCTCGGCGAGACGGCTATAGGTCGCCAGCGCATTGTCGCGCCGGATCTTGCCGTGCAGCTTTTGCGGAATGCCGGCCGGCATGATGTCGTCGCCGTCGAATTGCCAGTGCGGAAAATCGGACGCGAACAGCAGCATGTCGTCGGACTGCATGTGCTCGATCAGTTTTGCCGACCGCGGCCGGATCGTCCGGGCCGTCGAACGGCTGGATGGTCAGCCGCACGTGATCGCGCACGATCTGCGCCGGCGAGCGGTCGATCCACGGCACTTCGAGCCGCACGCCGCGCCAGAATTTCGACAGCCGCCACAGGAACGCCGGCAGCCAGGTGACGCCGGATTCCAGCAGCACCACTTTGAGCTTCGGATATTTCA
>CAWGCU010000012.1:0-126602 GCA_963821175.1 uncultured Alphaproteobacteria bacterium
GGCGGGGCCGAACAGGCCGAACCAGGTGACCGCCTGATAGCCGGGCAGGCCGCTTTCCGCCACCGTCGGGATATCGGACGCCTGCGCGATGCGCTTGTCGCTGCCGATGCCGAGCATCTTGACCCGGCCGCCGCGGAACGCCGGCAGCGCCAGGCTGACGCTCACCGACATCAGGTTGATGCTGCCGCCGGCCAGATCGTTGAGCGCGGGCGCCGCGCCGCGATAGTGCACCGCCTGCAGCTTGACGCCCGCCATGCTCTCGAACAACGCCATGTTCATGTGCGGCGCGGAGCCGATGCCGGCGGTGCCGTAGGTGAGCTGTCCGGGCTTTTGTTTGGCAAGCGCGATCAGCTCCGCCGCATTGGCGGCCGGCAAGTTGTTGTCGCCGATCAGCGCCTGGTTGATGCGAACGAGGCCGCTGATCGGCACGAAATCCCGATCGGTGTCGTAGGGCAGCTTGCCGGGCGGATAGACGGTCGGATTGATGGTGAAGGTGCCGGCTTCACCGACCAACAACGTGTAGCCGTCAGGCTCGGCTTTGGCGACGCTTTGCGCGCCCAAAATATGCGCGGCGCCGCCGCGGTTCTCGACGATAACCGGCTGGCCCCAGGCCTTGCTGAGCTCTTGGCCGACCGCGCGGGCCGCCACGTCGGTCACGCCGCCGGCCGCCGCGGTCACGATCAGCGTAATGGGCCGGTCCGGATAGGATGCTGTTTGGGCGAAGCTCGCGCCGCACAGGAACGGCAGCAACAACACGCCAATCCACTTTTTCACGCCCGATTCCTTTCGGCATAGCGCCGCACCATAACATGGCCGCGGTGACGAAGGTTTAGGGCTTTGCGGGCACCATGTCGCACGGCTTTGGGGAATGATCTGGGGGAATGAATGTCGACGTGGCAAGACCTGAAGACGGAACGCAATCGCCAATCGGTCGCGCGCCTCACCAAAGCATTACCGCAGATTTTTCCACCGGTCGTGCTGCGGCGCGCGCTCGGCCGCCCGTTCGTGCCGCCGACGCCGCGGCTGGCGATCGACTCCTATTGGCGTGCGCATCCATTGCGCGCCGAACGCTTGGCGCGGGCGCTGGCGACAAAGAGCGGTGCGCCTGACGGTTGGACATGGCGTCTCGCCGATAAGCGCAAACGCGGCTTGCCGGCGACGTTCCGGATCCCGCCGGCGCCTTATCGTGAAACCCAATATGCGCGCGGTCCCGGTTTTTGCTGCGTCTGCGGTCAGCCGGTTTTCCGTTTCGGCTGGCATGTCGATCTGTGGGGCGGCGGCCCGAACAAGAACGCCACCTGGCACTGCGCCTGCGTGATCGCCTGGCAGTTCTGGAACGCGCCGAGCGGCGAAGCGCCTCTGCTGCGCCGCCTGCAGGCGCGGCGCTGCGCGCAACGCGGCGGGCGATTATGGAAATCCGCCGAGATCGACCACCACGTGCCGTTGTTCCAGGTGTGGAGCGAGCATCGCGATACGCCGTGGCCGGCGCTGCTCGCCTATTGGGGATTGCCGAACCTGCAGGTGATCAACCGCGACGCTCACGTCGCCAAATGCACAAACGAGGCGCGCGGCCGCAGCGTCGCGCGGCGGATGACGACGGCGATTACACCATGATCTCGCCGAGATTGATGCTAGCGCCGAGGTTGGCTTCCACGGTCTTGGATCGGCCGCCGGCGAAAATCTGCACGGTATAGCGGCCGGAATTCTCGTCGAGCTTATCGAATTTGAAGTCGCCGTAATTGTCGGTCGTCGTCACCGCGACCGAAACGCCGTCCTTGACCAGCTGTACGCTGGCGCCTTCGACGCAATCGACGACGCCGTTCTTGGTCTCGGCGACCGAGCCGCCGATGAAGCATTTGGAATAGCGCCACAGGTTGCGGTAATAGACGCGCGGCTTCGCATTCAGCTCCGGCTTCATCACTTCGAGATGTTCCTCGCGCGCCATGCGCGTCATCTCCTCGTCCTCGACCTTGATCGCCCGCATGGCGCCGGTCGGGCAGGATTGCTGGCCGCGGGTCTGCTCCCAGCCCTGGTCGATCAGATGGGCGTCAAAGGTCCAGGCCTGCGGCAACTGCTGCTCCTCATTCCACCAGATGTGGCCGTAAGGGCAGGCCTCGACGATCTGCTTCTGGCCCTTGGCCTTCACCGGATCGATGATGACGATGCCGTCCTTGCGCTTCTTGATGGCGCCCTGCGGCGCCGCCTTGATGCAGGGTGCGTCGTCGCAGTGATTGCACATGGTGGGAACGTAGGCGATGTCGATCATCGGGATCTGGCCGCGTTCCTTCTGCAAAATGTTGATCCACTTGTGGCCGTGTTTCGGCATCGGCGCCGAATAGCCGGGCCAGTCGTTGCCGACATATTCGTCCATGGCGGACAACGTGCACAGATTGCAATTGGTGCACTCGGCCACGTCGATGATCATGTTCCATTTTTTCATGGGTTATTTCGCCGGCACGAGGTTGGCTTCCTTGAGCGTGCGCTTGATTTCCTTGTCCTTCTCCATCGCGGCGAACACCGCGGACATGTGCTCGATGCGGCCATCCCACAGCTCGATCTGCACCAGCGAATTGGCGCCGGCGAGCGAGTGGGTAGACTTGGTTTGCGTCCGCTCCGGGGTGAGCAGGTTAAGGCAGCCGCCGCGGTCGACCGATTTTCCCGGCTCGCCCATCGGATCGTAGATGGCAGACGAACTCGTAGCCGTGGGCGACGCCGCGCGGCAGCCGCTGCGTCGGCAGTGCCGCGCAAATCACCGCGCCGCGGTCGTTGAAGACCTTGACCAGGTCATGCTTGTTGATGCCGCGTTCTTTGGCATCTTCCGCGTTCATGCGCATGATCCAATAATAGTAGCCGTCGACCTTGACGCGATGGTCCTCGATATTGAGCAGGAACGAATCCTTGCCGTCGCCCTGGGTGTGGAACGAATATTTCGAGTGCGGCGTCAGCAATTGCAGCGGATAGCGCTCGAACAGCTCGCCGGAATGCGCGCCTTCCCATGACGGCTCGTATTTGACGATCGGCGGCCGTTCGGGATCGTTGAAGCGCTTAAGCGAATTGCACTCGAATTCAAGCTTACCGGATTGGGTCTGCAACCCGCGCAAATATTCCTCGGTGTAGTCGGACGGCAGCGGCTGCGCCTCCGGCACGTCTTTCTTGCGGTTCTCGAAGAACCAGCGGAACGACACCGGCGCGCGGAGCTTCTCCTTCTCGGCCGGCACCACGAAATAGCCGCGCTTGAGGAATTTTTTCCACGACATCACTTTCGGCATGTCGGATGCGAGATAGACGCGCTTGACCCAATCGATCTCGTTACAGCCCTCAGAGAAATAATTGGCAAGCCCGAGCGGCTTGCACAGTTCGTTGAAAATCCAGAAATCGGATTTCGATTCACCCTGCGGCGCGATCGCCGGCGCCTGGAACACGATGACGCGATGGTTGAGCTGCTGCTGGCCGTGATGGCCGTAGCCGCCGAGGCCGGCCCATTCGCTGATGTCGGTGCGCTCGAAATTGGTGCAAGCGGGGAGCACCACATCGGCGAACTTCGCCTCGCCCTCGAACCAGATCGACTGGTTGACGACGCATTCGAGGTTCGGCGACTGATACATCTTGACCCAGCGGTTGGTGTTGTTCATCGTCGAGAGAATCGAGCCGCCGTATTTGTAGAGCATGTGCACCGGCGAATGGCCGGGCGCCGGATAGGTAAAACGCGCGAACTGGTGCTCGATCGACTTGCCGACCCACGGATAACCCTCAGCTTTGCCTTCCGTAATCGCCTCCGGCACGAAAATGCGCGGGATGCGCTGGCCATTGGAGTTCATGGTCGGCAGCTGCGGCATGCGCTGGTAGAGCTCGACCGGCATTGCGGTGTTTTCCAGATCGCCCGACATGCCGCCGTCGGCGTAGCCGGGGAAATAGAAATTGAAATCGATCGGCGTGCCCCATTGCAGGTTGCCCATGTTGATGCCGGGCTTGCCGAGGCCCTGCATCGCGGTGAGGCAGACCATGACCCGCGCCCAGGGAATGCCGGTCTGGTTGCGGCAGGCGCCGCCGTGGCCGTTGCCCCAGCCGCCGGGCGCCAGATAGACGCGTTTCTTGCCCCACTCGCGGGCGAGCGCGCGCACGTCTTTCGCAGGGACGCCGGTTTCTTTTTCCTGCCACTCGGGCGTTTTCGCAATGCCGTCATCGTCGCCAACGAGGTACGCCTTCCACTTGTCGAAGCCGACCGTGTGGGTCTCGACGTATGATTTGTCGTAAAGGTCTTCCTTGATCCAGACATAAGCGATCGCCATCGCCATGGCGACCGAAGTGGTCGGCTTCGGCGCGAACCATTTGCCGGGCAGGAACTGCGCGGTGGCGTTGAAATACGGATCGACGTGGACGACCTTGATGGCGAGTTTTGGATCTTTCAGCCACTGCCGGCGCGTGGTGCCCTCCTGGGCGCCGTAGGAGCCTGAGGTGGATTCCGGATCGGCCGCCCACGACACGATCATGTCGCAGTTCTGCAGGCAGTCTTCGACGGTGCCGTAGGTTTCCGACTGGCCGACGCGCAGCGTATGGCCCCAGTGATGCACCGCGCCCCAATACCAGCCTTCCCAGGAATCCGGATTGTGATGGATGCGCGTCATACCGACCGCGTTGGCAAAGCGGAACAGCGCCGAGAGGTAGTAACCGATATTGCCCCAGGTGTGATGCGAGCCGTGCGAGAAGGTGATGGCGCCCGGGCCGTATTCGCGTTTTTGGCGCTTGATTTCGTCGGTGACGAGCTTGATCGCCTCGTCCCAGGAGATGCGCACGTAGCCCGACTTGCCGCGGTTTTGCGGATTGCGCTCGCCGTTCGGATCATAATCGACGCGCTTCATCGGATAAAGCAGGCGGTCGGGCGAATAGACGATGGATTTCGCATTCTGGCCGTGCGGCGCCAGCGTGGTCTTGCGCGGCGGCGTCAGCTTCACACCCTTCGCCTCGATGGTCCACGATGCGCCGTCGTCATCGGTCAGGTCGATCGGCGTCAAACGTATGATCTTGCCGTCCTTGACGTCGACGAACACCGGCCCACCGTTGGTCATGTTGCAATAGCGCATGACGCCGCGCCGCAGTTTCGTGCCGTATTTGAGGCCGGCCGACTGGCTCATCATCAAGGTCTGCGCGAACCAGTTGGTCAGATATTCCGGGCCGTCGACGGTGAGATTGAAATCCTTCTGGGCGTTGATCTGTTCGAGCCAGTTGATCGGCGGCATCAGCAGCGCGGCGCCGATCTTGGCGTTCTTGAACATCAGCTTGATGTCGGGCTTTTCGTGCAAGCCCGCGCCGGTCGTGATCGCGCCGTCGTTGAAGGCGTACCAGCGGCCGATCTCCTCGTCGCGCGTCATGATCTGCGCCACGAGATTGTGCTCTTTCACCCGCGCCTTGAATTTCGGGTGCCGCCTGGCCGCATGTTTGAGGAGTTGCGCCGCGCCGAACAGGATGATGGGCAGCTTCATCGTGGCAAATGCCATGTCTTCCTCCTCATTTCGCGCCACCGCGCGTCGGCCCATTCCGCGCGGGGCATGTCCCTCAGAGGCGCGGCCGGCTCGAAGGGCCGATTTTGCAATAATTCCGTCGTGATTGAAACCGGCTCTACCTCATAGCTGCTGCACTTAGACAGGAAAGTGCGCCGCGGTGGACGCAATCTCCTCCCTCTCCCCAGGGGGGAGAGGGATGGGGTGAGGGGGCTCGGACCTATCGGCGAGTCCCGAACCCCCTCACCCCCACCCTCTCCCTGCGGGGCGAGGGAGCCGCATGACGAGCGGCGCCGATCCGTACTTCTGAACTAGCGCACGACGATATTGCGCATCTCGCTCGGCCGGCCGGCCAAAAACAGCCGCATATTGTCGACGACCAGCGGCATGATGAAATCCTCGTATTCGATCACGTAGCCGCCGATGTGCGGCGTGATGAACACGTTGGGCAGGTCCCAGAACGGGCTGTCGGTGGGTAGCGGCTCGGTCTGGAACACTTCCAGCGCGGCGCCGGCGATGCGGCGCTCGCGCAACGCCGCGAGCAGCGCCGCCTCGTCGACGGTCTGGCCGCGGCCGGCGCTGATGTAATAGGCGCCAGCCTTCATCGCGCCGAACACCGCGGCGCCGAACAGACCGATATTATCGGGGCTCGCTGGCAGCATGTTGATGAGGTAGTCGGCGCGCCGCGCCGCCTCCACCAGCCGATCGGTCGCGATCATCTCGTCGAAGCCCGCCTCCTGGCGCGGCGTTCGGGTGACGCCGATGACGTGCATGCCGAGCGCCTTGAGCAATTCGGCTATTGCCGAGCCGACGACGCCGGTGCCGGCAATCGCCGCGGTCTTGCCGTGCAGCGTGCTCCACAGCCGCCGCTCCCAGAAATGCGCCTTTTGGTCGCCGACCGCCCGCACCGCGTCGCGGCTGATGGCCATCATCATATAGACCACCTGCTCGCGCATCGGCGGGCCGTGGATGCCGCGGCCACTGGTGATCAGCACGTTTGGCTTGAGCGACGGGCAGCGCAGGAAATGATCGACGCCGGTCGCCAGCGATTGGATCCATCGCAGCCGCGGCGCGCCGGCGAGCATGAAATCCTGCACCTCGATGCCGAACATCATCATGATATCGATATCGCTCAGATCGCCTGTGACTTCGCTTTTGTTGTGGAAGAGCTGAAATTGCAACGCGGAAAACCTATCGCGGAGTGCATCGCGATACATTTCGGCATGAACGTCAACGATGAGAACTTTGGTCATGCCTGCGGCAGGCCCAGATATTTCGCTGCATTGCGGAAGGCGATGTCCTGCCGCAGGGATTCCGCCAGCGATACATGATCGAGAAACTCGCCGGCCTCCTGCGCCGACTCGAAGGGATAATCGGCCGCGAACATCACGTGGTCCTTGCCGAGCGCGGCGAGCGTGCAGTTGAGCGGCTCGGCCGAGCACATGCCGGACGTGGTCACCACGATATTCTGCTTGATGTAATCCGACGGCGGCTTGGCGAGCTTGACGCCGTAGAGTTTCGCCCGGCTGTCGAAGCGCCAGAGCAGGAACGGCAGTGTCTCGCCGAGGTGGCCGAGCATCAGCTTGGCGCGCGGGAAGCGGTCGAACAGGCCGCTGAACACCAGCCGCAAAGCGTGCGAGCCGGTCTCAAAACCCCATTCCCAGGTGGCGCGGCGCAGGCCGGCGACGCCTTCGAGCGCCGGAGAGGGGGTGACCGGATCGGTCGGATGAATATAGATCGGCGCGCCGAGCGCCTCCGCGCGCTCCCAGAACGGATAGAGCGACGGATGGTCGAGATACTGTCCGTGGGTGTGGCCATTGATCATGGCACCGCAGAATTTCAGCTCGCGCATGCAGCGCTCGAGCTCGTTGGCGGCACCGAGCGGATCCTGCATCCCCAAATGCGCGAAGCCGGAATAGCGGTCCGGGCGTTTGCCGATTTCGCCCGCGAGAAAATCGTTGGCCTCTCGCGCGACGCGCGTGGCCGTGGCGACGTCGCGCTCGATCTGGACGCTGGGGCCGGCGATGGACAGCACCGAGCGCGCAATGCCGGCCTGGTCCATCGATTGCAGGCGCTGCTCGCCGAAGTCGGTCAGGCGCGTCAAGAGATTGGCGGCGTGCTTCGGGTCGACATTGCCGACCGTCGTGCGCCAGTAAGTCTCGTGTCCGGGAGCCAGAAAATGCTCCTCCAGCGCAATTTTTTGCACCATGCGTTCCTCGATCGTTTTCTCACAGGCCGGGCTTGACCTAAGCGGCCGACGACGGGTCTATAACCGATATCCAGTGTAGTGGTATACCGCCCAATGCTATAAGCGTGGCAGTGCGTGGGCGTGCCAGGGAGGTTGTAAGTGGTCAAGAAAATACGCGGCGTGGCGTTGGAGGAAAACCTCAATAACACGATGGGGCTCGAGTTCTACAACCTGTCCCATCGCTTCGGGTACCAGTCGCCGAACTGGCCGTATTTCGAAGACGTCAAGATCGAACGCATCCATTACATGGCGAAGTCGGGCGTGCTGTCGCAGCGCATCACGACCTCGATGCACAATACGACGCACATCGATGCACCGGCCCATGTCATCCAAGGCACGCCGTTCATCGACGAGGTGCCGCTGCCGCATTTCTTCGGCTCCGGCATCGTGGTGTCGATCCCGAAGAAGAAATGGGAGCAGATCACCTACGACGATCTGGAGAAGGCCGCTGGCAAGATCGTGCGGCCGCGCGACGTGGTCATCGTCAATACCGGCTGGCATAAGCTGTACGAGGACAGCGAGGATTATTTCTGCCGCGCGCCGGGTTTCGTGTCATCGGCCGGCGAGTGGTTCGTCGAAAAGAAGGTCAAGGTCGTCGGTCACGATACCCAGGCCAACGACCATCCGCTCGCCACCGCGATCGGCCCGCAACGCAACGGCCCGCTGCATCCGCATCTCGCCGACGAATACAAGAAATGGTCCGGCGGCCGCGACTGGAAAGAGGATTTTCCGGAGTGGGAGCCGGTGCACCGCATCCTGTTCAAGAACGGCATTTTGGGCATCGAGAATGTCGGCGGCGACATCGACAAGGTCACCGGCCGGCGCTGCACGTTTGCGTTCTTTCCGTGGAACTGGGACCGCGGCGACGGCTGCATCATCCGCCTGGTGGCGATTATCGACCCGAAGGGCAGCTACCGCATCGAGAAGGGGGAGAAGGTCTGATGATCGTTCGCAAGTTCTCAGAGGCCAAGCCGTACGAAGCGCCGAACCACCGCGACTATAAATCGTTCCGCGTCTACGGCGCCGAGATGGGCGTCTCGCAGTCGCTGGTGTTCGGCATCTCGCACTTCCTGCCGGGCGGCGGCGCCGGCCCCGACGCTTCGCCGCCGGAGAAGATCTATTACGTGCTCTCGGGCGAGCTCACTGTGATCGTCGGCGGCAAGGAGACGGTCGCCAAGGCCGGCGACAGCGTCTACATCGGCCCCAACGAAAGCCGCGAGATCATCAACCGCAGCAACGAGGTCTGCACGATTGCGGTGGCGGTCGCGCCGGTGAAGTGACGTTTATTTCCTCCTCCTTTCAGGGGGAGGAATAAGAGAACAGTGAGTAGATCATGTCCGAAGACTTCCTGAAAAACCCGCTCTCGCTATTCGACGTCAAAGGCAAGACCGCGATCGTCACCGGCGCCACCGGCGCGTTCGGCGCGCTCGCGGCGCAAGTGCTTTCCGGCGCCGGCTGCAATCTGGTGCTCGCTGCCGGCGGCGCCGAGGCGCTGAAAAAGGTCGCGGCCGATTGCGAGAATCTCGGCGCCAAGGTCGAGACCGTCAACATCCGGCCGAGCTCGGCGGCGAACTGCGACAAGATTGTCGAGGCCGCAGTGAAGCGCTTCGGCGGCGTCGATATCGTGGTGCTCGCTTCCGGCATCAACAAGGTGCAAAAAATCGTCGATCAGCCGCCGGAGACGTTCATGGAAGTCATGGACGTGAACGTTACGCAGTCCTGGCTGATGGCGCGCGCGGCGGGCAAGCAGATGCTGGCGCAAAATCGCGGCGGCAAGGTCATCTTCATGTCGTCAGCGCGCGGGCTGCTCGGCCATCCCGCCGGCTACACCGCCTATTGCGCGTCGAAATCGGCGATCGACGGTGTCACCAAGGCGCTCGGCTGCGAATGGGGCGACACCGGCATCACCGTCAATGCCATCGCGCCGACCGTGTTCCGCTCGCCGCTGACCGCTTGGATGTACGAGGACAACGAGCGCTCGACCACCGTGCGCAGGGGCTTTATCGCCCGCGTGCCAAAGGGCCGCCTCGGCGAGCCGTCCGATCTCGCCGGGCCGCTGCTCTTCCTCGCCTCCAAGGCGTCGGATTTTTACACCGGCCACATCCTCTACGCCGACGGCGGCTATACGGCGGGCTGACGATGGCAAAAGAGGGTGCGAAAGCGCGCATCGCCGTCGTCGGCGCCGGCCTGATGGGCCACGGTATCGCGCAGGTGTTTGCGCTGGCCGGCCACGAGGTGAAGATCACCGACACGGTGGTGAAAAACCTCGACACCGTGGCGGCGCGCATTGCCGCCAACCTGCGCGATCTTGGCGAAGATGAGCGCGCCGTCGAGCGCGTGCAGCCGTCCGTCGATCTCACCGATGCGGTGCACGACGCCGACTACGTGGTCGAGGCAGTGTCGGAAAATCTCGAGCTGAAGAAAAAGATTTTTTCCGAGCTCGAGCGCCGCACGCGGCCGGACACGATTCTCGCCAGCAACACCTCGGTGATTCCGATCACCGCCATCATGCAGGATTTGAGCCGCCGCGAACGCGCGGTCGGCACCCATTGGTGGAATCCGCCGTTCCTGGTGCCGCTGGTCGAAGTGATCGGCACGCAGTGGACCGCGCCGCGTGTGATCGAATGGACCATGGAGCTGCACGCGGCCGCGGGCAAAACGCCGGCGCATGTCAAGAAAGACGTGCCGGGCTTCATCGGCAACCGGTTGCAGCACGCGCTATGGCGCGAGGCGATCTCGCTGGTCGAGCACGGCATCTGCGATGCCAAGACCGTCGACGACGTGGTCAAGGCCTCGTTCGGCCGCCGCCTCGCCGTGCTCGGCCCGATGGAAAACGCCGATCAGGTCGGCACCGATCTCACGCTCGCCATTCACGACGTGGTGCTGCCGGCGATCGAGAACCGGCCGGGGCCATCGCCCTATCTGCAAGACCTGGTGGCGAACGGCAAGCTCGGCTTCAAATCCGGCGAAGGTTTTCAGAAGTGGAGCCCGGAGCAGCAGGCCGCGCTGCGTGCTCGGGTGATGCGGCATCTGAAAGCGATGCGGGACACGTAACTCACACTGTTCTCTGCTATGCTGTCCGCAAGCGTTCGATGAGCGTACGGCTGTCGGGTAATTTGTCCAAGCCGAGCACCGCATCGACTAACGCGTCCTGTTGCTTTTCCGTCATCACGCCGCGCGTCAGCTTGCGGAATTTGCCGACGATGTCGTCGGCGCTGGCGAACGACTGCTCGCTGCCGCGCGGCGCTTCGCGGGTCTCGCTTTCGATCGAGCCGTCGCGGAAATGGATATCGACGCGCACCTTGTGCCGGTAGGCGGCGCCGAGTGCGGTGATAGCGGGATCGTGCACCACTTTCACCTTGCGCGACAGTTTGATGCGCGCCGCGTCGTCGACGCAGTCGGCGGTGAACTCGTCGACGAACACGTCACCCTCGATGAGCAGCGTGGCGACGCAGAACGGCAGGTTGAGCTGGGCCGAGGTCAGGCCTTCCGGCCGGTACGGCCAGCCGACGTGATCGACGGTGACCTGCGAGCCGTGCACGACGATCTCGTCGATGTCGTCGAGCGCGAACGGCCGGCGGGCGCGGATGTCGCGGATGGCGTCGAGCGTGGTGTGGTTGGAGCCGACGCAGGAATAGAATTTCAGCGAAATCCGCAGCGTCTCGAAGCGCTCGCCGAGATCGGCGCTCAGCTCTTCGAGATTGAAGCGGTCCTGCGAGCGCGAGAACGTGGTGCAGAAGCCGCCATAGGGCGCCTCGAACACGTCGACGATGCCGGTGAAACCCTCCTTCGCCAGCAGCGCGCCATAAAGACCGCTCTGCGCGGCGCGCCCGGCATGCATGCGCTTGACCATGGCGCCGTATTGCGCCGCCATCAGGCCGGACGATTGGGTGCCGGCGATGCCGAGCGCGTGCACGGTTTTCTCGGCATCGAGCGCGAGGCCACGCGCCGCGCCGGCCGCGGCTGAGAAAATCCCGACTGTGGCGCCGGAATGCCAGCCTTGTCCGATATGCTCTTGCCCCATGCACAAGCCGACGCGCGGCCCGATCTCATAGCCGGCGACGGCGGCAGTGAGGAGATCGCGACCGGACAGTTGCGCGTGGCTCTCGGCGACGGCAAGCAGCGCCGGCAGCGTCACCGCGCCGACATGCAGCACGGCTTTGCGGTGCACGTCGTCGAGCTCGAATCCTTGCACCTGGGTGCCGTTGAGCAGCGCCGCATGCGGCGAGGACAGCTTTCGGTCGGTGCCCCAGATCGAGGTTGTGCGCGTTGCATCGAGCGCTTCGAGCGTGCCGCGCAGAATGCGGCACCATTCGAGGTTGGCGCCATAGATCGCGCAGCCGAGCGAATCGAGAATGAGGAGCTTGATCCGCTCGCGAACCTCGGCCGGGAATTTTCTCGTAGGTCAGCCCCGAGACGAATTCAGCGATTTTTCGCGTGTGAACGTTATCGGCGCCGGCATGGGCGGCCATGCTCAGCCCCTTTATTCGCGCGTCACTGTGCGGCGGTTTTGGTTTTCAAACTGTCCCACCACGGACAGACGCCGGACATGACCTGATAATTGCCGTCCATGACCTGCACCGGGCGGCGAAAACCGTCGGCGGCGTTTTTGAGCCGCAGCGCGCGGGCCTTGGCGTTGTCTTCCTTCGACAGCCAGACTCTGTCATGGCCCCACATGCTCGGGCCTTCCTTGCGCTCCGACGCCTGCCAGGTGGCGACGTCGATGGAGCGCGCGCCCCAGCCGTATTCGACCATGAAGGCCGACGGCGTCCACGAGTAGAACGAGGTGATGAAATCGCTGGTGTGGCGGCCGAGCGTCACGCCGACGCGGCCTTCTTCGCCGAGCGCGAGATCATAGCCCTGGCCGACGTCGTCGAAGCTGAACAGCTCCATCATGATGTGATGGACAGCGTTCTTGCCGGTCTGGATGAAAGCGAGGCTGTGATGGCGCGGATTGAGATGCAGGAACCGCGCCACGAACGGATGGTCGTAATAATCGGTGAGCCGGAAGCCGAGTACGCCGCGATAGAACGCCATCAGCTTATCGATGGTTTCCGCGGTGTCGACATTGAGCACGACATGGCCCAAGCCGAGCGGTCCGGTACGAAAACCCGAGATCGAGCGTCCGGGCCGGAACGGCTCGGCCGTGGTTTCGGCGCCGTGGAACAGCTCCAGCCGGTTGCCGAGCGGATCGTTGAACACGATCAGATCTTTGACGTGGCGTTCGTCGGCGAGCGCGCGGGCGCCGCGCGCTACCTTGGTCTCGTTCCTCTCCAGATGCGCCGCGATGGCGTCGAGCGTCGCGGCGTCGGCGACCTCCCAGCCGAAAAAGCCGATGCCTTCGCCGCCGTCGGCGGCGACGATGATGCGCTGCTTGCGGTCGTCCATGCGGAACGCCAGCGTCGAGCGCGATTTGTCGATGCGCTGCAGGCCGAGCAGGCCCGAGCCGTAGCTCGCCCAATCGGCCAAATCCTTGGCGCGCACGCCGACATAGCCCAAAGCCTGCGGAGCCGAAGCTTCAGTCGCCATTGGCAAACCTCATGCAAACGTTGCCATCCTTTTACACTGATGGCATGACGGTTGAAACGGCCGATAGGGACATACGATCCATGCAAGAGCGAGTGAAACCGCCGTTCCGCGCCGACCATGTCGGCAGCCTGATCCGGCCCGATGCGCTGATCGCGGCGCGGACGGCGGCGGAGAAGGGCGAGATCCCACCGGCCGAGCTGACCCGCATCCAGCACGACGCGATCCGCGGCGTGGTGCGCGCTGCAGGAGGACATCGGGCTGAAACTCGTCACCGACGGCGAATACAACCGCTTTTCCTGGCAGCGCGACTTCCTGCTCAAGATCGGCAACGTCAAGCCGATGGCGTCGAAACTCACGGTGCGATTTCATTCCGCCGCCGGCACCCGCGATCACGCGCCGCCGTCGCTGCAAGTGGCCGGCAAGCTGTCGCGTCCCACTGGCATTTTCGTCGACGATTTCAAGTTCCTCACGTCGGTCGCCAAGGCTATGCCGAAGATCACCATTCCGTCGCCGACCATCGTGCATTTCCGCGGCGGCCGCGAGGCAATCGATGCCAATGCCTATCCGGAGATGGAAGCGTTCTACGAGGATTTGGCGCAAGTCTATCGCGATGAAATCCGCGATCTTGCCGACGCCGGCTGCCGCTATCTGCAGATCGACGAGGTCAACCTCGCTTATCTGTGCGATCCGGAATTGCGCCGCCAAGTCGCCAATATCGGCGAGGACCCGGCGACGCTGCCGAAGACTTACGCCAAGCTGCTCAACGCCGCGATCGCCGGCAAGCCGGCCGATATGACGGTGTGCATGCATCTGTGCCGCGGCAATTTCGCCGGCGCCTGGATCGCCGACGGCGGCTACGAGCCGATCGCCGAGCTGTTGTTCAACGCCATCGGCGTCGACGGCTATTTCCTGGAATACGACTCGGCGCGCGCCGGCGGTTTCGAGCCGCTGCGTTTCCTGCCCAAGGGCAAGATCGCGGTGCTCGGCCTGGTCACCACCAAAAGTCCGCAAATGGAGACCAAGGACGAGCTCAAGCGCCGCATCGACGAAGCGAGCCGTTACGCGCCGCTCGAGCAATTGGCGCTATCGCCGCAATGCGGCTTCTCCTCGGGCATCGGCGGCAATGCGATGACGGTCGACGACGAGATCAAGAAGCTTGAGCTCGTCGTCGACACGGCGCGGGACGTATGGGGCAGTTCGTAAGTCGAGATCGGCCGATTACTCCGGCACGGCTTCGCCAGAGCCGCCGAACTCGCTCGGAAAGTCCTTCAGCTTCGGTAGTCCGTCGCGCATCGGCAGAACGGTTTCGGCATAATTGATGTGCACGCCAGGCTCGAATTTGAGCGTCGGCAGCGTTGCCGCGAACACGTCCACCAGGCCCAATGTCGGGTGATTGGTCATCAGGTGGCCGCCGCATTTGTCGCAATATTGACGCTGGCTGAGCGGCGTCTTCTGGTACGTGGCAACGTGGTCGGCGCCGGCGGTGACCTTCACCGCATCCGGCTTCCACAGCGTGAACGCATTGACCGGGCCGCCGGACCACGATTGGCAAGAGCGGCAATGGCAATAGCCCATGCCTTCAGGCGCACCGGAAACTTCCAATTGAACGGCGCCGCAGAAACACTGACCTTTATACTTCATCGTCTTTTTCTTCCTTGTTTGATTGGATACAAATCCCCGATGGCCGAACGGCCGCAGGAATCTCACGAACACCGCGTCAGGCGTTTTCTTCCGAATGCGGTGAGAGGCCGCCCTTGCGGGCGCAACCATAGTCCTCGCACAGGTAGGACAGGTCGCCTGCGCAACGACGCGCGGTGATGGGGCAGATCAGCGATGATGTTCCGTCATCGTGTTCCGCGGTGCGCGTGCGGCCGAGCGTGCGCTCGTGCGTATGGGTCATGAGCCTGCGCTCTTGCGCCAGGGCAGCAGCATCGACACGCGGCGCTTATAGGAGCGGTATTGATCGCCGAACAGGTCGATCAGATCACGCTCTTCGAGCCAGATGCCGACGAAGATATAGGCCGTGGTCACTGCCGCGAACAGCAGATGACCGACGGTCATG
Source organism: uncultured Alphaproteobacteria bacterium (assembly GCA_963821175.1). Lineage (GTDB taxonomy): Bacteria > Pseudomonadota > Alphaproteobacteria > Rhizobiales > Xanthobacteraceae > BOG-931. Next base: position 15,338 of record CAWGCU010000012.1, read on the forward strand.
GTGGGCGCCGCCCAGAACGCGATGATGAAGCCGAGATAAATCGGATGCCGCACGAAATGGTAGTACAGCGGCGTGCGAAAACGCGGCGCCGGCATCGGGCGGCCGGTGAGATTGTTCGCCACCTGATGCAATCCGAACAGCTCGAAGTGGTTGATCAGGAACGTGCTGGTCAGCACGATCAGCCAGCCGGCGAACGACAGGCCCGTCACCGCCATGGCGATGCGCGGATCGGCGATCTGCCAGACCACCGCGGGCATCGGCTGCCATTGCCAGATCAGAAGCGCGAGCGCCAGGCTGGCGAGCAGCACGTAAGTCGCGCGTTCGACCGATGGCGGCACGAATTTCGTCCACCAGCGCTTGAACTGCGGCCGCGCCATCACGCTGTGCTGAATGGCGAAGATCGACATCAGCACAAGGTTGACGATCAGCGCTTGCGCCGTCGGTCCCGCCGTTCCGCCGTCGATGGTCTTTGGCACCACCAGATCTTCGACGAAGCCGATGGCGTAGAGAAAAGTGACGAAGAATACGACGTAGGCCACGATGCCATAGAGCAACGCGATAATCCGTCCGACGAGATTGCCTTGGCCGCGCGTGTCCAGTGCCTGGATCTGGGTCATGGTCTCCTCCGATCCGTTGGGATCACGGGGTTTGCGATCGCGCACAATGCCCGGGGTGCGACCGAAAGACTTTGTCCGGTCCTTGATTTGCCCATGAGATGGGCTTGATTATTCCTTGAGGCCGGCGCTGCATGCTGGCAGCGGGGCGACGACGTGGAATTTCTCTTTTCCGATCATAGACTTGATACAAGCCGGCGGGAACTGTTCCGCGGCCGTGAGCGGATTGCGCTTGAGCCCCAGGTGTTCGATCTGTTGGTCCATTTGATCGAGAACCGCGCCCGCGTCGTCAGCAAGGACGACCTGATCGCCACGGTCTGGAGCGGCCGCATCGTGTCGGACTCGACCCTGACCAGCCGCATCAATGCGGCGCGCAAGGCGGTCGGCGATAGCGGCAATGCGCAGACGCTGATCCGCACCATCGCCCGCAAGGGCTTCCGCTTCGTCAGTGAGGTGCGCGTCGTAGATGCGGACGCCGCGCAGACCGGCACCCCGGATCAAGCCGCCGAGCCACCGCGTCCGGCTTTGCCGTTGCCGGACCGGCCCGCCATCGCCGTGCTGCCCTTCACCAACATGACCGACGACCCGGCGCAGGACTATTTTTCCGACGGCATCAGCGAGGACATCATCACTGCGCTGTCGAAACTGCGCTGGTTCTTCGTCATCGCCCGTAATTCGTCGTTCATCTACAAGGGCAAGGCCGTCCATTTGAAGCAAGTCGCGGCCGAACTCGGCGTCGGCTATGTGGTCGAGGGCAGCGTGCGCAAGGTCGGCGAGCGCGTGCGCATCACCGCGCAGCTCAACGACGTCGCCACCGGCAGCCACATCTGGGCGGAGCGTTACGACCGCGAGCTCGCCGATGTGTTCGCGGTGCAGGACGAGATCACCGAAGCTATCGTGGCCGCGATCGAGCCGCAGCTCTATGCCGCGGAAAATTTCCACGCCCGGCGCAAACCGCCGGACAGCATGGATGCCTGGGACCTGGTAATGCGGGCGCTGTCGCATTACTGGCGGGTGACGCGCCAGGACAATGTCGTCGCCCAAGCGCTGCTCGAGAAGGCGACCGCCATCGATCCGCATTACGGCCAGGCGCTCGGCGTGCTGGCCACCAGCCATACATTCAGCGCCCATATGGGTTGGGAGGATATGGCGGCCGTGGCGCCGATCGCCGAGCGCGCCGCGGCGGCGGCGATCCTGGCCGACAGCGAGGACCCTTGGGCGCACTTCGCTTTGGGTGGCGTTTATCTGTTCGCACGGCGCTTCGACGATTCGTTGGCCGAGTTCGAGTTGGCGCTACGGCTCAATCCGAATTTTTCGCTGGCTCAGGGTTATTACGGCTTGACGCTGGCCTATTGCGGGCGCTGGCAAGAGGCCGTATCGGCCGCGCAACGGGCATTGCTGTTAAGCCCGCGCGATCCGCTTTCGGCGGTTTACTGCGGTATCGCCGCCTACGCGCAGTTCGTCGGGCGCAACTACGACGAGGCGATGCGCCTTGCCCGCGAGGGCATCCGGCAGCGGGCGGATTTCGTCGGCGCTCACCGGGTGCTGACGGCAGCTGCGGGCATGGCCGGCCAGACCGAAATCGCCAAGGCCGCGTTGCAGGAGCTGCGCCGCGCCCAGCCGAATATTTCGCTCGGCTGGATCACCAAGGAGATGCCGATCAAGCACGACGCCGAGCGCGAGCACTATTTGGACGGCTTCCGCCGCGCCGGCTTGGCGTAGATTTCGATGCGATCTAGGCCTTGGCCCTTTCCGCGACCAGCATTGATCGCATGATCTCTTCGGAAAGGTCTTTCACGGCTCCGGGAGAGGGCGACAGGAAAAGCGTATTGGTCTTGTCGCTCTCGCCGATGGATTTGATCGTATCGAAATATTGGGTCACCAGCACAAGCTGCATGACTTCCGAAGTGGATACGCCGCCGACGACTTTCTGAAATTGCTCGATCGAGCCTTGCAGTCCCTCGATAATGGCTTTGCGCTGATTGGCGATGCCTTGCCCTTGCAGCGCCTTGCTCTCCGCTTCGGCTTCGGCCCGCTTGACCACGAGAATTTTCTCGGCCTCGCCCCTGGCGTTGGCCGCGACCTGTTCGCGTTGTGCGGCATTGATGTCGTTCATGGCCGACTTCACCTTGGCGTCGGGGACGATATCGGTGACCAGGACATTGACGATTTCATAGCCGAACCCGGCCATGTCGGCGTCCAGCTCCTGTTTCACCGCGGCCGCGATGCCGGATTGGCTGGCAAACACCTCGTCCAGCGTCATGCCGGGAACATGCCCGAGGATGACTTGCTCGACATAAGCCTGAATCTGCTCGGCCGGATTGGACAGCTTGTAGAAAGCATCGAAGGCCTTTTCGGGACGAACGCGATTTTGCACCGAAATGGGAATGGTGACGAAGACGTTGTCTTTGGTCTTGGTCTCCATCGTCAAAGTAATCTGATTGACGCGCAAGCTGATCCTGCCGGCCACGGTGTCGATGAACGGCCACTTCCAGTTCAAGCCCGGATTGGCGACACGAAGAAATCTGCCAAATCGCGTGATGACCGCGACCTGCGCGGTGTTGACCGTGAAAAAGCTTCCCAGGACCACGGACAGCACCAGGAAGACGAAGATGGAAAACACGAACCAGCTAAGAAATGTCGTGGGATCATTCATTTTTTAGTCTCCATTTTGCCGTTGGGCGTATCCAACTAGAAACCGAGCGTCGGCACCACGTCCGCCGGCGGTGCCGTCCAGCGCTTGGCCGGGCGGCCTTCGGCGATGGCGCGGAATTCCCGCGTCAGGATTTTCCGCCACAGGATGATCGCGGCGTCAGACTGGCCGAGCCGCTCGGCCTCGCGATCCTCGATGCGGCCTTGGCCCGCCTGCACGGCGATGTCCTGGACGATGGCGAGGTCGGGGTGGACCACGTCGGCAAAGCGCTGCTTGCCCGACCAGATGTCGCGGACCACGTCCATCACCGGCGCCGCCGCCGCGACGCTGCGGTCGTATTCGGCGCGCTTTGCCCGATAGGCGTCTGCCTCCTTGCCGGTGGCTGCGACATGGCTGGTGATCAGCCACAAATGGTTCTCGTCGTCGACCGGGGTGAAGCTAAAATAGATTTCGGTCCAGCCGCCGACGCCGTCCATGCCGGCAAGCGGCGGCACGATCACCCGCGTCAAGTTGGGCGCGTAATGCAGCGTGTGCCGCACCTTGCCCGACTTGCGCGTGCCGTGGCGCATCATGCCCCAATCGGTTTCTTCCGCGGTGATGATCGGCAGGTCGGTGGACAGTTTGGCATGCGAGCCGCCGGGCTGGTGGGCGAAGGCGACGTGCACTTCGTCCATGCTGTTCTCAAAGCTTTGCAGATAATTGCAGGGCACCTGCTCGACGTTCCACACCTGGATCAAGCCTTCGGTCGAGCGGTGCGGAAAATGCGGAAACGGCGGCGGCTCTCCGGGGCCGAAATAGCCGAAGATGAGGCCCAAATATTCGCGCGTCGGATAAGTGCGCAGCTGCACCTTGCGGGCAAAGCCCGCTTCCTCGGCCGGCTGATCGACGCACTGGCCGGAGCAGTCGAATTTCCAGCCGTGGTAGACGCAACGGATGCTGTCCTCTTCGATCCAGCCGAGATGCAGCGGCGCACCGCGATGCGGGCAATGGTAGTCGACGACCTGCGCCTGCCCCGAATGGCCACGGTAGAGCGCAAAATCCTCGCTCATAATGCGTATCGGCTTGGCGTGGCCCACGGGCAAATCCTGGCTGCGAAAGAGCGCGTGCCAGAACTGCCGCATGAAAATGCCGCCGGGCGTGCCGGGGCGGGTGGTGGCGATGTCGATATCGGCGGGCTCGGACTTCGCGGTGTGCAGGCGCGGCGGCGGGTGGCGTTCGATGATCGTCATGGGCAGAGAGGGCTCCCGGGAGCGAAGTCGGCGGCAAACTATAGCACGCCGCTATTCCGCCTTCAGGCCGGCGGCCTTGATGATCGGCCACCATTTGTCGATCTCGGCCTGACGCAGCGCGCCGAGCGCCTCGGGCGAGTGCTGATCACTGTCGACATTGTCGAGGCCCATCTCGGTCATGCGCTTTTGCAGCTCGGGATCGGCCAAGCCCGCGGTCACGGCGGCGTTGAGCTTGGCGATTGCGTCCTTCGGCGTGCCCTTCGGCACCCACAGCGCATTCCACACCGAGGTGTAGAAGCCCGGCAGCCCGGACTCGTTCGCGGTGGGAATTTCCGGCGCGGCGTCGATGCGCTTCTTTGCGGTGACGGCGTAGCCCCTGATCCGGCCATCATGCACCAGCGGCAGGAAGCCGCCGGTCGTGGTGCACATGAAGTTGATCTGCCCGGCGAGCAAATCCTGCATTGCCGGGGGGCCGCCGCGATAGGGCACCAGCTGCCATTTCACGCCGATGATTTTTTGCAGGTAAAGGCCGCAAAGGTGCTGCATGGTTCCGGCGCCGACGGTGCCTTGCAACACCTTCTCCGGGCTTGCCTTGAACCACGCGATCAAGCCTGCAAGATTTTTCGCCGGCACGTCGTTGGTCGTCACCAAGAGGAACGGATAGCTCGGCAACAGCGCCACCGGCTCAAAATCGGTCAGCGCATTGTAGGAGATCGCCATGGTGACCGGCGCGAACACCATGCTCTCGCTGTTGCCCAGCACCAGCGTGTAGCCGTCGGGCGCGGCGCGCGACACGCGATCGACCCCGATGGTGCCGCCGCCACCGCCGATGTTCTCGATCACGATCGACTGCTGTAGCGAATTTTTCATCCGCTCGGCGAGCAGCCGCACCAGATTGTCGGTGACGCCGCCGGCGGGATACGGCACGACGATGGTGATGGGCCGCGATGGAAAGGATTGCGCGTGCGCCTGTCCGGCCGCGCCGCAACAAGCCAGCAACGCCGCGGCAAGGAGCAACCGCCAATTGCGTATCATCATCAAGCTCCACCGCGTTGGCTGCACATCGTCGAAAGGCAAAACACTATCCGGCATGCGGCCGCCTTGTCGACCGGAAGCGCGGTGATAGTGTAGCGCCATGGCAAATCCGCACATGCAACCACCGACCCTCTCACTCGCCGAGCGCGACCGCCGCTGGGCCAACGTCCGCAAGCTCATGCGCGAGCGCGGGTTTGACGGCCTTCTGGTCGCCGGCTTTCGATCGCGCGAAATGTACGAGACCTATATCAGCGACGATTACAATGAAGGCTGCGTGATCTTTCCGCTCGAGGGCGACCCGGTCGTCATCACCTGGGCCTATCTGCGGGTGATGCGGGCGCGTTGGTCGCAGGAGCGCGGCACGACCTTGTGGGTCGACGACTATCGCGTCGCGACTAGCGGCACCGGCGTCGCCGAAGTGTTTCGCGAAAAGCATCTCGCCGAAGGAAATCTCGGCGTCGTCGGCTTGAGCTCGCAGGCGCCGACCGAAATCTACGGCGCCATCCCGGCCAATTTCTGGATGGAGCTCACGGCGGCGCTGCCCAAGGCGCGCTGGCAGGATATTTCCGAAGAGTTCAGCCATTTGATGCTGGTCAAGAGCGACGAGGAACTGGCGCAGGTGCGCTATGCCGCGCGTGCCGCCGAAGCCGCCTGCAAAGTCATCGCCGAGGTCGCGGCGCCAGGCGTCGGTGAGGAAGTGGTGTTCGCCGAGGGTACGGCCGAGATGCTGCGGCATGGCATCGGCGTGCGCTATCCGGTGATCGTGATGAATTCCGGGCCGCATACATTGTCATGGGGCCCGCCGCGCTGGACTACCAGCGGCGAGGCGCCGCGCATCCTGCAACGCGGCGACCTGATGCAGGCCGAGCTGATGCCGCTGTGTGGCAACCAGGAAGTCCAGGTACAGATGACGGTGGCGCTCGATCCGCTCGACGACACCAATAAGAAGTGCGAACAAGTCGCGCTTAAGTCCTACGCCGCCGGCATCAAAGCGCTAAAACCCGGAATAGCCTTCGCCGATCTGTTGGCGGCGATGGAGGAGCCGCTGAAGTCGGCCGGCTGCTGGGGCTATACGCCGCTGGTGCATTCGGTCGGGCCGCATTTCCTGGCCGGCCGAACCCTGGTCAATCAGGATCAGGTCAAGCTCGACGTGCGCTATGCCGGCGTCAATGCGGCGCGGGTGCGCCAGGCGATCTTGCTGCCCGGCATGGTGTTCGCCTTCGAGCCCAACGCCTGTATCGGCACGCACCGGGTCAATATCGGCGGCACCGTGATCGTGACCGCGACCGGCTGCGAGGAGCTCAACCACATCCCGACGACGGTGACGCACAAGCAGTGAAGCTTGCGAAGATCAGTTCGCCAGTTTCTTCAGCCACACCTTGTTGTCATGGAACGCCGCGCCGCCGAACGGCGCGATCGAGTTGGCGCCGGTGAGCGTGTTGATGCCGCGGCCGTCGGCGTAAGCCGAATTGGGCCACAGCGATTCCGCGATCAACACGCCGCGGCGGACGCCGTCGAACAGTTTTGCGTGCAATTGCACTTGGCCGCGGCGATTGCCGAGCGTGACTTTTTCGCCATCGGCGACACCGAGCGCCGTGGCGTCGTCGGGATTGATCATTACCGTCGGCCGCTGCTCGCGGTTGAGCGAGGTCGGTGTCTCGGTAAAAGTCGAATTGAGAAAGCCGCGCGCCGGGGAGGTCGCCAGCCGGAACGGATGCTCATCGTCGGCTTCCTCGATCACGTCCCAATGGTCGGGCAGCGACGGAATTGGGCGGGAGGGCACGTTCCTGTGCCAGCGCCCGAACGGCACTTTGGGCCAGTCCGGCTTGAAGCGGAATTTGCCGTCCGGATAGGCGAAGCCGTTGAGATAATGCGCGGTGGCAAAATCCGGCTGGCAATCGATCCAGCGGTTGGCTTCGAGTTCCGCCAATGTGCCCCAGCCGGATTTTTGCAAGGTGCCGTCGATCAACTGGCGCGCCGTCATGGCGAAGCCCGGATGCTCGGCGCCGAGCTTTTGCGCCAGCGCGCAGTGCACCTCGTGGTTGGAGCGGCATTCGCCGGGCGGGTCGATCAGCTTTGGTCCGAGCAGAATGTATTGGCTGCCGCCGGCCTGGTACATGTCGTCGTGCTCGACGAACATGGTGGCGGGCAGCACCACGTCGGCGACCTTCGCCGTGTCGGTCATGAACTGCTCGTGCACGCAGACGAAGAGATCGTCGCGGGCGAAGCCGCGCTTGACCACTTCCTGATCGGGCGCGACCGAAACCGGATTGGTGTTCTGAATGAGCATCGCCGTCACCGGGCCGCCGCCTTGCAGCGCGTCCTGGTCGCCGGTCAGGATGGCGCCGATGCGCGACTGGTCGAGCATGCGGATCGTGGGGTCGCGCAGGTCTTCGCCTTCGATCAGGCCTTTGTTGAAGTGGAAGATCGCGCCGTTGTTGTGGAATGCGCCGCCGCCTTCGAGCTGCCAGGCGCCGGTCACCGCCGCGATGCAGCTTGCCGCGTGCATGTTGGTCGCGCCGTTGCGCGAACGCGAGAAGCCGTAGCCGAGGCGGAAGTAGGCGCGCTTCCTCTCGCCGACGAGGCGGGCGAATTCCTCGATCGTGGCCGCCGGGCAGCCGGTGATCTGCGCCGCCCAATCCGGATCGCGCGTGCGAACGTGTTCTTCAAGCTCGCGCGGCGCATCGGTGTAGCGCTCGAGATAATCCCAGTCCGCCTTGTTGTCGCGAAACAGGCAATGCATCACCGCGCAGGCCAGTGCGCCGTCGGTGCCGGGCCGGATCAGCACCGCCAGGTCGGCCTGCTGCATGGTCGAATTCATGTAGATGTCGACGACGACGATCTTGGCGCCGCGTTCCTTGCGGGCGCGGGTTGCGTGCGTCATCACATTGACCTGGGTGTTCACCGCATTGGTGCCCCAGATCGTCACCAGATCGGACTTCGCCATCTCGCGCGGATCGGCGCCGGCGAGCTTGCCGGTGCCGGCGATGAAACCGGTCCACGCCGGATTGACGCAGATGGTGGAAAAGAAGCCGGAATATTTCTTGGCGTGGCGCAGCCGGTTGATGCCGTCGCGCTGCACGAAGCCCATGGTGCCGGCGTAATAATACGGCCACACCGCTTCGGAGCCGTGCTTCTGCTCGGCGCGCTGGAATTGCTCGGCGACGAGGTCGAGCGCGTCGTCCCACGAGATCGGTGCAAATTCGCCTGAGCCCTTGGCGCCGACACGGCGCAGCGGATGCTTCAAGCGATCGGGGTGATGCACGCGCTCGGCGTAGCGCGCCACCTTGGCGCAGATCACGCCCGCCGTGTAGGCATTCTCTTCGGCGCCGCGGATCCGGCCGATGGTGTGCCCATCGAGGATCTCGACCTCGAGCGCGCAGGTCGACGGACAGTCGTGCGGGCAGGCCGAAGCGCCGATTTTTGGCCGGACGAGCTGGTTCATAATCCGTCGTGCCTTGTAGTAACCTTGGCCGAACGATAGCACATCGAGGCCAACGGGAGGAATGATCGTGAAAGCAGCAGTTCTCGGCGAAAAGGGTATCGAGGTCCGCGACCTGCCGAAGCCTGAGCCCAAGCCTAACGAGGTGCTGATCAAGGTCCGCGCCTCGAGCCTCAACCGCGCCGATACGTTGGTCGCCGCCGGCATCCAGCATGGTCCCGTCGGCGGCGTCGGCGCGCGGATCGGCTTGGAGTGCTCCGGCGAGGTCGAGGCGGTCGGCAGCGAGGTCAAAGATTTCAAGGCCGGCGACCGGGTCATGGGCTCGGCGCCCGGCGGCTTTGCCGAATATGCCGTCACCGATGCCGGGCGGGTGAACCGCATTCCCGGCAACAACATGACCTACGAGCAGGCGGCGTGCTTTCCGGTGGCGCTGCAGACCATGCACAACGCCGTGGTCACGGCCGGGCGATTGAAACGCGGCGAGACGCTGCTCATCCAGGGCGCCAGCTCCGGCGTCGGCCTGATGGGCATGCAGATCGGCAAGCTGATGGGCGCGTCGCTGGTGCTCGGCACCTCGACCAACGCCAAGCGCCGCGCCGGGCTCAAGGACTACGGCTGCGACGTCGCCATCGACACCAGCAAGCCGGATTGGCCGGAGGATGTGAAGAAAGCCACCGGCGGCAAGGGCGTCAACCTGATCGTCGACATGGTGTCGGCGCCGGTCGCCATGGGCAATCTCGAAGCCGCGGCGCTGCTCGGCCGCATCGTCAATGTCGGCCGGCTCGGCGGCACCAAGGGCGAGTTCAATTTCGACATGCATGCGTTGAAGCGCATCGACTATATCGGCGTCACCTTCCGCACCCGCACGCCCGAGGAGGTGCGCGAGATCGTCAAAGCCATGCGCGCCGATCTGTGGCCGGCGGTGGAGGCCGGCACGCTCACCTTGCCGATCTACAAGACCTTCAAGCTCGCCGACATCGTCGAGGCGCTGTCGGTGATGACCGCCAACCAGCACTTCGGCAAGATCGTGATCAGCGTCGCGTGATTAGCTCGCGTCTCTGATCGGGCGATTGTGACAGTTCGGAGTCTTTATCCACCAATCCGGCTTGCCGGGTTTGCGCCCGTCCGGCATTAATTTGCCATGACCGATTCGGCGAAACGCCGCGCTCCGATCCTGGCCGCCGGCGGCATTGTGCTGCGCGGCAAAGTCAGGCCGCGCTTCGCGGTCGTGCGCCTGCGCCGCGAAAAGGCCTGGGTGCTGCCGAAAGGCAAGCTCTATCCGCGCGAACATCCGCGCGACGCCGCCAAGCGCGAGGTGCTGGAGGAGACCGGGCACGATGTCTCCGTGCACGAATTTCTCGGCTCGGTATCGTATGTGGTCGAAGGCAAGCTCAAGATCGTGCAGTTTTGGCTGATGCGCGCCAAGGGCGCGCCGGTTCACGAGCTCAACGACGACGTCAAGGCGGTGAAATGGCTGCCGTTGCGGCAAGCCATCGACACGCTGACCCGCCCGCATGAAAAAGTATTTCTCACCCATGTCGGGCCGATTGCGCTGCGGGCGGTCAAGAAATCCCGGCGCCTAAAATCGCGGCGTCCGACCGGCAACGCCGGAAAGCGCCGAAGCCCGGCCATTGCACCGGTCGAGCACGTGATCGCGTTTGATTACGAAAAGACGCGGCCCAACGTCGTCAAGGCGCTGAGCAATTGGATCGGCCGCGCCACGCATCCGGCGGTGCGCAAGGCGGGTTGATGTGTTAGCTTGGGCTTGCGCGCTTCGCAGGCATTCGATCGCCTTACGGCGGGGGGTGGCGCAGCGTCACACTAATCGGCCGAAGCCGGGGCATCAAGCAGCCAGCGCGCAAGAGCGACAGCGAGCAGCGCGCCGACAATCTGAGCGGCGATAAAGGCAAGCACGCCTGCGGGCGCGATGCCGGCATAGGTATCCGAAAGCGCGCGAGCAATGGTCACGGCGGGATTGGCGAACGACGTCGACGCGGTGAACCAATAGGCGGCCGTGATGTAGAGGCCGATGGCGTACGCCGAGCGCGTCGCCAGGATCGTAAGCAACAGCCCGAACGTGGCGACGCCTTCCGCGAACCACTGACCGACGCCGGTTCGGATCGTCACCGACACTTGCCACAACGGAAGCTCAAACATCGCGTGCGCCGCGAGCACACCGACGATGCCGCCGACAATTTGAGCCGCGATGTACATGGCCGCAACGTCCGGCGGCAATTCGCGGCGCAACGCCAGCGCGATGCTGACCGCGGGATTGAAATGCGCCCCGGATACCGGAGCGAAGGTGAGGATCAACACCGTTAAAATCGCGCCAGTAGGAATCGTGTTGCACAGAAGCTCAAGCGCGCCGTTACCCCCGGCGAGCTTTGCGGCCATGATGCCGGAGCCGACCACCGCCGCGAGCAGAAACGCCGTCCCCAAGCACTCGGCCACGGCACGCTGTGGGAGCTGTGCCATCAGATCGGCTCGGTCGCCTTTGCGGTGGATCCCTGCAAGCGGCCGATCTCCTTCAGCTTCGCTCGCAGGCTGAGTTGATCAAGCGAGCGCAACGGCAACGCCGTGAATATGCCGATGCGCTGATGCAACATGCGATAGGCATCCTTGAACGCGAGCGCGATCTCGGCCGGATTGCCCTCGGCTTCGGCCGGATCGGGAATACCCCAATGGGCCGTCATCGGTCGGCCCGGCCACACCGGGCAGGATTCGCCGGCGGCGTTGTCACAAACGGTGAAGGCAAAATCGAGCGACGGCGCGTCGGGCTTGGCAAATTCATTCCATGACTTCGAGCGAAAGCCCGACGTGTCGTAGCCGAGGCCCTGCAACAGCCGGATGGTTTCGGGGTGAACTTGCCCTCTCGGCAGACTGCCCGCGCTGTAGGCGCGGAATTTGCCGGCGCCCAGCTTATTCAAGATGGCTTCCGCCATGATCGAGCGGGCCGAATTTCCGGTGCATAGGAAGAGCACATTGAACGGTTGATCGGCCACGGCTCACCTGTGCGCGATTGCTTGCGAGGCTGGTGCATCCACGGCGCTGAACCACGCGGGATGCTTCACGATCGCCGCCGAGCCGATCAAGGCCAGCAACAGGCAGATGACGTTCAACTGCAATAGCAGGTGGGCCGTGTCGGCACCGCAACATTGCTCGACCATGGCACGCTCACCCGGCCGGGCAACCGCACGCCGCGGTCGGTGCCGCGACTTCCGGCACACAGCACGACTTCTCGTGCGCAACGCGCGCGTCGCGCTCGCCGGTGCCGTCCCCGTAGTCGGTGTTCTCTCCGGTGGTGAGAAACGTTTCCCACGAAATGCCAGCCGGATCGCCGATCCATGATTTTTCCGACTTGGCGTAGCAGCAACTGGTTTGCCCTTGCTCGATCACGTTGCCGCCCGCCTTGTGCAGTCGCGCGTAAATCTCTTTCAGCTCGTCCTTATCCTCGACCTGGATGCCGAGATGATCGAGGCCGGCCTGCCGACCGCGGGTAGAGATGGCAAAATTCACGCGCGGATCATCGAGCATCCACTTTGCATAATCCGTCTTCGTGACCGACGGCTGCGCTGCGAAGAGTGCCGAATAGAAGCCGATGGACTGCTGAAGATCGTCGACGGCGACGTGTACGTGCAGGCGTTTCATGGCTGAACTCCTTCAAGCTGAAATTTTGGTGCGCTTCGCGCGCACGGGTTTGCAGGCCGGCGCCGGCACGCACGCTTCGGCTGCCCCTTGGCAGCAATTTTCGGTGAGGAAGGCGAGCAGTCCGTTCATGGTCTCGAAGCGCGCCGCGTAGATCATCGAGCGGCCCTCGCGACGTACTGTGACCAACCCGGCGTCGCGGAGCCGGTCAAAGTGAAACGTCAACGTGTTTGGCGCGAGGTCGAGTTCTTCGGCCACGCGACCAGCGGGCATCCCTTCCGGTCCTGCCTGGACAAGCAGGCGGTAAACATCAAGACGATTGTCTTGGGCTAGAGCGGCCAAAGCCGCCACGGCGTCGGGCTTTTTCATATTTCAATAGGTATGGAAATGTCGTTCGCGAGTCAAGAGATATTTCGATAAATACTGAAATGATGTGATTGTCAGCTTGTGGCCGATTCTCGGTGATCGGGCGATTCTAAAAAGCGGATCCTCGGCCTCACGCGTCCTCGGCGATGACGTCGTGAAACTTGCCGTAGTCGATCAAGAGCCGGCCTTGCGGTGAAATGCTGGTGATGTCCTGGTAGCGATGCCGCCACCGGATATCGGTGTGGTAATAAAGCTTCCGCGCGTGCAGACTCTGCGCCGAGCTGTCATCGACGCCGCTGATATTGAGCACCAATGCCGCATCGGTCTTGTCGAGCTCCTCGGTGGTCACGCCGAACAGCACGCTGTTTTCATCGATCTTGTGCAAGAGCGTCCAGCTCAGTGCGAACATCGGATGTTCCTGGCGCTCGAGCTTCAATTCGTGGAATCGCCGCAGCTGATTGCCTTCCGCGGTATATTCCAGGCGAACCAGCCATAGCCGCGCGGTCGCCTGCGACATCGTGTTGTTGCGCGCATTGGCGACCCGCATCATCAGGGTCGGCTGGCCTTGATGCGCGGTGACGACAGGATAGTCGGCGAAGACGAAACGGGCGCGCGGCCGCGAGAAGCGGGCGAAGATCAAGCCCGTCATCACCGCAAGGAAACTCATGCCGGTGAAGATTTCGATCGTGGCGATGAGGTGGCCGTAATTGCTCTGCGGGTGCATGTCGCCGTAGCCGACCGTCGCCAGCGTCTCGATCGAGAAATAGAACAGGCTCAGCGGCAGCGGCAGCTCGGGGGAAATATTGGCGATCGGGTCCTTGCCCAGCCAGTACAGCAGCCCGAACACGGTGTTGAGCACGATGAAGATCAGCGCCGCGCTGCCGAAGAACGCCGGCCAGTGCACCGTCATCGAGCGGTGATAGAGATCGGTCCAGAAACCGCCCGGCGCGCCGCGCGATTCCATCTCGCGGGTGCCGATGCGGATGACATGCGATCGGCGCTCGGCTAGCGCTCGCCGCGATGTTACCGGTGCGCCGTCTGACACTGCGTCACGCCGTCGCCTTCGCCGCCGCATGGTTTTTGAGCCGCGGATAGACGCGGCGCGCATTGTCTTCGAAGATCTTCTTACGGTCGGCGGCGCTGATCGGCGCCCCGTCGACATAGCGCTTGGTGTCGTCGAAGCCGAAGCCGGTGCGCGGATCGTTGCCCTTCACCGCGCCGACCATCTCGGACGCAAACAGAATGTTGTCGATCGGCACCACTTTCGTCAGCAGGTCGATGCCCGGCTGGTGATAGACGCAGGTGTCGAAATAGATGTTGTCGCCCATGATCTCGGCGAGCTCCGGCTTGCCGTTGTTGAGCGCGATGCCGCGGAAGCGGCCCCAATGGAACGGCACCGCGCCGCCGCCATGGGGGATGATGAATTTCAGCTTAGGAAAGGTCTTGAACAGATCGGACAAGAGGACCTGCATGAACACCATGGTGTCGGCGTTGAGATAATACGAGCCGGTGGTGTGCATCGCCGGATTGCAGCAGCCGGAGACGTGGATCATGCACGGCACGTCGAGGTCGATCATCTTCTCGTAGAGCGGGAACCACGACTTGTCGGTCATCGGCGGCGAATTGAAATAACCACCCGACGGATCCGGATTGAGGTTGCAGCCGACAAAGCCCATTTTTACGCAGCGCTCGAGCTCGGCCGCCGAGTTCTTCGGATCAGCGCCGGGCGATTGCGGCAGCTGGCAGACGCCGATGAAGTTCTGCGGATAGAGCGAGACGACGCGCGCGATCAGGTCGTTGCAGATCTGCGACCATTCCAGGCTGACGTTCTCGTCGCCGATGTGATGGCCCATGCCGGATGCGCGCGGCGAGAAGATGGTGACATCGGTGCCGCGCTCGCGCTGCAGCCGGAGCTGGTTGCCCTCGATGCTCTCGCGGATTTCGTCGTCGGACATTTTCAGCGACGCGCGCGTCGGCATCGCAGTCTTTTCCGCGGACGTGGCCGCCGCGGTCTGCTCCTTGCGGAAACGATGCAAATCCTTGGGCTCGGTGGTGTAGTGGCCGTGGCAATCGATAATCATGGTACCGCCGCTGCGTGGGTTTGAAGGTTCGGCCGGGATGCTACGGGGCGTGGCGCGATTGTCAAACCGGGGAGGCATTCTGATAGGATGCCGGCCGAAAACAGGGAGACTGAGGAATGGTCGATCTACCGCGTCTCAACGGCGTCATCCGCGCGCTCGAAGCGGGCCAACATGCGCTGACGTGCTTCGCGCCGGCCGAGATCAACAGCGCCGTGGCGATGAGCGCGTCCAAATTCGACGGTTGCGTGTTCGAGATGGAGCACAACCCGTGGGACGGAAGGCTGCTGCGGGATTGCCTGCAATACATGCTCAACCGCGCGCAGATCGCCAAGGCTGCGTCCTTAGTGCCGGGCGTGACGCCGATGGTGCGCATACCGGTGAACGGCGTCGAAATGGCGCAGTGGCAAGCCAAGCAGTCCCTCGACATGGGCTGCTACGGCATCGTGTTTCCGCACATTTCGACGGTCGAGGAAGCGGCCAATGCGGTCGGCGCCTGCCGTTATCCGCGGCTCAAAGGCGCAAGCCTCTACGAGCCTCCCGGCATTCGCGGCGACGGCCCGACCACTGCCGCGCGCTACTGGGGCCTGGGCCAGCAGGAGTATTATCAGAAGGCCGACGTGTGGCCGCTCAATCCGCAGGGCGAAATCTTCTGCATGCTGCAGATCGAAGATACCCGCGGCGTCGAAAACCTCGACGACATGCTCAAGAACGTTCCGGGCATCGGCTGCATCCTGATCGGCGAAGGCGACCTGTCGCAAGAGCTCGGCTATCCGCGCCAATACGAGCACAAGGTCGTGCTGGAATGGATGAAGCGCATCGTCGACACCTGCAAGAAGCACAACGTCGTCGTCGGCCATCCGCATGTCGAGCAGGGCAATGTCGAGCGCATCGTCAAGGAAGGCTATCGCTTCCTGATGTGCGCGCCGGTGCAGAGCTACGGCCACCTGACGGCGGCGCAGAAGGTAACCGGGAGAGGATAACCTTCCGTCATTCCGGGGCGCCGCAAAGCGGCGAACCCGGAATCCATACCCACAGTCCACGCAGAATCTGCACCAGCAGTGGTTATGGATTCCCGGCTCGCGGGCCTATGGCCCGCGCCCGGGAATGACGAGGTGCTACCGCGCGACGTCCGCCGCCAAATTCTCGAACTCGCGATCCTTGAGATAATCATCAAGCCCCCAGCGCTTGACCTGATCCATCACCTCGTCGAATTCCGAGCGCGGAATTGCCTCGTAGACGAAGCGTTCGCCGCGGCCGAAGCGGCTGAAGTCCCAAGCGTGCGTGGTCTCGAATTCGGCCGGCACCGCGAGCTTCCATAACGGCAAATATTTTTCGAGATCGGCATCCATCGCTTTCTCGGCGCGATCGAGCGCGCGCAGATAGCCGGTCACCACCTCGGGCGGCGAGCCGTCCGGCACCCACCACAGCGTATGGAACGTATCCTCGATGATCTTGCGCAAGCCGAGCTGCTCGGCCATGGCGATTTGCGGCGGCAGGAGGCTTGCGGCCTCGACCTCGCCGTCGAGCAAGGCCTTCAGGCGCGCGCCAAAACCACCGGTGTTGACGGTCTTGATGTTTTCGAGCGGCAGAAACTTTTCCAGCCGGTAGGGCACATTGAAATGGCTGCCGGCGCGCATGCCGACCGCAATCGGAACGTCCTTGAGATCGCGCGGCTGATGAATGCGCGAATCCGGGCGCACGAAGATCGCCCACGGCGACACGCCATAGGCATCGGCCACGAAACGCCCCATGCCGGCGCTGGCATTGCAGATCGAGCCCCAGACGCAGGCGCCCTGGATGACCTCGGCCTTGTCCTCGGTATAGGGCCGGTCCTGCGGCCGTTGTAAATATTGCAAATCCTTCCAGCTCGATTGCGTGCCGCGGAACGTCTTCCAGTCGAATTCGACATCGAGGCCTTCGGCGGCAAAAAAGCCCTCCTGCATGGCGACGAAATCGTTCAGTCCCATGCCCTTGGGCGCGATCTTCACGTGGTGCAGTTCTGTGGCCATGACGCATCCTCCCGGTTCGGATGTTTCGCGCAGCTTATCTCCTCCCCCGCCTGCGGGGGAGAGTCTTTCATGTCGCGCCCAGCCCGCCTTTGTCCTCGATGAAGCGGGCGATCTCGTCGACGCCTTTGCCGACGCGCAGATTGCTGAAGATGAAGGGCCGCGCGCCGCGCATGCGTTTGGTGTCGCGCTCCATGTTTTCCAACGAGGCGCCGACATGCGGCGCCAGATCGATCTTGTTGATCACCAGCAAATCCGAACGCGTGATGCCCGGGCCGCCTTTAGACGGAATTTTTTCGCCGGCGGCGACGTCGATGACGTAGATGGTTAGGTCGGCAAGCTCGGGCGAAAACGTCGCGGCGAGATTGTCGCCGCCGGATTCGATCAGCACCAAATCGAGGCCGGGGAATTTGGCCCGCATATCGGCGACCGCGGCGAGATTGGCGGACGCATCCTCGCGGATCGCGGTGTGCGGGCAGCCGCCGGTCTCGACGCCGGCGATGCGCTCGGCCGGCAGCGCGCCGGAGCGCACCAGATATTCGGCGTCCCATTTGGTGTAGATATCGTTGGTGATAGCGGCGATCTGGTAGCGCTCGCGCAGCCGCTTGCACAGCGCGTCCATCAGCGCCGTCTTGCCGGACCCGACCGGGCCGCCGACCCCGACGCGCAA
This sequence comes from uncultured Alphaproteobacteria bacterium, assembly GCA_963821175.1. Classification (GTDB taxonomy): domain Bacteria; phylum Pseudomonadota; class Alphaproteobacteria; order Rhizobiales; family Xanthobacteraceae; genus BOG-931. The sequence goes on from CAWGCU010000012.1 coordinate 33,079, forward strand.
CGGGCCATTATTCATGGACATGAATCAACGACATGCGGCAACTCCCACCCGGCAAGCTTACAAGGCAATGTCGCGCCTGAGTAGCGAATAGCGAATGGCGCGGGCATAGTTCCCTCCTTGACTCGATTCGACCCGCGCCTGTGAAATCCGCCACAGCCATGACCGAGACATTCCAGCCGGTAGACCTTCTCGCCATCGTGCTCGCGCTCGCGGTGCTGATCGGCTGCATCAATAGCCTGTGGATCAAGCTGCCGCCGGCGATCGGCATGCTGCTCGGTTCGCTGGTGGTGTCGTTGCTCGTCGTCTCCAGCGATCACGTGTTCCACCTGCACGTGATGCGGTGGTTCCGCGGCACGCTCGATTCGGCGCAACTGCCGCAGGTATTCCTCAACGGCGTGCTGGCGCTGCTGCTGTTCGCCGGCAGCTTGCATGTCGACGTTACGGAATTGAACCGGCGGCGCGGCGTGATCCTGGTGCTCGCGACCGCGAGCGTCATGATCGCCATGCTGATTTTCGGCGCCGGCATGTGGGTCATGTTCGGCCTGATCGGCATGGCGGTGCCGCTGATCTGGTGCTTCGTGCTCGGCGCCATCCTGGCGCCGACCGATGCGGTCGTGGTCGAAAGTTTGCTGCAGCGAGTGGCGCTACCGCCGGGGCTGCGCGCGGCCATCGTCGGCGAAAGCCTGTTCAACGACGGCGCCGGCGTCGTGCTGTTTCTGCTCACGCTCGGCGTCACCCAGGGTGACACCATCGAGCTCGGCCACGGCCAGGTGGCGCTGGCGCTATTGCGCGAAATCGGCGGCGGTGCCGCGCTCGGCTTCGCCGGCGGCTGGCTGGCCGCGCTATTGATGCGGCGGATCGCCGACGAGGGCTTGCTGCTCCTGATCTCGCTCACGCTGGTGCTGGGCAGCTATCGCATCGCCAACGTGCTCGAGCTGTCCGGCCCGATCGCCGTGGTCAGCGCCGGGCTCTGTCTGGTGTCGCCGTCGCCGCGTTTCGGCATGGCTCAGCGCACGCGCGCGGTGCTGCTCGGCTTCTGGACGCTGCTCGACCAGCTCTTGAACACCATGCTGTTCCTGCTCGTCGGCCTGCAGATCCTCGGCCTGGTCATCCAGCCAGCCGAATTGATTCCGATCGTGTTCGCGATACCGCTCGCGGTGCTCTCCCGCCTGATCAGCGTGGCGGTGCCGATACTGTTCAGCCGCGACGGCCTGCACGACAAGGCGCGAAACGCGGCGGTGCTGACTTGGGCAGGATTGCGCGGCGGCATCTCCATCGCGCTCGCCTTGACGCTGCCCGCCTCGCCGTGGCGCGCCGATTTGCTGGTCGTGACTTACGCCGTCGTGGTCTTCACCATCGTGGTGCAGGGTCTGACCATGTCGCGGTTCCTGCGCGCGGCCTATGGCGAGAAACAAAAACCGCAGGCCGCACCGACATCACGAGCGGAATAGCCGCGTATATTGCGTCTCGTGCCGCATGCTGGCGAGATCGGCGCGCAGCGCGCTGGAACCGACGTCGTCGAGCTGGGTTTTGAGCGCGCGCGTTGCCGTTGCCGCGACGGTTGCTTCGAGGGCCGCGAGCACGCGCTGGCCGTCGGTCTGACCGAGCGGGATGAGGCGGACGCCGGCGGAAATCCAATTCGCGGTCAGCGCGTGCAAGAACGCGTGCAGCGCCGCTTCGGAGGCGATGCCATGGCCGGCGCAGGTTACGCCGACGGCAATGGGCAGCGCGATGGCGCCGTCCCACGCCGCGTCGAGGCGCGCCAGCGCCTCGCACGGCCAGGCTGCGCGCGTGGCATCGAGAAAGGCGCGGCCTTGAGTCGTGGTCTCCAAGAGGCGCTCCTTGGACGGCACCATGGCGGCGGCCAACTCCGCGACAGCGCGCAAGCCGGCGTCGTCATTGGCGGCGATGGCGCGGTGGGCGTGGACGAAGAACACCGCATCGCAGAAGCCTGAGCCTTCGCCGATCATCACGGCGAGCCAGGCCCGCAGCGTTTCGGCGTCCTTGATGTCGCCAGCCTCGACCGCCCATTCGATGCCCGATGAATAGGAAAACGCGCCGACCGGATAAGCCGGCGACAGCCACGCCATCAGCCGATAGAGCGCGGCCGCATCGGGAGGCGACGCATCAGACATGATCGTCGCCGTGGTGATGATCGTAGGCGCCGTGCTCGGGATCGAACGGCGCCTCGACGGGCACGAGAACCGCGCCAAGCCCGCGCAACATGTCCTCGATCACATGGTCGCGCCGAATGCGCAGGCGATCGCCGACGATCTGCACATCGACGTGACGGTTGCCGATATGCCAAGCGAGCCGCGCCAATTCGTGGGCGTTGGCGGCGGCGATTTCAACGAGCGGCTCGGCGTGGCCGGCGACGCGCACCATGGCGCCGTCGTCGAGCAGAAGGCCGTCGCCGTCACGCAACGCGATCGCATGCGGAAGGTCGAGCATGAAGATGGTGCCGCGCTCCCCGGTCAGCACGATGCGGCGGCGATGGCGGCCATGGGCATCGAGGGTGACGCAATCGACCGCGTCCGCGGCGTTCCACGCGCCGGCGGTTTTGATTTCGCGCGCGCGCCGCATCGGTGCCGTCAGGCCCGCGTCAGAAATTCGCGGCGCGCTTGGCTTCTTTCTGCGCCGGAGTTTTGCCCGCGGGCAATTCGTACATGCCGCTCGGCAGCGTGTCGAAGAAGGCCAGCACCTCGTCGGTCTTCACCACGTCGGCATATTTGGCGTTCATGTCGCACAGATTGATGGCGTGGCTCGCCTGCGAGCGGTCGAAGCAGCCTTCCTCGGCCAGCGCGATGCGGTAGTTCAAGCTGAAGCCGTCGAGCACGGTGGCGCGCACGCAGCCCGACGTGGTGGTGCCGGTGACGATCAAGCTGTCGCAGCCGAGCAGCGTCAGATAGCTCGCCATGTTGGAGCCGAAGAACCCGGACGGTTTCTGCTTGAGCACCACGATGTCCTGCGGCTCGGGCGCGATCGGGGTGACGATCTCGTTGCCGTCGAGATTGCTGACGATGGTGTGCCGGTCCTCGTTGCCGCGCGAGTTCTTCCACAGCCAGGAGCCGGAATCCCAATTGTCGTCGCGGCGCACGCCGGTGGTGTAGATGACCGGGATGCCTTTCTCATGGCACTTGTCGATCAGCGCGCGGATATAGGGCAGCGCGATCCAGGCATCCTCGCCGCAGGAATTGCGCCAGCGCTTGATCGATTCCAGGATCGGCTCCGGCCGGTCGCCGCAGAATGCCCAATTGACGTCGATGACAATGAGCGCCGGCCGCTTGCCGAAGCCGCCGCGCGCGCCATAGCCCGACGTGCCGAACACCGCCTTGTCGCGCTCAGTGAGGAATTTGTTCCAGATCGGTTCGGACATGTCTTCATCCCTTCCCTTGGTCGATTGCAATCATAGCGCCATTCCGCGGAGACGCGAAGCGGTCACAGCGTGGCCTTCAGGCCATCGACGAAACTCATGTCGATGATCTCGTCGTATTTGACGTCGACCTTGAGGATGCCGGCGCCCATGACCACCGACTTCGCGGTGTCCCAGGCGGCGGGGCTGATGGTGCCGTCCTGGCTCCACATGTCGTCGGCAAAGGAGCGGGCGAGCGTCGCCTTGAGGTCGTCGAGCGCCATGGTCGGGAATTGCGTCTTGGCGAGCTCGGCGGCCTCGTCGTGGTTGTCGTGCACGAATTTCAACGACTTCATCATGCCGCGGACGAAGCCGCGCACCAGCTCGGGATCTTTCTGAATAGTGTCGAGGCGCACATTGAAGGTCGAGTAAGCGTAGGGGCCCATGTCCTTCGGGATATTGATGAACGGCTCGCTCCACACGCCGGTGCGGACGCCCTGGGTGATGAACGGTTCGGTCGAGCAGCCGATCAGCGCCTGTTTGGCCCTGACCGCCGGCAGGATCGCCGAGTTTGCGGTTTCCACCAATGTCACGTCACTCGTGGCGTCGAGATTCCATTTCTTCAGGAGATAGCGCGTGATCGAATTCGGCGTGCCGCCAAAGCCGCTGGTCGCGATCGTCTTGCCTTTGATATAGCTCGGCCAATCGGTTCCGGTCGGTTCCTGTCCCTTCGCCGCGCAATAATAGACGTTGCCGCGGTCGACGCAGTTGACCACGGCGCGCAGCTCTGCGCCCTTTATCTTGGCGTAGGCGCAGTGCTCCGGCCCGCCGATGAACGCGAAGGCCCCGCCGGACAGCACCGCATTGGTATGGCCGGCGCCAGTCTCGATGGTCACGATCTTGACGGCGACGTCCTCGAACAGATTTTTCGCCATGCCGATATAGAGCGGCAGGTAGCCGGTGCCGTGGACCGGCTCCGCGATCAACACCTCCTTGGTGTCGGCGCGCGCGATCATCGGGCGGGCGATGAGTGTGGCTCCGGCCGCCGCCGTGGTGGCCAGAAGTTTTCGTCGGCTGATGGTGCTTGCTTTCATGACGACCTCGTCTGTTAGCCCGGCTGTTGCGATTTATTGCCTGATGCCTTTGCGCAGGATGCGCTCGAGCCAGGACACTGCGGCATACATGATCACGGCCAATGTCGAGAGCACCAGTACAGCGACCCAGACCAGCGCGATATCGTAGGTGTTGCCAGCGTAAAGAATCTGCCGGCCAAGGCCGTGCTGCGAGGCGATGAATTCGCCGACGATGGCGCCGGTCAGCGCGAGCCCGATATTCACCCGCAGCACCGAGATGATCCAGGGCAGGCAGAACGGCACCACCAGCTTGCGGAACACCTGGAAGCGGCTGGCGCCGAGCGAATAGAACAGCTTCTCCTGATCCGGATCGACCGCCTTGACGCCCGCATAAGTCGTCAGCGTCGACACGATCAGCGTGAGCGCGGTGGCGATCGCGACCTTGGAGGCAAGCCCGAGCCCGAACACCAGGATCACCAGCGGCGCCAGTGCGAGCTTCGGCAGCGCCTCGAAGCAGATGATGTAAGGCTGCACGATGGCGGCATAGTTGCGCGACCACCAGAACGACAGGCCCAGCAGCGAGCCGCAGGTCGTGCCGATCAAAAATCCGAAAATCGTCGAGCGGAAGGTGAAACCGATATCGGTCCAGGCTTCGCCCGCGGCGAAGAATTTTATCAAGGTGGCAAAGATCGCGCTTGGCTTCGACCAGAAGAAGCCGTCGATCCAGCCGCGGTCGGCCGCGGCCTGCCACAGCGCGATCAGGCCTATGAGGATGCCGACCTGCGCCGCGACGATGGCGAGGAGCGGCCAGTCCTTCTGCACCGGCAGGCGGCGGACCGATCGTGCCTGTCGTGCGCTGGGCGCCGGCTGAACGCGGACCAGACCGTCGCCGATGCCGGTGTCCTGGACCGCCATCTCAGGCCGCCTCGCTTAAAGGGGCATCGTGGCTGGCCATTAAGAGCGCCAGGCAGCGCTCCTTGATCGCCATGAACTCGGGCGTCAGCGTCGCGCCCCGCTCGCGGGGCCGTGCGATCGGCACCGGCATGGATTCGATGATGCGGCCTGGCCGCGTCGCCATGACGTGAACCTCGTCGGAGAGATAGATCGCCTCCTCGATATCGTGGGTGACGAACACGACCGTCTTGCCGAAATCGGCCCACAGCCCGAGCAGCCATTCCTGCATCTGCAATTTGGTCTGCGCATCGAGCGCGCCGAACGGCTCGTCGAGCAGGATGACGTCGGTGTCGAACAACAGCGTGCGCAACAACGCGGCGCGCTGGCGCATGCCGCCCGAGAGCGCGTTCGGATAGAGATATTCGAAGCCGGAAAGCCCATAGCGCTGCAGCAGCGGCAGCGCCCGCTCACGCGCCTGGCGCAACGGCACGCCCTGGATCTCCATGCCGAGGATGACGTTGTCGAGCACGGTGCGCCACGGCAGCAACAGATCCTTCTGTAGCATGTAGCCGACGCGGCCGATGGTTCCGGTGGCATCGGCGCCGTCGATCAGCACGCGGCCGTTGGTCGGTTCCAGAAGGCCGGCGACGATGTTGAAGATCGTGCTCTTGCCGCAGCCCGAAGGCCCAATCAGGCTGACGAAACGGCCGGGCGAAATCGAAAGCGTCACCGGCGCCAGCGCCGTAAAGGCGCCGCTCGGCGTCGGAAAGGTCATGCCGACCTGGTCGAGGCGAAGCTTCACAGACATCACGCTTCCCTGTCCACGGCGATGATACAGCAATAACCGTGCCAGCGAATAGCAGTACGGGATGCGTCGCGCTGCCGCTCAGCCGGTCTTGGACAGCAAGGCTGCGTCGAACGCGCTCGCAATTGCCGGCTTGCTCTTGCCTGCTTTCACGGCGTCGCCGATCACGGTGATCGTCTGTCCGGGGTGCGTCAGCCGCTTGAAACGGCCGGCGGTAGCGCGGCGCGCCCGGTAATAGAACCAGTCGCGCAATTTTGCATTCGACATCAGCCGCGCCATGCCGGGCCAGCGCGCAGCGCCGCTGTCGAGCGCCCAGGTGGCGAAGGGGCCGAGGCCGAAGCGATAGGCGGCGCCGGACGCGATCACGATGCGGTCGAACGACGTCAGCGCAGTTGCGTCGGCAGTCACATCCGTGGCGAAACGAAATACGACGCCCTTCATCTTGCAGGCCGCCGTCATGTCGTCGATGTAGCGCGCAAAACTTGCGTCGCTGGCCTCGACCTCCTGGAACAACGGCGCCTTGCCGGCATAGCGGAAGCTCCCGCCGGCGCGTGTGGCTTTTTCAAACACGGTCACCTTGTTGCCGTCGGCGACCAGCGAAGCATAAGTCAGGCCGGCCGGCCCGGCGCCGATCACGGCGATGCGTTCGCCGCGCGGCGGCTTTGCATCGGCGAACAGCGTCTCGCGGCCGGCAGCGCCGTTGACCACGCAGCCGATGCGCGCGCCGCCGCGCATTTCATTGATACACGTGTTGCAGGCGAGGCAGCGGCGGATCGGCTCGCCGCGCGCGACCTTGTCGACCCATTGCGGGTCGGCGATCAAGGTGCGGCCGAGCGCGATGAAATCGGTCTTGCCTTTGGCGACGGCCGCTTCCGCCAGCGCCGGATCGCCGAGCCGGCCGACGGCGATCACCGGCACGGTGATCTGTTTCTTCACCGCGGCGGCGAAGTCGAGAAACGGGCCGTCGGGCATCGTCATCGGCGGCAACACGACTTGGGCCGACGGCAACGAACGATAATGCCCCGCGGTGACGTGCAGCGCATCGGCGCCGGCCTGAACTGCCCAGATCGCGATCTGCCGGCCTTCGGCGAACGGCAAGCCACCGGGAAAGAAGTCTTCGACCGAAAGCCGGTAGATGACGCCCAGGCCCGGCACCGCTGCTTTCACGGCGCGCAATACGTCGAGGCCAAAGCGGGCGCGATTTTCCAGGCTGCCGCCGTATTCGTCGTCGCGGCGATTCTCGAACGGCGCGTGGAATTGCGAAATCAGATAGCCGTGCGCGGCATGGACTTCGACGCAATCGAAGCCGGCTCGTTGCGCGCGCTGTGCCGCGGCGACGTGGGCGGCGATCGTTTGCGCGATGCGCGCTTTCGTCATCGCTTCCGGGATGATGGTCTCGAACGTGGTTTCGTAGACCGGATGCGGAATCGCCGACGGCGCGATCGGCGTCTCGCCGCAAATGTCGATCCGCGTATGGCCGCCGCCATGGCCAAGTTGGATCGACGCCTTGGCGCCGCCGCGATGAATCTCACCGACCAGGCGCGTCAGGCCCGGAATGAAACGGTCGTCGTAGATGCCGACCTCGTGGCGGCGATGCCGGCCGCACTTTTCCGGCGACGCCATCTCGACGGTGATCAGGCCTACGCCGCCGTGCACCCGCGCCATGTAATAGGCAACCGAATCGTCGGTGACGAAACCCTCCGCGTCCGCCGTGCGCGTGGTCATCGGCGGCATGACGATGCGGTTCTTGATTTCGACCGGCCCGATACGGGCCGGGGTGAGGAGGATGTTCATGACCTCGTCATTCCGGGGCCGAGCGCAGCGAGGAACCCGGAATCCATAATCACCGCCGCAACAATTAATTCGCTCACCTGCAAGAAACCTCGCTCGCCGTGGTTATGGATTCCGGGTTCGCGCTACGCGCGCCCCGGAATGACGGAATCACAACGTCGGAATCTCTCCGCCGTCGAGATCGACGGTCGCGCCGTGCATCCAGGTGGCGCGCGAGGATACAAGGAAGGTGATCATATCGGCGACGTCCTCGACCTTGCCGAAGCGGGTGATGCCGAAACCTTTGCACATTTCCTCGCGGGCTTTTTGCTCCGGCCAGCCGGTGCGCTCCATCTCGGCCTTGATGCGCTTCCACAGCCGGTCGGTCTCGACCATGCTCGGGTGGATGCAGTTGACCTGCACGCCGTCGTGCTTGCCGCGGTCGGCCATGCATTTGGAAAAGGCGGCAACCGCCGCATTGACGGAAGAGCCGATGGTGAACTCTTCGGTCGGCTTGCGCCCGCCGGTGCCGCCGATGGCGACGATCGAGCCGCGCCGCTCCTTGAGCAGCGGCCAGGCGGCGCGCGTCAACCGCACATGAGCGAAGAATTTCAGCGCGTAGCCGTCTTCCCAATCGGAGTCGGTGAGATCGAGGAAATCGCCGCGCTTGGTGGCGCCGGCATTGTTGACCAGAATATCGAGCCCGCCGAGCTCGCGCTTGACCTGTTCGATCAGTTTTGCCGGCGCGTCCGTGCCGCGCAGATCGATCACAGCGATGCCGGCGCGACGGCCCTGTTTGCGGATGGCGGTGGCAACCTCGTCGAGCGCCTTCTCGTCGCGGCCGGTCAGCATCACGTCGCAGCCTTCGGCCGCCAGCGCCAGCGCGACGCCACGGCCGATGCCGCGGCTCGATCCGGTCACCAGCGCGATCTTGCCTTTTAAGCCCAGGTCCATCGCAATCCTCCTTGTTGCCGCCTGTTGTAGCCGGATTTCGCTTCCGCTCAATCCGGGTTACGGTTGCGGCGGGCAGGGGACGTTCGCGAATGACCATCAAAGGCAAGGCCTATATCGCCGGGGCTTATGAGCATCCGACCCGGCACGCGCCGGACAAGACGGTGGCGCAACTTCACGCTGAGGTGGCACTTGGTGCACTGAAGGATGCAGGGTTGAGCCGCGACGACGTCGACGGCTATTTCTGCGCCGGCGATGCGCCCGGCCCCGGGCCGGCCACCATGGCCGAATACATGAATCTCAAACTCCGCCACGTTGATTCCACCGAGCTCGGCGGCACGTCCTATGTGGCGCTCGCCGCGCATGCCGCCGAAGCCATCGCGCTCGGCAAATGCGACGTGGCGCTGATCACGCTCGCCGGCCGGCCGCGCAGCGAAGGCCAGGCGACCGGCACCACGCCGCGGTTGCGCGATCCGAACCAGCCGGAAGCGCCGTGGGAATTTCCGTATGGGCTGACCACCGCCAACGGTTACGCCATGTGCGCCATGCGCCACATGCATCAATACGGCACCACCAGCGAGCAGCTCGCCTGGATCAAGGTCGCGGCTTCGCATCACGCGAGCCACAATCCCAACGCTATGCTACCCGACGTCATCACCGTCGAGGACGTGGTCAACTCGCCGGTGATTGCCGATCCGCTGCATCGGCTCGATTGCTGTGTCATCAGCGACGGCGGCGGCGCGCTGATCATCGTCAAGCCGGAGATTGCGAAGAAGCTCAAGCGCCCGCCGGTGAAGATCATCGGCGCCGGCGAGACGGTCAAGCATCTCTCCGGCGGCACCTTCGATCTCACCACATCGGGTGCGGCGCGCACCGGGCCGATCGCCTTCGCCGAGGCCGGCGTCACGCCGGCCGACATCAAATATGTCTCGATCTACGACAGCTTCACCATCACGGTGCTCATTCAGATCGAGGATTTGGGTTTTTGCGCCAAAGGCGCCGGCGGCAAATTTGTTTCCGACGGCAATCTGATTTCCGGCGTCGGCAAATTGCCGTTCAACACGGATGGTGGAGGTTTGTGCAACAATCATCCGGCCAATCGCGGCGGCATGACCAAGGTGATCGAGGCGGTGCGGCAATTGCGCGGCGAGGCGCATCCGAAGGTGCAGGTGAAGAATTGCGATCTCGCCTTGGCGCAAGGCACCGGCATGCAGCTCGGTACGCGCCATTGCAGCGCGACGCTGATCATGGAACGGGAGTGAGTCATGGCCGAGGCGCGAAAAATTCCGTCACCCCTGGTCAGCGTCGAAAACGAGGCGTTCTGGAAAGCAGCGAAGGAAGGCCGCTTCATCGTCCCGACCTGCGGCGCCTGCGGCAAGGTGCATTGGTATCCGCGCGCCATCTGTCCGTTCTGCGCCAGCGACAAGATCGAATGGCGGGCGGCCTCGGGCAAAGGCACGATCTACACCTATAGCGTCATGCGCCGCGCCAAGGAGCCCTATGCGATTGCTTACGTGACGCTCGCCGAAGGCCCGACCATGATGACCAACATCGTGGACTGTGATTTCGACGCGCTGCGCGTCGGCCAGCCGGTTTTCGTCGTGTTCAAGGACACGGAAAACGGCCCGCCGGTGCCGATGTTCAAGCCGGCCTGAGCGTCATTCCGGGGCGCGGGCGCAAGCCCGCGAACCCGGAATCCATAACCACGGACGTTGCAGTACTCGCGCTGCGGTACGGTTCTGAATCGGCAGGGGTTATGGATTCCGGGTTCGCCGCTTCGCGGCGCCCCGGAATGACGGTGGTTTTAAAGCCTGCGCATTCTGGCTACACTGCTGCATAAACAAAGGGCACGACATGCGGTTTGGACTTTTCGGCAGCGCGACGGCCCGCCATGGCGGGCCGGATGTCGATTCCGGCCAGGGCTACAAGCAATTCGTCGAATACAATGTCGAGGCCGAGGCGCTCGGCTATCACTCGACGTTTTTGGTCGAGCATCATTTCACCGGCTTCGGCCAGGTGTCCGCGAGTCTGTCGCTGCTCACCTGGGTGGCGGCGCAGACCAAGACGCTGCGGCTCGGCACCGCGGTGCTGGTGCTGCCCTGGCACAATCCGGTGCTGCTCGCCGAGCAGGCCGCGACCATCGATCTGCTCTCCGGCGGCCGGCTCGATTTCGGCGCCGGCAAGGGCTATCGCCATAACGAGTTCGCCGGGTTCTGTGTGCCGATCGCGGAAGCCGACGCGCGCTTCAACGAATCGCTCGATGTGATCGTCAAATCCTGGACCGCGAAGCAGCGCTTCTCGCACCACGGCAAATACTGGCAATTCGAAGACATCATCGTCGAGCCGCCGACCGCACAAAAGCCGCATCCGCCGATCTGGATGGGCGCCGGCAGCCCGGACTCGATCCGCCAGGTCGCCGCCCGCGGCTACAATCTCCTGCTCGACCAGTTCGCCTCGTTCGAAACCGTCGCCGAGCGCATCGCCATCTACAAAGCCGCGCTGGAGCAGCACGGCCGCGTGTTCGATCCGATCAATGTCGGCGTCGCGCGGGCCTTTTATGTGGCCAAGGATGCCGCCGACAAGGACGCTGCGCTGGAGCGGCGCATGGAAGCGCAGCGCCGCCTCGAGGCGATTTCGAGCGCGCCGGGCGTGAAGAACACCGCCAGTATCATGACCTATTCCGACACCCGCGAGGCGAGCGAAGAAAGCGCGCTCTACGGCAATCCCGACGAGATTGCGGTGAAGCTCACCAATCTGCGCAAGCTCGGCGTCGAATATGTCTTGCTCAATGGCGGCGGCCTGATCGGTCACGCCCATGAAAGCCTGCGCCGCTTCGCTCGCGAGGTGATGCCGCACTTCGCCGAAGCTACGGCGATGCGCGGCGTCGGATAAATTTCCCCTCCCCCTTGTGGGGAGGGGCAGGGGTGGGGGTCGCGAGGTGACGTGCAAGAGGCGACGATTGCGATTACCCCTCCCGACCCCCACCCCACCCTCCCCACAAGGGGGAGGGAGCAGTCCGAGTTGAACCACGTGTTGGTGCACCGATGATCAACAAGATCGTGCAAACCATGGCCGAGGCCATGGCCGGCATCCCCGACGGGGCGGTCGTTCTGGTCGGCGGCTTCGGCAGCATCGGCCAGCCGAATGCGCTGATCGAAGGCCTGATCGAGCAGGGCGCCAAGGATCTCACCGTGGTCGCCAACAATTCCGGCGTCGGTTATGTCGGCTTGGCCAAGCTGCTCGACACCGGCCGGGTGCGCAAGATCGTCTGCTCGTTTCCGCGCACCGCCGATCCGGTGGTGTTCGAACGGCTGTGGCGCGAAGGCAAGATCGAGCTCGAATGCGTGCCGCAGGGCACCATGGCGGAGCGCATGCGCGCCGCCGGCGCCGGCATTCCGGCGTTCTATACGGCGACCGCGGTGGGCACCAAGCTTGCGGCGGGCAAGGAAGAGCGCGAAATTCACGGACGCAAATATATTCTCGAGGAAGCGCTCCATGGCGACGTGGCGCTGGTCGAGGCCTGGGAAGCGGACCGCTGGGGCAATCTCACCTTTAAATCGTCGGCGCGCAATTTCAATCCGGTGATGGCGACGGCGGCGAAATTGACCATCGTGCAGAGCCAGCACATCGTCGAGCTCGGCGCGCTCGATCCGGAGAAGATTGCGACACCGGGAATTTTCGTCGACCGGGTGTTGCACGTGCCCTACGGCGAACCGACGGTGACGTGAGAAGCGAGCGACGGGAGGAAGCCATGAACGTCAAAACGGCTGCGAAGCCGATGGCGCGCCGGGAAATGGCCAAGCGCCTGGCCGACGACATTCCCGAAGGCTGGTACGTCAATCTCGGCATCGGCGCGCCGCTGCAGGTGGCCGATTATGTGCCGCAAGAGCGCGAGGTCGTGTTCCAATCCGAGAACGGCATCCTCGGCATGGGCCCGGCGCCTGAGCCCGACAAGATCAATCGCTGGCTGATCAATGCCGGCAAGCAATACATCACCTTGCGCACCGGCGGCTCCTACATGCATCACGCCGACAGTTTTGCGCTCATTCGCGGCGGCCATCTCGATCTGTGCGTGCTCGGCGCCTTTCAGGTCGCCGAGAACGGCGACATCGCCAACTGGTCGACGTCGGACAACGAGAGCGCGCCCGCCGTCGGCGGCGCCATGGATCTCGCAGCCGGCGCCCGCCGCATCTGGGTGATGATGGATCACACCACCAAGACCGGCGAAAGCCGCCTCGTTCGCCGCTGCACCTATCCGCTGACCGCGGTCGCCGTCGTCAAGCGTGTCTATACCAATCTCGCGGTGCTCGACGTCACCGACGACGGCTTTGCGGTGCGCGAGATGGTGCCTGGCATGACGCTCGATGAATTGCAGAAAGTGACCGACGCATCGCTGCGCATGGCCATGTAGGAATTTGCCCACTCCGCGCACCAAACAAAAAGTGGGCCGACCGATTTCGTATTCCGCTGTCACGGCGGCGGCGTTATCCTCCCTGTCAGCAAATAACATAAAGGGAGGATGCCATGATTGCGCGTCATCGTTTCGCGTTGAGCGCCGCCGCTTTATTGGTCGCGACCGTTCAGCCGGGATTCAGTGAAGATATGAAAGGCAAAGCGCTCAACGTCACCACGCCCGATGGGCTCACCATCTCGGCGCAGGAATACGGCAACCCGAACGGTCCCGGCATCGTCTTCATTCACGGCTTCTCGCAGAGCAATCTGTCTTGGATGCGGCAGACCAACAGCGACCTCACCAAAGAATTTCATATCGTCACCTACGACCTGCGCGGCCACGGCAATTCCGACAAGCCGTTCGAGGCCGCGCGCTATCGCGACTCGAAAGCCTGGGCCGACGAGGTGCAGGCGGTGATCGATGCCGCAGGGCTCAAGCGCCCAGTGCTGGTCGGTTGGTCCTATGCCGGCCGTGTCATCTCCGATTATGTGACGAACCGCGGCACCGGCGGCATTTCCGGCCTCAATTTCGTCGATGCCTCGATCAAGGCTATTCCGGAGTATGTCGGGGATAATCTGAAGAACCTGCCGCTGATGACGTCGGAGGATATGCTCACCAACATCAACGCCACGCGCATCTTCTTGCATGGCTGCTTTTCCAAGCAGCCGAGCGTCGACGACTTCGAGACCATGCTGGCGTTCAACATGATGGTGCCGCCCAAGGTGCGCGCCGGACTCGGCGGCCGGCCGCTCGACGCCACCGCGATCATGTCGAAGCTCACCCTCCCGGTGCTGGTCAGCCACGGCGCCGAGGACAAGAACGCCAAGCTCGGCACGGCGCAATACACCGCTTCCGTCATCCCGGGCGCCAAGCTCTCGGTCTACGACGGTATCGGCCATTCGCCGTTCTACGAAGACGCGCCGCGCTTCAATGCCGAGCTCGCTGCCTTCGTGCGCACGGCGAACAAGGGCAATTGATCGAAGCCGGCCTAATTCACCACCACGGGCGTGCCGTTCCGCACGCGCCCGTATAGATCCACGACGTCGTCGTTGCCCAGCCGCACGCAGCCGAAGAGCACATTGGTGCCGACGGTCGCCGGCGCATTGGTGCCGTTGATGCGCGACTTGCCGTCGTCGAGCTCCATCACGCGCGCGCCGAGCGGGTTGCCGGGGCCGCCCGCCAATGTTCCCGGCTTGGCGAGCTTGCGCTCGATCATGTCCGGCGTCGCCTGCCAGGGCGGCCATTCCGCCTTGCCGGCGACGTGGCGCAGGCCGGCGAGCTCGGTGCATTGCTCACCGATCCCGATGCCGTAGCGCAGCGCCACGTTGTTGGGTTGAATCAGATAGAGATAATGCTGCAGCTTATCGATGATGACGGTGCCGACCGGCTGCAGCGTGCGATAGAACGTCGGCTGGCGGCGGAAGACATACGGCAGGTCGTTGTCCGCAGCGCCGCCGTCGATGCCGGCCGCGAGGTCGCCGTCTTTGGCTGTCGCGAGCTTGGGTGTTGCGATCTTGGCCGCGGCTGGCGCTTGCGGGGCAGGGGCGGAGACAACGTTTTTGGCCGGCGCCGGCGACGCTTTATGGGCGTGCTGCACCCAGAACATGTAACCGCCGGCACCGATCGCGGCGACGACGATGGCGACCGCGAGCAAAGAGATGCTGCTGAGCCGGAACGGCGCCGGCAGCGGCCCGCGCTCCGGTGTGATCGCCGACAGATCGGCCATATCCTCTTCGTCGCGCGGCTCGACGCGTGGCACCGCGCCGCGGGCGGGCCGCGACATTTCGGCCTCGATCCTGCGGATCGCTGAGTCCAACCCGGATTGCTCCGCTGCGATCGCGTCCGGTGGCGTCGCCGGACGCCGCGCCAACAACTGCGTCACCAGCATTTGCCGCGCGCGCTCGTAGACGCCGCGGCGCCATTGCGGGTCTTTCGCTTCCGGCGCGCTCATGGCGCGCGCTAGGATCGGATAATAATCAACCATGGCCCCCCGGCAGGTTTACGCGCCGATCTTAGCAAAAAACTC
Source organism: uncultured Alphaproteobacteria bacterium (assembly GCA_963821175.1). Lineage (GTDB taxonomy): Bacteria > Pseudomonadota > Alphaproteobacteria > Rhizobiales > Xanthobacteraceae > BOG-931. Next base: position 48,403 of record CAWGCU010000012.1, read on the forward strand.
CAGGATGCGGGCATTGGTCGCGTCCTCGTCCTGCCGCTCGACCGGCACATCCCAGTAGTCCGACCGCGGCAGGCATTCCTCAAGATAGCGCGCCGCGGACGTCGCATGCGACGCATCATGGCCCGGAACGACGAGCGCTGGAATATCCAAGCGCATGAGATCCTCCGGTTCGGCACCGGGCGCAGTGTCGCGGTCGAGCAGCGCGCCGCACATGCCCTCGCAGAGCGATCCGAGCCCCCTCACCCCAATCCTCTCCCCTCTGGGGAGAGGGAGTTCGCCGCGGCTGCATAACGGTCATTACATTTCTCTCGCTCTCATTAGCCTTTGATCTGGCGGCCGGCGCGGGCGTCGGCGATCAAAGCAGTGAATGCGTCCAGCGCGGCTTTCGCGGTGTTCACATATGTATCGGTCTTGGCGTCGATCCATTTCTCGGCGTAGCCGATAGCGGTGTGGGCGAGCCGTACCCGGCCGTCGAGCCATGGTCCGCCGCCGAAACCGCCGATCACCGGAATCTTGACCGCCTTGACGACGGCTGAGCCGGCGACCGGGCCGGAATTGGTGAAGTCGAGCAGCGCCGCGCCGGCGTCTTCCAGAAGTTTTGCCTCGGCGACGAGTTTTTCCGCCGCTTCGGCTGTGGCCTGCGCCTGCGGCGAATTCTGCGCGCTATAGGGAATGCCGTATTTGCCCGCGGTCTGCGGCGTCAGCCCGAATTGGGCGAAGACCGGCACGCCGGCCCGCACCAGCGCGCGCACCACGTCGGGAAAGTCAGCCGCCGCGTCGACCTTGATCATGTCGGCGCCGCCGTCATTCATCAGGCGCAACGCAGCGGCGAGCGCGCTGTCGATGCCCTGCTGCACCGGGCCGAATGGCATGTCGCAGCTCACCAGCGCGCGCGCCGTGCCGCGCCGCACCGCCTGGCAGCAGATCAGCATCTCGTCGAGCGTGACTTCGAGCACTTCGTCGCGGCCCCACAGATTGACGCCGACCGAATCGCCGACCGAGATGAAATCGACGCCGGCGCGGTCGGCGATGCGCGCGATCTGATAATCCCAGGCGACGACGCCGATGCTCTTTTTGCCGTCGCGCTTCATCTGTTGAAGCGCGGCAATGGTCATCTTGTCAGGCATGAATTCGTTCGCTCCCGTGCGGGTGCTGTTCTAGCACACGTCATTCCGGGGCGCGCGAAGCGCGAACCCGGAATCCATAATCACGATAGTTGAGGTTCTTGAAGGGTCGAGTCGCAGTTGAATCGCAGGGGGTATGGATTCCGGGTTCCTCGCTTACGCTCGGCCCCGGAATGACGAGATGGCATTATTACCCGGGAGGCTGCGCGACCGGTTTAGGTTTGGCCTGCTTCTTCGGCACCGCCGTTGGCGCGCCCGCTTGCGCGGCCGTCTTGCCGTCAGTCGGCTTCGCCGTCGGCTTGGCTTCGATCGGCTTGGCTTCGGTCGGCTTGGCGACGATGGACTTCTTATTTGCCGGCTTCTCGGGCGCCGCCGCATCGTCGTTGGAGCGTGCCGCCGTCGTCTTGTGCTTGGTTTTCTTTTTCGGGTTGTCGGGATCGGCGGCAACGTCGGAGGAGAGCGTGGCGAGCTGCGACGGCGAGCGGGTCGGGCCGGTATAGACCACGACCGGCATCACCGGACCGAGATCGGACAGCAGGACCGGATTGGTCGGCGCCCGCAGCGCCGACAACAGCAGCGAACGGGTCTCGCTTGCGGCGGCAGCAGCCGGCTGGCTATTGTCGCTGTCGGCGTCCATATCCTCGTCTTCCGCCGCCGGCCGCCGGCGATGCTTGCCGCAGGTCTGTTCCTGAAGATTGGGCGGCGCGACGTCCATCGGCGCCAGCGCATCGACCATGCCCAGCGACGGCGTCAGCCAGGACAGCGGATTTTGCGAGAATCCGCTTTCCAGCATTTCGGCGGCCTTGATGGCGCGCGCCGCGCCGGACGGCGCGCCGAGCACGACGGCGATCAGGTGCTTGTTGTTGCGCGTCGCCGTGGCGACGAGATTGAAGCCGGAGGCGCAGATGAAGCCGGTCTTCATGCCGTCGGCGCCGGGATAGCGGCCGAGCAGCGGATTGTAGTTGCGAACGATGCGACGCCCGAACTTGATCGCCGGCACGTGCCAATAGAAACTGTAATCGGGGAATTCGCGGATCAGCGCGCGGGCGAGAATGGCGAGATCGCGTGCCGAGGTGATCTGCCCGTCGGCCGGCAGCCCGTTCGGATTGACGAAATTCGATTCCGACATGCCGAGCTTGTGCGCGGTGTCGGTCATCTGTTGGGCGAAATCGTCGACCGAGCCGCCGACGCCCTCGGCCACCACCACGGCCATGTCGTTGGCCGATTTCACCATCATCATCTTGAGCGCGTTGTCGACGGTGACTTGCGTGCCGACCGGCAGGCCCATCTTGACCGGCGCCTGCAGATTGGCGTTGCGCGAGACGGTGAACAGCGTGTCGAAGGTGATGCGATTGTCCCTGACCGCGCTCAAGGCCATGTAGAGCGTCATCAGCTTGGTGGTCGACGCCGGATACCACGGATAGGTCGCGTTATCGGCGCGCAGCACCTTGCCGCTGTCGGCATCGATGAGGATCGAAGCCCCCGACCAGGCCGGCGTCGCCGCCAGGACCGCCGCCGCGAACGTTGCCGCAGCAATTGGGCCGAAAGCGATGCCGAGCATCTGCGCCCGGAGAGATGTCATTGCATACACGTGTCGCGGTCCGTTCGGTTGAGCGAAGGGTAGGTTCACGAAGCGTGGGGGCGTAACTATCTAGCCGGTATGGCGGGTCGAAGGCAAAGGCGAATCCGGTTATCCTTGTAACGCCCGGGTGGATGGCCGCAAGCTTAAAGCCTGGGAAAAGCGACGGAAATTCGGCAATCACGGGGTAGGGAGCGATCATGACTGCTTGCATCGTCGGCTGGGCCCACACCACCTTCGGCAAGCTTTCCGGCGAAACCGTCGAGAGCCTGATCGTGCGCGCCGCCAATGAAGCGCTGGCCGATGCCGGCGTTACGGCGAGCGACGTCGATGAGATCGTGCTCGGCCACTTCAATGCCGGCTTCTCGGCGCAGGATTTTACCGCCTCGCTGGTGCTGCAGGCCTCGCCCGACTTGCGCTTCAAGCCGGCGACGCGCGTGGAGAATGCCTGCGCCACCGGTTCCGCGGCCGTGCATCAGGGCTTGAAATCGATTGCGGCGGGTGCCGCCCGTATCGTGCTCGTTGTCGGCGCCGAGCAGATGACGACCACGGCCGGCCCCGAGGTCGGCCAAAACCTGCTGAAAGCTTCTTACGTGCGCGAGGAGGCCGACATCGATGGCGGCTTCGCCGGCATTTTCGGCAAGATCGCCGGACTTTATTTCCAGCGCTGGGGCGACCAGTCCGACGCGCTGGCGCAAATCGCCGCCAAGAACCACAAGAACGGCGTCGGCAATCCTTACGCGCAGATCCGAAAAGATCTCGGCTACGATTTCTGCCGCACCGAGAGCGACAAGAACCCGCGCGTTGCCGGCCCGCTCAAGCGCACCGACTGCTCGCTGGTCTCCGACGGTGCCGCAGCCATCGTGCTCACAGACGTCGAGACCGCGCTGAAAATGAAAAAGGCCATCGTGTTCCGCGCCGCCGAGCACGTGCAGGATTTCCTGCCGATGTCGCGGCGCGACATTTTGAAGTTCGAAGGCTGCGCGGTGGCGTGGAAGCGTGCGTTGGCGCAGGCCGGTATCGGTCTCACTGATCTATCGTTCGCCGAGGTGCACGACTGCTTCACCATCGCCGAATTGATCGAATACGAAGCCATGGGACTGGCGGCGGAAGGGCAGGGTGCCCGCGTCATCGCCGAGGGGGTTACGGCGAAAGACGGCAAGCTGCCGATCAATCCGTCGGGCGGTCTCAAATCCAAAGGCCATCCGATCGGCGCCACCGGCGTCTCCATGCACGCGCTCGCCGCCATGCAGCTCACCGGCTTAGCCGGCGACATGCAGGTCAAGGATGCGCGCCTCGGCGGCGTCTTCAACATGGGCGGTACGGCGGTGGCGAATTACGTGAGTATTTTGGAGCGGCTGCGCTAGCTGCCGCCTCGTGACGCGGACAAAAACGGAATCAACAGGAGGGTGCCATGCAAGTCAGAGTCGCGCCGGAAGGGCTCAACGATTGGAGCGCCGAGGAACGCCATGCCCGGGTCGAATTGGCGGCAGCCCACCGCCTCGCTTACATGCACGGCTTCAGCGAGGGGATCTTCAATCACCTGACCTTGATGGTGCCGGGCCGCAGCGACCGCTACTACCAAATCCCGTTCGGGATGCATTGGTCGGAGGTCACGGCCTCCTCGTTCATGGAAGTCGGCATCGACGATGGCGAGGTCAAGCGCGGCTCAGGCGACGTCGAGCGATCCGGCTACTGCATTCACGCGCCGATTCACAAAGCGCTGCCGCAAGCCAAGGCGGTGTTTCACACCCACATGCCCTTTGTCAGCGCGCTCACGCGTCTGGAGGATCCGCGCATCAAGGAGATCGGCCAAACCGAGGTCGGGCTCATGGGACAGATCGCCTATGACGACGAATATACCGGCCCGGCGCTCGAGCCCGAGGAGGGCGAGCGCCTCGCCAAGGTGATTGGCGACCATACGCTCCTGTTCATGGCCAATCACGGCGTGACCACGCTCGGCGACACCGTGGCCGATGCCTATAACCGGCTCTACTACATCGAGCGCGCGGCGCAGGTTCAGATCTACGCCATGTGGACCGGACAAAGACTCAAAGAGCTGCCCAAGGCGGTGGTCGAAAAAACCCAACGCGACATCGGCGGCAACCGCTTCTACGAAGGCCCGACGCCGGCGCAACGGCACTTCAACGCGCTCAAGCGCATCCTCGACCGCAACGAGCCGGACTACGCGACGTGAGCTTTAAGACGGCGCAAACTGCGCGCGCACCAGCTCAGCAAAAAAACCGCCGCGCTTGACAAGTTCGTCGAACGTGCCGGTCTCGATGATCCGTCCGTTCTGAAACACCAAAATCCGCGTCGCATGGCGCACGGTGGCGAGGCGATGCGCGATGACGAACGTGGTGCGGCCCTTCATCACTTCGTCGAGCGCGAGATTGACGCGCTGCTCGGTTACGGGATCGAGCGCGCTGGTAGCTTCGTCGAGGATCAGGATCGGCGGGTCCTTGAGCAGCGCGCGTGCGATGGCGAGGCGCTGCCGCTCGCCGCCGGAGAGTAGCCGTCCGCGTTCGCCGATCGGCGCTTGCAGGCCGCCGTCGTGGCGTTCGATGAATTCGAGCGCTTGGGCGCGGGCCGCGGCGTCGCGGATTTCGGCGTCGGTGGCGTCCGGCTTGCCGACGCGCAAATTTTCCGCGATCGAGCGGTTGAACAGCAGCGTCTCTTGGAACACGACGCCGATATTGCGGCGCAGCCCGATCAGCTTGAGGTCGCGGATATCGGTGCCGTCGATCGCGATCGCGCCCGATTGCGGATCGAACGCGCGATAGAGCAGCGCCAGCGCTGTCGACTTGCCGCTGCCGGTCGGCCCGACCAGCGCGATCCTGTCGCCGGGCAGCGCCTTGAAGGTCAAATCGACGACGGTGGGACGTTTGCCGTCATAGGAAAACGACACGTCCTCGAATTCGACATGGCCGTGCACGCGGCCGGGATTGACCGCGCCCGGCCGGTCACGCACCGACGGCACGGTATCGAGCACGCCGAAGAAGTCGGACAGCCGCGGCGCATCGACGAACAGCCGGTTGGCAAAGCTGACCGCCTGCTCGAGCCGCGTGATCAAGAGCGCCGCGATGCTCATGAAGCTGACGATCTCACCGACCGAAGCAAGCCCGACCAGCTTGAGATAAGTCCCGACCAAAAGGATCACCAGCAGCGTGAGCGTGGTTCCGGCGCGCGTGAGCACATTGGCTACGGCCCACCACGACAGCACCGGCATCTGCGCCCGCAACAGCGAGTCCACCAGGCTGCGCAGCAGCGAGACTTCGAGTTCGACGCGGGCATAGCTCTGCACCAGCGCGACATTGCCGAGCGCGTCGGCGGCGGTCTCGGCGAGATCCGAATAGTGCTGCTCGACCGTGCGCTGCATCGCGTAGGCCCGCTGCATGACCAGCACGGTCAATATGGTGAAACCGACGCACAGCCCGATCAGCGGCAGCGCCAGCCGCCAGTTGAGGACGAGCGTCGCCGGCAACAGCAGCGCGATGAAGACGAAAGCGGCGAAATGCTCGCGGAAGAACGACACCCACAGCCACCACAGCGTGTCGGTGCCCGACAGCATGATCTTCATCTGCCGGCCGGAATGCTCGCCGGTGTGATAGGCCAGCGGCAGCTGCAGCACGTGCTCGAAATAATCCGCCAGCACCAGGTTGCGGCGCTGATGCGCCAGCCGGTCGGCGAACCAGGCGATGACCGTGCCGGCGACGATGATGAACAGCCCGAACGCGACCCAGGCGCCAAGCAGCGGCGCCAATGCCAAGGCCGCCGGCCGGATGCCGGCCGGCAGCGCGCCGGAGAGCGCATCGACGATGCGGCCGAACAGCACCGGCTCGACGAATTGCGCCGCGGCGAGCGCGATATTCGCGGCCGCCAGCGTCACCGCGAGCGGGGCGTCGGCACTGAGCAGGCCAAGCACGCGAAGATAGACGCGGGCGAACGACATGGTGCGATTCCAGCCTGAAACTCCGGCAATCTAGCGCCGCGGCGAGCTGATTATGACAATAAAGTGCCGCAAGCGGTTGCCCGGATTTCCGGTCGCACAGCACCCGAAAAGATGAGACTATCAACCTGCGGGCGACCCCGGCGGCTTGCCGCCGACCGTTCGCAGGCCGGGGGCGGCATCGGATTTGAGAAGCGAACGCGCATGACCAATATTCCGACCGACCTCTTGCGCACATTTGTCATGGTCGTCGAGCAGCGCAGTTTTACGCGCGCCGCCAAGGCCCAGGGCATGACCCAGCCGGCGATCAGCGCGCAGATCAGGCGCCTGCAATCGCTGCTCGGCGTCGATCTGTTCGACAAGAGCGCGCCGGGCGTCGCGCTGACGCCGATGGGCCAGCATGTCATCGATTCCGCCCGCCGCATGCTGTCGGTCAACGATCACATCATGCAGATCGCCAGCCCCAATGCGGGAGCGCAACTCGTTCGCATCGGCGTGCGCAAGGATTGCATGGGCGAAGAGCTCACCGCGATGCTGGCGTCGACCCGCGCGCGCTGGCCGAATCTGCGCTTCGCCGTGCAGGGCGCCGGCCAGCGGCGCTTGCTGCAATACCTCAAGCAAGATGAGCTCGATATCGTTGTGGCGCTGGTCCCCGACGAGCCGGAGGGTGCGGCGCGCCATTATTGGCCCGAAGAGCTCGCCTGGGTCCGCGGCAAGACCACGACGCTTGATCTCTCAGCCCCGATCCCGCTGATCGGCTACAAGGATCGTTGCATGTGCCATCGCGTCGCTCTCGCGACGCTGGCCAAGGCCGATATGTCAGGCGAGCTGGTGTTCCGCGGCACCAATGCCGAGTCGCTGCGCAGCGCCGTCACCGCCGGCGTCGGCGTCATGCTGGTGCCGAGGAGCCGCATCCCGGCCGGCGTCGAAGCCTGGGACGACGGGCCGCTGCCGCCGCCGCCCGTGGTATATGGCGGTGTCTTCGTGCGCGAGAATGCGGCGAACGACACGCTCGATCAGCTCGCGGACCGCTTTGCGGAAACGCTGCGCCCGGCCGCGGTGGCGCCCGATGCCGCGGTGTTCGCCGGCCCTCGGGTTCCGGCGGCGCAGGGCGCGCGGCGCTCGGCCTGAGACTGCGTCATTATTGATCGTGACTTGTTGGGCCGGTGTGTGTGCTGGGGTCAATATATTTGCAGGCCCAGAAAGCGGCCTTGATCGCTTGGACGGCACTCTGTTCGCGTTGATGATCTTGTCAAGGATCGCAGACCGCCGGAGGCGGCGGCGCTTCGCGCCGTCCTTGACAAGATCATCAACGCGAACAACCAGCATCCAAGCGATCAAGGCCGCCACTCGATCAGTTTGAAAGTAGCCACCCGATTTCTGCTTGACGAGGTCCAGGCGGCTCTGTATTAAACCATCCGGTTATTTAACCGGATGGTTCATGACAAACCTCGACGCCTCCTTCTCCGCGCTCGCCGATCCGACCCGCCGCGCCATCCTGGCCCGCCTGGCACTCGGCGAGACCTCGGTCATGGAACTGGCAAAACCGTTCGCCATGAGCCTTCCGGCGGTCTCCAAGCATCTCAAGGTGCTGGAGCGCGCCGGCCTGATCACGCGCGGCCGCGAAGCGCAATTCCGCCCCTGCCGCATCGAACCAAAGGCGCTGAAGGGCATCGACGACTGGCTCGAAAACTATCGCCGTTTCTTCGAGGAGAGTTTTGATCGCCTCGACGCCTATCTGAAAGTTCTGCAAGCCAAGTCGCCGAAAGCCAAGGGTAAAAAACATGGCCGTAAAAAGTAGCCTCGACCTGCAAAGCGATCCGCGCTCGATCATCGGCATCCGCGAATTCGACGCGCCGCGCGAGCTGGTGTTCGCGGCCTGGACCGATCCAAAGCATCTGGCGCAGTGGTGGGGCCCGAACGGTTTTACCACCACCACGTCGCGCTTCGAGTTCCGACCGGGCGGCGTCTGGCGCTTCGTCATGCACGGCCCCGACGGCCGCGACTATCAAAACCGCATCGTCTTCGACGAGATCGTGCCGCCCGAGCGCATCGTCTATCGCCATGACGGCGGTGAGGACGTCGAGCCGGTGCGATTCAGCCAGACCGTCGTCTTCGAGGATTTGGGCGGCCGGACCCGCATGACCTGGCGCGGCGTTTTCCCGTCGGCGGCCGAGCGCGACCAAGTGATCAAGGAGTACGGCGCCGGCGAGGGTTTGGTGCAGACCATGGCGCGCCTGGCCGACTATGTCGCGGCACAGGGTTAGGGTTTGGAACCTCACGGGTTTTTGTCAGCGGGTCTGTCGAAATGAGGCATAGTCTTTCGTCCTCGGGTGTCGGAACGCCGTTCCGCCCTTCGTCCTCGGAAGAGACGCAGCAAACGATCGGGTTTGAGTTCGTAACCTCAGGAGGGAAACATGCAAGTTCAACCGTATCTGTTCTTCGATGGCCGCTGTGAAGAGGCGTTGGAGTTCTACAAGAAGGTGCTCGGCGCCAAAGTCGACATGCTGATGCGCTTCAAGGACGCGCCGGACCAGTCGATGATTTCGCCGGGCAGCCATGACAAGATCATGCACGCCGCCGTGCACGTCGGCGATACCCAGCTGCTGGTGTCCGACGGCCGCTGCCTCGGCAAGCCGAATTTTCAAGGGTTCGCGCTGACCATCACCGCGCCCGATGCCGCCGAAGGCGAGCGCCACTTTAACGCGCTGGCCGAGGGCGGCCAGGTGCAGATGCCGCTTGCGGAAACGTTCTTCGCGTCGCGTTTCGGCATGGTCGCCGACAAGTTCGGCGTCGGCTGGATGATCCTGGTCGAAAAGAAGTAAACGCAACGTCCGACGGCGCGTAACCGGTGGAGGCAATGATGAATACTGCAACGAAAAGCACCGACTTCGTCATCTCGCGCGTGTTCGATGCGCCGCGCGAACTGGTGTGGCGGGCCTTCACCGATCCCGAGCACATGAAGGAATGGTGGGGCCCGAAGGGCTCCGTCGTCGTCGCCTCGAAAATGGATTTTCGCGTCGGCGGCACCTATCACGGTGCCATGCGCGATCCGGCCGGCAACGTCATGTGGGCCAAGTTCGTGTATCGCGAGATCGTCGCGCCGGAACGGCTGGTGTGGGAGCACTCTTTTTCCGATGAGGCCGGCGGCCTGACGCGGCATCCGCTCAGTCCGACCTGGCCGCTCAAATTGCTCACCACCGTTACGTTCGACGAGCCGCTCAAGGGTCAGACCGGATTGACGCTGCGCTGGTCGCCGCTTGACGCGACGGCGGAAGAGCAAAAGACCTTCGAAGCCGCGCACGAAGGTATGCGTGGTGGCTGGGGCGGCACGTTCGAGCGGCTCACGGCGTATTTGGCGGAAGCGAAATAGCAGCGGATTGCGAAATCGTTTCCCAGCGTGGAGTGAAACATGGCAACGATCAAACAGAAGATCAGCCCCTGCCTGTGGTTCGACACCCAGGCCGAAGACGCCGCGAAATTCTACACTTCGGTGTTCAAGAATTCTGCGATCAAGCAGATCAGCCGCTACGGCAAAGCCGGCCAGGACGTGCACGGCAAGGAGGCCGGCTCGATCATGGTCGTCGCCTTCGAGATCGAGGGGCTGACATTCACCGCGCTCAACGGCGGCCCGCATTTCAAATTAAACGAGGCGGTGTCGTTCCAGGTGATGTGCGAGACGCAGGACGAGATCGATTATTTCTGGAGCAAGCTGTCCGCCTGCGGCCACGAAGGTCAGTGCGGCTGGCTGAAGGACAAGTTCGGCCTGTCCTGGCAAGTCGTGCCGTCCGAATTGCCGCAAATGCTGACCGGTACAGACGGCGCAAGCCTCGACCGCATGATGACCGCCATCATGCAGATGAAAAAGTTCGATCTGGAAACGCTGAGGCGGGCACGGGCCGGCCAGGCAGCCGCTGCCGGCGGCAATGCGAGCCTCCTGGCGCAGGGCGAATGACCCCTAGCTGCCCCTGGCCATGCCCCTAGCTCTGGGGTCTGTCGGGCAGAATTAACACAATAGCGACAAGATCGCGCTATTCTGATGGGCCATGACTGATTCGATTTCACGGCTCTATCAGGCCGCGCTCGCCTGCCGCCACGACGATCCGTCGACGTCGCGGACGGCGCGGCTGTTGCGTTCGGGCCGCAGCAAGATGGCGAAGAAGCTGGCCGAAGAAGCGGTCGAGGTCGTCATCGACGCCATGAATGGCGACCGCGACGCCGTCGTCAAAGAGAGCGCCGACCTGATCTACAACCTCGTCGTGCTGTGGATCTCGTCCGGCATCCGTCCTGACGACGTCTGGAAGGAAATGGACCGCCGCGAGCGGCTCCTCGGCATCGCCGAGAAGGTGCCGAAGAAGCTCGTCGAAGACACCTCGCGCCGGAAGGTCGTCATCCTCGAAGGCCGCCGCGCCCGCAAGCGGCGCTGATCTCTCCAAGCCAACACCTCAGCCAAGATTTGAGCGATGATTGACCAGATCATTTCGGCGGTCGCGTCCTGGATCGTCGCGGTGATCTCGGCCACCGGCTATTTCGGCATCGTCATTCTGATGGCGATCGAGTTCGGCATGCATTCCGCTGCCGTCGGAAGTGATCATGCCATTCGCCGGTTATCTGGTGTCGACCGGGCAACTCAGCCTGATCGGCGTCGCCACCGCGGGCGCGCTCGGCTGCAATCTCGGCTCGACCATCGCTTATTATGTCGCGGCCTATGGCGGCCGGCCGGTGTTGGAGCGCTGGGGCGAATACATTCTGATCAGCCCTGCCGAGCTCAACCGCGCCGACGCGTTTTTCCTGCGCTATGGCTCGGCCACGGTATTTTTCGGCCGGCTCCTGCCGGTGGTGCGGACGTTCATCGCCTTTCCCGCCGGCCTCGCGCGCATGCCGATGCTGAAATTCCAGGTCTACACGTTCCTCGGCTCCTGGCCGTGGTGCTTTGCGCTCGCTTACATCGGCTATGTGCTGGGCGCGCGCTGGAATTCGGACCCGACGCTGCGCAAGCTGTTCCACGACTTCGATGCCGTCATCGCTGCCGTGCTGGTGGCCGGCTTTGCCTGGTTCGTCTGGTCGCGCTGGCGCGAGAGACGCCGAAACTAAGCAGCCGATCTGACCGCCACCGGGGTTGGCCTGGGGCCTGCCTTGCGCGTATTTTGACCTTATTTCGGGTCAAAATTCGGCACCATGACGGGGTCAGGCATTTCACGGTTGTTTTGGGCGGCGGCCATTGTCGTGCCGATCGCGGTGGCGCTATCGGCCGTAATGGTCAGCTCTGCCCGCGCCGATGACGGCCAAGCACCGGCGGGCGCGGGTGCGGTGCAGCAAGCGCCGGTCCCAGGCGCACTTCCAACGCCGCCGCCGGCCAACAAACCCGGCTTCCTGCATCAGCTCGAGGTCTGGTGGAACGACAGCTTTGGCGACTTCAACACCAAGATGAAGAACGCCAAGGACAAGCTCGACGACTACAACAAGCAGCAGAATCAAGCGGCCAAGGAGGCCTCGGCGGCAACCGAGCGGGCGCTCAAAGACGCGGCGCAAGCCACCAAGGACGCCGCGACCGCGGTGGTGAAGCTGCCAGTGACGCGGGTGATCGAGTTTCACGACCGCTGTCAGGTTGCAGGCAATGGCGCGCCCGACTGCCAGACCACGGCGACCGCTTCCTGCCGCGCCAAGGGTTTTGACAGCGGCCAGCCGCTCGACATCAGCACCTCGCAGGAATGTCCGGCCCGAGTCATGCTTTCCGGCCGTCCTCCCGTCGAAGGCGAGTGCAAGGACGTCACCGTCATCCTGCGCGCCGCGTGCCGCTGACGCGGTAGCGCCGCCGCGACCGCGCATCGCCTCACTATAAATGTGCTAGGTTCGGCGCCCTCGAGCATGATCCCGAAAAGCGGATTCCGGTTTTCGGAAAAGATCATGCGACCACTAAAGTGAGTTCAGGGGGGAGCCACGCATGCTGTCCGAAGCCGATCGCAACAAGGCCGCCGATATCCTCATCGCCGCGGAGAAGGAACGCAAGCAAGCCGTTCAGCTGTCGAAAACCTGGCCGGGCATCGCCATGGAGGATGCCTATGCGATCTCCACCTTGGTCGCCAACCGCAAGATCGCCGGCGGCGCCAAGCTGATCGGCCACAAGGTCGGGCTGACCTCGAAGGCGATGCAGCGCTCCTCGCAGATCGACGAGCCGGATTACGGCTATCTGCTCGACCATATGATGATCGCCGACGGCGCCAGCGTGAAGCACGAGAATTTCTGCCTGCCCCGCGTCGAGGTCGAGCTCGCCTTCATCATGGGCAAGTCGCTCAAAGGTCCCGGCGTCGGGCTCACCGACGTGCTACGCGCCACCGAATATGTCGTGCCGGCGCTCGAGATCGTCGATGCGCGGCTGCAGGATCCGCGCAAGATATTCGACACGGTGTCGGACAACGGCGCCGCCGCCGGCATTGTGATCGGCGGCCGCCCGGTCGGGCCGATGGACGTCGACCTGCGCTGGGTCGGCGGCATCATGTATCGCAACGCCGAGATCGAAGAGACCGGCGTCGCCGCCGGCGTGCTCGGTCATCCGGCGCTCGGCGTCGCCTGGCTCGCCAATAAGCTCGGCCAGCACGGCGTGGCGCTCGAGCCCGGGCACTTGGTGCTCGCCGGCTCGTTCACCCGCGTGGTCCATGCGCGCAAAGGCGATACGCTGCACGCCGACTTCGGCCAGCTCGGCGGCATCGCGTTGCAGTTTGTTTGAATTTTCCCTCCCCCCTTGTGGGGGAGGGCAGGGTGGGGGGTCGGGAGGTAGCGTGAGAGCGTCGACGACGGCGCATTACCTCGCGACCCCCACCCCTACCCCTCCCCACAAGGGGGAGGGGAAGAAAGAAAATGGGGGAGGGGAATAATGAGCGAAACCATTGCGCCTGGCGACGGCAGCATCGACGACGTCGTTGCGCGGATCGAGCGGATGCCGATCTCGTGGTGGCATGTGCGGACGCGGATCATCATTGGCGTCGCGACGTTCTTTGATGCCTTCGATGCGTTGGCCATCGCCTTCGTGCTGCCGGTGCTGGTGCCGTTGTGGAAGCTCAACGGCCCGCAAATCGGCTATCTCATCGCCGCCGGCTATCTCGGCCAGCTCGCCGGCGCGTTGTTCTTCGGTTGGGTCGCCCAGCGTTACGGTCGGCTCACGGCGATCGTCTGGTCTATCTTGATCTTTGCGGTCATGAGTCTGGCCTGCGCTTTCGCGTGGGATTACCAGTCGCTCATTATCGCGCGGACCATCCAGGGATTCGGCTTGGGCGGAGAGGTGCCGGTCGCCGCGACCTATATCAGCGAGCTCTCCCGCGCCAAGGGCCGCGGCCGTTTCGTCTTGTTGTACGAATTGATTTTTCCCGTCGGTCTGGTCTCGACCGGCTTGGTCGGTGCCTATGTCGTGCCGCGGTACGGCTGGCAGTGGATGTTCATCATCGGCGCGCTGCCGGCCTTCGTCGCCTTTTTCCTGCAGCGGCTGTTGCCGGAATCGCCGCGCTGGCTGGCGACGCGGGGGCGGCAGAAAGAAGCGCAAGCCGCGCTCGCCTGGATCGAGCGCGAGACCGAAAAATCCACCGGCCAGCCGCTGCCGGCGCCGCGACCCATCGTCCACAGCGAAGGCAAGCCGGCGTCGTGGTCAGATCTGTTCGGCCCGCTCTATCTGCGCCGCACGCTTGTCGTCTGGGTGATCTGGTTTTCCGCCTATTTCTTCAACTATGGCCTCGTGGTCTGGCTGCCGACCATCTACTCCACGGTGTTCAAGTTGCCGCTGCAGCAAGCGCTGCAATACGGCTTGATCACGCAAGCGGTCGGCTTCTGCGGCGCCTTGACCTGCGCGCTGACCATCGACCGGGTCGGGCGGCGACCGTGGTTTGCGTTCGCCTTCGCGATGAATGCCATCGCGCTCGGCGCGCTTTATGTGCTCGGCCCGGATTCGCCGCAGCGCGTGCTTGCCTTCGTCAGCAGCGGCTACTTCTTCGTGTCGGTGCTTTCGATCGGCGTCTACGTCTACACGCCGGAGCTTTATCCGACGCGCGTCCGCGCCGTCGCGGTCGGCACGGCGACGGCCTGGTTGCGGTTTGCTTCGATCCTGGGGCCGAGCATCGTCGGTCTTGTCGTGGGCTCCGGCCTCGGCAAGGTGTTCCTGATGTTCGCCGCCGTGGCGGTTGTCGGCGCGGTGGTGACGGCACTGTTCGCGGTTGAAACCAAGGGCCGCGTCCTTGAAGATGTCTCGCCTTAGGAGAATGATAAGCAGGGCTTGCCGGGTGGCGAGTGAACCGTGTTTCAGCGCGACGATAGGCATTGGCACTTTGAGTATTGGATCTTGGCCGCCGCAGCCGTCGTGCTGTCGGCGGGCGTGCTCCATGCAGCGTTGCCGACCGATTCCGATACGTCAGGCCGGACGTCGTTCGCGGGCCAACTCCTCATTGCGGCGCCGGCATTGCAGGGCTCGCCGTTCGAACGCACCGTCATTTTGATGGCGCAACATAGCCACGAGGGCGCATTGGGCATTGTCATCAATCGTCCGCTCGACGAGCGGCCGATCGCGGGCCTGTTGCAAACCTTCGGGTTCGATGCGACCGGAGTAACGGACAGCGTGCGCGTCTATCTCGGCGGACCGGTCAGTCCGGAAATCGGCTTTGTCGTCCACGGCGCCGGCTATCACCTCACCAATACCATCGATATCGACGGCAAGGTCGCGCTCACCGCGGCGCCCGATGTGCTGCGCGACATCGGTCACGGCAAGGGACCGGCCAAATTCCTGGTCGCATTCGGCTATGCCGGCTGGGGACCGTCACAGCTCGACGACGAGATCGCGCGCGGCGATTGGTACAATGTGCCCGAGGATCCGGCGCTGGTGTTCGACGACGATCGCGCGAACGTGTGGGCCGACGCCATGGCGCGCCGCAAGGAGCACTGATGCCCGACTTCCATGGCGTGTTTCCTTATCTCATCTCGCCGATCGATGCCGGCGGCAAGGTCTGCACCGATGTGCTCGGCCGGCTGATCGACGATCTCATCTCAGCCGGCGTGCATGGCGTGACGCCGCTCGGTTCGACCGGCGAATTCGCCTATCTCAATAACGAGCAACGCGCCGCGATCGTGCGCACCTCGATCGCGGCCGCGGCCGGCCGCGTTCCGGTGGTTGCCGGCGTTGCGGCGACTGCGACCGCGGACGCTGTCGCGCAGGCGCGGCTTTACAATAAGCTCGGCGCTGACGGCATCCTTGCCATCCTGGAATCCTATTTCCCGCTCAAGGATGCGCAGGTTGAGGATTATTTCCGCGCCATCGCCGACGCCGTCGATGTGCCGGTCGTGCTCTATACCAATCCGCAATTCCAGCGCACCGATCTGTCGCTCGACGTGATCGCGCGGCTCGCGACGCATCCGCGCATCCGCTACATCAAGGACGCCTCGACCAATACCGGGCGCCTGCTGTCGATCGGCAATCGCTGCGAAGGGCTCAAAGTGTTCTCGGCGTCGGCGCATATTCCCGCCTGCGTCATGCTGATCGGCGGTGTCGGCTGGATGGCCGGCCCCGCCTGCATCGTGCCGCGGCAAAGCGTGCGGCTTTACGATTTATGCCGTGCCGGGCACTGGGCGGAGGCGATGAACTTGCAACGCACGTTGTGGCGCATCAACGAAGTCTTTGCCCGCTTCAACCTCGCCGCCTGCATCAAGGCGGCGTTGCAATTGCAGGGCTACGACGTCGGCGATCCGGTTCCACCGCAGCCGGCGCTTGGCGCCGAAGAACGCCGTGTGGTCGCTACGGCGCTCGAAAAGATCGCGGAAATGACGCCGGCTTGAGTTCGAGTTGGGAAGCAATTGTTAATTTCCTCCAACCTATTCTTAACGGATCGTTGCTAAAGATGCCCTTTCCTTAGAGTTGCGCCGCCAGTGGCGCAGAGGTCGTTGTGGCATCGATCGGTTCCGAGCAAGCGCCGCGTTCGCATTGGCTGACCTCTCGGCAAGCAGAGTTCAACGGCGCGATCGCTCGCGGGCGCGCGCTGTTTGCTGGCGGTGGCGATTCCTCGCTGATGCGGCGGCTCGCCGGTACCGCCTTCATCATCCGCATCGTCGCCGCGTTCCTGGCCTTCGTGGCGCAGATCATGCTGGCGCGCTGGCTCGGCGGCCACGAATTCGGCATTTACGTATACGCCTGGACTTGGCTGCTGCTGATCGGCGGCGTCAGCGACGTCGGGCTGGGCTCGGCGGCGCAGCGCTTCATCCCGGAATATACCGAGCATAAGCAGCTCGCTTTGCTGCGCGGTTTTCTCGTCGGCGGCCGCGGGCTCGCGCTTCTCATCGCGGTGGCGATCGCCGCCGTGGCAGCCGGCATCGTCACGCTGTCGCCCATTGTCGACAAAATGACTTTCCTGCCGCTGTGTCTCGCTTGCGCCGCGCTGCCGGCATTTGCCATCGCGCAAGTGCAGAGCGGCATTGCGCGCTCGTACAACTGGATCCGTCTGGCGCTGGCGCCGACCTATGTGCTGCGCCAGATCGCATTGATCGCGCTGATGGGCCTGGCCTATGTGGCCGGCCTGCCGATGGACGCCGTCACCACTATGCTGGTCTGCCTGGTCACGGTGTGGGCATGCACGCTGGGCCAGTCTTTGTTCCTTAATCGGCGGCTCGCCACCGTGATCGAGCCGGGACCAAAAGCCTACGCGCCGCGCACCTGGCTCACCACCTCGGCGCCGATCTCACTGGTCGAGGGCTTCTACGTCCTGCTCACCTATTCCGACGTGATCATCCTGACCCAGTTCCGCCCACCGCAGGAGGTCGCGGTCTATTACGCCGCGGCCAAGATCATGGCGCTGGTTGCTTTCATCTACTTCGCCGTGGCGCAGACGGTCGCGCACAAATTCTCCGAGTATCACGTCACCGGCAACCACAAGCGGCTCGCCGATTTCCTGGCGCAGACCATCCGCATGACGTTCTGGCCGTCGCTCGCCTTGATCGCAATCTTGTTGCTGCTCGGCGAGCCGCTGTTGCGCATGTTCGGCAAGGATTTCGTCGCCGGCTATCCGCTGATGTTCGTCATCGCCATCGGGCTGTTGGCGCGCGCCGCGGTCGGGCCGGCCGAGCGGCTTCTCAACATGCTCGGCGAACGGCGCAGCTGCGCCCATGCCTATGCCGGCGCGTTCCTGCTCAATGTCGCGCTGTGCTTCGTGCTGATCCCGCATTTCGGCGCCATTGGCGCGGCGATCGCCAGCGCCATCGCGCTGGTCTTCGAGTTGGCCTGGCTGTTCCTGATCGCGAAATTTCACTTGGGCTTTCATTGCCTGGTTTTCGGCCGCCCTAAAGGTTCCTGAGGCGCGGCGATGACGGCCAAGAATTCAACAAAGACCTCAACAGTCTCGGCGATTGCCAGCGCGCGCCGCGCCGCTGTCGCCGACCGCTATGCGGCCAATTTGCTCGCGGTCGAGTGGCGCAACCTGTCCGAGCTCGAATCGATCGCCGATGAATGGCGGGAGTTGGCCGCCCGCGCGCTCGAGCCCAACGTCTTCTACGAGCCGGCCTTCGCGCGAGAGGCAGCCAAAATCTTCGGCCGCGATGCCGGCGCGCTGTTGGTGTGGTCGGGCACTAGTCCGCGCGAGCTGCTGGGCTTCTTCCCCGGACGGATCGAACCTCGACGTTACGGGCTCAAGCTGCCGGTGCTGGTCGGCTGGACACATCCTTATGCTCCACTCGGCACGCCGCTGGTCGAGCGCGAAGCAGCCGAGCCGGTCATCGCCGCTTGGCTCGCCCATCTCGCCGACGATCCGGAAGTGCCGGGATTGGTGCTGTTGCCGTTTTTGCCCGCGGAAGGCCCGTTCGCGACCGCGCTCGATGCCATCGTCAGGCGCGCGCAGATGCCGGTCGCCGATTTCAATACCCACCAGCGCGCGCAGCTGGTGCCGGACGACGATCGGCTGTTCTATGTCGAGCGCACGCTCGGTCAGCACAAGCACAAGGAGCTGCGTCGCTACGTGCGGCGCTTGGGCGACATCGGCGCGCTGTTGTTCACCACAGCGACCGAGCCGGAAACCATCACCGGGGCAATCGAGGATTTCTTCAAGCTCGAAACGTGCGGCTGGAAAGGCAAAGCCGGCACCGCCGCGGCCCTGGACGACGATATCCGCGGCTTCATCACCGCAGCCGTCGCCGGCCTGGCGGCGGAGGGCAAAGTCGCGGTCAATCGCATTTTCATCGACGGCCGCGCCATCGCGATCACCATCACGCTGCGCAGTGCCGATACCGCGTGGTTCTGGAAGATCGTCTATGACGAGAAATTCGCCCAACATTCGCCCGGCGTCGTGCTCACCTTTGCGGTGACCGAAGACCTTGTCGAGGACACTACGCTGGTCCGCACAGATTCCTGTGCCACGGCCAATCACCCGATGATTGACCACATTTGGCGCGAGCGCCTGGCGCTGTGCGACCGCTTGATCGCGGTGCGGCCGCAGATTTCGTTCGCCTCCGTCCGCCGCCTGGAAATGTTGCGCAACACCGCGCTTGCCGCCGCCAAAGCCGTGCGCAGCCAGATGCACCGCTGATGGCGGCAAACCTGCGCAGGCTCTTCCCTTAACGGCCTTTTTCCGTCATGAGACCGGCGCCGCCGCGAAGCTCGCGGCCGCCGATGGGACACCAATCCATGACCGATCCGATCACCATCCGCATGGGCGGCTACGGACCGCCCACGACCGGCTTTTCGCGCGCGCTCAAACTGATCGGCGACACGTTGGCGGCCGAGTTCGGCAACCGGATCGACGTGAAGTATGTCTGGAACATCATGGATTTCGGTTACCGCGCCGAAGACATCCTCTGGCTGGTCGAAGACGGCGTGCTCACGCTCGGCTACCAGTCGTCGAGCTATCTGACCGACCGCGTGCCCGAGCTTGGTTTCGTCGATCTGCCGTTCCTGTTCGAGCAGCGCGACCAGGCGCGCGCCGCCATGGACGGCGCGCTCGGCCGCTTTCTCGGCGACAAGATCGAAGCGCGCGTGAACTATCGCATCCTCGGCTGGTTCGAAAACGGTTTTCGGCAGATCTCGAACCGCCTGCGCACCGTGCGCACGCCGCCGGACCTCAAGGACATGCGCATCCGCGTGCTGCCGAGCGAGGTCCAAGCGCGCACCTTCGCGCTCCTCGGCTGCGTCCCGCTGCGCATGGATCTGACCGAGGCGATTGATCGGATCAAGGCCGGCACCATCGACGCCCAGGAGAACCCGTTCGCCAACACGGTAACCTACGGCGTGCACAAGTTTCACCGTTTCCACACCGTGACAAACCACTTCTACATTTCGCGGCCGATTTTTTTGCATCGCCCGGCCTTCGACGGCTGGCCGCAGGATTTGCAACGCGCCATGCGTGCCGCCATCAAGCGCGCCGTCGCTTTCCAACGCGAGTTGGCCATCGAGGAAGACCGCGCGTCGCGCGCCGCGATCCTCGCCGAGGGTTGCGAGATCACCGAACTGACGGCGGGTGAACACGCCAAATTCCGCGACGCCGTCGCGCCGCTAACCGCCGAGGCGCGCGGCACTTACGGGCAAAAGATGTTCGATATGGTTTAGCCGCGCTTCTCGTCCGGCTTGGCCAGGATCAGCGACCAGAACACTTTGTATTTCGACTTCGGCGCGTAGACCGCGGCGATGCCCATTTTGGTCACGTTGCTGTTGAGCATGTTGGCGCGGTGCGGCGGCGAATCGCGCCAGCCGGAAAATGCTTCGGCCATGGTGTGATAGCCGGCGGAAATGTTCTCGACCGCCACGGCGGCATCGAAGCCGGATTTGCGGATGCGGTCCTGGAACGGCCGGCCGACGTCGTGATCGAGCTTGTCGTGCGCCGCCATGACGCGCGCCTGCTCGCCGGCGAGCCGCATCAGCTCGGGATCGAGGGTGACGGCGCCAAGCCCGTTATTGCTGCGATAGCCCGAGATCATCGATTGCGCCGCGTTGGCGTCGAGCACGGCGTCGGTGGTCGCCAGGTCGATATAAAAGCTGGGCTGGCCCGGCGGCGGGCCGGTGTCGGCGCAGCCGCCGAGCGCGGCGATGCCGATGAGGGCACCGCCGAGCAGCACCGCCGTCGCTCCCCGTAGCATCCGAGAATTCCCCCGCATTCGCCGCGACATTGCCGTTAAAAAAGTGTCGGAAGCATGAAAGACCGTGAGCTTCCCGGCTCTAGCATCGCCGCAGGCGCTCTACTACCATCGCGTTCACAAAATCGGGAGGAGCCAATGAGGCGGCTGGGAATCTTTGCGCTGTCGCTGGTGTGCCTGGCCGCGGGTGTGGGCTTTGCCCAGGCGCAGGACAAGTATCCTTCCAAACCGATCAAGATCATCGTGCCTTACGTGCCGGGCGGCGCGACCGACATCGTCGCCCGCATCCTCGCCGACCAGATGGGCAAGAGCCTCGGCCAGTCGGTCATCGTCGAGAACAAGCCCGGCGCCTTCGGCATCATCGCCATCGAGGACATGGTGAAGGCGGGCGCCGACGGCTACACCCTGATGATCGGCAATGTCTCCACCAACGCGATTTCGCCGATCATCTATCCGCAGAAATTCAAGATCGATTATGCGAAAGACGTGGTGCCGATCACCAATGTGGTCGATATTCCGGCCTTCCTGGTGGCGACGACGAAGGATTTCGACGCCAAAAGCGTGCCCGAGCTGATCGCCTACGCCAAGAAGAATCCCGGCCGGGTGCGCTACGGCACGGTCGGGCCGGGCAGCTATCCGCACTACGACATGGCCTATTTCGCCAAGCGCGCCGGCGATCTCGACATGATCGCCATTCCGAACAAGGCCGGCGCCACCGGCGTCATCAACGACATGCTCATCGGCTCGACCCAAGTCACCTTCCTCAACGCGGCGAGCAGCGGGCCGCAGGTGAAGGCCGGCACCCTGCGCGCGCTCGCCTTGGTCAATCATGCGCGGCTGCCGGACTTTCCCGACGTGGCGACGATGCAGGAGCTTGGCTTCCCCGGCGTCGGTACCATCGCCTGGCAGGGCCTGTTCGCGCCGGCGGGCACACCGCAGCCGGTGCTGCAGGCGATTTTCGATGCCACGGTCGCGGCCATGAAGGAGCCTGCGGTGGTCGAGGCGTTCAAGAAGCAGACCTTCAACCTCGTGCCCAACACATCGCTCGCCGACGCCAAAGCCTGGCTCGCGGGGCAGATGGATATTTGGCGCAAGATCACCAGCGAAGTGAAGATCGAGACCGAGTGAGAGCGTTGCCATGAACAGCGATCGAACGCTCAACGATCCGGTTTATCCGGTCGTTGTCGACAAGGACGTCGACGTCACGATGCGCGACGGCGCGCGGCTCAAGGCCGACGTGTTCCGGCCGTACGACGACGGCAAGTTTCCCGCCATCCTCAATCTCGGGCCGTACCAGAAGGACAAGCTCTGGATCGTGCCGGACAACCTGGCCGAAGCGCCGAACGAATGGATGAACTGGGAAACCGTCAATCCGCAATGGTGGGTGCCGCGCGGCTATGCCGCCGTGCGGGTCGACGGCCGCGGCACCGGCAAATCGCCGGGCCAGTACGAGCCATGGTCGCTCGCCGAAGCGGTCGATCTCTACGACGCCATCGAATGGGCGGCGGCGCAGCCGTGGTGCAACGGCAAGGTCGGGCTGCTGGGCATTTCCTATTTCGCGATCAATCAGTGGTTCGCCGCCAATCTGCAGCCGCCGTCATTGAAGGCGATCATTCCCTGGGAGGGCTTTGCCGATATCTACCGCGATGCGCTGTTACCACGGCGGCCTGCTGAGCCTGTTCATGACCAACTGGTACACCGCGCATCTGCTGCATCATAAGCTCGGCCGCGCATCGCAAGACCTGCCCGACGCCTGGCAGATCAACACGCTGTCGTTCTGGCTGCACAACAACCTCGACAGCGGCGCGTTCCGCGGCGCGCAGGCGCAGTGGGACAAGATCAAGATTCCGATGTTCAGCGTCGGCAATTGGTCGGGCATGGGCCTGCATCTGCGCGGCAATACCGAAGCGTTCATGCACGCGGCGACGCCGCACAAGAAGTTGCGCATGCATCTCGGCTCGCACGTGCATCCGTTCTACACCGAGGACGGACGGCGCGATCAGATCCGCTTCTTCGATCACTGGCTCAAAGACATCGACAACGGCGTGATGGACGAGCCGCCGGTGAAACTCGCCATCCGCAAGGGCGCGCGACGCCTTCGACTGGCGGTACGAGAACGAATGGCCGCTCGCGCGCACGCGCTGGACCAAGCTTTATCTCGACCTGTCGCAGCCGGTCGCGGAGAAATCGGAGATTTCCGGCGCGCTCGAGGTCGAAGAATCCGGCGGCGGTCGGCTCGCGCAGCTACGCCGCGTCGAGCCTCGGCTCGATGGGCTCGACCTCGGCCGCCTCATCGCAAGTCATGGGCGGCGGCATCAGGCCGGGCATGGGAATTTCGCTGGAGACGGCAAAGCTCTCGGTCGACACCGAAATCACCGGGCCGATCGCGGCGGTGCTGTGGGTGTCGAGCTCGAGCGAGGACATGGATTTGTTCCTCACGCTGCGCAACATCGACGCCGACGGCAAGGATGTCATGGAGACCGGCCAGCAGGGCCTGCCGGTGCCGGTGGCGAAAGGTTGGCTGCGGGTGTCGCATCGCGAGCTCGATGCCGAGCTTTCGCTGCCGTACCGGCCGTATCACCGCCACCAGCGGCGGCTTTATCTGAAGGCCGGCGAGATCGTGAAGGTCGAGGTCGAAATCTGGCCGACCTCCATGGTGTTCAAAAAAGGCCACCGCATCCGCCTCGACGTGCAGCCGCGCGACGGCTTGGGTTCGAGCCACTACATGCATTACCACGCCGATTACAATTCCGGCGCCACCAACACGGTCTACGCCGGCGGCGACAAGGCGTCATATCTTTTGCTGCCGGTGATTCCGGCTGCGTCGTAGGGTGGGCGCGATACCCACCCTACAAAATCACTGCCGAATATTGGCGGCCGTGGCGACGTCGGTCGCTTTCTTCACTTCGCTTTCGATATAGCCCGCAAACTCCTGCGGCGTGCCGCCGATGATCTCCATGCCGATCTTGTGCAGCGGCTCGACGACGTCGGGCGATTTCAGCGCGTCGTTGGCGATCTTGTTAAGCTTGTCGACGATCGGCGCCGGGGTGCCGGCGGGCGCCATCAGGCCGAACCACAGCCCGAGGTCGTAACCGGGCAGGCCCGCTTCCGCCATGGTCGGCACGTCGGGCGCGATGCTGGCGCGTTGCGCCGTGGTCACGGCGATGGCCTTGAGCTTGCCTTCGGCGACCTGCTGAATCACCGCCGATGCCGGCGCGATCCACAATTGCACGCGGCCGGTGACGACGTCGGTCAACGCCTGCGCGCTGCCCGGATAGGGCACGTGGACGAGTTTTATGCCCGCCGTCATGTTGATCAACTCGACGGCGACGTGGGTCGTGGTGCCGACGCCCGACGAGGCATAGAAGATCTGGCCGGGCTTTTCCTTGGCGAGCGCGATCAGCTCTTTCAGGTTGCTGACGCCAAGCGACGGATTGGCGACCAGGATGGTCGGCACCGCAGCGACACGCAGGATCGGGGCAAAATCCTTCACCACGTCGTAGGTCGGTTTGATCGTCATGCCGGCGTAGTTGGTCTGCGCCGCCGTCGCCATGAAAATCGTGTAGCCGTCATTCGGCGCGCGGGCGACATATTCGGCGGCGACGTTGCTGCCGGCGCCCGGCTTGTTCTCGACGATGAACTGCTGGCCGAGCGCGTCGGAGAATTTCTGCGCCAACAGCCGCGCCGGCGTATCGGCCGACGCGCCGGCGCCGAAGCCGATGGTGATGCGCACCGGGTGGGTCGGATAATCCTGCGCGCGGCTTGCGCTGGCGCCCACAATCGCAATGACGAATAGGGCGCAAGATGCAAGCTTCGGTGCAAATCTCATCGTTCTTCCTCCCTTAAGCGCGCCGGTCCGCGTCCCGGCGCAGCCGCGCTCAGCCTTTGTTAATGATTTCTCTACCACTCCTTAACCTCAAAACAACGGGTTCGCGCATACCGTTGCTCGCTTAGAGCCCGGCGTACAGCGAATGGTTGTCGCTCAAACCCTTTCAAAGGCTAGTCGCAGTTGGCCACTCGTGGTTTTGGCGGGTGCGATCGGCTTTGTCGCCGGCTTCCAAGTCTTCCTCTTCTTCGGACCGGGCTGGATCGCACGCTTGCTGGTGGACAATTCCGCCGCCGTCGCCGGCACCGTCATGGCGTTGCCGTTTGCGCTCGGCGCCGCCGCCATTGCCGGCCTGTTCGCCACCGGGCAGCGGCGGGCGCAAAGCCGGTTGCTGCGCGCGGCGCTCAATAACATGACGCAAGGGCTGTGCATGTTCGACGGCACGGCGCGGCTCGTTCTGTGTAACGACCGCTATCTCGAAATGTACGCCTTGCGGCCCGAGCTCAGCCGCGCCGGCACGCCGCTGCGCGAACTGCTCGGCTGCCGCATCGCCGCCGGCACGTTCTCCGGCGATGCGGACCGCTACGTCGCCAATTGTCTGCGGCAGGTCGCGGAGGGGCGCACCGAAACCAAGACCAACCACATCAACGGCCGCGTCATCATGCTGGTCAGCCGGCCGATGCCGGGCGGCGGCTGGGTCGCCACCCACAGCGACGTCACCGAGCAACTGTCGGCGGAGACCGAGCGCGACCTCTTGCGCCAGCGCGAAGACCGCCGCCGCGTCATCGATGCCGCCATTGTTTCGTTCCGCGCCCGGGTCGAGAGCGTGCTGAAAACCGTCAGCCAAAGCTCGACGGCGATGAAGGCCGCGGCGAAGACGCTGTTGACCACGTCCGATCATACGCTCACGCGCACCGAGGGCGCCGTGCACGGCTCCAACGAGGCGTCGGTTAACGTCGAGACCGCGGCCGCGGCGGCCACGGAGCTGTCGGTATCGATCAAGGAGATCAGCCGGCAACTGATGCAGGCCAACGACGTGGTGCGCTCGGCCGTGGCCGATGCCGGCGCCACCAATGACGATATCGCAGCCCTTGCACGAGTCGCGGGCAAGATCGGCGACGTGGTCAAGCTCATTCAGGACATCGCCGGGCAGACGAACCTCCTGGCGCTCAACGCCACCATCGAGGCGGCGCGCGCCGGCGACGCCGGGCGCGGCTTTGCGGTGGTTGCTTCGGAAGTGAAATCGCTCGCGGTGCAGACCGCCAAGGCGACCGAGGAGATCACCCGCGAGATCCTCTCGGTGCAGAGCTCGACGACGAGCGCGGTGGCGGCGATCCGCGACATCACGCAACGGATGCACGACATCAGCCAGTACACGTCGGCGGTCGCCGGCTCGGTCGAGCAGCAGGAGGCGGCGACCGGCGAGATTTCCCACAACGTCGCCAGCGCCGCGGCCGGCGCCAAGGCGATCACGGCGGCGCTCGACGAAGTCGCCAGCGGTGTCACCCAGACCCGCAGCTCCGCGGAAACCATGCTCGCGGCCACCGAAGAGGTTGAGACCGCGACCGCCAAGCTGCGCAGCGAATTCGAGGAATTTTTGGGCACCGTGGCGGCTTAGATGCCGCGCTGCATTGTTTAAAAGTGCCCCGATATTGAGTTGATCAACTTCAGATTGTGGCTATAGTGGCCGGCTACTCCGTCGGAGTAGCGGCGCCAATCTATCGATTTGGGCATGTCATCCGAGGCAAATTTGAGCTGGGATATCGATTAGTTCGGGTGTCCCGCCCCCGTGAAACCGCCTGCCACAGCACCTTTCGACGCAACGTTGGACGATAACTTGCAAAGGGGTGACCAACCATGACCGACACCGCACCGAAACAGACCACTGCTCCTTGTATCTGCACGATAAAGTCACTGGCCCCGGCACTGCTGGTAACCGCCGCCGCTAAAAGCATTGAAATCAACCCGTCCAATGCGCCGGCAAGACATTTGATGGAGCTGGCACCTCAGGACGTCGTCCTGCCACCTGAACATCTGGCGGTCCTCACCGCGAAATACTGGGGAAGCAACGGTGTTCAACTTACCGTTGGTTTTCTCGACAACCCGGCGGCAGACCTTCGTGCCCGCATTCTTTCGCACATGAATGCATGGAATCAGTTTGCCAATGTTTCGTTCGTCGAGACCGGCACAAACCCGCAGGTCCGGATCAGCCGCACGGCGGGTGATGGTTATTGGTCCTACCTCGGTAACGATATTCTGCATATTGCGGCCGGCCAGCCGACGATAAATCTGGATTCCTTCACGATGAACACGCCGGATTCCGAGTTCTTCCGGGTGGTCCGGCATGAAACCGGCCACACACTGGGTTGCCCGCACGAGCACACTCGCCAGCAGATCGTCGACCGGATCGATCGCGACAAGGCAATCGCATATTTCATGGCCACCCAGAACTGGTCGCAGCAGCAGGTGATTGCGCAGGTTCTCACGCCGCTCGACAACTCCGCCTTGATGGCCACCGCGCAGGCGGACCCGGTATCGATCATGTGTTATTGGCTGCCGGCGACGATCATGAAGGACGGTGTCGCCGTCAACGGTGGAACCGATATTGACAATCAGGATGCGCAGTTCATCGCAACGATCTATCCGAAGCCGCCATACGTTCCCGTCTATCATCAGGGCGACCCCGGCAACGGCATCGGCGGCTACGACCTAAAGAGCGCCGCCGATCGTGCGTTTGCCTTCGACTACGACCACAGCGGAAAGACAGACCACGTCGCGCTGTATCGGCCGGCCACTGGCACGTTCTGGATCCTGAAGAACACCAACGGTACTTTCGCGCCGGTCTACCACCAAGGCGACCCCGGCAACGGCATTGGCGGCTATGACCTAAAGAGCGCCGCCGATCGTGCGTTTGCCTTCGACTACGACCACAGCGGAAAGACAGACCACGTCGCGCTGTATCGGCCGGCCACTGGCACGTTCTGGATCCTGAAGAACACCAACGGTACTTTCGCGCCGGTCTATCACCAGGGCGACCCCGGCAACGGCATCGGGGGCTACGACCTAAAAAGCCCTGCCGACCGTGCGTTTGCCTTCGACTACGACCATAGCGGAAAGACAGACCACATCGCGCTTTATCGGCCAGCCACTGGCACGTTCTGGATCCTGAAGAACACTAACGGTACTTTTGCGCCGGTCTACCACCAGGGCGACCCCGGCAACGGCATCGGGGGCTACGACCTAAAAAGCCCTGCCGACCGTGCCTTCGCCTTCGATTACGAGCACAGCGGCAAACTGGATCACATCGCGTTGTACCGACCCGGAACGGGCACGTTCTGGATTCTCCGCAACACCAACGGCTCTTTCGCACCGGTCTATCACCAGGGCGACCCCGGCAACGGCATTGGGGGTTACGACTTGAAAAGTTCAGCCGACCAGGCCTTTGCTTACGATTACGATGGCAGCGGAAAACTCGACCATGTTGCGCTGTACCGGCCGGGCACGGGTACCTTCTGGATACTGAAGAATTCCGGCGGTACGTTCGCTCCGGTTTACCACCAGGGCGATCCGGGCAACGGCATCGGGGGTTACGACCTGAAGAGCCCCGTTGACCAAGCGTTTGCCTTTGACTACGAGCACAGTGGACACAAGAACTACGTGGCGCTGTATCGTCCTGGAACCGGCACGTTCTGGATCGTCAAGCGACGCTGACAAGGCTTTATCGATCCAGCCGATATTGGCCGGCGACGTCGGGCGCAGCCGCGCTCGACGAAGTCGCCGACACTTCAAATTGAATTTCGGCGGTTGCGATTATGGATTCCTGCTTGCGCGGGAATGACAATAAGATTTGCTTCAAGCCAATCGGGACAGCGGCATGGCAAGAATCCAGGTCGGCAATCTCGCCGTTGCCGTCAGCGATGCCGGCGACGGGCCGCCGGTGGTGCTGCTGCACGGTCTCGCCTGCGGCAAGCGCATGTGGTTCCACCAGATCAGGGCGCTGCGCCGGCGCTTCCGCGTCATCGCTTACGATCTGCGTGGTCATGGCCAAACCGATGCGCCGGCCGTCGCCACGGAATATTCCGCCGCGCATCTGGCGCGCGATCTCGTCGGCGTGCTCGATGCCCTCGAAATACCGCAAGCAGCGATCGTCGGCTTCTCGCTGGGCGGCGGACCGGCCTTGGCGCTGGCCGCCAGTAAACCGGAGCGCGTGTCCCGTCTCGTGCTCGCTGACGTCGGTGCCGGCGCCGACGATCCGGTGAAGATCGAGGGCATGGCGCGGCGCTGGGGCGCGTTGATCGGGCAAGGTGAGATCGATGAGCTCGTTTGCGACATGCTGCGCAGCGAGCTGTACAAAGTCTACGCCAGAAGCAAAGCGAGGCGCCGCGAGCACATGGCCGCCCTGATTCGCGCGACGCCGATCGATGGCTTGCGGTTTACGCTGTCCGAAGTTTTGGCGAAGCGGAAATCATTGTTCCGGCTGACCGGCGTGCTTAAAGCGGTCCGGGCGCCGACGCTCGTCGCAGTTGGCGAGCTTAATTACGTGTGCAGCAAGGCGTCGCGATGGATGGTGCAGTCGATCCCCGGCGCCACGCTGAAGATCATCAAAAATTCCGGGCACATGTCGCCGCTGGAGCAACCGACGGCGTTTAGCGCCGCGCTGATGGAGTTCTTAGGAGCGGCATAAGCCGCCGTCGTCCCCGCGGAAGCGGGGACCCACAGCCCCGGTCTTAATTTCGGGGACGGTGATTATGGATTCCCGCTTTCGCGGGAATGACGGAATGCTACCGCCCCGCCGCGTAACCCTGCATGCCACGCGCATTGGCGGCGGCGCGGCGGCGCGGGCCGACGCGAGATGCCGCGGTGAGCCGGCCTTCCGACCAGTCGGGGCCGACCTCGACCTTGTGGCCGCGCCGCTTGAGCTCGTCGACGGTTTTTTTCGGCACGCGGCCTTCGACCACTAGCAAGCCGGGATGCGCGGTCCGCGGCCAGAACGAGCTCGGGAAATGCTCGGAATGCCAGGCCGGCGCGTCGATCAACTCCTGCATATTCATGCCAGCGTGAACGTGGCGCAGGAAGAATTGCGCGATCCATTGATCCTGGCCGTCGCCGCCTGGCGAGCCCCAGGCGAGGTACGGCTCGCCGTCACGCAGCGCCATCGTGGGTGAAAGTGTAGTGCGAGGCCGCCGGCCGGGGCCGAGCGCGGCCGGGTGGTCTTCCTCGAGGTAGAACATCTGCGCGCGGGTGCCGAGGCAGAAGCCGAGCTCGGGGATCACCGGCGAGGAATGTAGCCAGCCGCCCGACGGCGTCGACGAGATCATGTTGCCGGCGGTATCGATAATATCAAAATGCACGGTGTCGCCGCGCGTGTTGCCCATCCGGCCGACGGTCGGTTCGCCTGAGCCGAGCCGGCCCACGGTCGGCTCACCGGCGCCGGCTGCGTGCGGGCCGGCATCGCGGCGCAGCTTCACCACCGCGCCGAAACCTTCGATCGAGCCCGGGCGCTGTTCGAGCGAAGCTTTCTCGGTGATGAGCTTGCGGCGCTCGGCGTTGTAGGCGTCGGACAACAGCGTTGCCATCGGCACGTCGACGAAATCGGGATCGCCGTAGAACACTTCGCGGTCGGCATAGGCGAGCTTCGAGCATTCGACGAGGAGATGGATGAAATCCGGTCCGGTCGGATCGAGCCCGTCGAGATCAAAGCCTTTGAGCAATGCCAGCTGTTGCAAGGTCACCGGGCCTTGTCCCCAGGGCCCGGTCTTGCACACCGTATAGCCGCGATAATCGTAGGTGAGCGGCGCCTCGATATGCGGCGTCCAGCGCGCCATGTCGTCGGCGGTCAAGACGCCGCGATGTTTGTGGCCGCTGGTGTCCATGATTTCTTGCGTGCGACAGAAACGGTCGATCGCTTCGGCGACAAAACCTTTCGACCAGGTTTTGCGCGCGCTCTCGATCTGCGCGACGCGATCGCCGCCGGCGCTTTCGGCTTCTTTGACGATGCGGGCGTAGGTGGCGGCGAGCGTCTTGTTGGTGAACAGCGAACCGGTCGCCGGCACCGTGTTGTCCGGCAAATATACCGCGGCTGAGGTCGGCCAATATTGGCGGAACAGGTCGGCGACAGTCGAGATGGTGGAATTGGCGCGCTCGAGCAGCGGATGGCCGTTCTGGGCGTAGCCGATCGCCGGCGCGAGCACGTCGGCGACCGATAGGGTGCCGTAGTCGCGCAACAGCATCATCCAGGTCTCGAAGGTGCCGGGCACGCAGGCCGCGAGCAACCCGGTGCCGGGCACGAGATCGAGTCCTTCGCTGCGATAATGCGCGATCGTGGCGCCGGCCGGTGCCACGCCCTGGCCGCAGATCACTTCCGTCTTGCCACGCTTGACGTCATGGACGATGACCGGCACATCGCCGCCCGGCCCGTTGAGATGCGGCTCGACCACTTGCAGCGTGAAGGCGGTGGCGACGCCGGCGTCGAAGGCATTGCCGCCGCGTTCCAGAATCCCCATGCCGACGGCGGTGGCGATCCAATGGGTCGTGGTCACCACGCCGAAAGTGCCTTCGATTTCCGGCCGCGTGGTGAAGGTGCTCGGATTGATATTGGTCATGAAATGTCTCTTCATCTCGTCGGTCATGGCGGCACGACGCCCGGGCTGTTGCGCGGCGTCTGGCCGGCGCATAGACACGGAATGTACCGGGCCGGGCGGATGGCCGCCAGGGTAGGGGAACGCGGGGAATAGGACGTGGCGCGGGAGGCTCTCAAGGTCGGACTGGGCGGGTTAGGCGCCGTCGGCCTCGACGTGGCGCGGCGGATCGAGGCCGGCATCCCGGGCCTGGTTCTGACCGCCGTCTCGGTGCGCGATCAGGACAAGGCGCGGCGCAATCTGCCGCAAGTCGGCAGTCGCATTCCAGTCGTTGCCGCCGAGGCGCTCGTGGAAACCTGTGACCTCGTCGTCGAATGCCTGCCGCCGGGCATGTTCCGCGCGGTGGCATCGTCGGTGATCGAGCGCGGCAAGTTGTTCATGCCGCTGAGCGTCGGCCAGCTTCTCGACAACTGGGATCTGGTGGCGCGGGCGAAGGAGACCGGCGCGCGCATCCTGGTGCCGACCGGCGGGTTGATCGGGCTCGACGCGGTGCGTGCCGCGGCGGAAGGAACCATCCATTCGGTCACCATGATCACGCGCAAGCCGCCGAACGGCCTCGACGGTGCGCCTTATCTGGTCGAGCGCGGCATTTCGCTCAAAGGCCTCAACACCGCGCGCAAAGTGTTCGACGGCACGGCGGGCGAGGGCGCCCGCGGGTTCCCGCAGAACGTCAATGTCGCGGCAGCACTTTGCCTTGCCGGCATCGGGCCGGAAAAAACGCGGCTCGAAATCTGGGCCGACCCGGCGCTCGATCGCAATACCCACCGCATCGAAGTCGACGCCGACACGGCGCGCTTTGCCATGTCGATCGAGAACGTGCCGTCGGAGAATCCACGCACCGGCCGCATCGTCGCGCTCAGCACGGTGGCGGCGCTCCGCGGCTTGGTTGCGGAGCTGAAGGTCGGAACTTAGCCGCGGCGCGGACTTACCACTTCTGCTGCCAGTTCTTGCGCTGCTGGTAATTGGTGCTGCTGGAACTGGCCGAGGCGGGACCCTGGTAGGTGGTGTTCTGCTGGCAGCTGCCGCCGATGCCGCTGATGGTCGCCATGCACTGCTCGAAGGTGTTGAAGCCGCAATTGCGGCCGCCGCCGGCGCTGCCGCCGCCGTAGATCGCGCACCACGGATAATTTTGCGCCTGCGCACCTGTGCCAAGCGCGGTAATGGCAACGAGAATTCCCAGTGTGAAAAGCAAGACTTGCATTGGTCGCTCCCTCGTGTAGCCCGGGTTGAACGTAGCGAAACCCGGGAACGATCGAATGTTGAAACGCAGCTCCCGGATTTCGCGGAGCCTGTCATCGGGCCGGCCACTTCGGGCCGGACCCGTTGGCTCAATCCGGGCTACATCTAGCTCGCTACATCTAGCTAGCCCCGGGCGCGGCCGGCGCGAATTTGAGCGCCACGCCGTTCATGCAATAGCGCAAGCCGGTCGGCTTCGGCCCGTCGTTGAAGACGTGGCCGAGATGGCCGCCGCAGCGATGGCACGACACCGCGGTGCGCGTCATGCCGAACGTGCGGTCGGTGGTCTCGTCGACGGCCTTGTCGAGCGGCGCCCAAAAGCTCGGCCAGCCGGTGCCGCTTTCGAATTTGGTCTTCGACGAGAACAGCGGCAGGTCGCAGCCGGCGCAGGCGAACGTGCCGTCGCGATGCTCCTTGAGCAGTTCGCTGGTGAACGGCCGCTCGGTGCCTTCCTGGCGCAGCACGTCGTATTGCGCCGGCGTCAAAAGCTTGTGCCATTCGGCGTCGGTGTGGGTGACTTCGTAATTGGTCGTCGCCTTCGCGGCCGGAGGGCTCGCCAGGCGGCCGATGAAGAGCGCGGCGAGGCCGGCGCCACCGGCGTACAAGGCTTGTCGGCGTGTGAACATGTGTCCCTCCCAATCGCGTCCGGCGCAGCGCCGATTCCAGCGATTAATATGGCGATGTTGTAGCGCACTTTCACGCCGGCGGTGATGGGGTGCGCGCAATTTGATCCGGCCGAACGCGAATGTCACACAGAGTTGATGGGCACCCGCAAAGCTCGCGGCGGCGTTTCGCGATGACCCCGAACGGGCTATCGGAGGCCGGGTTTGGCCTCTATGGTGCGCCCCCAATCAGCCTTCAGTCATCCGGAAACGCCAACAGGACCGACCGATGCGAAATCCCGAATCCCCAGACATTTCCGCCCAAGCCTATCTGACGCGGCTTGCCGAGCGCGGCATCGACTACGTGTTCGCCAATGCCGGAACGGATTTTGCACCCGTGATTGAATCGCTCGCCATGAACGCCAACGGTCGGCGCAAATTCCCGCGCGTCATCACCGTGCCCCATGAGAACGTCGCCATGGCCATGGCGCACGGCTACTACAAGATCGCCGGCAAGCCGGCCGCCGTCATGGTCCATGTCACGGTGGGCACCGGCAACACCGTCAACGGCTTGATGAATGCCGCGCGCGATAACATTCCGATTCTCCTTGCCGCCGGCCGCACGCCGATCACCGAGACCGGGCATCACGCCTCGCGCAACCGGCCGATCCATTGGGGCCAGGAATCGTTCGACCAGGGCGGCATGGTGCGCGAATTCACCAAATGGGATTACGAATTGCGCTCCGGCCAGCCGGTCGCGGCGATCGTCGATCGCGCGCTCGACATCGCCATGAGCGAACCGCGCGGCCCGGTTTATCTCACCTTGCCACGCGAGGTGCTGTCGGATGCGGCGACCGCGCCGCGCCGCAACGAAGACCGTCCGCTCGGCGCCATGGCGGCGGTGCCGTCGCAGGAGGCGATCGATGCGGCGGCCGATCTGCTCGCCGGCGCGCGGTTTCCGCTGATCCTGACGGCTGCACTGGGTCGCTCGCCCGAAGCCTTCGCCGCCTTCGCGGCGCTGACCGAAGAGTTCGCGCTGCCGGTGGCGCAGGGCGAGCCGAACGATCTCAACCTGCCGTCCAATCATCCGATGAATCTCGGCTTCGACGTCAAGGCGCTGTTGCCGCGCGCCGATGTCGTGCTGGTGCTCGATGCGCCGGTGCCGTGGGTTCCCAAAGCGGTGTCGCCGAGCCGCGATGCCAAGATCATCCACATCTCGCCCGATCCGCTGCAGACGCAGTATCCGTTCCGCGATTTCGAGGCCGATCTGCTCATCACCGGCACGACGCGCGGCGCGCTGCCGCTCTTGCGCGAGAGCCTGCGCAAGCGGATGAAGCGCGACGACGTCGAGACGCGGCGCAAGGCGATCGCCGCGTTGCGCGAGGAACTGGTCGCCACGCGGCGCCGTGCGCTCGAAGCCGCGCGGGCGCGCACGCCGATCTCGACCTCGCATATCGCCGCCTGCCTCAACGAGCTGAAAACCGAGGACGCCATCATCATCAACGAGCTCGGCGTGCCGATCAGCCAGCTGCAATTGACCAAACAGGGCAGCTATATGGGCAGCCTGCTTGGCCGGCGGGCTCGGTTTCGGTCTCGGCGCGGCGCTCGGCGCAAAACTTGCCGCGCCCGGGCGCGAAGTGATCTCGATCGTCGGCGACGGCTCCTACATGTTCGGCAATCCGCTGCCGTTCCACTATGTCGGCCGCGCCGAGAGCCTGCCGACCCTGACCATCATCGCCAACAATCAAAGCTGGCACGCGGTACGCGCGTCCACTCTCGACGTGTTTCCCGGCGGCTACGCCGCCAAGGCCAACATCATGCCGCTGACCGAGCTGAAACCTTCGCCCGACTACGAGAGGTGATCACCACCTGCGGCGGCGTCGGCGAAAAAGTCGAGCAACCGGGCGATCTGCCGGCGGCGCTCAAGCGCGCCTTCGACGCGGTGCGCTCCGGCACGCCGGCGTTGCTCAACGTCATCACCCAGGGGCGCGATTCGTAATGCCCATCGACATCAAGGTGCTCAGCACCACGGCGATGAAAACCGTGTTCGAGGAGCTTGCGCCAGCGTTCGAGCGGGCAACCGGCAATCGCCTCGCCGTCACGCTCGGCCCGTCGCTGCGACTCGAAAGGCAGCTCGGCGAAGGCGAGGCGGCTGACATGGCGATCGTATCCGTTTCCGGCGCCCGCGATCTGGTCGCCAGCGGCCGGATGGTTGCCGGCAGCATCGTCGATATTGCGAAATCGTCGATCGGCGTCGCGGTGCAAAAAGGCGCGGCGAAACCGGACATCTCATCGGTCGAGGGTTTCAAGCGCGCCATGCTGGCGGCGAAATCGATCGCCTGCTCAAAACCGGTCGGTGGCGGCCAGAGCGGCGTTCATCTCGCCAAGGTTTTCGAGCAACTCGGCATCGCCGAAGTCATGCAAGCCAAGGCGAAATACGGCGCCGGCGGTGCCGCGGGGCTTGCCGGGTTGGTCGTGCTGCGCGGCGAGGCCGAAATCGGCATTCAGCAGATGGCCGAGCTGATGGCGGTCGACGGCATCGACGTGGTCGGCCCGCTGCCGCCGGAGATCCAGATGGTGACGCCGTTCGTCGCCGGCATTCCGGCGAATGCGAGCTACGCTGAGGCGGGCAGGGCGGTGATCGATTTTCTCATCACGCCGGAAGCAAAGCGCGTCCTCAAAGCCAAGGGCTTGGAGCCGGCCTAAAGCTTCCGGCTGTCGTAAGCCCAATGCAGCAGCGCTTGCCGTTGCCGCGGCCGGCACGTCACGTCGCCCGGCTCGCAATTGCGTTGCACTTGCCGCACGTGGCGGCGGATCGCTTTCCAGCGCTTGATCTGCCGCGCGTCCTCGTCGGCGATGCGGCGGCCCATATAGTAGCGGCAGTACCACTGGAACCAGCCGCGCGGATCGTCGCGAAAGATCCAGCCCTTGTTGCGCCACACCGACAGCGGCTGGCTGGCATCGACGCCAAAATAGTTCAGCGCACGGTCGCGATGCTTTTTCGCGAGCTTGGCGCGCACGAACCAGCTCTTCGGAAATTCCTTGGTGCAGTCGGCCATGTATTTGCCGCCGAACACGCCGAGCCGCAGCATCTCGGCCGGCGTCAGGCCGGGACGGAAGTCGGGATGGAAGTTGCGCCCGACCGGCTGGGTCAGCACATAGCGATAGCCGCGCTGCATCTTGTCGTTGACGGTGACGGTCTTTCTTCTCAACGGGCGTGACTCAACACTTCGGTATTGATGACATTGATGGGCTTGCCCGCGGTGTAAGCGAGTATCTGGTCGAAAATATCGATGAATTGCGTCTCGTATTCCTCGCGCGTCACGTAGCCGAGGTGCGGTGTGCAGATCACGTTCGGCATGTTGAGCAGCGGATGAGTCTTATCGACCACGGGCTCGTCCTCGTAGACATCGACCGCCGCCATGCCGGGGCGGCCTTTGCGTAGCGCCTCGACCAGCGCACCGGGCTCGATCAGCGGTGCGCGGCTGGTGTTGACCAAGAGCGCCGTCGGCTTCATCCGCCCAAGATCGGCTGCGGTGACGATGTGGCGGGTCGCATCGACAAGCCGCATGTGCAGCGAGATGATGTCGCAATCGGCAAAGAAAGCTTCCTTGCTGGCCGCGGTCGCGTAGCCGTCGGCCTTCGCTTTGGCCAAGGTCGCCGGGCGCGCCCACACTTGCACGTTCATGCCGAATGCGCGGCCATAGCCGGCGACGACGCCGCCGATGCGGCCATAGCCGTAGATGCCGAGCGTCTTGCCGCGCAGCGTCGAGCCGACGCCCATCTGCCATTGGCCGGCTTTGAGCGACGCCATCTGCTGCGGAATCTGGCGCATGGCGGCAAGCACCATCGCCCAAGTCATTTCCGCGGTGGCGTGCGACGGGGCGCCGGGATGCTGGCTCGACGACAGGATGATGCCGAGCCGGGTGCAGGCGTCGACGTCGATATGCGGATAGACGCTGCGCTGGCTGATCAATTTGAGCTTCGGCAGGCGCTCCAGCAAAGGTGCACGGATTTTCGTGCGCTCGCGGATCAGCACCAACGCTTCGGTGTCACACAGCCGTTCGGCTAGCGCATCGGTGTCCTGGACATGATCGTTCCAGATGGTGACGTCGCGGCCTTTGAGCTTTGCGAAGCAGGGCAGGGTGCGCACGGTATCGTGGTAATCGTCGAGGATGGAAATTTTCATAGGCCGCGCTCCGCCCCGCACCGTGTCGATCGCAGATCACATTGCGCGAACGCCAGCCAAAAGAAAACCGGGCCCTTGCGGGCCCGGTTTAGTTCGTCGACGTGGGGGCGTCGACGATTCACCTTCCAGAGGGGAACACCTGCCGACATTGCGATCGCCGATCTGGGAGGATGAGGCGGCCGCTTGTCTGCAGTACGATTGGAGTATGCGAGTCGCGGTGCGGGCACACAACGCAGGGGGTGACATGCCAGCCATGCGGTCGTCGCAAGGTGCATAAGTGCGCGCATAATCGCCGCGTAAATGCGGCCGACGCGCATGGAATTTTCCACATTTTCGCGCGTCACGATGTCGCGATGCTGTGGTGGGTCGCGCCGCTCGCAATGATGGCGGGCTCAAAAATTCCAGCGCTGCGCGTTGGCGACGAGGAAGTCGCGGAACGCCTGCACGCGCGCCACGGACTTGAGCTCTTCCGGATAGACGAAGTAGGCGTCGAGCGCCGGCGCCTCGGCCTCGCCGAACAGCTGCACCAGCCCGCCGTTCTCCTCGACCAAGTAATCCGGCAGCATGGCAATGCCGATGCCGCGCTGGCAGGCGCGCAAGATGCCGAGGATATTGTTGATGACAAGGTGCGGCGTGCGCGGTCCCTTGCCGTCGCGCGCCACTTCGACCAGCCAGCGCGAGCGTTGCAGGTAGGGCGGTACGTTGCCGCCGAGCACCAGCACGCGATGATTGTCGAGATCGTCGAACGCCCGCGGCGTGCCGAAGCGCTTGAGATATTCCGGCGAGGCGTAGACGTGGAAGTGCACCGAGAACAGCTTCCGTTGGATCAGGTCCGGCTGCGTCGGCTGGCGCAGCCGGATGGCGACATCGGCCTCGCGCATGGCGAGGTCGAGCTCCTCGTCGGTGGTGAGCAGCGTGATGTGGATTTCCGGGTAAAGCTCGATGAATTCGCCGAGCCGTGGCGTCAGCCAATGGATGCCGATGCCTGGCGTCGTGGTCACGCGCAGGTCGCCGTTCGGCCGCTCGCGGCTGTCGGTCAATTTGGCGCGCGCCGCTTCGAGCTTCATGAACACGTCGTGGGCGGTGCGGTAGAGCAACTCGCCCTGCTCGGTCAGGATCAGGCCGCGGGCGTGGCGGTGAAACAGCGAGACCGAAAGCTCCTGTTCGAGTGCGCTGACTTGCCGCGACACCGCCGATTGCGACAGTCCGAGTTGCTCGCCCGCGTGGGTGAAGCTGCCGGCCTCGGCGGCGGCGTGAAAAACCTTCAGTTTGTCCCAATCCATTGTGTACTTTCTTTCCCTCCGCTTGGGCGGGAGAGACCTACTCATTCGGCCGCTGCGCGATGTTCCGCATGCGCGGCGAGGAAACGTTCGGCTTCGAGCGCCGCCATGCAGCCAAGGCCCGCGGCGGTGACGGCCTGGCGATAAACTTCGTCGGCGACGTCGCCGGCGGCGAACAGGCCGGGCACCGAGGTGGCGGTGGAGTGCGGTGCGGTCTTGATGTAGCCGGTCGGCTTCATCTCGACCTGGCCCGCGACCAATTCGGTCGCCGGCGCATGGCCGATGGCGATGAAAATGCCGTCGACGGTGCGCTCACTGACGACGCCGGTTTTCAGATGCTTCAGCCGCGCATGGGTGACCTTGAGCGGGTTCTCGCCACCGTGGACGTCGTCGAGCGCCGTATCCCACACCACTTCGATCTTCGGGTGCTTGAACAACCGGTCCTGCAAGATCTTCTCGGCGCGCAGGCTGTCGCGCCGATGCACCAGCGTCACCTTGGATGCGAAGTTGGTCAGGAACAGCGCTTCCTCGACCGCGGTATTGCCGCCGCCGATCACCAGCACGTCTTTGCCGCGATAGAAGAAGCCGTCGCAGGTGGCGCAGGCGGACACGCCGTAGCCGCGAAATTTCTGCTCCGACGGCAGGTCGAGCCAGCGCGCTTGCGCGCCGGTGGCGAGGATCAGCGTCTCGGTGACATAGACCTCGCCGGAATCGCATTCGATGCGGAACGGCCGCCGCGACAGGTCGACCTTGCTGACATGGTCGGGGACCATCTTGGTGCCGACATGGGCGGCCTGCTTCTCCATCTGCTCCATGAGCCAAGGCCCCTGGATCACGTCGGCGAAGCCCGGATAGTTCTCGACGTCGGTGGTGGTGGTGAGCTGGCCGCCGGCCTGCACGCCCTGGATCATGATCGGGTCGAGCATGGCGCGCGCCGCATAGATCGCCGCCGTATAGCCGGCGGGTCCCGATCCGATGATCACGACCTTGGCGTGGGTGGTTTTGCTCACCGCCTTAACTCGTCCGTTGCGGCAGGTTTTGAGGCACGAATCGACCCGCCGGAAGCCCCGAAAGTCGGATGCGGTCTTTGAAGATAAAGCCGAATTCGCAGGTTAAGCGGGTCCGGCAGGCACGCAGCCATAGCCTTGGGAATTTAGGGATTTTGGCGAGCTATGCAAGAGACGCGGGTCAGGAAGCGGGGGACAGCAATGGCATCAGATGTCGCAGTCCTGATCCCTGCTTCCGGTCACCCGAACGCTGGCATGACCTCGCGGGCGAACAGATCGACCGAGTGCAGGGCTTCGTCGACCGTCATGTCGCCGAAGGCGAGCCAGGGCACGAAATAGTTCAGGTCGGTGGCCTCGATTTCGGCGGCGATGAAATCGCGCACGGTCTGCGGCGAGCCGGCGACGGCCATGTTCAGGGCCGCCAATTCGTCGAAGGTCGCCGGATAGTGGGCGGCGACGCGCGGCGCCGAGCCGTGCCGCTCGAACAGCCAGATAGAAATTGGCGCGCCAGCGCGGATAGGCGCGCCGCGCGATGGCGAGCGCTTTCTCATCGGTGTCGCCTACCACCACGTGGCGGCCGACGCCGCAGAGCGTCGCGGTCGCCTTGCCGAGCTTGCGGCGGGTTTCGAGATAGCGCTCGAAGATCGGGCGCACCGCCGGCCGCGGCGCCAGCGAGACGATGTTGACATCGTTTTGCGCCGGCCAATCGGCGTTGTCGGGGATGCTGACGCCGTACCACAGCGGTGGATGCGGGCGCTGCACCGGCCGCAGGATCATCGGCACTTTGTCGAAGCGATAGAATTTTCCCTCGAAGGTCAGCTCGTCCGAGGCGAGACCTTTGAGCAGTACCTGGAACGCTTCGTGGTACATCGCGCCGGTTTGCGAAAAGTCGAGCGCGTAATTCGCGGTCTCGAACGGCGACACGCCGCGGCCGATGCCGAGCTCGAAACGCCCGCCGCTCAACTGGTCGAGCATGCAGATTTCTTCGATCAGGCGCAGCGGATGATAGAACGGCAACAGATAGACCAACGGGCCGAAGCGTAGCTTTTCGGTGCGCTGCGCCAGCGCGGCGAGGAAAATTCCCGGCGAAGCCGCGCAACCGATCGGCGTGCCGTGATGCTCGGCGAGATGATAGCCGTAAAAGCCGGAGCGATCGTAAGCCTCGGCAAGCCGTAGCCGGCCGGCAAACAGCTCGCCATGCGGGATGCCCGCATCGTCCATGTGGTCGAATACGCCGAATTTCATGGCCGGCTTCCCCTCGCGTCATTCCGGGGCGCGCAAAGCGCGAACCCGGAATCCATAATCACGGATTGTGAGGGTGTTGGAAACCGTACGGTCGTCTGCCGGCGCCGGGATTATGGATTCCGGGTTCCGAGCTGCGCTCGGCCCCGGAGTGACGGCGCGAGCGCCGTCACTTCCACTCCACCTTGACGACCTCGTAGGCCTTGGCGCCGCCGGGGGTGACGACCTCGACTTGCGCGCCCTTCTTCTTGCCGACCAGCGCGCGGGCGAGCGGCGAGGTGATGGAGATCTTGCCCTTCTTGGCGTCGGCTTCGGGCTCGCCGACGATCTGCCACACTGCCTTCTTTTCGGTGTCCTCGTCGACCAGGGTGACGGTCGCGCCGAACGTGATGGTGTCGCCGGACAGCTTCGACACGTCGATGACCTCGGCGCGCGCGAGCTTGTCCTCGAGCTCGGCGATGCGGCCCTCGTTGAGCGACTGCAATTCCTTCGCGGCGTGATATTCGGCGTTCTCCGAGAGATCGCCGTGGGTGCGCGCGTCGGTGATCTGCTGGATGATGCGCGGACGCTCGACCTGCTGGCAGTGCTTGAGCTCGGTCTCGAGTGCCGAATAGCCCGCCGCTGTCATCGGGATCTTATCCATCGGTCCTAAACCTCCAAACACCGGCGCAGAGACAAAATTCAGGTCGCGGACCGAAAAGCGATATCCGGCCACGCGACCCCAAACCCTGTCTCTACACGTACCGCCGCTGCGGCCTTCCCGATTCCTGATCAGAT
Source organism: uncultured Alphaproteobacteria bacterium (assembly GCA_963821175.1). Classification (GTDB taxonomy): domain Bacteria; phylum Pseudomonadota; class Alphaproteobacteria; order Rhizobiales; family Xanthobacteraceae; genus BOG-931. The sequence continues at coordinate 89,934 of CAWGCU010000012.1, forward strand.
TCGGCTTCGGCCCCAAAATAGCTCTGCAGCGCACGCACCTCGAGGTCGCCCCCGAGATAGGCTTTGATGCCCTGCGCTGCGGCGACGGCCCCTGAGAGAGTGGTGTAGTACGGCACTTTATGCAAGAGGGCTGCGCGCCGCAGCGAACGGCTGTCCGCCAGGGCCGTCGCCCCCTCGGTGGTGTTGAAAACCAGCTGAACTTCGCCGTTTTTGATGGCGTCGACGATGTGGGGGCGGCCTTCCGCCACTTTGTTGATCTTGACCGCGGCGACGCCCTGTTCGGCGAGGTAGCGCTGGGTTCCCGAGGTCGCCAGGATCTTGAATCCGAGCCGGCGAGCAGCCGGGTCGCCTCGAGGATGCGCACCTTGTCGGCGTCCTTGACCGAGACGAAGACGGTGCCGGTTTTCGGCAGCCGCGAGCCGCCGCCGAGCTGGCTCTTGACGAAGGCGACGTTGTAGTCGCGGTCGATGCCCATGACTTCGCCGGTCGATTTCATCTCCGGGCCGAGCACGGTATCGACCGCCGGCCGAAGCGCGCGAACGGGAACACCGCTTCCTTGACGCCGACATGGCTCGCGGCGCCGGGCTCGAAATTCTGCGGCTTCGAGCTTGAAGCTTTCGAGCGTCTCGCCCGCCATGATGCGCGCCGCGATCTTGGCGACCGGCAGGCCGATCACCTTGGCGACGAACGGCACCGTGCGCGAGGCGCGCGGATTGACTTCGAGCACGTAGATGTCGCCGTCCTTGATGGCGTATTGCACGTTCATCAGGCCGCCGACCTTGAGCGCCAGCGCCAGCGCGCGGGTCTGCCGCTCGAGCTCGGCGATCACCGCGGCGGACAGAGTGCGGCGGCAGCGAGCAGGCGCTAGTCGCCGGAATGGATGCCGGCCTCCTCGATGTGCTCCATGATGCCGGCGATGTAGGTGTCCTTGCCGTCGGCCAGGCAGTCGACGTCGACCTCGATGGCGTCGGTGAGATAGCGGTCGATCAACAGCGGCCGCCTGTCCGAGACCGCAAGCTCCGACGGCCGGTCGAGATCGGCGGTCAGCCGCACGAGATAGCGATCGATCTGGGCCGCCGTCGTGCACGATCTCCATGGCGCGGCCGCCGAGCACATAGGACGGCCGGATCACGATCGGATAGCCGATCTCCTCGGCGATGGCGCGCGCCTTCTCGGGGCTGGTGGCGATGCCGCTCTCGGCTGCCGCAGCTTTAGGCGATCGAGCAGCTGCTTGAAGCGGTCGCGGTCTTCGGCGAGATCGATGGCGTCGGGCGAGGTGCCGAGGATCGGCACGTTGGCCTGTTCCAGCGGCTCGGCGAGCTTCAGCGGCGTCTGGCCGCCGAACTGCACGATGACGCCGTGCAGCGTGCCGTTGCGCGCGTTCGGTGTCGATGATCTCGAGCACGTCCTCGGCGGTGAGCGGCTCGAAATAGAGCCGGTTCGAGGTGTCGTAATCGGTCGACACCGTCTCCGGATTGCAATTGACCATGATGGTTTCGTAGCCGACGTCCTTGAGCGCAAAGGCGGCGTGGCAGCAGCAATAGTCGAACTCGATGCCCTGGCCGATGCGGTTCGGGCCGCCGCCGAGGATGATGACTTTCTTCTTGTCGGACGGCGCCGCCTCGTCGACGGCGCGGCCGGCGAACGGCGCCTCGTAGGTCGAATACATGTAGGCCGTGGGCGAAGCGAATTCGGCGGCGCAGGTGTCGATGCGCTTGAACACCGGCCGCACGCCGAGCGCCGTGGCGCTTTTGCGTCACCGCTGCCGCGGTCTCGCCGGTGAGCTTGGCGAGCCGCGCATCGGAAAAGCCCATCGCCTTGAGCCGGCGCAGCGCGCCGGCGCCGTGTCGGCAGGCCCTTGGCGCGGATTTCCGCTTCGGTTTCGACGATGCCGCGGATCTGCGCCAGGAACCACGGATCGATCCGGCAGGCGGTGTGAATCTCAGCGTCGCTCATGCCGAGCCGCATCGCCTGCGCCACCTCCAGGAGGCGGTCGGGCGTCGGCGTGCCGAGCGCGGCGCGGATCGCGTTCTTGTCGTCGCCCTGGCCGAGGCCCGGAATGGTGATCTCGTCGAGGCCGGTGAGGCCGGTTTCGAGCGAGCGCAGCGCCTTCTGCAGGCTTTCCTGGAACGTGCGCCCGATCGCCATCGCTTCGCCGACCGATTTCATCGAGGTGGTCAGGATCGGCTCGGCGCCGGGAAATTTCTCGAAGGCAAAGCGCGGGATCTTGGTGACGATGTAATCGATGGTCGGCTCGAACGAGGCCGGCGTGGCGCCGCCGGTGATGTCGTTGGCGATTTCGTCGAGCGTGTAGCCGACCGCGAGCTTGGCCGCGACCTTGGCGATCGGAAATCCGGTCGCCTTCGACGCCAGCGCCGAGGAGCGCGACACCCGCGGATTCATCTCGATGATGACGAGGCGGCCGTCGTCCGGATTGACGGCGAACTGCACGTTGGAGCCGCCGGTCTCGACGCCGATCTCGCGCAGCACCGCGATCGAGGCGTCGCGCATGATCTGATATTCCTTGTCGGTCAGCGTCAGCGCCGGCGCGATGGTGATCGAGTCGCCGGTGTGCACGCCCATCGGATCGACGTTCTCGATCGAGCAGATGATGATGCAGTTGTCGTTCTTGTCGCGCACCACCTCCATCTCGAACTCTTTCCAGCCCAGCACCAATTCTTCGATCAGCACTTCGCTGGTCGGCGAGGCGTCGATGCCGCGCTCGACGATGTCGATGAACTCCGCCTTGTTGTAGGCGATGCCGCCGCCGGTGCCGCCGAGCGTGAACGACGGCCGGATGATGGCGGGCAGGCCGATGTCCTCGAGCGCTTCGAGCGCCTGGATCAGCGTCTTGATCTGATGCGAGCGCGGCGTCTCGAGGCCGATCTTCGTCATCGCGTCGCGGAACAGCTCGCGGTCCTCGGCCTTGTCGATGGCGTCGGCGTGGCGCCGATCATGGTGACGTCGAACTTGTCCAGCATGCCCATCTTGCGCAGCGACAGCGCGGTGTTGAGCGCGGTCTGCCCGCCCATGGTCGGCAGCAGCGCGAAGCCGCCGGGGACGGCGTAGCGTTCCTTCTCGATGATCTTGGCGACGATCTCCGGCGTGATCGGCTCGATATAGGTGGCGTCCGCCAGGTCCGGATCGGTCATGATGGTGGCCGGATTGGAATTGACCAGCACGACCCGATAGCCCTCGTCCTTGAGCGCCTTGCAGGCCTGCGTGCCGGAATAATCGAACTCGCAGGCCTGGCCGATGACGATCGGACCGGCGCCGATGATCAGGATCGACGAGATGTCGGTCCGTTTGGGCATCACATCCGCATTTTTGCGCACAAAAAAAGAGCGCGCAGTTTGCGCGCCGGCGCCGGGGCTCGGCCCCGCGCGAGGGGGTCTTAGACCAGATTCGACGGGGCGGCAACGCCGCCGGTTTGTCCTGTGTGGGACCGCGCGCTACGCTCCCGGCAACAAATATGATCTCGGCGGGAGGGATCAATGCGGATCGCCCAAAAGCTGTCGATCTTGGCGCTCGGGCTTGCCGTCGCGGCCACGAACGGGGCCTCCGCACAGACACCCGCCGGCGACACCCGCCCGGTTACCCTGGTCGTGCCGATCGCAGCCGGCGGTGGGGTCGACACCATTGGCCGCATCTTCGCCGCCCAGCTCGCGGAGCGGCTCAAGCAGCCCTGGGTGGTCGAGAACAGGCCTGGCGCCGGCGGTGTCGTCGGCCTCGACTCGGTCGCCAAGGCCGTGCCCGACGGCCACACCATGGTGGTGATCGAGACCTCTGCGGTGCTGCAGAAGTGGCTGCATAAGAATGTGCCGTTCGACGTCGTCGCCGACTTCGCTCCGGTGGCGCAGATGGCGACGACGCCGCTGCTGTTGTTCGCCAGCGCGTCGCTGCCGGTGTCGAACGTCACGGAGCTGATCGCCTACGCCAAGGCCAATCCGGGCAAGCTCTCGGTCGGCACGCCCGGCATCGGCTCGCCGCATCATCTCGCCGTCGCCATGCTCAACGCCGCGGCCGGCATCGACATCACGCACGTACCCTACAAAGGCACCGCGCCGGCGCTCAACGATCTGCTCGGCGGACAGATCCCGCTGATCTGGGCGACGCCCAATGTCGTCATGCAATACGTCGAAGCCGGCAAGATAAAGCCGCTCGCCGTCGGCTCGCTCGAACGCATCGCGCTGTTGCCGAACGTGCCGACGCTCAACGAGAGCGGCGTCGCCGGCTTCGACGTCAGCGTCTGGTTCGGCATCGCGGGACCGGCGAAGATGCCGCGCGACATCATCGGGCGCGTCGGCGGCGAAATCGCCACGATCGACAAAATGCCGGAGGTGAAAGCGAAGACCTCGCCGCTCGGCTATGATCTCAGCTATCTCGACAGCCAGCATATCGCCGCCAAGATCGCAGCCGACCACGCCCGCTACGGCAAGGTGATCCGCGACGCCGGCATCACGCCGGATTAAATCGCCAAGAGAACGTCCATGAGCGTATCGCAACGCATATCGCGCTATGGCGGCATGTTGCTGGTTGCCGCCGTCACGTTCATCGGCGCGCCCGCCGCACGCGCCAACGAGCAAATTCATGTCGGCAAGGCGCAAGGCACCGCCTGGACCTTTCTGCCGGTCGATATCGGCATCGAACAAGGGTTCTTCGCCAAGCAGGGCCTCGATATCGACAGCGCCGATCTCGGCGGTGACGCCAAGGTGCAGCAGGCGCTCGCTGCCGGCAGCATCGATATCGGGCTCGGCAGCGGACCGGGGCTGGCGTTCGTCGCCAAAGGCTCGCCGGCGATCGGCGTCGCCGCTTTCGCCGGACCCCCGCGCAACATCTCGGCGATCGTGCTGGAAGATTTGCCGATCAAGACCATCGCCGACCTGAAAGGCAAGCTGATCGCGGTGTCGTCGGTGGGCTCGCTCAGCGACTGGCTGGCCAAGCAGATGGCCATTCAAGAAGGCTGGGGCCAGGACGGCATCCGCGCCGTGGCGTTGGGCGCGGTCGAGATCAGCATCGCCGCGCTGAAAGCGAAGCAAGTCGATGCCGTGGTGTTGTCGACCGAAGCCGGTTTTGGGCTCGAAGAGCGCAAGCAAGGCCGCATGCTGGCGTCGATGGATCGCTACGCGCCGCATTTCATCACCCACGTCGTGTTCGCGCAGAAATCCCTGGTCGCCAACAAGCCCGAGACGGTGCGGCGCTTCCTCAAAGGCTTCTTTGCGGGAATCGCGTTCATGAAAACCCATCGCGAGGAAACCTCAGGTCTGGCCGAGCGCGTGCTGCATCAGAGCGCGGCGGTGGTGGGCAAGGATTACGATTTCGAGGCCGCGATGTTCATCGACGACGGCCGCTTCGATGCACAGGCGGTGGCGGCGCTGAAACAATCCTTCATCGACATGGGAACGCTGCACGATAAGCCGGCGGACGACGTGCTGTTCACCACGCAATTCGTGCCGGTCACGCCGTAACAGGAATCAACCCAACGATGACGACCGCAACCACACCTATCACCAATCCCAACGTCACGCGCTCGCGTCTGGTTCTGGAAATCGCCTCGGAAATGGCCGGCGGCGCCGCCGCCGACGCGGTGCCGGATTATATCTTGCCCAAGGTGGTGCTGCAGCATTCGCGCGGCGGTAAGCCCGTGACGTTTTCCGGCATGAGCTCGGCTGAGGGCATTTTTGCCGTCGCATCGCGCGAAGTCGATCTGGCGATGATCAATCCCGCCGCCGTGCTTTCGGTCGCGCTACGCGGGGAGGGCATCTTCAAGAAACCGATGCCGGTCCGCGCCATCGCGGTTATCCCGTCGTGGGACGCCTTCGTGTTCGCGGTGCGGCCCGAGACCGGCCTGACACGCTTCGAAGACATCGCGGCCCAAAAACCGAAGCTGCGCATTCTGATGCGCGCCACGCCGGATCACAGCCTGCATCACATGTTCGACGACGTCGCCGCGGCGGCGGGCTTTTCGCGCCACGACATCGCGCGCTGGGGCGGCGAGGTGCGCAAGACCGGCTCCGTGCCGTGGCCGTACACCGAAACATTCAAGGCGCTGATCCGCGGCGACGTCGATGCGATCTTCGACGAGGCCGCGCATTCCTGGGTGCCGCAGGCGCTCGATGCCGGTATCACCATCCTGCCGCTCGCCGAGACGACCGTCGCAAAGCTCGAGGCGATGGGTTATCGCCGCGCCATGCTGCCGAAATCGGCCTATCCGAAATTGCCGCGCGACGTGCTGTCGCTCGATTTTTCCGGCTGGATCGTGTTCGTCCACGCCGAGGCCGACGATGCGCTGGTGACACAGATTTGCGCCGGCCTCGACGCCCGCAAGGCGCGCATCCCGTGGGAAGAGCCCGGCGATCTGCCGGTCGAGCGCATGGCGCGCGAAGCGCTCGACACGCCGCAATGCGTGCCGCTGCATCCGGCCGCCGAGCGTTTTTGGCGCAGCCGGGGTTATCTTTGATCAGGGCATGGACTCATAAACGCGCAGCCAATGTCTGCTTTTGGGGGTAAAGCGAACATCGCGCGGAGTTCTCGCCATGTCTGTTTTTTGTTGCGCTGTGCCGCGCGATAGGCCTGCTGACGCAAGCCAGCGTCGCGATCGACGGCAGCAAGTTCAAGGCGGTGAACAACCGCGACAAGAACTTCACGCGGGCCAAGATGGAGCGGCGCATGGCGCAGATCGAGGAGAGCGTGGCGCGCTATCTGCAGCAACTCGACACTGCCGACCGGCAGGAGCCATCAGAGGCGCTCCAAACCAAGACGAACCGCCTCAAAGAGAAGATCGAGACGCTGAAGCAGCAGATGCGGCGTCTCGCAGCGTCTGAAGGTGGAGATGCTTGCCACCCCGGACCAGCAGATCTCGCTGACCGATCCCGATGCCCGCTCAATGGCGACCAGCGGCCGCGGCTCCGGCGTCGTCGGCTACAACGTCCAGATTGCCGTCGAGGCCAACCATCATCTGATCGTCATGCATGAGGTAACCAACGACGGGACTGACCGATCGCAACTCTCCCATGTGGCCAACGAGACCAAGGCGGTACTGGGGGTCGACAAGCTCGATGCTGTCGCCGACCGCGGTTACTTCAACAGCGAGGAGATCCTGCGCCTGCGAGGAGGCTGGCATCACGGTTACGCTGCCAAAGCCGATGACCTCGAACTCAAAGGCCGAAGGGCGCTTCGGCAAGCAGGACTTCCGCTACAGTGGCTGACGAGGACGTTTACCTTTGTCCTGCCGGAGAGAAGCTCGCCTACCGCTACACGACCGAGGAAAACGGATTGGTGCTGCGCCGCTACTGGACCAACGCCTGCCAGAGCTGTGCAATCAAGCACAGCTTGCACCACCGGCAAGGAACGGCGGATCACGCGATGGGAACATGAGCACGATTCTCGAAGCGGTGCAGCGCCGGCTCGATGAGCATCCGGAGAAAGATGCGGCAGCGGCGCGAGACGGTCGAGCATCCGTTCGGCACGATCAAGGCGCGGATGGGAGCAACCCACTTCCTGATGAAGACGCTGCCAAAGGTCGCCACCGAGATGGCGCTGCACGTGCTGGCCTACAATCTGACCCGTGTCATGAACATCATGGGCATCCAACCGCTCATGGCAGCGATGAGGGCATAGATCAAGCTCCGGATCATCAACGCGCTCTCGCCAGATCGCGACGTCCTTGCGCGACTCTCCCGCAGAGCGTTTCTACACAACCAAGACCCATATCGGACACGTTGCCTGCAATCAGATAAATGGTCGATATGAAAGGGAGTTCGCTATGACGAAAGTGCGCGTTGCAGGCTTTTCGATCTCGCTCGACGGTTTCGGAGCAGGGCCTGAGCAAAGTCTTGAAAATCCGCTCGGCAAACGCGGGCGGGAACTGCACCGGTGGCTGTTCGGTACGCGCATGTTCCAGGCAATGATCGGTAAGGACGGGGGCTCGGACGGCGTCGATCAGGCCTACGCACATCGTTCGATGGACGGGTTCGGCGCGTTCATCCTCGGCCGCAATATGTTCGGGCCTATCCGCGGTCCGTGGCCGGACGAGAGCTGGAAGGGCTGGTGGGGCGACAATCCGCCCTATCACGCGCCGACCTTCGTGCTGACGCACCATCCGCGCGATCCGATCGACATGGAAGGCGGCACCACCTTCATCTTCGTGACCAACGGTATCGAGGCGGCGTTGGACCAGGCGAAACAAGCCGCCAATGGTCGCGACGTGAAGATCGGCGGCGGCGTCGAGACGGCGCGTCAATATCTTCGCGCCGGGCTGGTCGATGAGCTGCATTTCGCCTTGTCCCCGGTCGTGCTCGGGCAAGGCGAAGCGATGTTCGCCGGGATCGACCTGCCGGCGCTCGGCTATCGCGTCACTGAACATCAGGCGACCGGGCATGCCACCCACGTCGTTCTCGGCCGATAGGCGTTCTGCGAGCACCGTTTAATTTCGCCAAAGAGGCCTGAAGTTCGCTATTGATGTGGTGGACGGCGCCCGCTCCCGACAGCGAGGTACCCTAGGGTAATCGTTGTCAACGAATTACATCAGGGAGCGAGCCCATGCAAGTTACAACGATCGGTTTGGATATCGCCAAGAACGTGTTTCAGGCTCACGGAATCGACGTGGCCGAGAAGGTGGTCGTTCGCAAGCAACTTCGGCGCAGCCAGGTGTTGGAGTTCTTCAAGGCACTGCCGCCTTGCCTGGTTGGCATGGAAGCCTGCGCAACGGCTCATTATTGGTCGCGGGAGCTGACGAAGCTCGGCCACCAGGTGCGGCTGATGCCGGCGAAGGACGTAAAGGCCTATGTCAAGCGCAACAAGAACGATGCCGCTGACGCCGAGGCGATCTGTGAGGCGGTGCGACGGCCGACCATGCGCTTTGTGCAGATCAAGTCGGCGGAGCAGCAGGGCCAGTTGATGCTGCATCGGACGCGCGATCTTTTGATGCGGCAGCGGACTCAACTGATCAATGCCTTGCGGGCGCATATGGCGGAGCTCGGTATTGTGGCTGCACAGGGGACCGCCGGGCTCAAGGAGCTACTGAAGATCATTGCGGGCGAACGGGATGCGCGCTTGCCGGTCGATGCTCACGCCAGCCTTGTCGTATTGGCTGCGGGGCTTCATGCGGTGCAGACGATGATCGGCTCGATCGACAAGCGGATCATCGTCGAGCATCGCTCGAACGAGGCGAGCAAGCGGCTCAGGAGCATCCCTGGGATAGGCCTTTTGGGTGCATCCGCCATCGTAGCCACCGTGCAGGATCCGAAGGCATTCCGCTCGGGCCGCGACTTCGCGGCCTGGATTGGGCTGGTGCCACGTGAGGATTCGACCGGCGGCAAGCACAAGCTTGGGCCGATCTCGAAACAGGGCGATCGCTATTTGCGACGGATTTTGGTGGTGGGAGCTCATGCGGTATTGAAACTCGCGCGGCAGAAGCCGGAGAAGTATCCCTGGCTCACGCAACTCCTGGCGCGACGACCCTTCAAGGTCGCAGCGGTAGCGCTTGCCAACAAGATGGCCCGCGTGGCCTGGGCGTTGCTGGCCAAGGGCGGCACCTATCATCGGACGCGAGCGCTTGTCACTGCGGTTACGGCAGCGGCCTAATAAGAAGGTGGGCAATGAAGTTGCGTCTGTGCGTTCACGAACTGCAAGGGTGATGACGACGTGATGCGAAACGGTCGAGACCGTCGATCGGACAACCCGTGATGGGCCACGCGAGGAAAGAACGCGTGCTTTTGTTTGGGACCGATCAGCGGATCACATCAGGGCCAGCGGCCACAGCGGCCGCATCGCGATGGAGGCAAGCCTTCAGGCGAAAACAGGCCGCATACATGGCTGCACCCGAACGCTTCGCAAAACGTCAGATTCCTCTTGCACCGCGGGCGCCGTCCATACATGGCCCATAGCGGACATTCGCTGCGATGCAATGAATGTCCGCTTTCAGTTCCGGAAGGGGGAGCGACCGGAACCGTGCTAATGCGCAAACGCTAGATGTCGCGAACGTGCGGCAGGATGCGATCGGCAAAGACGCGCAACGAGCGCATGATCTCTTCCTGCGGCAATGAGCCGAAGTCCACCAGCAATCCGATCTGAGTGATGCCGATGTCGCGCAGCACATGGATGCGCTCGATCACTTGGCTCGGCCCGCCCATGACGACACGGCCGGGAAAATAGGCGTTGAAGCCGAAATCGCGCTGGCCGGCCTCGCGGCGCTCGTAGCCCTTATAGGCGGTCGGATCGGGCGGCTTGCGCGCGGCCTCGAGGCCTGCGGCGGCGTATTCGCTCATCGGCTTGTGGACGATATTTTCCAGCCTGGCGTCGTCGTCGCTGTCGAGGAAATGGGCGTGATAGACGCAACAGACTTCGTGATCCGCGACGCTGCGGCCGAATTTCTCCAAGGCGCTGCGATACCAGCCGATGCGCTCGACCGCCACCGGATGATCGACGTGGTAGGCGACATAGAGTAGGTTGTAGCCCTGCTGCGCCGTCCATTCGAAACTTTCCGGCGACATCAGGCAGGCGACCCAGATCGGCGGATGCGGCTTTTGGTAGATCGGCGGCAACAGCGGCAGGCCGGACAGCGGCGGGCGGAACTTGCTGTTGAATTCCATGGTCGGGCCGGCCCAGGCCTGCTTGATCAGTTCGACGCCTTCCTCGACCCTCTCGCGGCTGTCCTTCATGTCGACGCCGAAAATGTCGAACTCGTCGCGGATAAAACCGCGGCCAACGCCGAAATCGAAGCGGCCTTGCGACAGTTGATCGAGGGTCGCTGCCTGTTCGGCCACCCGCACCGGATCGTTGAGCGGCAGCACGGTGGCGCCGGTGCCGAGCCGGATGCGTTTGGTGCGGGCCGCGAGATAGGACAGGAACGCGTAGTTGGCGGGAAACAGCCCGCCGTGGCGCACGAAGTGATGCTCGACGATCCAGGCATAGTCGATGCCGATCTGGTCGGCGAATTCGATCTGCTCGACGATGCCGCGATAGTGGCTCTGCGCATCGCGCAAATCCGGCAAGTAGGTGGGGAGGTAGAACAGGCCGAACTTCATCGCTGCGGTCTTTCCGGTTCGCCGGGCAGCCCTTGGCAAGCAAGAGGCAAAAGATCATTCTAGTGTCCGCTAGGGAATGAGGCGTTGCAATGACGGACTATTGGTTGAGCAAGCTGTTCTTCGACTTGCAGCACGATGCGCAACTGGTCACGGACTATCGCGCCGACATGGCGGCGGTGATGGAGCGCTACCGGATCAAGCCGGACGTTCGTCGCGCGCTCATGGACGACGACGTCGCCGCACTGTCGCCGCTGGTCAATGCCTATCTGCTGCGCTTCTATTTTCAGGTCCGCGGCATGCCGCAAGACGAGTTCATGGCGCGGCTGCACGCGATGAACGCGCCCGAAGCATCTGCGGCGGCGAAGGCCAGCCATGGCTAAGCTCGTCGGTATTTTCGCAGCCAGCCACGGACCGATCATTGCCCGCGATTGGGAGACGATGCCGCGCGACCATCGCGCCAAATTGACGGCGGCGTTCGACGAGATCGGGCGCCGGCTGCGCGCCTGCCGGCCCGATATTCTCGTCGTGGTGTCGCCGGATCATTGGGTCAATTTCTTCATCAACAATCTGCCGGCGATCTGCATCGGCATCGGCGACGAGCACGACGGGCCGCCCGAGCCGTTCATGAAGAAGGTCTATCCGCACCAAGTGCTCAAGGGTCACGCCGCGTTCGGGCGGCATCTGCTCCAAACCGCGCTCGACAACGATTTCGACCCGACGCTGTCGCATCGCCTCACGCTCGATCACGGCACCTGCATTCCGCTGTGGCGGACGGGTGTCGATCCGGAACTGCCGCTGGTGCCGATCCTGGTCAACGATCTCGAAGCGCCGATGCCGAGCATCAGACGTTGCTTCGCCTGGGGCCGGCTCGTCCGCCGCGCCATCGAGAGCTATCCGGAGCCGCTGCGGGTCGCGGTGCTCGGCACCGGGGGTTTGAGCCATTCGATCGGCGAGACCACCATGGGCTGGATCGACGAGACCTTTGATCATGCCTGCATCGATGCCTTCGCCCGCGGCGAGGAGCGCCAGCTCGATGCCTTTCTCACCGAACAGCTCGAGCGCACCGGCAACGGCGCGCACGAAATCCGCGACTGGGTTATTGCCCACGCCGCGGCCGGCAGCACCGGCTTCGAGCTGATCGATTATTTTCCGAGTCCGGCAACGCTCGTCGGCGCCGGCTTTGCGTCATGGAAAGCGCCGGCAGTGTGAGACGGTCGCCGGACGGGAGGAGACAATGACCACACTTGACGTCGCCGCGCCCGCCGCCGCTTCGACCGACAGCAAGATCAACTATTACGGTGTCCATCACCTGGCCCTGAACACCGACGACATGAAGATGACGGTGGACTTCTACGTCGACGTGCTCGGCATGCGGCTGGTTCACGCCATGAAGGTGCCGCCCGGCATCGGCACCGGTCCGGGCAATCGCGGCAATCCGCCGTTTGAGGAAATCAGGCACTATTTCTTCGACATGGGCCGCGACGCGCTGTTGGCCTTTTTCGAAATGCCCAAGGGCGCCAAGCCGAAGGGCGACCGCAATGCGCTCGGCAATATGCAGCACGTGTCGTTCGCGGTATCGCCGCAAGGCCAGGCGCGCATCCGCGCGCGGCTCGAGGCCAACACGATTGCCTATGACGGCCCGCTCGAAATCCTGCCGGGAGTTTTTTCGATCTATGTCATGGATCCGAACGACATCCGGCTCGAATTTTCCTGCCAGCCGTCAAACGGCGAAGGCGAGCCCCTGATCGTGCCGCTGGTCACCCAGACCAAGGACGAAGCATTGCGGGAGCTACGCTCGCTGTCGTCCGATCAAAAATGGCTGGCCAAGACCGTTTCAAGCTTGGCCGACTAGGGCGTGGACTCATCAGCACGCAGTCAATGTGTTGCTTTTGGGGGTAAAGCGGACATCGCGCGGAGTTGTCGTCATGTCCGCTTTTGACCGATTCTGTTGAAGAAGTCCGGGAGCTAATTGGGCTGAACGCCGCCGTTACGGTGACGTTGCGACAGATTGCCAGCCTGATCCTGTCTCAGGCCGGCTTCAGGTTCGGTATCGGTATCAACTTGGCCAGTTTGCGGAGGTTCTGGGCGGTTGCTGCGAGGAGGAACTCATCACGAGCGCCGTTCGGTCCTCGTAGTCGAAGCCGATCCAGCTTGAGGATGCGTTTGAGATGCGCGAACAGCATCTCGATCTTTTTGCGCAGTCGCCGCGACGTTCGCCCTTGCCAAGATTTTGCGATCTCGCGGGCCATGTCGCGAGCGCCCTCGTAGACGGAGCGAGGTATCTTCCTGGCCGGCTCCTTTGGACAGCAGCGAGGCTTTAACGGGCAGGCTCCGCAATCACGCCTACTGGCGCGGTAGAGCACCGTCGTACCGTCATTGACGAGCGTTCCCGTCGTCGTCAGCACTCTGCCGCCAGGGCAGAGGTAGATGTCGCGCTCGTGGTCATAGGTGAAGTCGTCGCGTGAGAAGGTGTCGTCGTTGCGGGCCGATTTGTCGAACACGGTCACATGCGGTTCGATGCCGTGCTCATGGACCAGCCAGCCGAGCATGTCGGCCGAGCCATAGGCGCTGTCGCCCATGAGCCTGGCCGGATAGAGGCCGAAGCGCTCCATTGAGCGTTCGATCATGCGCTTCGCGGCGAGCACCTCGGCCTGCCGGATCGCAGTCGTCGCTTCGACATCCACGATGATCGCGTTCTCGACATCGATCAGATAGTTGGTGGAGTAAGCGAAGAAGGCCTGTCCGCCATGGGCTCCGGTCCAGCGCGCCGCCGGATCGGCCGGCGAGATGAACTTTGGCGTAACCTCGGTCGCCGCACCAAACGCAGCATCGTCGAGAACGGCCAAATACTCGTCAACGGCGCGTCCCGTGGCCTCCGGCGGAAGTCCCTTCTCGCCCTCTATACCTTTCTGCCGGTTCGCCTCCGCCTTGATCAAGCTGGCATCGACCGCAAAGCCCTCGCCGCCGACCAAGCCCTCATTGATGCAGCGCCGCAACACTGTCTCAAAGAGGCGTCGTAACAGGTCACTCTGGCGGAAGCGGCCGTGTCGGTTCTTCGAGAACGTGGAATGATCAGGCACGCGACCGTCGAGCCCAAGCCGGCAGAACCAGCGGTACGCCAGGTTGAGGTGAACCTCCTCGCACAGGCGCCGCTCGGAGCGAATGCCGAAGCAATAGCCCACGATCAGCATCCGGATCATCAGCTCGGGGTCAATCGATGGTCGGCCCATTGTGCTGTAGAAGGAGGATAACTCCCGCCTCAGCTCGCCGAGCTCGACGAACCTGTCGATCGACCTCAGCAGATGATCGGCCGGGATGTACCCTTCAAGCGAGAACTCATAGAACAAAGCAGCCTGTTCGACTTGCCGATGTCCCATCATGATCTTCAGTCCTGCCTCTCGCAGAGACTGAATCAGCGAATATCATCCCGCGCAACCGCCGACTTTTTCAACAGAATCGACCCATAAGCGACATTAGCGGCTCAAAATTACTGCTGCGCAACGCGACCTCTGAACCCCATTCCGCTGACCGCTCATTCCTGCTGTAATTGCATTGTTGCCAGTTCGACGCGACCCTAGGCTTGGGAAAAGCAATGCGACGACGCGATTTCATCAAAGTAATCGCTGGGTCAGCCACGGCCTGGCCGCTCGCAGCGCGCGGGGAGCAGGGCGAACGAATGCGGCGCGTGGGTGTGCTCTACCCGTTGCCCGCGAACGATCCGCAGGCGCAAACCCGCAATGCCGCATTTCTACAGGGGCTGCAACAATTGGGCTGGATCGTTGGACACAACGTTCAGATTGACTACCGCTGGTCCGGAGGCAATGAGGATGACACTCGCAAATACGCCGCGGAATTGGTCGCACTTGCTCCTGACGTGATCTTTACCTCGGGCAGTGCGGGAGCCGGGCCATTGCGGCGTGCGACACGCACCGTACCGTTCGTCTTTGTGCTGGTCGTTGATCCGGTCGGCTCGGGCTACGTCGATAGTATGGCGCGACCGGGTGGCAACGCCACCGGCTTCACTAGTTTCGATTATAGCATCGGTGCGAAATGGCTCGAACTGCTCAAGGAGATCGCGCCGAGCGTTACGCGAGCTGCCGTCGTCCGCGATCCCGCCATAACTGCCGGCATTGGCATGTGGGGCGCAATTCAGTCCGTGTCGCCCTCTGTCGCGATCGAGGTGAGCCCCATCAACGTCGGCGATGCCGACGAGATTGAGCGCACCCTCACAGCCTTTGCAGGCAGCCCGAACGGTGGTCTGATCTTGACAGGGAGCGCGCTAGCGGTCGCTCATCGCGATCTGATCATCGGGCTTGCAGCACGGTATCGGCTGCCCGCGGTCTATTATGATAGTTATTTTGTCGCCGCTGGCGGTCTGATTTCCTATGGTGCTGATAATACTGAGCCGTACCGGCTGGCAGCCTCCTACGTCGACCGCATCCTCAAGGGCGAGAAGCCGAGCGACCTGCCCGTGCAGGCTCCGACTAGGTACGAACTGGTCATCAACCTTAAAACCGCCAAGGCGCTGGGATTGAGCGTTCCGCAATCGATACTCGCCCGCGCCGACAAGATCATCGAATAACGGCATTTTTTACCGCGGTGCAGAATGTCTGCTTGTGGCCGATTTTGTTGCAGAAGTAAGTTTTGAAGGGCGCGTTTGGGGCCAAGGGTGTTTTTGGACCGAGCCCCGGCGATGGTTTTGCGCCCGCCCTGTCGGCTCGACGGCACTGACGCCTTCAAACCCCGACGCTGCACACTGAACGCTGTGCTCAGACAACGCAGGCGCCGGAGGTCACTGGCGGAGGACGCGCTACGAGCTTGGCTAGCCGCCTCAGGTTTTGCGCGATTGCCGCCAGCGTGAACTCGAACTGTGCTCCACTCGGGCCGCGAAGGCGCAATCGGTCAAGCCGCAGAATACGCTTGAGGTGCGCGAACAGCATCTCAACCTTCTTGCGATCACGGCGTGATTGCGCGAACGCCGGCGTTTTGGCGAGGGTCCGAGCGACATCGCGTGCGGCCTCATGGACGTCGCGTTTGACCCGTCGCGCTGGCATTTTGGGGCAACACTTCGCCTTGAGCGGGCAGGCACGACACTGCGGCACGGAGCCGAGATACTGGAGCGAGTGATCGGGGCTGACATGGCCCGTCGTCGTCAGCGTCTTGCCCGCCGGGCATGTATAGATGTCTTGCACCTCGTCGTAGATGAAGTCATCGCGCGAGAACGTGCCATCTTCGCGCTGCGATTTGTCGATGACCGGCACATGCGGCGCGATCCCCTGCTGGTTGACCAACCAATTGAGGTTGGGGGCCGAGCCATAGGCGGTGTCTCCTACCAGCCATGCGGGCTTGATGCCAAAGCAGGCTTCGGTCCGCTCGATCATGGTCTGCGAGGCGCCGACCTCGGCCTGCCGGATGGCGCGCGATGCCTCGACATCCATGATAATCCCAAACTTCACGTCGATAAGATAGTTGTCGGCGTAGGCGAAGAACGCCGACCCTCGCAGCGCGTTGGTCCATTGAGCGGCCGGATCGGACGGCGACACGAACTTCGGGGTGACGTCGCTCGCCGCACCAAAGGCCGCGTCATCAAGAGTTGCCAGATACTCCTGCATGGCTCGGCTCGCGGTCTGGCGATCACAGGTCTTTTGCCATTCTGAGCCCGGAATCGAGCGATGCTTGTTAGCGTCGGCCTCGATCAGGCTCGCATCCACGGCAAACCCTTCTCCGCCAACCAGCCCGGCCGCGATACAGGCCTCCACGACACGCTCGAATACCCGCCGGAAGATGCCGCTGTCCCGGAACCGCTCGTTGCGCGCTCGCGAAAATACCGAGTGATCGGGGATCTTGTGCTCTATGCCAAGCTTACAGAACCAGCGGTAGGCAAAGTTCACCTGCACCTCGCGACACAACAACCGCTCGGAGCGAAGGCCAAAAGCATAGCCGATGATCAGCATCCGCAGCATCAGCACAGGGTCGATCGACGGCCGACCGAGTGTCGGATAGTACGGCGCAAGTTCGCCGTATACCCACGATAAATCCAAAACGGTGGCGATCTTGCGCACAGGATGATCGTCGGGAACCGCCTCATCTAAGCGAAAATCGTAGAATAGATGGCCCTGATCGTCGGTCTGACGTCCCATCATCGCCGCCTCCAACGCAAAATGTCGCTAGAAAACGGGAATCACTGTTCGCCAAAATCTTCAAATCACTTCTGCAACAAAATCGGCCCTTGGCTGCCGCTCCCGTCGGCACCAGCCGCGGCAGCTTTCGGGGGTAAAGCGGACGCCGCAAATTGTAGCCGCCGCGGCAGCTAATAACCTGATCCGGGCACTGCCTTCGTACTGCGGCGGATCAGGGCGCCGGGGATGCCAGCGGCTTGCCTTTCTCTATGACAAAGGTGTCGATCAGCTTGTTGCCCGATATCGAGCAACCGTCGTGGGGCTCCTGGGGCGACGTCTCGTATGTGTCGCCCGCCTTAAGGGTCTGTTCGGGCTTCCCATCGATCTTGAGCACGAAGTCGCCCTGCATGACGTAACCGCTGTCGATCCCCGGATGGGTGTGACGGCCGGAGCAAGCGCCCGGTGCGACCTCCACCATCACCGTCACTGTGGTATAGCCCGCGGGATAATCGATGCTGCGAAGGACTGTGCGCTTGATGGCAGGCTGCTGTGCAATGGCAGATACCACGATAGCCGGCACGGTTACGCACGCGATGGCGAGGACCTTCATCATAGTTTCCCCTCTGGTTGGCGCGCCGGCGAACAACCGCGCTAACGCGCTGGATGCAGCGGTGCTTAAGAAACTGGGACTTCGGCACTTGTCCGCCGCTAGTCCACTTTGGAAATTAACAGTTGAATTTTGATCAACATACAGCAATGATTGCATGTTCATCGTTCAATTTTGAATTTCAATGGAATGGGACGATCTCAAGCATTTCCTCGCTGTGGCGCGCGCGGGCAGTCTTGCGGACGCCGCGCGCCAGCTTAGAACTAGTCCCGCGACCGTCGGGCGACGGGTGGCCACACTCGAAGCCCAATTGGGGGCTCGTTTGTTTGATCGGAAGCAAAGCGGCTATACGCTGACCGAGAGCGGAGCGGCAATCCACAAGAAGGCCGAGGAGGTCGAGGAAGCAGTTTTGTCGGTCGAGCGCGAGGCGCTGGGCCGTGATCTGCACGTCAGCGGGAGAGTCCGACTGGCCACATCGGACGAGCTCGCTGCCAATGTGATAACCCCGCACTTCACTAAGTTTCGTCGGTGCTATCCTGGCATCTTGCTGGAAGTAATTGCTCAAGTTGATTTAGCCAACCTGTCGCGTCGAGAAGCAGACGTCGCGTTGCGTAGCGCACGACCGGAACAACACAACCTTTTGATCCGCCGCGCTGGGTGGTGGAAATGTGCCCTGTATGCGGCCAAATCTTATGCCGCAGCGAACGATCTCGAGCCAGGGCTTATCCGCAATTTCTCCAATCTTGACATTATCACATGGACGGAGGAATTCGCCCATTATCGCGGCGGTCCCTGGTTTGCCGAGCATGCGCGTGACGCAAGTGTTGCTCTGCAAGCTAACACAAGGCGCATCCACTACGGTGCATGCAAGGCCGGACTCGGCCTAGCCATCCTGCCATGCTTATCCGCCGATCGCGACCCCGATCTCATTCGGCTTCTGCCGCCGGAGCGAGTATTCGTAGCCGAACTATATCTTGTCACGCACCGGGATCTCGCCCGAACCGCCCGCGTGCGAGCCGTAATGGATTTCTTTCATCACGCGATCTCGGATTACACGCGATGACGCTCGTCCGTAGCACTTCCGTTTTGGGCACTTAGCGACTGATCGGCAGGTCGCGAATGCAGTCGCTTTGGGGGTGACAGCGGACATGAGCCCAGAGCGTCCAGAACGTTGTTTTTGACCCAAAGCGATATTAGCTCGCTCAGCGATATGTTGAGCACATATAGGAGGACCTTGACCGAATTTGAATGTGAAGGTGCTGTTCCAGCGGTGCGTTCCTAATTGGATGTGAGTGCGACATAGATAAAGACGGCGCCGCACCCGATTAGGATCAGGCTGAAGAGATAGCGCATCGCGAAAGCAGCACGCTCATGCCCCAAAAGCGAAGCCCATCTTCTACCGGTACCGTCACGATTCAGAGTCCATTCCACAAAGCGGGGGCTGAAGAAGTACCCAAATGCGACAGCGAGACATAGAGCACCCAGAAAGAGAAAAACAACCTCAGCCGGCAAGAAGAAAATAATCGCAGTGGGCATTGGTATCAGCCTGCAACAGCGGTCAGTTTCACCGGGTGCCTCGATGGCGGCCTCATTCACTTACCACAAAGCTGCAATGTCCGCTTTTGGCGCTAGAGCTGACATCGATCAACCGCCAACCGAACTCGATTTATGGGTGCGCGCCCTAGATCTCGGATTTTCCCGCACCGGCTTTCAGCCGTCGCGCCAGCGGCGTGAGCAGGAGTGGCGACAAGTAGACCGGAAACTGCGCTAGCGCGAAATAGAGCCAGGTGAAGTCGGGCAGCGCGCCGCCGGTCGCCGCCAGCATCAATCCCATATTGCGCTGCGAGGCCATCAGGCCGAGCACGAAGGCGCGCTCGCGGCCGGTTGCGGCAAAGACCAGCGCGGTCAGCGCCAGCACGGCAAAGGTCACGGCAAAAGCCAGCGCGGTCAGTTCGATCATCGCCAACGGATCGGCCCAGAAGCGGCTCGCGACATTTTCCATCACCGCGGCGACGAAAAAGAAAACCAGTAAAATGTTCATGCCGTCGATCTGATCGTTGTAGCGCCGGATCACGGCAAGGCCGGCGAAACGGCGGATGATCACGGCGACGACGAGCGAGCCTGCGAGGATGGCGAACAGTTTCAGCCCGAGCGCGAGCGGGGAGAGCGTCAGCGCCGGGCCGATGAAGGCATAAGCGAACAGCGGCGCCGATACTGGCGTCAGCGCGGTTGCGGTAACCAGTGTGGTCAGGACCAGCGTGGCATCGAGCCCCATGACGGCAGCGAAGGCCGGCGCCGCCATCATCGGTGAGGCCACGGCTTGAAGCATCAGCGCCAGAAACAGCGCCGGCGAAGTCTTGTCGAGATGCGTCAACAGGCAAGCCGTGCCGATCAAAGCCGGCACCACCAGGGACGTCCACGCCGTCGCCGCCAGCACCAGGCCGGGCCTGCGGATGTGGCCGCGCAGCGCTGCGATGTCGACGCGCAAAAACGCCAAGCACAGCAAGGCGAAGATTGCCTCGGTGACGAACGGCTTGAACAGCGCATCGAACGGCGGCACCGCGATGGCGATGAACACCACCGCGGCAATGGCGCGCGAGCCTTGGCGGCCAAGCCAGGCAAGCGCCGCCGACATGGCATTGAGAACCGGCATGGTGGGAAACTTCGTTGCGCGGGCGGCGGCTCACCGAGCCGCTGTCGATGCGGCAGAGACTATCGCGGCCGCGCCATGAACGCCATGCGCGCCTGATTGTGGCCGATGTTTTGCGCCGCGCGCTGCGCGAAAAATCCCGCCGCGGCGAGTTTTTCCGTTATCGCCGATTCGCCGTAACGGGTCAGTCCGTAGCGCGTGCGCAAGCGCCAGTAATCGGACAGCACCGTGCGAACGAGGCCGATAACCGCGCCGACGAAGAATCCGTTGGCGGCGCCGAACCGCAGCAAGGCCACCGCATCGGTCGAGGCCGCGACGTCGGATGGGATGACGTCGCTCACCACAAGCACGCCATCGGCATTCAGCAGTCGATGAAACAGCGCGAAGAGGTTAGCCAACTCTTCCGGCGTAAGATATTGCGCCACCGAATGCAGCACGATCAGATCGAGCGAATGCTCCGCCAAGCGCTCGACCTCCTCGGGCGCGACGGCGCGGATTTTCGCATTGCCGGCGAAGCGCGCGGCGATGCCGGCACGCACCCGTGGCGCGCCTTCGCACAGCAAGAGTTCGCCCGCGGCCGCGGCGACGCGATCGGCATGCAGCGCCTCGCCGCAACCGTAGTCGAGCACGCGCGCTTGCGGCGAGGCAACCAGCGCCGCGATCTGTTGCGCGATGAGACGGTAATGAACGTCACGATGGCGCGCATTGACGTAGATCGAATGCGCGCTGTCCCAGAACGTGAGCCAGCCCGTGTTCATGCCCGCCACAGCGCCAGCAGCGGTCCTTTCGGCCCGAACGCCGGATCGGTTGAGGGCAGCGGCACCTTGCGGATGGCGGCAACCGCCTTGGCGTGCTCGGCCTTGGTGCGGCAGAGATTGTATTTGCCGCTCGGCGGATAGGCGCCGATGACCACGAGGTCGCGGCTGTGCTTGAGGCATTGATGCCCGGTGCCGGCCGGCAGAATGACGACGTCGCCGGGCGCGATATCGATCTCTGCGCCTTTCTCGCCGCCGAAACGCACCTTGGCGCGGCCGCGGGCGATGCCCATCACCTCGTGGATCATGGAATGATAGTGCGCGTAAGGGTAAATGCCGTTGCGCCACATATCCCCCCAGCCGTTCGCGCCAAACGTCTTTTCGATCAGCAGTTCCGGATCGGGCGAGCCGGCAAGCTCGATGCCGCCGCGATAAAGGATCAGCGGCAGCTTCGGATTGTTGGGAATCCGGCCGTCGTCGGCAAACAAATGGGTGATAGGGGCGATACGCTTGGTCAGCATGACTTCGATCCCGCCGCCGGGCGGCCGGGGAGTTCTACCGGATATTCCGTTGATATTGTCTAACCCCGGCTTTTGCCGCCCGGTTTCTGCTCAAACCCGCTCGAAATCGCGCATCAAGTCAACGAATTGGCCGAACAGATAATGACTGTCGCGCGGGCCGGGCGACGCCTCGGGATGGTATTGCACCGAGAAGACCGGCCGATCCTTAAGCGCAATCCCGCAATTTGAGCCATCGAATAAAGACACGTGGGTCTCCACCGCATTGGCCGGCAGGGTCGCGCGGTCGACGGCAAAACCGTGGTTCATCGAGGTGATCTCGACCTTGCCGGACAAGAGATCCTTGACCGGATGATTGGCGCCGTGATGGCCTTGATGCATTTTCATGGTCTTGGCGCCGACGGCGAGGCCGAGCATCTGATGGCCGAGACAGATGCCGAACACCGGCTTGCGCTCGATCAGCGCGCGGATCACCGGCACGGCATATGCGCCGGTGGCGGCCGGGTCGCCCGGGCCGTTGGAGAGAAAAATGCCATCGGGCTTGAGCGCCAGAATGTCGTCCGCCGAGGTTGTCGCCGGCACCACGGTGACATTGCAGGCATGGCCGGCGAGCTGGCGCAAAATGTTGCGCTTGATGCCGTAGTCGATGGCGACGACGTGATATTTGGCGCCGTCGCGTTGGCCGTAGCCTTCGTCCCAAACCCAGGGCGTTTCGTTCCAGGTGAAGCGCTGGCCGGAGGTCACCATCGGAACGAGGTCCATGCCGAGGAGGCCGGGCCACGCTTTGGCTTCGCGCTTGATCGCTTCGATATCGAAGCGGCCGGACGGCTCGTGGGCAATGACCGCGTTCGGCATGCCCTTTTCGCGAATCAGCGCGGTGAGCGCGCGAGTGTCGATGCCGGCGAGCCCAATGACACCGCGGTTCTTCAGCCAGGCATCGAGATGTTTTGTGGCGCGATAGTTGGACGGCTGCGTGATGGCGGAATGCAATACGATGCCGCGCGCGCCCGGCGTCGCCGCGAGGTTGACGGTCTCGATGTCGTCCTCATTGGTGCCAACATTGCCGATATGGGGAAACGTGAAGGTGATGATCTGGCCCGCATAGGACGGATCGGTGAGGATCTCCTCGTAGCCGGTCATGGCGGTGTTGAAGCAGACTTCGCCGACCGCCTGGCCGGTGGCGCCGAAGCCAATGCCTTCGAGCACCGTGCCGTCGGCGAGCACGAGCAATGCGGTCGGTGTGGGATCGTCCCAGGTTGCGCCAGTCTGCGGTTGTGTCGGCATCGGCAAGGGCCTAAATGTTCCGCGCAGCCGCCTGCCCCAGGTGGTGCGCATTTGCGAGAGGCCATAGCCGTGTTGCGCGACGATATCAACAACGCGATTAAAGAGGCGATGAAGTCAGGCCAGGCGCTACGCGTCTCGACGCTCCGCATGGTCAATGCCGCGATTCTTGCGCGCGAGACCTCCGACGCCGAGCGGCTCAAGCTCAGCGACCCCGAGATCCTCGACGTCATGGGCAAGATGATCAAGCAGCGCCAGGAATCGCTCGATATCTACGAGAAGGCCGGTCGCGCCGAGCTCGCCGCCCAGGAGCGCGAGGAGATCGGCATCATCTCCGCCTACCTGCCCAAGCGCATGTCGGACATCGAAGCCGCCTCGGCGATTTCCTCGCTGATCAAGGAGCTCGAAGCCGCCACGCTCAAGGACATGGGCCGTACCATGGCGGCGCTGAAGGAGCGATTCTCGGGGCGCATGGATTTTTCCAAGGCCGGCGCGATGGTGAAGAAGCTGCTCGGCGGTTGATGCAATCTCATCGATAAATTTCGGCGCGCTGACTTATCGGCGGTTGCCCGCGGCGCAGCGCCCGCCGCGGAACGGTCCAGATGATCAATCCACGCAACAAGCGGACTTGCGCTCGGGCAATTTTGCTGCGCCGCACCTTGTGCGCGAAATGCAAAGAATCGGAGGAAAGGTAGGCCGCCTCAGTTGGCGGTTACCCGATCTACGAATTTCGGTCGTGTTCTAATTCCGAAGGATTTGTCCTAACTTGAATCTTCGCCTGTCCTAATTTCTTGTGCATGGGTTCGATAAGGCGATCCATGTGTGCAATTTTGAACAGACGGCAACTACCTGGGCGGGCAACCTAGGGTCGGGACGTATCGGGGCACTGGAGAGTGCCATGTCGAAAACGGATGAGTTCTGGCAATACGCCAAAGAGGCGGTCCTTTCCGCTTCCCGTGCTAAAACAGACGACGAGAGACACGGTTTGCTTGACCTCGCGCGGACCTGGACGCAAGCGGCGTTAGTAGAGCGGCACTTACTGGCCGACAACGATACCCCTACCATCGCTGCATAAAGGCCGCCTCACTTGCCGGCTCTTTCATTTTGAGCCAAGCCTGCAATGTCGCTTATTGGCATGATCTGGTCGCTATCGGGTGCAAAGCGACATGGCGCGGACATCGCAGATCGCTCCCTGCTGGACCCGAAGCGGACCTCAAGCGTGGAAAGCTATCTCGGTCCTTCGCTCGCGTCGAATTGGCGCGGCAGTTGATGACCCAGCCTGTGTAAAAACGCATCGCCTGCTTTGATTCTCGCGGTAAAATTCTTGCGCGATATGCGGGAGGATCGAATGAGGCGCTTCGTTGAGGGGGTTGATCGCGGGCAGACGACGTTATTTCCGGAGTGCCTGGAAGACTGGATCGGCGAGGACAATCCGGTCCGGGTGATCGACGCATTTGTCGAGGAACTCGACCTGGCCGAGCTGGGATTTGACGGGGTCGATCCCGAGGCGACCGGGCGACCTTCGTATCATCCGTCGGTGCTGCTGAAGCTCTATATTTACGGCTATCTCAACCGGGTTCAGTCGAGCCGGCGGCTTGAGTACGAGGCTGGGCGCAACGTTGAGGTGATGTGGCTGACGGGTCGGCTTGTACCCGATCACAAAACGATTGCCGACTTCCGCAAGGACAATGGCAGTGCCATCCGCGAGGTGTGCGCGCGCTTTGTTGTGCTGTGCCGCGCGATAGGCCTGCTGACGCAAGCCAGCGTGGCGATCGACGGCAGCAAGTTCAAGGCGGTGAACAACCGCGACAAGAACTTTACGCGCGCCAAGATGGAGCGGCGCATGGCGCAGATCGAGGAGAGCGTGGCGCGCTATCTTGAGCAGCTCGACACTGCCGACCGGCAGGAGCCGTCAGAGGCACTCCTAACCAAGACGAACCGCCTCAAAGAGAAGATCGAGACGCTGAAGCAGCAGATGCGACGTCTCGAGCGTCTCAAGGTCGAGATGCTTGCCACCCCGGACCAGCAGATATCGCTGACCGATCCCGATGCCCGCTCGATGGCGACCAGCGGCCGCGGCTCAGGCGTCGTCGGCTACAACGTCCAGATTGCCGTCGAGGCCAAGCATCATCTGATCGTCATGCATGAGGTAACTAACGACGGGACTGACCGATCGCAACTTTCCCATGTGGCCAACGAGACCAAGGCGGTACTGGACGTGGACAAGCTCGATGCCGTCGCCGATCGCGGCTACTTCGACAGCGAGGAGATCCTGGCCTGCGAGAATGCGGGCATTACGGTCACGCTGCCCAAGCCGATGACCTCGAACTCAAAGGCACAAGGGCGCTTCGGCAAGCAGGACTTCCGCTATCTGGCTGAGGAGGACGTTTACATCTGTCCTGCCGGCGAGAAGCTCGCCTACCGCTATACGACCGAGGAAAATGGATTGGTCTTGCGACGCTATTGGACCAATGCCTGTCAGAGCTGCGCCATCAAGCAAAGCTGTACTACCGGCAAGGAGCGCCGGATCGCGCGATGGGAGCATGAGCACGTTCTCGAGGCAGTGCAGCGCCGGCTCGACGAACATCCGGAAAAGATGCGGCAGCGGCGCGAGACGGTTGAGCACCCCTTCGGAACGATCAAGGCCAGGATGGGGGCAACCCATTTCCTGATGAAAACGCTGCCAAAGGTCGCCACCGAGATGGCGCTGCACGTACTGGCCTACAATCTGACCCGCGTCATGAACATCGTGGGTGTCCGACCGCTCATGGCGGCGATGACGGCATAGTATTAATCCGGATAATTAATGCGCCCCACCAACCGCGACGTCCTTGTGTCGCCTCTCCCCAGGTGTTTCTACACAACCAAGACCCTTTCCGCACATAAGGTCGAGCATAGGAAAAGCGCTGTCGCTGCTGCCAACCGGTCAACGGCTTACGCGAGCTGAGCCGTCATTTTCATCGCCTGCCGGAGCACGGCTGACGGCTCATAGGGCTTGTCATGAAACAGCATGCTCAACGGCAGCTTGTGAGGTCGCGGCCGGCCCGACGTCACGATGATACCCACCTCGGGCCATCGCTCGGCAACCCGATGGGCCAAATCCGACCCGCTCATCGATCCGGGCATGCTTACGTCGGTGAAAAGCAGCCTGATGTCTGCGTTTGTTTCAAAGAAGCGTAGCGCCTCGTCGGCATCTCCGGCTTCGAGCACCCGGTATCCTGCCTCCACGAACATGCCGGATGCACCCATTCGCTCGAATATATCGTCGTCGACGACCACAATGAGGGCGTTGGGGGGGATTTCAGTCACTGGCGGCAACACACTCTTATCACAATCGTTCCACAATTTATTCGACTGTCCGAGAACACCCTAAGGCACGTTCCTGTCCTGCCGGTTAACGCCATTTACGCGGCTTGGACGGCCTTCGTCGGGAAAGTGGCGTGAGTGATCGACACGGTCGTGCCTTCAGGGCCGGCCAAAGTTTCGACCTGAGCATCGAGTTGATGCGCCAGCGCCTTGACGATACCGGTGCCCAGTCCCGACTTGCCTTGGGCGAAACCGCCGTCCGGCTTGCCGATCCCATTGTCGGAGATCGAAAGCTTCCAATTCGTTCCGATCATGTCATATGCGACGATGATCTGGCCTTTGGTCTTATCGCCGGGGAAGGCATGCTTGAGCGCATTCATGACGAGTTCAGTCACGATCAAGCCAAGACTTCTCAGCCTGGCGGGACGTGGCTACTCCTCCCTCACCAACCACTTTCAGCGAGATCGGCCGGGTGCCGCCAATCATCGAGGACGCCAGGCTCTCGCACAACTTTGACAGATAAGGCGCAATTGCGATTGCTCCGGTTGCCCCCGATGCATGCAGCTGTTTTTGCACGGCGGCAATCGACAAGACGCGCTTGTGCGCGTCTTCCAGATGAAACCGCGTCTCTTCCGACTGCACCACGCGCGCCTTCATCAGAATGATGCTGGCGATGATCTGCAGGCTATTGGCAATGCGGTGCTGCAGTTCCTCGAGCAGCGTCTCTTTCTCCCGCAACAGCCCGTCCTTCTCTCGCAACAACTCGTCCTTTTCGCGCTCCAAGATGCGCCGCTCGGTGATGTCCTCCATGCCGAGCAGAACGGTCGTGCCGGCGCCGCCCTCGTAGAACACCTGGCGGGCGTTCAAGCGCATCGTGCGCGATCCGAGACCGGGGAACTCATGCTCGACTTCATAGCCCTCCATCACGCCCTGCTCGGGAATAATCTTTTCCAGCAGCACGCGAAGCTTCGGAATGTCCCATTGTCCATCGCCCAACGCGTAAAGCAGCCTGCCATTGGTGTCCTTGGGCCTGACCTTGAATGCCGAATAGAACGAGCGGCTCGCGGCGATCACGCGCAGGTCTTTGTCGAGGACAAGAACGGGCTCGCGGACAGTGTCGACAATGCCCTGAGCGAGTGTCCATGCATCAGTGATGGCGGCGAATTGTTCCTTGAAGCCGGTTCCTTGCATAAAGCCTCTGCGCGGTATTCTGTGTTGCGAAATGAAACTTCGGTCGAGTGCCCGTTGGGGCAATCTGGAGATTGCCGAACCTTTAATCATACGATTATGCTGACGATGAATCTGTATAAAATTGACCACTTATTTCCGTTGCGTATGACGCACTTCACAGTCCGCGGGGTCGCCAAAACTCATCTTGATCGACGAGCCGTCGATCGGGCTTTCATCGCTGATGGTACAGGAGGTTTTCGCGATCATGAAAGACTTAGGCATGACGAAGCGCAGGATGTTGGTCGGGCTCCTTGGCGCGAACATCCAGGGATCGATGTCGCCTTCGCTGTTCGCCGACGCTTTCGCGGCGGCCGGGATCGACGGCTATTATCATCTGCTGGACGCGGATCGCTTGCCGGGGCGGCTGCCGCAGCTATTCGATGCGATCAGGACCGCGGGCTTTATCGGCGCCAACGTCACTTTTCCCTTCAAGCAGGAGATCATTCCGTTGCTCGATGCCGTGGACCCGGGCGCCGCCCAGGTCGGTGCGGTGAACACCGTCCAGTTCGCGCCCGACGGGCGCTCTACCGGCTACAATTTCGATCGGGCCGGGTGGCGCAACAGTTTTGACGAAAGCATCGGCAGCGCCAGCGCCAAGGACGCAACGGTGGTGCAGATCGGCGCCGGCGGTGCCGGGCGCGCCGTCGCGTTTGCCTTGATGGACCTCGGCGTTGCCGATCTCGTTCTTTACGATCTCGATACCGCGCGCGCCAATGCGCTCAAGGCCGATCTTTCGCGGCATTATGGAACGTCGCGCTGCCGGCTGGCGCAGGATTTGGAACGCGACATCGCGGCGGCTGCCGGGGTCGTCAACGCCACCCAGGTCGGCATGCGCGGATTCCCCGGCAATCCGGTTCCGGTCGCGGCGCTTAAAGCCGCCCATTGGGCCGCGGACGTGATCTATACGCCGCTGCAAACCGAATTCCTCAAAGCCGCCGCCGCAAAAGGCGCCCGCACGCTCAACGGCAGCGGCATGTGCGTGCACCAGGCGGTCGAGGTGTTTGGGCAACTCACCGGCATCTCGCCCGACCCGGCGCGGCTGCGTCGCGCCTTCGCCACCGCCGTTGCAGCGCGCGACGCTGAGTTCGCTGCCGCGACTTGATGCATTTGTGCCGGGGCGCCCATCACGAAAGACTTTGGCGCTGCGCATGATCGTGGCAAACTTGGGCCGACCGTAACGGGGAAGAAGCCAAAATGCCGCAATGCTTGGTGCGCGGTCTGCGCAGCATCGAACTTGTCGCAACGAATCTTGAAGAAGCGGCGAGCTTCTACGAAACCATATGGGGTTTGACGCCGGTCGAGCGGCGCAACGACGCTATCTACTTTCGCGGCACCGGCGGCTATCATCACATCCTCGGGCTGCATCGCGGCGCGCAGCCGGCGGTGGTGCGCATCGTGTTTGAGGTCGCCGACCGGCAAGCGGTCGAGGCGTTGCACAAGGCCGTGACGGCTGCGGGCTGCAGCGCGACTGCGCCCGGGCCGGTAGCGCTTGCCGGCGGCGGGTATGGTTTCGGCTGTAGGGATCCCGACGGCCGCAACCTCGTCTTCGTTTGCGACAGTGCCGATCATGCGGATACGCAGGACCAGCCCGACCGGCCGCGCAAGATCGTGCATGCCAATCTCAACATGCGCGATCATCAAGCCAGCGTTGCCTTCTTCACCAAGGCGCTCGGGTTCCGCGTCGTCGATGACAACGCGCCGCTGACGTTTTTGCATTGCGCCAATACCGACCATTGCTCGATCGTGCTGGCCAAGACCGATCTGCCCACCCTCAATCACATCGCCTTCGACGTGCCGGACTTCGATTCAGTGATGCGCGGCATGGGGCGCATGAAGGACAACGGCTATCCGGTCGAGTGGGGACCGGGCCGCCACGGGCCGGGGAATAATGTGTTCGCCTATTTCTGCGGGCCCGACGAAGTGCCGCTGGAATATGCCGCCGAGGTGTTGCAGATCGACGATAGCTATGAGCCGCGGCGCTCGGATTTCTGGAAATTCAAGCCCGGCCGCTCCGAGCAATGGGGCATCACCGCGCCGCGCTCGGCGCGCTATTACCGGGTGCAGCGGCTGTTCGGCTTCACCGCCGATGGCGACCGCGTCACGTGACAATAGGCGTCATTGCTGGGAGCTTGGCGACGCAGCAATGACATCGTGCAAATCTTGGAATGCAGGTCTTGAGATGCAGGTCTTGAGATGCAGGTCTTGAGGGAGAAATTGTCTGTGCGTTGCTCAATTCATTTCGCTTTCGCCACCATCGTTGCTCTCATGCTGCCCGCCTTCGGCGCGACAGCGGAAGACTGGCCGACGCGCCCGATCCGCGCGCTGACCACCACCAGCGCCGGCGGCATCAGCGACGTCTTCATGCGCGCGCTCGGCGAGAAGCTGCGTGAGCGCCTCGGCCAGCCGATCGTGGTCGAGAACCGGCCCGGCGGCGCGCAGATGGTCGGCGCCCGGGCCTGCCAGGATTCCGCGCCGGACGGCTACACCATCTGCATCATCAATGCCGATGCGTTGATCTATAACCAGTTCCTGTTCAAGAGCCTGCCGTTCGATCCGGTGAACGGTTTGCAGCCGGTCACCGATCTGTTCGATCTCATCCACATGCTGGTGGTGAACTCGGATTTGAAAGTCAAAAACGTCGACGAGTTGATCGCGCTGTCGAAGGCAAAACCCGGTACGCTGTCCTACCTCACGCCCGGCGCGCCGATGGTGCTCTACATGGAGACGCTGAAGAAGGAGCGCGGCGCCGACTGGGTGCGGGTGCCGTTCAAGGGCGGCGGCGAGGCGGTCAACGCCATCTTGTCCGGCTCGACGCCGATCGGGCTGTTCGGCGAAGGCAATGTCGTCGGCCAGATCAAGGCTGGCACCATGACGCCGCTGGTGATGATGAACAATGTCCGCTCGCCGAATTTCCCCGACGTGCCGCTGCTGAAGGACACCGGCTACAACGGCGCGCCGTCGCGCGGCTGGTACGGCCTGTTCGCGCCGAAGGAAACGCCGCGCCCGATCGTCGACCGGCTCGCCAAGGAAATCGCCGCGATCGTCGCCGATCCGGACTTCGCCGAGAAAGCGCTCAAGGGCCGCAGCCTGGTCGGCGCCACCGACACGCCGGATCAATTCGCCAAGCTGATCGTCGAGGACCGCAAGGTGGCGGAGGGCGTGGTCAAGGCCGCCGGCATGGAGCCGGAGTGATCCCTGTCGTGGCGGCCTATTGCGTGGCGGGAAAAATCACCTCGCCATAGGTCGCCTTGTGCTCCTTGTTGACCCTGTTGTGCGGCAAGATCTTTGTCTTGTTCAGCGGATAAACGTTCGGATCGATCACCGAATACTTCGGCACAACCGTACTGTTGGTGACGATCCTGTCGTAAAGGCCCGCCGTGTAATCGTCGTTCGCGCAACAGGTTATATAGGGCGGGGAAATGGTTTGCGCGCTGATCGTGACGGCGCCGAAGTCGCCGAAGATCGACACGAATTTCGCCGGGTCGGCGTCGTTGCCGAGATCGTTCATGTCTCCGGCGACGATGAGATGCACCTTGGTGAGATCGACGTTGGCGCCGACGACGGTTTGGACATCGCGCTTGAATTGCGGGATATCCCAGTAATAATTTCCGGCATAGCATTTCGGGCCGGTGCAATTGTCCGGATATTGATGCGGCATATGCACGATCACGAACAGCACGGTCTCCTTGCTGGCGATGTTCTCAAAAAAGGCGATGTTGTAAGGCCTGCCCCTGTCGCCATGCGTTTTCTCCGCCCAGCAAACGTTCCTGAATTTCGTCGGATCGTCCGTGTTGTAACCGTCGACCAGGGGATTCGTCGTGTTCGGGGCGTCGACCAATGTCCAGTCCTTGGAATAAGCCAGCTCGATCTGCTCGGGTTCGCAATCGCTGACGATCGTCGTCCATCCCGGCAGCTGGTTGTGCTCGAGCGCGCAGGACACGAGCGTATCGTCGTTGGCAATGCATGTTCTCGACTCGGCCTTGGCCTGATCGAGTGCGATGAACTGCACGGGGCTTGGATTGGATTTGTCGTTAATCTTGTCGACGATGAGCTTGATCTGCTTGCCGAGAACATCGCCGAATTTGGTGGTCCAGCCGCCTTGGCTCTCCTTGGCGTTATATTCGATGACGCCGACCGAGAACTGGCTGCCCGCCATCGCGCCCGACGCCGGGCCGGCAGACGACAGCGCCAAGAGCGCGAGCAGCCGCCGCCGAGACTTGCAACGACGCCCGGACGAGTATCCACATGGCACACCCCCAAAAATGATCGTGAAAACAATCGGTCGCGAAAGCTAGTGTCGCGCTCGCGCCGCGAATAGTGGCGGGGAGGGCCTGTGGATAACTGGGAGTAGCCGGCCCCGGCGTCGCGCCCGCCGACGACACCCTATATTCCTTCCTGATTGGCGCTACGCTTGAGCGAATCACCATGCGATTTACGCCGCAATTTCTCGACGAGCTGCGCGCGCGGCTTCCGGTTTCGGAAGTCGTCGGGCGGCGCGTGAAATTGCGCAAGGCGGGGCGGGAGTGGAAGGGGCTGTCGCCCTTCAACAAGGAGAAGACGCCGTCGTTCTTCGTCAATGACCAGAAGGCGATGTGGTTCGACTTTTCCTCGGGCAAGAACGGCAACATTTTCGACTTTCTCATGCTCACCGAGGGCGTGAGCTTCCCGGAAGCGGTCGAGCGGCTCGCCGGCCAGGCCGGTGTCCCGGTGCCGGTGTCTTCGCCCGAAGCGGAAGCGCGCGAAGAGCGCCGCAAGACGCTGCACGACATCGTCGAACTGGCCGCGGCGTTCTTCCAATCGAC
Source organism: uncultured Alphaproteobacteria bacterium (assembly GCA_963821175.1). Classification (GTDB taxonomy): domain Bacteria; phylum Pseudomonadota; class Alphaproteobacteria; order Rhizobiales; family Xanthobacteraceae; genus BOG-931. The sequence goes on from CAWGCU010000012.1 coordinate 122,229, forward strand.
GCTTGCGTCGCGAAACGGCGCCCGCGGCCGCGGCTATCTCGCCGACCGCGGCCTGGCCTCGGCGACGCAGCTCAAATTCCGCCTCGGCTACGCGCCGGCGGAGCAATACGCGCTCAAGGAGCATCTGGGAGCTGCGAAAATCCCGGTCGAGGACATGGTCGAGGCCGGGCTGATCGTCGGCGGCGAGGACATTCCGGTGCCGTATGACCGGTTTCGCGATCGCGTCATGTTTCCGATCAGCGATTGGCGCGGCCGGGTGATTGCCTTCGGCGGCCGCGCGCTGGAGAAAGAGGTCTCGGCGAAATATCTCAATTCGCCGGAGACGCCGCTCTTTCACAAGGGCGCGACGCTCTACAACATCGCCGCCGCCCGCAAGGCCGCGCACGACGGCGCTCGCGTCATCGCGGTCGAAGGCTATGTCGACGTCATCGCCATGGTGATGGCCGGATACGAAGGCACCGTGGCGCCGCTCGGCACTGCGCTGACCGCCGAGCAATTGGCGCTGATGTGGCGGCTCAACGACGAGCCGATCCTGTGCTTCGACGGCGACGATGCCGGCCGCCGCGCCGCCTACCGCGCGCTCGATGTCGCGCTGCCGCTGCTCAAACCCGGCAAAAGCCTCAAACTCGCCACGCTGCCCGACGGCCAGGATCCGGACGACCTTTACCGTTCCGGTGGCCGCGAGGCGATCGAAGACGTGCTCGGCGCGGCGCGGCCGCTGGCGCATATGCTGTGGGCGCGCGAGAGCGAAGCCGGCGCGTTCGATACGCCGGAGCGCCGCGCCGCGCTCGAAGCCCGCATCGGCGAAGTCACCAACACCATCGCCGACGAGACGGTGCGGCGCTACTACCGGCAGGATTTTTCGGCGCCGGCTTCGGCAAATGTTCGCGCCGCAAAATTTCACGCGGAACGATGGTTCGCCGCGCCGGCAAAATTTTACCGCGAACCGCTTCGACGACAAAAACCGCCGCGGCGGCGCGCCGGGCCGGCCGCTTTCACCCAAGGCGGCCTTCGGCCAGGATACTTTCGGCCAGGAAACTTACGTGGCGGCCAGCGCGCAACTTGCAGCAAGCCCGCTGCATCGCGGCCATCGCGCCGCGATCCCGCGCAACGAGGCGCTGATCCTGCAAGCCGCCCTCAATCACCCCTGGCTGCTTGCACGACCACATGGAGGAACTGGCCGAGGCCGAGTTCCGCCATGCCGACACGCAAAAGCTCAAAAGCGCGCTGATCGACGTCTTTGCCCATCATTCCGCGGGGGAATTTCGCGAGGATTCCGGCAATGCCAGCGAAGCCGACCGGGCCGAGCTCGTCGCCGAGCTCGATCGCCTCGGCTTCGGCGCGCTCCTGGAGCGCATCGAGCGCTCGATCACCACGCTGTCGGTCTGGGGCGCGCAGCCGCAAGCGGCGCGGGACGACGTTTTACTGACGTGGAAACAGCTTGTTGCCTTGCATCGGCAATGGCATTCCCTAACTAGGGAGCTTAAGGACGCAGAATTGGCGCTCGGCCAGGACAACAGCGAGACGAATTACACGCGGTTGCTCGACGTCAAGGCGCGGCTGTCATCGCTCGACGGCACCGAGGCCCTGATCGAGGGCTTTGGCGCCTCCTCGGGCCGGCCGGCCCGGCCGATGTAGAATTTATTCCTCTCCCTTTCAGGGGGAGGGCTAAAAGGCAGGCGAGGGTGACGGCCGGCGGCGAGGGGAATATGAGGCGACCCTCGCTGTTGTGGTTAGTCGGAGCTTAACGGAGTTCCGACACATTTGGCCTCGATTCGGACGGTGTCCAAGGGTAAACCCCTCCGGCAGCCGCCCTTTTCGGCCGTTGGCAGAAGCTTACGGCCCAACAACAAGGGACTGAAGGCGAAAGCCCCGGTCCCGGCGTTACGTCCTCAGCCTGAGGTGATTCACTCACCATAGGGTAGGGGGCCATGAAACGCCCCCGTGGAGATAGAGCATGGCAAGCAAGAGCAGCGTGGCCACCAAGAACGTCCCGACCAAGGCCAAAGCGGCCCCGCCAAAAGACGCCGAGACCCCCGAAAAGGACGGCGCCGAGGCCCCGGAGAAGGACGGCCCGCTGCCGCTGCTCGATCTGTCCGACGCCGCCGTCAAGAAGATGATCAAGCAGGCCAAGAAGCGCGGCTACGTCACCTATGAGCAGCTCAATGCCGTGATGCCGTCCGAGGAGGTCACCTCCGAGAAGATCGAGGACGTGCTCGCCATCATGAACGAGATGGGCATCAACGTCGTCGAGACCGAGGAAGCCGAGGCCGAGGAGGAGGAGAAGGACGAGCCGGAGGAGGAAGAGAGCGAATCCGGCGAACTCGTCGAAGTCGCGCCGAAGCCGGTGGCCAAATCCGAAGCCAAGGAGCCGACCGAGCGCACCGACGATCCGGTCCGCATGTATTTGCGCGAGATGGGCTCGGTGGAGCTGCTCTCGCGCGAGGGCGAAATCGCCATCGCCAAGCGCATCGAGGCCGGCCGCGAGGCGATGATCGCAGGGCTATGCGAAAGCCCGCTGACGTTCCAGGCCGTCATCATCTGGCGCGACGAGTTGAACGAAGGCAAAGTCTTCCTGCGCGACATCATCGATCTCGAAGCGACCTATGCGGGCCCCGACGCCAAGCAGGTGGCGGCGCCGCTTGGGCCCGATGGCCTGCCGCTTGCGCCAGGCTCCGGCCCCGGCGCGCCCGGTTTCGTGCCGCAGCCGCCGCAAGCGGTGGCGCCGCCGTCGGCGCCGCCCGCCGCGACCCCGTTCAAGCCCGCCGGCGCCAATGGCGCGGCAGCCGGTGACGGCGAGCCCGGCGAGGAAGCGGCGATTGCCGATAACGATCTCGACGAGGACGATCTCGAGAACTCGATGTCGCTCGCCGCGATCGAGGCCGAGCTCAAGCCCAAAGTGTTGGAGACCTTCGACAACATCGCCGACTCGTTCAAGCGGCTGCGCCGCCTGCAGGAGCTCGACATCCAGGGCAAGCTGCACAACGAGACGCTGTCGCCGGCCCAGGAGCGAAAGTCGAAGAAGCTCAAGGAAGAGATTATTCAAGAGGTGAAATCGCTGCGGCTCAATCAGGCGCGCATCGATACGCTGGTCGAGCAGCTCTACGACATCAACAAGCGGCTGGTCGGCCATGAAGGCCGCCTGATGCGGCTTGCCGAAAGCCACAGCGTCGTGCGCGAGGATTTCCTGCGCAACTACCAGGGCTCCGAGCTCGATCCGCGCTGGCTCAACCGCGTCTCGAAACTTTCGGCAAAAGGCTGGAAGAATTTCGTCGCCCGCGACAAGGACCGCATCAAGGAGCTGCGCACCCACATCCACACGCTCGCGTCGGAGACCGGGCTCGAGATCGGCGAGTTCCGCAAGATCGTGCACATGGTGCAGAAGGGCGAGCGCGAAGCGCGCCAGGCCAAGAAGGAAATGGTCGAAGCCAACCTGCGCCTCGTCATCTCGATCGCCAAGAAATACACCAACCGCGGCCTGCAATTCCTCGATCTGATCCAGGAAGGCAACATCGGCCTGATGAAGGCGGTCGATAAGTTCGAATACCGCCGCGGCTACAAGTTCTCGACCTATGCGACGTGGTGGATCCGCCAAGCGATCACGCGCTCGATCGCCGACCAGGCGCGCACCATCCGCATCCCGGTGCACATGATCGAGACCATCAACAAGATCGTGCGCACCTCGCGCCAGATGCTCAACGAAATCGGCCGCGAGCCGACGCCGGAGGAATTGGCCGAAAAGCTCGGCATGCCGCTGGAGAAGGTGCGCAAGGTTCTCAAGATCGCCAAGGAGCCGCTGTCGCTGGAGAACTCCGATCGGCGACGAAGAGGATTCCCACCTCGGCGATTTCATCGAGGACAAGAACGCCATCCTGCCGATCGACGCCGCCATCCAATCCAACCTGCGCGAAACCACCACGCGGGTGCTGGCCTCGCTCACGCCCCGCGAAGAGCGCGTGCTGCGCATGCGGTTTGGCATCGGGATGAATACCGATCACACGCTGGAGGAGGTCGGGCAGCAGTTTTCTGTTACCCGCGAGCGTATTCGGCAGATCGAGGCGAAGGCGTTGCGGAAGCTGAAGCATCCGTCGCGGTCGCGGAAGCTGCGATCGTTCCTCGACAACTAGTCTTCACCCCCGGACCTGATCCGGGGGTGGAGCACAGGTTGTGTTTAGAAAATCATTTTCTTAGTAAGTAGCTGTTTTCACTAGTGAAAGTTTGTATCAGGACTCGTGTGAGCTCCTTTACTTGACGCACGGGCGTTTTGTTCCTATTTTGTTCACACAGCGGGTTCCTGCGCATGAATGATCCGAGGATTGTTGCCAACTTCATGCTTGATGTCGCGAAAGATCGAGGGGCATTGGACTAACAAAC
>CAWGCU010000013.1:0-24889 GCA_963821175.1 uncultured Alphaproteobacteria bacterium
TCGAACTCCCGACCCCCAGATTCGTAGTCTGGTGCTCTATCCAGCTGAGCTACGGGCGCGGCGGGTTTTAGCTATAGGCTTCGCCGCTGATCGGCAAGGTCTCCGGTGGTTGCTGCCGGGCCGACAAGGCTTAAAGGCGAGGCGCGCTGTCGCCGCCGGAATCGCCGCACGGATCGCCGGCGGACGGCGCAGACCGTTCTCGGCCTCTGCCTTGGCGCGAATGCCCTGGCTAAATCCGTAAACGACAAGCTGACGATAACAAAGAAGCTGATCAGTGAATATCTTTCGCGTTGCAAGCATAGTGAGTGGTTCCTGGCCGCCCACTTTTCTGTAGCCGCTTTCTCTAACCATGGGGGCGTGCGCTGCGCTGCGACCAGTTCGACGGCGCGGTCGGGATGGTGAGCCGCAAGGTGGCGCCGATGGTGCCTTCGACCAGCGCATCCTCGTCGCGTGGCGACCAGCTCGGCGGCGATACCCGGCGAGGTCGAGCCCGGTGCCGCCGGTAGCGGTCGAGCCCTGGAACGCCTCGAACAAATGGTGCCGCGCTTGCCCGGAAAAGCCTGGCCCGGTATCGGACACTTCGACGACCACCACGGTGCCCTCGCGGCGGCCGTGACGCGGATCTGGTCGCGGCCGGGATCGCGCGCCGCGCGGCTCTCCATGGCCTGCACCGCATTGCGCGCCAGGTTGAGCAGAATGCGGAACAGCTGGTCGTAATCGGCTTCGACGATCAGCCCGCGCTCGACCGCGCTGATCCAGCGCACCGGCGCATCGGGGCCGAGATTGAGCGTCTCGTGCACCTCCTCGACCAGCGGCTCGAGCAGAATTTGCCGGCGCTCCGGCGGCGGCTCCTGCACGCGGCCATAAGACAATGTCGACTGGCAGAACGCGATGGCGCGCTCCAGCGCCCGCATCAGTTTCGGCGCGAAGCGCTGCACGGTGGGATCGGGCAAGTTCGCCAGCCGATCGGAAAACAGCTGCGCCGAGGCGAGCAGATTGCGCAGGTCGTGATTGATCTTCGACACCGCGAGCCCGAGCGCGGCGAGCCGGCTCTTCTGGTGCAGCATCGACGCCAGCTCGCTCTGCATGGTGGCGAGCTCGCGCTCGGCGATGCCGATCTCGTCGGCGCGCGCCGACGGCGCGATGATGCGGTCGGGATTTTCCGGGTCGGCGCGGAACGCCATCATATTGCCGGTAACGCGGCGCATCGGGCGCACGAACATGTAATGCAGCGCCAGATAGACCAAAGCCGCGGTCGTTCTCGCGATAGGGCGAGCGCAGGGCACGCGGATGGTGCTGGCGTGGGCGCGTGCGCTCCTCCTCCAGGAAGCCGACCTGGCGAAGTTCCGGATCGTAGATGGTCACGGTCGGTATGGTGTGATGGTCGAGACTGACGTGCTGGCGGAAGAGTGCGTGCCGCACGCAGTCGCTCTCCGGATTATAGGTGGCGAGGTGGGTGGAGTTCGGCCCGATGGCCACGTCGCCGATCGCATAGACGCGCTGTTGGTGGTGTGCAGCCGCTGGTCGACGTCGATGCCGTGCGGCTCGTAGCGAATGCCGGCTGCATCGAGATCGAGTATCTTCGACATTCGGCCGGCGCCCCACGGCGACGAGAATATGACTGCCGGTGACGGTCTCGGGCCCTTCAGGCGTTGTGATGTCGATCTCGAACCCGCCAGCACGCGCCGCACCTGCGCGATGGCGACACCGATGCGGAGCGCAATGCCTTCGCGTTCGAGCGCGTCGAGCACGATGGCGGCGCATTCGGGATCGTCGCCGGCCAGCGGCGTCATCGCTTCGAGCACGGTGACGTCGGCGCCGAGCCGCCGAAATGTCTGTGCCAGTTCGAGGCCTGCAGAGCCCGCGCCGATGACGATGAGATGACGCGGGCAATCGGCGAGATCGAACACGCTGTCGCTGGTGAGGTGCGGCGTGTCGGCCAGGCCGGGGATCGCCGGCAGCGCCGGCACCGAGCCGGTGGCGATGACAAAACGCCGCGCCGCGACGGTGAAATCGCCAGCGGCGACAGTGCGCGCATCCAAAAACCGCGCGGCGCCGTCGATGATACGCACGCCGAGACCGGCCAGACGCTGCCGCGTCTCGCTCGGCGCCAGGGTGCCGGCGACGTCGCGCAGATGGGCCTTCACGGCGGCGAAATCGACGCCGAAACGCGCCGCCTTGAGGCCGAAATGCGCGGCATTGCGGATGATATTGGCGCGCTCGGCGGTCACGGCGAGCGCCGCGGCCGGCACGCTGCCGCCGGTGCCAGCGCCGCCGCCCAGAGTGCCTTTTTCGATCAGCACCACCGGCACGCCGAAGGCGGCCGCCGCTGGAGCGGCGGCACGGCCGGCCGCGCCGGCGCCGATGATGCAGATGTCCGGTTTAAGCTCTTGCGTCATCGGCCTCACACACACGCGCGATAGCTCTATAGCGCGGAAAGCGGTGTCAGGGAAAACGATACGGCACAGGGGGTTAGCGGCCTATCGCATGGCTTGGCCGTTTACATTGACGGGCCGGGAGGGCTTTCGTATAAGCCGCGCCAATTGCGCACCGATCAAATTGACGCCGCTTCGCATGCGGCAAACCGGGCGCTGTCGGAGATCAATCCCGTGAAACGGACCTACCAGCCGAGCAAATTGGTGCGCAAGCGCCGTCACGGCTTTCGCGCCCGGATGGCGACCAAAGGCGGCCGCAGGGTGCTGTCGGCCCGGCGGGCGCAAGGCCGCAAGCGGCTCAGTGCGTGATCGCGTTTCACCCGTTGCCGTGTCTACCGGTACCTTGGAGCGGTTGAGGCACCGGACGGACTTTCGTGCCGCCGCGGCCGGACTGCGGGCGTCCGTCGGCACCTTCGTGGTGCAGACGCGCCGCCGCGCCGAGGACGGCCCGGTGCGCATCGGCTTTACGGTATCGCGGCAGGTCGGCAATGCGGTGGAGCGCAACCGGGTGCGACGGCGGTTGCGCGAGATGGTGCGGCTTTCGCAAGGCGGCGGCATGCATGACGGCCACGATTACGTGCTGATCGGGCGGCGCGCGGCGCTCGCGGTGCCGTTCGGGCAGATGCGGCAGGAACTCGATACGGCGCTCGGCCGGATTCATGACCCGGAGCGGAACACTCTGCAGTCGCGCGATGAATCGCGCCGGGCAACTGGTGGCGCCCGCGACCGGTCCCTACATCAGCCAAGTCTCAGCCAAGTCTAAAGCCCGGTCTACATCAGCCAAGTCCGCCGCGGCCGGCAAAACGCCAACCGCGCCAAAAACCGCACGAGCATTGAATGGGCGATCACAAGAACACCATCATTGCCATCGTGCTGTCGCTGATCGTCGTGGTCGGCTGGCAATATTTCGTCGGTTATCCGCAAATGGAAAAGCAGCGCGAGCAGGCGCTGATCAAGCAGCAGGAACAGGCGCAAACGCAACCGAGCGCGACGCAGCCTGGCGCAGCCCGGGCACACCTGGCGCAGGAACACCTGGCGCCGGCACACCGCCGCCGGTGCCCGGCACCGCCGCGCCCGCGGTCTCGACCGCATCGCGCGAGGCGGTGATTGCCGCTTCGCCGCGCATCGCCATCGCCACGCCGACGCTGCGCGGCAGCATCGATCTCAAGGGCGGGCGGATCGACGATCTGTCGCTCGAGCACTATCGCGAGACCATCGATCCGAACTCGCCGGCCATCGTGCTGTTCTCGCCGTCGGGCGCGCCGGAGGCGTTTTACTCCGAGTTCGGCTGGGTGGCCGCCGCCGGCACCACCGCGGCGATGCCGGGGCCGGACACGCTGTGGCAGCAGGAGGGCTCGGGCACGCTCGGCATCGGCCATCCGGTGACGCTGACCTATGACAACGGCGCGGGCCTGATCTTCCGCCGCACCATCGCGGTCGACGACCGTTATCTGTTCACCCTGAAAGACCAGGTGGCGAACAAAGGCAGCGATCCCGTCACGCTGTTTCCCTATGCGCTGGTCTCGCGCCACGGCACGCCGAAGGTGCAGGGCTATTACATCTTGCATGAGGGCCTGATCGGCGTGATCGGCGAGCAGGGCTTGCAGACCGAGACCTACAAGAAGATGGAGGACAAGAAGAGCGTCAGCTGGGACGCCACCAATGTCTGGCTCGGCATCACCGACAAATACTGGGCGGCGACGCTGTTGCCCGACACCGACGCAAAAGTCCGCGCCCGCTTTTCCGCGGCCGAAAGCGGCGGGCTGAACACCTACCAGACCGATTATTTGCTGCAGCCGCAGACCATCGCGCCCGGCTCAAGCGGCACGGCCGACGCGCGGCTGTTCGCCGGCGCCAAGGAAGTGTCCGTGGTCGGCGTCAATTTCCCGATCGGCGGCTCAGGCGGCTACAATCAGGAGCTCGGCCTCAATCATTTCGATCTCTTGATCGACTGGGGCTGGTTCTACTTCATCACCAAGCCGATGTTTTTGGCGATCGACTACTTCTTTCATCTGGTCGGCAATTTCGGCATCGCCATCCTGATCGTCACGGTGATCGTCAAGGCGCTGTTCTTCCCGCTCGCCAACAAATCCTACGCCTCGATGGCGAAGATGAAGGCGGTGCAGCCGCAGATGGCGATGATCAAGGAGCGTTACGCCGACGACAAGATGAAGCAGCAGCAGGCGATGATGGAGCTCTACAAGAAAGAGCAGATCAATCCGCTGGCCGGCTGCCTGCCGATCGCCATCCAGATCCCGGTGTTCTTCTCGCTCTACAAGGTGCTGTTCATCACCATCGAGATGCGGCACGCGCCGTTCTACGGCTGGATCCACGATCTGTCGGCGCAAGACCCGACCAACATCTTCACCCTCGGCGGCCTGATCCCGTTCGATCCGACCGTCATCCCGATGTTCGGCACGTACCTGCATATGGGCTTCTGGCCGGCGATCATGGGCGTGACCATGTGGGTGCAGATGAAGCTCAACCCGGCGCCGCCCGATCCGACCCAGCAGATGATCTTCAACTGGATGCCGCTGATCTTCACCTTCATGCTGGCGAGCTTCCCCGCCGGCCTGGTGATCTACTGGGCCTGGAACAACTCGCTCTCGGTGCTGCAGCAGAGCGTGATCATGCACAAGAACGGCGCGAAGATCACGCTGTGGGATAATCTCAAGGGCACGTTCGTGAAGCCCAAGCCGAAGACGCCGGCGGAGTAGTTTTTCGCGCGCGGACGAGTAGCTTCGTAGGGTGGGTAGAGCGAAGCGAAACCCACCGCTCTACGGCACAAAGATGATGGGTTTCGCTGCGCTCTGCCTATCCTACGGGCTGCAGTCGCCGAGCGCGACCGCGAGCGACCCATAGGTAATCGAAACATCCGGAATTTCGGCAACGCGGTCTCTTGCCGCGCGCAGGATGTCCTGATCGGTTTCGGGAAGCGACGGCAGATCGCCGTCCTTGAAATAGCCGATGGCTCTCAGCACAAGGCCGGGATCCTTGCCGTACATTTTTGCGAAAGCGCCCAACGCCCGCTCCAGCGAAATGCCGGCCGATAGCATCGCGGAAATGTCCAGATAGTCCTTGGCCTCGGCACGGTCCAAAATCGCCTTGAGCTTGGTGGTCAACAGATCTTCCATCGAAGCAACGAGCAGCGTCGAATCCTTCGTTTGACGCGGTTGATTTACTCTCCCGAAGCCGACGCCACCGAAAAACGAGACCTTCACGGAACCGGACGGCATCGGCGCGTCGACGACGAGCGTGTTTTCGCTTTCCTGAATGGTTCGAGCATCGCGCATGAACGCAAATGTGGTTTCGACTTCATTCTTGTCGAGAGGCGACGACCTGAAAAAGTCGAAATCGACGGAAACGCGATGACCGAGATAAAGGGCGACTGCAGTGCCGCCGTAAAGCACGAAGGACAAGCGAGGCGCGGGACTAAGCTTGGGCCAGATGTCTTGCTGAGCTTTAGGCAGCGCGCCGATTTTGGGCTCAAAACAGTCCGGCATCGAACCGTCTCCGCGGCGGCGTCTGCGGTATCGTCAGGCCGACGGAGCGCAAGCGCCCGCGCCAGAATTCCCACGACCTGTCGCTGATCCAGCCCGGTTCCGCGGCGCGCATTGCTTCGACCAAACGCCGGAGGCCGAGTTCTGTTTCGAGGCGGCGCACGTCCGCGAACGAAGCCAAGTCCATCGCTTGGGCGAGAATCCTGTCATCCGATCGCGGCTGCGCGTCCAACGCGTCCCACCAAAAATACTTCCGCTCCAGTTGGGACGCGAGCTCTGCCGGAAGACGATGTGATGGAGACGTTTCCATGCACTGAAATATAGCATGAAATGGGCTTCCAACCAGCAAGCGTAGCCCGGATTGAACGAAGTGAAATCGGGGCGCGTTGCGGCGGAATGCGTCCCGGATTTCGCTGCGCTCAATTCGGGCTGACGGTTCGCGCTGACGGATCCAGCAGGGCTCGCGCCGGAGCGCCGCGGGCAACTCTTCGGCGGCGGCGCAAGGTCGGCGGGATGTGGAAGCGCGCACGTCGGCGCTGCACCTCCGACCGGCTTTGCGAATCTTTGCGTCCGCTTGCGCGCGCGATAAGCGCCGGCGTTCGGTGCGCGAAAACACACGGCGCCTAACCGCGCGAATTATCGAGACAAATTCGCGCGCAACGAATCATTTGACATTGGCTGCGCGATTGCCTTACCGGGCCTGATCCCGCTCATGTTAAGGGACGTCAACCGGTGACGCCGACTGACGGGGTGGGTGCGGTTCCTGCGGGCGGCGGCTCGTCACTGCCGCTCTCGGGCGGTCCGGGCATCGACCCCGTCGGCATTACGACCGGCGCGCGAGGTGCTTCGCTTAAGCGCGATGCCAAGGCGCAGGTAGCGCCCGCGCACTGCATCGCGTGAAGCGCGGCCTGGATCGAGCTTCGGCAAATGGTCGAGGCAAGCGCCGCGGTGGGGCGCCGAAAGGCGAGCGCGCTGCGCTCAGCGCGCGCCGCATCCGATGATGCGGCCCATTCATTTGCGCCTTTCGGCGCTCTGCCTCCCCTTATTTTTTTGGAGGCAAAACGTTTGACTGGCTTGCGCAAAACTTGGACGCGTAGCGTCGCGAGAACGAGTTTCTATTTCACCTCTCCCCAGAGGGGAGAGCGTAGGCGTCCTGCGGACGCCGTCCTTAAAGTAAAGAACGCCGATCCGAAGGATCGGCTATGCGAACGAAGTGAGCGAGGGTGAGGGGGTTCGGATGCCGGAGATTTGCTCGTACGCCCGAGCCCCCTCACCACACCCTCTCCCCTCCGGGGAGAGGGAGTGCACGATCGTCGCGAGAATGAGACCGCTTTTTATTCCGCCCCCCGCGATAGCGGGGGAGGGGGACCACTGGAGCTCGCGCAGCGAGCGAACCGTGGTGGAGGGGGCGCCGGACGCGCCGCGTTGTTATCGGTGCAGACAGATTGCAGCGGCGGAGGTGCTTCGTTTACTCGAAAGGAAACGAGCAAGCTTGATGTCAGCGCACGACGGCAACTTTCGTGCAATGTCGAGGCCAGCGCCCCCTCCACCACCCCTTCGGGGTGGTCCCCCTCCCCCGCTATCGCGGGGGCGGATGGAAACGTTACGCCGCGCGGACGCGGGTGAAGAAGGTCGCCACCTTGGTTTCCAGATCGTGGGCGCGTGCCGACAGCCGCGCCGTCCAGGTGGTGATTTCGCCGACGGCGCCGGCGCCGCGCGTCACCACCTCGGCGGCGGAGCCGATTTCGCTCGAGGCTTGCGAGGTGTGGCCGGCGGCGTCCTGGATGCTTTCGGCAATCGCGCTCGTCGTTGCCGCCTGCTCCTGCACCGCCGACGCGATGCTGGTCGAGACGCCGGTGAGTTCGCCGATGGCGCGCGCGATCGAGGAGATTTCCTCCACCGAGCGCTTGGTCGCGTCCTGGATGGCTGCGACCTGGTGCGAGATATCGTCGGTGGCGCGCGAGGTCTGGTTGGCGAGCGTCTTCACTTCGGCGGCGACCACGGCAAAGCCTTTGCCGGCTTCGCCGGCGCGCGCCGCCTCGATGGTGGCGTTGAGCGCCAACAGATTGGTCTGCGCCGCGATCGCCGAAATCGCGCCGACCACGGAGCCGATGCGCTCGGCCGCGTCGTCGAGCGAGCGGATGACGTCTTGGGTGCGCGCGGCGTCGGACGCCGCCGACTGCGCCATGCTCAAGCCCCGGGTCGATTGCTGGCCGATCTCATCGATCGATTCCGACAGCGCTTCGGTGGCGGCGACGGTCGCCGCCATGCGCTGCGTCGTCTCGGCCGAGGCCGACGACGCCGACGCCATGCGGCCGCGGGTATCGTCGGCCACTTGGTTGAGCGTCGAGCAGGTCGAGGTCAGCGAACCGGCGGCTTCCTTGATCGCCTCGACCACTTCGCCGATGGCGCCGGCAAATTCCGCAATCGCGTCGTCGATGGCACCGCGCCGCGCCGCGCTGGCCTGGTCGGCGGCCTGGCGATGCAACGTGATGGCGTTGGCGACGTCGAAGCTGATGGCCTGCGATATGACGCGGCCGCGCTCGGCAACCTTGGCGCCCGAAAACCGGTGCTTGCGCGCCAACGCATCGAGCGCGGCCTTGAGCACGTAACTGCCGGCGGTAGAGCGCACGCGGGGGTCGAGCCCCATCGCCGCTTCCTGCAACACGGTGTGCCGGCACGACTCGGCGTAAGCGCCATCGAGCTTGCCGCCGAGCAGCGCGCGGAAGTGCGCGGCTTCGAGCTTTTTGTAGAGCTCGGCGTTCCTGGCGACGATCTCGCCGATGCGCGGCAGGACGCGGATCACGGTGATGATCTCGGCGATCGCCTCGTCCAGCGTCGGTTCGATCACTGGCCAGGATTCGGCGAGAATGCGCCGCGCCCGGTCGTCGAGGCTGTAAAGCTTCAGGCGAGCCCCGAAGGCCTGCACGAGATCGGTCTGTACCATCGCGAAAAGTCTCAACCTCCCCGAGAAGCCCGCATGGTCTGTGAAAATCGTTGCTGTTGCGTTAACGAGTTGGTTACCAATCACGCGAGCCCCCTCTCCTGCGAGGCGGAGTTATGACCATGAATCAACTGGAAGCGGCTTCGAACGACATCCTTTTCGACCAGCGTGACGGCATCTGCCGGGTGACGTTCAACCGGCCGCAGGCCCGCAACGCCTTCACGTTCGCGATGTACGAACGGCTGGCGCAGATTTGCGAGGAGGCCGATGGTGACCGCGCCATCAAGGTGCTGGTGTTCCAGGGCGCCGGCGACAAGGCCTTCGCCGCCGGCACCGACATCAACCAATTCCGCGAATTCACCACGCCACAGCACGCACTCGATTACGAATCCCGCATCGACCGCGTGCTCGGCAAGCTCGAGACCTGCCGCGTGCCGACCATCGCCGCCATCAATGGCGCCTGCACCGGCGGCGGCGCCGGGATCGCCGCGTGCTGCGATGTGCGCATCGGCACCAAGACGACCAAATTCGGCTTCCCGATCGCGCGCACGCTCGGCAATTGCCTGTCGATGTCGAATATCAGCCGACTCACCGCGCTGATCGGACCGGCGCGCGTGAAGGATCTGATTTTTACCGCGCGGCTGGTCGGCGCCGAGGAAGCCGCCAGCGTCGGTCTGCTCAGCGAGATCGTCGAAGACGTCGCGGCGCTGCAACGGCGCGCCGATGAACTGGCAATCCTGATTGCCGACAACGCGCCGCTCACGCTCAACGCCACCAAACAAGCGCTGGCCCGTTTGCAGCGGCGGCTGTCCCGCGATGAGGGCGAGGACCTGATTCTGATGTGCTACATGAGCCGGGATTTTCGCGAAGGCTTGGACGCGTTTTTGAACAAGCGTCCGCCGCAGTGGAAGGGCGAGTAGAGTTGGTGGCGCGCCCGAAGGGATTCGAACCCCTGACCTCTGCCTTCGGAGGGCAGCGCTCTATCCAGCTGAGCTACGGGCGCGTCAGGGGTTAGATAGCGAAATGCCGACGGTGCGGCAACAGTCCGGCGCTGTCGTAGACGAGATATAGCGAAGGCCGAGAAAGCGGCCTTGATCATCAAGGCCGCCACCCGATCAAGCGTAAATGTATTGCCGCTGGCGACCCGGACTCCTAAGCTTGCCTCTGCGGTTACCCGAGGAGACGCGCGATGACCCAGGTTGCGGAGAAAACGCAAAAAAGCCAGCCGAAAAGCGCCCAGATCAAGGACGCCGCGTTCAAATGGGACGATCCACTCGACCTCGAAAGCGAGCTGACCGAGGAAGAGCGCATGGTGCGCGACACCGCGCGCGATTACGCCCAGGAGAAGCTGTTCCCACGCGTCATCGCCGCCAATCGCGACGGCCAGACCGACCCGGCGATCTTCCGCGAGATGGGCGAGCTCGGGCTGTTGGGCTCCACCATTCCCGAGGAATACGGCGGCGCCGGCCTCGGCTATGTCTGCTACGGACTGATCGCGCGCGAGCTTGAGCGCGTCGATTCCGGCTTCCGCTCGGCGATGTCGGTGCAATCCTCGCTCGCCATGCAGGCGATCTATGCCTATGGCTCCGAAGCGCAGCGCCGCAAATATCTGCCGAAGATGGCGACCGGCGAATTGCTCGGCTGCTTCGGACTGACCGAGCCCGATCACGGCTCCGATCCCGGCTCGATGGTGACGCGCGCCGAGAAAGTGCCGGGCGGCTTTTCCCTCACCGGCGCCAAAACCTGGATCACCAATGCGCCGGTCGCCGACATCGGCATCATTTGGGCAAAGCTCGACGGCAGGATTCGCGGCTTCCTCATCGAGCGCGGCACCAAGGGCTTTTCCACGCCGAAGATCGAAGGCAAGTTGTCGCTGCGCGCCTCGATCACCGGCGAGGTCGTGCTCGAAGGCGCGGTCGTGCCCGAAGACAATTTGCTGCCGAATGTGTCCGGCCTCGCCGGCCCGTTTGGCTGCCTCAACGTGGCGCGTGCCGGCATCGCCTGGGGCGCCATGGGCGCCGCCGAGTTCTGCTGGCATCGCGCCCGCGACTACGTGCTGACCCGCAAGCAGTTCGGCCGGCCGCTCGCCGCCAACCAGCTGGTTCAGAAAAAGCTCGCCGACATGCAGACCGAGATCGCGCTCGGCCTGCACGCGGCGCTCCGCCTGTCGCGGCTGATCGATCAGGGCAAGGCGTCGCCGCCGGCGATTTCGCTGCTCAAGCGCAACAATTGCGGCAAGGCGCTGGAAATCGCGCGGCTTGCCCGCGACATGCACGGCGGCAACGGCATCGCCGAGGAATTCCACGTCATGCGCGTGCTGTGCAATCTCGAGACCGTCAACACCTACGA
The DNA here is from genome assembly GCA_963821175.1 of uncultured Alphaproteobacteria bacterium. Taxonomy (GTDB): domain Bacteria; phylum Pseudomonadota; class Alphaproteobacteria; order Rhizobiales; family Xanthobacteraceae; genus BOG-931. Next base: position 11,229 of record CAWGCU010000013.1, read on the forward strand.
GGGCACCCACGACATCCACGCGCTGATCCTCGGCCGCGCGCAGACGGGCATCCAGGCATTCTTCTGACCGACGCCGTTAACCGGCGACATTTTTCTGATCGTCGCCGTTAACCGGCGACCTGGAGAACGATCTTGCCGCATTTATGGGCGCGTGAGCCGGCCAGCATTTCGTGGGCGGCGCGCGCTTCGCTCAACGGCAGCACGCTGCCGACCGGAACGACCAGTTCGTCCTTGTCGTGCATCTCGGCGAGCCGCGCCAGTTGCGCGGTATTGACGTCGACGATGAAATAGTCGGCGCGCGCGCGCCGCTTTTGCGCCAGCTGCACATTCGGCCGCGACACCGAAGAGACGATGATGCCGCCGGGTTTGACGAAGGTGAACAATTGATCCTGTGCCGGGCCGCCCACCGTGTCGATCACCGCGTCAGCACGTCGCGCGAAGTTCGCCATGTTGCCGGTTTCGATGTTGATCACCTCGTGCGCGCCGAGGCTGCGCACATAATCGGCGTCGCCGTTGCGGACGGTGGCGATGACGCGGAGTTTTTTCGCCCGCGCCAGCTGCACCGCATAGGCGCCGACATTGCCGGCGCCGCCATGGATGACGACGGTCTGGCCTTCGCGCAGCGCGGCGTGATCGAACAGCATTTGCCACGCCATCACGCCGACCACCGGCATCGCCGCGGCCTCGATATGCGACAGCGCCGCGGACTTTTTCGCGATCATGCGTGCCGAGACGACGGCGTATTCGGCATAGCCCATGATGAAAAGCGGGTTGGTGGCGCCGAACACCTCATCGCCCGGCGCGAAGCCGGTGGTATTGGCGCCGACCTTTTCGACGATGCCGGAGATTTCGGAACCCAGCGTCAACGGCGGCGTCAGCGGCAAGCCGCTCTTGCCGGTGCGCACCAGGGCATCCCAAGGTCCGACGCCGGCGGCGTGCACCCGCACCAGGACCTGCAGTTCCTGCGGCTCCGGCACCTCGACACGTTCGAGCGCGATGATCTGCGGCGGTCCGAGCTGGTTGATTCGCGCCGCCGTCATGATTTGGGGCAGAGGCAGCTGGCCAGTCCGCGGCATCGGCGCGGCCGGTTGTGGAGCCAAACGATAGATCGAGGCAGGCTTGGGGGGTTGCGGGGAATCCGCCGTCGGTCCGATAAACAGCTGACTCACGGCCATCGGTCATCTCCCACGGTCTAGCGGACACCTACCCCCATAGCTAAATCACCACTAAAGCGAATCACCCCGTCGACACATTACTCCAACCGAGTGACAGACGCGTCATGTCTCCCATGTCTCTCTTGCTCAATCTTCTGTGGATTATTTTTGGCGGCCTCTGGATGGCGATGGGATGGATTGTCGCAGCCGTCATCATGGCGATCACCATCATCGGCCTGCCCTGGGCGCGGGCGGCATTCAATATCGCCTCCTATACGCTGTTGCCGTTCGGCCGGAAGGCGGTTTCGCGGGCCGAGCATCTGGGCACCCACGACATCGGCACCGGGGCGTTCGGGTTCCTGGGCAACATCGTGTGGCTGGTGCTGGCCGGCTGGTGGCTGGCGCTCGCCCATCTGCTCACGGCGATTCTGCTGGCCGTAACCATTATCGGCATCCCGCTCGCCTGGGCGCACTTCAAGCTTGCCGGCATCGCGCTGTGGCCGATCGGTAAGATGATCGTCGATGCTTGATTAAATAGCTCCCATGCGGGCGAAAGGAGATTTGCCATGAACAGCCATCACTTTCATGCCGTGGTGTGGATCGACCACCATGAAGCGCGCGTGTTTCATTTTAACCCAACCGACGTCGAGCAGCTAGTGTTGCACCCGGATCATCCGACTAGACACATCCACCACAAGGCGAACTCAATCGGCAGCGGCCACGCGGCGGAGGATCACGATTTTCTTCAGGCGGTCGCGCAATCGATCGCCGATGCCGGCGAAGTTCTGGTGACCGGGCCTGCCAATGCCAAGACCGAACTGGTCAAGCACATCAGCCAGCACGATCCGCAGTTGATGAAAATCATCGTCGGGATAGAAACTGTCGATCATCCGAGCGACGCGCAGCTCGTCGCCCATGCGCGAAAGTATTTTAAGGCGGAAGATCGGATGCTGCCGCAAAGAAACTAGACCATGATCCAATTCAATTGAATCGGATCATGGTCTAGAATTTTAGTTTAAGCATGATCTTATCCGAAAACCGGTGTCCACTTTTCAGGATCATGCTCTGGCGAGCGGCAAGGAACGGAGGGACCATGTGCCGGAATATACGCACGCTCTTTAATTTCGAACCGCCGGCTACGGACGAGGAAATCCGCGCGTCGGCGCTGCAATTCGTTCGTAAGCTGAGCGGATTTACGCAGCCGTCCCACGCCAACGAAGCAGCGTTCGCCCGCGCCGTCGACGAGGTCACGGACGTGGCCCGTCGCCTCCTGGAAGCGCTGGAAACGGCTAGCCCAGCAAAGAACCGCGAGGTTGAAGCTGCGAAAGCGCGTGAAAGGGCGAAGGAGCGATTTGCGTAATGGCGGTCAAGCCAACGCCCTAGACCATGATCCAATTCAATTGAACCGGATCATGCTCTAGAATTTTTGTTTGAGCATGATCTTATCCGAAGACCGGTATCCACTTTTCGGGATCATGCTCTACTCCGCCTTGATGCCGGCGGCCTTGATGATCGGCCACCATGTGTCGGTTTCGGATTTGTAATAAGCCGCCAGCGCTCCGGGCGTCTGCCGTTCGCGCGGCACGATGTCCTGACCGACATCACCGAGCCGCTTGCGCACGGCGGGATCGGCGAGCGCGTCCATGGCCGCGGCATTGAGCTTTGCGATGACCGCGGGCGGCGTGCCCTTCGGCACCCACAGCGAATGCCACGGTGAAACAGGCCCGGCAATCCCGCCTCGTCGACCGTCGGAATTTCGGGCGCGACCGCGGCGCGGTTGCTCGCCGTAACCGCATAGCCTCTGATCGTGCCGTTGCGAATTTGCGGCATCGCGTCGGACGGCTGGTCGAACAGCAAATCGATGCGCCCGGCCAACAAATCCTGCATCGCCGGCGCCAGCCCTCGATACGGCACGACCTGGATTTTCGCAGCCGTCTGTTGCTGGAGCAAAAAGCCCGCGACCTGATCGGTACCGCCGGCACTGCCGAGCAGCACCGGATTGGTATTGCTCTTCAGCCAGCCAACCAGCTCCTTGAGATCGTTCGCAAGAATATCTTTCCTGGACACCAGCAGCAACGGCGTCTGCGTCAGCCACACCACCGGTTCGAAATCGCGGAAGACGTCGTATTGCAGTTGATAGAGCACCGGCGTCACCACATGCGTCGACCAGGTGGCAAGGTCGAGCGTGTAGCCATCGGGCGCGGCGCGGGCGACGCGGCCGGCGGCAATGGTTCCACCGGCGCCGGTGACGTTCTCGATGACGACCGGTTGCCCGAGCGACTGGCCCATGCGCTCGCCGACCACGCGCGCGATCACGTCGGTCGGGCCGCCGGCGGCGAACGGCACGATCATGGTGATCGGCCGGGACGGAAAAGATTGCGCCGCAGCGCTGCCGGCAAATCCGGATAGCGCAGCAATAGCGGTCATCGACAAAACGAGTCTGTGCATCGGTCTGGTTCGCTCCCTTAACGGCGGCCTTCGCTCAATCCCGGCGCCGAGACTATCAGACCCAAAACTACTGGCGGCTGCGGCTTGAAGCCTCTATATGGAGGTCTCCCCCACAAAGGAGCAGCGAATGGCCTCGCGCCAAATCAAGATGCCTGTAAAGGACGATTCCGACAAAGAAGTCGACGAAGCGCCGTCGCAGCGCAAGCGGCCGGAAGCCGGCCGGTATTGGCTCCAGGTCGACCGCCAGACCAAGGGCTCCTACCAGACAGCGGACGCCGCGCAATCGGCGGCGCTGGTCATCAAGAAGGGTTACCCGATCGTTCAAGTGTCGGTCTATGACAGCGTGGAATACACGCACACGATGGTAGAAGCGCCCGCCAAGGCATCGTGACGAACGTCATGTGAGCGGTCGCGGTTCGCGGCAATGCGCAATGCGCTGCCGACCGTTAGGGGTGCAGAACCGTCAGCGCCAGCATGGCGACGAAGACGACGAACACCGTCGCGAACAGAAAATAGACGGCTTTGGTAGCGAAACTGGTCGCAGCAGCCTGTTGCGGGTTTGGCATAGTATTTCCTTTCGAAAATAGATTTTGAGTAGTTTTTCGTGCCCCGCTTCAAGTTTGGGCACGATTAATAAACAAGCGCGAGGTTTTTTTATTTTCAAACGACCTTATTTACGCGCCAATATACAGTATTATGTGATAATGTCCTTGGCCATGATCGATCATGAAGACTTTTCGGTTGTCGTGAAGAACCGCGCTCCACTGCCGAAGCCGTGGCGGTGGGAAATCTATCGCGCTGGCCGAACCAGCCCGATCGAGCATTCCGAGATTTTTTTCGAATCCATGACGGAGGCCAATCGCGCTGGAAAAGCGGCGCTGAGGTCGCTCCTGAGCGACTACCCGACGGACCGGGCGCGGGTAGGAAGTCTTTGACAAATCTGCCGATATCTATAGAACCAAGCCCTGTTTCGTTCGAAAAGCTGCCCCGATAACGGCGACCTACCAAAGTCTCCGTTTTTTCCGTTGGCGGCACGGTGCCCATCGGCAGGCGCGCGACTTCGAACATCGACTTGGATTGTTACCGCGGGCGCCGCCGTACCCGACCAGTGCCCGCGAATCGTGCCTATCCATGCGCCAGCGGCCCGAGCGCCCTGGCCATCGGCCTGATCAACCGCTCGATCGAAGAGGAACGCCGCGTGCAGGTTCTCGTCCGTGACAACAACGTCGACCAGGCGCTGAGGGTGCTGAAGAAGAAAATGCAGCGCGAGGGCGTTTTCCGCGAGATGAAGCTGCGCGGCCATTACGAAAAGCCTTCCGAGAAGCGCGTTCGCGAGAAAGCCGAAGCCATACGCCGCGCCCGCAAGCTCGCCCGCAAGAAGTTGCAGCGCGAAGGCCTGTTGCCGATGAAGCCCCGAGTGGTTCCCGGCGCCGGCCCCGGCGGCGCCCCCGGACGAGGCGGCCCGCCGCGCGCACCGCGTCCGCCGCGTTTTTGATCGCGGAACCGTTGCGGCCGATACTGCCGCTTCGCTCGTTCGGGTTACGCTTACTAGTCGTCATGGCCGGGGCTTGTCCCGGCCATCTTCGTTTTTAAATGTGCTTTGCCGCCCGACACCCAACCCAAAGGACCTGCTAATGCCGTTTTCAATGTCCCAAGCCGCGCTGCCGGTTTTCGAAATCAATCTCACTGCGCTGTCGGCCATCCTCGACAAGGCAGAAGCCTTCGCTACCGCGAAGAAAATCGACCCCGCTGTGCTGCTGCATTCCCGCCTGGTACCGGACATGTTCGATCTCACCCGCCAGATCCAGGTCGCGACCGATGGGGCGAAGCGTGGTTCGGCGCGTCTCGCCGGCGTTGAGGCGCCGAGCTACGAAGACAACGAGACAACGATCGCGCAGCTCAAGGAGCGTATCGCCAAGACGGTTGCTTTTCTCAAGACGCTCGACCGCAAGCAGATCGATGCAGCGGCCGATCGCGAGATCACGTTTCCGCTCGGCGGCACCAACAAGGGCCAGATGAAGGGCGACGATTATCTCAACCACTTCATGCTGCCGAACTTCTATTTCCATTGCACCGCCGCCTACGCGATCCTGCGTCATTGCGGCGTGGACGTCGGCAAGCGCGATTTCCTGGGCGCGATCCCGCTCAAGATGGTTTGAGACGGCGACTACAACGGCGGCTCGACGCCGCCTTCTTTCTTGCAGGCGATGCTCGCTTCTTCGAGATCGAGCTCGCGTTCGATGCGCCGGCGCGCTTCGTCGGTGATTTGGCCTTCCTGCAAGAGCCGGTAGATATATTCGCGCTCGGCCGCGATCAGCTCCATGCGCAGCTCCGCGGCCACCGCCGCCGCATCGCCGCCGTCGGCGCTATGTTCCGACAGCCGCCCGGTCCGATAATCGTGACGGGCGCGCAGGATCGCCAGCGCCTCGACTGATACTTGGCGGTCGGCCGCGACTTTTCCCAAGTGATTTAGCGCCACGTCGAGAGCTTGCGAGCGCGCGGCAAGCTCCGCCTCGTGCTCGCGTTGCCGCTCTTCGGCGGCGTGTTTTGCCAGGCCGAGCCAACCGACGACGCCCGGCAGCAGCAATCCCTGACCGATCAGCGTGACGACGATGACGCCGAAGGTGACGAAGAGAATGAGGTCGCGGTCGGGAAACGACGCCCCGGCGGCCGTCGTCAGCGGAATGGCCAGTGCCGCCGCCAGCGAGACGACGCCGCGGATGCCGACAAATCCGAGAAAGAAGGTCCACTGCCACGGCGGCAACGGATCACGGCGCGCCAGCGACGGGCTCAGCCAGCGCGGCAGATAGATAGCCGGATAAATGCAGATGAATCGCGTCACGATGACCACAACCACGGTGACCAGAATGGTCGACGCGAGACCGTGCAGCAAGTTTTCGTCCATCCGGTTGAGCAGCGTTCGTGTCTGCATGCCGGTGACCAGGAAGACAAATCCCTCAAGGAAATAGACCAGCAAATCCCAAAAGAAGATTCCCTGCAGCCGCGTCGCCGCCGGAATGAGCAGCGGCCCGTTCCAGCTCACGAACAGGCCGGCCGCCACCGTCGCCAGAACACCCGAACCGCCCAATTGCTGCGGCACCAGGAACGCGAGGTAAGGGGTCAACAGCGACAGCGTGATCTCGACGCGCGGATCGCGCGCCCAGCGGCGCAAGCGCAGGCTGAGCCAGCCGACGGCAATGCCGTAGGCGATCTCGCCCACGACGATGAGGACAAAGGTGCCCGCGGCGTTGGTGAAGGAGAACAGGCCGGTGCTCACGGCGGCAACGGCGAAGCGGTAGAGGATCAAGGCCGTGGCGTCATTGGCGAGGCCCTCGCCCTCCAGCACGACGACGAGCCGGCGCGGCACGCCGAGGCGGCGCACGATCGCCAGCGGCGCGACCGCGTCGGGCGGCGCCACAATGGCGCCGAGCAAAAAGCCTATTGCCCACGGCATGCCGAGCAGCCAGTGCACAACGGCCGCCACCGCGCAGGTGGTGAAGACGACGGCACCGAACGCCAACAGCGCGATCGGGCGCAGGTTGAAACGGAATTCGCGCCAACTCATGGCGACGCCGGCCGAATAGATCAGCGGCGGCAGGATGCCGAGCAGCACCAGCTCTGGCGCCAGCTCGATCCGCGGCAGGCCGGGCGCGAGCGCGAGCCCGATGCCGGCGATGACGAGCAGTATAGAAGGAGCGGCGTTGAGCCGCCGCGCGACGAAGGCGACGGCCGCCAGGACGGCGAGCAGCAGCAATATGGTTTGAATCGTCGCCGCCATGGGAAACAAATAGCCATCATCGGGTTCGGAATCAAACGGGCGGTCGGTTCCGTTTCACTCCCGTCTTGTTGCGCGCTACGCTGACTGCGGAGGCTACGCTTGGACCCCGAATTCATCCGCGACCTGTTCGCGCCATTCCGCTCGGTGACGGTGAAGCGGATGTTCAGCGGCGCCGGCATCTTCGCCGACGGTCTCATGTTCGGGCTGATCGTCGACGGCGCGATCCATCTCAAAGTGGACGAGACCAATATTGCGGATTTCGAGCGCGAAGGCAGCCGGCCGTTTAGCTATACGCGCGGAAAAAAGTCCGGCCGACCCACCCGCCATACGTTGCCGTATTGGCGCCTGCCGGAGCGGCTCTACGACGACCCCGACGAGCTCGCGGTTTGGGCCGCTCGTTCGTTTGCCATAGCGGAACGCAATAAATTGGTCTCAGGCACAAGGCCGAAACGAAAACCGTCAGCAAGACGGAGGTAGCCCGCTTCTTAGATGGCCGCAATGGCTTCGATCTCGATCAGGAAATCCGGTCCGTATAGCTTCGACACCTCGACCAACGTGACGGCGGGCGCTGCGGGCGGAGTAACGGTCCCAAAGAAACGATTGCGGGCCTCGCGATAGGTCAAGAGATGGCCCATGTCGCGAACGAAGACAGTCAATTTAACGAGATTGCTCGCATTGCAGCCGACCGATTGCAGGGCCGCACTCAAGTTTCGGAAAACCTGATCGGCCTGCGCTGCAAAATCATTCCTTCCGACCAACGCACCATTGCGATCAAGGGCAGTTTGACCGGAGATAAAGATTATGCGGCCGGTCCGCACATCCACGACCTGCGAATAGCCAGGCGGAGTGCCGAGCTCAGGAGGGTTGAGGTGCCGAATCGGCTCTGCATTGCCGGCGGTCATGAAATATTCTCCAGTTGTTGGGCGTGTCCGCTCACAAAAAACTCTGCGGATCGACGTCGATATCGAGCTTGATCGAGCCGTGCTTCTTCGGCGCTGCCGCCAGCCATTGGCGCAGGTACGCCGAAAGATCGAAATTGCGCGGCGCTTTGATGAGCAGCCGGAAGCGATGCCGGCCGCGCACCAAGGCGAGCGGCGCCTCGGCGGGGCCGAGGATGCGCACCTCGTCGTGGGTCGGCGCGGCGCGGGCGAGCGAGCGCGCATGGGATTCCGTGTCGTGCTTGTCGGGGCCGGAGACGACGATCGAGGCGAGGCGGCCGAACGGCGGATAGTGGTCGCGCTCGCGGACTTCGATTTCGGCGGAGTAGAACGCTTCGCGATCCTGCGCGATTAGGGCGCGCATGACCGGATGCTCGGGCTGGTGCGTCTGCAAATAGCCATGGCCCATGCCGGCGTCACGGCCGGCGCGGCCGATCACCTGGTGCAAAAGCTGGAAGGTGCGTTCCGCCGCGCGCGGATCGCCGTTGCTTAATCCCAAATCCGCGTCGACGACGCCGACCAGGTTGAGCATCGGGAAGTGATGGCCTTTCGCCACTAGCTGCGTGCCGATGACGATGTCGAAACGGCCTTGGGCGACGTCGTCCAGTTCCTCGCGCAGCCGTTCGACCGAGACGACGAGGTCGCTGGAGAGCACCAGCACGCGGGCCTGCGGAAACAGTTCGCGCACTTCTTCTTCCAGACGCTCGACGCCCGGCCCGCAGGCAACGAAGGAGTTCGCGGCCTGGCATTTCGGGCAGGCGGCCGGATGCGGCATGGCGAAACCGCAATGGTGGCACACGAGGTGTTTGCGGAAACGGTGATCGACCAGCCAGGCGTCGCAGTTCGGGCAGGAAAAGCGGAAGCCGCAGGCGCGGCACAAGGTCAACGGCGCATAGCCGCGGCGATTGAGAAACAGTAGCGCCTGCTCGCGGCGCTCGATCGCGGTTTGCATCGCGCCGGCAAGCACAGGCGAGATGAAACGGCCGCGCGGCGGCGGCGCCTGGCGCAAATCGATCGCCTCGACCGCCGGCTCAAGCTGGCCGCCGAAGCGCTCGGGCAGCGCCAGTTTCTGGTAGCGCCCGCGCCGCGCGTTGACCACGGATTCCAGCGACGGCGTCGCCGACGACAGCACGATGGGAATGCGCGCGATGTGGCCGCGCACCACCGCCATATCGCGGGCGTGATAGTGTACGCCGTCTTCCTGCTTGTAGGCTGGATCGTGCTCTTCATCGACCACGATCAGCCCGAGATCGGCATAGGGCAGAAACAGCGCCGAGCGCGCGCCGACCACGACCGAGACTTCGCCATCGGCGACCGCACGCCAAGTGCGCGCGCGTTTGCGCGGGCTGAGCTCCGAATGCCATTCCGCCGGCCGCACGCCGAACCGCGCGGCGAAGCGGTCGAGGAATTGCGCGGTGAGCGCGATTTCCGGCATCAGGATCAAGCTCTGCCGGCTGCCGCGGATGGTGTCGGCCACCGCTTCGAAATAAACTTCCGTCTTGCCCGAGCCGGTGACGCCGTCGAGCAAGGTTACGGAATAACCGCCCTTCGCCACGGTCGCTTTGAGCGCCGCCGCCGCGGCGCTTTGGTCCGGCGTGAATTCCGATTGCACAAAATCCGGATCGGGCTTTTGCGCCACCGGCTCCGGCGGCAGCACCACCGCTTCGAGCGTGCCTTCGTCGATCAGGCCGTCGATCACGCCGACGCTGACGCCGGCTTCGCGCGCGGCATCGCTCTTGCCGCGCACCATGCCGTCGGCGAAGAGCGCCAGCACGCGGTGCCGCGCCGGTGTCATACGTTGCGGGGCTGCGCCGGCAAGCCGCACGCCGACCCGCTCGCGCTCGGCGCCCAAATGCTCGCCCATGCGCAGGCACATGCGCAGCACCATGCCGCGCGAGCTCACGGTGTAGTTCGCCACCCAATCGACGAAGCTACGCAATTCGGGGCGCAGCGGCGGCAGTTCGAGCTTTTGCTCGACGTCCTTGAGTCGGTTGTCGAGCCGCGGATTGGGCTTTGGATTGTCCGCCCACACCACCGCGGTGGCCTCGCGGGCGCCGAGCGGCACGCAGACGATGTCGCCCGGCGCCAGCTCCAGCTGGTCCGGAACCCGATAGGAATAGGCCCGATCGAGGGCGACCGGGAGGAGGACATCGACGACGCGTTTGGTCATGGCTGCATATTTGCCCGCTTAAATATGGACCACAGCCGATTCGGCAATTAAGGAAGCGGGAACGAAGGGGGTGCGATATATCCTGCCGTGTCAAGCGCACGACAAAAATCGCAAGACCTGCCGGATTTCGTGGCGCCAAAAGTCGCCGCCGAGATCGAGAGTTGGCTTGGCCATCTCGGCGACGAGCGGCGCATGTCGCCGAAGACCGTCGAGGCCTATCGGCGCGATGTGCTGCAATTTCTCGTCTTTTTGGCCGAACACCTCGGCGGCGCGCCGTCCCTGCCAGATTTGGCAAGACTTTCCCCCGCCGATGTGCGTGCCTTCCTTGCGGCGCGGCGCGCCAAAAACATCGGCAGCCGCTCGCTGATGCGCGCGCTTGCCGGCATGCGCGCCTTCGGCCGTTTTCTCGAGCGCAACGGCAAGGGCAAGGTCGGCGCGCTCACCGCCGTGCGCGCGCCGAAAATCGGCAAGACTTTGCCGCGGCCGCTCGCGGTCACTGCCGCCAAGCGCGTCGCCGATCCCGACATTTCGGCCGGCGACGGGCGCGCGCCTTGGATTCATGCGCGCGATGCCGCCGTGTTGGCGCTGCTCTACGGCTGCGGCTTGCGCATCGCCGAAGCGCTGAGCTTGAAGCGCGCCGATGTCGACACCCGCGACACCATCACCGTGATGGGAAAAGGCCGCAAGCAGCGCATGGTGCCGCTGCTGCCGCAAGTCGCCAAACTGATTGCCGATTACGTCGCGCTCTGTCCCTTCGACCTGCCCGACGACGGCCCGCTATTCGTCGGCGCCAAGGGCGGGCCGCTGTCGCCGCGCATCATCCAACTCGCCATGGCGCGGCTGCGCGGCGCGCTCGGCCTGCCCGAGACCGCGACGCCGCACGCGCTGCGGCATTCCTTCGCCACGCACCTGCTCGCCCGCGGCGGCGACATCCGCTCGATCCAGGAACTGCTCGGCCACGCCTCGCTGGCGACCACGCAAATCTATACCGAGGTCGATGCCGAACGCCTGATCGGCGCCTATCGCGCCGCCCACCCGCGCGCGTAAGATTTGTGCTATTCGTCATTTGACGAGTGCGACACAAGGGCGGACACCATGTCGGAAATCCACGAAGCGATCGAGAAAGCGCAAGAAGGCGAGCACGGCGAGGGGTTCAACAAGCGGATCGCGCTGGTGATCGCGATCCTGGCGCTGTTCCTCTCCTTCTCGGAGACGGCCGGCAAAGGCGCGCAGACCGAAGCGATCAGCAAGAACGTCGAGTCGTCGGACTTGTGGGCGTTCTTCCAAGCCAAGAACATCCGCATCACGCAGATCACGACCGCCGCCGAGGAAATGGCGGTCACGGCAGTTGGCGCCACCGATCCTGCGGTCAAGGCGGCGATGGATAAGCAAATCGAAGCTTGGAAAGCGACCGCCGAGCGCCTGAAATCGGAACCGAAAACCGGCCGCGACGAGCTTGCCGAACAGGCCAAGGAAGCCGTGAACGAGCGCGATTTGGCCATGGCGAAATATCACCATTACGAACTGGCTTCGGCGGCGTTTCAGGTCGGCATCGTGCTCGCCTCGGCGGCGGTGATCACCGGCATGATCGGACTCGCTTGGTTCGCCGGCGGGCTGGGCGCGATCGGACTTGTACTGCTGGCGCTCGGGTTGTTTGCGCCGCATGCGGTGCCGTTTATCGCGGCGCTTTGAGCGTAGTCCGTCGATCCGTCATCCCGGGGTGCTAGCGAAGCGAGCCTCGAAGGGTGACGAAATAGGCGCGATCAGAAATTGATCGCGCGCTTGGCGACCGCCAGCGCCGCTTCCTTGATCGCTTCGGTCAGCGTCGGATGGGCGTGGCAGGTGCGGGCGATGTCCTCGGACGAGGCGCCGAATTCCATGGCGATGGCCGCCTCGCCGATCATGTTGCCGGCGTCGGGACCGAGAATGTGCACGCCGAGCACACGGTCGGTCTTGGCATCCGCCAGGATTTTCACAAAACCTTCGGTGGTCAGATTCACCTTGGCGCGAGCATTGGCGGTGAAGGGGAATTTGCCAACGCTATAGCTGACGTTCGCAGTTTTGAGCTCTTCTTCGGTTTTGCCGACAGACGCGATCTCCGGATAGGTGTAAACGACGTTCGGAATGACGTCGTAGTTCACATGGCCGGCCTGGCCGGCAAGGATTTCGGCAACCGCGACGCCTTCCTCCTCCGCTTTGTGGGCCAACATTGGCCCGGCGATGACGTCGCCGATGGCGTAGACGCCGGCGATGTTGCTGCCGAAGTGCGAATCGACGATGACGCGGCCGCGATTGTCCTTCTTCACACCGATGCCTTCGAGACCGAGGGCTTCGGTGTAAGGCACGCGCCCGATCGCCACGAGAACGATATCGGCTTCGATCGTCTCCGCAGCGCCGCCGCCAGAAGCCGGCTCGACTTTCACCTTCAGTGTCTTGCCGGAGGCATCGACTGCTGTGACTTTCGACGACAGTTTGAAGGCGAGACCCTGCTTTTGCAGCATGCGGTGAAATTGGTTGGCGATCTCGCGATCGATGCCAGGCAAAATGTGATCGAGGAATTCGACGATCGTGACTTCGGCGCCGAGCCGCCGCCACACTGAGCCGAGCTCGAGCCCGATAATGCCGGCGCCGACGATGAGGAGTTTCTTCGGCACGTTGGCGAGATCGAGCGCGCCGGTCGACGACACGACGCGCTTTTCGTCGATGTCGATACCGGGCAGCCGCGCCACGTCTGACCCGGTCGCAATGACGATGTTCTTGGTTTCGAGCGTCTGCGTCTTGCCGTCGTCGGCCTTCACCTCGACCTTGCCCGGCGCGACGATACGACCCGCGCCCAAAAACGTCTCGATCTTGTTCTTCTTGAACAGATATTCGACGCCTTTGACGTTACCCTCGACGCCCTTCTCCTTGTATTTGAGCATTGCCGCGAGATCGACGGTCGGCTTGCCGACCTTGATGCCCATGTCGCCGAACTTGTGGCCGGCCTCCTCGTAAAGCTCCGACGCATTCAACATCGCCTTCGACGGGATGCAGCCGATGTTCAGACAGGTGCCGCCGAAGGTGGCGCGCTTCTCCACCACCGCGGTCTTCATGCCAAGCTGCGCCGCGCGAATGGCGCAGACATAGCCGCCGGGGCCGCTGCCGATGACGATGAGGTCGTAGGGCATTGATTA
>CAWGCU010000014.1:0-276344 GCA_963821175.1 uncultured Alphaproteobacteria bacterium
CGCTCGACGGGCCGGACCCCGAGTGCGTGCACGGGCACGGCGAGGCCGCCCTGGCTGCCCTGGGCGAGCGGCCCCGATCGGCGCTCGGCCACTCCAAGGTCGCCCGGGACGGGACACCCATCCCGGTGCCCACTCCCGTCCGCTTCCGCGCGCCGGCCCGCACCTGAGCCCGTGGAGCTCGCCGGCGCCACCTGGCCCCAGGTGGAGGCGTCCGGGGCGGGCACGGTGCTGGCCGTCCCGCTGGGCTCGCTCGAGCAGCACGGGCCCCACCTGCCCCTCGACACCGACACCCGCATCGCCGCCGCCGTGGCTGCCGGGTTGGCGGCGCGTCGTGCGGGCGTCACCGTGGCGCCCGCCGTGGCCTACGGGGCCAGCGGCGAGCACGCGGACTTCCCCGGCACGCTGCTCGTGGGCCACGACGTCCTCGCCGACCTGCTCGTAGAGCTGGTGCGCTCCGCACGCCGTTCCTTCGCCGGCGTGGTGCTCGTCAACGCGCACGGGGGTAACGAGGACGCGCTGGCCGCGGCGCAGCGTCGCAGCGCGGCCGAGGGCGACGACGTCCTCGTGTGGCGGACGGTGACGGCGGGGGGCGACGCGCACGCCGGACGGACCGAGACCTCCCTGCTGCTGGCCATCGATCCTGCGGTCGTCCGCCTCGAACTGGCCGAGCCCGGATGCACCGAGCCCCTCGCCACGCTGCTGCCCCGTCTGCGCGCCGAAGGGGTGCGACCGGTATCGTCCAACGGCGTGCTGGGCGATCCCACGGGTGCGAGCGTCGAGGAAGGCCGGGAGCTCCTCGAGGCGCTGGTGCGCGACCTGACCTCGGCGGTGTCGTCGCACTGGTCGCCGTCGTGAGCCCTGCCGCCGTCGTCACCGGCGCGGCGCGCGGCATCGGGGCCGCCACCGTCGATCTCCTCGTGGCCGACGGCTGGCAGGTGGTGGCGGTGGACCGTTGCGCCGACGATCCGGCCCTGGACTACGCCCTCGCCACCAAGGCGGAGCTCGAGGAGGTGGCCGGGCGCCACGGCGGTGCCGTGCGCGCCGTCGTCGGCGACGTGCGCAGCCCGTCGGACATGCGCGCCGCCGTGGACGAGGCCATCCGGCACTTCGGGGGCGTGCAGGCCGCGGTCGCCGCGGCCGGCGTGATCAGCGGCGGGCCACCCCTGTGGGAGACGGCGGACGCCCAGTGGGATGCGCAGTTCGACGTCAACGTCAACGGCGTGCGCCACCTCGCCGCCGCTGCCGTGCCGGCCCTGCTGGAGGCGCCGTCGCCGCGCCAGGGGCGCGTGGTCGCCGTGGCCTCGGCCGCCGGACTGCTCGGGTTGCCGCGCCTGGGTGCCTACAGCGCGTCGAAGCACGCCGTGATCGGGTTGATGCGCTCCCTGGCCGCCGACCTGGCGGGCACCGGCATCACCGCCAACGCGGTGTGCCCAGGCTCCACCCGCGGCCCCATGCTCGATGCGTCGGCCGCCGTCTACGGCCTGTCCTCGCCCGAGGAGTTCGCCGGCCACCAATTGGTGGAGCGACTCCTCGAACCGGCGGAGCCCGCCTCGCTGATCGCCTGGTTGTGTGGGCCCAGCTCCGGGGGCGTGACCGGGGCTGCGCTGCCCGTCGACGGCGGCATGACCACCTCTTAGGACGTAGGACGTAGGACGTAGGACGTCAGGAGAAGCGGATGGCCGAGTGCACTCACATGGACCGGATCGCCGACGTGGAGCCGCAGACACCCAATGGGTGCGGGGAGTGCATGAAGGTGGGCGATCGCTGGGTGCACCTGCGCCTGTGCCTGGAGTGCGGGGAGGTCAACTGCTGCGACTCCTCGCCGAACAAGCACGCCACGAAGCACTTCCACGCTTCCGGCCACCCGCTCATCCAGTCCTTCCAGCCGGGCGAGGACTGGATCTGGTGCTACGTCGACGAGGTCGCCGTGGAGCCGGCCTGATCGCCCATCAGGAGCCCTGCCCGTAGGTCGTGCCGCGTGACTCGGCGCGGGACGTGCCGACGGCGGCGACGGCACGTCGGAGGTCACCCACGAGCACGGGCACCGTGGCGGCGTTGCCGGCGTGCACCGTGGCGTGGAGCGAATCGGGGCGGTTCTGCCTGTCGAGGTACCAGCCGTCGACGCTCAGGCGCTCGCCGACAGCGAAGATGTCGAGGTGTTCGGGGTCCCGGGCGCCGAACGCCATCACCGTGGCGGGCGGGTCGCCCCGTAGTTCGAGGCCGTCGATGGACTCGATGCCGGCGCGCAGTTGGCGTGCCCGTCGTGCGCCGTGCGGGTCAGCTCCAGGTAGCCGCGACGGCCGAGGTGCATCATGGCCGCCCAGGCGGCCGCGACGGGTCCGGCCGGCCGCGTCCGGCCATCGCCGTGGAGGCGTAGAAGCCGCCCAGCCAGTCGGTGGTCACGAAGAGTTGCCTGCGGGCGAGCTCGTGGGTCCGGTACAGGATCAACGAGACCCCTTTCGACGCGTAGCCGTACTTGTGCGCGTCCGCCGACATGGAGGTCACGCCCGGGACCCGGAAGTCGAACGGTTCGTCCAGCCGGCCCAGTTCGGCGAGGAACGGAAGGAGGAACCCGCCCATGCACGCGTCGACGTGGCACAGGATGCCCCGATCCCTCGCGAGCGACGCGATGTCGTGATGGGATCGATCACGCCGTGCGGGTAGGTCGGTGCCGAGCCGACCACCATGATCGTGTCGTCCGAGCAGGCGTCCGCCAGCGCGTCGGCGCTGACGCGGAAGTCGGAATCGACCGGGACGCGGATCAGGTCCACGTCGAAGTAGTCGGCCGCCTTCGTGAAGGCAGCGTGCGCGCTCTCGGCGGCGACGACGGCGGGTCTGGCGATTCCGAGCTCGCGTCCGACGTCGCGCGCCGTCTTCACCGCCTGCAGCAGGCTCTCGGTGCCGCCGGAGGTGAGGTAGCCCTCCACCGCCCCGCCCGAGGCGGGGTCGTCGGCGCCCAGCAGCGTGGCGGTGTTGCGCTCGATGTCGTGCTGCATGGTGCCGATGCTCGGGAAGGCCAGGACGTTCAGGCCGTTCTCGGCGCTGTAGAGCGCCAGCGCGTCGGACAACAGCTCGTGCACGTCGTCCCCGGCCGAGTAGACCAGGCTGAAGACGCGTCCTCCCCGCCAGTCCTGGTCGTCCTGCTTCATGGCGATCAGCCGTTGCATGACCTCGCTGCGGGGCAGACCCTCTTCGGGCATCGGCGTGTGCGGGAAGGCGTCCACACGATGTTCTTACTCCACGTTGGGGGGAGGGCGTGGGGTGGCCGTCGGGGCGAGCACCCGACGCGTACGGTGGGGTCATGACCGACGAACCCGTTTCCAGCGATGCGGAGCGCCGTGACCTGATCGGAGCTCTGGACGAGCACCGGGGGCTGTTGCGACAGACGGTCACCGGGTTGTCCGATGCGCAGGCCCGCCAGCGCCCGACGGTCAGCGCCCTGTGCCTCGGGGGACTGATCAAGCACGTATCCAGGGTGGAACAGAACTGGACGAACTTCATCACGAAGGGCACCTCGGCCATCGGGCAGGCCGATGCGGCGAGCTTCGCCGCCCACGCCGCCAGCTTCGACATGGCGGAGAACGAGACGCTGGCGGGGGTGCTCGAGCACTATGACACCGTGGCCCGGGCGACCGACGAGCTGATCCTTTCGTTGCCCTCGCTCGACCTGGCCCACCCGCTCCCCGACGCTCCGTGGTTCGAACAGGGGGCGTCGTGGTCGGCGCGGCACGCGCTGCTGCACATCATCGCCGAGACCTCCCAGCACGCCGGCCACGCCGACATCATCCGGGAGACGATCGACGGCGCCAAGTCGATGGGCTGAGTGCCGCAGTCCTGGGATACCTTGGCCGCCGTGTCCGGGGGATCTGCGTGAAGTTCGCCGTCACCTTCGGGCGCATGCACCCGCGCCTGTGGGTCGAAGCCGCCCAGGCGGCCGACCGGCTCGGTTTCGAGTCTGCCTGGCTGCCCGAGCACCTCGTGCTGCCCGTCGCCATGGCCGGCTCGCCCTACGCCGGGGCTGAGCACCCTCCCGTGCCGCCGACGACCCAGCTCTTCGACCCGGCGTCCCTCCTGTCCTTCGTCGCGGCGCAGACGACGTCGCTCCGCCTCGGGACCTACGTCTACCTGCTCGGCCTGCGCCACCCCTTCGTCACGGCCCGCGCCTTCGCCACGCTGGACTGGGTCTCGGGCGGGCGCCGCGGTCATCGGCGCCGGTGCGGGCTGGCTGCGCGCCGAGTGGGAGGCGCTCGGCATCGACCCCGCCCAAAGGGCGGCCCGGCTCGACGAGGCCATCGGCGTCTGCCGCCGGTTGTGGACGGAGGAGACGATCGCCCACGACGGGCCGCACTTCCCCTTCGCCGAAGTCGCCTTCGAGCCCAAGCCGGTGCAGCAGCCCATCCCCATCTTCGTCGGCGGCGAGTCTGCGCCCGCCCTGCGCAGGGCCGGGCGCCTCGGCGACGGCTGGATCGGCATGGCCCACACCCCCGATTCCGCCGCGGCTGCGGTGGCCATCATCGGCGGCCACCGGGCGGATGCCGGTCGGCTCGACCAGCCGTTCGAGGTCACGGTGGGCGGCGAGTGCGCGACCGAGGACGACGTCGGAGCCTGGGCCGCCTCCGGCGTGGACCGCCTCATCGTGTCGCCGTGGCGGCGGTCGGCCGAGGTGCTCGATGCGATGGGGACGTTCGCCCGGCGCTTCATCGCCGACGCCGCGTGAGCACAGACGGCTGGGGCCGCTACGAGCTCCAGATGATCGACTGCGGCTCGGTGTAGGCCAGCAGCCCGTAGTCGCCCCCGTCGCGCCCCACCCCCGACATCTTGAAGCCACCGAAGGGCGCGTCGTGGTTGCGCTGGGCGGTGTTGATGCCGACGTGGCCGGCCTGCAGGCGCTTGGCGACGCGCAGCGCCCGGGCGCCGTCCTTCGAGAACACGTAGTCGTAGAGCCCGAACTCCGAATCGTTCGCGATGGCGATGCCCTCTTCCTCGTCGTCGAAGGGAATCATTGTGATCACCGGACCGAAGATCTCCTCCCGCGCCACGCGCATGGTGTTGTCGCCGGTGATGAGCGTGGGCGCCACGTAGAAGCCGGTCGGCAGGTCGGCCGGCCGCTCCCCGCCGATCACGATCTCGCCGCCGTCCTCCCGGGCGGTGGCGATGTGCGCCTCGATGCGCGCCCGCTGCGCCGCCGAGATCACGGGACCCACGATGGTGGCGGTGTCGGTCGGGTCTCCGACCTTGAGGTACCCGGCCATCTGCACCAGTCCGTCACGCACCTGGTCGAACAGGCTGCGGTGCACCACGGCCCGAGTGGGTGCGGTGCAGATCTGCCCCGAGTGGAAGGACCAGGTCGAGCCGATGCACCCGACGGCCGCCTTCACGTCGGCGTCGTCGAAGACGACGCAGGCGCCCTTGCCGCCGAGCTCGAGCAGCGTGCGCTTCATGGTGCGCGCCGCCTTCTCGGCGATGGTCACGCCGACCTGGGTCGACCCGGTGAAGCTGACGCCGTCCACCTCGTCGGCCTCCACCAGCGCGGCGCTGGAGGCCGGACCGTTGCCGTTGACCAGGTTGACGACGCCGGGCGGGAACCCGACGTCGTTGAGGATGCGCGCCAGCTCCACGATGGCGAGCGGGTCCTGGGGTGCCGGCTTGACGACCACCGTGTTGCCGGCCGCCAGCGCCGGCGCCACCTTGCCCGCCATGTTCACCATGGGGAAGTTGTACGAGGTGATGCAGGCGACGACGCCGAGCGGCTGGCGGTTCACCATGCCGCCGATGATCCCGCCCGGCGCCAGCGGCGTCGCCTGTGCCGGCTGGGGCAGCAGCGGCGTCTGGAGCACGGCGCGCGGGTCCCGCGCGTAGCGCTCGAAGCGATCGGCCGCCACGGGAACCTGCATGCGCGACCCGACCGTCGCCGTCGCCCCGGTCTCCACGATGACGAGGGGCAGCAGTTCGGACGACTTGGCCCGGATGGCCTGCGCCGCCTCGCGCATGAGGGCGCCGCGCTCCTCGGCCGACCAGGCCGCCCAGCCCGGTTGCGCCTCTTTGGCCGCCGCGGCGGCGGCGAGGGCGTCGCCCGCGCTGGCGTTGGGGGCCAGACCAACCACCGTCTCGGTCGCCGGGTTGACGATCTCGTAGGTGCCCTCGGACGCATCGACCCATTTGCCCCCGATGAGGAGCTGGTGCTCTTCGCGCGTGCTGGACTCGGCCATGTGGTGCTCCCTGGTCGGCGTGCGCCGGCGGATCTGACGGCGCGTCACATTCAACCCCGCCCCACCTGTCGCCGCCAAAGCGGCGGCTCGCCCGCTGGCACGGGCGCCCCCCCGGGGCGAGACTGGGCGCGTGACCACCGATGCGGCGCCCGCGGGTGCCGAGACCTTCCTCCTGCCGCTGGGCGACGAGGAGTCCGAGGGATTCTGGGCCGGTACCGCGGCGGGCGAGCTCAGGGTCCAGGCCTGTGACGGCCTGCGGCGCGTTGCGCTTCCCGCCGCGTGTCATGTGCCCCGAGTGCCAGTCGACCGCGCGCTCGTGGCGGGCCGTCTCGGGGCGCGGCGTCATCTGGTCCTTCGTCGTGGTGCACCCCCCGGTGCTTCCCGCCTACGCCCCGTACACCCCGTTCCCGGTGATCACCGTCACGCTGGCCGAGAAGCCCAGCCTGCGCCTGGTCGGCAACCTGGTCACCGGGCCGGGCGGCGACATCAACGGCGTCGACCCCGCCGGCATCGAGATCGGCGAGCCGGTCCGGGTCGTCTTCACGAGCCGACCGCGGCCCGACGGCACCCTCGTCCACCTGCCCCAGTGGGTGCGGGACCCCGCCCCCTGAGGGGCTCGAGTTGCCTTTCGTATGACTTTTAGCGCTTCTTATGACTTTTAGCCCTTCGCAAGGTCACAAAATCTGTGGGATTCTCTAGATTGGAAACGTCCACGGGGGAGTGAACGGAGTCTGGTCATGAGTCGGCCTGCCGATATGGTCCCGACCCCGGCGCGCCCCGGAGCGGGTGCAGAACCCGGCGGGTCGATGTCTGGGATCGTGGGGAAGTCCATCCTCGGCAGCGCGGACGTGACCCGGGCCAGGGAGCGCCGGCGGCAGATCCGGCTCCGGCGTCTCGTCGCCGTCGGTGCACTCGTCTGGGGCTGGATCGTCGTGCGGGGCTTGAGCGGGCACAGCGTCCTCCCCTCGGTCCATCCGCCGCACTGGCTGGGCGGATTCTTGCCCATCATGCTGATCTGCCTGATGCTCGGGGCGGTGATGCTGGTGCCGCTCGTCGGGGCCGGACGCTCGCCGCACACGCTTATCCGACCCGGCGAGACCGCCGTGGGGCTGGAGGACCTCGTCGGCATCGATGGCATCAAGGCCGAGGTGGTGCGCTCCATCAACCTGTTCCTCGCCCACCAGACGTTCCGCGACAAAATGGGCGGGTCAGCGCGCCGCGGCATCCTCTTCGAGGGGCCCCCCGGCACGGGCAAGACCTTCGTTGCCAAGGCCATGGCCAAGGAGGCCAACGTCCCCTTCCTCTTCGTCTCTGCCTCGGCCTTCCAGTCGATGTACTACGGCCAGACGAACCGCAAGATCCGCTCCTACTTCAAGCAGCTGCGCAAGTACGCCCACAGAGAGGGCGGCGCCATCGGTTTCATCGAGGAGATCGACGCTATCGGCGCCACGCGACGCGGCATGGGCAGCGGCGGCGGGACCGAGGGCGTGTCCGGCGTCGTCAACGAGCTGCTGGTGCAGCTGCAGTCCTTCGACACCCCGACCCGGGGGCAGCGCTTCTCCTCGGCCTGGATCGACGTCCTCAACCGCTACCTGCCCGACGGCAGCAAGCTGCGCAAGCCGGCGGTCGTCCCCGCCAACGTCCTCGTCGTCGGCGCCACCAATCGCAAGGACGACCTCGACCCGGCGCTGATCCGGCCGGGCCGGTTCGACCGCACCATCTACTTCGGGCTCCCCGGGCGCCGGGCCCGGGCCGACATCATCGCCTACTACCTCGGCAAGAAGGCCCACGCCGCCGATCTGGACGAGCACGGTGCCGTTGACGTGGTGGCCGGGATGACCTTCGGGTACTCGCCGGCCTCGCTGGAGCGGCTCATGGACGAGGCCCTCGTGATCGCCCTCACCCACGGCCGTACCGCCATGACCATGGCCGACGTCGCCGAGGCCAAGATGCTCGTCGAGCTCGGCGTGACCGACGAGACCATCTACACGCCCGACGAGCGGTCCCGGGTCGCAACCCACGAGGCCGGCCACGCGACGGTGGCCTATTTCGTGGGCCAGACCCGCCAGCTCGACGTGCTCTCGATCGTCAAGCGCCGGGATTCGCTCGGGTTGCTCCAGCACTCCGACATCGAGGAGCGCTTCACGAAGAGCAGCGAGGAGCTGCGCAGCGCTGCTGCAGATCGCCATGGGCGGCATGGTGGCCGAGGAGCACTGGTTCGACGAGGTCTCCACCGGCCCGGCCTCCGACCTGGCCGCTGCGACCACCATCGGCGCCCAGATGATCGGGGCCTGCGGCATGGGCAACTCACTGATCTCCGTGGCCGCGGCCGGGAGCGGCTACTTCGAGGGGAGCCTGATCGACAAGGTGCTCGGCGACAAGGCTGCCCGGGCGGAGCTCGATGCGTTGCTGATGAGTTCGTGTGACGCCGCCAAGGCCATCGTCGAGGCCCACCCCGAAGTCGTGGAGGCCCTGCCGCGACGCCCTGCTCGAGCGGGACGAGCTGGTCGGTTCGGAGATCACCGAGGTGATCGAATCGGCCGTGGAGGACGGATCAACGCCCGGAGTGATCTCCGAGCTGCGGCCGCCCTCGGCGGCCGGAGGGCGCGCCTGACCCACTGGCCCTTCCCGGGGGCTACCTTGCGGGGCGGGCCGACGGCACGGGGGGTAAGGGGCATGGGGCAGTCTGGACGTACGCGCAGCCACCGGCTGGTCACGCTCGTCGCGCTCGCAGGGCTGGGGACGATCGTTCCCCTGGTCCCCCTTGGCGCGCCCGGCGCTGCCGCAGGCGCCTCCACGGTCGCGGCGCGGCCCTCGGCGGGTTCGCGCAACCCCAGGCGGTCAGGCCCGGAACGACGAACCAGCTACTTGCAGCAGGGGGCGATCAGGGGGGCTTCGTGCGCGAGGTCCCGCCGGCGTACACGGGCCGTGTACCGCTGCCGGTCGTCATCGACCTGCACGGGTGGAGCGAACCGGCCGCGTTCCAGGTGCAGATTTCCCAGCTCGGCACGTACGGCGACGCGCACCGGTTCATCACGGTCACCCCGCAGGTCGCCGAGCCTGCGCTGGTCTGGAAGCTGGGGTTCTCCGGGAAGGACGTCGCCTTCGTCGGCGGCCTCCTGCACACCATCGACACCACGTTGTGCGTCGACCGCAACCGCGTCTACGTGACCGGCTATTCCTACGGCGCGTTTCTCACCTCCACGCTTGCGTGCGTCGACGCCGGCCAGATCGCCGCGGTGGCCCCGGTGGCAGGGATACAGGACCCGGCGGGGTGCCATCCGTCGCGCGCCGTGCCGGTCGTCGCCTTCCACGGCACGGCCGACCCGTTCGTGCCCTATCAGGGCGGTGTCGGACCGGCCGCCCTGAAGTTAACGGCTCCCGACGGGTCGCACCGCACCCTCGGCCAGGTCCTCGGCAAGAAGGCGGCCACGCGCAAGGGACCCACCATCCCGGCCAACACGGCCGCGTGGGCCAGGCGCAACGGCTGCGCGTCCAGGCCGACGGACCGCACTGTGGCGGTCGGCGTGACGCTCATCGCGTACTCCTGCCCGAAGGGCAACGACGTGGAGCTCTACCGCGTCAGCGGCGGGGGCCACGCCTGGCCCGGCGCGCGGCGTCCGCGTCGCTGGCCTCGGTCGTCGGCTACACCACGACGGCGATCTCGGCCGACCAGATCATGTGGGCCTTCTTCGTCGCCCATCCGCTCCGCCACTGAGGGATCACCTCGGCGGCGGCGTCCTGCCGCCCCCGAGCACCCGGAGCACGAGCCGCCCCAACCGGCCCGGTGGGCGCTTCCGCTCCGCGGCCAGCGCCTCGGCCTCACGGTCGCGGGTGAGCCGGCCGCCCAGGCGCCAGTACCGCTTGCCGCCGCCCGTGTAGCGGACGTAGTCGGGCACCGGCGGCAGCTTCTGTCTCGGTTTCCGCGGCCGCTTGCCCTTCGAGCCCGGGCCCATCTCGTGAGTCTGGCGCGGGCTCGAAGGGTGTGCTGCTGCTGCGGCCCCTCAGGCCACCAGCTCCGGGTCGGCCCACTCGAAGCCCTCCCCGTCGACGAGCCCGACCTCCAGTCCCTCCGCCCCGGCGGACACCTCGGCCGACACCGTGGTACGGGGTTCAAGCGCAGGGAGCTTGACCAGTGTGGCGACCATGACCAGGGCCGCGAGGGCGAAGTAGTGTCCTGTGGGCCGTTGCCCACGTGTGAGCCTACTAGGTCTTGTGTGCCATCATGCTGATGCAGAAATTATAATATTCGCATTGAGCGTGTGTCGCATGGCTACTCAGCCTCCGGTTGGCGGGTCGATTTCAGTCTGCTTTGCAGCGGAATGAATCGGTCTGCTTAGGGCCGGGTGATGGGGCTGCACGAGGCTGGAAGTCGGGCGGCAGTCCGCCGACAATTCGCAGCGGACGCTGAGCGCTCGGCAGGCTTTCGAGAGCGCGCGATGCGACGCGCCAGCATCACCAAACTGTATGACATCGTCCGCCTGTGGCATGGGCCTTTTCAGCGGGAAGTTGTATAGTAGCACGCGCCACCTTCACTTGCAAATCGTAAAGAACACACGTGATCTTATTCGCCGTCGGAGCGCTGGCATTCGTAATCGGGGCAGTGATGTTTACGATCGGCGCTTGGCTGAATGCGTTATCGAATGCGTTGCGCGGGAAATTCGTGTTGGCCGGGGTGTGGGTGTGCGTCGGCATCTTTATGATCAATGCCATGAGCGCGGTAGTCAGTGGCAGCGAATGGCACGACATGATGCCGGGGTATGTTGGCGTGATGATCGTGGCTGTGGGTGGTACGATTGCGAAGTATGTGCGCAATGCCGGTTTGCAGCACCCGGTTTTAAATGCTCCGCGCGGACCCAGCCGTGGCCGCTGGTAAGCGTTTGCCGGGGTGCCGCTATGGTACCCAAGGGCGGGCAAATTGGTTCGCGATTATGTTCTGTAATACGGCTGCTTGTGCGGATCAGTTGGGACTTCGGATTCCGGTGGTGGTTCGGAATCTATCGTCACGGAAGGTTCGCCGAGTGCTGATGATGCTTGCGGTATTTGTTTGATCCCGTTGTAAGTCCTAGGATCGAAGTGCCCGGAAGTGGAGGTAAGCCGCCCTCCACGTAAACCTGTTGCGACGATGCCGGCGATGCTGCGATGGCGGATTCTATCGCGGCGAGACGTTCTTGTAGCTCGGCGATTTCCATGATGTTCTTGCCGGCGATGAATGCGTTGATCATTCCAATAAGGTCGTTGGCGGATTGCACGTCTAGCTGATTAGAAGCGACGGCAGATTCTATCAGGGCGATGCTTGAAACAGCGTTCTCGAGACTATCGAGCGGCGGCAGTTGAATTTCAGTTTCAACGAAACGCGGCATGGGCGAAGGCGTTATCTTCCCATGCAAATAAGGAGCGAGCATAGATGCTGCGGTGGCCCGGACAGATAAATCGGGTGAAGAGTTCTGGATTTCGGACAGTGTGACTAGCGGGTCTTTGTTGCCGGATGCGATTATTTGCTCGATGATTTCTCTTGTACGTTTGTTCCGCGATCCAACAGGACGTCCGTTCGGGTTGCCTGATTTCCCAGGTTCCCAGTTCGGAATAGGATGAGGATTAGACATCGTTGTTGTTAACAGGAATTGATTTACCGGCAACAGTATAGCACAAAAACAATTTAGATGCGCGGGCGAGAAAGTCGTGATAGCCTTGCCGATACCGGCCCCGTATTCGTAATGCATGGCGAATAACGGACAATGACTAGCGTACCGGGGGAAATGTGCAGATGCGGCTGCTAACGCATACATGGCACCTTGCCCGCCGCGCATATTGCCCCGAGGTCAGGATCTTCATCTTTAGCCTTTTGATCTACTCGCCACTTGCGGTGCTTTTTCCTACCTCCTTCTACCCAGATTCAGAGCAGTACGTTCGGACAGCAAGAGCGCTTAGCTTTCTGCCGTCTGATCGCGGCGGGCAAGGCGACCGCCTTTCCAAAAACGAAACCGCTATCGCTGTCATTTTGCTCCGCAATAATGTCGCGTACCGGTAGCGGGAGCCAGACGCGGTGCGTCTGCGCGTTCTTGGTCCCCGGCCATTCGGTTGCTGCATCTGGCGTTCCGGGCAAGGTCCACCATCCGTCTACAACGTGTTCGCGTCGCATGTGCGCAACCTCGCCAGGACGTTGACCGACCAACAGCAACACCTTCAACGCCTTCCCGACCATACCGGCATTCGCCAAACGCTCGCCAGAATATTGGAATTTCACTGTCCGATAATATTCGCTCGCGGCTAATTGTCGTGTTCCGCTCCACGCCGCGAGCCGGATTGTTCGGCAAAATCTCCTGGCGAATGGCCCAAGAAAAAATTGCGCTCGCGCTCGCCAAGGTCTGGTTGGCGACGATCGGTGCAGTGATCTTGGCAAGCACGGCGCGAACGTCACTGCGGGATATTGTGCTGGCGTCTAACTCGCCCCACGCGGGGAGGAGGTGCCGGCGAACGAGCGCATCTGCTTGCTTCCAACTTTTATTTTTCCGCTTGGCGTGTTCTTCTAGGTAGCGGGAAGCCAGTGCGCCGAAGGTGGTGAACTCGCGACCGATACGCTTTTCTGCCGCAGGGTCTTTGCCGTCCCTAACGACTGCTAGCATCAGTTCAGCGGCTTTCGTACGCGCATCCGCCAAGCCGATCGCCTTGGCATCGCCAATGTGAAACCATCGCGAGCGATTGCGATGACGGTATATCAACTTTGAAGGCACGGTAGCCGGAAGGCTGGACCTGAACAGCAAGTCCTTTTTGGTCCGTATCCCAAACCAAAAAGGCGCGGGCCTGAGGGCGTACCTTCTGGACAAACAACGCACTTAGACGGCGTTTATTGATAGCTCGCTTTTGCATCCCCAACACCTCGTACCGAGCTAACGCTCAGCTAACGCGGAGAGCGAAAAATAGCTAAATGCTCGGCATACGATAGTAACTGTCCCTGCAAAATTTCGCTATGAAAAAGCGTCATCACCAAGTGCGAGGACGCCTAGCGGAAAAAGCTGAAACCGCTGAAAAACCCTCGCCATCTGGGGGTTTCCGCGTTTGACGGGGCCGGGGGCGGTTTGCGGTGCGGTTTCGGCCCTTCGACCACGGTTGGGGGACTGTCCGACCCTATGGTTAACGAAGGGTTAAATTCGGCTTCGCCGGGGCCCGGCGGCAGCCGCGTGGCGAGCAGCAGGTTCGATTCGTTCTTGCGCCACCGATAGCCAATGCCGAAGTCGAGCGGGGCGGCATTGTGGAACAGGTCCGCCAGGCGCGGCTGATAGGCGTTGGGGAAAATTCCGAGCGGCGGGAGATAATGGCCGAACGGCTGCAGGCGCCATTTCTTCTGGTCGAAATAGCCGAGCGGAATGCCGCTGTCGTCCTGGAGGACGGTGGCGCTGTGCTCGACCAGGAAGCTGCGCACGCGCGCAAAATTGCCGCCGTGCAGCAGATAGGACGCGCTCTTGAGGAAGCTGTCGGCCGGCCCGAGCTTGGCGCAGAACTCCAAAAAGCCCGAAATCTTCACGCCGCCGTCGGACAGATCGGTGCTGAAATAATACAGCGTCTGCTTCGGCCCGCTGCCGTCGGAAAACACGATCTTGACGCCCTTGGCGGCGCTTTGCGTCGTCGCTCGGCCGACGCGCTTGCCGGCGTCGTCCGGCACGATGAAATTGCCGTCTTTGTCGAGGCTGACGAAGCTCGTCTCGTGGACGGTCTTGCCGGTGCGCGCCAGGAACACATACAGGATCGGCAGCGTGCCGTAGACCGGCCCGGTGCTCAGCTGCGTTTTCATGTTCTTGGTGATGAAGAAGCTCAGGTTGAGGATCGTGGCCAGCGAGCCCTCGATATTGCGCAAGCTGCCGTCGACGGCGCCGCGCGGAAGACTGGTCAATTGCGGCACATCGCCGACCGGCTCGAGGCCGGCCAGCACATAGGTCGAGGCCGACGGAAAAAACGACGTGGCGTAGAGGAAATCCGGGCCGCTGAACATGTACAGCATGGTGTCGTGCTGTTGCGGCAGGTGCTCCTTGGAAAAGGCGCGCACCTTCGAAAGCGTGTTGGCGTCCTCGCGGCTGAAGATCGAATCGAAGAATTGCGCGTGCTGCGCCCAACCCGGGTCTTTGGCCAGCGCCGCCAACGGCGAGCCCGGCGCCGGCGGCAGGCCGGCGAGGAAGCGCGCGGTATCGTCCGGCGTCGCGGTCTCGGCGCTACGCGCCGGCGCGATGGCCAGCGCCAGGAAAACGGCGAAGACGACGGCGAACAGCGCGGCTGCGAACAGCCTAGGCACGGTCGAGAGCATCGGCCTTGAGGGGTATTGTACTATCGGAATCGGACGGCGGCACATTCGAGATGAGTTTGAACGCATAATAGATCACAAGCCCCGCCGCCATCAGCCCCAGGCCGCCAAGCGACTGCAGCGGCCGATTCACGACAAGATAGTACATTATGAACAAGGTCAAAGAGAGGAAAACCAAAGGCGTAACGGGATAACCCCAGGCGCGGTACGGCCGCACCAGTTCCGGGTGGGTGATGCGCATCTTGATCAGGCCCAAGACCGTGAAAAACGAGCAGAACGTCAGGCTGAACTGGACGAAATCGAGTACCTCCTCAAAGCTCTGGGTCAACAGCAGCAGGTCCGCGACCAGGAGCTGAAAGGCGATGGCCGTGGCCGGCACGCCGGTCTTCGATTTGCGAGCGAACAGGCGCAGCGCAGGCATGTCCTCGCCCATGGTCATGGTCACCCGCGGGCCGATCCACATCATGGCGCTGATGGAGGAAACCAGGCCGAGGCTGATCAGCCCGCCGACAAAACGCGCCCCGAGCGGGCCGAAAATGTGCCGGCCCGCCACCATGGCGACGTCGAGCTGACCGGCCATTTCCGAAAGCGGCGTCGTCGCCAGCATAACGGCATTGAGCCCGACATAGAGCACGATGACGACGGCGGTGCCGATGAGCAGCGCGCGCGGCAGATTGCGCGCCGGGTTTTGCACTTCGCCGGCGATATACGTGGCGGCGTTCCAGCCGGAATAGGAATACATCACGAAGACCAGGCTGATGGCGAACGGCGCGCTCATGACGGCGGTCAGGGCGCCGGACTGGGGTGTAAAGGAGATCGGCTGCGCATCGCCGAAGGCAACGCCGGCGACGATGAAGATGACGATGAGGGCGAGCTTGAAAATGGTCCAGGCGTTATGGAAGGCGCCGGCGATGTGCACGCCGCACAGATGCACCAGCGCCAACACCCAGGTCAGGCCGAGCCCGAGCAGGAGCGGCGGCGCGTTCGGCACGACGGCCTTGAAATAAACCCCGAACGCCATGGCGGCGAGCGCGATCGGCGCGGCAAAGCCGACGGTCGCCGACAGCCAGCCGGCGACAAAGCCGAAGGCTGGATGATAGATGCGGCGCAGGAAATTGTACTCGCCGCTCGACCGCGGCAGCATGGTGGCCAATTCGGCGTAACAAAGCGCGCCGCACAGCGCCACGGCGCCACCGACGATCCACAACAGCAATAGCGCGAAGCCGGCTTTTATGTCGCCGACCTGAAATCCGAGGCTGGTGAAGACGCCGATGCCGACCATGTCGGCGATGACGATCGCGGTCGCCGTCACCCCGGACACCAGGCCGGCTGGCGCGCGAATTGCAGTGGATTGAGTCATGCTAGCCTTGGTCCGGATTCGTCCTAAGAGGTCGCACAAATGGGGCAAATTCAACAGGATTTTCCGCGCACTAACGCTTAAATAGCAAATCGCTTGACCAGCGCGACCTGGTTTCGCTACCGAGTTGATCACGCTGATGCCGGCCGGGGGGCTGAGGCGACGGCGGCCATGACTTTTTATGTAGGCCGTACGACGTAAGAGGGGCTGTCCGATGGTATTTCGGTCCGGGTTTGGATCGGGGATCGGCATGGGCGACCGGTGGCGTCGCGCGCCTGGCGTGGCCTCGGTGCTGGGCGCCGCCTGCCTGATTCTGAGCCTATTACTGCCGGTCGTTGCGACACCGTGCCGGGCCGCCACCGCGGCGGGTACCGAGGCAACCGGCAAGATCAGGATCGCGTTCGCCGGCGATTCCATCGTCGACAATTACTGGTCCGGCATCGAGCGCATCGTCGATGGCAACCCGTGCCTGAAAAATACCATCGAGCTCGGCCGCTTCGCCAGGAACGGCACCGGCTTGACCCGCGGCGACAGGGTCTACTGGCCGCGCGAGATCAAGCGGATCGATGACGTCTTCAAGCCGACCCTGTCGGTCGTCTCGATCGGGCTTAACGACCGGCAATTCATCGTCGACGGCAACGGCGCCCGCACCGCTTGGGGCGCGCCGGACTGGACCGATAAATACCGCCACGAGGTCCTCGAATTCCTCAAGGCCGCCGTCGCCACCAAGGCGGTCGTGCTCATGGTCGGCATGCCGGCGATGCGCGAGGCGATCGACAATGCCGATATCGACGGCAAGAACGCTATGTTCGCCGAAGCCGTCGCCGCGCTCGGCGATCCCAACCTGCACTATATCGAGCCGTGGCGGCTGCACGCCGCGGGCTCTGAGACGTTCGCCTCGTACGGCCCGGACAAGAGCGGCCGGCTGGTCCAGATCCGTACCCCGGACGGCCAGCACTTCACCGTCGCCGGCGAGGATTTGGCGGCCAGCTATCTGTTCCCCAAGATCGTCGAAGCGCTCGACGCGGCCGGGAAAAATATCGATCAATGCCTGAATAACCTGACGAAACAGTCGAAGGACGAGCAGTAGTGGTATCATCCTGATCCACAGCGACTCACCGCGTACCGCAGAAGCAGATGCTGTTTCCCACCATCGAATTTGCGGTCTTCTTCGCCGTCGTCTTTCCGGTCACCTGGCTCCTCAATGCGCATAACACCTGGAAGAAGGTCTTCCTGGTGGCGGCGAGCTATTATTTCTACGCCGCCTGGCGCCCGGAATTCACGCTGCTGTTGCTGGTCAGCTCGACCTTCAATTATGTCGCGGCGTTTGCCATCGACCATTTCAAGCATCGCGCCCAGCGGCTCACGGTGCTGTGGATCGCGGTCATCGCCAATCTCGGCCTGCTCGGCTATTTCAAATACTATAACTTTTTCGCCGCTTCCCTGATGAACGCCTTCGGCGCGATCGGCGTGAAGGTCGATATCGGCTTCATCGAAGTGGCGCTGCCGATCGCGATCTCTTTCCTCACATTCCACGCGTTGTCCTACATCATCGATGTCTACCGGCGTGTGATCAAGCCGACCACGTCGCTCATCGATATTATGTTTTATATCGGCTTCTTCCCGCATCTGATTGCCGGCCCGATCGTGCGCGCCAACAAATTTTTGGCGCAGACGGTGGGCCCGCGCGACCCGGCCAATATCAGGCTCGGCGAAAGCGTGTTCCTCATCCTCGGCGGCCTGTTCAAGAAGGTGATCATCGCCAATTACCTGTCGACCGGCTTCGTCGACGGCGTGTTCCGCGACCCGACGGCGAATTCGAGCCTCGATCTCATCTTTGGCATGTATGGCTACGCGCTAGTGATCTATTGCGACTTCAGCGCCTATACCGACATCGCCATCGGTGTCGCCAATCTGCTCGGCTACGAATTTCCGCAAAACTTCAATTATCCGTACCGGGCGACCTCGGTGCAGGATTTCTGGCGGCGCTGGCACATGTCGCTGTCGAGCTGGCTGCGCGATTATCTGTACATCCCCCTCGGTGGCAATAAGTTTGGCACGTTCGCGACCTACCGCAACATCATGATCACCATGGCGCTCGGCGGCCTTTGGCATGGCGCCAGTTGGGCGTTTCTGATCTGGGGCTGCCTGCACGGCGCGGCGCTGGTGATCGAGCGCATGCTCGGCATCACCGGCGATCATAGCGTCGACAAACGCGGCGCGCTCGCCACCGCGCTCGGCTGGATGGTGACGACGCAGTTCGTCTGCTTCGCCTGGGTGTTCTTCCGCGCACCTTCGACCGATGCGTGGCTCGGCTATTTCGCGACGATGTTTAGCGGGCGGAGCTGGTCCACCAGCGTGACGCCGTTCGTCGCCTTTATCTTCGGGCTCGGCGCGCTGTCGCACATATTGCCGCCGCGCTGGTTCGTGACGCTGGAACAGCGTTACGATGAAGCGCCGTTGGCAGTGCAAGTGCTGGTGCCGTTCGTCGTCATCTACCTGATCTCCGTCGCGGCGCCGGCCGGCATCGCGCCGTTCATCTACTTCCAGTTCTGAGGGCCCCCGCGATGAAGCACACCAACCCAACCGAGTTCGAGCGGCCGCGCCCCGCGGGCGATCTGCGCACCGCGGCGATCGTCATCTATGCGACGCTCGTGCTGCTCGCGGTCACCATCCCGCAGAGCGTGGTGAACTGGCTGGCCGACATGAACGGCAATCCGGTCCAGGAGACCGCATTGCGCGGCGCCGAGGTTTTGCGGAACATGTCGCAAGGGGCCGGCGTTGCGACCGTGTACCAGCGTGCCAGGGACATTTT
This sequence comes from uncultured Alphaproteobacteria bacterium, assembly GCA_963821175.1. GTDB lineage: Bacteria > Pseudomonadota > Alphaproteobacteria > Rhizobiales > Xanthobacteraceae > BOG-931. The sequence goes on from CAWGCU010000014.1 coordinate 18,678, forward strand.
CATCGCGATTTCCGGTGTGCAGCCCGATTAGGCCTTATTTTGCGCCTATTCCTGGCCGGAATATACGGAAAATAACCGTGGTTTAATCGTTCTTTGACTATATTGATCAAGAGATTAGCAGCGGAGTCGGAGTGGAAGCGGGACGAATGTTGCGTTCGAAGTGGGTGTTGGGCGGCCTGATTGCGCTGGCGGTGCTGCCGCCGGCGACATGGTCGTTTGCCGGGGGCACTTATGTGCTCGGCGACAGCATCGGCGACGGCCTCGCCACCACCATGGGCCTCAACAATCTGGCCCAGATCGGCATCCACATCCGCGGCCCAAAAGCGCTGGCGCAGATCGCGCGGACGCCGCCCGGCTCGACGGCCTACATCTTCCTAGGCACCAACGACGCCGAGGGCAGCCTGAAAAATATCGACAAGAGCATCGACGATATTCTGGACGCCGCCGCGCAACGCCAGCTCACCGTGATCTGGGTCGGGCCGCATTGCGTGCGCAAGGCTTGGGACAAACAGGCCAGCGAGCTGGATCAAATACTGCGCAGCCATCTCGCCAAGGCTTCCGTCAACAAGTCTTCCGTCAAATATATCGGCACGCGGGATGCGACGATCTGCTCGGGGAAATTCCAAGAGCCTGACGGCGTGCATCTCACCGCCAAAGGCTACCGCTATGTATGGGCGATGATCGACGGCGCCGGCGGCACGGTAACCACGGCCGTCGCCAGCGCGTCGCAAAAACCGAGCGACGCGGCAAAGCCGAACGATACCCAAAAATCGAACGATGCCGGTATCACGACGGCAGCGCTCCTGCCGCGGCCGGCGCAGCCACGCGTCGACCATCGCCTGGTCATGGAAATCCACGTTCCCGGCGCGCCGTCGGAGCCGCTGGTGTGGACCCGGAGTTAGAATTAGCGTAACGGCAAGTGCCGCGCCGCCGCGTACAATTGTAAACGCGTGAGAAAACGGCCGCAGATTTATCGGCCGTAATTTTTTGGGTCGGATTGATGGCTCGTACGCAACGGGACAAAAACTTGTCGTTCGCCGCCATGGTGGTCGGCGGCGCCTGCGTTGTTTTGGTCGCCGGCGTGCTGATCTCGGTGCTGCGCTCGCCGGCGGTGCCGCGGCCGCGCGGCTTGATCACGGTCGTCGAACAAGTGGCGCCGGAAACGACCCATCCGCCACAGGACAGCCGCGACGACGCGCGTATTTCGTCGGCGACCGAACCGGTGCCGCAGGCGCGCGTTGCCAGCGCGCCGCCGCCAGCCGCCGACAGCGGCACCGCTGCGCCGGCGGCAACGACACCGCAGCCTGTCGTGGACATCAGCACGGTGCCGCTGAAGTCGAGCACCAGCGGGCCCGGAAATTCCGCTCCGAACGTCCAAGGCCAACGCGGTCTCGTCATTTTGCAGATCGGCGACAGCCACACGGCTGCGGATTATTTCACCGGCGAGCTGCGGCAGAAGCTGCAAGTGCGTTACGGCAACGGTGGCGTCGGCTATCTTGACGCCGGCAAGCCGCATATCGGCGTGCGCTCCGGCGCCATGAAAATCACCGCGTCGTCGGGCTGGACCTATCACTCGATCCAGCGCTCCGACAACATTGCCGAGTTCTGGCTGTCGGGCTTCAACGCGGTGGCGACTGCGTCCGGCGAGGCGCTGACATTTGCGTCCGATACGCCGGTGCCGTTCGACTCCATCGAGATCGAGGCGTTGCGCCAGCCGGGCGGTGGCTCGATCGACATCAGCCTCGACGGCGCGGTCAAGAGCAGCGCCGATCTCAACGGCAGCACCGTCGAGCCGGTGGTGCTGCGCTTGCGCCCGGACGGCGCGCCGAGCGACAAGGTCCGCCAGATCGAAATCCGCACCCGCGGCACGGGCGTCGTCAGCATCGCCAGCATCGGCGTCTATCAGAAGCAAGCCGGCGTTTCGTACAACAATATCGGCTATCCCGGCGCCACCATCGATCTGGTCAACAAGTTCGACGAGAAGCTGATGGCGGACGGCTTGCGCCGCCTCGACCCGCAAATCGTCGTGCTGGTGTTCGGCACTAACGAAGCGTCGAAGCCCAATCTCGATGCGGCGCGCTACGAGCGCAATTACGAGAAGGCGATCGCGCGCATCACAGCGGCGCTGCCGAACGCCAGGATCGTGCTGGTCGGGCCACCCGACGGCGCCGAGCGGCCGCCGCACTGTTTAGGCAAAGGCGCAGCCGACGCCGCCTGCCATCCGGCGCCGCCGAGCGACGGAGCTTTGTACGCGGAGCCGGCCGATTGCGACTGGCACACCATCGCGCATCTCGATCTGGTGCGCGATATCGAACGCAAGATCGCCGAGCGGCACGGTTTCGTCTATTGGAACTGGGCGACGATCAATCCGAACCAGTGCGCCGCGCACCAACTGGTCGCAGCTTCCCCGCCGCTGATGACGCCGGACCACGTCCACTTCACGCCCGCAGGCTACGTCAAAGGCGCCGACCTGTTCCTTAGCGTTTTGATCCCGGTCATCGACAAGCTGCAAGTGCGGCCGAACATCGCCTCGAGCAATTAGGCTTGCGCTCTATGCCGGCGCAGATTCGATTTTCCTATCGCGGCGCCGGCCGGCAACGCCGAATTTTCGCGTTGTCCGTATAATTTTTCGACGACACAATCTTAGGTGCGCGTGAGAAAGATCATTAAGAATTTATTGGTATTGGTTCATATTGTTCAGTCGGGCTCTTCACGAAACGACCTGCATATGAAAGTTGCGCTTCGTCGTTTGCCGGCGTTGTTTGAATTTCGTTGGCTCGATCTATGGCTGATCGCAACCTTGGCCGTTGGAAGTTTCGCTGCAATTTTGCGCATTGGCTTGCTGCCCGCCAACCCCGGCGCCGGTGTCGCAGTCATCTATGCGCCGTGGACGACGGCAGATCAGACAATGGCCCGAGCGGTGAGTGCTGGCGCACGATTTGTACGGTTTGGCGGCTTTGATTTTATTGCGATCGTCATGCCGGAGCAGCCGGACTACGTTGAAAACGTGCTCGCCGATTCCGCCCTTCTTGCAGTCGACCCACAAGTTCTTGCGGGCTGTCTGCCCGCCTCATTTCTGAAAAAGGCTGATGCGCTATGAGCGATCTGCGATCGTTCCAACTGACCGTCGCGAAGGTGTTGACGGGTCTCGGTATCGTGCACGTGCCGGTACTGGCTGCGATCTGCGCCGTGCTGGGGCGGAACATCGCAACCAATACTGTTGCATGCGCCGCGCTCGCGGTTATCCCGATAGCGCTGTCTTACGCCGGACGCTCGATTACGACGATTGCCATCGGCATCGCCATTACACTGGTTGGCCAGACCTCGTTGTTGGTGCTCGCGTTCAGCGGGCATCCGTGGCAGGTCGAAATGCACTTCTACTACTTCGCGGTTCTCGCGATGCTGTCGGGATTCTGTGACTGGCGCGTGCTGGCGCTGGCGGCCGGCCTGGTGAGCCTGCATCACTTGAGCCTCAACTTCATCTTGCCGGATGCCGTCTACCCCGGCGGCAGCAACCCATGGCGGGTCAGCGTTCATGCCGTCGTTGTCGTCATCGAGGTGGCGATGTTGATGTTCATCGGCCACACGATTCGGGAGGCTTTCGCAGCGGCGGCGAAGGCACGCCAACGCGCCGAACAGGCGGCCGCCGAACTCGAACGTATCGGCGGCCAGCGCCAGGACGATCTCGTTGCGACCAACAGGCGCGCTGACGTGACGGGGAAGCTTCTGGAGACCTTCAAAGCCGAGATGGCGAATTCCATCGACGTTCTCAATGACGCGGCCTTTGAGCTCGAGCAAAGCGCCGATTCGCTCGGTGCCACCGCCGATCGTGCCAGGATTCAGGTCGCAACGGCGTCGTCGGCCTCGGGGGAGACGACGGCCAAGGTCACGACTGTCACGGAAGCCGGCAAGGAATTGGCCAAGACCATTTCCGAGATCAGCGCGACGGTGACGCAATCCTCGCGGCTTGCCAGCGACACGGTCAGCCGCGCCGATACCGCGCATCAAACCATTGCTGAGCTGACGACCGCGGCAAGCGAAATCGGCGACATGACCGGCCTCATCAACCGCATTGCGGCGCAGACCAATCTGCTCGCCTTGAATGCGACCATCGAAGCGGCGCGCGCCGGAGCGGCGGGCAGGGGATTCGCGATCGTCGCCCAGGAGGTGAAGGCTCTTGCCGCGGAGACCGCAAGGGCGACCGAGGATATCGCCAGAAAGACCGCGGGAATTCAAAGCACGACGGAACGCTCGGCGGCGGCCATCGAGGCGATCCTGACCATGGTTCGTGAATTGGACCTGCTGTCCGCGCAGATCGCCGGCGCGATCGAGCAACAGGCCTCGGCGACGCGAGAGATCGCACACAATGTCGACGCGGCAGCCATCGGTGTCGGCCACGTCGCTGCTTCCATCGGTGACATCGAGGCCATGGCCGATCAAACCGCCCACGCGACAGTTGGGCTGCGGCACTCGGCCGTCGAGCTCGCGGCTCAGACCAAGGCCATCCGGGAGCGGATCGGCAGCTTCGCGGACGATGTGCGCGCGGCTCAGGCGTAACGGCCAACCAATTCGCCGACGACTGCGTTAGAGAAGCTCTGCGATACGGGTTATCGCGCTCCGCCGATCAGCACCATCGAGATCGCCGGCACGTAGGTGATCACCAACAGCGCCAGAAAATTCACCACCACGAACGGCAGCACGCCGCGGTAGATCATGGCCATCGGCACGTTGAAGATGGCGCGTGCGGCGAACAGGTTCAGCCCGAACGGCGGCAGATAAAGCCCGATGCTCAGGTTCACCGCCATGATGATGCCGAAGTGCAGGGCATTGACGCCGGCGGCTTCGACGACGGGAAGCAACAGCGGCGTGAGGATGAGGATCGCGGCTGGCGGCTCGAGGAAGCTGCCGGCGACCAGCAGGCCGGCATTGACGAACAGCAGCGTCTGCCAGTGCGGCAGCTGCATCGCGGTGATGGCGCCGATCAGACTCCCCGGAATGCCGCTCGTCGTCATCAGCCAGGAATAGACGCCGGCGCCGGTGACAATGATCAAAATCTGCGCGATCAGATAGATTGAGCTGACGATGACCTGCCACAATCCGGCGAGATCGATTTCGCGGTAGATCACCATGGCGACGAACAGCGAATAGACCACGGCGACGCCGGCGGCCTCGGTCGGCGTGAACACGCCGCCATAAATGCCGCCGAAGATCACCACGATGGTGCCGATCGCCCAGCTCGCGTCCTTGGTCGAGGCCCAAATATTCTTCCAGCGCGCCGGCGACGACAGCGGCACCATTTTTATGCGGGCGTAGATCAGCACGTAGATCGCATCGACCACGCCGATCAGCACGCTCGGCAGGATGCCGGCGGTGAACAATTTGATCGCCGAGACCTGCGCCGTCATGGCGTAAAGGATCATCGAGATCGACGGCGGAATGATCACCGCGACCGCGCCCGACGAGGTGATCAGCGCCACGGCGAAGCGCTCGCTGTAGCCGTGCTTGGTCAGCGACGGAAAAAGCAGTCTCCCGATGGCGACCACGGTGCCGACGGTGGTGTGCGCCATGGCGCCGAACAATTCCGACGACGCCACCGTGGTTACGGCGAGCGAGCCGCGCACCCCGCCGACGATGGAGACCACCCAGGTGACGACGCGGTTGGCGATGCCGCCGCGGCCCATGATCTCGCCGGCGAGCACGAAGAACGGTACCGCCAGCAGCGGAAAATTATCGAGGCTGCCGAACATGTAGGTCTGGATCGCCTGCGCCGGCACATGCGCAACGAAGACGATCGCCGCCGTCGATGTGAGGATCAGCACCACGAAGATCGGCAGGCCCAAGATCAGCAGGATGGCCGGCAGGATGAAATAGACGAATGCCGCCGCCATTTCAGCGCTCGACTTCGCGGCTCGAGATCACGTCGTCGTGGCGCACGCCGTGCACGAAGAGTCGCACGGCGATGAGCAGCGCCATCAGCATTAGCCCGAGCGGCACCACGGCCTGCGGAATGACCATCGGGAAATTCGCCGTCTCGCTTCTTTGATCGAGCTCGGCCAGCATGGTCATCACTGGCCAGGCAAAGATCGCCAACATGACGCAGGTCGCGATGGTGACCAGATCGGAGAAAATTTCGAAGACATTGCGCGCCCGCGGCGGCAACAGCGAAACGATGACGTCCATGCGGATATGGCGGCCGAGCCAGCCGACCGGTCCGATGCCGAGGAATACCGCGCCGATCATCAGGAACAGCATCATCTCCTCGGCCCACGGGATCGACACCGAGAGGAAATAGCGGCCGATGATGTTGGCAAAATTGATCGCCACGCTTGCGAGCAGCATGGCGCCTGCGGCGAGACGCAGCACTGCCATCAGCGCATGGGCGCTCCGCCGCAGGATGTCACGCACGGGCGTTTTAGTTCTTCGCCGCGGCGGCGCGCACCATTTGCAGCATGTCGTGTACCGCCGGCTGGTCCTTGGTCGCCTCGTCGGCGACAGGGCCGAGCAGCGTCTTCATCTTGGCGAGGTCGTCGCCGGAGAACTTGTACACGATGCCGCCTAGCGCGGCCCATTGCTGCTCCAATTGCTTGTTGAAGTCGAACTCCCACGCCTGTGTCCTGGCCTGAACCGGCGCGCCGGAATCGACGACGACCTTTTGCAGGTCCGGCGGCAAGGTATCGAGCCATGCCTTGCTGACCACGACAATCGAGTTGATGAAGGTGTCGTTGGTGACCGTGATGGTCTTGAGCAGATCGTTCATCTTGAAGGCGACGAACACCGAAAGCCCCGAGATGGTGCCGTCGATGGTGCCCTGGTCGAGCGCCGGCACCACTTCGGACAGCGGCATGCCGACGCCAGTGGCGCCGAGTTTTGCCATCTTCTGCCGCTCCAGCTCGGTGCCGTTGATGCGCAGCTTCTTGCCCGAGAAATCGGCCAACGTCAGGATCGCTTTCTTGGCGCCGTAATTGGAAGCACCGAGCCCCAACGTGGCGATGCCGACCATGCGCTTCGGCGTCACCAGATCCAGCATCGCTTTTTCGATCGCCGGATCGTGGATGGTAGCTGCCGCGTTGACGTCGCTGGAAAACAGCATCGGCGCCGAGAACACGCCGAAGCGCGGATCGATGCCGACGAAGAAATCGACCGGGCCGGCATAGCCCTGAATGTTGCCGAGCTGCACGCCTTCGATCTCGCGCGGGATCGGGCCGAGCTGGCTCGCCGGATAGACCTGCACCTCGATACGGCCGCCAGACGCCTTCTCGACTTCTTCTTTGTAGAATTTGAGGAACTGATGTTGCCCCTCGTTCATGGTGGCGCAGCCCATTTTCATGACGAAATCGGCCGCCGCAGCCGGCGTGGTTGGCGCGAGACACGCGAGCGCAAGACTTGCGAGTGCAAGACTTGCGAGTGCAAGACTTGCGAGTGAAAGGCCTGTGAGTGAAAAACATGCGGCCGCAGCGGTGAAAAGCTTTTGGGTCATTGTCCCCACCCCGATGGTTGTGCGCCGGCTTGCGCTTATTGTGACGGCTTGCCAGTCCGGTAAGTCCGGCGACTATAATGTGCCGACCGCCCTTGCCAAGGGCTGAGGGGACGTTTCGCTTCGACATGACGCACGCGCTGAAGAAAAACGCCATATCGTTCGCGTCGAACGTCGTGATCGGCGTGGCGTCGACCGCGCCAGCTTACTCGCTCGCCGCCGCGCTGCCAGCGCTGGTAGCGGCGGCGAAATTCGGCGTGCCGGCGATCCTGATCCTGGCCTTCGTGCCGATGCTGTTCATCGCGGTGGCCTATTATCATCTCAACCGCGCCGATCCCGATTGCGGCACCACGTTCTCCTGGGCGACGCGCGCCATCGGGCCGTATAGCGGCTGGATGGGCGGCTGGGTCATTCTCGCCACCGATATTCTGGTCATGCCCGGCCTGGCGCAGATCGCCGGCACCTATTCGTGCCATCTGTTTGGCTTCGACCAGCCCTCGGTGTTTTGGGTGACCGCGATCGGTGTCGTCTTTATCGTGGCGATGACCGCGATCTGCTACCGCGGCATCGAGCTCTCCGCACACACGCAAAAAGTTCTGCTGGCCGCCGAGGTCGTCATCCTCCTCATCTTCGCCGCGGTCGCGTTGGAGAAAGTCTATTCGGGCCACGCCGACGGCACGCGCATCGCGCTGAACTGGTTCAATCCGTTCACCGTCGACAGCGCGAGCGATTTCACCCAAGCCATGCTGGTCGCGGTGTTCATCTATTGGGGTTGGGACACCGGCGCCACCGTGAACGAAGAGACCGTGGACCCGCGCACCGCGCCGGCGCGCGCCGCCATCCTCGCGACCGTCCTGCTGGTCGGCCTTTATGTGATCGTGGCTGTCGCCGCGGTGGCCTTCGCCGAGCCCGGGCTCGAAAAATTCAACGGCGACGACTTCCTCGCCCCGCTGGCGACCGACGTGCTCGGCTCCGGCATCGGCAAGCTGTTGATCTTCGCGGTGCTGACCTCGGCCGCGGCCTGCACCCAGACCACGATCCTGCCGGCGGCGCGCACTGCGATCTCCATGGCGCGCATGGGCGCGCTGCCGAAAGCATTCGGCTCGATCCACCCGCGCTACCTGACGCCGAGCTTTGCCACGCTGGTCATGGGCGCGGTTTCGATCGCCTGGTATCTCGGCCTGGTGTTCATCTCCGACAACAACGTGCTGACGGATTCCGTCACCGCAACCGCGATCGGCATCGCCTTCTATTACGGCCTGACCGGCTTCGCCTGCGTGGTCTATTACCGGCACGAGCATTTGAAAGGCGTGAAGAACTTTTTGTTCTACGGCGTGCTGCCGGCGCTGGGCGCCCTCATCATGCTGGCGCTGCTCATCGCCGCCTGCATCAATTACAGCGACCCTAGCCAAGGCAAAACCGCGATCCACGGCATCGGCGCGCCGCTGGTGTTCGGCGTCGGGGCGATCGTGTTCGGTGTGATTTTGATGGTGCTGGCGCGGATGGCGTTACCGGATTTTTTCCGGCGCAGGCGGGAGGTTTTCAAGCAAGCGTAGCCCGGATATCGCTGCGCTCATCCGGACTACAACTACCGAGTTCGCCAGGGCCACGGCTCCCGCTATCGCGGGGGCGGATGAGGTGCGGTATCTCTCGCTGCCGACATGCATTACAGTTGCCGCACGAGGAGTAAAAACGGGGAGGGCATCCGGTGGCGCAGGAAATCGGTAGCGTGGCGCAGGCTGAGCCGAGCGGCGCCGAGGGATTTTGGCCGAAGGGCTGGTGGGCAATCGTTGACTACAAGATCGGCATTATTCCGCTGCCGGTTTTTGTCGTCCTCATCGGTGTCATCGGCGGCTTCGCCGCCACCGGCACGGTGCCGTCCGATATTTTGATGGCGATCGTGCTGTTGTCGATGGGCGGCTTTGCTTGCGCCGAATTGGGCAAGCGCATCCCGATCATCCGCAATGTCGGCGCGGCGGCGATCTTTGCCACCTTCATCCCGTCGTACCTGGCGTTCCATCATCTGTTGCCGGCTTCGATCCTCAATTCGGTCACGCAGTTCACCAAGGACTCGAACTTTCTCTATCTGTTCATCGCCTGCATCATCGTCGGCAGCATATTGGGCATGGACCGCGGTGTTCTGATCAAGGGCTTTCTGAAAATATTCGTGCCGCTGGCCTGCGCGTCGGTGGTCGGCGGCATTGTCGGCACCGCCGTCGGCACGCTCTTAGGGCTTGGCGCCTACCACACATTCTTCTTCGTCGTCGTGCCGATCATGGCCGGCGGCGTCGGCGAGGGCGCGATCCCGCTTTCGATCGGCTATGCGTCGATCCTGCACCAGCCGCAAGGCGATCTGTTCGCGCAAGTTCTGCCGCCGGTGATGCTCGGCAGCCTCACGGCGATCCTGCTGTCGGGCACGCTTAACTTTGTCGGCAAGAAATATCCGCATCTCACCGGCGAAGGGCGCCTGCAGCCCGGCGAGCACGACGAGCTGGAATTCGAGGAGGACCACGACGAGACCTATGTCGACGTGACGACGATCGCCGCCGCCGTCGTCACCGCGGTGACGCTTTATCTGATCGGCGCGCTGACGCAGCGGCTGTTCGGCTTTCCGGCGCCGGTGGCGATGCTGGTCATTGCGGTGGCGTTGAAGCTCGCGCGCGCGGTGTCGCCGTCGCTGCAGCTCGGCGCCTTTCATGTCTACAAGTTCTTCTCGACGGCAGTAACCTATCCGCTGCTGTTCGCCATCGGTGTATCGCTGACGCCCTGGGACAAGCTGGTGGCGGCCTTCACCGTGCCTTACCTGATCACCATCGTGTCGACCGTGGTGTCGATCATCACAACGGGATTTTTTGTCGGCGCCTGGCTGAAAATGTATCCGATCGACACCGCCATCGTCACCGCCTGCCACAGCGGACAAGGCGGCACCGGCGACGTCGCCATCCTCACCGCGGGCAATCGGATGCAGCTCATGCCATTTGCCCAGATCGCCACCCGAATCGGCGGCGCGGCGACCGTGACGATGGTGTTGATCATCTTGTCGCAGATCGGCTAGCCGGGCAGGGCAACCGCGGAATTTTGCGCTGCACCTCAGATCAAGGGGCGTAGCGGAATCTCCTCGTCGAAATATTGTCCGACCCGCTCCAGCACGCGCGGATTGGTCAAGGTCAGCGAGCCGTTCATGCGCGCGAACATGCCCATTTTGCGCAACCGTGCCAGCGTCTTGTTAGTGTGCACCAGCGACAGGCCCAGCGCGTCGGCGATGTGCTGTTGCGTCAACGGAAACAGAAACGTGTCCTCGACCACGAGCCCCAACGCCTTGGCGCGTTTGTAGAGCATGACGATCAGCGCCGCGGTGCGCTCGGTCGCGGTGCGCCGGCCGGCGCTGGTCAAATTCTCGTCAACCTGGCTCTCCTCGCGCGAGCCGAGCCAAGTGACGTCGAACGCGAGTCCCGGCATTTCGCCGAACAACGCCCAGACTTTTCGCCGCGGCAACAGGCAGAGCTGCACCTCGGTGAGCGCCTCGATGCCGTGCTGCGCGGCATCAAACATGGCAGCCTGCAGGCCGACGAGATCGCCCGGCAGCAGGAAATTCAATATCTGGCGGCGGCCGTCGGGCAGCATTTTGAAGCGGAATGCCCAGCCGGAATAGAGCGTGTAGATTTCCGGGCAGTCCTCGCCGGCGCGGATGATCCCGGCGCCCGCCGGCAGCACGTGATGATCGCGCTTGATCTCGTTGATGGCGCCCAGCTCGTTCGGGGTGATGGGCTTGAACAGGCCGCAGGCGCGTAATGCACATTCGAAGCAGGGGACCTGCATGGTTGCAAATGCCTTGAGCTAATCTTGCCGGAGTCGAGAATTTCTTGCCGGGCGATGAAGTCCAGTGCCGCAAATCCTGTTTGCGGCAGGTAACGACGCCCAGCTATAAAATTCGCACCGCCGCCAAAAGTTCCACTGCAACGTTTGTGCGCGAATGGCTCGCGGCCAAGCTGCGCACCGTGCTGGATGACCACGCTAGGTCGCTTCGCCGCAGCGCGCCGAATGGCCGTTGTCCGCCACGCGGCGATCCTTTAACGTCCGGCCGGCCGGAGCCAACAAAGCGGCAATAAAAAAGGCTCGCGACAGGGGAGAACGACATGCGCTTCACAACCCATAAACCCATTCTGCGCGCCGCTGCCGCCGCCGGCATTTTTGCCGCGGCTTGCGCGCTGCCGCCCGGCGCGGCTCGCGCGGAGGACAAGCCGCCGATCGTGATGAAGATTTCGCTCGCCGCGCTCAACGAGGCGCTGCACCAGTTCGCCAAAGATTACGCCGCCCTGATCGACAAGGAGTCCGGCGGCCGGATCAAGACCGAAATCTATCCGGCGAGCCAACTCGGCTCCATCCCGCGGCAGATCGAAGGCACGCAATTCGGCGCCATTCAATGCGTGGTGACGCCGCCGGAATTCTATTCCGGCATCGACGAGCGCTATGAGGTGATGGCGGCGCCCGGCCTGGTCGATACCCTGGCCCAGGCGCAGCGCCTCACCGCCGATCCGCAGGTGCGCCAACTGCTGCTCGGCCTGGGCGCCGACAAGGGTTTGCACGGGGTCGGCCTGTTCGTCTCGCAACCATCGTCCATCATCGCCAAAGCCGCGATCCGTCATCTCGCCGACTTCAAGGGCAAGAAGGTCCGGGTCTTTGCGTCGCAATTCCAAAGCGAGGCCTTCGGCCGCCTCGGCCTCACGCCGGTGGCGATGACATTGGGCGACGTGTTGCCGGCGCTGCAGCAAGGCGCCATCGATGGTGCCATCGCCGGCACCGTCATCTATAACGCCATGCATTATCAGGACGCCGCGAAATACGTCACCAATATCGGCCAGCCGGTCATCTTCGGCCTCGCCGCTGTCAGCAAGAAATGGTACGACGGCCTGCCGGCGGATTTGCAACAGGTCATCGACAAGGCCGCCGTCGAGGCGATGGCCGAAGTCGATCCGCAGACCGTGGAGATCGATGCGCGCGCCGACAAAGGCTGGGTGGCGAGCGGCGGCGAATTGATCGACCTGCCGCCCGACGAGCAGGCGTCGATGCTCAAGACCATGGCCAGCGTCGCCGCGGACGTGTCGAAGACCAAGCCCACGCTCAGTGCGGCCTATCAGATCGTGGCCGAAGCGGCGCAGCGGGTGAAGAAGTAGATTACCGACGCGGCGTCGGCGGTAGCGGATGGGATTAGGGGGCGACATGGCATTTACTGTGCTTGGATTGACCGCGCGCGGAATTGTCGCCGCGACATTGAGCGTGTCGCTAGTCATGGCGCTTGGCGCCCGTCGTGCCGCCGCGCAGGATAAGGCCCAGGACAAAACCTATGTGATGAAGATCGGCACGCCGACCGTCAACGACACGCCGGAGAACTTCGTCAGGCTGTTCGGGCCGATGGTCGAAAAAGATTCCGGCGGCCGCATCAAGATCGAGCTTTATTCCGCCTCAAAACTCGGACCGATGGCGCGCGAGATCGAGGGCCTGCAATTCGGCTCGATCGAATGTGCGATCATTCCGCCGGAATTCTTTGTCGGCGTCGACGAGCGCTTCGAACTGCCGGCGACGCCGGGGCTCGTCGATTTGCTCGCCCATGGCCAGCGGCTGTCGGCGCAAGCCGATTTTTTGAAGCTGATGCTCGGTCTCGGCGCCGACAAGGGGCTGCACGGCATTGCCATCGTCATGGCGTTGCCGTCGTCGTTGATTTCCAAGGCGCCGATCCGCCATCTCGCCGACATGAGCGGCAAGAAAATCCGCGTCACTGCCTCGAAGCTGCAGCTCGAAGCACTCGGCCGGCTCGGTGCCTCGCCGGTCGCGCTCTCGACCGGCGACATCCTGCCGGCGCTGCAGCAGGGTGCCATCGACGGCTCGATCTCCGGCATCACCGTCTACAATGCCATGCACTTCCAGGACGCGGCGAAATACGTCACCGAGATCGGCCAACCGGCGATTTTCCTGATCATCGAAACCAGCAAGCGCTGGTTCGAGGCGCTGCCCAAGGATTTGCAGGAGATCGTCGATCGCGATGCCGCAGCCGCCGCGGCCGCGCTTAGCCCGACGACGGCGACGCTCTATGACAACGCCCGCAAATCGTGGACCGACAATGGCGGCGAGCTGATCAGTTTCCCGGCCGACGAGCAGGCGGCGATGATGAAGACGCTGGCCGGCGTCGGCGAGGACGTGGCCAAGACCAAACCGCAGCTCTACGACGCCTTCAAGGTGGTGACGGAGGCCGCCAAGCGTACGCGTTGAATATGTGATACGGAAAGGTGCCGATAGCACGTTGCAGTCGATGGGGGTCGACATGGTGCTCCCCGGACGGGGATTAACGATATGGTCGCGGGCGGCCGTGATCGCGCTAGGCCTGTCCTTGCTCGCGCTGAGCGTGGCGCGCGCCACCGACGACAAGCCCATCGTCATGAAGATCGCGCTGGCGACGCTCGACGACGTTCTGCATCAATACGCCAAGAACTACGCCGCCGCGGTCGAGAAGGATTCCGGCGGCCGCATCAAGGTCGAAATCTATCCGGCGAGCCAGTTGGGCTCGATCCAGCGCCAGGCCGAAGGCGTGCAGTTCGGCGCCATCCAATGCCAGATCGTCGCGCCGGAGTTTTTAGCCGGCATCGACGAGCGTTTCGAGGTGCTGGCGGCGCCCGGCCTGGTGACGTCGATGGCGCAGGGCCAGCGCCTCGCCGCCGATCCGGCAGTGCGCCAGCTGATGCTTGGGCTGGGCGCCGACAAAGGGCTGCATGGCGCAGCGCTGTTGATGTCGACGCCGTCCTCGGTCATCGCCAAAGCGCCGATCCGGCATCTGGCGGATTTTAAGGGCAAGAAAGTCCGTATCTTCGCCTCGCAATTCGAGAGCGTGACGATGAAGCGGCTCGGCGCCACGCCGAAGCCGATGACGTTAGCCGAGGTGCTGCCGGCGCTGCTCGACAACTCCATCGACGCCGCGGTTTCCGCGCTCACCATCTTCGGCCCCATGCATTTCCAGAACGCGGCGAAATACATCACCGAGATCGGCCAGCCCGCGATCTTCGGCATCGTCGAGGTCAGCAGGAAATGGTACGATTCGTTGCCTGCCGACCTGCAGCAAATTATCGACAAGGATGCAGCTGCCGAGTTCGGTCGCGATCAATCCGCAGGCGATCGTCATCGACGACGGCGCCCGCAAGGCTTGGCTGGCGAGCGGCGGCGAATTGATCGGCTTGCCGGACGACGAACAGTCGACCCTGCTTAAAATCGTTGCAGGCGTCGGCGACGAGGTGTCGAACGCCAAGCCGGAATTGAGCGCCGCCTATAAAGTCGTCACCGAGGCGGCCCAGCGCGTGCGATAAGTCAGAATCCCGTTGTCGCCGGGAGGGCGATCATCTAACGTCGCAGCCGGACGCAAAGAGGTGGAAAACCCGGTCTTGGGGGATCGGGAGCGGCAGTCCGTCACAAGAAAAAATCCGCCATCGGCGCAATATCAGTGCCATCCGGGCATTCTTTCGGGGAAGAAGCCCGCGGTATTGCGATAGGTCTGTTTCGCCTAGGCCGGGTCAGAGGGAGTAGAAAATGCAATCTGGGAATCGTGCAATTTGTGCGCGTGCGGTGGGAGCCGTGGGCGTATCGGCCTTGTCACTGGCTTTGGTTCTTGCATTGGCGCTGACGTTCGGCGCGGCGCAGGCGCAAGACAAGACCTTCGTCATGAAGGTCACGCTGCCGACCATCAACGACGCGCCGCATCAGTTCGCCAAGGATTTTGCCGCCCTGGTCGAGAAGGACTCCGGCGGCCGCATCAAGGGCGAGGTCTACCCGGCGAGCCAACTCGGCTCGATCCCGCGGCAGATCGAAGGCACCCAATTCGGCGCCATCCAGGTGGCGACCGTACCGCCGGAATTCTTCGTCGGCGTCGACGAGCGCTTCGAAGTCATGGCGGCGCCGGGTCTCGCCGAGTCGCTCGAGCATGGCCAGCGCATCGCCGGCGATCCGCAGGTGCTCAAGCTGATGTTGAAGCTCGGCGCCGACAAGGGCTTGCACGGCGCCGGCCTGATGATGGCGCAGCCGACTTGCATCATTTCGAAAACGCCACTCCGCCATCTCACGGACCTCAAGGGCAAGAAGCTCCGCATCTTCGCCTCGCAGTTCCAGAGCGTGGCGTTCGACCGCCTTGGCGTGACGCCGGTGGCGATGACGCTCGGCGACGTGCTGCCGGCGCTGCAGCAGGGCGCCATCGACGGCGCGATCGCCGGCATCGGGCCGTTCGTTCATCTGCACTTCGGCGACGCCGCCAAATACATCACCGAGACCAATAGTCCGGCGATCTTCATCATCCTCGAAGTCAGCCAGAAATGGTACGATTCACTGCCCAAGGATCTGCAGGACATCGTCGACCGCGACGGTGCTGCGGTGTCGAAGTCGATCGAGCCGACGGCGCTGAAAATGTATCAGGAGCAGCGCAAGGCCTGGGTCGACGCCGGCGGTGAGCTCATCAGCCTGCCGCGCGAGGAGCAGGCGTTGATGATGGCGTCGCTGTCCAGCGTCGGCGATGACGTGTCCAAGCCGAAGCCGGCGCTGCGCGAGGCCTATCAGATCGTCACCGACGCGGCCAAGCGGACCCGTCAGGCACCGAGTCAATGATCTGAAACAGACGGCGATCGGGCAGATCCGACAATGATGGACGGTTTGGTCAAAGGTGTGCGCTGGCTGCTGATGGTCACCCGCACGGTCTCGGGAATCTGCCTGCTCGCCAGCGTGGCGATCAATTTCGTCAACATCATCGGCCGCTACTTCTTCAGCGTATCGATCCCGTGGGCGGAAGAGATCATGCTCTTCCTCATGGTCGGTTGCGTGTTCACCGGCTGCTGCGCCGTCGCCTGGGAGGGACGGCAAATCCGCATGGACGTCGTCGTCACCATGCTGCCGGCGAAAGTGCGCGACTTTCTTGCGCTGTTGTCCGAGCTGGTGATGATCGCGACCGCGGCGGCGGTCGCCGCATTCGCCTGGCCGGTGATCACACAACTTGCCGCGTTCGACGAGCGCAGCCAGGCGGCGGACTTTCCGCTGGTCATCCCGCAGGCGATGATCCCGATCGGCTACACCTTGATGGCGCTTCTCGTCGCGGTGCGGCTCATGCAACGTCCGTCGCGCGCCTCCGGCGCCGACACCTCGCAGCATTAGGCAGGTCGCGACGATGGCCTATTTCGTCTACTTCGGGCTGCCGGTCATCCTGCTGATCATCGGATTCCCGATTTTCCTGATCCTGCTGGTGACCTCGATCGTCGCGGTGCTGACGGTTGCCGACGTGCCGACCGAGGCGATCCAGACCTACATGTTCGGCAGCCTGGATAATTTTCCCCTCCTTGCCGTGCCGTTCTTCGTGCTCGCCGGCGAGATCATGGCGCAGGGCGGCATCGCGCGCAGAGTCATCGCCATGGTGATGGCGATCGTCGGCGGCATGCGCGGCTCGCTCGCGGTGACGACGGTGGCGGCCTCCGAACTGTTCGGCGCCATGTCGCATACGGCGGTCGGCACCGTGGTGGCGATGGGCCGCATGATCTATCCGGCGCTTAAGGAGGGCGGCTACAACGACCGCTTTTCCGTAGGCCTGATCGCGTCTTCGGGCGCGATTGCCGTCGTCATTCCGCCGTCGATCGCCATGATCCTCTACGCCATTTCGGCGGAGCAATCGGCGGTGCTGTTGTTCACGGCGGGTATTTTGCCGAGCCTTCTGATCGGCGTCATCGATGCCGCCTATGTGATGGGCTACGCCAGGTGGAAGGGCGTGCCACTCGGCCCGCGCGCGAATTGGGCGACGATCTGGAAGACGAGCAAGGACGCCAGTTGGGCGGTCGGCTCGCTCGCCGTGATCTTCGGCGGCATCTATGGCGGCGTGTTCACGCCGACCGAGGCGGCCGGTGTCGCGGTGGTTTATTCGCTCCTGGTTACGATCTTCGTCTATCGCGAGGTCGATCTCGCCGGCCTGTGGCGGATCCTGATGGCGTCCGCCTATCTGATCTCGCAGATCCTGCTCATCGTGACGTCGGCCGGCATCTATTCGTGGCTGTTGACGACCAGCGGCATCCCGCAGCAGATCGTGGCGTCGATCAGCGCCTGGGACATGCCGCGTTGGGAGCTCTTGCTCATTCTCAATATCGGATTGCTTCTGGCCGGCAGCTTCCTCGAGCCGCCGGCGGCGATCCTCATCTTGACGCCGCTGTTGCTGCCGATCGTGCGCGGCGTCGGCGTCAACCCAATTCACTTTGGCATCATCGTGGCGGTCAATCTCAGTCTCGGCATGTACACGCCGCCGTTCGGACTTAATCTGTTCTCGTCGCAGGCGATCTTCAATGCGCCGCTCAGCCGCATTTATCTAGGCGTGTTGCCGTTCCTGGTGGTCAATTTCATCGCATTGATGATCATTACTTATATTCCCGAGATCTCATTGGTTCTTGTGAAGCATTAGTGTCGAATCGCGGGCAAGTTCCGTCCACGTCGTTCGGAACCAACGTTCCTGTAATTCGTTGAAATTTTGCGGGGCCATCCCGCGATCAGGAGACGTTTCCAATGTCCAATAATCCGAAATCAAGGCGGCCAACAGGGCGGCCAAGGCGGTCAGCAAGGTGGTCAAGGCGGCCAACAGGGCGGCCAGCAGAATCCCCAACAGAAGCCCGGTCAGCAGCAGCAGGATCCGGGCCGTCAAGGCGGCCAGCAGGGCGACCAGAAGCCCGGCCAGCAAAAGCCCGGCCAGCAGGGCGGCCAGAGCTAACTGCGTCTAGCGTTCGATCTAAAGGTCCCTCGGCTTCGGCTGGGGGACTTTTTTCATGGTTTTTCATTTTTATCTAACGTCGGAATCGCGATACAAGGCCATGACAAGCGACTCGCCGGCCGGGGCGACGACATGAAATCTTTTCAGATGCCAATTCTGCGGGCAGCTGCTCTACTTCGAAAATACCAAATGCGAGAAATGTGGACGCCGCTTGGGCTACATTCCCGGCGCCGAAACATTATCCGCGCTCGAGCCCGAAGGCGATGCTTGGCGCGCGCGTGCCACCAAGGGCAAGCTCTATCGCTTCTGCGCCAATGCCGTTTTCGGCGTCTGCAACTGGATGATCGAGGCCAGCAGTCCCGACAAATTTTGCCTGGCGTGCCGGCATAACCGCATGATTCCCGACACGTCGATCGAAAGCAATGTCGTGTCGTGGCGTAAGATCGAGCTTGCCAAGCACAATCTGTTTTACACGCTGCTGAAGCTCAAGCTGCCGCTCGACGGCCGCGACGATCAGGACGAAGCCAAGCGCGAGCGCCTGGTTTTCGACTTTCTCGCCAGCGCGGCGCTGCTCGACGCACAAAAGGTCATGACCGGACACGAGAGCGGCGTGATCACGGTTGCGCTTGAGGAGGCCAACGACGCCGAGCGGGAAAGCCGGCGTGCCTCGATGCACGAGCCTTATCGCACGCTGCTCGGCCACTTCCGCCACGAGGTCGGACATTATTATTGGGACGTCCTGATCCGCGACGGCGGTCAGTTGGATGGCTTTCGTGCGGTGTTCGGCGACGAGCGGCTGGACTACGGGCAGGCGCTACAGAATTACTACGCCGCGGGCGCGCCGGCGAACTGGCAGGACAATTTCGTCAGCGCCTATGCGACGGCGCATCCGTGGGAAGATTTTGCCGAAACCTGGGCGCATTACCTGCATATCGTTGATGCCTTGGAGATGGCGCGCGCCTTCGGCATCTACATCAATCCGCCGCTGGCGAATGATGGCGAGTTGGAAGCCGAAGTCGACTTCCAGCCCTATCGCGTGCCCGACGTGGCGACGCTTGTCGATACCTGGCTGCCGCTCAGCAACGCGCTCAACGCACTCAACCGCACCATGGGCCAGCCCGACGTTTATCCGTTTATTCTGTCGCCCGCCGTCATCAAGAAGCTGGGCGCCATCCACGATTTCGTTCACGGCGACAAGATTTCAGCCGCGCCGTAAGTGGATTTTAATTCGCCGACCAGACGTCGACCGTCTTGTCGTCGCCGCCGGAGGCAAAGCGACTGTTGTCGGGCGAGAATGCCAATGCCCGGACGCCGCCTTTATGTCCGGGGAGCGAGTGCAGGATCTGTCCACTGTCGATATCCCAAACGACGATGGTGCCGTTGCTGCCACCGGCGAGGATGCGCTTGCCGTCGGTGGAGAACGCCACCGAATCCACCGCGTCCGCCTCTGTGGCGAGCTTGCCGATCACCTGAGCGGTCGCCGCGTTCCAAATAATGACCGAATTGCCGCTGCCGCCGGCGGCGATCCGCTTGCCGTCGGGCGAGACCGCGACCGACAAGACTTGGCCTGGATGGTCGGTGAGCGTTCGCAGCGGCCTCTTCGCCTCGATGTCCCAAATCCTGACCGTGCCGTCCTTGCTCGCCGACAGGATGGTCCTGCCGTTCGGAAAGAACGCTACCGAGGTGACGCCGTCGTTATGGTATTTCGGGTTGGGCAATTGTTCCCCGGTATCGAGGTTCCAGACTTTAACGGTGGCGTCGGCGCTGCCGGCGACGACGCGCGTGCCGTCCGGTGAAATCGCGATCGACCACACCTGTGGCGGCGTTTGCCAGGCAGCACTGGAGTCCTCGCGCAGCGTGCGTAGCAATTGGCCGGAGTCGGCGTCCCAGACGAGGATGGAGCGATCGAAACTGCCGGAGACGACGCGTTTGCCGTTCGGCGTGAACGCGACCGACGACACCGTTTCGGAATCGTTGCTCATGGTGCGCAACAATTGCCCGCCGCCGGCGTTCCAGAGCTTGATCGACTTGTCGGTGCTTGCCGAGACCAGCGTTTGCCCGCCGGGAGAAAAGGCGACCGAGGTCACTGCGCCGGTATGTCCCGGCAGCATGAGCGGGCGCTGGCCCTGATTGCCGGAGCCGCCTGAGAGGCCGAACACCAGCGCGACCAGCGCCAGGACCGCGGCCGCGCCGGCGATCCCTAGCCGCAGCATTCGTCCCTGCTGGTCTGCCGGCCATACCATGTCGCGCCAGTCGCCTGGCGCAGTCGCGGTCGACATGAACGAAACCGGCTTGGCGAAGCTCGCCGCTTTCGTAGCGGCATCCGCCGTCGGAGCGGGTGCGCGGCTGCCGGTGTCCTTCTTGCGCGGCGTCTCGGCGACGGCGGCCGCAGCGGCCTCGCGCTCGGCGGTGCCCGGCTTCGGTGGTGTAGGAGTCTTGGTTTCGCGGCTCGGCGGCGACTTCGGCGCCTGCTCGAGGATCGCATCCATGGAGCGGATCAACCGGTCCATGTGGTAGTCGAAGTCCTGGCCGGTATCGACCTTGACGGCGTTGCGGAACGCAAAATCCTTCAAGCTCGGCGGCAGCAGGTCGGAGCTCGGCATTTTGGTTGAGCCGATCAGGACCGGAATGAGCGGCACGCGGCGGCGCAGCGCCGTCTCGACCTCGACGCGAACCGGATCGGATTCCTCCTGGATGCGGTCGGCGCTGCCGTCGGTTGCCATGCCGAGCCACTGCGGCCCGACGATAGCCAGGAGAATATGGGTCTTGAGCAGGGTCTGGTTGATATGGACGCGAAAATCGATGCCCGGCGGAATATCGTCGATGTCGCGGAAGATCGCTTCCTTGCCGTAATGGGCGATCAGCCGGTCGAAAATCCGGCCGGTCATCGCCTCGGAATCCGCGCGGCGGTAGGAGATGGCGATCTTGGGCATCAGAGCCGGTCCTGCCGGGTATCGAACATCCTGACCTCTGAACTCTCCCGTCGCGGTCGCCGCACCGGCGTGCGCGGCAAGCCTATAACATGTCCCGGCGTCGGCCGCGGCGAGACACCAAGGACGTCGTTACCGGCGCCGACTCCGGTCTGAGAATTGAGATCGCGCCCGGCCCTTGCCTAGGCTGATTGCCGAAATTTAAGCTGTGCCCTAGGCCGATTGCCAAAATTTAAGCTGTGCGACGCCCAACCCTCGGGCGCCAGATTCCGGCTGTTTTCTTGTTGTGTCAATGCCTTGCCTGATCCCCCGGTGCGCCGCCCGGTTGATTGCTTAAAACCGATTCATCGGGCAATATTTGCGACAAAAGCCGGAAAAAAGCGCGGTCGGTTCGGAGCGGGAGACGGCAATGCACGGGTTCGGCAATTCCTCGATTTGGACGGCTGCGGGGTTCGCATTCGTCGGCAGCCTGGTGCTGCTGCAGCCGACGGAAGCCTCGGCCCAGTTCAATGTCGAAGGTATCATCCGCGGCGCCCTCCAGCAGCAGGGCTGCTGCTACGGCGGCGGCGGGTATTATCGCAATCGGTCGTCAGGCTCCGGCGCTACCCGTCACGTCAAGAGTCCTCAGAAAGACAATTCCGCCCCCGCTCCGGTGGACAAGACCAAGGAAAGGGACGCCACCCAGGTGGAGTCGCCGAACAACAACGCCCCCAGCGGGCGGCAACAGTCATCCGCCCCGGCACCGTCCCCACCCGACACCTCGACGAGGCAGACCAGCGCGGCGCACGGCAACGACGACCAGCCGGCCTTCGCGCCTTCGCGTTGATCCGAAGATTTGCTGATCCGAAAATTTATTGTTTGACGGCGGCGAGCCGGTCGAGGGCGCGCTTGGCTTCGACGCTGCCGCTGCGGACGGCCTTGGTGTATTGGTCGATGGCGTTCTGGTTGCTTTGATCGACGCCTAATCCTTTTTCATACATGAAGCCGAGCCGGAATTGGGCGTCGGCGAATTGCTGGTCGGCGGCTTTGCCGTACCAGGTCAGCGCCTGGGCATAATCCTTGTCGGTGCCGTGGCCGAAGAAATACATGTCGCCGAGATTCTTCTGCGCCTTGGCGAAACCCTGATCGGCTGCTTTCTGATACCACTCGAGCGCCTGCTTGTCGTCTTGGGTGACGCCGTCGGTGCCGGTGGCGTAGAGGGCGCCCATCGAGATTCTGCGCCTGGGGATAGCCGTGCTCGGCGGCGCTGCGATAAAGCGCCACGGCTTTCGCCACGTCCTTATCGGTGCCCTGGCCTTTCTCGTACATGTAGCCGAGCCGGAATTGCGCATCCGGCCAGTCCTGCTGCGCGGCTTTGAGATACCAGGACAGCGCGTCGAGATTGCTTTGCGCCAAGGCGCCGCGGCCGAAGAAATACATGTCGCCGAGATTGGTTTGCGCCTTGGGCAGTCCCTGGTTCGCCGCCTTGCGATACCACTCGACGGCTTTGACGTCGTCGCGCGGCAGGCCGTCCTCGCCTTGCGCATATTTTACGCCGAGCTGGTTCTGCGCGATCGGATCGCCGCGATTGGCCGCGGCGACGGTGCTGGCAAGCGGGCCCGCCAGCGCGGCCGCCTCGGCTGGATTCGCAGGCGCCGGCGCCGGCGGACCCTTCGCTGTTACCGGATTGACGGCAGTTGGGACTGAAGCGGTTTGCATCCCCCCGGGCGGATTGACCGCGATCGAAGGCCGGTGACGGCGAACGCAGGAACAACAGGACGCCGATGACGGCGAACGCCACCAGCGCGGCAGCGCCGCCGCCATAAACCGCGGCACGCAGTTCCGGCGCCAGCCCGGGAATATTCGGCAGCCTGTCGAAAACCGAGCGGCCCGGCGGCGCGATCTGGATCGGGTTCGACGAAGTCTCGATCAGCCGCGTGTCGTTATGCAGGATTTTCGGCGCATCCATGCGCAGCGAAGACGCGCCGAGCGCATCGCTGAACGCCCGCGTCGACGGGAAGCGTTGGCCCGGCTTCTTCGACAGCGCCTTCATGATCGCCAACTCGACCTTTGAATCGAGCCCGGGAACGCGCGGGGTCAGGCGATCGGGCTTTTGATTGATCTGCGCCTGCATCAGGTCGTATTCGCTGTTGGCGGAAAACGGCGGCGTGCCGGTGAGCATTTCGTAGAGCACGATGGCGAGGCTGTAGAGGTCGCAAGCCTCGTCGCCTTCCTCGCCGCGCAATTGCTCGGGCGCCATGTAGGCGAGCGTGCCGACGATGCTGCCGCTGCGGGTGAGCCGCTGGCTGCCGCGGACGCGGGCGATGCCGAAGTCCATGATCTTGAGCACGCCGTTTTCCGCAACCATCAGGTTCGAGGGTTTGATGTCGCGGTGGATCACGCCCATGCTGTGCGCGTAAGCCAGGCCGTCGGCGGCCTGCGAAATGATGGCGAGGCTTTCGCGCACTTCGAGCGGCGCGTTGCGCTTGGCCAATATGTCGTCGAGCGTGTGGCCGCGCACCAGCTCCATCACCATGTAGAGATTCTTGCCGTCCGGAATGAGCGAGTAGAGCGTGGTGATGTTGGGGTGATTGAGCCTGGCGAGGCTGGTCGCCTCGGCACGGAAGCGGTCGACGAAATTGGCGTCGCTCAATAACTCGGGCCGCAGCGACTTCATCGCCACTTCACGCTGCAACACGGTGTCGAACGCGGCGTGGACCTGCCCGATGCCGCCCTCGCCGAGCAGGTCGCGAATCTCGTACTGGCCGACCGATTGCGTCATCGCGGCAGCGGGCTCGAACTGGGATTCTGGTTGGCGCCGATCGGCAGGTTGATGCGCCGCGTGGTCTGCTCCGCGGCCGGCTTACGCGTAGCACCAGCCGTGACAGTGAAGACGCCGAGCGAAGCGTTGTCGTGGCCGCCGGCGGCCAGCGCCGCTTCGATCAAGGTGTCGCAGGCTTCCTGCGGCGGCAGGCGGGAGGCGACTTCGGCGATCTTGTCGTCGGGGACCATGTTGCTGACCCCGTCGGAACAAAGGATCAGCACGTCACCCGATTGCAGCGGCAGGCCCTTGGCGCCGATCATCGGCTTGATGTTGGACGTGGTGCCGAGCGCCTGCAGGATGACGTTGTGCATCGGGCTGTGGTCGGCCTCTTGCTGGGTGATCGTGCCTTCGCTGACCAGCTTGGCGACCAGGGTCTGGTCTTCGCTGAGCTGGATCAGGTGGTGATCGCGCAGCAGATAGGCGCGGCTGTCGCCGATATGGGCGAGCCAGGCTTGGCTGTCGCGAAACGCGAGCACGGTGCAGGTCGTGCCCATGCCGCGGCATTCCGGATGCTCTTGCGCATATTCGATGATGGCGCGATTGGCGGCGGCAAATGCATTGGCGAGCACCTGCGGGATCGGGCCGTCGAGGCCGTAGTACAGGCGGCGGACCACGTCGGCGGCGAGCGCGCTCGCCACTTCGCCGGCGGCATGGCCGCCCATGCCGTCGGCGACCAAAGCGAGGCTGCCGCGATTGGTGGCGGCGTCGTCATCGTGCGGCGTCACCCACGCCACCAAGTCTTCGTTCAGTGTGCGCACCAACCCCGTATCGGTGCGCATGGCGCCGATGATTTCCATGCCGGCCGGGGCTTGAACCATGTTGGAACTCGGTTGCGCGTGTTTTTATCGTTGCCGACTGGCCTTAAGCAGAACGCAAAACGCCGGAGATCGGCTCCCGCTATGGCGAGGCGTTGCGCTGCGGTTGCAGCAGCTCGCGCACGTAGGAGACCGGCACCGCAAACGACACGTGCTCGGCGCTGACGCGCCGCATCGACATGATCGCGATCACCTTGCCGGTGGAATCGATCACCGGTCCGCCGCTGTGGCCGGGCCCGGCGAAAATGTCGAGCTGATAGGTGTCGCCGGTGGAGCCGACCATAGTCATGCCGCTGCTTTGATCTTGGCGATCGGTCTTGGTCGGCAGCTTGGCGATGACGCCTTCGGTCACGGTCGGCTCGGGGATGTAGACGACCTTGTCGCGCACCTGCCCGCCCTCGGTCGATTGCTGCACGCCAAAGGTTTCCTGGGATACGCCCGGATAACCGAGCAGGATGATTTTCTGGCCGATCTGAACGGTATTGTCGTCGGCGAGCTCGAGCTTGCTCAGCGATTGCGTCGAGTCGACCTTGATCTCGGCGACGTCGGCTTGGCCCGAGGCACGCAACAAAGTGGCGTTGATCTCGTCGCGGGTGCCCGGGAACTGCACCGTCAGCACGCCGTTGCGGCCGTAGAAGTCGCGCTCGTCATTGCTGATCGGATTGGGGCGCGCGGCCTCGAACAGATAGCCGCCGTTCTCCGGAATCCACTGGTTCAGCGAGCGAACGTTATCCATATTGGTACGGATGTCGTGCCGGTCGGTCCGGATGGTATAGACCGCGCCGCGGCTCCAATTGTTGTTGTGAAAGTCCTCGTACACCGAGCCCCAGCTGGCGGCGACGTGCTTGTTGGTGAGGATGAAACCCTGCTCGTTGATGACGAAGCCCGATCCGGTGTGATCGCTGCCGACCGCCCTGTAGTAGCTGGTCCGGTCGCTGTCGAGCGTCAGCCAGCGCACCAGCCTGCCGTCGTCCAGCCGGACATAGGCGGGCAGCATGTCGTCGCCGACCTTGGTCATTTTCTGGAAGATCTGCCGTCCGGTGCCGCGGTCGTAGAGTTGCCACTGGTTGTGGATGTAGACGGTGGAATCGCCGAGCCGCTTGATGTCGGCAGGCTTCAGCCCGATGGATTTCGCCAGCGCGTCGGCGGCCTCGCTCCGGATTGCCTCGGCGCGCGCGGCTTGCGCCGCGATCTGCTGCTGCAACTGGGTGGCTGACGGTCTGGCCGTGCCACCAGATCGCGCCGCCGCCGATGATCGCCAGCACCAGCACCGCGGCGAGCGCGGCGATCCAGACTTGCCGGCTGCTGCGCCGCTCGTCGGTCAGCATGCGCAGGATGGTCGCTTTGCCGACCGGCGTCCGCGCCGGCGTCGAGGACGTCGTCGCGGTCGCCGCCACGCCGCGTTCCTGAGTCCCGGGAACGACGCTGCGTTCCGCAGTCGCTGCCTCCGCCTGGGTCGCAGCGACGATGCGGGTCGCGGCGGCGTCGACCGCGCCCATGGCGCTCATGGCGCGCGTGCGCGACGGCAGCGATGCCGGGCGCGGCTGGACGTCGAAGGTGAATTTCGGTCCGCCTGAGCCGAGCTCGATGACGTCGTCGGGCAGGAGCTCGACCTCGCCGCCGATGCGCTCGCCGTTGAGCATCGTGCCGTTGCTGGAGTTGAGGTCGGCGATGCGGAAATAAAGCTCCTTGTCGTTCTTGATGCGGATCACCGCGTGGCGGCGGCTGACGGCGTCGTCGCGCTGCACGTCATAGGCGACGGTGGATTTCGGATCGCGGCCCAGGCGTGATTTCCTGCAAGCCGGCAAGATCGAACTGGTCGATCTGGTTGACCTTGGATCCGCTGAGATGGCGGATCACAATTCGTGTTCCAGATTCCGTCATGGAATTTCCCTCAAAACGCCCACGTGCCCATCACGGCGACATTACTTGAAACGGGGCCTTTTTCAACGGCAATGAGGGTTCCGCGGACCCACCAGCTACCGAGATTCACAAGCCCATTCAGCCTGTTAAAGTGGCAGCCGGCGGCGGGCGAGCGGCAAAGTCATGCCACTTCCAGGCGAACTCTTCGGCATACGCCAGACGCTGCCTTCAGCGATCGCGCAGCCGGTCCATCAGCACTTTGTCTTGTCCGCCGTCGATCTCGATCATGGTGCCGTTGATGAAGAAGGCAAGATCCGACGCAAGATAGGTGACGAGGTTGGCGACCTCTTCGCATTCGGCGATGCGGCCGAGCGGAATGCTCGACGGCGCCGCCTTGTCGGCTTCCTCGAAAGGCAAATTCATGTCGCGCGCCATCGCCTTGACCAGGCCGGCCCAGCGCTCGGTGCGCACCGGGCCCGGATTGACGGCGACGAAGCTGATATTGTCCCGGCCGTATTGGCTGGCGAGCGACAGCGTCAAATTCTGCCCCGCTGCGTTCGCAGCACCTGGCGCGATCTCCCAGTAGGAAACCTTCACGCCGTCGTTGCCGATGAGATTGACGACACGGCCTTTCTTCTGCTGCCGCATGATCGGCAGCACGTGCTTCATGCAGCGCACATAGCCCATGAATTTGAGCTGCAGCGATTGCGCCCAATCCTCCTCGGTCAAATGTTCGAGCACGCCGCCGGGCGACGAGCCGGCATTGTTGACCAGGATGTCGATCCGCCCCAGCGCGGCGTGCGCTTTTTTGATGAAGTTTTCGGCGTCCGCAGGTTTGGTGAGATCGGCCGGAATGGCAACAATCTTGCGGCCGGTCGCCTTGGCGATTTCGGCCGCGGTCGCTTCGAGCGGCTCCTTGCGGCGGGCGCAGATGGCGACATCCACGCCCTCGCGCGCAAAAGCCAACGTGATCGCCTTGCCGATGCCTTCGCTGGCGCCGGTGACGATCGCCTTTTTCCCGGTCATCGCCAGGTCCATCGCAGCGTCTCCCCTTCGTTGGCGCGGCGGCGGGCCGCGCGTTCCCGCCATTATCGTCCACCTTGGCCCTGATCGCTACCGCCCCCGAGGCGAAACCTCGGCCTGCGCCGGCCGCGTGATATCTTCGGCCATTGATTCGCGATGCAGGAAGAAGGCCGCGTGAGCGATCGTCCGCGAAATTCGTCGAAGTCGCGCATCGAGAGGCTCGATCGCGTGCTGGCGCGCGATCCCGATGCCTTCGCGGCCCGTTTCGAGCGCGCTGGGCTGCATCGCGAGCAGGGCGCCTACGAGGCGGCCAAAGCAGATTATCTCGAGCTATTGCGGCGCCGGCCGACCGATTTCGGCGTGTTGAACGATTTCGGCAATCTCGTCCTCAAAGCCGGATACAAGGACGCGGCGCGCTCGCTTTTTGGCGAAGCGGTGCGCCACCATCCCGACAATCCGATGGGCCGGGTCAATCTGGCGACGCTGTTGTTCCTGCTCGACGAGCACGACGAGGCGCGCACCCATTTCGAAGCCGCCTTGCGCGCCGATCCCCATCACATTCATGCCCATCGCGGCATGGGCAATCTGTTGGCCGAGATCGGCGATGCGGCGGGCGCGCGAGCGCATCGCGACAAGGGTTTCGAGAACCATTTCCTGACCACGCTGCCTTATCGCGGCGAGCGGCCGCCGATCCGGGTCCTGCTCCTGGTCTCGGCGGCCGGCGGCAATACGCCGACCGCTTCGTTGCTCGATGAGCAGTTTTTTCAGACGACGGTTTTGGTGAGCGAGTATTACGACGCCAAAGTCGCGTTGCCCGCTCACGACGTGGTCTTCAACAGCATCGGCGATGCCGACATTTGCGCCGAAGGCCTCGAGGCAGCGTGCGCGGTGCTGCGCCGAACCAGTTGGCCGGTGATCAATCATCCGCTTGCAGTCGGCAAAACCGGGCGCGCGGCAAACGCCGAACGGCTCCGCAATCTACCCAACGTCGTCACGCCGCGCATGGCGACGGTACCTCGGCGCGCGCTCGTTGGCCCTGACGCGGCTGCCGTCGTCGCCGCTCATGGTTTTACTTTTCCGCTCCTGCTGCGCGTACCGGGTTTCCATACCGGCCGCTATTTCACTCGCGTCGAAAGTTCCGAAAACCTCGCCGCGGCGGCCGGCGAATTGCCCGGCGACGACGTGTGGCTGATCGAGCAACTCGATGCGCGCGACGGCGAGGGGATGTTTCGCAAGATCCGCGTCATGATCGTCGACCGCAAA
Organism: uncultured Alphaproteobacteria bacterium; assembly: GCA_963821175.1. GTDB lineage: Bacteria > Pseudomonadota > Alphaproteobacteria > Rhizobiales > Xanthobacteraceae > BOG-931. The sequence continues at coordinate 47,614 of CAWGCU010000014.1, forward strand.
CTTTATCCGCTGCATCTGGCGCTTTCGCGCGACTGGAAGGTCCATTATTTCCGCGCCGACATGGCCTATTCGGCGGATAACCGTTCGCACGATGGGGCTTTCCTCGATGACATGGCTGGTTTCATCGGGCCGCGCGGCATGGCGGCGCTCGGGCGGATCAATGCGGCGCTCGATCTCGATTACGGCGGCATCGATTTCGCCGTGAACGCGGCAGGCGACATATTGTTCTTCGAAGGCAACGCCACCATGGTCATGGCGCCGCTCGGCTCGGACGAGAAATGGGCCTATCGTCGGCCGGCTTTCGACACTGTCTTCGCCGCTATCCGCACCATGCTGCTGGATCGTGCGCGGCGCGACAGCCTGGCGTCGGCTTAGGGCGTGAACTCACGCGGTTACTAGTTAAAGAAGCTTTCCGCTAGCCAATGCAAAATCGACGCAATTATTGACACTCGTCACAAGCACGGCTTGAGCTTGCTTCACATCACGTGAAAGAGCGCATTCCAGCAATTGCCGGTGCTGGGCAATGGGCTCGGCGCCGCGGTCGTTCGCTGTGATCAATGGATAGCGAAAATATTTATCGAAGACCGTTGCATGCGCTTCGATCAGGCATCGCGATCCGCAATTTGAAATCAGCGCCTGGTGAAACTCGACATCGTATCGCTTGCGCAGAGCGATTTCCGTTCGCCCCCATTTTATCTGTTGCTCGACAGCCGCAAGCTTGTGGTGGGCGGAAACGACGCGTCCCTCCCATTCCACGTCTCCGTTCGCGAAGGACTTTGCCATGGCGTGACACTCGAGTAACAGTCGCAATTCCGCCAGCTCTTTAAGGTTGGCTGCTGACACCGGAGCCACTTCGAAGCCGCGACGGCCCTCGGCGATAACAAAGCCTTCAGAAGACAAACGGCTCAAAATCTCCCGCAGCGTGCTGACGCTGACGCCGTAGTCGTCCTTCATTGCCTCCAAACGCAACTTCTGATCGGGCCGCAATCGGCCGAAAATAATGTCGGCGCGGATACGGCGATAACCATCGTCGCCGACCGTTTCGCCGTCTTTCGTTCTGTCCAGCAACGCCTTCCCCATTTGTGAGCGCGAATGCGCCTGGGACGTGTCGGTTCAGCGCCAACGTATCATGCCCAAACGCCAGAATTAACTCATGTAACTATCATATCATCATATAGATTGTAAATCATCATTTGACTTGGTTTCTATAGGTCATATAGGCTGACATTAGTGGGCAGCCGGGAAAACGCGCTTACGCGTTTTGGCGGCCGCTCAAAAAATTCTTTGATCGAATTCAGTTCCAGAAGATCGGCTGCAAGGGACGGAAGCGTTGAACTACAAGCTCGACTTCGGTCCGGTGCTGGATGCATTCCCCGCACTTCTGTGGGGATGCGTCGGCACGCTGTTCCTTGCTTTCAGCGGCATGGCGCTGGCGATCGTGATCGGCATTGGCGGCGTCGCCCTGCGCAATTCTGGCGTCAAACCGTTGCGGTGGCTGGTGATCGCCTTTGTCGAACTGATCCGGAACACGCCGTTCCTGGTGCAGATTTTCTTTATCTTCTTCGCATTGCCGTTGGCGGGCCTCAGGCTTGATCCTACTCCCACCGCCATCATCGCGCTTGGCGTCAACGGCGGCGCTTACTCCATCGAGATCATCCGCGGTGGCATTCAATCGATCAACAAAGGTCAGGTTGAAGCCGGACTCGCACTCGGATTGCGCAAGGCGCAGGTTTTTCGATGGATCCTCTTAAAGCCGGCGTTGCGCGCAATCTTTCCGTCGCTGGCAAGCCAATTCATCCTGCTGACGCTCACGACCAGCATTGCGTCAGCCGTTTCGGCCTATGAGCTGACGTCGATTGCAAAACAAATCGAATCCGATTCATTCCGTAGCTTTGAAGTCTACGGCACGGTGACGCTGCTGTATCTCGTGATGTCTTGGATGGTGATGAACATCCTGAGTTTCATTTCATCGCGTCACTTCAATTACCCCGTGAATTGAGAAGGCATCATGGGCAAGGGCGAGTTCTTTTTCCTCCTCAAAGGTCTGCAATGGACGGTGGCGCTGTCCGCAATCGGGTTCATTGGCGGCATCTTTGTCGGACTCGGCGTGGCGCTGGCCCGCACGTCCGGATTTCGCATCCTTGAGCGCGCGACTGCCGGCTACATCGCAATATTTCAAGGCACGCCGCTATTGATGCAGTTATTCGTCGTCTATTACGGCCTGGCGCTGTATGGAATGAAGCTTGACGCCTGGGCGGCAGTTGCGCTCGCATTCACCCTGCACGCCAGCGCCTATCTCGGCGAAATTTGGCGCGGCTCCATCGAGGCTGTACCGCGAGGTCAAGTTGAGGCCGCCAAGGCACTGAGCCTGAGCTACTTCTGGCGCATGAAGGACATCGTGCTGCCACAGGCGCTTCGAATCTCGCTGCCGGCGACCATCGGCTTCCTCGTCCAGCTGATCAAAGGCACCTCGCTCGCGTCATTTGTCGGTTTCACCGAGCTGGCACGCGCCGGCACCATGGTCTCGAACCAGATTTTTAAACCACTCCTCGTCTTCGGCGTGGTCGCAGCAATGTATTTCGTTATCTGCTGGCCGCTGTCGCTATACGGCACGCGGCTGGAACGCAGCTTTGCCACGGCGGCACGATGATGTGTCGCGGCAAAAACAAGACAAGCACAGTCAAGTAACCGGAGGGAGTACACGATGACTTACAATAAATTCCTGATGCCGAACCGCCGCAATGTTTTGCTGGCCGGAGCAGGTCTACTAGCCGCGCCCGCGCTGTTCACGAGTTCCGCCTTTGCTATCACGCCTGCCGAAATCAAGGCCAAGGGCAAGATCGTCATCGGCATCCAAGGTGACAACCCGCCCTGGGGTTTCGTCAATTCCAGCGGCGTGCAACAAGGTTTGGACGCCGATATCGGCGAACTTTATGGCAAGTATTTGGGGGTGCCCGTCGAATTCGTCCCGCTGGAGGTCGCCAACCGCATTCCAGCGTTAACCTCCGGCCGGGTCGATGTGTTGTTTGCCACGATGGCGATGTTTCCCGATCGTGCGAAGGCCGTGCAATTCAGCAAACCTTACGTCGCTAACGTGATCCTGCTCATCGCGCCGAAGTCGATCGAGATCAAGACCAATGCCGACATGGCGAAACTATCGAGTATCGGCGTGGCGCGCGCCGCCGCCCAGGATACCCAAGTCACAAAAAACGCACCCCCCGGCACCAACATCCTGCGCTTCGACGGCGATGCCGCATCGATCCAAGCCTTGGTCTCCGGTCAGGTGCAGGGCCTCGGCGGCAACATGTTCTATATCGACCGGCTCAACGAGGCGAAGCCGGGTTTCTGGGAGAATAAGTTGGAGTTCTCCCGCATCTACAACGGTGCTTGTACGCGTCTCGGCGAAAAGGAAATGAACGCGTCGGTCAATGCGTTCATTGACCAGATCAAGGCGAATGGAGAACTCGCTAAGGCGCACGAGAAGTGGATGAAGCTTCCGCTGCCGACGAATTTTCCTGAAATCCATGGAAGGCGTTCCCTTCGTGGCCAACTAGCGCCCAGGTCGACGGCAGTCATGACGAACTACGCCCCTCCAACACCTGCTCCGTCGGTCATGCCGATGGTCGTGATGGAGAACGTGGAAAAGTGGTTTGGCTCGTTTCAGGCCTTGTTCAATATCAATTTGACGGTCCACGCAGGCGAAAAGATCGTTCTGTGCGGTCCATCGGGTTCAGGCAAGTCGACTTTGATCCGCTGTATCAATCACCTCGAAAGATACGAAAAAGGCCGTATCGTCATTGATGGAATTCATCTCGACGACAATCCAAAGACCATCAACGCCGTGCGGCAAGACGTCGGAATGGTATTCCAGCAATTCAACCTTTTCCCGCATCTGACGATAATGCAGAACTGCACGCTGGCGCCAATGCGGGCACGTCACGCGTCACGGGCGTCTGCGGAAGCGACCGCTCGGCGGCTGCTTGCCCGGGTCCAAGTTCTCGATCAAGCCGACAAATATCCGGCCCAGCTTTCCGGCGGCCAGCAGCAACGCGTTGCCATCGCGCGCGCACTCTGCATGGAGCCCAAGTTGATGCTGTTCGACGAGCCGACCTCTGCCCTCGATCCAGAAGTCGTGAAAGAGGTCCTCGATACCATGATCGGGTTGGCGCAGGACGGAATGACCATGATTTGCGTTACCCACGAAATGGGCTTTGCTCGGCAGGTCGCGGATCGCGTGATCTTCATGTCGGAGGGTTCAATCGTCGAGGAAGCACCACCGAACGACTTCTTTGAAAGTCCGAAGCACGAGCGGACCAAAAGGTTCCTGAGTCAGATTTTCAACTCATTGATTGCAGGGTGGAGGAAAATGAACAACTTGAACAAGCCGATCTACGTCATCAACGGTCCCAACTTAAATCGGCTCGGCAAACGAGAGCCGACGATCTACGGAAAGACGACGCTCGCAGAGGTCGAGATCATGTGCCGCGACGCTGCCGGCAATCACCCGCTTGTATTCAAACAATCGAATGCAGAATTCGAGATCATCGGCTGGATTCATGAGGCGATCGATGAGGGCGCAGGAATCATTATCAATCCGGCTGGACTGACATTTACCTCAATTCCAATCTTGGATGCGCTGAAGATGTTTCCCGGACCAATCATTGAGCTGCACATAACCAATGTACATCGCCGTGAGGAGATTTATCACAACTCGCTGGTTTCTAAGGTTGCGACCACGGTCATCGCTGGCGCGGGCGCGCGCGGTTATCGGCTTTCCGTCATGGCGATGCTAGGCCTACTGTCGGACGGCGCCACCGTAACGATCTGATTCGGCAAGCTCGGGGTTGGGCCACGCGGCATGGCGGCGCTCGAGCGGATCAGCGCAACGCTCGCTCTCGATTACGGCGGCATCGATTTCGGCTCGCGCCGCGATATGTGACGCGGACAAAAAAGCCCGGGACTTTCATCCCGGGCCGAAATCGAACGACGCTGTGCCTCTCGCGGCCTTTTTGCAGCGCGCGACTGAGATCAGTAGAACTTATAGTTCAGGCCGGCGCGGACGATGTTGTCGGTGATGTGCAACGAGCTCGTCACCGACGCCACGCCGCCGGCCGTGAACGCGGGACCAAACGCCGGGTTGATGCCGATCCCGTATGTTTGATTGATGGTTCCCAGATCGACGAAGAGGTATTCAAGCTTCGCCGACCAGCCGCCGCCAAGCCTGGTCTCTACACCGCCGCCCACGGTCCAGCCCGTCCGGGTGGCGGAAAAGCTCGCCCCGCTCGGCAGAAATGGACCGGGTTGCAGCGCGCCGGGAAAAATCGTCGGGTTGGCGAAGCCGTTGAATGCGTAGTTATCCTTGACGGTTCCCCAGGCAAAGCCGCCGGTCACATACACCAAAGAATCGCTGACGAGCGTGCCCGCGCGCGCGCGTGCCGTACCGAGGCTTGTCACCTTTTCCTGGGTTGACGAACACCAGCCGAGGCCATTCGCGCCGGCACCGAAGAACGCAAGACCGGCCGGTGGCGTGCAACTGGTTGAGGTGGCCTTCTGCGAAGTCCATTGCCAATCGGCCTCGAGGCCGAGGACGTAGGACGACGACACCTGCCAATTGTAGCCAAGTTGCCCGCCGGCGAGCCAGCCCTTTGGCGCATGCTGAGTTGTGTTGCTCAGGAGTCCGTTCGCACCAAGAGCCGTAGAGGTGAAAGTCGCATTCTGCGTTGCCGTATCCGAGCCGAAGCTGCCGCCGGCATTTAGGCCGACATAGAATCCGGTCCACGACGGCACGACATGCGCAATAGGCGGCGCCTTCACGGGAAGGTCAGCAGCAATCGCAGGTCCGGCAAGAAAAGCAACAGACGCGACGGCACCTAATAACAGCGTTCTCATGGTTGCCCCCAATGAGTGATTCGACATTTCGGATTCTACGCTGCCGCGCGCGTTCGGCTGTTACGACGCAGATACACCGCGAACAGAATCGCGACGCGCGATTTGTTGTTGTGTTCATGCAGTCCTTAATGCTTCGTTAACCACGACACGCCCAAAATGTGGGCGGCAGTATTCTGTCCAAACAAATAGCAAAGCCGAGCCGGCGACGCGGTCATGCGCGCGCATTGAGGGAAAGCCGATGAACAGCAATCAACTGCGCATTGCATGCGTTGTTCGTTGCCGGCTTGGCCGGCGGCGTTGCGCTCGCCGAGGACGGCGTCACCGACAAGACAATCGTCTTCGGCCAGGTCGCGGCGCTATCTGGTCCGGCCCAGGATTTGGGCCAGGGCATGCGCCAGGGAATTTTGGCGGCCTTCGAGGACGCCAATCGCGGCGGCGGAGTTTTGGGCCGCACGCTGGCGCTGAAATCCCGCGACGACGGTTACGAGCCGGAAAAGACCGTCGAGGCCACCAAGGCGAGTCTCGACGAGGACAAAGTCTTCGCGCTGATCGGCGCGGTCGGCACGCCGACATCGAAGGCGAGCCAACCGATCGCCACCGACCTCGAGCGTGCCGTTCATCGGCCCGTTCACCGGCGCCGAATTTTTGCGCAATCCGTATAACCGCTACGTCGTCAACGTGCGCAGCTCCTATTTCGAGGAGACCGAAGCCTGGATCGAGCACCTGACCAAGGATCTGGGCATCTCGAAGATCGCGATCCTCTATCAGGACGACGCCTTCGGTCTCGCCGGTCTCGAAGGCGTGCAGCGGGCGATGGCGAAGCGCAACATGACGCTCGCTGCGTCCGGCTCGTTCAAGCGCAACACTGTCGCGGTGAAGTCGGCGCTGCTCGATATCATGAAGGCGGAGCCTGAAGCGGTGGTGACGGTCGCGCCGTACAAGCCAGTCGCGGAATTCATCAAGCTCGCGCACCAGGTGCAACTCAACGCGGTGTTCGTCGCCATCTCCTTCGTCGGGTCGGATTCGCTGGCCAAGGAGCTCGGCAAGGACGGCGCCGGCGTCATCGTCAGCCAGGTCGTGCCGTCGCCGTGGGATGACTCGCTGCCGGTGGTGGCGTCCTATCAACATGCGCTCACGGCGGCCGACGCGACCGCAAAACCCGGCTTCGTCTCGCTCGAAGGCTATGTGGTCGGCCGTCTCGTGGTCGATGCGCTCAAGCGCATCAAGGGCGAGCCGACGCGCGAAGCACTGCTCGACGCCATCGGTGCTGCGCCGTTCAATATGGGCGGCGTCACGCTCAGTTACGGGCCGGCCAAGAACCAGGGCTCGGATCAGGTGTTCTTCACCATCCTGCAGGCCGACGGCACGTTCAAGCCGGTGACGCGGCTCGCCAAGATGGCGGGGCAGTGAATTGACGGGACGCGCGTCTTGTATCCTGGCAGTGAGGTCTTTGGTGGCTGAACCCATGATCAAATCGAACGCCGACGGCGTTCGCGGCTGGCTCGACGTGTGGTCGCGGCTCAATACGATCCGCTCGCGTCTTTATCTGGCGTTCGGCCTCGCCGCCGGCATGACCGTGGTCGGCTCGCTGTTCGCGCTTTACGCGTCGGCCAATATGAGCGCGACGATGACGGAAATCGTCTCGCGCAGCATGCCGGCGACCGTGGAATCGCTCCGTCTCGCCGAGGAGGCGAGCACGCTGGTCGCCTCCGCGCCGCGCCTGATGACGGCTTCGGACGACAATCGCCGCGATGAGATCGCCCGCGATATCGCCGCGCAATCGCAGATACTCAGCGACCGGATCGCCCGGCTGCGCCAGCTCGATGCCGGCCAGAACGACGAGATCGAAGTGGCGCGCGCCGCCATGGTCGAGCGGCTCGACGCGCTCAACCAGGCGGTCACCGAACGCATCAAGATTTCCGCGCAGCGGCGCGCGCTGGCGCTCTCGGTCCGCAAAGTCCACGAAGATATTCTCGAAGCGATCACGCCGGCGATCGACGATGCCAATTTCGATCTGATGACGCGAAATCAGGCCGCGGGCGGCAACGCCACCTTGAATCAGTCGATCGAGGCGCTGCGCCGGCTCCTGGAAATCCAGTCGGGCACCAATCTTTTGTCCGGGCTGTTGATCGAATCCTCGATGGTGACGGACGTCGCCAACCTGGCGCCGATGCGCGACCCCATAGCGTCGGCGCAGCGCAGCATCGAAGGCAACTTGAAAGCGCTGCCGCAGACCGAGCAGACCAAGAAGATCGCCGCGCTTTATCAAAAGCTCGCGACCGTCGCCGGCAATAACGGCATCGTCACCCAGCGCACCAACGAGCTCAACCGCGAGCAGGATGCCAAGCAGGTCTATGCCGCGGCGACGGCGGAGGCGGCGCGATTGCGCAAGGCCGTCGAGGGTTCGATCGAGCGGCAGGGCACATTCGCGCAAACGCTGTCGGGCCGCGCCATTTCGCAAATCCGCGTCGGCCGCATCCTTCTCATTATCCTGAGCATCGCGGCGCTGGCGGCGGCCGGCCTGATCGCCTGGCTCTATGTCGGGCGCAGCATCGTCGGCCGGCTGACGTTGTTGAGCGGCGCGATGCGCCGCATTGCCGACGGCGAGTTCGATGTCCCGGTCCCGGTCGGCGGCCGGGACGAGATTGCCGGCATGGCGAAAGCGCTGCTGGTGTTCCGCCAGGCCATCGCCGACGTCAGCGTCGCGCGCCAGCGCGAGGCCGACCGGGCCGAGGATTCCGAGCAGCGCCGGCAGCGGGTCGAAGGCGGCGACGCAAAATTTCGAGCGCGCGGTCAACGAGGTCATCCAGGCGCTCGACGGCGCCTCAAAATCCATGGACGGCTGCGCCCACATCATGGCCGATGCCGCCGATCACAATAAGACGCGCGCCGCGGCCGCCGCGACCGCGTCCGAGGAAGCGACCACGAATGTCAGCAACGTCGCCATGGCGGCCGAGGAAATCGCCCAGTCGGTCGAGCAGATCTCGAACCAGGCCGCGCGCTCGGCGCACATCGCCCGCCAGGCCTCCGACGAAACCAAGGCGATCATCGCCACGGTGGAACAGCTGGTCGCCTCGGTGGGCCAGATCAACAATGTCAGCAATCTGATCCGCGACGTCGCCGCGCAGACCAATCTCCTGGCGCTCAATGCCACCATCGAGGCGGCGCGCGCCGGCGACGCCGGCCGCGGCTTTGCCGTCGTGGCGCAAGAGGTCAAGAGCCTCGCCGGGCAGACCGAGAAGGCCACCGGCGACATCACCCGGCAAATCTCGTCCATCGAAGTGACGACGTCGCAGGTGGTCCAGGCCATGAAGGCGATCGCCGGCACGATCGCGCAGCTCGACGAAAATGCCAGCGACATTTCGGTCGCGGTGCAGCAGCAGGACGCGGTCAGCAAGGAAATCGCCCGCAGCGCCAATGCCGCCGCCGAGCGCACCCGCGACGTGTCCATGAGCGTCGTCCAGGTCTCCGATGCCGCGGCCAAGACCGACCAGGTGGCGAGCGCCGTGCTCAATGCCGGCGGCGAGCTGGCGGCGCGCTCCGGCAAGCTGCGCGCCGAGGTCGAGCGCTTTCTCGCGCAGGTTCGCGTCGCTTGATTTACTCGGCCGGACCGGGCTGAGGCTGCAACGCGCGGAGCGTGCCAGCCGCCGCGCGTTTGCGCCGCTGTAGCCAGATGACGACGCCGCTCAACCCGAGAAGCGGCGGAAACAGGCCACAGAGAAATACCACGGCCCGCCAAAGCCATCCGGCGTGGCTGCCTTCATGCAGCCATCGCATCCTTGCCGCGATCCGGTCGCCAGTGAGCTGTGGACCGGCGATGCTCGCCGCGCCGCTTTTATCGTCGACCATGACGAGCATGGATTCGCCAGTGCACGACATGCACAGCTCGATGCGCCAGGCGCCGCGTTGTTTCGTCGGCAAGGCGATGGACAACGGCTTGGCGCCGGGCATCGTGGCGAGTGCGGCGTCCAGCGCCTGATCGATGCCGCGCATCGTCGGCTGCAGCAGCGGCGCCGCGAATGCGCCGCGTTCCGCCGGTGCCATGGCGAACAACGATGAGAGCGCCGGCGTATCGGTCCGGATGCGCGAGCCGATCGAGCGGTGTCTTCCAGACCAACAGCGCGCCCGACAGCGAGATCGCGCCAAAGAGCAGCAACAAGCCCGCGCCGAGGCACAGATGAACGTTGCGCCAGAGTTGCTGCAGGCCTTGGCGGCGTTTTGCTGTCATCGCGGCCGGCCCGCTGTCAGTAGTGCCACGCGGCCTTGGCGTAGAAGGTCCGCGGCTGGCCCACGAAACCGCCGGCGCTTTGCGCGGTGGTGAAATAGGTCACGTCGGTGATGTTCTTCACGCCGATCTGCGCATCCCAGTTGTTGGCGTAGTAGCCGAACATCGCGTCGGCGACGGTCGAGCTCGGTATCCAAACGTTATCCGCGGTGCTGCCGAAGGTGGCGCCGTTATAGGACAGGCCGGCGCCGACCCGGAAACCTTTGATTCCGGCGATGGCGAAGTCGTAGGTCGACCAGATATTGTAGATGTGCGCCGGTACGCCGATCGGCCAATTGCCGACCTGAGCCGGCGTCAGCGGCACCGCCGTCAATCTCGCGGTTTGCGAGATCATGTTGGCGAGTACCGTCCATTGCGGCGTGATCAGCATTTGCAGGTCGGCGTCGAAGCCGTAGCTCTTCTGCGCGTTGAACGCGACGACTATGGGAATACTCGCGGTGTTCTCGGTGAAGACGTTGGTGCGCTGGATATCGAACGCCGCCGCGGTCAGGATGATCCTGTTGTCGGGGGTGGAGAACTTTATGCCGGCCTCGTATTCGAGCCCGGATTCGGGCGGGACGAGTCCTTGCGAGGTCGCCTCCGAATTGAAGTTCGTCAGGTAGCTCTTCGACACGCCGGCGAACGGGGCGACGGTCGGCAGGATCTTGTAGAGCGTGCCGACGCTCCAGCTCGTGGGCTGATCGATGCGCGTCTGCACGGTGCCGGGCTCGAGTGGCGTGCCATTCTCCTCGACCCGGCCTGGTACGAAGGCAAGGGGCGTCAACTGCTCATACCAATGGTCTTGGCGCAGGCTGAGCCGTACCTTCCATTGTCTCGGTGACGTCGATCTGGTCGACGGCATAGGCGCTGACATAGAGCGCGCGCAGGTCGTCGATCATGCCGCTGTGCTTCTGGTGTCCGCAGGAAATTGAGGCCGGCGGTCGAGGTCTCCGGAATGACCGGCGCGAAGATGTTGGTGATGTTCTTCAGGTCGGCCGTCGCGCGGTTGTCGTCGATGCTCTGCCATTCGATCTGTGTTCCGGTCAGCAACGTATGGAACACCGTGCCGGTATGGAATTTCCAGACCGGCTCGAACTGGTAGGTGAAGTCGTCGTCGTGGTCGGTCTGCTCGCGCAGCTGTCGCGCCGTCTGCTGCCACGTACCGCCGATAAATGAGATGGTGCCGCCGCCGGAATTACGCAGGATCGAAACGTCGCGATGGGTGTAGGCCAGCCGGTTGTTGATGGTGAGATAGTCGGCGAACCACCACGAGTCGGTCAGCGTGCCGCGCTCAAAATCCTGATTGCCGAAGCCGAACGGCGTCGAATACTTGAAGGTATTCGGTACGTTCAATGGCGTGCCAGCCAAGCCGGCGCCGTTGAAGTAGACGAGGCCGTAGGGGTCGGGCGTGCGCTCGATATGGCGATAATCGAGCGCGAAAGTGGTGACGTGGTTGTCCTTGTTCCATTGCAGGACCGGGCGGATTTCGTAATTGGCGCTCTCCAGATTGCGGAATCCGTCTGAATGCTGCAGCAGGCCGTCGACGCGGTAGTTCAGTCCGGGGATGGTGGCCGGGCCGGTGGCGTAGGCGCTGGTCGTCCAGCTGCCGAAAGAGCCCACTTGCTGGCTCAGCCCGTAGCCCGGCACGACGGATGGCACGAAGTGCACGACGTTGACGGTGCCGCCGGGCGGGCCGCTGCCGAACAGCGCCGAGCCCGGACCTTTGAGCACCTCGACACGCTCGACGCCGTTGAGCGAATGCGGAAATCCGTTGGATTGATCGCCGTCTGGAAAATTGTCGCTGTAGAAGCGGGCGTCCATGCCGCGAATGGTGAAGCGGTCGAAGAAGCCGTAGGTCGAGTTGCCGCCGATGTTGACGCCGCTGACGTTGCGGACCGCATCCGCCACGCTGGTGCCGCCTTGCTCGACGATGGTTGCGCGCGGCACGATGACGACGCTTTGCGGCAGATTGGCCAAGGGCGTGCCGGTCTTGTCGACGGTCGCAACCGTCGCCAGCGGCACCATCGTGCCGTTGGGGCCGGTCCCCGTGCTAGACGCGGCTTGCGCCGGTTCCGTATTGGCCGCTACGGCGCTCGCGCCGGCGGCGCGTGGCGTGCGCGCCACTTTCGGTTTCGGCCTGGGCGCGGTGACGACGATTTCGGGGACCGTGGCAGAAGGCGTGGCAGCGGCCAGCTTGATCGCTTGCTTGATTTCTTGCGCGTTGATTTTCAGGACGGCGCCAAGTCCGATCGCTATCGCCAATGCCGAGACTGCCGCTTCATTGCGAAACGTGCGCAGCCGCGACTTGAGTTTCTGATGTCGACCCGTGACACGAACGCCCCCATTCCCAGTTTAGAACCATGAAAAAGTACAGATATTTCAATCAGTTGTAGCGGGGTCATGAATAGGCTGACAAGACGAAAACGCATTCGCGCAGTCGAAGATAATTATAACAATTCGAAACTGCTGCTGAATTCTTGTTTGTATGTCTTCCAAACAGAAAGAGTGCAGAAAAATTCTTCTTGTTTGCCAACCGTGCCGATATCGCAAAAATTGAATCGGCGCGCGCAACATGTCTGCGTTCGACGTGTGACCCGCAAGACACGCGTCGGCGTTTTAATTGCAGCGGAACATTTCCTGACGGTCAACGGCGTCGGCGGCTTGATCGGCGGTCCGCAGGCGTACTACGCCAAGGCCAGCGCCAAATTCTAGGCGAGCAGCGCCGCCAGCTTACAGCTTCTGCGAAATGCCGGCGTAGTAGCCGCGGCGTGCGCCGTATTGCGGGGCGAACACGCCGATGCCGCTGCCGTCGCGAAGCGCGTACACCTGGTCGAACAGGTTGACGATGTCGAAGCGCACGGTCAGCGGCTTGAAGTCCGGCGACCATTTGAAGTCGTGTGCTATTCCGGTATTCACCACGGCATACGGCGTGGTGTGCAGCGAGTTGGGCACGACGCCGTCATCCAGATCGCCGGCGCGAAGTCCGCTGCCGTAGGTCATGTTTGCGGTGAACAGAGTATCGTACCATCGGTACGACACGCCGGCCGAACCAGTCATGCGCTGCATGTCGTCGGTGTAGTGATAGTGGGTGAGCAGAAAAGCGTATTCGTCGGCGTCGAGGAGATACTGGTTCGACTCCGGACCGATCGCGCGGGTGATGTTGTAGGCGAAATTCGCATAGGCGTTGAAATTGCCGTTGTGATATTTCAGCTTGAACTCGGCGCCTTCGCTGTATCCCCGCGTCCAATTGAACTGCGTCAGCACCACGGCCTGGCCGAACTGGCCGTCGTCGATCATGTCGCGGACTTCCTTGTAGTAGGCGTCGATGCCGATATCGAGGCCGGGTAGTACCGTCTGGTCGACGCCGGCATCGAAATAATGCGAGCGCTCGGGCTTGACCGGATCGTTGCAGCGGCACTTCGGGCTGGTTGGTCGTGCCGTTGAACAGAGCGAGATTGGATTGCGTCGCCTGCGCCTGATAAGGCGGCGTGAAGTAGCGGGCGTAGCCGGCGTGAATGGTGGTGCCTTCGAGAGGCTTGTAGATGAGAGCCAGGCGCGGGCTGAGCTGGTTGGCATCGACGAACTGGTACAGTTGGTCGAACCTCAGGCCGGCATTCAGGGTGAGCTGGTTCGTCAGTCTTCCATTCGTCCTGAACGTAGGCCCCGATGTTCCAGCCGAGCTTGGAGTTTTTGTCGGTGACGGGGAACGGCGTTCGGTCAACAGCGCCCATGTCGTCAACCGGCAAGACCGTCGACGTGTTGGTGACATTAGTTTGCTCGCCGCTCACCGCGAAGCCGGCGCGCAGCGTGTGGCGATCGTTGGCGATGTAGGACGTGTCGAATTGGGTGCCGGTCAGCGTGCTTTCGCGGGTTACGTCGGATGCGACGTCGTTGAAGACCAGGTCGCCGAATATATCGGGGACGAAATGGACCTTGGCGTAGCGCGAGAAGAAGGCGAGTTGCGCGTCGCCGTCAGTGCCCTTCTTTTGCAGTGACGCGATATTGAAGGCGTAGGTGTCGTATTCTTTTTCGTTCAGCGTCGTGGAATTGAAAATCGCCGGACCGAAATCGCCGAGCGGCATCTGATTGGGATTGTTGGGTATCTGAAACACGCTGTGGGACGCGCCGGAGATGAAACTGAATCGCGTCGACTCGTCGAGCAGGGTGGACACCGAACCGAAAAACTTTCCTTGTTGCGTTTGATCGTGGATGGCGTTGAGGCCCGGCGTCGGATTCTCAATGCCGAGATCGTTCCAGGTGCCGCGCCCGGTGACGAAATACATCGTGTTGCCGACGCTGCCGCCGTAGTCGAAGCTTGGCGTGATGGTCTGCCGGCTGCCGCCGTAGAGACTGACCTCGCCGCCGGGCGTGGCAAAGCTTCGGCTGGTGATGTCGAGGACGCCGGCGGTGCGCAGCCCATATTGGGCCGGCAGCGCGCCGGTCAATAGCGACATGCGGGCGATGAAATTGGTGTCGAGGTACGCGCCGAGGCCGGAAACGCCCTCGGGAACTATGACGCCGTCGATCCTGATTTGAACGTTGGCGTATTCGTTGCGGACATGGAAGTTCGGATTGGAGGCGGCCGAGTTGTATGACACGCCCGGAAATTGCAGGATGACCTTGTCGATCGGCGTGTTTTCGCCCTGCGGCATGTCCAGGATCGCCTGACGGTCGATGGTGTAGGTCGTGGCGCCGATATTCGGCAGCAGGTTGTCGCGCGCCTGATTGAACCCGGTCATCTTGGCGTCCAAGGCTGCCTGCGCGGGCGTCGTGGCATTTGCGGGAGCGGCGGTTGCTGTGCCTTGCTGGGGCGGTTGTCGCGCCACCTTGGGCTTCGGTTTTGTTTTCGGAGCGGTGACGACGATCTCGGGGATTTTGGTGGAGGCCGCGGGCGAAGTACCTGCCGGATTGTTGTCGGTTTGCGCGGTAGCTTTTGCGATCGCGCCGAGGCCGATGACAATCGCCAGCGCCGAGGCCACTGCGTCATTGCGAAACGCATGCAGTCGCGATTTGAGATTGTTTTTTGGCCCCTGACACGAACGCCCCATCAGCCAGTTTAGAACTATGAAAAAGTACTTATATTTCAATTAGTTGTAGCGGGCGGGGTATGGCCTGACAAGAAAACGTATTCGCACAGTCGAAGAAATTACAACAATTCAAAACTGTTGCCGAATTCTTGTTTGTATTTGTTCTAAACGGGAATGGTGCGCGAGAAATTCTTCTTTGTCGCCAACCCCATCGCATCGCTGAAGCTGGATCGGCCAGCGATGTGTGTGCGCACGATGTGTGTCCCGCAAGACACGCGTCGGCGTTTTAATCGCGGCGATAAAATTTCCCGACGGACGTGCGGCCGATCGTCGTGCGTCTATCCGGTCGTCAGGCTTTAGCCGCACGTAGTCGGCGTAGATCGGCTCCCACATCTTGGCCTTGACCGCGGCGATGAGCGCTTCGTCCGACACGACGGCGGCAAGCCCGTCGACCTGCGCCTGCTTGGCGACGGCCATCGCCACGTGGAACGAGAGCTCGCGCGATCGAACGAGCGGCGGCAAGAGGTTCGCTTGCGGGTCGTGCTTGGCGGGAGACATTTCGGCAATGGTGCGCGCCGCAGCGAGGAACATGCCGTCGGAAATGCGGCGCGCCTTGGCGGCGATGGCGCCGAGCCCGATGCCCGGATAGACGTAGGCATTGTTGGTCTGGTCGACGCGCAACGTGTGACCGTCGCGCTCGATCGGCGGGAATGGACTGCCGGTGCCGATCACGGCGCGGCCTTCGGTCCATTCGAAGAGATCTTGCGGTGTCGCTTCGGCCCGTTCGGTCGGATTCGACAGCGGAAAGATCACCGGCCGGCGCACGCGGTCGGCCATGGCGCGGACGACGGCCTCGTGGAACGCGTGCGGCTGGCCGGACGTGCCGATGAGCACGGTCGGCCGCGCATTGACGACGACGTCGCCAAGGCCGATCCGGTCGGGCGACGCCAAGATCCACGACGACAGCGCGGCACGCTTTTGCGCGAAGGGTGCTTGAAACGGCTGCAGGCCCGTCATGCTGTCGACCAGCAAGCCGTCGCGGTCGACCAGATAGAAGCGGCTGCGCGCCTCGGCTTCCGCAACACCGGCGTCGACCATCGCCCGCAACAGCAGCGCGCAAATGCCGGTGCCGGCGGAGCCGGCGCCGAACACCGCGATGCGCTGCTCTTTGAGCGGCGTGCCGGTGACATTGATGGCGCTCAACAGCGTGCCGACGGCGATCGCGGCGGTGCCCTGGATGTCGTCGTTGAAGGTGCACAGACTGTCGCGGTAGCGCGCCAGCAACCGGTTGGCGTTGCCGATGGCGAAGTCTTCCCAGTGCAACAGCACATGCGGCCAGCGCTCGCACACGGCATCGACGAAGGTGGCGATGAACGCGTCATAGGCGTCGCCACGCATCCGTTCGTGCTGCCAGCCGATATATTGCGGATCGTCCAGGTGCTCGCGGCTGTCGGTGCCGACGTCGAGGATGATCGGTAGCGTCGTCGCCGGATGCAGTCCGGCGCAGGCGGTATAGAGCGAGAGCTTGCCGATCGGAATGCCCATGCCGCCGGCGCCCTGGTCGCCGAGGCCGAGGATGCGCTCGCCGTCGCTGACGACGATTGCCTCGACGCCGTCGAAGCGCGGATTGCCGAGGATGCGGCGGATGTCGGCCTGGTGCGGATAGCTGAGAAACAGGCCGCGGGGTTTGCGGAAAATGCTCGAGAATTGCTGGCAGCCGAGACCGACCGTCGGCGTATAGACGATCGGCATCATCTCTTCGATGTTGCGGGTCAACAGCGCGTAGAACAAAGTCTCGTTGGTATCCTGCAGGCCGCGCAGGAAGACATATTTCTGCATATCGCTGCCGAGCTTGCGAAAGGCGTCGAGCCGGCGTTGGAGCTGGTAGTCGAGCGTGGCGACGTGGGGCGGCAACAGGCCGTGCAGCTCGAACGCGTCGCGCTCGGCCTCGGTGAAGGCCGTACCCTTGTTGAGCAGCGGATCGTTGAGGAGCTCATAGCCGCTGAGCGCAGTGCGGACCGTCTGCAAAGAGTGATCGTTCATCGGCCCCGGCTCCCCAGCCGACAGAGACGATGCTCTCGAACGGCGGAATTTTATAGCGTGGTAATGGGCGCGCCGTCACGCCCCGGTGACTGCGAGCAGTGCTTCTTTGATCTTTGCCACGGCGTAGTGTCCCACGGTTTCCAAGTCGATATGCGGAAGGTTGGGCAATTCGTTTGCTGCCACAACGGCGTCGACGATCGCCGGGCCATCGATCGCGAACGCTTCGCTGATGGCTCCTTTCAACTCGCCGGGCGTCGTAGCCTTGAAGCCGTGGCCGCCGCAAGCTCGGGCAAATGCCGCGAAGTCCGGGTTGGGGAACTCGATGCCTTTTTTGTACGGAGCCAGGCCCACGGACTCCGCCTCCAACGTGATCAGCCCGAAAGCCGAATTGTTGTACACGACTACCTTCACCGGCAGCTTGTGGTGCACGGCGGTCAGGAATTCGCCCATCAGCATGTTGAAGCCGCCATCGCCGCAAAGAGCCACGACCTGCCGCGACCGATCCAACGCCTGGATGCCGTTAGCCTGACCGAGCGCCGTTCCGACTGCGGCATTATTGAAGGAGCCGATGATTCGCTGCGAGCTGCTCTGGCGTATCCAATTGGCCGACCACAGCGTGTTGAGCCCGGTATCGAAAACAAAAACCGCATCGCGCGCGGCGAGGTCGCTGACCGCCCGCGCGACGGCCTGCGGATGGATGACATCCTTGCTGCGTGCCGGATCGGCTTGCTTGTCCAGCATCTCGTCCCACTTGCGGCGCTCGTTGGTCACTCGGTCCAGAAATTTGGTATTGCTTTTGGCCGCGACCCGGCCGAGTAGCAGTTTGAGCGTCGGCCGCACCGAGCCGAGGACGCCGAGCGCGGTCGGCGTCCGCCGTCCGAGCACCTGCGCCCTTTCGTCGACCTGGATGACGGCGCCTTTGTGTGGCAGGAATTCCGAATACGGATAGTCGGTGCCGAGCATCAGCAGCAGCTCGCAGTGCATGACCGCATTGTAGACGGCCTTGGTGCCGATCATGCCGATGCCGCCCATCCAATGCGGGTCATCGTAGGGCATGATGTCCTTGCCCTTGACTGAATGGATCAGCGGCGCCTTGAGGCGATCCGCAAGCGCGCGCAGCTCGTCCGCAGCGCCGTGGCATCCGGCTCCGCACATGATGACGACGCTGTCGGCCGCGTCCAGCCGGCGGGCGATGTCGGCGATGTCCGCTTCGTTCGCTGCGAACTCGGACCTCGGCTTCAATGTCGAAACGCTAGAGACCGTGCCGTCGACCTTCGCGGCGATGACATCCTGCGGCAGTGTCAGGTGGGCGACGCCGCGCCCCGCATAGGCGGCGGCGATCGCCTGGTGAATAACGGCCGGCGCTTGCGATGGCGAGGACACGGTTGCGGTGTAAAGCGAGACGTCGCGAAACAGCAGATCCGGCTCGGTCGTCTGGATAAAGTCGGTGCCTTGCATTTTGCGCGCCATGTCGCCCGACAGCGCGAGAACAGGAGCGTGATCGCGGCTCGCTTCATAGAGACCGGCGACAAGATGCGTGCTACCGGGCCCGTCGTGCCGGCGCAGACCGCGAGTTGGCCGGTAAGTTTGGCTTGGCCGGAAGCGGCAAGCGCCGCTCCTTCTTCGTGGCGGACGCCGATCCATTCTATGTCGCTGCGGCGAACCGCGTCGGCGAGCGGGTTCAGCGAGTCGCCGATCAATCCGAAGATATGCTTGACCCCGAGCTGCTGGAGCGTGCCGACGAGAATGTCCGCAACTGTTTGGGACATCGGTGCCTCCTCTTTCCGCTACGTCTGGTCTGTCGACCGCTCCTTGCGGAGTTTCCTGCGTCAGCCCTCGACGTCGGTTTCCGGCCGATCGGTCCCAGCCGACAGCTCTTCGTGCCACTTGCCGTTGGCGTCTTCCCATGAGATCGCCCGGGTTTCTCCCGGCACGTGCTGTTCGCGGGCGGCGCGCTCCGCGGCTTTGCGGGCGAGGTCGTGGGACGGGAAGCTCTCGGAGAAGACACCGTCGACCTTGTAGGCCCAGCCGCCGTCGTGCTCGACGATATGATAGGTGATCTTGGTCATGGTTCACGCCTCATGGATGTGTCGATGATCGCCGCGGTTCGAGCGGCCGGCAAGTGCGTTTCGGCTTCCTAAGTTATACGGTGCGCGGATGGACCTTTCGCAGCGCCCCAAAACCGAGCACGACGAAGATCGCCAGTACGATGATCTGGGCGACGACGAAGGGCGGTTCGGTCTGGTGCGGCGCCAGCGCCTCCAGGAAACCGATTTTTTCGAACGCCTGGATGACGCCGACGAAGACATTGAGGTAGATCGCCACCATGGCGGCGATGACGTAGATCCAGCGCCAGATGCCGGTCAGGTGCAGGAAATAAAGCGCGATGACGGCGACCGCCAGCACCACCAGCGATATGATGCCGACGCCTTGCGCCGGCGTAAACGTCGTGTTGTGAAAGAAAAATCCGGTGACGCTGGTAAGGATCAAGGCCAACAGTGCGAGCGCGGTCCAGCCGGGCACGCTCTTTCCCTGCACCATGGCGAAGGCGACGATGACGCCGGCCACAATCCCGACCAGGCTGATCAGGACATGGATGACCGTGAATGTGTGGACCGACAGACCCAGAATCATGACGCACCCTTCCGAACGGACATAAATCGCACTGTCGTTATAACGCTACAAGGTTGAGCCTAGCAGGCTTCCGTGTCGGTTTCTTGCGGCCTCAAGGCCAATGTTTTGCGGCTTTTAGGCCGATGACGCGCCGGCATTCTCGTGCTTTCGCCGCGCTTCGTAAGCCCGCAAATGCGCATAGGCGATGCGCAGCAATGGCAAGTCGTTCGGCCCGCCGTCGGCGGCGCCGCCGCGCCGGATCAGATCGCCGAGGATATGGTCGGCCTCGGTCGGCGCGCCACGTTCGACGTCGCGCAGCATCGAGGCTGCGAACGTCGAGCCCGCCATGGTCAACATGCCCCGGTTTCGCGTCATCGCCGCCGCGCTCGGCGCAAAGTTTTGTGCCGTGGCAATGCCCGCGCATTCATCGAGCAGCGCCAGCGACAGATTTTCCGCGCCGGCGGCGACGATATCGCCAACGGCGGCGCGCATCAGGCAATTGCTGCCGGCCATGGTGGCGATGAGAACCCATTTTTCCCACATCTCCTGCAGGATGGTTTTGCTCAGGCGTGACTCGAACTTGGCGCCGGAGAAGGTCGATGCGATGGCTTCGGCGCGCGGCGAGGTTTCGCCGCTCTGTTCACCGAATGACAGGCCGTGTGTATCGTTGAGATGCAAGACATGGCCGTCGCCGTCGAGGGTAACGGAAATCACGCATTGACCGCCGAGCACGGCAGCGGCGCCGAAACGTCCGCCGAGGTGATCCATATGGCCCATGCCGTTGAGGAGCGGCAGGATCGCGGTGTTTGGCCCGACGGCGGGTGCGAACGAGTCCGCGGCAGACTCGAGGTCATAAGACTTGCAGCTCAGCAGAATCAGATCGAAAGGCTCGCGCAGCGCATCTGCGGTGACGGTCGGCGGCGCCGGCAAGCTCGCGTCGCCAAAGCGGCTGCGGACGACGAGGCCGGTTTTGGCAAGCTGCGCCTGGCGCCGCGGCCGCACCAGAAAGGTCACGTCGCGGCCGGCCTGCAACAGCCTGCCGCCAAAATAACCGCCGATCGCGCCGGCGCCGACGACCAGAATACGCATGAAGTTTTCGTCCGCCTATCAATGATCCTGCGCCACGTCGATCAGTGTGCCGTCGGGATCGGCGAGTTGAACCGTGCCGTGCGGGCATTTCTGCAGCAACGCCAGCCGCGCGGCGCCTTCGGCATCGAACGGGATCGGTTTTGGCGCCAGCTGGACATTGGTCTTGGCAACCCTATCGCGATTGGCCTCGAAGGCTTTGATATCGGGCACGCGAAAGCCGATGTGATCCATGCCCGGCTGCTCGATGCCGGCGCCGTTAAACGAGGAAATCTTCCACGGCACGATCGCCATGGTCATGCGGCCGTCGGTGAGATGATAGCCGCCTTCCTCGGACGGCAGGTTGCGCGCCTCGAGCTCGAACAGGTCGGTGTAGAAATCGGCGAGCCGCTCCGCCTCGCGGGCGCGGATGGCGAAATGGCTGAAGGTGGTTTCCTGCTTCCATTCGCCCTTGTTCCAATCGTCCTTGGCATAGACCTCGGCACGGTTCTCGTGGCCCGGTTGCGACAAGTCGAAATAATTGCCGGCCGGATCGTGGGCGCTGTAGCTGGCGAACGGCCGGTTGCCGGGCCGCTTGACGATCTCGATGTCGGGATATTTTTTCGCGACTTTGCTGCGGACCTTGTCGAGGTCTTCCACTTCGATGCCGAAATGATCGAGGCCGGCCTTGCGGCCGCCACGCCGCGGAATGAGCGTCATGCCGACATAGCCGTCGCCGACCGAAATGGCGCCGATCTCGCGCGCGGTATCGCCCGACACCTTCAGCCCGAACATGGCGCGATAGAACATGCCGAGCAGCGTGTAGTGGTCGCTGGTAATGGCGAGATGATTGAGCTTGCCGAACATGATGATTCCTTGCTGTGATTTGCCAAATCAGTCGACGAGACGCGTGAGGCCCGGCACCACGATCTTGTCGGGCGTGATGTCCGTCTTGATGTCGCCGAGCCCCTTCATGGCATTGATCAAGTTTTGCATGCGCGAGCGCGAGATGTCTTTGGTCGGTGAGAAATAATTGATCTTGCGCAAGAAGTCGTAGCTCCGCTCGACCGGCACCCGCGTCGACTTCATCTCTTTGACCATGATATCGACCGCCTCGGTCCGATTGGCCGGATCGTCGAACCAGGCGACGCTCTTGTCGATGACCGCGAGCAGTTTGACCAGCGTATCGCGGTGCGCCGCCGCATAGGCGAGCGAAACGTCGGTGCCGGAAAACGGCAGATCGGGCGCATAATCCATGATCAAGCCGACGCTGCGGAAGCCGGCGTCCTCGGCGAAGAAGCTGACCGGCGGCGCCAGCAAGGTGGCATCGGCGGCGCCGGATTTAAGCGCCGCGAAACGGCCGGCGGTATTGCCGACCACGGTGATGTCGTAGTCGCCGTCCTTCAGTCCGTTGGCCTGCATGATGCGCTCGAGATAGACGCGGTTGATGTCGACCAGGCCGCCGATGCAGATGGTCTTGCCTTTGAGATCCTTCACCGTCGCGATGGTCGGCTTGGCCATCATCTCATAAGCCGAAACCTGGCCGACGATGCGCAGGAGGCCGACCGGTGCGCCTTTTTCCACAGCGTGGATCGGTTCGACAACACCGACGTCGGCGACGATGTCGAGCGAGCCCGCGGACAATTGCTGCACCAGCCCGGACGCGGTCGGCACATAGATGATGTCGAGATTTATTCCGGCGTCGGCGAAGAAGCCTTTTTGGATGCCGATATACCAAGGCCAGCCGACCGCATTGGCGGCGCCGATCATTCCGGTCGTGATGGTCTCGGCAGCCTTGACCGATGGCGCCCCGAGAGCGAGGGCGCAGCAGAGCGCGCCGATGCATTGCGTCAGTCGCGACGAGGCCATGGCCGATCTCTCCCGCATTTTTATCCACGCTTCTGGCGTCGCGGCGTGCGCTCTTACCTTGCCGGTTTCCTTAGCTTGCGACAATGCGGGGGAGGGTCAAACCATTCACGCGGCCGGCGAGTGGCGCGGCACCAAAAGGTTGCCGGTGAACATTTGCACCACCTCGTCGTTCTGATTAAACGTCGTGTTCTTCACCCGGATCATGCCGCGATCGGGCTTCGATTTCGACGGCCGCACTTCGAGCACCTCGCTGGTGACGCGCAGCTCGTCGCCCGGCCGCACCGGAAGCGACCAGCTCAACTGATCGAAGCCGACGCCGAGAATGCCGCCGGCCGGCCTGAACTCGCCGTCGACCAGAAGCCGCATGGTGATTGCGGCGGTGTGCCAGCCGCTGGCGGCCAGTCCCTTGAACGGCGATTGCAGCGCCGCGACTTCGTCGAGATGGTAGAATTGCGGATCGAACTCTTTGGCGAAGGCGATTATCTCTTCCTTGCTGACGCGCTTGCGGCCGGACAGATAAATTTGCCCGACGGCGTAATCTTCCAGGTATTGCTGCTTCATCGTGCGACCGGCTCCCGCGTAAACCACGCGCCGCCGGCGACCGCCGCGGCGTTGATCAGGCCGAACGTAGCAAGCGCAACCGACAGCGCAATAAAAACCGCCGAAAGATCGCCGGTCCAGCGCAGCGCCAAGTAGCCGCCGACCGCCGCGATGATCAGGCGCGCCATGTTGGCGAGGAACGGCCACAACAAGCGTCCGGCGCCCTGCGAGGCAAAGTAGAGCGCCATGCCGAGCCCGAACAGGCCATAGGCGGGGCCGACCATGCGTAGATAGCGCGAGCCGGCATCGAGCATCGCCGGAGCGGTGTCGAACAGCGACAGCCATGCGACCGGAAACGCGGCGGCGCTGAGCCCGATGAGTTCGCACAGCGCGGCGGCGATGGCCGCGCCGATCCAGGCCACGCGCAAGGCGCGATCGCGGCGGCCGGCGCCGATATTGGTGCCGACCATGGCGACCAGCGGGCCGCCGAGACCGAACACCAGCGGGATCAGCAAATATTCGAGGCGCGAGCCGGTGCCGTAGCCGGCGATGGCTGCCGGGCCGAAGGCGCCGACGAGGCCGGTGGCAATGGCAATCGTGAGATTGGTCTGCACGGTGATCAGCGCCGCGACCGCCCCGACACGCAAGATGTCGGCAAACAGCGGCCAACGCAGATGGACGCCGAACAGGGAAAGCCGAACGATGCTGCGCCCGGAGCGCAGATAGGCCGCGAGCGCCACGCTGCCGACCGCGTAATAGATCAACACTGCAACGGCGCCGCCGGCGACGCCGAGCCGCGGCAGCGGGCCCAAGCCGAAAATCAGGCATGGCGACAGCGGGATCAGCACGACGACGCCGATGACCGTGACCAGCGCCGGCACCGCCATGTTACCGGTGCCGCGAATGACATTGGCGAGCGAGTTGAACAGCCAGACCAGGATCGCGCCGGAGAAGACGACGCCGGAATAGGTCAACGCCGCGTCGAGCGACGCGCCGCTGCCGCCCATCGCCGTATAGAGCCATCGGCCGCCGAGGAGGAGGGCAACCGTGAAGATGAGGCCGAAGAGGAGCGCGATGACCAGCGCATGAACGGCGAGCGCGTCGGCATCGGCGCGGCGTCCGCCGCCGAGCGCGCGCGCGATTGCCGACGAAATACCGCCGCCCATGGCGCCGGCCGACATCATCTGCATCAGCATGAGAAGCGGAAACACCAGCGCGACGCCGGCCAACGGATCGGTGCCGAGCTTGCCGATAAAATAGGTCTCGACCAGGCCGACGGAGGTTTGCGCCAGCATCACCAGCACGTTCGGCGCCGCGAGCCGGATCAGCGTCGCGGCGATCGGACCTTCGATCAGCGCGCGGGTGCGCGGGTCGTATTTGGCTTTTTCCGGAATGGCCGCCGCCGCGGTGAGCTGCGGTTCGGAGGAGGCGAGGCCTACTGACGACATACCGGCGCTCCGTTGCCTGCGGCAACTCGTTGGCTTGAACGCTGTACCATGTAGGAGTATATACGCCTATATCAAGCAAGCGAGCAAGACGGCCATGCACCCTGGTTCGACAAACCCTGCGGCCTGCAATTGCCTGGCGCTGCGCCAGGCGACCCGCCATGTCACGCAATTCTACGACCAATTCATCAACCCGCTCGGGCTACGCGCCACCCAGTATTCGATTCTTGCAAGGCTGCAGCGCAGAGGCGCGATGACGATCAATGCGCTGGCCGCCGAGCTGGTGATGGACCGCACCACCCTGGGGCGGAATATTCTGCCGCTGCAGCGCGACGGCCTGATCGCCGTGGGGCCGGGACAAACGGACCGGCGCAGCAAGGAGCTGCGGCTGACACGTGCCGGGCAGGAGCGCTTTGTTGCCGCGCAGAAAGGCTGGACCAAAGCACAGGCGCAGTTCGAACGCACCTACGGGGCGAAACGCGCCAAGGCATTGCGCACGCTGCTCGAAGACGTGACGTCGCGCGAGCTGGTTGCCGGCTAAAATAGATTACAGCGCCGCCACCGTTTGCACTTCGAGCAGATAGTCGGGATCCGCCAGACGGCTGATGATCAGCAACGTATTCGGCGGATAGGCGTTGCCGGGAAACATCTTTGGAAATTCCCGGCCGCGATACGCGCGGAACGCGGCGGCATCCTCCGCGCGCGTCAGATAGCTGGTGAACTGCACCACGTTCTTCCAGTCGGCGCCGACCGCGCGCAGTGCGGTGTGGATATTGGCGTAGACCTGCACGCATTGCGCCTCGAAATCGCCTTTGCCGACCGTGGCGCCGGCGGCATTCATCGGCACCTGTCCGGCGATGAAGACGACGTTCTGGGTCTTGGCCTGCGCGATGTGTTGGTAGGTGCCCGCGGGCTTCGCCAAGCCGTCGGGATTGAAAATCTTGATATCGGCCACTGTTGCTCTCCCGGTGTCTGATGATCTCTCAGGCGTAGCGCGAAAAATCGCGGCCTTCCTTGACCACGAATTCGAGCAGGAACGGCGCGCCCTTTTCGGTGACGCCGACCGCGTCCTTGATCGCGCCGACGATGTCGCCCGGCTTTTCCACGCGCGTTGCCGCGACGTTGAGCCCCTCGGCCACTTTCTTGTAATTGCCGCCGACCGTCATGGCGCCGTATTTCTCGTCGGAGATTTTCAGCACATCGCGTTCGGCGCCCATCACGCCGTTGTTGAACACGACCGTGAGTATGGCTATGCGGTTGCGTGCGGCGGTCTCGATGTCCATGCCGGTCATGCCGAACGAGGCGTCGCCCATCACGTTGATGCAATGCTTCTTCGGCGCGGCGAGTTTTGCGCCCATGGTGATGCCGAGGCCATAGCCGAGCTGGGTCGACTTGCCCCAGCCCATATAGGAGCCGGCGGCCGTGGTTTCCCAGAACGGGATCATCTGCTCGCGCGGGCTGCCGGAATCGTGCGTCATGATGACGTTGTCGCGGTCGAGCGTGCGCATCATGTCGCGGATGACGCGGTATTGGTTGAGCGGCATTTCGTCGGAGTTGAGGAATTTCGCCCATTCGTCGAGCCAGGCCTTCTTGCCGGCGGCGACTTCTTCCTTGAGCGAGTTAAGCGCATTGCCGCCGCCCGGGCCTTTTTGCTTGGCGACCTCCGCAATCAGCGCGTCGATGACGAGACCGGCGTCGCCGACCACGGCGAGATCGGCGCGATATTCCTTGTTGATGTCGCCGGCGTCATTGGTGGAATGGATGATGGTCTTGCCCGCCGGCACGGCCGGCCCGAAATTCGTAATCGTGAGGCTCGAACCGATCGCCATGACGACGTCGGACTTTTTCATGAAATCGGCGAATACCTTTGAGCGCGAGCGCGTCGCGCCGCCGAGCGCCAGCGGATGGCTGTCGGGGATGGCGCTCTTGCCCGGATTGGTGGCGACCACTGGCGCCGGCAGCAATTCGGCCAGCGCCGCGAGCTTGTCGCCGGCTTCGGCATAGTGCACGCCCTGGCCGGCCCACAGGATCGGGTTCTTGGCCGCAAGCAGCATCTCGACGGCCTTCTTGATGGCATCCGGATCGGGCGCCGTACGCTGCACCGGCACCGGCTCGGTAATCCAGCTCGCCCTTGAATTGCGCCTCGGCGATTTCGTCCGGCACTTCGATCAGCACCGGGCCGGCTTTGCCGGTGCGCATCGCCTGATAGGCGCGCCGCATCAGGTCCGGCAATTCCTGCACGTTATGCGCCAGCGCCGACCACTTGGTCACCGGCTCGTAGACGGCGGCGGCGCGGAACGCCGGGCGCACATATTGCTTGGCCAGCGGCATGCCGCCGGAAACGATGAGCAGCGGCACGTTTTCGGCATAGGCTTGGGCGATGCCCGGGAAGGCGTTTTCGATGCCGGGACCGGCTTGGGCGGCGAACACGCCGTTACGCTTGCCGCGCTTGATACGCGAATAGCCGTCGGCGATGCCGACGCCGACGCGCTCCTGCCGGCACAGGATCGGGCGAATGTCGATCGCCGCGCACGGCTCGATCACCTGGTTGCGCGGATAGCAGGAGAGAAATTCGGTGCCTTCCACTTTAAGAATTTCGGCAATGACTTCGGCGCCATTCATGTGCGTTCATCCCTGACTTGTCTTATTGTGCGATCGGTGAAATCCTTGGCGCATTATAACGAAGTCGGAGCGCGAGTATAACCATGGTGCGGCTTGTTTCACTTTGCGTCGTTCTGGGTTTCGCGTTCGCGGCTGCGCCGGCGCGGGCAGGGGACTTTTGGGGCTGCAGCGATACGCCCTATTGGTGCACGCGCGACGCGATTTACGCGCAGCTCAAGCTGATCGCCCGTCTCGAGGCCGATCCGGACGTCGATGAAGCCATCAAGGGGCCGCTGATCACCGCGGCGCGCGCCGAGATCCATCGCTTGCGCGCAACGATCAGCGAGCCGCCGCCACATGCGTGGGCGACGATCGCTTCGCCGCTGCGCGAAGGGCC
Source organism: uncultured Alphaproteobacteria bacterium (assembly GCA_963821175.1). Lineage (GTDB taxonomy): Bacteria > Pseudomonadota > Alphaproteobacteria > Rhizobiales > Xanthobacteraceae > BOG-931. Next base: position 75,367 of record CAWGCU010000014.1, read on the forward strand.
GACGCCGTGCTGCTATGCGCGCAAGCCCCTTTACCTCCGCTGAGTGGTTCGAGGCTCAAAGCGTCCGGATCGGAAGCAGACATGGTCAGTTCGCATGGCTGTTTCGTCTGGTACGAGTTGACGACGACTGACGCGGAAGCCGCCAAAGCCTTCTATGCGGACATCGTCGGCTGGGGCATACGCGATGCGTCGATGCCCGGCGCGGCCTATACGCTGTTCACTGCCGGCGAGGTTGCGGTCGCCGGACTGATGGGTCTGCCGGCTGACGCGCGAAAAATGGGCGCGCAGCCGCGCTGGACGGGCTATGTCGACGTCGACGACGTGGATGCCGCGACCGATCGGCTTAAGCATCTGGGTGGCACCGTGTACGTTCCGCCGACCGACGTCCCCGATGTCAGTCGCTTTTCTGTCGTCGCCGATCCGCAAATGGCGACACTGGCATTGGTCAAGGGGCTGAAGTCCGGCCAAGAACAGCCCGCCGCGCTGAGCTCGCCGGGCCATGTCGGCTGGCATGAACTGTCCGCCGTCAATTGGGAAAGGGCGTTCGCGTTTTACGGCGAGCTTTTCGGCTGGCAGAAAGCTCACGCCGAGGTCGGCGGGATCGGCACCTATCAACTCTTCTCTGCTGGAGGCCAGACCATCGGCGGCATGTCCAACAAACCCCCGACGGTGCCGATGCCGTTCTGGCTTTATTATTTCAATGTCGGCGACATCGACGCGGCGGCAGAGCGCGTCAAGGCCGGCGGCGGCAAAATTCTCGAGGGCCCGCTCGAAGCGCGAGGCGGCAACCGGATCGTCCGCTGCACGGACCCTCAGGGCGCCATGTTCGCGCTGCGGACGGGCCGCCCCGAAGCCGTCGGTTATTTCGGGCGTGCCGTTGCGGACGATCCTGCCGCCACGCGTTTGTTTGTACCCAAGAAAGCCGGGCCGAACGCGTAGCCCATTATATTATCAACGGAGAGCTTCCGGTTTCGCGCCGCGTCCGAGCGCAAATTGGCCGACTGGACCCTCGACGTGAAATTGCAGTCCCGTCATTTTCGCGAACATCTCGATATTGGTGGTCCCGATCGCGCATCCGCCGAGACCCATATCGGCGGCCATGACGTAAAGCGTTTGCATCAAGACGCCGACGTCTTTGAGAATGAGCGCATAGGCGATCGAGCTGTATTTCCATGAAATCCGTCCGAAGCGTGCGGCAATGGTAATCAGGATTTGCGGCGCGGCGGACACGCCCATGGCTAACTCGGCGCCGTTGAGCAACGCGTTGAGCTCATTGCCGCGGACCTCGATCGGTACCAGCGCATGATCGCCGGCGTCGTAGTGATAGAATCCGCGCGATAGCCCTTCGCATGTGTCGACGGCCAGATAGAGTTCGAGCTCATAGCTGGCACCGCCCGCAGGATAGGGCCGCACCGTGTAGCTGAGTTCCGGACCGCCGCCGCCGGCGCCGCCGTGGTCGAGCGGCGTCTTCAATTCCGATTGGACGCGGGCGGTGCTGTCGAGAAATCGCGCCAGCTCGACGAGCGTGATCGGCCGCTGGTTGTCAAAATCGCGTGTTGAATGGCGTTCACGCAGAAGCTTCGCGGCTGGCGACAGTGCTTCCGCGGGTGCGGCTGAGACTTCGCGCAGATCGATCTTCTTTCCAGGCCAAGACGGGCGCACGGCCGGCAGTGGAGCGATGGCGTCCGCATAGGGATAGGCGCCGCCCAGCGGATTGGCATGCCGGCCCTCGGTGCTGCGCGCGTGGAACAGAAGATCGTGGAAATCCCACAGCACGAGGGCGTCGTCGCCCTCGGCCGGCCGCAGGCCATCGCCGTCGGCGTCGATCGTGAAAAGGATTTGGCAGTCGACAAGGAGCGCGAGAAGCTCAAGCCCTGGAAAATCCTCTTGCCGGCGGAATTGTTTGATCTGTTGCGGCGTGGACAGCAACGCCAAAGCAGCCGCGATCTTCGGATCGCAGATTTTGAACAAGGCGCCGGCGCGCGGCGATTCCAAAACCATTTCGTTGGCGCGCCGCCGCATATAGGCGAACCGCGACAGCACCAGCGTGTCGGCATTGCCGAGTTGCGTCACGCGCGGCCAATAGTCCGGTAGCTGAGGCTCGATGACGACCAGATTCTCGCCGTCTCGCGGGCGCCCGAGGTGGTACTCGATCAGACCGCGCCCGGCCAATCGGCGGACCAGGAGAAGAATTTCCTTGTCGGTGTCGCGGTTGCCGGAGGCAAACGCGTTCAACGGCAGACCGGCGCGCAATCCTTGAGCGCGAACTCGGCCGCCTTGGCGCTGAACTTTCCCAAGCCGAGCGCAACGTCGTCGAAGCAAGCAACGATGTCGCCGCTCACCTGCGCTTGCAGGGTGACGTGATCTCAGGAGCCGAACGGAGAGCGTTGCCGCCGCCCGTCGCCCGTCTTTCGTCGCGGACTCTTTTGCCGGACTCTTTCGTCGCGGAGCGCGCACGCCGGCCTGACCTCACGTATTGGGATGAAGCGGATTGAGCTCGCTTTCCGGGATCGGCGTATCGCGCAATCCGAGTTTTATCGGCACGTCGTAAAGCCGGCCGGGCCCGAAACGGCGATAGAAATGCCGCAAGCCCGGAACGATGACGCGGACCACCGGCGTCTCGATGTCGGGCCGCGTCTGATCGAGCACGAGGAAATCGAGGCCGGCGCGCTTGGCGATGTCCATGCAGGCCAAGCGCCTGCTCGCGGGTGTCGAGGCTGCCGAATTTCACATCGAAGTGCGGCCGGATCGGCGGCTTGCCGTCCGGGATCAAATAGGGGTGGTCCTGAGGCGAAACGGACCGGCGCTGTCATTGCTTGCCTGGCCGACGTCGCGGGCGCCCAACAGCCCGATCGACAGGAATTGATTGACCTCGGTCAGCGCGCGCAACAGCGCGATGCGCGGATCGAAGTGCGAGCCGGAGCCGTATTCGACGAACTCTTGTCCGGTGATCGTCGAATACGACATCGCCACATAGCTCGGAATGCCGAGATCGGTGGTGATGTCGAGCACCCACAGCCGGCGTCCGGTTTCGGCAAGCTGGTTTTTCAGATCGCGGACGTAAGAATCGCCGAACTGGTCCAAGTCCAGTTCCGTCCGCTGCGAGCGGTTGTACCACCAGATGGCATAGGAATCCCGCTCCACCAGTTCGAGGAAACCTTGGACGATCGCCTCTTCAAGCGTGTTGCCGGCGGCGCAGCCGTTGGAGTCCGCGTGCATATGGCTGTCGGATGCGTCGCTGTGGAAAAAATACAGCATCCCGGTCGGCAGATATTTGAAGCGCTGGTCGCGCAGCGACCACACCGGCGTCCATTCGATCTTGGCCGCGGGATCGAACGGCGGCGGTGTCGGCGTCACGTCCTCTTCGCTCGGTGGGCGTGCCGGTACTGCGCGTCGCTGAACAGCAGGACGTCGTTCGGCCAAATGGCCTCGCCGGGCGCGAAGTCGGTAAACCGCCGCGCCACCCTGATCTCGTCGCCCTGGAAGATTCCGGAATAGCGCTCGATCGCCTCCATCAGCGCGCTGGCTTCGCCTTGCTCGGCGGTGCTGCCCTTGCCGAAGCTGCCGCCGCTGCGTCCCGAGCGCAGCTCATGGATCGACTTGGCGGGCCCGGAAAAATTATGCGAGGCGTAGAAGTTGGTGTTGAGCGGCAGGTCGACTTCGACCCGTTCGAGCTTCGACACCACGCCGGTGAGCGGGCTCACGTGCTTGCGGTATTTCGCCACCGTGGCCCGCGACGAAACGCTGCGATAGCCGCCGCTGGTCATGACCGGCTTGGCGCCGGCGGTCAGCACGAGCGGCACCGGCTCGCGGCGCGGATCGCGCAGCTTCTTAGGCCCACAGGACGGACATTGCGGCCGGCGCGGCACGTAGTGCTTGACGATGGTCGGGCCCGACAGATCGAGGCTGACCAGATGATCGTTCAGCGGGGTGCGGAAATCGCTGGCGATCGCCTTGGCGATCTCGACGGCCGCAAGCTCGATGCCGCTACCGCCGAGCAAGTCCTTGGCGAGCGGCGACACCGCGACGCGACGCGCTTGCCGGCGGTCGAGCATCGCCCTGACCTCGCGATTGCGTTTCATCCGCTCGGCGAGACAGGTCCAGCACGGACCTTTGCCCGGGCTGAACACCGGCCCGACCAGGGGAAAAACTCCGGATGGCTGAACCAACAGCCACGGCGTGCGGTCGGACAGGTGTTGCCGGTTCAATGGCTCGAGTTTCCCTTCCAGATAATCGTCGACCAGGACGACCGTGAGGTCGGCGGAGCGATCGACGACGCGAACACCGAGCTTGCGCAACGCCGCGCCAAGCTGCTTGGCGCCCTTGGCATCGACCGATTGAACGCGCACCTTGCATTTCTGCAGATTTTTCGCCGCCATCTCCAACGGAATGCCCAGCGTCGCCCAATAGCCGGCGGCGGCGTCGACGGCCGTTTGCCGTTTCGGCACGATGTAGCGGCGGTCGATCAGCCGCTTGATGGCCTGGTCGACCACGTCGGCCGGAAATTTTTTCGTCAGCTCGCGGACGATCTGGCCAAAGCTTTTTCCCGCAGCGATTGCGTCGGCGACGATGCAAAACAGCTCGCCGTGCAGAAAGAATTTGCGGTCTTCGGAATAGAAGCACACCGCATCGGGCGGCAGCACATAGACGGAGAAATTCGGCGCGAATTGCGGAACGTCTTTGCCGTTGAACCGCGTCGTGCTGTGGGCTTGATCGCCTGCCGCCACGCCCGCGTGCACGCCGCTAGGTTTATTGCCGCCAGTGTGGGTCGCCATAGCGAGGCAGATGCTCTCGGATTGTGGAAGCGCCGTGGTCTAGCTCGCGCGCCGGCGCTTGTCGACGTTATTGGCCGCTCCTGCGGCGAGCCCGCAAGAAACGCAGGCCACAAAAACGCAAAGTGGGCCGGGTCAAGCAGGACCCGGCCATAACAACTTATATCTTTCGACGTGGTCGGAACGTGTTCCCGCCTTAGCAGGCGCGGCAACGTCCAATTGACCAGCAGCAACCGCCGCAACCGCCGCAACCGGCGCAGCCGCGCCAAGCGCATCCGCCGCATCTGCCGCAGCCGCCGCATCTCCGCACCGCCCCACCAGGCCAATTGCTGGCCGGCCTGTGACTTCGCGATGCCTTCCTTGTCGAAGACATAGAATGTGGCAAGGCTGACGTCGGAGAGCTCTTCCTCACCGAGGAAGATTTCTTGACGCGGAGAGGTATTCTGGGACGGTATATCTGCTGTCAGGAGCGCTCGCTGATGCGGACGCTCCTCCTACCAGCGAAAAGGACACCCCGGCGATTCCCAATACCGGGAGGGCCTTCTTCAGACGCTTTTGCTTCGTAGATTGCTTCTTTTGCGCCATCGTAGAGACCTCCACTACATTGCAAATAGTGCTCGACGCGTCAGCGGTAGCATTTTTCATTTGCATTGCCTAGGGCGCCAAGCGAGGCTGCGTCGTCGCGCCTCATTCGGCCGGTGCGACGCCGTACAAACCCGGCAACCAGCGCTGGCGTTGCCGCAGCGACCATTGGCCGAATCGGTCCATGTAGAGATAGAGCACCGGCGTGGTGTAGAGCGTTAGCAATTGGCTGATGATCAGCCCGCCCATGATCGAGATGCCGAGCGGCCGGCGGATCTCGCCGCCATTGCCAAAGCTCAGCGCCAGCGGCACCGCGCCGAGGATCGCCGCCATGGTGGTCATCATGATCGGGCGGAAGCGCAACAGGCAGGCCTGGAAGATCGCGTCGCGCGCGCCGAGGTTGTTCACCCGCTTCTCGTGAATGGCGAAGTCGATCATCATGATGGCGTTTTTCTTGACGATGCCGACGAGCAGGATGACGCCGATGGTGCCGATAATGTCGAATTGCGTGTGGAACAGCATCAGCGCCAACAGCGCGCCGACGCCGGCCGACGGCAGGGTCGACAGGATCGTGATCGGGTGAATGTAGCTCTCGTAGAGCACGCCGAGCAGGATGTAGACCGCGGCAATGGCGGCGACGATCAGGATCGGCTCGTTGTTGAGCGATTGCGCAAACACCTGCGCGGTGCCGGCGAGGCTGCCGTGGATCGAAGCCGGCATATGGATCTGATTGATCGCTTCGTTGATCTCGGCCGCCGCTTCGCCGAGCGACGCGCCCTGCTGCAGATTGAACGAAATGGTGGAGGAGACGAACAAGCCCTGGTGATTGACCGAGAGCGGCGTGTTGCCCGGCTGATAGTGCGCCACGGCGGCGAGCGGGATCATGGTCTCCTTGGCGGTCGAGACCGCGGCGCCGGACGATGTGCTGCTCTTGCCGGCCGTGGCCAGTGAATTGATGGCGGCATTGCGCGCCGAATTGTTGTTGGCATTGGCCGCGGCCGTCGCGGTCGCCGACGTGCGCCGGAGTCGTCTTGGCCGTGGCTGCGGCCGCTACCGTCCCGGCCGGAGAGTTCGACTGCGCCGTGCCCGACGCGCCGCCGCCCGACGTCGCAATATAGATGTCATTGAGCGAGGCCGGATATTGCGTGTAGCGCGGGTCGATTTCCATGACCACGTGGTACTGATTGATCGCGCTGTAGATCACCGACACCTGACGCTGGCCGAAGGCGTCGTAAAGCGTGCTGTCGATTTGCGACGCGGTGATGCCGAGCCGCGAGGCGGTGTCGCGATCGATGACGAGATCGGTTTCCAGGCCCTTTTGCTGCTGATCGGAGCTGACGTCGGCGAGCACCGCGCTGTGCTCGAGTGCCGTAACCAGTTTCGGCGTCCAGGTGAACAGGTCGTCGGTGCTGTCGGATTGCAACGTGTATTGATATGCCGAATTGCTCTGCCGGCCGCCGGCGCGGATATCCTGGACCGCGGTCAGGAACAGGCGGCCGCCGGGCACCTTGGCAAGCTGCGGCCGCAGCCGGGCGATGACCTCATCGACCGACGGCCGCTGCGTGATCGGCTTTAGCGAAACGAACACCGAACCGGTATTGATCTGGCCGCCGCCGCCGCCGGAGCCGACCCCGGTAAATCCGACGACGTGTTCCACGGCGGGATCGCTCTGCACGATATCGATCATCTGCCGCAGCTTCTGCGTCATCGCCTGGAACGATACGCTTTGATCGGCCTGCAGCGAGCCGATCAGGCGACCGGTGTCCTGGGTCGGAAACAGACCCTTGGGCACGAGGGTGAACAGCACGACGTTCAGGCAGACCGCGCCGAACAGGATCAGCATCACCAGTCCGCCGTGGCGCAGCGCCCAGGCCAAGGAGTGCTCATAGCCGCTATGCACGCGGTCAAATAAGGTGCGTGGCCGCGGCGCCGTCGTCCACCTCGCGCGGTTTGAGCCACAGCGCGCACATCATCGGCGTGGTGGTGAGCGAGATCGCCAGCGAGATGAGAATGGCGATCGACAGCGTGATGGTGAATTCGCGGAACAGCCGGCCGAGAATGCCGCCCATCAGCAGGATCGGAATGAACACCGCGATCAGCGACAGGCTGATCGACAGCACGGTGAAGCCCACCTCCTGCGCGCCGCGCAGCGCCGCTTGCATCCGCGGCATGCCTGCTTCGAGGTGGCGCGAGATGTTCTCCAGCACGACGATGGCGTCGTCGACCACGAAACCGGTGGCGATGGTCAGCGCCATCAACGACAGAATGTCGAGGCTATAGCCCAACAGATACATGCCGCCGAACGTGCCGAGGATGGAAATCGGCACGGCAATGCCCGGGAATAAGCGTGGCGCGGAAATTGCGCAGGAAGACGAAGACGACGAGCGTGACCAATGTGATCGCGATCAGCAGCGTCAGTTCCGTATCGCGCAACGAGTCGCGGATGGTGGTGCTGCGATCGATGGCGACGGTGACGTTGACGTCGGCCGGCATGGCGGCCTGCAGATGCGGCAACGCCTCCTTCACGCTGTCGATGGTCTCGATGATGTTGGCGCCGGGCTGGCGGAAGACGATGACCAGCACCGACGGCTGGCCGTTGGACAGGCCGAGATTGCGCACGTCCTCGACGGAATCGTTCACCGCGGCGACGTCCGACAATTGCACCGCGGCGCCGTTGCGGTAGGCGACGACCAGCGGCGCGTAATCGGCGGCCTTGGTGGACTGGTCGTTGGTATAGACCTGATAGCGCTGGTTGCCGTCGTCGATCGTGCCCTTCGGGCTGTTGGCATTTGCCGAGGCGAGCGCCGCGCGCACGTCTTCGAGCCCGATGCCGTATTTGAACAGCGCCTTCGGATTGAGCTCGACGCGCACTGCCGGCAGTGCCGAGCCGCCGATGATGACCTGGCCGACGCCGGAGATCTGCGACAGCCGCTGCTGGAACACGTTGCTGGCGGCGTCGTACATCTGGCCCTGGCTGAGCGTCTTCGAGGTCATCGCCAGGATCAGGATCGGCGCATCGGCCGGGTTGACCTTGCGGTAGGTCGGATTGCTTTTCAGGTTCGCCGGCAGGTCGGCACGCGCGGCGACGATGGCGGCCTGCACGTCGCGCGCGGCGCCGTCGATGTCGCGGTTGAGCTCGAATTGCAGCGTGACGCGCGCCTGGCCGATGCCGCTTTGCGAGGTCATCTCGGTGACGCCGGCGATCTGGCCGAGATGGCGTTCGAGGGGGCTCGCGACGCTGGTCGCCACCGTCTCCGGGCTCGCGCCGGGCAATTGCGCGCTGACCGAGATGGTCGGGAAATCGACCTGCGGCAGCGGCGCCACCGGCAATCTCAAGAACGCCAGCGCGCCGGCGAGTGCAATGCCCAGCGTCAGCAGCGTCGTCGCCACCGGCCGGGCGATGAATGGCGCGGAAATATTCATTCGTCCGGCCCGCCGCGGTTCTGGCGGTGCGCCTGGCCGCGTCCGGTGAAACGCAGCGCCAGCCGGTCGAAGTAAAGATAGATCACCGGCGTGGTGAACAAGGTGAGCACCTGGCTGACGATCAGGCCGCCGACGATGGCCAGGCCGAGCGGCTGGCGCAGCTCCGATCCGGTGCCCTGGCCCAGCATCAGCGGCAGCGCGCCGAGGATCGCCGCCATGGTGGTCATCATGATCGGCCGGAAGCGCAACAGGCAGGCCTGATAGATGGCGTCACGCGGCGCTTGGCCTTCGACGCGCTCCGCCTCCAAGGCGAAGTCGATCATCATGATGGCGTTTTTCTTGACGATGCCGATCAAGAGGATGATGCCGATGATGGCGATGACGTTGAGGTCGTAGCCGAACAGCATCAACGACAACAGCGCGCCGACGGCGGCCGAAGGCAGCGTCGAAAGAATAGTGATCGGGTGGATGAAGCTCTCGTAGAGCACGCCGAGCACGATATACATCGCCACCACCGCGGCGATGATCAGGAAAACCTCGTTGCTCAGCGACGATTGAAAGGCGGCCGCGGTGCCTTGGAACGCGGTGATGAAGCTGTCCGGCAGGCCGACCTTGGCTTCCTCCTGCTGGATGGCGGTGACGGCGGTGCCGAGCGAAACGCCGGGCGCGGTGTTGAACGACACCGTGGTGGCGGGGAATTGGCCGAAATGGGTGATCACCAGCGGGCCGGTTTGCAGCTCGATATGCGAGAACGCCGACAGCGGCACCTGGCCGTTGGTCGAAGACGACGATGACGGCAGGTAGATCGAGGACAGTCCGGTCAGCGATTTCTGCAGCGCCGGGTCGAGCTCGAGGATGACGCGGCGCTGGTTCGACTGGGTATAGATGGTCGAGACGATGCGCTGCCCGAACGCGTCGTACAGCGCATTGTCGACGGTCGCCGGCGTGATGCCGAAGCGGCTGGCGGTGGCGCGGTCGATGACCAGATTGACGGTCAGGCCTTGTTGCTGGAGATCGCTGGCGACGTCGGTGATTTGCGGCAGCTGGCTCAGCTGCGCCACCAGCTTCGGCACCCAGGTGTTGAATTCCTTGGCGTTGGCGTCCTCGAGCACGAAATTATACGGCGCGCGGTTGATCGTGGAATCGATGGTCAAATCCTGCGCCGGCTGCATGTACAGCGTGATGCCGACGACGCCGGAGACCTCGCTCTGGATCCGCCGGATGATCGCGCTGGCGTTGAGGCTTCTTTCGTCGTGCGGCTTGAGCGTGATCAGGAAGCGGCCGGAGTTGAGCGTCTGATTGGTGCCGTCGACGCCGATGAACGAGGTCAAACCCTCGACGTCCGGATCCTTCAATATCTCCTCGGCGAGCTTGCCCTGCAGCTCCGCCATGGCCTGATAGGAGATGCTCTGCGAGGCTTGCGTGATGGCCTGGATCATTCCGGTGTCCTGCACCGGGAAGAAGCCCTTGGGGATCAGCACATAGAGAACGAGCGTGAGCGCCAGCGTCAGCACCGCGACCAGCAACGTCAGCGGCTGCCGGTCCAGCACCCAATTGAGCGCCCGGCCGTAGTGGGCGATCACCGCATTGAACGCGCGCTCGGCGGTGACGTCGAAATAGCTGCGCTCGGACTTCCGGGCGGTGGCGGATCAGCTTGGCGCACATCATCGGCACCAGCGTCAGCGAGACGACGGCGGAGATGATGATCGTGACCGCAAGCGTGATGGCGAATTCGTGGAACAGCCGGCCGACCACCGCGCCCATGAACAACAGCGGAATCAGCACCGCGATCAGCGAGATGGTCAGCGAAATGATGGTGAAGCCGATCTGCTCGGAGCCGCGCAGCGCCGCGTCGAGCGGGTCCATGCCGCCTTCGACGAAGCGCGCGATGTTCTCGATCATGACGATGGCGTCGTCGACGACGAAGCCGGTGGCGATGGTCAGCGCCATCAGCGACAGATTGTCGAGGCTGAAGCCGAGCAGATACATCACGCCGAATGTGCCGACCAGCGACAGCGGCACCGACAGGCTCGGAATGATGGTGCCCGGCAGCGTGCGCAGGAACACGAAGATCACGATCACGACCAGGACCACGGCGAGCGCCAGCTCGAATTCGACGTCGGCGACCGAGGCGCGGATGGTCACGGTGCGATCGCTCATGGCGTTGACTTCGACGGCGGCGGGAAGTCCGGCCATGATTTGCGGCAGCAGCGCCTGGATGCGATCGACGACCTGGATGATGTTGGCGCCAGGCTGGCGCTGCACGCTGAGGATGATCGCCGGCGTGGTGTTGGCCCAGGCGCCGAGCTTGGTGTTCTCCGGGCCGTTGACGATGGTGGCGACGTCGGAAAGCCGCACCGGGCCGCCGTTGCGGTAGGCGACGATCAGATTGCGATATTGATCGGCGCTGCTGAGCTGGTCGTTGGCGTTGATGGTCGAGGCCTGCGCCGGGCCGTCGAAATTGCCCTTCGGCGTATTGACGTTCTGGTTGCCGATCGAGGTGCGAATGTCGTCGATGTTGAGGCCGTAGGCCGCGAGCGCCTGCGGATTGACCTGTAGCCGCACCGCCGGCCGTTGCCCGCCGCTGACGCTGACGAGGCCGACGCCGGTCAGCTGCGAGATTTTCTGCGCGAGCCGCGTCTCGCTCAAATCCTCCAGATCGGTCAGCGCCATGGTCTTCGACGTCACCGCGATCGTCAGGATCGGCGCATCGGCGGGATTGACCTTGGCGTAGATCGGCGGCGCCGGCAGGTCGGCCGGCAACAGATTGCCCGAGGCGTTGATCGCGGCCTGGACTTCCTGCTCGGCGATGTCGAGGCTCAGATCGAGGCTGAATTGCAGCGTGATCACCGAGGCGCCGGCGGAGCTCGCCGACGTCATCTGGTTCAGTCCCGGCATCTGGCCGAATTGCCGCTCCAGCGGCGCGGTGACCGACGACGTCATCACCTCCGGGCTGGCGCCGGGATAGAGCGTCTGCACCTGGATGGTCGGATAGTCGACCTCAGGCAGCGTCGACAGCGGCAGGAACGTATAGGCCACCATGCCCGACAGCATGATCGCCGCCATCAGCAGCGAGGTGCCGACCGGACGCAGAATGAAGGGTTCGGAGACGTTCATCGCACCGTTTTATCGTCGCGCCCGCGCGCTGGCCGCCGTCGGCGCCGCTATTGGCTGTTGTTGCGCCGGCTCTGCGAAGGCGCGCCGTTCGGATTTTGTCCGCCGCGGCGTCCTTGCGGGCCCGCTGCCGGAGCGCCGGCGCCGCCCGGTGGCTTGCCGTCGAGCGTGGAGACGTTGACGTGCAAGCCTTCGCGCAACCGGTCGGCGCCGTCGATGACCACGTGATCGCCGGCCGATAGCCCGGTGTTGACGGCGGTCATGCTGCCGTCGGTGGGACCGATGGTGATCGGCTGCACGGAAACAGTGTTGTCGGATTTGACCACGTAGACGTAGGAGCCCTGTTGCCCGTTCGGCGAGCCGCGCTGGATCGCGACCGTCGGTACCGTGACGACGTCGGTCAAAGTCCTGACCAGGAGCTGCGCGTTGACGAACTGGTTCGGAAACAGCGCGCCGTCCGCGTTGTCGAACTGGGCGCGGATCTTCACGGTGCCCGTGGTGGTGTCGATCTGGCTGTCGACGGCCGACACTTTGCCGATCGCCAGCTGTTTGACGTTGGCGCGATCGAAAGCCGTGACTTGGAGCGCGGTGCCGGCATTGTATTGCGGCATGATGTCGGGGAGATTGTCCTCGGGAACCGTGAAGATCACCGTGATCGGCTGCAGCTGGGTGACGACGGCGATGCTGCTCGCGCTCGACGTCTGCACGTAGTTGCCCGGATCGACCAGGCGCAGCCCGATGCGGCCGGTCACCGGCGAGACGATGTGGCAATAGGCGATGTTGAGCGCCTGCGCATCGACCAGCGCCTGATCGACCTTCACCGTGCCCTTATATTGCTCGACCAGATATTCCTGATCGTCGGCCTGCTGGCGCGCGATCGAATTCTGCGCCAACAGCCCCTGATAGCGCTTGAGGTCGGTTTGCGCCTGCGCCAGCAGCCCTTGATCGTGCGCGAGCTGGCCTTCGGCCTGGGCCTTGGCGATTTCATAGGGGCGCGCATCGACTTGCGCCAGGAAGTCGCCCTTGTTGACCAATTGCCCTTCGGTGAATCCGACTTCGGTCAATTGGCCGCTGATCTGGGTTTGCACGGTGACGGTGGCAAGCGGGGTCACGGTGCCGAGCGCGTTGACCATGACGCGGATATTGCCGGGCGCAATCGTCGCCGCGCCGACCGATTGCAGCCCGCCCGCGGCAAAGCGCGGATTGGCCGCCTGCGGCGCACGGTAGGTGCGGACGATCACATAGGCGGCGATGACGAGGCCGATGGCAATGGCGAGGTAGAGACCGATGCGCAATTTTGAATAAGGCCGGCTGATGACGATGACATCCGGTTCGGGCGTCGTCCGGCGAAGATTGGGCGCCAGTTCGTCGTCGTTTGGGCGTGTGCGCTCGTCCATCTTGGCGTTCAATATCCCGGCATTTTCCGCATAGTAATGGGCGCCAACATCGCCCGCCTAATGAAAATTCGCTAATGCGCCCGATGGATCAGCCGGCGGTGGGCAGGGCGGTCGAACGCAGTGTGCTCGAATTTCGGGTTCCAAGCCGCGGCGAGACTGGATTCTGTCATTTAATCAACCGTTTGGACGAATTGACGCCGGCCTTGGCTTAACTCCGGCTGATCGATTACTGCGTCACTACTGCGTCACTTGCGGCGTGCCTTGCGGGTTGCGCGACGTCGTATCGGCGGGCACCGCTTCGACCGCGGGCGGCGTCGATTCGAGTTTCGGGAACAACGAGAAGCCTTTCATCAACTGCACTTGCGTCGGCAATAACGTCGTGTCCCAGCCGCCGCCGAGCGCCTCGATCAGGGTGACGCTGGCGAGAAACAGATTTTGCCGGACGGTGAGCGCGGTTTCCTCCTGTGTGAGCAAGATTCGTCTCCGCCGTCACCACTGTGGTGAGGTCGACGATGCCGGCCCGGTATTGATTGGTGAAGACGCGCACCGCTTCGCGCGCGTTCTTGACCGCCTGCAACTCGATGGCGAGTTGCTTGGTAAAGATGCGGATCGCCGCCAACTCATCCTCGACCTGCTGAAATGCGGTGAGCACGGTCTGCCGATAATCGGCGACGGTTGCCCAGTAGGCGGCGCGCGCCGCATCGACCTGTGCACCGATAAGCCCGCCGTCGAACAGCGTTTGCGTGGCGTTGGCGCCGATCTGCTGGATCGAGCGCGCGGCGCTAAACGGCAGCGGAATGGGACCGACGAACTGGACCATGGCCGAGAGCGACACGTCCGGGAAATAGGCAGCTTCGGCGACGCCGATCAGGGCGTTGTTGTTCTGCATGGTGCGCTCGGCGGCCGCGATATCGGGACGCCGTTCGAGCAGCGCCGAGGGAACCGCAACCGGGATGTTTGGAATTTTAGGGCCCAGCAAGCGCGATCCGATCGTCAACTCGGCCGGCGGCCTGCCGATCAGAACCGCGATGGCATGCTCGAATTGCGCCCGCTGCACGCCGACGCTCAGTTCCTGGGCTTCGATGGCCAGGACTTGCGATTGGGCTAGCGCCACGTCGGCGCTGGTTGTCCCCGTCGTGGCGCTGGGCCCGTAGCCTGCTTTGAATTTGTTGAGCGTGATCTCGTAGGTTTCGCGGAACTGCGCGGCGGAGCGGTGCAGGAGATCGCGCAGTGAATCGGCCGCGAGCAGGTTGAAATAGGCGGTGGCGAGCTGGGCCTGCGCCGACAGTTTGGCGTTGTCGAGGTCGGCGGCACTAGCCTGCGCCGCCGACGTGTTGGCTTCGATGGTACGGCGGACCTTGCCCCAGACGTCGAGGTCCCAGCTGCCGTTGATCGGCGCGGAATATTGCGTCGTGTATCGCGTGCCGAGGCCGAAGCCGACGGCGCTGCCGCCGGTGGTGCCGGCGAGTGCTCCGGTGCGGGTGCGGGTGACGCCGTAGCTGCCGGTCGCGGTCGGAAACAGCGCCGCCTGCGCTTCGCGGACGATGGCGCGCGATTCTTCATAGGCGGCAGCGGCCGCGGCCACCGTCTGGTTGGAGATTTCGACTTCGCGCAGCAGCGTATCGAGCCGTGAATCTCTATAGGGCGCCCACCAATTGCCGCGGTCGGCGGCGTCGTTGGGATCGGCGCGCTTCCAGCCTTTGAGTTCCTTGAACGTCGTCGGAACCGGCGCTGGCTCACGAGAATAATCGGGGCCTACGGTACAGCCCGGCAGCAACAGCGCGAAGAGCAATGCCGGAGCGCAGGCCTGTCGGCGAAACGCCGAGACGCGCCGCACCCAGCCGTCCTGATGCAATCCAGCATGGGCCAACGCATACACTGCCGCAAACTCGCCGCTGCAGAACCCCAACCAGGAACACGGCCAACCTGGGAGCGGTGCTCACGCCCGCCGGCGCGTGCCAGCGGGCATGGCTGTGCTCCTACGATCCCGGCCCCTGGCGATCACGTTAACCATAACCATGCCCGACGCACGGTCAACGCCGCAGCCTCTTTGCTAACAGGCTCCGATCCGATCTGCGGCACGTGTGATATTCAGGCGACAGTGCGCGCGCCACGAAGAATCAATATCGGCCGGTCGCTTGAAGCGTCGCGGTGCCGGCGCGTAAATCTGCCAATCAGATTTTGATCGCGCAGCCGGCGCGCGTGCAATTGCGTTGGGTGATGAAGCCGCTTGCGCGCCGCTGCTGCCGCATTTTTCTTGCGATCGTGATCGCATGTGAAAAAAATTTAAGCCGCGTAGGTCTAGCGCGCCTGCTAGCCTACCCACATCTCGAATGAAGCGCGAAGTACACTACGGCGACGTGTGCGTTGCAGCATCGCGAGCTTCGCGCCCGCCGGAACGGACCGGGCGATCTGGCGTTGGTTTCCCGCGTTTGGTCCCGACAAGGACGGCATTACCATGTGGAAAATCGCGACAAGCGCGGCCGCAATAGGCCTTTCCCTTTGTTTGGCGACTGTTGCTGATGCCAGAGGCGGTGGCGGTTTCGGGGGCGGGGGCGGGGGCGGGGGCGGTGGTGGACATTTTGGCGGCGGCGGTGGAGGCGGCGGTCACTTCGGTGGCGGAGGTGGCGGTGCTCACTTCGGTGGCGGGGGTGGCGGCGTTCATTTTGGCGGCGGCGGCGGCATGCGTATGGGCGGTGGTGGCGGCGCTATGCGGATGGGCGGCGGCGGCGTGCATATCGGCGGCGCGCGTATTTCTAGTGGCCGAATCGGTAGCGGCGCGCGCCTGAATTCACACGTGAACTCGCACTTGAATTCGAATTTGGTCTCCCATGCCGCTCATCCCGGCCGATCGTCATTCAATGCCGCAATCAACGGCAGGCACGGCACCGCGCTCAATCGCGGCGCGACACCGGCGTCTGCTCGCTCAGGCTTGGCCGGCGCGCGCTTGGCTCACGCCAACGCGGCGTTCGCCGGCCGAGGGTCGTTTGCCGCACATCGGCAATTCGCGGGCGCCGGCGCCTTCCATCCGTTCTGGAACCATGGCTGGCATTGGCACAACCATCTCGGTTGGGTCGGCCCGCTGTTCTGGCCCTTTGCCTACGGCGATTTCTTCTATTACGCGCTGTGGCCCGACGACTATGCCGATGTCGATCCGTTCTGGGTCTATGGCTACGGCGACATCTACCAAGGCATTTTCTCGCCCTACATCTACGACGAGTACGTGCAAGGACCGGGCGCTCCGGCACGGATGGCGGCGCTGACCCAGAGCATGGCGCAGAGCTGTGGCGATGAAGCCGCCGAGGTCACCGGATGGCCGATCAATCAGATCAGCGACGCGGTGCAGCCCAACCCGCAGCAAAGCGCGCTGCTCGACGATCTCGGCAACGCCATCGTCAAAGCCAGCGACGTGATCAAATCCCATTGCCCGACCACCGTGTCGTTCACCCCGACCGGGCGTCTCGACACCATGCAGCAGCGGCTGCAGGGATTGGTTGCAGCCGTCAACCTCGTGAGCGAGCCGCTGAGCAAATTCTACGACTCGCTCAGCGACGAGCAGAAGGCCCGCTTCAACAGCATCAAGCCGGCGACGGATAAAGCCACGGCGGCAAACGCACCGGCTGCCAGTGCGACGACGCCGAAATCCGATTGCGACGCCTCCGTCATGGCGTGGCCGACCGACCAGATCGATCAGGCGGTGCAGCCGAACGATGCGCAGCGCGCCAAGCTCGACGCGTTGAAGTCGGCGGCGGCGAACGGCGCCGACATCATCAAGGCGGCTTGTCCGAGCGAAACGCCGAGCACGCCGCCGGCGCGTCTTGCCGCGGCCGGCAAGCACCTGCAAGCCATGTTGCAGGCGGTCGACGCCATCCGCCCGCCGCTGCACGACTTCTACAATTCGCTGAGCGACAATCAGAAGGCGCGCTTCAATACCATGGGCAAGCAGCTGTTCGCGCAGAAGAGCGAATAGTCAGTAGGGTGGGCAAAGGCGCACAGCGCCGTGCCCACGCGGCTTTGCACGGCGTGCGCTTCGCTGCGCTCAGCCCACCCTACAAGATCAATGAAACAGCTTCGGGAATTTCGCCCGCAGTTTCGCGCGCAGATCGGCGCTGACATCGACCACCGGCGGGAACGTGCCCTTGAGCTTCATGTCGTAGGGGATGCAGGCGTCGATCAGGATGCGGTTGTTGAAATTGCCGGGCAGGAAAAGCGGATCGCGTTTCGACGCCCACGCCTTTTGCACGAGATCGATATCGACGTTGGGATCGAACCGCGTGCACATCGCCCACAGCACCGGCATCGAGATCGCCGGCGTCGATATCGTCGTCGACCACCACCGTCCATTTGCCCGCATAGGCGCCGCCCTGGCAGGCGCAGGCGACGTGCAGCGCCTGCCGCGCATGGCCGGGATAGCGCTGGCGCAGCTGGATCGCGGTGAAGCGCGTCGCCGGGCCGGCCTCGTGATTCCACACGCCGAGCACGTCGGGCACGCCGCAGGCATCGAGCGCGCGCCAGATTTGCGCCGCGCCGGCGATGCCCTTGAGCAGTCCGGTCTCGTCGACCGGCTTGTGCTGCGGCGCGCAGGTCAGGATCGGATCGTTGCGGTGCAGGATGGTTTTGACGTTGACGTAGGGCCGATCCTGGGTGTCGTCGGAATAGTAGCCCATCCATTCGCCGAACGGCCCTTCCGGCCTGGTCTGGCCGGGCACCGTCTCGCCCTCGATGGCGATCTCGCAATCGGCCGGGATCGGGAATCCGGTGAAAGGCCCGCGCACCACGTCGATCGGCTCGTCGCGCAAGCCGCCGGCGATATCGAGCTCGCTCACTTCCGGCAGCGGGCTCGACGACAGCATGAACAGCAGCGGGTCCTGGCCGCACAGGATCACCACCTTCATCGGCTCGCCGCGCGCGAAATATTTGTCGCGGTGGATGCGGCCGTGCTTGCCTTCGGTGATCTGGCAACCGACGGTCTTGCCGTCATAGACCTGGCTGCGATAGGCGCCGAGATTGAACCAGCCGGCGTCGGGATCCTTGGTCATGACGCAGCAGGCGGTGCCGATGAAGCGCGCCTTGTCGGCCTCGTGATGGCGCGGCACCGGAAATTTCAGCACGTCGATGGCGTCGCCTTCGATGACGTTCTCGAAGATCGGTCCGTCGTTGACGAAGCGCGGCGGCAGCGGTTTTAGATCCTGCATGCGCGCGTGATAGCGCTGCACGATGTCGACCTTGCGCTCGTAGTCGAGCGGCAGGCCGAGCGTCAGCGCGATGCGCTTGATCGAGGAGAGCTGGCCGTAGAGCGTGCGATAGCCTTTGGCATAACCCGGCACGTCGTCGAACAGGATCGCCGGCGCCTGGCCGCGGCTTTTTTCCGTCAGCATATGGGTGACGGCGCCCATCTCGACGTCCCAATCGGCGCCGGAGACGCGCTCGAGCTCGCCGAGTTTGTCCACCGTGTCGAGCCAGCCGCGCAAGCCGCGATATTTCTGGCGTTGTCCCGAGGCCGCGCCTGCGCTCGCCATGCTTGTCTCCGTTGTTGGACGACTGAGGGCGGTATGAATGTGGGCTCCAAACGTGTCAAGCTAGCGACTCCCTCTCCCCGCGTGCGGGGAGAGGGCGGGGTGAGGGGGCCTCTCCGCTGGGCGCAGAATTGCGGCGCTCAGAATCGCGGAGAGGCCCCCTCACCCTCGTTCGCTTCGCTCACTCGACCTCTCCCCGCACGCGGGGAGAGGTAAAAAATACCGGAGTCCATCGTGGCAATTCCTAAGCCCAACTACAATCCGCCCTTCAACATCACACGCGCCAGCCATTCGGTATTGCACGTGAAAGACCTGGCCAAGAGCCGCGCCTTCTATGTCGATCTGATCGGCCTGATCGTCAGTGACGAGGACAAGGACACGATTTATCTGCGCGGCGTCGCCGAGGTCTGTCATCACTCGCTGGTGCTCAAGCGCGCGAGCGCGCCGCAGGCCGAGCGGGTCGGTATGCGCTGCTTCACCGAGGAAGACTTGGAAAAGGCGAAATCCTATTTCGAGAAGGCCGGCTTGCCGGCGCTTTGGGTCGAGCGGCCGTACCAGGGTCGCACGCTCCATGTCAGCGATCCGCTCGGCCTGCCGCTCGAATTCTGCGCCACCATGACGTTAAAGCCGCGGCTGCTCACGAGCTTCGAGCATCACCACGGCGCGGCGCCGCACCGCATCGATCATTTCCAGGTGCTGGTGCCCGACGTGCAGCGCGAATTGGAATTTTACACGGGGCTGGGTTTCCGGCTGTCCGAATATATCGCGCCGGACGGCAGCGACGACCCGCTGTTCGTGTTCCTGCAGCGCAAAGGCAATCCGCATGACATCGTGTTTGCGCCGGGCGCCGGGCCGCGGCTGCATCACGCCGCGTTCAGCATCGGGGAATCGTATCACTTCTTTTATGTCTGCGATCTCGCCTCGAATCTGGGTTTCGCCGAAAACATCGAGTTCGGCCCGGGGCGGCATGGACCGGGGCTGGCGCTGTTCGTCTACATGCGCGATCCCGACGGCCACCGCATCGAGCTGTTCAACACCCACTATCAATGCATGGACATCGAGGACGAACCGGTGCGGTGGGACGCCTCCGTCGCCGGCCAGCGGCGCTGGCAGCTGCCGGCGCGGGCGATGTGGTTTGCCGAAGCGAGCCGCTTCGCCGGCGTCGAGCCGCGCGAGCCGGCGCACAAGGGCAATCCGATGACGCTGGAGAGATACGTCGCCGCGAGGTAGCCGCGCTTACACTTTCCGGTGCAGCCGGTGCTCGATCCACAGCAAGAGCGCGTTGGCGATCGCCGCGAAGACGAACAGGATGATGGCGACCGTCACCATGTCTTCGCTTTGCGCGAGCGACATGTCGCTCATGATCATCGAGCCGAGGCCGAGCTTTGAGGCGAACATCTCGCCCAACAGCACGCCAAGCAGCGTCACGGTGAAACCGATGCGCAAGCCGGTGAACACTTCCGGCAACGCGGCCGGCAGCAGCACGGTGGTGATGGTCTGCCATGGCGATAGATGCAGCGTGCGCGCCGAGCGCAGATAGACCTGCGGGATGGCGCGGATCGCGCCCATGGTGAGCAGCGCGACCGGCAAAATGCCGTGCATGGCGCCGAACACCACCTTGCCCGAGATGCCGAGCCCGAAGATCAGCAGCACCACCGGATAAAGCGTGATCTTCGGCAGCGAATAGATCACCACCAGGATCGGCTCGCCGACGGCGCCGGAGAGCCGGTGCGCGCCCATCCACACGCCGATGGCAAGGCCGATCCCATAGGCGAGCAGGAGCGCTAGGCTGAAAGCCTGCAGCGTCGCCGCGGCATTCTCGGCAAACCGTGTGGTCGGCACCAAGTGCACGAGATACGCCATGGTCGCCAGCGGCGCCGGCAGCGCCGTCGAGCCGGCGATCTCGTGCAATATCTTCCACACCACGAGCACGACAGCGGCGATGATCAGCGTGTCGGTGGCGCGGCGCGTTGCGGTCACGTCCGGCCCCCGCTGCGCCGCTTCGCCCAGCGCACGTCGAGCATATGCAAGACCGTGTTCACGACGGTTGCGATGATGAGCAGGAACAGGATCAGCGCATACATGCGCCGGTTGTTGAAATCGGAATAAGCGTCGGCAATGTCGCGGCCTAGCCCGGCGGGCGACAGAATGAACTCGGCGGCGATGACGGCGATGAAGCCGTAGGAGACCGAAAGTTTTACGCCGGTGAAGAGGTACGGCGCGGCGGCGGGAAGCTGCAACGTCATGGCGGTGGTCACAGCGTCCAGGCGATGCACCCGCGCCACTTTGGTGAGCACGCGCGGCACGCGATCGAGGCCGTTGAGCGTGGCGATAATCATGGCGACCACCGCGGTGGCGACGCCGATCAGCACGATCGGGATCGGGGAGAGCCCGAAGATCGCGATCAGCACCGGATAGAAGATGAAGATCGGCACGGCGTAATAGGTGGCAAACAGCGGATCGAGCGCCTCGCGCAGCCGCGGCAGCGCATGAATGACGAGGCCGAGCGCGAAGCCGAGCACGATCGAGACGGCGATCACGATGGCGATGATGCCCAAGGTGCGCTCGATGTCGGCATTGATCGTGCCGGAGGCGAGAAGCGCGTAGAGCGACGTCGCCATCTCGGACGGCGCAATGATGGTTTGATGCCTGATCAACCCGGTTTGACAGGCGAGCTCGAGCGCGCCGATCATCGCCACGATCACCGCAAGCCGGATCAGGCCGACGCGTGTCATCCCGCAGCCGTTGTCGTCATGCCCGCATGGCCGAGCGCCTTAAGCAATTCGCCGCGCAAGCGGTCCCACAGCCGGGCGGTGATCTCGCCGAACGCCGGCTCGGCGACGATCTTGCTGTCGCGCTCGCGCGGCCAGCCGGTGTCGATGATCTCGATGAAGCGGCCGGGCCGCGCCGACATGGCGCCGACCCGGTCGGCCAGCATCGCCGCCTCGTCGAGCGCGTGGGTGATGAGCAACACGGTCGCGCCGGTTGAGCGCCACAACCGCAACACTTCGTCGCCCATCAAGAGCCGCGTCTGCGCGTCGAGCGCGCCGAACGGCTCGTCGAGCAGGATCAGGCGGGGTTGCAACACCAGAGTGCGCGAAATGCAGACACGCTGGCGCATGCCGCCGGACAGTTGCGATGGGTAGGCGCGGG
Organism: uncultured Alphaproteobacteria bacterium; assembly: GCA_963821175.1. Classification (GTDB taxonomy): domain Bacteria; phylum Pseudomonadota; class Alphaproteobacteria; order Rhizobiales; family Xanthobacteraceae; genus BOG-931. The sequence continues at coordinate 97,324 of CAWGCU010000014.1, forward strand.
CGAAGTCCTTGAGCCCCATGAAGGCCAGCGCGTCGTCGACGCGGCGGCGTATCTCGGCCTCGGCGACGCCGCTGCGGCGCAGCCCGAACGCGGCATTATCCCATACCGTGAGCCAGGGAAAGCTGGCGTCCTCCTGGAAGACGACGCCAATACCTTCGGCGACTTCGCCGCTCACCGGCTTGCCTTCGAATGTCACCGTGCCCGCTGTCGGCTTTTGCAGGCCGGCGAGTACCTCGAGAAACGTCGACTTGCCGCAGCCCGACGGCCCGACCACGGCGAAGAACTCGCCTTTGCGCAGGTCCAAATCGATAGGCCCGAGCGCGTTGACCGGCGGCTGATTGCCGGCGCCGGGAAAGACGCGCGTGACGGCTGCAAGCTGCGCGTGGATATCGCGCGGTACGGCGTTCATTTCACTTGCTGCAAATCACTGGGCAGGAACGAGGCGTCGATCATCTTGGAGAGATCGGGATCCTTGTCGATCATGCCGACATATTTCATCGCCCGCACTGTGTTGACCAGGAGCGGCATTTCGATCTGGCCTTCGCTGTAGAATTTCGCATCGACCAGCATCTGCATCAGCGTGTCGACGTCCTTCGGCGGCAGCGGCGCATAGATCGGCTCGAGAATCTTGCTGGCTTCGGCGGTGTGGCTATAGAGATATTTCACCGCCTCGCGCCGCCCGGCCAGGATGGCGCGCAGTTTCTGTGGATTTTTCTTGATCAGGTCGCCGGTGGCGATGCCGACCGCGGGCGGCAACAGCGGCAAATCCTTCGGCCCGACGATGACGCGGTACTTGCTCTCGCCGCCGCGGGCCAAAAACAGAATGCCCGGAATGCTGGTCGCCTCGATGACATTGTTTTCCAGCGCCGTGAGCGCCCCGGACAGATTGCCGAGCGCGACGCGCTGGATGTCGTTGGGGTTCATGCCGGCATTTTCCGCCGCCAGCACCGCCGTCATCTCGCCGAGGGATTTCGGATTGGAGATGCCGAACTTCTTGCCTTTCAAATCCGCCATGGTCTTGATCGGCGAATTCGGCATCACGATGATGACGTTGCTCGCCATCGACCGTGAGCCGATATCGACGATCTTGATGTCCTGGCCTTCGTTGATGGCGGCGATGATGCCGGCGGGCGAAGTCTCGCCGTAGCCGAGATCGCTGGCGAGCACGGCACGCACCGACGAGCCGCCGCCTTCGCCGGAAATGACGCCGGTGATGTCGACGCCGGCGGCCTTGAAGAAGCCTTTGTCGATGGCGACGCCGTAGGGTGCGCCGGACGGATCGGCCTTGTACTGGGTGACCAGGATGTCTTCGGCAAGGGCCGGCGCCGTGGCGCAAGCCAAGATCAGCGCTCCGAATAAAGCCTTGGCGAACGCGCCCGCCGAATTGTTGTGGTGCAACATCCTCATCTCCCTCTGGTGACCTCGCATTATCGCCCGCCGGCGCGGGAATGGGAATGCGACCAGTTCTCAGTTTTTTAATGCGCTGGGCGTTTACTGGAGCGCCAACGTTTGCATTGCGGGTGCTTCGATGGAAGAATCCTTAGTTGAGGCGGGCAGCCGCCTCACAGCCGCTATGTGGCCGGAAAGTAGTGAACTCATGACGCTTCCAGCGGAGAGCGCTCCGCCTCTGGCGCCGGCCGGCACGGTGGACCCGATCTGGCTCAAGTCCTACCCGGCGGACACACCCACAACCATCGACCCGGACCGCTATCGGTCGCTGCACGCCATGCTGCTGGAATCGTGCCGGCTGCACGCCGCGCGGCCGGCCTTCGAAAGCTTGCGGGCGCGCATGACCTTTGGCGAGTGGGACCGCGACAGCCGCGCCCTTGCCGCGTTCCTGCGCGAGGAATTGAATTGCCGCGCCGGCGACCGCGTCGCGATCATGCTGCCCAACATGCTGGCCTATCCGGTTGCGTTGCTCGGCACGCTGCGTGCCGGGCTGATCGCGGTCAACGTCAATCCGCTCTACACGCCGCGCGAGCTCAAGGAGCAGCTCAAGGATTGCGGCGCCACGACAATCGTCATCATGGAGAATTTCGCCCACAAGCTCGAGCAGGTCATCGCCGACACCGACATCCGCCATGTCGTGGTGGCGCGGCTCGGCGATTTCGTGCCGGTACTCAAGCGCTGGGCGTTCAATTTCGCCAATTCGTATATCCGACGCGCCGTGCCGGCCTGGCAGTTCGAGTCGTTCACGATGCTGCAGGATGCCTGCAGCCGCGCGCCGGGCGAACATTACGCCGATGCGGACATCCAGGCGACCGACGTGGCGCTCTTGCAATATACCGGCGGCACCACCGGCGTGCCGAAAGGCGCGATGCTGACGCACCGCAATCTGATCGCCAACACGCTGCAATGCCTGGCGTGGACCGGAGCCCGCGCCAAATATAAAAACGAAACCACGCTGACGCCGCTGCCGCTCTATCACATCTTCTCGCTGACGGCGAACCTGTTGTCCATCGCGGTCGTCGGCGGCTTGAACGTGTTGGTCATCGATCCGCGCAATCTCGACCGGCTCATCCGCACCATGCGCGATTCCCATGTTGCGGTGATGTCCGGCGTCAATACGTTGTACAATGCGCTGGTGCATCGGCCCGATTTCGCCGCGCTGGATTTCAGCGCGATGCAGCTCCCGCTCGGGGGCGGCGCCGCGATCCAGAGCGAGGTGGCGCACCGCTGGCGCGAGATCACCGGCACCGACCTGGTGGAAGGTTACGGCCTCACCGAAGCGTCGCCGGTGGTGTGCATCAACACGGTCGTCAACCCGAAGCTCGGCACCGTCGGGCTGCCGGTGCCCTCGACCGAGGTGAGCATCCGCGACGACCACGGCGCGATCCTCGCCCCGGGCGATCACGGCGAAGTCTGGGTGCGCGGCCCGCAGGTGATGAAGGGCTATTGGCGGCGTCCCGACGAAACCAAAAACGTTCTCACCGCCGACGGCTGGCTGCGCACCGGCGATATCGGCACACTCGATGCGGAAGGCTACCTGAAGCTGCTCGATCGCAAGAAGGACATGGTCATCGTCTCCGGCTTCAAGGTGTTTCCGAGCGAAGTCGAAGACATCGCCATGCAGCATCCCGACGTGATCGAGGCTGCGGTGATCGGCGTGCCGGACGAGCGCACCGGCCAGGCGGTGAAACTCTTTGCCGTCAGGAGCGATCCGGCGTTGACCGAGGCGGATTTGAAAGAATTTCTCCACGAGCGCTTGGCGAGCTACAAGGTGCCGCACATAATCGAGTTCCGCGACGCCCTGCCGAAGAGTAATATCGGCAAAATTCTGCGCAAAGAGTTGCACTAAGAACGAACGGGTTTCGCGATGAGCGAAGCGGTTGTGGTCGGTGGCGGCCTGGCCGGCTCGGCTTTCGCCATCGAACTCGCGCGCCAAGGCCGCCCCGTCGTCATTCTGGAAAAAACCACCGGCGCGCACCACAAGGTCTGTGGCGAATTTTTGAGCGCGGAAGCGCAAGCGCTGCTGGCCCGGCTCGGGCTCGATGTGTGGCAGCTCGGCGCGCGGCCGGCCGGCCGGCTCGGCCTTGAATTCGGCGGCCGGAACGCGCGGTTGAAGCTGCCGTTTCGCGGCGCCGGCCTGTCGCGCTTTCTGCTCGATCAAGCGCTGCTCGACGCCGCGGCGCGCGCCGGTGCGCAAGTGATCCGCGGCGCGACCGTAACCAGATTGGACTATGAGCAAAAATCCGCCGTCGTGCATACGGCGACGCAACGATGGCCCGCAAGCCACGTCGCGCTCGCTACCGGCAAGCACAATCTGCGCGGCTTGCCGCGGCCGCAGGCGTCGACCGTGGCGTTCAAGATGCAGCTTCGCGTCACGCCGGCCGTTGCCGCGATGCTCGAGGATTTGGTCCAGCTCGCGATGTTCCCTGGAGGTTATGCCGGCGTATGTCTGGTCGAGGGCGGCATCGCCACGATCTGCTGGGTGATCGATCGGGACGTGACGGGCGAGGCCGCCGTCACGTGGGAAGCGCACGCCGCCTTTCTCGCGCAGCGCTCGGAGTTTTTCGCAAACCTGCTCGCCAGCGCGACGCCGCTGTGGGACAAGCCGATCGCGGTCGCGGCCATTCCCTACGGCTATCTGCGCCGCGAGGTGATAGCCGACGCCGTCTATCCGCTGGGCGATCAGCTTGTGGTCATTCCGTCCTATACCGGCGACGGAACGTCGATCGCGTTGCACACTGGAATAGCCGCCGCGCATGCCGTCCTCGATGGCCAACCGGCCGGCGAATTTCAGGCCAAGGCTATCGCCAAGTTAAAACCGCAAATCGCCTGGGCGAAGGTCGCTAATGTCGCCTTCGTCAATGCCACGGCACAACGGGTGACTGCAGCGGTCGCCCGCGTGGCGCCGTGGGCGTTGCCGGGAATAGCCAGGTTCGTGGTGAACAGGACGCGGCTGCGAGTCTGACGTTCAAGCTTTGCGGCACGCCACCACATAGCGGAACGGAAAGAACCATTTGATCGAGGTGCGCGTGCGCGGAATGCCGGCTTCCGCCAGCAGGCGCCGCCAATCGGCCGCGACGAAGGCGCGCGATATCGATATCGGGCCGTCGCTGCGCATCATCCGACTCAACGGCAAGAGGCGGAAGACCGTTTTGACGAAATGATACGGTAACGGATGGCGGTGCAGATCATTGATGAACCAGCCGCGCACCGCATGACTGTCCATCCATTTTATGAAGCGGATCAATTCGGCATCGGTCAGATGGTGGGTGAAGTTGCAACTGATGATGAAATCGAATTGCCGCGATTGATCGAACGAAAAAATGTTCGAAGTCTCCTGGCGGATGTTCATCTGCTGCGGCGTGTCCGCTTCCGCCGACTGCTTCGACCAGGGATTGAGATCGACGCCGGTGAGCTCGGCCTTGAGATCGCGCCGCTGCAAGAGCTTCCAGATCTTGCGCAACATGTCGCCGCCGCCGGAGCCGACGTCGAGGACCGAGACGGTGTCGTGCGGCATGGTGTGCCGCACCGTCCGCCCGAGCCAACGCAAGGTCGGCCGATAGGCCAGCGTCAAGACGTTGACGATGGTGAGCTGCCGCAGGCACTGGTGGAATTCGGCGAAATCGACGGATTCCGAATCCATCAGCTCGGGCTGCATGCTGCGCTGGGCGAAATTCACTGTTGTCATAAGCGAGCCTCTGACAGGCAAAAATAACATATTTGCGGCGCCGCGCCTGCCTTCCTGCTCCGTTTGCGGCATGCTAACCGTAAGCCGCAATCGGAGTAGGGGAGGGCGCCAGACCAATGGCCAAGTTGCAGCTTTCGTTCGCGTGCGGGCTCTACGATCGGATGCAGCCGCTCTATACGGGCGAGGTCACGCCCGACGGCATCGATCTCAATTTCATCGCCATCGATCAGCCGCGGCCGATTTTCGACCGCATGTCGGGCGGCGAGGAATTCGACGTTTCGGAATATTCGCTTTCCGAATTCAGTCAGCGGTTCACGCGCAAAGAATGCCCGTTCGTCGCGATCCCGGTATTCCCCTCGATCGCCTTCCGCATGGGTTACATCGCCATCAACAAGAAGTCCGGCATCAAGACGCCGAGGGACCTCGAGGGCAAGCGCATCGGCGTGCCGCTCTATACGATGACTGCGGCGATCTTCATCAACGGCATCCTGCATCATGAATTCGGCGTCGATCTCACCAAGGTTCGCTGGGTGCAAGGCGCCATGAACGAGGCGGGGTCGCACGGCAGCCCGACGGTGCTGCCACTTCTAAAGAGGATGTCGATCGAGAACAACAAGACCGACAAGACGCTCGGCGAGTTGCTGGCCGCGGGCGAGATCGACGCCACGCTGGGCACGAGCCTGCCGGAAGAGATCAGGACCGATCCGAATATCGCGCGGCTGTTTCCGAATTTTGTCGATGTCGACAAGGACCTCTACAAGCGCAGGGGCATCTATCCGATCATGCACACCGTCGCCATCAAGAAGAGCGTTTACGAGCGGTACCCGTTCGTGGCGACGAGCCTGTACGACGCGTTCGTGAAATCGAAAGAGATCGCGCTGCGGAAATTATTCAATCTGCGCGCCGTGCGCTACATGACGCCGTTCTTGATGCGCGAGATCGACGACATCTGGGAAGTGTTCAACGGCGACCCGTGGCCCTATGGCGTGGAGCCGAACCGCCGCACCATCGAAGCCCTCATCACCTATCAGCAGACACTCGGGCTGACGGACCGGGCCGTGAAGGTCGACGACCTGTTCGTGCCCACCTACGGCTGATCTATCAATCGGAAAGAACCATCATGAGCCAACTCGACGATCTCCTGCGCGACCTCGTCGTCGCCAATCGCATCCTCTCCAACGAAGACGTGGTCGATGCCTACGGCCATATCAGCGTGCGCCATCCCGACAATCCGAAGCGCTTCTTCATGTCGCGCTCGCTGGCGCCGGAACTGGTCGAGCACCACGACCTGATCGAGTTCGACCAGATGGGCGAGCCGGTCAGCGACAAGCGCCAGCCTTATCTGGAGCGCTTCATCCACGCCGCGATCTTCGAGGCGCGGCCCGATATCGTGGCGGTGGTGCATGCCCATGCCGAGGATACGCTGCCGTTCGGCATCGTCTCGAAGCCGCTCGAGCCGGTGATCCATTCCGGCAGTTTTATCGGCGGCAAGGTGCCGGTATGGGATATCCGCAAGAAATTCGGCGACACGGATTTGCTGGTGCGAAACATGGCGCAGGGCCGCGACCTGGCGAAATGCATGGGCGGCGGCAGCGTCGCGCTGATGCGCGGCCACGGCTTTGCCTCGGCGGCGCGCTCGATCATCGAGGTGGTGCGGCTTTCGGTCTATCTGCCGCGCAATGCGCGGGTGCAGATGAACGCCATGCGCATGGGCGGCAAGCCGAAGCCGCTGTCCAAGGGCGAGATCGCGGCGCGGGCGGCGGGCTACAAGCCGAACATGCCGGAAACCTGGCGGGCCTGGGAATATTGGGCGACCCGCGCCGGCTGCGGCGACAAAATCGGCAAGCCGCATGACCACGCCCACAAAGAGTGACCGGGTCGAAGCGATTGGCGACTGCCTGTCATTAGTCCTTAGTCCACTCGCGCTAGGGCTTGGAGCATGCCATTTTGACCACATTCCGGTGGCACTTTGCTTCGCTAATGGCAGTTTACTTGGCTAGTCCATAGGCGCTGCTTACCTAGCTAAACGACAGGCGCTGCGGCGCTCGCTCAAAGGGAGGCAAATTATGGGTCTGATGGATGTTCTCAATGGTATGCAGCATGGGCCGCGCGGCCCGAGCGGTCCCAGCACCGGCAGCGGCGGCGGCATGTCGCCGATGACCATGGCGCTCTTAGGCCTGCTTGCCTACAAAACGTTCAAAAGCTTCACGAGTCTGCCGACGGCCGCACCTGCGGCGCCCGGCACGGCTGGCGCTCCGGGCCACGGCCAGGCTACGAGCCCCGGCGGCGGCGGCATCAGCGACATCTTGAAAAACGGCTTGGGAACCGTGTTGGCTGGAGGCGCCGCGGGCGGCATCCTCAGCGGCGGTCTCGGCGATCTGCTCAAGCAATTTCAGCAGAGCGGACATGGCGACGTCGCCAAGAGCTGGGTCGACAACGGGCCGAACAAGGCGATGTCGTCCGACGATCTGGCCAAGGCGCTGGGTGGCGATCAGATCGAAACACTCATGGCGCACACTGGATTGTCGCGCCAGGATTTGCTAGCGGGTCTAAGTCAGTATTTGCCGCAGGTCGTCAACCAGCTGACGCCTGATGGGCGGTTGCCGACGGAACAGGAATTGTCGCGGTCGCTTTAGCCGGCCGTCGCAACGGTCCAATCTTTCAAGGACCCACAACGGAGGAGGAACACAGTCATGACAATACGTTACGCCGCCATCTGCGCGGGCGCGGTGCTCGCCGCCATCGCCCTGCAAGGCACCTCGGCTCAGGCACTGACGATGACCGAGTGCAGCGCAAAATATAAAGCGGCCAAGGACGCCGGCTCGCTCAATGGCATGAAGTGGAACGACTTCCGCAAGGCACAATGCGCCTCCGACGCGGCGGCCCCGACCACGGCATCTGCGCCGGCCCCAGCGCCGGCTCCCGCACCAGCGCCTAAGCCGGCAGCAGCCGCGCCGGCTCCAGCCGCGACCGGCTTTGCCGTCTACCCGCACGCGATCGATTCCAAATATGCAAAGGAATCCCCGGGCAAGGGCCGCATGGAAACCTGCCTCGACCAGTACAAGGCCAACAAAGCGGGCAATGGCAACGGCGGCCTGAAGTGGATCATGAAGGGCGGCGGCTATTACAGCGAGTGCAACAAGCGCCTCAAGGGCGCCGCCTGACGTAATTGGACACAGGGAGACTGGACAATGCGAACTGCTGTTAGCGCGCTGTTGGCGCTCATGATCGGTGCCGGAGCCGCCCTTGCACAGGCCCCGGCGACGGCGCCGGCAAAGATGACACCGGAGCAAAAGCAGGCCATCTCAAAATCCTGTTCCGATCAGGCCAATACCAAGGGCTTGCACGGCAAAGAACGCAAGAAGTTCAGGTCCGAGTGCAAGCACAACGCCGGCAAGGCTCAGTAACGGGCCTTTCTTGCCGCAGCGATCGATGAAGTAAAAAAATCGGAGCGCGGAGTGCCGCGCTCCGATTGCGTTTTCGGCCGAGTGCTATCTTTATTGCAGGGTCAGCTCGGTGACCTTGCCGTGCTTGTCGCGGCCTTGGGCGTAATATTGGCCGATGTTCTGCATCAGGGCGGAGTCGGACACCGAATAGATCACCGCATCGGTCTTGCCGGTATTGATGTGGCGCCGCCACAGGAAGTTCGGCACCACGAACAGGTCGTTGTGGCCCCATTCGAAGCGCTTGCCGCCGACTTCGGTGACGCCTGAGCCTTCGATGCACACATAGTAGGTGCCGGCGGTCTCGCGCTTGAGCTCGGTCTCTTCGCCGGGGCGCAACAGCTGCGCCGAGTAGTTCAGCGTCTTGAACACCGACTCGCCGGTCACCGGATTGACGAAGTCGACCTTGATGCCTTCGTGCGGGTCGCCCTTTTCCTTGCGCAGGCTGTGCAGCATCTCCATCACATCGGCGCCGCGGAAATGGAACAGCGGCGCGGGCGCATGGCCGACGCCGCGCTGATGATTGACGAATGCCGGCTTGATGCCGCCGTGGCCGTAGAGGTGGCGCGAATAGCCTTCGCTGACCGAGATCGCCTGGACGTTGGTGTTGCCCTGCGCGCCCGGCATGTTGTGATCGACCCAGGCGGCGTCGAGGAATTCCATCAGCGGCCAGTCGAGCGTGTCGATCCAGATGCAGGGCTCGTCGGCATCGTTTCCGTGGTCGTGCCAGGTGCCGTTCGGGGTCAGGATCAGGTCGCCGCGGTTGGCGGTGACGCGCTCGCCTTCGACGACGGTGTAGCCGCCCTTGTTGGACAGGATGGTGCGGCTGGCATTTGGCGAATGCAGGTGCACCGGCGCGACGTCGCCCGGATTGTAGATCGAGATGGCGCAGCGGATGGTGTTGGTGACTTGCAGGCGGCCGTTCAGGCCGGGATTGAGCAGGAGGATGCTTTGGCGGTCGGCGAATTCGATCGGCGAGACATCGGCCTTGCTGGCGATCTCGGAAATCTGCTGGAGGTAGCCGGAATATTCGTTCCACCGCCACATATAGGGCGCGGTCTTCATCTGGTTGACGGCGACGCGGCCGGTGGCGAGTTGGCCTGAGCCTTCGCCTGAGGTCTCGCTGAACCACGGCTTTTGCGCCGGCGCATTGGCTTGCGTCCGGACCCAGACATTGTGCTTGCCGGCGTCGGTGTTGATGGCCTCCATCAATTCGCGCGCTTTATTGGAAAGCCCGCCCGGGGCAGGGGCCTTCATTGTCACCGTGGCCATGGGGTTTTCTCCTGTAAGAACGGGGCGCTTGCGTCCCTTTGCGAGAGGTATAGTGGCTCAAACTAGCGTTTGCAAAGGTGTGAGAACCGCGTCGGGCGAGGCGTGCCCCACGGAAAAGGCATAGCGGGCGCCGGGGGCAATCAGCCGGCGGCGATAAAATCGCGGATCGCTTTGGTGAACTCCGCCGGCCGGTCCAAGTTCGAAATATGCCCGGCGCCGGGCAGTTCGACGTAGCGCGAGCCGCTGAGCTTGTCGTGCAGCTTGCGCATGGCGGGCGCGGGGGCGTCCTTCTCGCCGCACAGAAACAGCACCGGCCGCTGCACCGTGGCGATGGCGGAGGCGTAGTCGTGCTCGGCCAGCGCCGCGGCGCAGCCGATAAAACCGTTGACCGGCGTGGCGCGGAACATGGCCCGCACCTTGTCGAGGTGCGGAGGATTTTTCGCCACGGTCTCGGCCGGAAACCAGCGTGACACCGTCGGCTCGACCAGAGCTTGGATGCCCTGCTTCTGAGCCACCGCGATGCGCTCTTCCCATTGCTGGCTCGATTGCGGCGTCGATTGACACGGCGAGTCGCAGACGATGATGCGATCGAAGCGGTCGGGATGACGCTCGGCGAGGCCGAGCGCGGTGGCGCCGCCCATGGACAGGCCGGCGAAATGCGCCGTCTTGATCGATAGCGCGTCCATCAATGCCAGCGCATCGACCAGCAGCGTGTCGAACGCATATCGGCCGGCGGGCACGTCCGTGCCGCCGTGGCCACGCTGGTCGTAGCGCAATACGCGAAATGAATTTTTCAGTCCGGCAGCCTGCTCGTCCCACATCGCGGTCGAGGTCGCGAGCGAATTAGAAAAGACGATCCACGGCGCGCCGTCGGGGCCGTCGATCTGGTAGTTGATGTCGATGCCGTTGGCTTTGACTTTCATGATTTCACCCGGATTGTTTTCACTTCGGTAAAAAATCTTCGAGCAGCGCGATGAGCGGCTCGGGTCCTTGCGTCGGCATGAAGTGGCCGGCCTCGATCAGCTCGAAGCGCGCGCCGGGAATTTTCTTCGCAAGGTCCGCGCTGCCGGCATGCGGGCGCACGGTGTCGTGGCGGCCCGCGACCACCATGGCCGGGCAGCGGACCAGTGGCAGCATGTGCAGCATGTTGGTGCGCGCCAAAGCGCGAAAACCAAACCCGAAGCCGACCGGATCGTTACCCAGATAGCGGCCGCGATAGGCGTCATATTCGGCCAAGTCGCCAAGAGTTCTTGGGATAGGAGATATCGAGCGTCGTCGGCAGCGAAGCGCGCATGCCCTCGCGCATGGCGAAGGCCGCACGCTCGTCGAGCGCCGCGGCGCGGCTTGGATCGACGCCCGGCGCCGGATTGCACAGCGCGAGAGATCCGACCTGCTCCGGATGCTTTTCCAGAAAGCGCAAGGCCTGCGTCGCGGCCGCAGCGACTGTCACGAAATGATAAGGCGGCGCGAGCCCAAGTCCCTTGGCGAGTGCTTCGAAGTCATCGACCAGCACATCGTTGGAAAATTCCTGGCGCACCTTCTCTGAAAGCCCGGAGCCGCGCTGATCGTAACGGAGCACGCGATAGCGTTGTGCGAGCCGCGGCGCGACCTTGTTCCAGGAATTGAGCGTGCCGCCGAGCTCGTGTAACAGCACGAGCGCCGGCCCACTTTGTCCGGCAAGCTCGTAGTGCAGGCTCACGCCATTGGCGTCGATGAAGGGCACGCAGTTCTCCTCAAAATTCCCGGCCGATCAGATGATCGAGCGAATAACGGCCGCCGCCGTGGATCAGGAAGTAGAACGTCGCGACGAGCCACATCAGCGTATATTCCATACCGAGCTTGTTCCAGAAGTAGCGGCCGACCCGCCAGCGCTCGAAATTGGTCACGATCAGGAACAGCACCAGCGGCACGGCGGCGACACGCGTGAACAGGCCGAGCGCCAGCATCGGGCCGGCGATCAGCTCGGTCGCCGAGATCAACGGCGCCCAGAACCAGCCGGGCCGATAGCCCCATTTGTCGAGATCGACCGCGAGCATCTGCACGCTGCGCTGCGGCAGTCCGGTCGTGGGAAAAAACCCAAAACTCATGCGCAGGCCGTGCGGCACCATCCACAAGCCAACGACGACCCGCAGCAGTGCTTCGGATATCGGCGCCAGCGTCTCATAAAGCGACGCCAATTGCGGAAAGATTAGTGTTTCACTCATGGGGATACGCAGGTTGGCCGTACTTAAGGCGCGCGCTCAATGCGCCATCAGCACGGGCAGCTTGGCATTGGCGAGGATGTGCCGCGTGGTGCCGCCGAAAATCATCTGGCGCAGGCGGCTTTGCGTATAGGCGCCCTTGATGATGAGGTCGCAGCCGAGTTCGCCGGCCTTGGCGAGCAGCGTCTCGCCGGCGTTGCGCTTGCCGGCTGGCTTCAGTGTGATCGGCTCGGCATTGATGCCGTTGAGTTTCAGCGAGCGCGCCATCTGCTCGCCGCTCGGCCCGGCGACGGTAGCGCCCTCTACGGTGCAGATGGTGATGCGTTCCGCGACGCGGAGCAGCGGCATGGCGTCGGCCATGGTACGCGCCTGCTCGGTGCTGCAATTCCATGCGATCAACACATTGGTGGCAAGCGAGCGCGGCGAGTCCGGCGGCGCGATCAGCACCGGCCGGCCGCTCTCGAACAAGGCGGATTCCAGCGTCACCATGGACGGGCTCTGCCATTCGTCGCCCGGCCGCGCCAGCACGATGGCGTCGAATACGCGGCCATAGCTGCCGACGAAATCGTGGCCGCTCGGCGCGGAATCGAGCCATGTGAACGATGGCGACGTCTGCGCCGCGCCGGTGTTCAGCGGCACCTGATGCTGGGTCATGAAGGCGCGGAACAGGTCTTCCGCCTGGCGCACCATCTCGGCGTCGTTTTCCTTCACCGCCACCATGGTGAGCCCGCTGTCGGGATCCATGGCGACGAGATCGGCCACCGCCGGGCGCAACGGAAAGCCCTCGATGCAGGAGCTGAACTTTTGCGCCAGCAGTAGCGCCGTATCGAGCGCGGACGCCATCGCCGCATTGTGTTCGGTGGGTACGAGAATGGTCTTCATGCACACGCCCCACATGCCCCCGGCAAAGCCGGCGAGCCGTTTGCCCCTTGCTGGTACCTTAGCCGAACAATCATACTGCCGCGTGGCGGCATGCCGGACAAGCGCCTGCTGGCCGGCGCCGCTGTTTATTGTTCCCTCGATGAGAGGGAACCGGCCAGGAAACGCCTGGGAGAAGCACCATGCGACGCGGGCTCATTGCGGCATTCGGTCTCGCGCTGTTGTGGACGGCGGTGGCCGGCGCGGAAACTTTCCCGGCCCGTCCGGTCAAGCTGGTCGTGACTTTCGCCGCCGGCGGCGCTGCCGACCTGTTCGCCCGGGTGTTTGCCAACAATATGGGCGCCGACCTCGGCCAGCAGGTCTTCATCGAGGTCCATGCCGGCGCCGGCGGCATGACCGGGGTCGACTTCACCGCCAAGAGCCCGCCCGACGGCTATACGGTGTGCTTCAACGGCGCGTCCTCGATCTCCGCCATTCCCTTCATGGTCGCCAAGATGCCCTACGACTGGCAGAAGGATTTGTCGCTGATCACCACCGTGCTGCGCGTGCCGGAAGCCATCGTGGTGCCGTCGTCGCTCGGCATCGACACCTTGCCGGCCTTCATCGCCTATGCGCGCGAGCGTCCGGGCAAGGTCAATTTTGGCTCGGCCGGCGCCGGCACCATCACGCACCTCGGCGCGGAGCTGCTCAAGGAAGAGGCCAAGATCGACATCGTGCACGTGCCGTACCGCGGCGTCGCGCCGGCGGTCACCGATCTGCTCGGCGGCCAGGTGCAGATGCTGGTGGCCGACGTGCCGTTCCTGTTGCCGCAGATCAAATCCGGCGCGCTCAAAGCGCTCGCGATCACGTCCGCGGCGCGCGTTCCGGTGCTGCCCGACGTGCCGACGACGGCGGAATTGGGCTATCCGCGGGTCAATTCCGACAATTGGTACGGCCTGGTCGCGCCGGCCGGCGTGCCGGCTGATGTGCTCGCGCGTCTGCACCGCGCCGCCATCGCCGCACTCAACAGCGACGACCTGAAAAAACAATACGACACCTTCAACGCCACGCCGGTGCCGGCGACGCCTCAGCAATATGCCGCCTACGTGCTGGCCGAGCAGGCCAAGTGGGCCCCGGTAGTGCTCAAGACCGGCGTGAAGCTCGAATGACAGGTGGCGGTGCGTGCGATGGCTGATTTGCTGATCGATGACGACGGCGCGGTGCGCATCCTCACCATGAACCGGCCGGAGAAGCGCAACGCATTGAATCTCGCGCTGAGCGAGGCGCTGTTCGACGCGCTACGCGAAGCCGATGGCGCGGCGGACATCCGTGCGATCGTATTGACCGGCGCCGGCCCGGCCTTCTGCGCCGGCGCGGATTTGTCCGAGTTCGCCGCGCTGTCGTCGGCCAATGCGGCCCTGGTCCAGCGCCGCGCCGATATCACGGCGAAACTGCACGGTGTCTTTTCGCAGCTGACCAAGCCGGTCGTGACCGCCATCAACGGCGCGGCGATGGGGGGCGGCGCCGGCCTGGCGCTTGCCGGCGATATCGCCATCATGTCGGCGACCGCCAAGCTCGGCTATCCGGAAGTCAAACACGGCATCGTCGCTTCGGTGGTGATGGCGAATTTGGTGCGCCAAGCCGGCCGCAAGGCGGCGTTCGAGCTCGTCGCCACGGGCGAGCCCATCGATGCGGCGCGTGCGCGCGAGCTTGGCCTGGTCAATCGCGTCGTTGCGCTGCAGATGCTGATGCACGAGGCTTTGCAGTCCGCCCGCGCCATGGCGGCCGTGGCACCGCAGGCCATGGCGGCGACCAAATCGCTGTTCTACCGCGTCGCCGAGCTGCCGTTCGATGAGGCGCTCGAAGCCGGCCGCGAGATGAACCAACGCATGCGCGCCTTCCGCAAGGACAAGCCATGAACCTCACCACCGTGCGTTACGGCGTCGAAGGCGGCGTCGCCACACTGACGCTCGATCGGCCCGAGGCGCGCAATGCGTTGAACCGCCCCATGTGCGACGACATTGTCGCGGCCACTACGGCGGCACGTGACGATGACACAGTGCGGCTGGTGCTGATCCGCGCAAGCGGTCCGGTGTTCTGCGCTGGCGCCGACCTTAAGGAGCGCAAGGGCATGGCGCCGGACGAAGTTCGCGCCCGACGGCTCGCCGCCTACGCCGCCTATGGCGCGATCGAGAGTCTGCCGATGCCGGTGATCGCGGTGGTGCATGGGCCGGCGGTCGGCTCGGGCTGCGATATCGCCGCAGCTTGCGATTTCGTCATCGCCACCCCGCAGGCGACCTTCGCCACGCCCGAGGCGCTATGGGGGACGGTCGGCGCCACGCAACGGCTGCCGCGCATCCTCGGCAAGCCGCTTGCCAAGGACATGATGTTCACCGGCCGCAAACTTGGCGCCGAGGAGGCACGCGCCGCTGGCCTGGTGACACGCATCGTCGATGCCGGAGAGCTGGACGGCGTCATCGCGGACATCGCCAAAACGATCGTCACCGCGCCGCAGGCGGCGCTGCGCCAGGCCAAAAGCTGCATCGATCAGGGCGTCGAGCTCGATTCGCGTGGCGCGCTGGCGCTTGAGCTCCAGGCCATGGAAGAGAACATCGCCCGCGATACCTGGCGCGCCGGCATGTCGCGTTTCGGTGGTGACAAGCGCTGAGTGCGGCGACTTTTTGGCGCCGACTGTAATCAGCCTGCAATAATACTGAGGATAATTACCCGGATAAGCTGCGCCGTCCGCAGGGCCGCCGCCGGCCGTCTGCTAGAATTCCTGTGATTCGCGTGAAAAATAATTGCGCGCCGAGGCGATCATCATGGGGGACATTTCCAATATTCGGCAATTGATGTCGGCGGCGCGCAGCCGCATCCTTTTGATCTGCCCGGATTGCGGCCAGGAGCACCTGGAATACGCCGACAAGCTGCGGGGCTCCCGCTTTTATGTCTGTATCGGGGACGGCTGCGACTATCGCTTCGACCTCGTCGCCGGCCCGCGGCCGACCGCCCTCCAAGAATTTGCCGCGGCCTTGCGCCGGTTTTACGCGGCCCTCATCCCGGCGGGCTGAGGCTTTGTAGAAAATCAGCCCACCGCTTCTGCCGCGGCTTTTACCAGCGCGACCGGATCGGTAAAAGCCGAAACGCCCACGGCGCGCAGCCGCGCGACAGCCTGCTCCGCGCTCATTTTGCGCGCGGCGGCGTGGCCGGCGGCGATGCCGACAAATAAAGGCTTTGGCAGCGGTTCCTCGGCAAGCCATGTGGTCAGCGCCTCGATGCGTTCGGCGAGCGACCGCGAGGCGAGCGTGGTCTGGAAAATGATCGCCTTGATATTGGGCCGCGCGGCGAGCGCACGCGCGATCTTGAGCCGCTCGGTCATGGTCTCGTCGGGCGCCCCGCGCAGATTGTCCATGAAGCTCGCGGCGCGCATGCCGTGGTCGCCGATCAAATCCATCATCATCATGCCGAGGCCGGCGCCGGAGGTGACGAGCACCACGTCGCCGTCGGTCTCGACCAGCTGAAAGCCGAGCGCCTGCGCTTCGCGCTCGAGTTTCGTCATGGCGTGCTCGGCCAGCCTCCGGCTGATCGCGAACTCTTCCGGGTCGTGACGAAAATCGGCGGCCGCGTCGCGGACGATCTTGGCATCGCAAGCGATCAGCTTGCCGTCCTTGGTCAGCGCCAGCGGATTGATCTCCAGCAATTCCAAATCTTCCTGGCGCGCGATGTCCGGCAGCCGCGCGGCGAAACGCGCCAAGCGGGCGGCAAGATCGCCCGGAAACAGTTTTTCCCCCAGCGCGGCAAAGATTCTTTCTGGCGTCGTTGGGACGCCAGGCTCGATCGGAATGCGCGCCAGCTTGGCCGTCGCTTCGACGTTCTCGCCGCCTTCGGGGGCTATTAGTAATTCCAGCCGCTGGGCGCTGCCGTCGATGCGCACCGCGATGAAAATTTCGCGGGCGATCGACACCGCCTCCTCGAGCAGCAGCGGAATATTGGCGTCTTCGAGCGCCGGCAGGATCAGCCGGCGGGCGTCGCGAAAACCGTCAAGCTTGCCGAACGCCCGCACCAGGCCGCGCTTGCCGCGGCCGCCTTCGAGAAGTTGCGCCTTGAGCACAAAACCGGGCCAATCGGCGACCGCGTCGGGCGGGCTTTCGCCGGCATGAACCAGCACGCCGCGCGGCACGGCGACGCCGTGGCGGCGCAGCAAGGCTTTCCCGTCGTACTCGGCTAGTCGCATACTAGGACTCTCTCAGCGCCGTCCGGCGCATCGCCTCCCGGAGCTTAGCCTATGTCGGGCCTTTCGCGCCTGCCGTTCCTTACCGACGAACCATGGCGCGTCGCGGTGGTGAGCCCCACCGGGCGTTATGCGCGCAACCAGGTCGCCGGCATGATTGAGGCCGGCACGCCGCTTGTCGGCGGCGTCGCGCTGGGCCGCGGTGGCACCGCGATGGACGGCCTGCCGCTCTACGATCGTATTGCCGAACTCCCGCAAAAACCGAACATCGCCTTGATCTACACGCCGGCCGAAGGCGTGCGCGATGCGGTTGCCGAATGCGCGCAGGCGCGCATCGAAACGATCATGGCGGTGGCCGAATATGTGCCGGTGCATGATGCGCTCGCCGCGGCGAATGTTGCGCGGTCGGCAGCAAGCTGGCTGATCGGGCCGAATACGCTCGGCATTTATGTCCCGGGCCGCGGGTTGCTCGGCTCCATCGCGCCGAGTTTTTGCAAGCCGGGACGGCTGGCGCTGATCATCCGCAGCGGCACATTGGCCTTGGCGATGGCGCGGCAGCTCACGCTCGCCGGCATCGGCCAGCGCATTGTCGCCCATGTCGGCGGTGACAGCGTGATCGGGCGCAATCCGCATGAATATTTGCAGGCGCTCGCCGCCGACGAAGCGACCGCGGCAGTCCTGTTCTGCGGCGAGATCGGCGGTGACAAGGAATATGCCTTCGCCGACGCCGCGCGCGGCTTCCCCAAGCCGGTCTACGCCATGGTGGTCGGCCGCCATGCGCCGGCGGAAAAGCAGATGGGCCATGCCGGCGCGCTGATCGGCACCGCTCGCGAAAGCGCCGACGCAAAGCTTAAGGCGCTCGCCGCCGCTGGCTGCCGCATCGTCAAAGGGCCGGAACAGGCGGTGTCGATGCTGTCGGCGCTCAACGAATTGCGTTAAGGCGCGTGCTTACGCAAAACCGAAGAAGCGCGCCGGGTTGTCGACCAGGACGCGGTCGCGGGCCGCGCGATCGGGCAGGTAGCGATCCAGCAGTGCGACGCGCGCCATCTCGTGGTCGAGACCGTAGTCCGAGTGTCCATCCTTGTCGGGCCGCATGAAGCGATGGACGTGCGGCCAGTCGGTGCCCCAAAGGCAGCGGTCCGGTGCGGCCTCATAGAACAGCCGCCCGAATTCGACCGCGTCGTCCCACGGATAGCCGGCGTGCGACCGCAGGTCGCCATTCGACAGCCCGATCCACCAATTGCCGTTGTTGAGGAGATCGAGAATGAGGCGGACCGCCGGTTGGCCGGTGCCGCGCCGATAATCGGGGCCGCCCATGTGGTCGATGATGGCGGGAAAGTCGATTCTGCGCAGTTCGTCGGCGACGGCCAGAAAGTCATCGTCGAAGCCGAACACTTTTACGAACCAGCCAAGCTCGCGGGCGCGGTCAAGTCCACGGCGGAATTCGGCGAGACTTGGCGCCAATTTGAACCGGCCGCCGAAATTGAACCGCGCGCCGCGCACGCCGACGCTGTTCAGTTTGTCCAGCTCCGCGTCGCTGACGCTGTCGTCGACGATGGCGACGCCGCGATAGTTCCGCTGCGAAGCGTTTTTGAGAACATCGTACATCAGTCGGTGATCGGTGCCGTAAATAGTCGGCTGCACGAAGACCGCGCGCTCGACACCCATGGCGTCATGCAAAACCTTCGCCGCCGCAAAGGTGCAATCCTCGGGCGGCGCATAAAGCGCGTCGCGATTGGCGGCCGGATAAGCGGCGGCGTCGCCAAAGATGTGCAAATGGGTGTCGCAGGTATTTCTCGGCAGTCGTTCGGTCATGGTCCCTGAAGAACTAATTATTGCAAGACGATGTTGGCGTCCCGGATGATCGGTCCCCACTTGGCATTCTCTTTTGCGATGTACTCGGCGAGCTCTTGCGGCGTGCCGCCGAGCGGTGTCATCCAGATTTTGGCGAGCTGCTCTCGGCCCGCGGCGCTCCCCAGAAATTCGTTCACGCCCTGGTTGACCTTGTTGACGACGTCGGCCGGCGTCCCTGCCGGTGCGAACAATGCGGTCCAGCCATTGGCTTCGAAACCGGGATACCCTTGCTCCGCAACGGTCGGCACATCCGGCAACTCCGCCATGCGTTTGGGGCTGGTGACGGCGAGGCCGGTGAGCATTCCCGACTGCACGTTCGGCACGAAGGTCGGAACGTATTGGACCGAAAGCTGCAAGTCGCCCGACGCCAGATCGGGCAGCGCCTGCGACGTGATGCGATAGGGCACGTGTCCGATGGCAATGCCGGCGGCCTTGTTGAGAAGCTCCACCGTAATGTGCGCCTGCGACCCGACACCGACCGTTCCGGCATTGAGCGGGCCGCGATGGGCTTTGGCGTAGGCGACGAGCTCGTTCAGATTTTTGACCGTCAATTTCGGGCTGCCGACGATGATGAGCGGTGACGAGGCGAGCAATGCGATCGGCGCAAAGGCGCGATCGGGGTCGAAATCGAGGTTCTTGTACATGAACTTGTTGTTGACGATCGGCCCCACCGTGCCGATGAAGAGTGTGTAGCCGTCAGGCTCGGCTCTCGCCACCACGCCCGCGGCGATATTGCCGGTCGCGCCGGGGCGGTTCTCGACGATGAAATTCTGGCCGAAGCGCTGGCTCAGCGACGCATTGATCAAGCGCATCAGCGTGTCGGTGCTCGTCCCCGCGGCAAACGGGCACAACACCGTCACCGGTCGTGTCGGCCACGGCTCGGCCGCCGAAGCCGGCGCGGTGACGAGCCAGATCGCGATAACCGGCAGCGCCAACACGTATCGATAGCCGCGGAACCGAACGCCAAAGAGGACTGCGCGTGTCCTAGTTGGGAGTGTCATGGTTGGCGCCCCCCCGATTTTTGCCGGGCGACGATCTCGTTGAAGAGAGTGAGCGCCCGTTCGAACTTATCATTGAACAGCCACATCGCACCGAGAATTTCGCCAAATGTCGCGGATGTTTTTGCCCTGTCTGTCCGGCCGAAGGCAAGAATGCTGTTGTTGCGCAAATACCCCATGACCGTCGGATCGGAAATTTCGTAGGACGTAAAGTGTCCCTGAGCGAGCGCTGACTTGGTGGGGGCGGGAATGATTTGAATGAGCTCGAAAACCTTCATTTGATCGATCGGATTTGGCAACGCCTTGGCGATGTCCGGAATTCGCGGGAAAAGGGCGGCGTGGGCGTTCATGAGACCGTCTCTGACCGCGGTCCAATGATTGAAGCGATGATCGAGATTGCCGACGCGGGCCTCTTCCTCGGCATCGCGCGCGGAGAGTTTAGGATCGAGAGCCATGATCGTCTTTCCGATGGCGTGCCATTTTGTTTGGCCGTTTCGATCCTCGGATGGCCCGGTTTGAAAGCTTCCCTTGTATGTGTTCGAGCGGGCATTGCCGATGTTTTGGTTGCCGTTGGTCTCGGCGAAGAACAGGCCCAGGCTGATACGGCCGGCAATCGCGGAATTTGCCCCGTCGAGGCCCTTGGCTCGCGCGATGACGGTGCCTAAGTCGACAACGTCCTTGAACGGCGTATCGGAGTTTTGCGCAGTTGCAGGCGGCGCCTGCATAATGCCGAACAATGCCACGTATTCGTCGATGAGAGGTTCATTGTCGGCGTCGAAATATGCCGGCGGTATGTCAAATTTATTGGGCCTCCCGATCTTGCCGGGCAGCGCGTCGGTGAGATCTTTGTAGGTGCTCATCATGGCGACGCGGCCAAGATAGAGCGCCTGCCCGGGCAAATTCGGCAGCGGTTGATGGGTGTTTATCTGTGCGCGCCGCTGATCGAGGATCGATTTGAAGCGACCGAGCGCGTCGGTGTAGGCGTGGAGCGCGTCCGAGTGCGATGCGTTAAGGACCGCGGGTTGACCATTGGCAAGGAGTGGCGCGAAGAAAAACCCGAGGCAAATAAGCGCCGCCCGCGCGGTGATATGCGCTGCCACGGCCGTCGCGCCCTAGACCCGCCGCATCTCGAAAATATTGTCGACCACCGTGTAATCGCCCCGATAGCCGAGCCGCGCGATCGGGCGGATCAGCGTCATGTCGATCATGCCGCCGACGATGACCGCGTCGTCGACATGGACGTTGACCACTTCGCCGATCACAACCTCGTATTTGTGCAGCTTGCCGTTGCCGCTCTTGAGCGACACCGTTTGCGAATAGACGCATTCCAGCGCGATCGGCGATTTGGCGACCCGCGGCGGCTTGACGAAGCGCGACGGCGCCATGGCGAGCTTCGCCAGCTGCGGCTCGCTGACGCCTTCGGGATAATCGCCGCCGGAGATGTTCATCTCGTTGCGCAGCTCATAGGTCGCCAGGTTGAACACGAACTCGCCGCCGCTCTGGGCATAGTTCTGGCTGTGCTTGCGCGTATTCGAGGCGAACATGACGAAGGGCGGTTGGCTGGCGCATAGATTGAAGTAGCTGTAGGGCGCGAGATTGACCACGCCGGCCGGGCTGATGGTGGAGATCCAGCCGATCGGCCGCGGCACCACGAGCGAGGTGGTCGGGTCGTGGGAAAGGTTGTGCGGCTCGCTACGCGGGTCGTAGTCCATGGCGGATATCCGGGGTGCGATGGGGACGGGCAGGCGGTATGGATCGTTGGTCGGCGATGATACAGAATGCAAGAGCTGCGAATGTCAACGCCGGGATTACCGATGAAATTGCACTGGTCGCCACGCTCGCCGTTCGTCCGCAAGGTCATGGTGGTTGTCCATGAGCTTGGCGTTGCCGACCGCATCACCTGCGTGCGCACGGTCGCGGCCTCGACCAAGCCCCATGCCGCGCTGATGCAGGACAACCCGCTGTCGAAGATTCCGACACTGGTGCTCGACGACGGCACGGTGATCTACGATTCGCCGGTGATTTGCGAATATCTCGACTCGCTCGGCGGCGCTCCGAAGCTACATCCGGCCGAGCCCAAGGCGCGGCTCACGGCGCTGCGCCGGCAGGCGCTCGGCGACGGATTTTTGGACATGTTGGTGCTGCTGCGTGACGAGCGCATGCGCGCCAATCCTTCCGATGTGCACAAAGCGAGCGCCGCGGTGCGCAAGGCGGCGGTGCTCAATAGCCTGGACCAGGACGCGGCGGCGCTCTCCGCCGCGCCGTTCGGCATCGGCCATGTCGCCATTGGCTGCGCGCTCAGCTATCTCGACTTCCGTTACGCCGACGAAGATTGGCGAAGGGACCATCCCAGCATCGCGCACTGGCACGCCACATTCGCGGCGCGGCCATCGGTGCGTGCCACCGAGCCGGTCGACGACGCATAAGACAAAAATAAATTTTGGTTGCTGCTGCTGTGGCGAACGTTATACCTGAAAACTGATCAAATAAATCTTGAGTTGAAACTATTGGACAATCGCGTGTTGCGCGAGGGACCGCGCGACAATAGTGAGGGGCACTATGTCTGACGGATTTTGGCAGGCGCCGGTTGATTTCTTCTCGCTCATTCTGATCCTGGTTGCCGGCATCGAGTTGGGGCTGATCGGCTTTTTCGGCTTTAGTGTCCTGACATGGCTGTTCGGTCGCTGGCACTTTGTCGCCTATGACGTCATTGGCGTATCGGCCATTTGGCAAATCGCTCGGCAGCGGGCGTTCGGCTAGCCGGTCACCGGCGCCCGTGCGCCACGATCGGCAGGCACGCGACAACGCGTCGAAAAAATCATCCGAGTGTCGGGTCGAGCACGATCTTGCCCTGGCCCTCGTGCTCCTCGACCATGCGATGGGCATCGGCGGCGCGCGACAGCGGCAATACGCGCTCGATCTGCGGAACGACCTTTCCCGCCGCCGCGGCTTCCAGGCAGTGCGGCAAGTCGGACGGCGTGTAGCCGGGCCGGCCCTTTATGGTGATGCGCTTGTGATAGAGGTGCGAGAAATCGATCGACACGTTCGGCCCGGCATGCGCGCCGGCGGTGACGAGGCGACCGTCCATGCCGATGGCGCGGAATGCGGTCGGCAGCACCTTGGGATTGGCGATGTTGTCGTAAAGCACGTCGACGCCTTTGCCGCCGGTGATCTTCATCACCTCGTCGTAGATGTCGTGGGTCGCGTAATTGATGGCGTGATCGGCGCCGAGCTTTTTGCCGAGCGTGGTGCGCTCGTCGGAGCCGGCCGCGGCGATCACATGCGCGCCAATCACGTTCTTGGCGATCTGGATGCCGATGGAGCCTAGATTGCCGCCGGCGCCCATGATCAGCACGGTCTCGCCGTATTTCAGTTCGGCGACGTGCATGAGCAAATTCCATGCCGTCGGTACGTGGCGCATGACCACGGCGGCGCGATGAAAGTCGAGGTTTTGCGGAATGGAAACGCCGGCGCAGGCCGGCACGGCGACGAGCTCGGCAAAACCGCCCGGCCGCTTGATGCCCATCATGCCTTGCGGCCCGTCATAGCCGCTGCCGTCCTCGGCGCAGATTTGCAATGGCATGACGCCGGCAGCAGAGACGCGGTCTCCGACGTGCCAGCGGCTGACCTGCGGCCCGACGGCATCGACGATGCCGGCGCAATCGACGCCGGGTATGAGCGGCAGCACCGGGCCGCGATACTGCTCGCGGCCGGCGCGCAGGCTGACGTCGAGCACGCGATTGACGGTTGCCGCATGCACCCTGATGCGGATCTCGCCCTGGCGCGGGACCGGGTCGGGAAGGTCTTCGTAGCGGAGAACGTCGGGCGGGCCGTATTCGTGGATGACGATCGCTTTCATCGTTGGTCCTATGTCATGCCCGCCAACGCGGGGTATCCAGTAATCATTGAGCGCGCCATTTCGCAACCGGGGATTCATGCACAGCGTCCGCGGACTGTGACACGCTGGTACGGCAATGCGGATCGTTCTATCGTTCGCGGCGCCGGAAGGAGAGTGGGACTTGGCCGACAGTAGCTTAGCCGACAAGATGGCCTGCGCGGAATTGATCCAGGCCTGGGGCGTCGCCCGTGACCAGGGCAAATGGAAAGATCTGCGCGCTACGTTCACGCCCGACGGCCACATTTCCGTGTCCTGGTTCCGCGGGTCGTTCGAGCAGTTCGTCGAGCGCTGCCGCGCCGCATTCAACGCCGGCCATACCTGGTCGCGGCATCATCTGTTCCCGCCGACCATAAAACTCAACGGCGACTGTGCCATTGCGGAGACGCCAGTCGTCATCCGGGTGCGGCAAAAATTCAACGGCATCGATGTCGATCTCACCTCGTGCTCGCGCTTCCTCGACCGGGTCGAGCGCCATTCCGGCGGCTGGCTGATCGCCGAACGCGCCGCGATCTATGAGCGCGACCGGCTCGATCCGGTCGAGCCGTCGGCGGCCTTCGACGAGCTATTCGCCGCGGCCAATACCGCGCAATATCCGGAGCAATACCGCTACATGGCGTTTCGCCTCGCTCACTCCGAAGGCCGTACGCTGGCGCCGGTGATTTATCGCGACGGCGGGCCGGAAACGGTCGACCTTTATGCGCGATTTTCCGATTTCCTCGCCGGCAAAAGCCCTTGAGGACAATGAATTCATCTTGCAATTCATCTTGACGGCGGTGTGGACTGCGCGCTAGCCGCGAGGTCTGGAGATTCTTTATGGCGGTTTACACCGATGTCGCGGCGGAAGACCTTGCCCGCTTCCTCGCCGGCTACGATGTCGGCGAGCTATTGTCCTATAAGGGCATTGCCGAAGGCGTCGAGAACTCGAACTTTCTGGTCCATACCAGCACCGGCAATTTCATCCTGACGCTCTATGAGCGCCGCGTCGCCGAGCGCGACCTGCCGTTCTTCTTAGGCCTGATGGAGCACCTGGCGAGCCGCGGCATCACCTGCCCGCAACCGGTGAAGACCAAAACCGGCAAGACGCTCGGCAAGCTCGCCGGCCGGCCGGCGGCCATGGTCACCTTTCTCGACGGCTTGTGGATCCGCCGGCCGAGCGCGGCGCATTGCGCGGCTTTGGGCGAAGGGCTAGCGCGGCTGCATCTCGCCGGCAGCGATTTTGCCATGCGCCGCGACAACGCGCTGTCGGTCGCCGGCTGGCGCGCGCTCTATGACGGCTGCCGCGAGCGCGCGCACAAAGTGGAGCGCAATATCGATGCGCTGGTCTCGGCCGAGCTCGACTTGCTCGAACGCGACTGGCCGCACGGCCTGCCGCAAGGCGTCATCCACGCCGACCTGTTTCCCGACAATGTGTTTTTTCTCGGCGACCGGTTGTCCGGGCTGATCGATTTTTACTTCGCCTGCACCGACACGCTCGCCTACGACGTCGCCATCTGCCTCAACGCCTGGTGTTTTGAGAACGATCATTCCTACAACGTCACCAAAGGCCGTGCGCTGCTGGCGAGCTACACCAAGACGCGGCCGTTTTCTGCGGAAGAATGGGAGAAGCTGCCGCTGCTCGCGCGCGGTGCCTCGGTGCGTTTTCTGCTCACCCGGTTGGTCGACTGGCTCGATGTGCCGCCGGGCGCCATGGTGCGGCCGAAGGACCCGCGCGAATATGCGCGAAAACTCCGCTTTCATCAGAAAATCAAAAGCCCGCGCGATTACGGAGTGGTCGAGCCGTGAACGCTGCACCGCCACATGTCGTCGTTCACACCGACGGCGCCTGCTCGGGCAATCCGGGCCCGGGCGGCTGGGGCGCGATCCTGACTTTTGGCGATCATGAGAAAGAGCTCAAAGGCGGCGATGCCAACACCACCAACAACCGCATGGAGCTGATGGCCGCGATCTCCGCGCTCGAAGCGCTGAAAAAGCCGTGCCAGGTCGATCTGCACACCGACAGCCAATATCTGCGTAACGGCATTATGACCTACATCAACAAGTGGAAGCAGAACGGCTGGCGCACGGCAGACAAGAAGCCTGTGAAGAACATCGATCTATGGCAGCGCCTCGACGCCGCGCTCAAGCCGCATCAGGTGCGCTGGCATTGGGTGAAAGGCCACGCCGGCCATGAAATGAACGAGCGTGCCGACGTGCTGGCGCGTGAAGCGATCGCGGAAATTCGCGCGGCGGGAAGAGTCGCAAACTAAAACCCTCCCCCTGAAAGGGGGAGGGTAGGGTGGGGGTCCGCGGCCTCGCCGCTTGCGCAAGCGTTGCCGCCGCGGACCCCCACCTGCGAGCTTCGCTCGCTCCTCCCCCTTTCAGGGGAGGACAAATGAATCACATCGACTTCAGCAGATTATCGGCGCCGGAAATTTCGGCCTTGCCGGGTGCATCCTCGACATTGAGTGTCTTCACCACGCCGTCGTCGACCACTATGGCATAGCGCTGCGAGCGCACGCCCAGCCCGCGTTCGGTCAGATCCGCGGTCAGGCCGAGCGCCTTGGCCCAGTTGCCGCTGCCGTCGGCGAGAAACTCGATGGCGTCGCCGCCGGACGCCTTCTTCCAGGCATCCATCACGAACACGTCGTTGACGCCGGTCACCGCGATGGTGTCGACGCCCTTGGCCTTGATGGCGGCCGCATTCTTCACGAAGCCAGGCAGGTGGTTCTTGTGGCAGGTCGGCGTGAATGCGCCCGGCACCGCGAACAGCACCACTTTCTTGCCCTTGAACAATTCGTCCGTGGTCATCGGTTTCGGGCCTTCGCCGGTCATCACCGTGAAGGAGCCGTTGGGTACGCGGTCGCCGACTTTGATAGCCATGATTTCAATCCTCTTGGGGTGTTGGAACTTTGGGGGGTTATGGAAGAACGTTTCTCAGGCGCACAAATTAGCGCGGTCTGAGCGAATTAGTCGAGATGGATCGGAACCTCGATGGCGTTGTCGCCGGAGACCGCGGTGAAGGTCAAGGTGACGTCCTTGCCGCTGGCGCCGGGCGGCAGCCCATCGAGATCGAAGGTGAAGCGCCGGTGCTCGCCGTCGGTCCCGCTCGGTTCGGGCAGCGGCAGCGACCAATCGGGCGTCGGGCCTTCGACAAATAGATCGAGCGGCGCGTCCTTGGGCGCGGCAACCTCGACGATGACGCGATCGTGCTCGCCGCCTGGCTCGCGACGCGCAGAAATCACCGCGAGGCCTTTGCCGGCGCCAGGCGCGACACGGCGCGGCACGCGCAGCTCTTCCTTTTCCAGCGCCGTCTCTTCGGCGCCATCGCCGGACAGCGCCAGTTCGAGCGTCGCTTCGGCCGGCACGCACAGATTTCCGCAGACGGCATAGTTGAGCTTTAGGTGTACCGACGAATGCTTGGCAGAGTCTTTTTGCACGACGCGCAGCGGCAACACGATCCGGCCGATATAGCCGATGGAATTGCCGCCAGCGCCGTCGGGAAAGCGCTCCGGCGCCGGCCACGCAACGGTGACCGATTTGACGTTCTCGGAGCCGGAAAAATCAAATGTCGGCGGTACGCCCGAATCGCCAGGCTCCCGCCAATAGGTCTTCCAGCCGGAATCGAGCCGGATTTCCACGCCGGCGTGCAGATAGGTCGCGTCGGCGGATTTCATCACCGAACCGGCAATGAGTCGCGCCTGCGCATGGGGCTGCTTGTCCCAGGGCGACGCGTCCTGCGCGCGGGCCGCTCCTGGTCCGGCGAGAGCGGCCAGCGCCATCGTCACAATCGTTAATCGCGGGGCAGCGAGCATGCCGCTGTCTAGGGCGAAACGCGCGCCCATGCCACTGACATGATTGTGACTATCGGCAGATTGACACAGAGCTGCCGCACCGCCGCCATTGCGCCTGCAGTAAGGCATAGAGGGTATTCATGAACTTTTGACCGCGCCGTTCGTTTGCAAATGCCGAATGATCGGCTAACCTTTCGAGCATGAAATTGCCACGTGGTTCTTCGACAAAGCGCGGGCGCGGTTATCTGGATGGCCAGATGCTGATCGCCATGCCGGCGATGCTGGACGAGCGCTTCGCGCGCTCGCTGATCTATATCTGCGCCCATTCCTCCGAAGGCGCCATGGGCATCGTCGTCAACCATCCGGCGCCGAACATCAGTTTCTCCGATTTGTTGGTGAAGCTCGACGTCATTCCGGCGGCCGACCGCATCCAATTGCCGACGCGAGCCGGCGGCGTGAAGGTGATGCGCGGCGGGCCGGTCGAGACCGAACGCGGCTTCGTGCTGCACTCCGCCGACTTCTTCATCGAGAACTCGACGCTGCCGATCGCCGAGGGCATCTGCCTCACCGCCACCATCGACATCCTCAAGGCGATCGCCCGCGGCGACGGCCCGGCCAGCGCCATCCTCGCGCTCGGCTATGCCGGCTGGGCGCCGGGCCAGCTCGAAACCGAGATCCAGGGCAACGGCTGGCTGCACTGCACGGCGGATTCGGAGCTGGTCTTCGGCCCCGACGTCGGCGGCAAATACGACAAGGCCTTGAAGAAGATCGGCATCGATCTCGGCATGCTGTCGAGCGAGGCCGGGCACGCGTAAGCGGACGCTATCGCGCCAATTCCATATTTTTATCTGGCTGCAACAGCTCGCGCGCCTTCTCCGCCGTCATCGGCGCGCCGAACAGAAAACCTTGCGCGTATTCGCAGCCGAGTTGCGACAGCTCGACGGCGTCGGAATCGGTTTCGGCGCCTTCCGCCACCACGTCCATGCCGAGATCGTGGGCCAGCGACACGATCGAGCGCAGGATTACTGGGCGCGTGCCTTTGGCCGTGGTGCGCACGAACGACTGGTCGATCTTGATGGTGTCGAACGGAAAGCGCTGCAGATAGGATAGCGAGGAATAGCCGGTGCCGAAATCGTCGAGCGCCAGGCCGGCGCCGAGCTCGCGGATCCGCTGCAACATTTGCGTGGCATGTTCCGGATTTTCCATCACCACGGATTCGGTGAGCTCGAGCTTGAGCGTGCCGCGCGCCACCGCCGAGCGCGTCAGCACCGAGCGCAGGTCCTGGATCAAATCATGGCGCAGCAATTGGCGCGACGAGACGTTGACGCTGACGAACAGCGGATTGCGCTGCCGCAGCGTACGCTGCCAAGTGCTCAGCTGCTTGGCGGCACGCTCCAGCACGAACAGCCCAAGCTCGACGATCAGCCCGGTCTCTTCCGCGATGGTGATAAATTCGGCGGGCGACATCCGCCCGAGTTTTGGATGGTTCCAGCGCGCCAGCGCCTCGAAGCCGGCGACGGCGCGGTCCTCGAGCCGCACGATCGGCTGGTAGAGGATGGCAATCTCCTCCCGCTCGATGGCGCGGCGCAGATCGGATTCCAGCGTCAGCCGGTCGGTCTTGCGCGCGCGCATCGCCGGCTTGAACACCTCGATGCGGTCGCCGCCGCCGCGCTTGGCGTGATACATCGCCAGCTCGGCGTCTTTGAGGACTTCCTCGCCGCGCTGCGGTTCGTTGTCGCCGAGCGTCATGCCGATCGAGCCGGTGACGAAAATCTCGCGATCGTTGAAGGTGATCGGCGCGCGCAAGGTGCGGCGGATGGTCTGCGCCACGGCGGTGACCTTTTCGGCGCCGGTCTCCGACAACAAAATCAGCGCGAACTGATCGCCGGAGAGCCGTGCCAGCGTGTCCTGCAGCTTGATGACCCGGCCAAGCCTTCGCGCCAAAGTCAGCAGGATCGAGTCGCCGACCGCCATGCCGACGAAATCGTTGACCTGTTTGAAGCGGTCGAGGTCGATCACCATCACGGTCGCCTTGAGCGCGCTGTCGGTCTTGGCGAAGCTGAGCACGGCGTCGAGCCGGTCGAGGAACAATTCGCGGTTGGGTAGGCCGGTGAGATTGTCGTGCACGGCGTCGTGCAGCAAGCGCTCCTCGGCGGTTTTGGCTTCGGTGACGTCGGTCAGCGTGCCGACCAGCCGGATCACTTCGCCGTCGGAGCCGACCACCGGCCGCGCCCGCAGCGCGAACCATAGATAATGACCGTCGGCGGTGCGCAGGCGGAAATCCTGGGTGACCCTGCCGCGTCGCTGTTCGAGCACGTTGTCGAGCGTGGCGCGGAAGCGGTCGCGGTCGAGCGGGTGCAGCACGTCGAGCCACTTTGCCGCGGAGCCTTCCAGCGTGCCCACTTTGAGGGCGAGCGCGGTTTCGGTTTCGGGGCTGGTGAAAACCTTGTCGGCGGCGACGTCCCAATCCCAGATCATGTCGCCGGCGCCGGTCAGCGCCAGCGCGCGGCGCTCGACGTCGGAGACGATGCCCTGGGTGATGCCGCCGGCGAAGGCGTGCTGCATCACCGTAAAGCCGATCAGCATGACGATGAGGACGAGGCCGCCGAGCAGCGCCGGGCCGACGATATCGTTGGTGACAAAGCCCAACACGGTCATCGCGGCGCCGACCACCCAGACGACCAGCAAGAGCCAGGTCGGGATCAGCATCACCGCGCGGTCGTAGCCGTGGGTGGAGAGGTAGACGACCAGGATGAAGCCGAATACGGCGACCAGAAACAGCGAGATGCGCGCGATGCCGGACGCGATATCGGGCGAGAACAGCGCGATGCCGACCAGCGCGCCGAGGAAGGCGAGCCAGCCGACGGTGATGTGGGCGTAGCGCACATGCCAGCGGTTGAGATTGAGATACGCGAACAGGAACACCAACAGCGTCGCCGCCAGAATCGCTTCGCCCGACGCGCGCCAGATGCGCTCGGCGCCGGCCGACATGTCGAACACCTTGTTCCAGAACCCGAAGTCGATGCCGATATAGACCAGCACCGCCCAGCCGAGCGCGGCCGCCGCCGGGAACATCACGCTGCCTTTGACGACGAACAGAATGGTGAGGAACAGCGCCAGCAAGCCGGCGATGCCGATGACGATGCCCTGGTACAGCGTCAGCGAATTGACCTTGTCTTTGTAGGCGTCGGGTTCCCACAGATAGAGTTGCGGCACGCTGGGCGTGCGCAGCTCGGCGACGAAGGTGATCACGGTGCCGGGATCGAGCGTGACGCGGAATACGTCGGCATCGGCGCTCTCCTGCCGCTCCGGCGGATCGCCCGAGGACGGCGTGATGTAGACGATGCGCGAGCGGCCGAGGTCGGGCCAGATCAATCCAGAGCCGACCATGCGGTAGTGCGGCGCCACGATGAGGCGGTCGATCTGCTCGTCGCCGTTATTGGCGAGCGCAAACACCGCCCAGTTCTTGCCGGCTTCGCGGGCGCGCACCTCGATGCGCCGCACGATGGCGTCGGCGCCGGGCGCGGTCGAAACCTGGATGCGATCGCCTTCGGTGTGCTGCAAGTCGACGGCGTCGGTGAGATCGATGGCCGCCGCATCGGTGCGCACGTTGACAGCCTCGACCGCGTGCGCGGCGGGAACGCCGGCAACGGTCAAGATCGTCAAAGCGACAAGGGAACCGCAGGCATAAAACCTTGCGGCGCGCAGAAATGCCAACAGTCGCCCTCCGAGGCCGGCGGCCGGCGCCGATCGCGCCACCACGGTCACATGTCCCCCGAAACGATAGCGAGCCGGCTTTGCGCCGAATTCGCGGCCGCTGGCTTCCCGGGCACCAAAACGAGCCAAAACCCCTGCGCCATAAGGCCTTAGTAGCCCTTGCGGCAGCCCAGGG
This sequence comes from uncultured Alphaproteobacteria bacterium, assembly GCA_963821175.1. Lineage (GTDB taxonomy): Bacteria > Pseudomonadota > Alphaproteobacteria > Rhizobiales > Xanthobacteraceae > BOG-931. The sequence goes on from CAWGCU010000014.1 coordinate 128,878, forward strand.
CAAGGATATTGCCGTTTACTTTCAAAGGGTCAGGCCGATTGCGCAGGCTATCTTGCCGCATGACGCGGTGCCGGCAGGTGTGACAAGCGCGGACCGCGCCATTAACATTTGTCTCGGTAAGGAGCGGCAACGATGCCTGCGATCGATCCGGACGATCTGCCGAAGAAGAAGATTACCCACGACATCGGGCAGGAATTGGCGCTGCTCTCGGTCGGCGAACTCGCCGAGCGCGTTACGCTGCTCAAGGACGAGATCGCGCGCCTCGAAGCGGAGATGAAGCGCAAGAGCGCTTCCAAATCGGCGGCCGATATGTTCTTCAAGAAATAAGCTTTCGAAATTTGGTTAACGGCTGTGATCTGCGTATTTCAAGCGAAACTGATTTGGTTAACGACCGTCGGCCGCACATCTCACATCAAGCTGTAGAAAGATTCGGCAAGCTTCTGCGATTCCTTAACCTTTCGTTAAGCTTTCTCGTTCATTACAGATATTGTCCATCTTCTGGACATCGAGTGGCTCCTGTCCACTCTGTTTGACGCCTCCCTGTTATCACCTTGAGCCGCCGGCAACGGCGGCTCTTTTTTTATGCATTTGCGTTATCAGGGCATTCGGCGCGGCAACTATGTCGGAAGCTTTGCCGGCAACCCCGCTGGACTCGAAGCCCGTCGCGAGCGATGCTGCCCGCCGGTGTGAGGCGTACCAATGTCCGAGAAGCGTTCGATCGAGGCCAATGCGGTCTCCTTCAGTGAGCGGCTGGCCAATTCCCAAGTCTTCGCCACCCTGTTTCGCGACGGGATGGCGCTGGTCGAGGAGACGGCGAGCTATCTCGACGGCGCGGGCCGGACGGAAACCAAGAAACTCGAACGCAGCGCCGCGCTGGTTTACGCCACCGAGAGCATGCGGCTCACCACGCGGCTGATGCAGCTCGCCTCGTGGCTGTTGCTGCATCGCGCGGTCAAGGAAGGCGAGATGACGCTCGCCCAGGCCAGCAAGGAAAAGGGCAAGGTGCGGCTTGCGGCCTGCGATCCGGGCGATGCGAAGTCGATCGCGCTGTTGCCGGAGAAGCTCCGGGAGCTGATCGCCCGCTCCGTCAAGCTGCAGACCGAAGTGCGCCGGCTCGACGCCACCATGCACGCCCCGCAGCCGATGAAGATGGCGGTCGGCGGCAACCCAGTCGAGCGCCAAATGGGACTATTGAAGGCCGCGTTCGAGCAGGACGGGCTGTAAGCTCACTTCACCGGCGCAGCATCTGGAATAAAACGCTGGCCGAACACCGGCTCCTTGTAGGGGGTCGGCGGCAACTCCCATGCTCCCGTCGACGGCGGCCGCACTTCCGCGTCGACATGCACGTCGAGCAGGAACGGCTTGTTCGCTTTGATGGCGTGCTCCAGCGCGCCGCGGAAATCCTCCGATTTGGTCACGGTGATCGCCTCGACGCCGGCGGCCCGCGCCCAGGCGGCGAAATCCGGGTTGAACGGTTTTTTGTTGGCGCCCTGGTGAAACATCGTGCCGTATTCGCGGCCGCCGAACATGCCGAGCTGGATGTCGCGGATCGAGACCCAGCCGAAATTGTTCCAGATCACCCACACCACCGGAATGTCGTATTCGACCGCGGTGCACAGCACGTGCGGCACCATGGTGAAGCAGCCGTCGCCGGTGACCGCGACCACCGGCCGATCCGGTGCGGCTAATTTCGCGCCGAGCGCACCTGAGGCGCCGAAACCCATGCCGGAAAAACCCCAGGAATTGAGCATGGTCTGCGGCTGCCGCGCGTTCCAGAACTGCATGTACCAATTGTGACTGACGCCGACGTCGCAGCAGATGATGGCGTCGGGGGGCAGCACCGCCTGGCAATCGGCGACCACGCGCTCGGGCCGCATCGGCGAGGCGTGGATATCGAAATTCGGCCGAACGAATGTTTCCCACTCGGCGCGCCACTTGGCGATGTCGGCGAGCCATTCCTTTGTGCTCGGTTTGGCGCCGCGGCGCTCCAGCTCGGCAAGAAGTTGGCGCAGGAAGGTGCGCGCATCGGCGAGTATGCCGAGGTCCGGCGGATAATTGCGGCCGAGCTCGGCCGGATCGACGTCGACATGAATGAGTTTTGTGTGCGGAAAATTCCACGAATAACCGGGCATCCATGACGACGCCGAGCGGTCGTCGAAGCGCGCGCCGATGGCGATGACGACGTCGGAACGGCGGCCGGCTTCGTTGGCGGGAAACGCGCCGTTCCTGCCGATGAAGCCGAGCGACAGCGGATCGGTCATGTCGATGCAGCCCATGCCGTTGGGCGACGAGATCACCGGGATGCCGAGCTTTTTCGCGAACTCCGTCAGCTCGCGGCTGGCTTCCGACAGCGTGACGCCGTGGCCGATGAAGAGCACCGGCCGCTGCGCGGCAAGGATCATGTCGAGCGCGCGCGCGATGTCTTCGGGCGAGGCGCCGCTTCTCTGGGTGTTGAACGGCGGCGCCGGCGGCGGCATTTCGACGTCGTCTTCCTCCTGAAAGACGTTGAACGGCACGTCGATATTTACGGGGCCCGGCCGGCCGGACAGCATCGTGGTCATGGCCTGACGCAGCGCCAGCGGCAGCATGTCGACGCGGGTCGGCTGGTAACTGTGCTTGACCACCGGCCGCAGCACGTTGACGAAATCGGCCTGAAAATGCCGGTTGATCTCCTGGAACGGGCTGCGGTTGAATTGCGAGGTCGGCACATTCGCGGTGATCGCGAACACGGCGGAGGAATCGGTCAGCGCGCAAGCGAGCGGCATGACGATATTCGCCGAGCCCGGCCCGCACGAGGTCAAGCGTCGCCACCGGCTGGTGGCGCACGCGGAAATAGGCATCCGCCATGTGGGCCGCGACCTGCTCGTGGCGCGGCGAAATCAGTTTGATGCGGTCGCGCGCCTCGTAGAGCGGATCGAGCATGCCGACATTGCCGTGGCCGCAAATGCCGAACACGTAGGGAATATCGTTGGCGATCAGATAGTCGGTGATCAGCTCGGCGCCCTTCATGCGTGGCATTGCGGCTCCTTCAGGTCGTCAAGGCGGGTGTGCGGTGCAACCTAGACTGCGCTAGAGTTGATGCGCAATAGTCGTCGTAAAGGCAATGTGCACGTTGCAAGGAATGAACCGATGATCCTGCTCTCCAATGGCGGAACCAACGCGCATCGCAGCCGGGCGCACTCGGACACGATGGTGATCGGCACCGTCGACGGCGTCGTTGTGCTCGAACGCTCCGCTCATGGCTGGAAGATCAAGCACCGCGCGCTCGGCGGCTGTTCCGTCAGCGCCGTCACCGCGTCCGAAGACGGCACCTTGTATGCCGCGACCCACGGTTTTGGCGTCGCCAAGAGCGACGACGGCGGCTTGACCTGGACCTGGGTGCTCGACGGCCTCGACCACATGGATCTGTGGTCGGCGCGCGCCGGCAAGCTTGCGGGCCGCGACGTGGTCTGCGTCGGCGCGCTGCCGGCGCATCTTTATATCAGCGAGAACCGCGGCAAGAGCTGGCGCGAACTGCCGGCGCTGCGTAACGCGCCCAGTGTCGGCAAATGGTGCTTTCCGCCGCCGCCGCGCATCGGTCACGTCAAGGACATTGTGTTCGACGGCGACCGCTTGCTGGTCGGCATCGAGATCGGCGCTTTGCTGGTGTCGAAGGATTTCGGCGAAAGCTTTACCGAGCTTGTTGTCGATCCCGATCCGGTCGAGTGCGATATCCATCGCGTGCTGGTGCACCCCGATCGGCCGCACCGGCTCATCGTCGCCAACGGCATTGTCGGAGTGGTGTCGAGCGACGACGACGGCGCCACCTGGCGCAAGAATCCGATGCCGCCGCACGCCGATTATCCCGACGCCATCGTCATTCATCCCGACGAGCCGGATACGGTGTTCCTCACCGCGGGCGTCGGCTGGCCATCGCATTGGTACGAGGTCGGCAAAGCGCGCGGCAAGATCGCGCGCAGCCGCGACGGCGGAAATACCTGGCAGCGTCTCCTCGGCGGCCTGCCGAACGGCCAGCGCGCTTTGTTCTCGGCGCTCACCATCGAAGCATGGCCGGGCGGTTGCGCGCTCTATGCCGTCGATACCGATGGCGAGGTTTTCGAGAGCACCGACGACGGCGACAACTGGACGATCATCGCCGAAGTGCCGCCGGTGTCGAAAGGCGAGTTCTATCGCGCCCTGGCGAGGGATCGCGGCAAGTTGGCGGTTGACGATATCGTGGTCAGCAAAACGGCCAGCGAGCGGCTCGCCAAAGTGGTTGCGCGACGCTGAGCGATCAAAACCGCGGCTTGAACGACGATCCGATCTTCTCGATGTGGCCGGCGAACGGGAAGCCGACATGGCCCGGGAAAACCAGCGCGCCGGTCGAGGCGCAATCGTCCAGCACGCGGCGGCGGCTGACTCTTGCTTGTTCGACATCTGAGTTCTTCGGGAAATTCCAATCCGGATAATAGACCTGCAGCAGGTGATGAAAGACGTCGCCGATGAGCGTCGCGCGATTGCCGCCGACGTCCAGGTTGAAAACGAAATGTCCCGGTGAATGGCCGCCGGCGGGTTGAATGTCGATGAATTCGTCGAGGCGATGCGGCCCGGTCACGAGATCGGCGCGCCCGGCTTCGACCACCGGCACGACGCACTCACGGAACGAGCCGAATTCCGTCGGCGCGGTTGCGGGATCGTTGTCGAGCTTGTGAAAATAATCGAAGTCGAGTTTTGAGAACACGTAGCGCGCGTTGGGGAATCTCGGCACCCATTTGCCGTCCTTGAGCTGGGTGTTCCAGCCGACATGGTCGTGATGCAGGTGCGTGCACATCACCAGATCGATTTCGTCGGGCCGCGCGCCGGCTGTCGCGAGCCGGTCGAGCCACGGCGTGTCGAGCATGTTCCACGCCGGCCGCAAGCGGCCGCGATTTCTGGTTGCCGCAGCAGCCGTCGATCAGGATCTTGCGGCCGTCGAGCTGCAGGAGCCAGCTGTGCACGCTTAGCTTGATCTTGCGCGAAGCCGGATCGTAGTGATGCGGGCTGAGCCAGTGCGCGTGCTCGGCGAGTTGCGCCTCGGTCACCGCCGGAAAAATATCCGTCACCGGATAGATCGGCAGGTAGGTTTCCTCGATGCGGGTGACGGTGGCCTTGCCGACTTTGAAGACTGACATCGGCCCGTCTGCCATCGTCGTCTTGCCGCCGCGGATTTAACCCTTGAGGAAGCCCGAGAACTTCTTGTTGAAGCGCGACAAGCGGCCGCCGCGGTCGAGCAGGTGCTGCTGGCCGCCGGTCCAGGCCGGGTGCGATTTCGGGTCGATGTCGAGATGCAGCGTATCGCCCGGCTTGCCCCAGGTGGTCCGGGTGGTGAATTCGGTGCCGTCGGTCATGATCACTTTGACGGTGTGGTAGTCGGGATGGAGGTCGGGTTTCATGGTGTTGGTACCGCGCCGGGGTTGTCTGTGTTGCTGAATTTTGCCGCTCTATACCGCGGCAGGCCCGGCGAGACAAGCGGACGCTGTGTCCCCAAGCGCACGTTGCCAGGGCGGCCCGCAAGCGGCATTGTCCGGCCAAACGCGGCGGCCGAGCGGCCAAAAAGGCATTGCGGCGCATGAATTTCACTGCTGACAATGACGCGGCCACGCTGGCGCCTGCGATGGCAGCCGAGCAGGTGGTCTCGGCGCTGCCGCCTGAGGCGTCGCCGGACAAGCGCAAGACCAATCTGCGGCCGCTCGCCTCGCTGCTGCCCTACGTCAAGCGCTACCGCGGACGCGCGCTCGCCGCGCTCGGCGCGCTGCTCGTGGCGGCGCTGACCACGCTGATCGTGCCGATCGCGGTACGCCGCATGATCGACTTCGGCTTCACGGCGCGTGGCGTCGAGCTGATCGACAGCTATTTTCTGGTCATGATCGGCGTCGCGGCGCTGCTGGCGCTGGCGAGCGCATCGCGCTATTTCCTGGTCACCACGCTCGGCGAGCGCATCGTCGCCGACCTTCGCGGCGACGTATTCGCGCACCTCACGTCGCTCTCCGCCGACTTTTTCGACGAGGCCAGGACCGGCGAGGTGATCTCGCGGCTCACCGCCGACACCACGCAGATCAAGGCCGCCGTCGGTTCCTCGGTCTCGGTCGCCTTGCGCAACTGCGTGCTGTTCGTCGGCGCCAGCGCAATGATGCTGGTGACGAGCCCGCGGCTGTCGGCCTTCGTGCTCGGCGCCATTCCGATCATCGTGCTGCCGCTTTACGCCTTCGGCCGCGCCGTGCGCCGCCGCTCGCGCTCCGCCCAGGATACGCTCGCCGATGCGTCCGCTTACGCTGCCGAATTGATCGGCGCGGTGCGGGTGCTGCAGGCCTTCACCAACGAGCGGCTCGGCATCGCGCGCTTCCGCGCCGCGGTCGAGCGCGCTTTCGACGCCGCCCGCGATTCCATTCGCGCGCGCTCTGTCTTGACCGCATTCGCGATCTTTCTGGTTTCGACCAGCGTCGTCCTCGTGCTGTGGATCGGCGCGCAGGACGTGCTGGCCGGACATATGACGCCAGGCCGCCTCAGCCAGTTCATTCTCTATGCCGTGCTTGCTTCGAGCGCGCTCGGCTCGCTGTCGGAAACCGGCGGCGAGCTGGCCCAAGCCTCGGGCGCGGCCGAGCGGCTGTTCGAAATTCTCGCCATCAAGCCCGCGATCGCGCGCCCGCCGCATCCGGCCGCGCTGCCGTCGCCGCCGCGCGGCGAGGTCGCGTTCGAAGAGGTGAAATTCTCCTATCCGACGCGGCCCAATGTTTCCGCGCTCGACGGTGTATCGTTTCACGTGCGCCAGGGCGAGAAGGTCGCGATCGTCGGCCCGTCCGGCGCCGGCAAGAGCACGATCTTTCATCTCTTGCTGCGCTTCTACGATCCGACCGCCGGCCGCGTCACGCTCGACGGCGTGCGGCTTGCCGATCTCGATCCGGCGGACTTGCGTTCGCGCATCGCACTGGTGCCGCAGGACAGCGTGATGTTCGCCACGTCGGTGCGCGACAATATCCGTTTCGGCCGGCCCGATGCGAGCGATGCCGACGTGGCGCGTGCGGCAGAGTTGGCGCATGCCGCATCCTTCATCGCGGCGTTGCCGCAAAAATTCGACACGCCGGTCGGCGAGCGCGGCGTCACGCTCTCCGGCGGCCAGCGCCAGCGCATCGCCATTGCGCGCGCCATTCTGCGCGACGCGCCGCTGCTCCTGCTCGACGAGGCGACCTCGTCGCTCGATGCCGAAAGCGAGACCCAGATCGCCGCCGCGCTCGGCGATCTGATGCGCACGCGCACCACGCTGGTGATCGCCCATCGGCTGGCGACGGTGCAGTCCTGCGACCGCATCCTGGTGCTCGACGCCGGCCGCATCGTCGAGGAGGGCACGCACCAGACGCTGGTCGCGCGCGGCGGCCTCTATGCGCGGCTGGCGAAGTTGCAGTTTCAGGGGGCCTAACTTCACGGCCGCCAGCTCATGCGATGCACCGGCTTGCCGGAAATCGGATTGACGCCGGCGCCAGTGATGAGAAATCCGAGCCGGCGGTAGAAGCCGATAGCGCGGACATTGTCGATGTTGACGTCGAGATCGAGGCCGGCCGGTGACATGCGCTTGGCTTCGGCGATCAGCGTCGCGCCGACGCCGGAGCGCCAATATTCCGGCGCCACCACGATCTGGTCGAGATAAAACGTGCGCGGATCGACGGTGACGAAGCCGATCATCGTCCCGTCGGCTTCCGCGATCACCACTTCGGCCGCCGGCAACAGCTCGTTGCGCCAGCGCTCGCGCCACCAATCGAGCCGCTCGGCGAAATCAAGCTCCGGATAAGCGTCCTGCCAGGTCCGCAGCCAAAGCGCGATGGAGGCGTCCTCATCGCGCGACTGGTAACGGCGCAGCGTCGCCGCCGGCATCTTCACCGCTCCGTCAATTTCAGCTCGATGCGGCGGTTGTGGCTAAAAGCTTCGTCGCTGGTGCCCTGATCGATCGGCTGGAACTCGCCGAAACCGGCGGCGACGAGGCGCTGCGGCGGCACGCCTTTGCTGATCAGATATTGCACCACCGAGATGGCGCGCGCCGCCGACAAGTCCCAGTTCGACTTGAACGGCGAGGTCGCGCTGAGCTGCCTGGTGTCGGTGTGGCCGTCGACGCGCAGCACCCAGTTGATCTCCGACGGAATCTGCTTTTCCAGGTCGAGCAGCGCGCCGGCGAGCTGGTCGAGCTCGGCGCGGCCTTCCGGCCGCAGCGCGGCTTGGCCGAGTCGAAGAACACTTCCGACTGGAACACGAAGCGGTCGCCGACGACACGGATGTCCGGCCGGTTGCCGAGGATGTCGCGCAGCTTGCCGAAAAAGTCCGAGCGGTAGCGCGACAATTCCTGCACGCGCTGCGCCAGCGCCAGGTTCAGCCGCTGGCCGAGATCGGCGAGGCGCAGCTGCGAGTCCTTGTCCTTCTTCTCGGACGCGCCGAGCGCGTCTTCGAGCGCGCCGATCTGTTTGCGCAGCGCGCTGATCTGCTGATTGAGGTTCTCGATCTGCGCCACGGCGCGCGCGGTCGCATCCTTCTCCAGATCGATCCTGGCGTTATCGCCTTCGCCCGGTCCCGGTGCGGGATTTGGGCTGGCGCCGGCAGCGCCGCGCAGCCGGTCGCGCTCGCCTTCGGCGGCCGACAGCGATGCGCGCAGCTGCGCCATCTGGTCCTCGAGATTGGCTTTGCCGGTCTGCTCCAGCGACAACAGCTGGCTCAGCCGCGAGATCTGCGCATTGAGCCGCGCCAGCGCGGTGTCCTTGCCGGCGACTTCCTGCGACAGGAAGAATTGCGCCACCATGAACACGGTGAGCAGAAAGATGACGCACAGGATCAGCGTCGACAAGGCGTCGACGAAACCCGGCCAGTAGTTCATGCCGCTATCGCGACGGCTGCGGGAGAGCGCCACGGGGCCTCCTAGATATTTGTTCGCTGATTATCTCTCAGCGGGTTCGCGCGCCACCTGCTCCATGAAGCGGCGCAGGTCGCGGTTGAGCTTGGCCTGCTCGTCGGCCCAGTCGCGGATCATCTGCTGCTCGCTGCGCATATGTTGCACGAGCCCCTGGATCGCCTCGGCGAGATTGGCCATGGCGGTCGTCGTCGCCTTGCCGGCGCCGCCTTCGTCGACCGAATGGCGCAGCCGCTCGAAGGCGTCGAGGATGCCGGCGGGCAGCGCCGCGCTGCCGCTCGTCGTGCCGACGTCCTGCACCGTGGTGGCGAGCCAGTCTTCGAGATTGGTGTAGAAGCGGTTCTGCGCCTGGCTGGTCTGCAGATCGAGAAAGCCGAGCACCAGCGAGCCGGCGAGTCCGAACAGCGACGACGAGAATGAAATGCCCATGCCGCCAAGCGGTGCGGCGAGACCTTCCTTGAGCGCCTCGAACACGGTGTCGGCGTCGCCGCCGATTTTCAGGCCGTTGATGATGGTGCCGACGGAACCGACGGTCTCGATCAGGCCCCAGAACGTGCCGAGCAGTCCGAGGAAGACGAGCAGCCCGGTGAGATAGCGCGAAATGTCGCGCGCTTCGTCGAGCCGGTTCGCCAGCGAGTCGAGAAAGGCGCGCATGGTCTGCGCCGAGATGGCGACGCGATCGACCCGCTCGCCGCCGAGCATCGCCGCCATCGGCGCCAGCAATTTGGGTTCGCGCTTGGCGGCAAGTTTTGGATCGGCGCTGCGATAGCCGTTGACCCAGGCTACTTCCGGAAACAGCCGGATGACGTGGTGGAACGACAGGATGATGCCGATCAACAGCACGGCGATGATCAGACCGTTGAGCCAAGGGTTGGCGAGGAAGGCGTTGAAAATCTGGTGCTGCAGCACGAACGCGATCAGGCCGCACAGGATCAGGAACACCAGCATCCGAATGAGGAAGATGCGGGGTGACGAAAGTTTTGTGAGGTCGTTCGCCATCGGTCCGGTTCAGCGCGCGGAATCGCCGCCTGATAATGGCATAGCGCGTGTGACGGGAGAAAGCATCGTTCTTCACCCTTGACTATCCGTCGCACCTGCGACTTGGCGCAGCTTTTGCGGCGGGTTGATGGCACTTACGGCGCAGCAGCCTCCTTGCTTGGCTCCTGACTGGCCTCCTTACCTGCTTCCTTATTTGCCGCCTTGAGCAGGCGAAGGAGCTCGCGGTGCATGGTGTCGTTGCCGGCGGCGACTTGCCCCTTGCTCAAGACAGCGTCTTTGCCGTCGCAGTCGCTGACGAAGCCGCCGGCCTCGCGCACCAGGATCAACCCGGCGGCGAGATCCCACGGCGACAGATCGCGCTCCCAATAGGCATCGAGCCGTCCGGCGGCGATCCAGGCGAGATCGAGCGTCGCCGCGCCATAACGGCGCAATCCGGCAAAGTTCTGTTGCGCCGCGGCGATCTCGTGACGCGCCAGCGCCAGATCGCCGCCGCGGCCGTAATGCGGCAGGCCGCAGGCGACTATTGCATCGGCGAGGCGCTCGCGCGCCGCGACCCGGATGCGCTGGTCGTTGAGATAGGCGCCCTTGCCGCGCTCGGCGATGAACAGCTCCTCGTTGGCCGGATTATAGGTCAGGCCGGCGACGATGGCACCGTCGCGCTCGAGCGCGATCGACACCGCGAAATGCGGTATGCCGTGCAGGAAATTGGTGGTGCCGTCGAGCGGATCGACGATCCAGCGATGGCTCGTGTCCGTGCCGGGACGCGCCCCGCCTTCCTCGCCGAGAAAGCCGTAAGCCGGCCGCGCCTTGGCCAGTTCCTCGTAGACGATCTGCTCGGCGCGGCGATCGGCGGCGGTGACGAAATTGCGCGGCCCCTTGAGCGACACCTGCAAATGCTCGATCTCGCCGAGATCGCGCTTGAGGCTGCGCCCGGCACGGCGCGCGGCCTTGATCATGACGTTGAGGACGGCGGAATGCAGCATGGCGGTCCCGTACCTGTCGCGGGGGTTTGGCGCAAGTCACTCATCCGCTACCGCTTGCGACTCCCTCTCCCCGCGTGCGGGGAGAGGGTGGGGTGAGGGGGCCTCTCCGCTGGGCGCAGTATGGGTGAAGTGTCTGCAACGTATCGCTTCATCCGCAACGCTCAGAATCGCGGAGAGGCCCCCTCACCCTCGTTCGCTACGCTCACTCGACCTCTCCCCGCACGCGGGGAGAGGTGAAGCAAGCAATCTCATTCTCGCGACGCACCCGCGCCCGAGTTTTGCAGACCAAAGCCACGAATTTTTTGCCTCCAAAAAAATAAAGGGAGGCGGAGCGCCGAAAAGGCGCACTTACCATGGCCGTGCTCAGCGGAGCACGGCAGCGCGCTGATCGCAGCGCGCTCGCCTTTCGGCGCTCCACCGCGGCGCTTGCCAAGGCTTTGACCCCTTGGCTCGGCTCCAGGCCAGGTTTCCTGGGACGTGGTCCGCACGGGCGTTACCCGCGCTTTCCTGTCCCAGCCCAGTGGAAGCACCCCACGCACCGGCCGTAGTACCGGCGGACATGATGCCCGAAGCCGCCCGGGAGCGGACTGCAAATCCGCCCGCGGGAACCGCACCCACTCCACCTCACGGCTTGCCTTCCGGAAGGCGTCCCTTGGTGAGCGGGATTTGCTTTCAAAACGATGCGGGGACGGTTGTCAAATGCGGTCGCCGAATTGGGGACGCGTTGTCCTTGTAAGTTATTGAAGCAGCGGCTTTGTTGCCGTGAAACATTGGATCGCAACGGCGTCGACGCACGATGCGATTGCAACCGAAAATCGATCACCGCGGTAAAGATTTGCAAGGATGCGATTTTTGCACGATCTTTCAAATGCGTAGCCCGGATGGAGCGCGGCGTAATCCGGGATTGCCACGAGGCGTCGATGCCGCCCCGGATTTCGCTGCGCTCCATCCGGGCTACGACCCTCGCGCTTCGCTCGCCTCCTCCCCCGCAAGCGAGGGAGGGGTTTTTACAACGGCGGCCCCTTCAGCGCATCAATCCACTTCTTCGCCGCCGCCTCGCCCGCCGCGCGCTTCTCCGGGTCGAGCTTGGCGACAAAATCGTCGAGCGCGAGATCGGTCTCGCCGCGCGCTTTCGAGACCAGGTGCCACTTGGTGGCGGCGACCGGATCGGCGGGCGCGCCAAGGCCTGAGGCGAGGATGTGGGCGAGGCGGTTTTGCGCCACTGGATTGTTCTTGAGCGCCGCCCTGTGGAACAGGGCCGCTGCGACCTGCTGATTGCGCTCGACGCCGTCGCCGTTATAGAGCGCGATGGCGTATTCGACTTGGGCGTCGGTATAGTCGGCAAGCGCCGCGAGCCCGAACAGATACACCGCCTGGTGCATGTCTTTCGCTACGCCGCGGCCGCCCTTGTACAAGGTGCCGAGCGCATATTGGGCTTCCGGATTGCCGGCCTGCGCAGCGACGCGCATCAATTCGGCGGCGCGGTTGAAATCCTGCGGGAACAATTGCCCCTCGATATAGAGCAGCGCCAGATCGTAAGCGGCGAGCGGCTGCCCGAGCTTTGCCGCTGCCGCGAGCCATTTGGCGCTGGCGTCGCGGTCGCGCGGGCCGGCGCGGCCTTCGAGGCGGAACATGGCGAGCGCGAACATCGCCTCGCGGTCGCCGCGGTCGGCGGCGAGCTTGTACCATTCGGCGGCTTTTTGATCGTTCTTCGGCACGCCGAGGCCGTTGGCGTAAATCTCGCCGAGCAGCGTCATCGCTTTTGGATCGGCCTTGTCGTCGACATTCTTGGTCGCTAGCGCGAATGCGGTGATGAAATAGCCGCGCTGGAAGGCGCCGAAGGCAAGATCCGGCGGCCGGCCGTTGGTGGCGAGTGCCGGTGCCGGCGTGCTTGGCGCCGCAACGGGCGGCTGCGGTTTCGGTTTTGCCGGTTGCGCTTTCGGCGTTGCCGGCGGATTTTGCGCGGCAGCGGGCAACGGCAAAATCGCTATGGCGAGCGCCGCGAGCGCAAGCGCGATCATGAGCGAGCGTGCCAAAGCGGTCACGGCACCGGCTCGGCCAGCGCGCTTGCCGCCATCGTCACCGCCGCGGCTGCGCCTTGCGGATGCGTCCATATCCAATCACCAAGCGCGACGAAATCGGCGCCGGCCTGGGCCAGCAGCCGGACTTCGCCCGCCTCTCCGGCATAGCCGATGCACGGCACTTCGACGAGATCGGCCCACCATTTGACCCGGTCTTCCACCGCCTCCCATTGCGGCCGGTTGCCGCGGCGATCGGGCTCGCCGAACAGCACATAATCGGCGGCAGATTCGCCGGCCAGCATGGCATCATGACGGCTGCGCAAGCCACCGGCGCCGGCAATGCGGTCGGGTTTGAGGCTTGGCAGCGCCGCGGTGAACGCCTCGATGCCGGTCAGATGGGCGCCATCGGCGCCGACCTTGCCGACAATTTCAGGCCGACCGTCGAGCAGAAGCGCGATGTCGCGACGCTGCACCGCTGACGCCACCGTCTTGGCGCGATTGACGAGGGCGCGCTCGTCGGCGTCAGCGAGGCGCAGCAGCACGGCGGCGATGTCGGCGGTGGCAAGGGCGGCGTCGAGCGCATTTACGAAAGCTGCGGTTTCGCCCAGTTCGGGCGTAACAAGGTAGAGTCGCTGGCGCGGGCGCTGTTGGGTCATCCCCGTCGTCGTCCCCGCGAAAGCGGGGAACCATAATCACCGCTCATGCAGCATCCGCTCCGACCGTGGGTATGGATTCCCGCTTGCGCGGGAATGACGAAGAAAACTACGCCGCTTTCCGTTCCAGGTCGGCTTTCCATTGGCCGAGGGCGGCGAGGCTGTTCATCATGGCGCGGTGGTTGAAGGCGCGTTGCGCTGCCGCGACGTTTTCGGATTTTCCCGACCAGGTCTTTTGCGGTGCCGCTTGCAGCGCGCGGCCGTAGGAGAATGAGACGTGCCACGGCAGCGGGCCCATCTTGTTGATGGCGTCGAGATGCGCGGTGGCATCTTCGTCGGACTGGCCGCCGGACAAGAAGGCGATGCCGGGTACGGCGGCCGGCACGCATTCTTTCAGAACGCGTAGCGTCTTCTCCGCGACTTCTTCGACTGACCCACGCTTGCCCGATTTCTTGCCGGGCACGATCATGTTCGGCTTGAGCACGATGCCTTCGAGCGCAACGCGGGCGTAGTAAAGTTGCTCGAACACCGTCTTGAGCGTCCATTCTGTGATCTGGTAGCAGCGGTCGATATCGTGATCGCCGTCCATCAGCACCTCGGGCTCGACGATCGGCACGATGCCTTGATCCTGGCACAGCGCCGCGTAGCGGGCGAGTGCGTGCGCGTTGGCCGAGATGCAGTTGTAGCTCGGAATGCCGGCGCCGACGTCGATCACGGCGCGCCATTTGGCGAACTTGGCGCCGAGCTCGCGATATTCGGCGAGCCGCTCGCCGAGGCCGTCGAGGCCTTCGGTGACCACTTCGCCCGGGCAGTTCGGCAGCGGTTTGACGCCCTTGTCGACCTTGATGCCGGGCAGCGCGCCGGCTTGCGCGATCAGTTTGACCAGCGGCGTGCCGTCCTTGGCGTTCTGGCGGATGGTCTCGTCATAGAGGATGACGCCGGAAATATATTTGGACATCGCCTCCTTGGTGCGGAACAGCATTTCGCGATAGTCGCGCCTTGTGTCGGCGGTCGATTCCACGCCGAGCGTATCGAAGCGCTTTTTGATGGTGCCGGTGGATTCATCGGCGGCCAGAATGCCGCGGCCGGGGGCGACCATGGCCTCCGCCACCTTGTTCAATTCGCTGAGATTCATCGTCCTCTCCAAGCGTCGGCGCCGCGATTCGGCAGCGTGTTTGACTTTATTCTACGCGCTCGTGGCCGCGGAAGTCTCGCGGACCATGAGCACTTTCACCCCCGGCAAGGTCTTGCCTTCGAGCGATTCCAGGAATGCGCCGCCGGCGGTCGAGACATGGCTCAGGCGGCCCATGACGCCCGCCACATTGAGCGCCGCCACGGTATCGCCGCCGCCGGCAAAGCTGACAAGCTTTTTGGCCGCGGTGAGTTCCGCCACCGCTTCCGCTACCTCGATCGTGCCGGTGTCGAACGGTTCGACCTCGAAGGCGCCGAACGGGCCGTTCCAGACCAGGGTTTTTGAGCGGGCCAGCACCGAGATGACGTGCTCGATGCTGCGCGGGCCGATGTCCAAAATCATGTCGGTTGCGCCGACGTTCTCGACCGCGACCACCCGCGTCGGCACATGCGCGGCGAGCTTTTGCGCCACCACCACATCGACCGGCAGCACGATCTCGCGTTTGAGCGCCTTGGCCTTGGCCATGATGTCGCGGGCGTTGGCGATCAGATCGTTTTCACACAGCGACTTGCCGATCGGCTTGCCTTGGGCGGCGAGGAACGTGTTGGCCATGCCGCCGCCGATGATCAGCGTCTCGACTTTCGACAACAAATGCCCGAGCAGATCGAGCTTGGTGGAGATTTTGGCGCCGCCGACGATCGCCACCACCGGATGCTGCGGCGTCTCGAACGCTTTTTGCAGCGCATCGAGCTCCGCCTTCATGGCGCGGCCGGGATAGGCCGGGAGCTTCGACACCGTCACGATCGCGGTGTTGGCGGCGTGCTCGCGGTGGGCGACCGAGAAGGCGTCATCGACGAACAGATCGCCAAGCGCGGCGAGCTTTTTGGCAAACGCGTGATCGTTTTTTTCTTCTTCAGGATGGAAGCGGGTGTTTTCGAGACAAAGAATATCGCCGTTCTTCATCTTGGCGATGGCGTCTACCGCTTTCGGGCCGATGCAATCTTCGGCGAAAGCCACCGGCCGCTTCACGATCCGCGAGACCGCCGCGGCGACGGGTTTGAGCGAATCCTTCGGGTCAAACCCCTTCGGCCGATTGAGATGCGACAGCAAAATCACCTTGCCGCCTTTGTCGGCGAGCTCGGTGATGGTCGGGGCGATTTCTTCGATGCGGGTCGCGTCGGCAACCTTGCCGTCCTGCATCGGCACGTTGAGGTCGACGCGCAACAACACGCGTTTGCCTTTGACGTCGGCATCATCGAGGCTGCGGAACGCGTTCATGGCCGGCACGATGCGAAAGCTTGCGAAGCGATGACCTTCAGCCGAGCTTGCCCATCGCGACCGCGGTGTCGACCATGCGATTGGAGAAGCCCCACTCGTTGTCATACCACGACATCACGCGCACCAGCGTGCCGTCCAGCACTTTGGTCTGGTCCATGTGGAAAACCGACGAGTGCGGGTCGTGGTTGAAGTCGCTGGAGACATTGGGCGCGTCGGTATAGCCGAGGATGCCCTTGAGCTGCTGCTCGGCGGCGCGTTTGACCGCGGCGTTGATCTCGTCCTTCGACGTGGCGCGCTTGGCGACGAACTTGAAGTCCACCACCGAGACGTTCGCCGTCGGCACGCGGATCGCAACGCCGTCGAGGCGCCCGGCGAGCTCCGGCAACACCAGGCCGACGGCCTTGGCGGCGCCGGTCGAGGTCGGGATCATGTTCAGCGCCGCGGCGCGGGCGCGATAGAGATCCTTGTGCACCTGATCGAGCGACGGCTGGTCGTTGGTATAGGAGTGCACCGTGGTCATGAAACCTTTGTCGATGCCGACGGCGTCGTTGAGCACCTTGGCAACAGGGGCGAGGCAATTAGTGGTGCACGAGGCGTTGGAGACGACGGTGTGCGCGTTGGTGAGCTTGTCGTGGTTGACGCCGTAGACCACGGTGAGATCGACGCCGTCGGCCGGCGCCGAGATCAGCACGCGCTTGGCGCCGGCGGCCAGGTGCGCCGCGGCCTTGTCCCTCGACGTGAAGATGCCGGTGCATTCCAGCGCGACGTCGATGCCGAGCTCCTTCCACGGCAGCTTTGCCGGATCGCGTTCGGCGGTGATCCTGATGGCGCCGTTGCCGACGCTGATGCTGTCGCCCTTGACCGTGACCTCGCCGGGGAATCGGCCGTGCACCGAATCAAAGCGCAACAGATGCGCATTGGTCTCCACCGGCGCCAGATCGTTCACCGCGATGACCTCGATATCGCTACGGTCGGCCTCGACGATGGCGCGCAGGATATTGCGGCCGATGCGGCCGAACCCGTTGATGGCAACCCGTACCGACATTTTTCGCTCCCGGTCTCAAGTCTCATGCCCTGATATATGCAGGGCATCCAGCTTTTTCACGAAATCTATTTAACAGTCTCGGTCGGCGGCACAAGCGTCCGGGCAACCCGGAATCCTGTGCCGGTACTCCAGCCGTCAAGTTTGATCCAATAGCGGAAAAACGATTGGACGAGGTCCGACGGGTAATACCAGGAACCGGCGCGGATCACCCGCTTGCTGCAGTCGCCGGTGACCCAGGCCGATCCATCGGCCGGCGCGCCATCGAAATTGTCGTGCCAGCAATCCTCGACCCACTCGAACACGTTGCCCGCCATGTCGTAAAGGCCGAAGGCATTGGCGGCGAACGAGCCCACCGGCGCGGTCTGTCCGCTGTCCCAGGGGCTGCCGCAGTCTTTGCAATTGGCGTTGTTCTTGCCGAGCTCATCGCCCCAGGGATAAAGCGTCTGCGTTCCCGCCCGCGTCGCATATTCATATTCAGCTTCACTGAGGAGCCGATAAGGCTTGCCGGTCACCTTGGACAGCCACGCGACATAGGTTCGCGCCCCAGTCCAGCTGATGTCGATGGCCGGCTGTTGGGCGCGGCCATAGCCGGCATCATCGACACTGCTGCAATCGCCGTAGGCCACGCAGGTATCCCATTCGTCGAATGTCAGCTCGTATTTCGATACGGCAAAGGGTGCGGCGATTGCGACC
Organism: uncultured Alphaproteobacteria bacterium; assembly: GCA_963821175.1. Classification (GTDB taxonomy): domain Bacteria; phylum Pseudomonadota; class Alphaproteobacteria; order Rhizobiales; family Xanthobacteraceae; genus BOG-931. Next base: position 146,587 of record CAWGCU010000014.1, read on the forward strand.
TTGTGCTGCGGTTTTGACGTCGGTTGGTCCGGCACCGTCGATCCCATCATGAATGAACCGGCCGGCACCACCACCATCGGTGGGCAATAATCCGTGCCGCCGTCGACGGCGCATTCGCGAAACACATCGCCCGGTTTGAGCGCCGCCTCGGTCGCTGCGGTCAAGACATGGGGCTTGATCGTCGCCTGCATGAACGGGCGCACGACTTCGAATTCCCGCCAGACCATCTTGCCGACAAAGAAGATGACGACCAACGCGATGAGGGCGATCGGCAGCGCCAATCCGCCAACCAGAACTCGCATGCGCAAAGAGCGCCGGCTCGCGGTCTTGCGGCTCAGCGCGATGAAGTCGCGGTCGGGCGGCGGCAGATCGGCTGCGCGCTTGGCAAGCCAGGTTCGGGCTTGTGACAGCGCAAAGCCCATCAGCAGGGCGTCGTTCTTGGAACGCTGCGGTGCCGCCTGCCAAGCGCGGCGTGCGGCTTCGAGCCCGCTGCGCCAAATGAGAAATTCCCGCTCCGCGGCGATCCATTCGCGCAGTGTGCCCCAACGGCGAAAGATCGCCTCGTGCGCCACTTCGGCGTAGGTGTCGCCCGCCGCTGTCGCCGCCGTGACCAGAAGCCGGTTGGGATAATCGGCCAGTTCGGAAACCAGCCGCCATTCCTCGTCGGAGAATTCGGCGCGCGCGGCGCGGCGTCGCGTCGGCTCGCCGTCGTCGCGCACGGCCGCGAGGCGGAGCGTCAAGACCCGCCGCAGCGCATCCTCGGCGCCGGGATGCGTCGCCAGAAACTTGTCGGCGCGGTCGACCAGCACGCCGCCGAGCTCGAACGATTGCGCCGGCAGGCGCAGCACGCCGTCGTCGGTCCGCACCATCTGCGCCCACATGTCGTCGAGCGTGTAGGAGAGCAGCGGCAACGCGCCGACGTCCTTGATCGAATCCTCGGCGGTGCGCCGGGTGATGATGTCGATCAGCCCCTCGGTCTCGAACCTCGCCGCCAAGAGTTGCGCCGGACGGCTGACGACCTCGCGCAGTTCGGCCTCGCGCAGCGGCGGCACGTCGATGTGCTGGCGGGCCCTGAACAACGGCTCGTCGCGTTGCAGATGGCCGAGGAAATCGGAGCGCATGCTCATCATCGTGTGCAGGCGCGAATCCGCCAGCGCGCCCGCGATCAATTCGGAGAAACGCCGGCGCTCACTGTCCTCGGCGCGCGCGTAAAGCTCCTCGCCCTGATCGATGTAGAGAAAAAAGCCCGGCGGCTTTGCTTGATCGAGTTCCTTGCGGCGGCGTTCGGTGGCTTCGATCAGGTCCGACAGCGTCGCCTTGCCGTCGCGCAGCAGCTCGATCCAGCCGTTTTGCTGCTTGGTCCGCTCAAAGTCGGTAGCGCCAAACTGCCAGGTGTCGAGGAACGCCTCGACCAGCGCCTTGAGCGGATCGGTGCCGGGCTTGAGCGACAAATAGCACCATTGGCGGCTGTCCTGAAAAACCGGCGGCCAGGCATTGGGCGCACGGGCATCCTCGGGCCAGGCCTGGCGCTTGAGCGCGGCAAGTACGCCGGCTTTCGCCAGCGAAGATTTGCCGACGCCGGAATTGCCGATCAGCACCGGCAGCCGGTCGGGCGCGCCGGCAAGCGCGGACAGCACTTCGACGGTCTCGGTCTTGCGGCCGAAAAAATAATCGCTGTCCTTCTCCTCCATCGCTTCGAGGCCGCGATAGGGCGACGTGTAACGCCATAATTCGCCGGGGCGCGTGCCGCCGCCGGACGCTGCGTCGTACAGCCGGGCGACATCCTTCTCCGACGCCGGATCGGGGCTGATGACAAAGTGCAGGCGCCGGACAAAGGGCAGGCCCGGCACCGACTGGCCTTCGAGCAACACGACGATCAGCGGAAAATCGGCGGGCGACTTCACCCAGCGGTCGAGCGCCTCGTCATATTCGGGCACCTGCCATTGCCCAACGCCGGCTTCGCCGACCAACAGGATGAACGCGTTCGCGTCGGCGATCTCCTGGGCCAATTGCGCCGACCACGAGCCGCCGGCCCGCAGATGCGTCGGCGCGAAGAAGACGCGGGTGGAGGAATCTTTGCGCTCGATGGCGGCTTTGAGCCGTTCCGCCAGCGCCTGATCGGGCGAGTGGTAGCTAAGAAACCAGCGCCGCATTCAATGTACCGCGGGTTCAACTCAATTTGCTCAATGCGGCTTGCGCCACCTTTTCGGCGGTGATGCCGAAGTGCTGGTAAAGCTCCTTGTACGGCCCGCTGGCGCCGAAGCCGGTCATGCCGACAAAAACTCCGTCCGAGCCGATGATGGCGTCCCAGCCCTGGCGGATGCCGGCTTCCACCGCGACATTGACGCGCGCCTGGCCGACGACCGCGGCGCGTTTTGCCGCCGGCGCGGCGAGGAAAAGCTCGAAGCACGGCACCGAGACGACGCGTGCCGAAATCTTGCGCGCGGCGAGAAGCTTCTTCGCTTCGGCCGCGATGGCGATTTCCGAGCCGGTGGCGAACAGCGAGACGACGGCGGAATCGTCGTCGGCCGCGATCAGCTCATAGGCGCCGGCCGCGCAGCGATTATGCTCGTCAAAGCCCAGGCGCAGTTGCGGCAGGTTTTGCCGCGTCAGCGCCAGCACGCTGGGGGCGTCTTTCGATTCAAGCGCCAGCTGCCAGCACTCGACGGTCTCGACCACGTCGCTTGGCCGAAACACTTTGAGATTTGGTATGGCGCGCAGCGCGGCGAGATGCTCGACCGGCTGGTGGGTCGGGCCGTCTTCGCCGAGCCCGATGGAATCGTGGGTCATCACATGGATGACGCGCTGGCCCATCAGCGCCGCCAAGCGGATCGCCGGCCGGCAATAATCGGAGAACACCAAAAACGTGCCGGAGTAGGGGATGATGCCGCCGTGCAGCGCCATGCCATTCATGGCCGCCGCCATGCCGTGCTCACGCACGCCGTAATGAATGAAGGTGCCGGAATAGTTCGCCGCGTCGAGCACTTTCATCGCCTTGGTGCGCGTATTGTTGGAGCCGGTGAGGTCGGCCGAGCCGCCGAGCATTTCCGGCAGCGCCGCGGTCAGCGATTCCAGCGCCAGTTCGGACGCCGAGCGGGTCGCTATCTCCTTCGGAGCCTCTGCCAGCTTTTCCTTCAGCGCGCGCACCGCGCCGGGGAGTAGCTCGGAAAGCTCGCCGCGCAGGCGGCGCTCGAATTCGGCGTGGTGCAGCGGATCGCTGCCGGCGAGGCGCTCCTTCCAGGCCAGCCGCGCCGGTTTGCCCCGCGCGCCAGCGGCGCGCCATGCTTCGCGAATGGCGGTCGGAATTTCGAATGGCGCAAAAGTCCAGCCCAGCTTTTCGCGCGCACCCTTGATCTCGTCGGCGCCGAGCGGCGAGCCGTGGGCCGATGACTTGCCGGCTTTGCCCGGCGCGCCGAAGCCGATGGTGGTGCGGCAGGCGATCATCGATGGCCGCTCGGATTTTTTGGCGGCTTCGAGCGCCGCGGCGATTGCTACGGGATCGTGGCCGTCGATGCGGCTTGCCGCCCAGCCCGCCGCCTCGAAGCGTTTCACCTGGTCGACGGAATCCGCAAGCATGAGCGGCCCGTCGATCGAAATGCCGTTGTCGTCGAACAGCACGATCAGCTTTTGCAGCTTGAGGTGTCCGGCGAGCGCGATGGCTTCCTGGCTGATGCCTTCCATCAGGTCGCCGTCGGAAACGAGCGCGTAGGTCGAGTGATCGACGATGGCGCTGCCGAACACGGCGGCGAGGTGCCGCTCCGCGATCGCCATGCCGACCGCATTGGCCAAACCCTGGCCGAGCGGCCCGGTGGTAGTTTCGACGCCGGGCGTGTGGCCGTGCTCCGGGTGTCCCGGCGTGAGCGAGCCGATCTGGCGGAAGCGCTTGAGCTCGTCGATGGTCACCGCCTCGTAGCCGGTAAGATGCAGCAGCGCATAGAGCAGCATCGAGCCGTGGCCGGCGGAGAGCACGAAGCGGTCGCGGTCGGGCCACGCCGGATCGGCGGGATCAAATTTGAGGAAGCGCGTGAACAGCACGGTGGCGATATCGGCCGCGCCCATGGGCAGGCCGGGATGGCCGGATTTGGCCTGCTCGACCGCGTCCATCGCCAGCGCCCGGATGGCATTCGCCATGCGGTCGTGGTCGGCGCGCGCGCCCGGGCTCGAGCCGCTCGAGGGCAAGCTACTTGAGGGAAAGCGTGAAGGTTCCGCGGCGCTTGCCGCAAGCGAACGTTCGGGCATCGTCATGGGACTGGCCAAGCGCGGCACAGGAGCGAAGCGGCCGCGGTTATTTGAAGGGCTGGGCACAGATAACATGGGGACCGATTGAGTCAATTACGGGTTCCGGGCGCGGCGGCGTCATGCACAGGCACGGATGAGACGCATACGTTAGGCGTTGACGCTCTAGCTCGATGCGACGTAAGCTTCCTTTCGTAACTGATTGCCGTCGCACAATTTTTGCGCCCTTTGCGACAGCCGGGTAGGCGCATGAGCGAAACCGATTCGATCGAGGCTGCAAGCCGCCGTTTGACGCTGGCGCTTGAGGCGTTGGATGAGGCGGCGGAGCGTCGGCGCGAGGCCGACCGCGGCGTCGAGGCGCTCGCCAATCAGGTCCACGCGCTGGACAATGACCGCTCACGCCTCGCCGGCGAGCTCGACCAGGCCGCGGCCCGCAGCCGCGCGCTCGAGACCGCCAATCGGGAAGTGGCGCAGCGCATCGATCAGGCCATCGATACGATCCGAGGCGTGCTGGAGCCCGGCGGCTGAGCGAGGCCGCGGGCAGCGGCTGAAAAGAGTTTGCGTTGGGGGAGGGGCAATGTCCCAGGTCAGCGTCACCATCAACGGGCGGCAGTTCCGCATGGCCTGCGAGGACGGCCAGGAAGGCCACCTCATGGAGCTCGCCCGCGACCTCGACGTCCGGATCGAGGGGCTACGCACAAAATTCGGCGAAATCGGCGACACCAGGCTCACCGTGATGGCGGCGCTCACGATAGCCGACGTGCTGTCCGAGAACGCGCAACGCATCAAGCGGCTCGAAGACGAAGTCGCTGTTTTGGCGGATGCGCGCGCGACCGCCGCCGACCAGGCCAAGACCGTGCAGTCCGCTGTGGCCGCAGCGCTCACCGCCGCCGCCGAGCGCATCGAGATCATCACCAAGAAGCTCAACCAGTCCGGCGGCGGCAACGGCGTCGCGCTGGGGTAAGGCGTCCGTTCATCGGCAACGCCGACTATTCGATCACTTCGTCGGCGCGGCCGAGCACCGACAACGGGACGGTAATGCCAAGCGTCTTGGCGGTCTTCAGATTAATGATGAGCTCGACCAGGGTAGCCTGCTGAACCGGCAAATCGGCCGGCTTCTCGCCTTTGAGAATGCGGCCGGTGTAGTTGCCGACGGTGCGAAAGGTGGCGGAGAAACTCGTTCCATAGCTGAGCAGACCGCCGGCCGTGACGAATTCGCGAAATTGGTAGACGGCCGGCATCGCATAACGAAGCGAAAGTTCGGCGAGCTGTCCGGCATGGCTGCTGAACAGCGGATCGGCGACAATCAAAAGTCCCTCCGCCTTTGATTGTTTCAGGTCAGCAAAGCGAGCCTCGAACTCGTCTGCGGCACTGGCGTTCAGCACGCGCAGTTCCAGCCCCATTTGATGCCCGGCGGCCTGCAGGCTCTTGACGTTTGCCGCCGCGAGCTTGGTGTTGGTCGGGTTGACGAGCAGGCCGAGAACGGTACTGGCGGGCACCATGCTGTGCAGGAGCTCAAGACGTTTCGCGTTTATTTCCGAATTCAACGTCGTGACGCCGGTGATATTGCCGCCGGGTTGGTTCAGGCTGGCGACGAGGCCAAATTCGACCGGGTCTGACGCGATCTCGAATATGATCGGTATAGTTTTGGTCGCGGCCTGAGCGGCAAGGGCCGCGGGCGTGCTGCCAGGCGCTATGATCGCTTTCACTGGCTGAGCGGCCAGGTCGGCCGCCATTGCCGGCAATCGTTCGTTGCGGCCCTCGGCCCAACGATAGACGACGGTCAGATTTTGTCCTTCGGCGTAACCGAGGTCGTTCAATCCGCGGCGAAATTCGCTCAGCCGGTTTGCCCAGGCATCGGCCGATTCGCTGCCGAGAAAACCGATGAGCGGACCAGCGGACTGTTGCGCGTGCGCAGCCAGCGGCCATGCCGCTGCGGCGCCCATTAACGTGAGAAGCTCGCGCCGCCGCATCTGCCGCCCGGCAAAAGACCGTACTGAACCAGCTCAAGGCTACCATACCGTCGATACGGCGATACGTCATGCATCGGCATGGTTGCACGGCGTTAAGGCATAAGGACGCGTCGCGCGGGCCGGTGCAGATCAAGTGGCGTCGCCCCTCGCAACCTACTACATTGTCAAAGCGGGGCTGCCCGGTGCGTAGGAGCACACTTCCGGGGCCTTACGATCCCTCAGGGAGCTGTCCCTGGCCGAGCTCCTGGGTTCGGTCATATGGCGCCCACCTACTTATGTAGGTTCCCGGGATCAGCCTCTTACGGCCGGCGCGGCTCCGCACTTAATTCACTGCATGACATCATCGACGCGCGTAGAGGATTTAAAGGCAGCGCTTCGCCAAGACGCGACTGCGCTTCGCGATGCATTGCCCGCGCACGAGCGCATGGCCGCCGCTGAGACGATTGCCGCACGAAAATTTCCGCTCGTGCTTGCGCTGAGCACAATCATCTCCGGCTTCATGCCGCTCAAGAGCGAGATCAATCCGCTGCCGCTCCTACAAAAGCTCGCCGAAGCCGGCGCGCGGCTGGCGCTGCCGGCGATTGCCGGTCGCGGCAAGCCGCTGGTCATGCGGGCGTGGGAATTCGGCGCGGCTCTTGATCGCGGGCAGTGGGGGATTCGCGAGCCGAAGCCGGAGGCGCCGGAAGTGGAGCCGGATATTCTGCTGGTGCCGTTGTTGGCGTTCGATCGTGCCGGCCACCGGCTCGGCTACGGCGCCGGCTATTACGACATGACCATCCATCGGTTGCGGGCGTTGAAGCCGGTCACCGCCGTCGGCATTGCCTTTGCCGCCCAGGAGGTTCCAAAAATTCCGACGACACCGCGCGACGAGCGCCTCGATCTCGTGCTAACCGAGCGCGAGGTGATCGATTTGCGAGGCAAGTAAGTATGCGCATTCTCTTCGTCGGCGATATCGTCGGCCGCAGCGGGCGGACTGTCGTCATTGAGCGCCTGCCCGGCCTGGTCGAGAAATGGAAGCTCGATCTGGTCGTGGTCAATGGCGAGAACGCGGCCGGTGGTTTCGGCATCACCGAGGCGATCTATCGCGAGCTGATCGAGGCCGGCGCCGATGCCATTACACTCGGCAATCATGCCTGGGATCAGAAGGAGGCGCTGGTTTTCATCGAGCGGGCGCCGAAGCTGATCCGCCCGATCAATTATCCGGCTGGCACGCCGGGCCGCGGCGCCGCCATGATCGAGGCCAAGAACGGCGCGCGCGTGCTGGTGATCAATGCCATGGGCCGCATCTTTATGGACCCGCTCGACGATCCGTTCGCCGCCGTCGACCGCGAGCTCATGGCATGCCCACTGGGCAAAGCTGCCGATGCCATCATCGTCGACATCCATGCCGAGGCGACCAGCGAGAAGCAGGCGTTCGGCCATTTCTGCGACGGTCGCGCGAGCCTCGTGGTCGGCACCCATACCCATGTGCCGACCGCCGATCTGCGCGTGCTTGCCGGCGGCACCGCGTTCATGAGCGATGTCGGCATGACCGGCGATTTTGATTCCGTGATCGGCATGGGCAAGGACGAGCCGATGCAGCGTTTCCTGCAGCGCATTTCGTCGGCGCGGTTCGAGCCGGCGACCGGCGCGGCGACGCTGTGCGCCGTTGCCGTCGAGACCGACCCGGCGACCGGCCTGGCAACGCGGGTCGGCGCGGTGCGGCTCGGCGGCTGCCTGGACCAGGCCAGCCCGGTTTTCTGGTCTTGAGTTTTCGGCGCGGTCCGCTCTATCTCCTAAAACCATGACAGCACCGTCCTACTTCAAAACCTACGCGGCAGCGGATTTCGATCTGCAGCGGCCGGCCGACGTTGCCGTGATCATGCCGACCATCATCCGCCCGACGATGAAAGAAGCTCTGCAGTCGGTGTTCAGGCAGGCGCCGGCGCGCCGTATGCAGATTCTGATCGGCATCGACCGGCCGGACGGCGATGTTGGGCTTATCGACGCGATCTGCGCCGAGCGTCCCGCCCATTGCTGCGTCAATGTCATTGATCCCGGCTATTCGACGTCGGTGCGCCATGGCGGCCTGCACCCGGCCTATGACGGCGGCGTGCTGCGTTGCGTTTTGACCTATCTCGCCAACAGCCGCTATGTCGCCTATCTCGACGACGACAATTGGTGGGCCGATAATCATTTGAGTTCGATGCTGGCTGCGATCAAAGATCATCACTGGGCTTTCGCGCTACGTTGGTTCGTGCATCCCGATACACGGCGCACCATTTTGCATCGATCAGTGGGAATCGGTCGGTCCCGGCCGCGGCGTGTTCGTGCAACAATTTGGCGGCTGGGTCGATCCGAACTGCCTGATGTTCGACAAGCTCGAATGCCATCAGGCCATCCCGTGGTGGACGCGGCCGTTGCCGACCGACCCCACCAACGGCACCGCCGACCGGCAGGTGTTCGGCTTTCTCAATCAGCATTTTCGCGGGCGCGGCACCAACGAGGCGACGGTCTATTATCAGCTCAACGCGTCCGACCTTAATCACGCCGACCGCGTGCGGGCGATCGGCGCCGCCTATGCGGCCGCGGCCGCGGGCGTGCCGGATGCCGCCGGTATTGCGCTCCCGTAGCGGCGGAAATATCAAGTGTCGCGATAGACGTAAGGAATGAACGATGGCCGGCCATTCACAGTTCAAGAACATCATGCACCGCAAGGGGCGGCAGGATGCGGTGAAGTCGAAATTGTTCGGCAAGCTCGCCCGCGAAATCACCGTCTCCGCAAAACTCGGCACGCCCGATCCGGCCATGAACGCGCGGCTGCGCGCAGCCATCATCGCGGCGCGCGCCGAGAACATGACCAAGGACACCATCGAGCGCGCCATCAAGAAGGCGTCCGGCGGCGACGCCGAGAGTTACGAGGAGATCCGCTACGAAGGCTATGGGCCGGGCGGCGTCGCGGTGATCGTCGAAGTGTTGACCGACAACCGCAACCGCACCGCGGGCGAGGTGCGCGCGACCTTCACCAAGAGCGGCGGCAATTTGGCCGAGACCGGCGCGGTCTCGTTCATGTTCGATCATGTCGGCGTCATCGAATACGACGCCAAGGTGGCGAACGGCGAGGCGATGTTCGAGGCGGCGCTCGAAGCCGGCGCCGACGACGTGGTATCGAGCGAGTCCGGCCACGAGATTTACGCGGCACCCGACAAATTCGGCTCGGTGAACAAGGCGCTGGAAGCCAAATTCGGCGAGCCGCGCAAATCCGCGCTGGTGTGGCGACCGCAGAACGCGGTCGCGGTCGACGACGAGCAGGGCGAGAAGGTCTTGAAACTCATCGACGCGCTCAACGAGCACGACGACGTGCAGAACGTTTATGCCAATTTCGAAGTGTCGGATGCGTTGGTCGCCAAGATGAGCGCGTGACGGTCGGGCGTGAACTCATAAATACGCATGGTCGCAATGAAGCTTTGGGCATATGTCGTCACTTTCATAATCACAGTCCATGTCGGGCTTGGACCTTTACCCGCGGCGTCACAAAATGCGTTCTACCAAGCGTTCGAGAGCGAGATAGCCGGCCCCATTGGTAGCCTTATTCGCGAGGAGCCGCGCTCGGGGGCGGCCGCCGGCGCCACCGCACACAAAGTCCTTTATCGCTCGACCAAGCCCGACGGCACTCCAATCGCCGTGTCCGGCATCGTCATTGTTCCGGCCGGACAGGCTCCGGCAGGCGGCTGGCCTATCGTCGCGTGGGCTCATCCGACGACCGGCGTTGTGCCGCGGTGCGCGCCATCACTTGCCATCTTTCTCTTCCAGCAAATGGCAGGGAGCCGGCGTCTGTTGGAAGGTGGTTATGCCATCGCGGCGACCGACTATCCGGGTCTCGGCACTCCCGGGCCGCATCCTTATCTTGTCGGCGAAAGTGAAGCGCGAGCGGTCATAGATTCCGTGCGAGCGGCGCGGTCCTTTCCGGGATTGGAAAATTCCAATCGGTTTGCGGTGTGGGGACATTCCCAAGGCGGCCAGGCGTCCTTGTTCACCGGCATGATCGCGAAAACATATGCGCCGGAGCTTCAACTTGTCGGCGTGGCCGCGGCCGCACCGGCAACCGATCTCGCGACGCTGATGACCGATGACCTCAATACGATGGGTGGCCGTAACCTCACTGCAATGACCATTTGGTCGTGGTCGAGGGTCTATGGCGCCTCGATGGAGGAGGTCGTTGCGCCCGCCGCGGTCTCCACAGTCAACGCGCTTGCCGAGCAATGCATCGAGGGCGCGTTCGACCTCTACGTTCGTGAAAAGATGTCGGCTCCCTTGGAACGGACTTTTCTGTCGGTCAAGAATCCAGCGACCGTCGAACCCTACCGCATGCTCCTTGAGCGGAACACGGCCGGTGTGCTGCCGCCTGAGATTCCGGTATTCCTGTCCCAGGGATTGAAAGACGAACTTGTTCGTCCCGCCGTGACGCACGCCTACATGCAGCGGCTATGTAAAGCGGGCAGCACAGTCAAAATGCTCGACCTGCAAAATGTCAGCCATGGCTTCGCCGGGTATGACAGTGCGGATGCGGCGGTCGTTTGGATAGCCGATCGCTTCGCCGGGCGCGCTAATCCCAATGACTGCTGACTTCTGCTGATTACCGCCGCGGTCGCTTCGCTCATTTGTAGGCGTCCAGGAAGTTAGGCACGGCAATCCAATCCAGCACCGCGCCGTCGCTCTGCAATAGCGCGTGCATGCGGCGGTCTTCCTCCGTCTGCAAATTGACGCCCATGTGGGTGCCGAGCTTGCGGCTGTGCATCACGATGGTGTTGCCGATCGGCTGGCGTAGCGCGTTGTAGGCTTTAAGCGCGGTGTCGATGTCGTCGTGGTCGCGCAACGCGTTGGCCAGCGCTTCCGCGTCGCCGCCCGCCTTGGCGACGCCAAAACCCATATGCGGGCGCGCGTTGGCGGCAGCGTCGCCGACCATGGCGACGCGGCCGAAGACGATCCGCGGCGCGGTGAAATCGTAGATCGGCGTGATGAACGGCTGCTTCATCGTCATCACGCAATCGAGCAGCACCGGCGGCATGATCTCGCGCGCGTCGGCATACATCTGTTCGATCAATTCCTTGCGAATGAGCGGCGGCGGCACCGAGAATTCGTGCTGCACGCCGTTTGCATCGACGTTCATCTCGCGCAATTGCGCGGCATTGGCCGCGCGATACCAGATGAAATTGTAGCGGCGATGCCCGGGGCGCAAGTCGTCGTTGAAGCCGGCAATCGGATAGGTGATGACCTCCTGCTGAGGCGGCAGATAGAACACGAAGTAGGGGAAGATTTCCTTCAACGTTTGCGGCGCGAGATCGGCTTCGTTCGGCGCGCCGCGCCAGATGTAGTAGCCGGCATAGATCGGCTGCAATTCCGGTGCGACTTGGGCGCGGACGGTAGACCGTACGCCGTCGCCGCCGACCATGATATCGGCGTGCTCGATGCGGCCGTGAGTGAAGTGAACGCGAACGCCGCTGCCGTCCTGCTCCACTCTCTCGAACGCCCAACCGAGATGATAATGCGCGGGATCGACGGTGGCACGCAGCAGCCTCTGCAAACGATCCCACGAGGTCAGGATCTGGCGCAGCGGCCGTTCCGCGGTGATGCGGCCTTGGCGGTCGATGGCGAACCGCTTCGGCACTTCGATGCCGAGGTTGTGTGTTCCGGCGCCGCTGCGTTGCAGCGCCTCCAACAGTTCCGGGTGGGTCGTAATACCGGCGCCGCGGCCGACGAGCTCGACCGGTGAGCGCTCGTACACGTCGACGTCCCAGCCGATCCGCCGCAGGAACGCGGCGCTGAACAGGCCCGACATCGAGCCGCCGATGATGACGGCCCGGCGTTTTTTGTGTTGTCGTCCCGGCATGGCCCCTTCAGCGCAAAAATCCATCGAACACCGGCAGGCTGACCAGCGCCGCCAGCGCGATGATGGCATAGGCGATGCGGCGATACAGCACATCGGAAGCGCCGTGGAAATATTTGGCGCCGATGGCGGTTGCGACAAAGAACGGGATCGCCAGCAACAACGATAGTGCCAGTAATTCCGGCGTGAACAGACCTTGCCAGAAATAGACCACGCAGGAGGTCAGGCCCAACAATAGAAAGTAGACCAGAAAATTGGCGCGTACGGTGATGACGTTGCTGGTGGCGCCCAGCCAATAGATCAGCACCGGCGGCCCCGCGATCTGTACCGCACCGGCGCCGAAACCGGAAAACAAGCCGACGGCGATGGTGGCCGGTAGCCTTGGCCGGCCGTGATAGCGCCAGCCCGATATCAGGATTGCCACCAGCGACAACACCAGAGCCGCGATGAACCAGCGCAACACGATCGGATCGATCACCAACAGCGCCAACGTGCCGAACGGCACCGCGATCGCCGCCGCAATCGACATCGGCAACACCTCGCGCCACGTGCAATAGGCGCACGCCCGCACCGTGAAAGGTGCGGTTCCGAGTGCGTCGATGATCAGGAGCGTCACCGCCGCGACACGAGGGCTATACACCGCGGCGATCAGCGGAATGTAGATCTGCGCCGAGCCGAAGCCGGAAAAGCCGCGCACCGCGCCGGCCAGCACGGCGATGGCGAGCGCGATCCAGAAGCGATGATCGGCGACCGCGGCCGCAAAGAGCGCATATTCGGGGATGACCATGCCGCCGGTTCGTTTCTTGTGAAAGCTCGATAGTCCCTATGGCACGGGTTGAATGCCGGGAACACCGCCAGGCTGCGCGCTAGGATTAAAGCCGCCCCGGCGCTATCACGGAAGCCAGATGACGCGCCCGATTCGCATTCTCGGCATCGATCCCGGGCTCCGCCGCACCGGTTGGGGCGTCGTCGAGATTGCCGGTAACAGGCTCGGTTTCATCGGCTGCGGCTCGGTGACCAGCAACGACCGGGACGACATGGCGACGCGGTTGCTCGCCATTCACGACGGGCTCATGCGCATCCTCGACGAATTCCGCCCCGACGAGGCCGCGGTCGAGGCGACCTTCGTCAACAAGGACGCTCAGGCGACGCTGAAACTCGGCCAGGCCCGCGGCATTGCCATGGTGGTGCCGGCCAAAGCCGGCGTGCCGGTCGCCGAATACGCACCCAACGTGGTGAAGAAGAGCATCGTCGGCTCAGGCCACGGCGACAAGGTCCAGGTACGCATGATGATCGGCGTACTGTTGCCCAAGGCCGATCCGGCCACCCACGACGCCGCCGACGCGCTCGCCATCGCGGTGACGCACGCTCATCATCGTCAGAGCGCCGTGCTCAGGGTGGCGGCGGCGGCAAAGGTTGCGGCACGATGATCGGAATGTTCCGCATCGTCATTCCGGGGCGGCCCAAAGGGCCGAACCCGGAATCCATAACCACAGGTCATGCAGAACGGACGCTGAGATTGTCCTGCGGGAACCGTGGTTATGGATTCCGGGTTCCTCGCTTCGCTCGGCCCCGGAATGACGGGCTATTGGTGCGACGCGCATGATCGGCAAGCTCAAAGGCATCATCGATTCCTACGGCGAAGACTTCGTCATCCTCGACGTCAACGGCGTCGGCTATTTGGTGCATTGCTCGGCGCGCACCTTGCAGGAATTACCGCGCGCCGGCGAGCCGGTGACGCTGTCGATCGAAACGCACGTACGCGAAGATCAAATCCGCCTGTTCGGTTTCACGTCCGACATCGAGCGCGAATGGTTCAAGCTGTTGCAGACCGTGCAAGGCGTCGGCACCAAGGTCGCACTTGCGGTGCTCGGCACGCTCAAGCCGGCCGACCTCGCTTCGGCCATCGCGCTGCGCGACAAGGCCATGGTGGCGCGCACGCCGGGCGTCGGCCCGAAAGTCGCTGAGCGCATCGTCACCGAGCTGAAAGACAAGGCGCCGGCCTATACGCAGATCGATCCGGCGCTGGTGCGGCTTTCCGGCGCGCTCGACGAGAAACGCGCGCCGCAGCCGTTTGCCGACGCGGTCTCGGCGCTGGTCAATCTCGGCTATGCGCAGCCGCAGGCGGCGGCCGCCATCGCCGCCGCCGCGCGCAGCGCCGGCGAGGGCGCCGAGGTACGCACCCTGATTCGGCTCGGCTTGAAGGAATTGGCGAAGTGAAACGGCCGGCGCAACTGAGCAAAGCCGACAGGGAATTGATCGCGGCCGCGACCGCTGCGATCAAGCTGCGCTATCGCGACGACTGGCAGGAAGTCGGCGCGGCGCTGCGCACGCGCTCGGGGCGGGTCTTCACCGGCGTCAATCTCGACGCCTATCTCGGCCGCATGGCGGTCTGCGCCGAGGCGGTGGCGCTAGGCCGCGCCTTCGTCGATCTCGGCGACGACGGCATCGAGATGATCGTCGCGGTGCGCCATCCGCCGCCCGACGACAAGGATCAAACAATCGCAGTCGTATCGCCATGCGGGGCATGCCGCGAGCTGATTTTCGACTATGATCCGAAGGCGCGCGTCATCGTGCCGAACGGCCGTGTGGCGAAAGCAGTGCCGATCGGTGAATTGTTGCCGAACAAATACAGCCGGGGGCCGGAACGGTGAGCTTGAGCCCGGAACGCAAATTGGTGGCGCCTGAGCGGCGCGAGGAAGACGCGGCCGAAAGCTCGCTGCGGCCGCAGCGCCTTGCCGAATTCATCGGCCAGGAGCAGGCGCGCAAGAATCTCGGGATATTCATCGCTGCCGCGCGCGGGCGGAAAGAAGCGCTCGACCACGTGCTGTTCGTCGGGCCGCCCGGGCTCGGCAAGACCACGCTGGCGCAGATTCTGGCGCGCGAGCTTGGCGTCAATTTCCGCGCCACCTCGGGGCCGGTGATCGCCAAAGCCGGCGATCTCGCGGCGCTTCTGACCAATCTCGAAGAACGCGATGTGCTGTTCATCGACGAGATTCACCGGCTCAATCCGGCGGTCGAGGAAATCCTTTATCCGGCCATGGAGGATTTTCAGCTCGATCTCATCATCGGCGCGGGGCCAGCGGCGCGCTCGGTGAAGATCGATCTGGCGAAATTCACGCTGATCGGCGCCACCACCCGCGCCGGCCTTCTCACCAATCCGCTGCGCGACCGCTTCGGCATTCCGGTGCGGCTGAATTTTTACACCGAGGCCGAGCTCGAGCTGATCGTCAATCGCGGCGCCCGCGTGCTCGGCATCGGCGTCACCGCCGACGGCTCGAACGAGATCGCGCGCCGCGCCCGCGGCACGCCGCGCATCGCTGGGCGGCTGTTGCGCCGCGTGCGCGATTTCGCTTCCGTCGCCGGCGCCACCGCGATCGACCGCGCCGTCGCCGACAAGGCGCTCGCGGCGCTCGAAGTCGACGCCGCCGGTCTCGATGCCATGGATCGGCGCTATCTCACGACCATCGTGATGCACTATGGCGGCGGCCCGGTCGGCGTCGAGACGCTCGCCGCGGCCTTGTCGGAGCCGCGCGACGCCATCGAGGACATCATCGAGCCCTATCTGATCCAGTGCGGATTTTTGCAGCGCACGCCGCGCGGCCGCCTCGTCACCGGCCACGGTTTTCGGCATCTTGGGTTGCCCGAGCCGGTGCGCGACCCGGCGCAGTTCGGGATGTTTACCTCCGACGACGACTGATGCGGCAAACGGGACTTGCTAATGCATACAGTTCGCCGCGCTGCAATTCTTGACGTTGCAGGCGTAACTGCCGCCGCCGCGGATTCTGCCGCTATTGAATTTTGCACAAGTGCCGGGCGGACAATATCCGCCATGGAGGCAGACTCTCGCAGCGATCGCAGGTGTCGGAAGCGCCGCCTCGCATATTGCCGTCGCAAGAATCAATCCTGCGAGAACCAGATATTTCATAGTGTTCCTCCCAAGATTTACGTCCGAAAAATGCTGCCTGGAAGTTGTAATGTCAATGCGACAGTACCGTTACTGGCAATCAAATCGCGAGCGCTTGTCGGCTCGGGCGATGCCTTACTGCCGTGGCATGTTTGACATGATAAAGTACGGTTATGACGACTAAGCTCGACGTAATGCAAACCTACGAAGGCGGCTGTCATTGCGGCCGGGTGCGGTTCCGCGTCACCGCCGACCTGTCGCGCGTCACCTATTGCAATTGCTCGATGTGCGCCAAGAAAGGCTTTCTGCATCTCATCGTGCCGCCGGAAACATTCGAGCTGATCAGCGGCAAAGATGCGCTGACGACCTATCGGTTCAATACCGGCGCGGCGCAGCACACATTCTGCGCCACCTGCGGCATCCATCCGTTCTACGTGCCGCGCTCCGACCCCGACAAAATCGACGTCAACGTGCGCTGCCTCGACGGTGTCGATCCGGCGACGCTCACGATCCATGAGTTCGACGGTCGGAACTGGGAGCACTCCATGGCGGAGCGCGTGCCGTGGAGATAGGGCGATGAAGAGCGTCCCCCTCGACGGCGAAATCCGCGACGGCCGCCACGTGCTCACGGTGCGCGTCTACTACGAGGACACCGATTTTACCGGCATCGTCTATCACGCCAGCTATCTGCGCTTCATGGAGCGGGGACGGACCAATTATCTGCGCATGATCGGCGCCGACCACCGCGCGCTGTTCGAGGAGACCGCCAAGGAAGCGCCGGGGTTTGCTTTCGTGGTGCGCTCGATGAATATCGAATTTCTCAAACCCGCGCGCATGGACGACGTGCTCGAAGTGCTCACTGAGCCGCACGACGTGAAAGGCGCTTCCGCCATGGTGCGCCAGCGGGTCATGCGCGGCGAGGAGCTTCTGGTCGAGGCCCATGTGCGGGTGGCCTTCATCTCGGGCGGCCGCGCGCGGCCGATACCGAAACCGCTGCGCATCGCCATGAAGGCCGATCAGGACGCGGCGCAGGCTTGAGTTCCTTCGGGGCCGCCCGCACAAAACGGGTGGCTGGGATCGCATCGCACCCTATATTCTTTCCATCATGAGCGAAGTTGTCATGAAAGATCTTGTTATGAAAGATTTTGGTTTTGCATTATTCGAAACGGCGATCGGCCACTGCGGCATCGTTTGGAGCGAACGCGGCGTTGCCGGCGTGCAGTTGCCCGAGCGCAACGAAGATGCGACCCGCAAGCGGATTCTCCGGCGCTTTGTCGGTGCGCGCGAAGCCGCGCCGCCTGACGTCGTGCAGCGCGCTATCGCCGACATTGTCGCGTTGCTCGGCGGCGAGCCGCGCGATCTGACCCACGTGGCGATCGACACCGATGGCATGGCCGATTTGAACCGCCGCGTCTACGACATCGCCCGCACCATCGCGCCGGGCGCGACGCTGTCATACGGCGAAATCGCCGAGCGGCTCGGCGATCGAAATCTGGCGCGCGACGTCGGTCAGGCGCTCGGGCAAAATCCGATTCCGATCATCGTGCCCTGTCATCGCGTGCTGGCCGCCGGCGGAAAGGTCGGCGGCTTCTCTGCGCCGGGCGGCATCGTCACAAAACTGCGGCTTCTCACCATCGAGGGCGCGCAGCCGAACGGTCCGACTTTGTTTGATAGGCTGCCGTTGAGTGCGCCGCGCCGCCGCGCCGCTTCGGCTGACTAAATCCACTCCTCATGTTCCTCGATCCGCGTCGGGAACATGTTGACGTATTGCACCATGCGCGGCCGTGTGCCGCGGTTGGGACTGGCGCCGTGCGGCAGCGCCTGATGCCAGATGACGAGATCGCCGGCGCGGCCGCCGATGGCGTGAGGGCCTAAGGCGTAGAGATCCTGTCGCCGCGGGTCGGCGCCGCCCGGCAGGGCGTTCAACCAGGCTTCGCCCCAGCGCTGGAATCCCGGCACCACGGTGAAGGCGCCCTGCTCGGGCGGCGTGTCGGTGAGATAAAGGATGCCGCCGGTGCCGAGCGGGATCGGCGTCTTGACGCTGACATCCCAGTGCAGACGCGGGCCGGGGAACATAAAACCCTCCCGCTCCGGCGCATTGAAGCCGACGCGGTCGGTGGTCACCCACAAATCCGCCGTGCCCCAAAGCTGGGCGAAGGCCTTATGGATGCGCGGCGCTCGCCGCACCGCCGCGAAGGCCGGGTGCTGGAAATATTGCACCATGATGCCGTGATCCTTCGGGCGATACCAAGTCTCCGGGTCGTCCGGGTCGGCATCAAGATGCCGCCACAGCGCAAGCGCGGCGGCCTCGCGTGTCGCCGGCGTCACGGCGTCATGGAGCACGACATAGCCGTGCTCCTGCCAGCAGGCGAGATCGGACGCGTCCAGCACCGGCGCGCTCGCCTCTACCGCAGTGAGCCAGCGCGCGATTTCTTGCGGGATGGCGTCGCCCGCGACCGCCGCATTGATGCGCGCGATCTGCTGCGGCGCGACACCGCCGGTGGTGGCGACGATCCAGCGCTCGAACTCGTCGAAACTCGTCGCCTGCTGGCCGAGAAAGCGGGCGGTCTGTTCGAGGCCGAGCCCGCTGGCGTGGATGACGAGATGGTCGAGATGGCGGTCGTGCAGGGTCGCCGGCGAGGTGCGGCCCGCCCGGGCGGCCATGTTACGCGACCACAGGCGCTTGAGCTGATAGATGCCGAGTGTGCCGGTTTCGGTCGCCGGCGCTAGCGGAACAAGGCTTGGCGGGGGCGCAACATCCGTTAGCGTCATGATGATCAACGAGAAAGATGTCGGTGGTCGAGTAAAACGCGGTGGGTGTTTGCCCGTCAATGGCTTGCGGCCGCACGACCCGGGGCGGGGCCGCCGGACCGGTGCCGGCGTTTATGCCCAACGCTGCCCCGGCAATCGCCTAGCCCTTAACCCCCCATTAAGCACAGTCGGGCTTCGTTAGGCCCGAACGACCGGTGTTGCGCCCTAGTTTGGACAAGTTTCGCGATGAATTCGGTCTGGCCGGTAGCGGGTCCGGCGCGGGTCCTAGCGAAATTTCGGCTTTTGGTCGGTGCGAAGCGGCTGCCTCTATGCCCTTTGGTCCCGGCAAGAGTGCGCTATGCCGGTCATGGTGCCGGGTCTGGTTACGGTTATGGCCGTTGGCTGGCCGGACCGCTGAAAGGGACGCTCCATGAATCCTGGCGACATCGCGCAGTCGGTCGCACCGTTGACGTCGTCGAACCTGTCGCTGATCCACCTGTTCTTGCACGCGCATTGGATCGTCGAGTCGGTCATGGTCGGGCTGTTGGTGTGCTCGGTCTGGGTCTGGGCCATCGCCATCGAAAAGACCATGCTGTTTGCGCGCATTCGCAAGGCCGGCGACCATTTCGAGCAGGCCTTTTGGTCCGGCCAATCCCTTGAAGAGCTTTATAAATCGCTCTCGGCCAAGCCCGAGCACTCGACCGGCGTCCTGTTCGTCGCCGCCATGCGCGAATGGAAGCGCAGCTTCGAAGGCCACGCCCGCTCCTTCGCCGGCCTGCAGATGCGCATCGAGAAGGTGATGGCGGTCGCCACCGCCCGCGAGATCGAGCACATGGAGCGGCGGCTCCTGGTGCTGGCGACGGTCGGCTCGGCCGGCCCCTTCATCGGGCTATTCGGCACCGTGGCCGGCATCATGACCAGCTTCCAGTCGATCGCGGCGTCGCAGAACACCTCGCTGTCGGTGGTGGCGCCGGGCATCGCGGAGGCGCTGTTTGCGACGGCAATTGGCCTCGTTGCCGCCATTCCGGCGACTATTTTCTATAATAAGTTCACCTCCGAGGTGAACAAACAGGCCCAGCGGCTGGAGGGGTTCGCCGACGAATTTACCGCGATCCTGTCGCGGCAGATCGACGAGCGCGGGTGAGGGGACAGTGCGGGTGAGGGGACTATGGCGGGAGGTGTGATCGAGGCCGCGTCGAGCGGCAGGAGCGGCCGCCGCCGGCGTGCGGTTATGAGCGAGATCAACGTGACGCCGTTCGTCGACGTCATGCTGGTGTTGCTCATCATCTTCATGGTGTCGGCGCCGCTGCTCACGGTCGGCGTCCCGATCAACCTGCCGCAGAGCCAGGCCAAGTCGTTGAGCCAGAACACCGATCCGCTCACCGTTACCATCGACGGCAAGGGCCAGATCTACCTGCAGGAGGCCAAGGTCACCGCCGACGAGCTGCTGCAGAAATTGCAGGCCGTCACGGCGACCCGCGGCGGGTCTTCCGCGCCGATCTATTTTAAAGCCGATAAGGCGCTGAATTACGGTATGATCATGGGGCTGTTGGGACGCTTGAACAGCGCCGGATATGGCCGCGTCGAGCTGGTGACGGAATTCGGGCAAGGATCCTAAAAGCTAAGGCCATGAGGGGAAGCCTCACCATATCGGCGATCGTGCACCTGGCCGTGCTGGGGATGTGCCTTGTCGCCTTCGCGGCCCAGCCGCTGGAAGCGCCCGCCACCCCGACCATGGCCGTCAATACGATCTCGGTGAAGGACTTCACGGAGCTCACCAAAGGCGTGAAGGACGCGCCGAAGCTGAAGGTCGACGAGATCAAGCCGGTCGCCGACAAGGTCGATGTGCCGAAGCCGGTCGATGAGGTCGCGCCCAAGCCAGTCGATAAGAAAGCGGAGATCAAAACCGATAAGTCGGCGAAGCAGCAGCCCAAGCCCGAAGCCGACCAAGCCCGCGGACAAACCCGCCAAGGCCAAGCCGCCCGACTACAAGCCCGACCAGATCGCCGATGTCCTGAAGAAGGACGCCGCCAAGCCGTCGAAGCCGGACGACAAGGCCAGTCCCGACACGCCGCCGCGCGACTCGTCCAAATTCAACGCCGACCAGGTCGCGGCTTTGCTCGACAAGCGCGATCCGCAGCGCCAGATGGCGGCGGCCGAAACGTTGAACAATCAACCCGCCCTCGGCTCTTCGACCGGCGCGGCGGCGCAATTGTCGCAAAGCGAGATCGACGCGCTGCGCGCGCGCCTTGCCACCTGCTGGAGCCCGCCGGCCGGCGTCAATGCGTCGACCAAAATCTATGTCGTGCTTCGCGTCCTGTTCAAGCCGGACGCTTCGATGTCGCGAGAGCCGGTGCTGGTCGAGGGCACCGCGTCGTCGCTCGGACCGGCGCTGGCCGAGAGCGCCAAGCGCGCGCTGCTGATGTGCCAGCCGTTCACCATGCTCAAGCCTGAGCATTACGACCAATGGAAAGACCTCGAGCTCAAGTTCGATCCGCAGGAACTGCTCGGCGGCTAAGTCAAAGAATTCAACAGCACCATGAGTATTTTGCGAATGCCCGATTTTTCCGTGACGCGACGGCGCGCGCTTGCGCTCGGCGCCGCCGCCGGCGGCTTGACGCTGTCGGCACGCTATGCGGGCGCCGTCCGCATCGACATCACCGAGGGCAACTTCCAGCCGCTGCCGATCGCTATTCCGAATTTCTTCGGCGGCGCCGACAGCGACAACGACACCGCGGTCGGCGTCACGCAGATCATCACCGCGAACCTGAAAGGCTCCGGCCTGTTCCTGCCGATCGATCCCGCCGCGTTTCTGGAAAAACTCGCCGGCGTCGACAACGTGCCGAACTTTCCCAATTGGCGCACCATCAACGCCCAAGCGCTGGTCACCGGCCGCATCACCCGCCAGAGCGACGGCCGGCTGAAGGCCGAATTCCGGCTGTGGGACGTGCTCGCCGGCCAGCAGCTTGCCGGCCAGCAATATTTCACCACGCCCGACAATTGGCGCCGCATCGCCCACATCATCTCGGACGCGATCTACGAACGGCTCACCGGCGAGAAGGGTTATTTCGACACCCGCGTCGTCTTCGTCGACGAGACCGGGCCGAAGGAGCACCGCATCAAGCGGCTCGCCATCATGGACCAGGACGGCGCCAATGTGCGCTATCTGACCCGCGGCGACGACCTGGTGCTCACGCCGCGGTTTTCGCCGTCGACGCAAGAGATCACCTACATGGCCTACGGCCAGGGCGATCCGCGCGTCTATCTGCTCAACATCGAAACCGGCCAGCGCGAAGTCGTCGGCAATTTTCCCGGCATGAGCTTTGCGCCGCGGTTCTCGCCGGACGGCCAGAGCGTGATCATGAGCCTGCAGGAAGGCTCCAACGCCAACCTTTTCATCATGGACCTGCGCTCGAAGGCGACGACGCGGCTGACCAACACGCCGGCGATCGACACCGCGCCGTCCTATGCGCCCGACGGCTCGCAAATCTGCTTCGAGTCCGACCGCGGCGGTCACCAGCAGATCTACGTCATGCCGGCGGCCGGCGGCGCGGCGCAGCGCATCAGCTTCGGCGAGGGCAGCTACTCGACGCCGGTGTGGTCGCCGCGCGGCGACTACATCGCCTTCACCAAGCAGTCGGCGAGCACGTTTGCGATCGGCGTGATGAAGCCGGACGGCTCCGGCGAGCGCATCCTGACCGAGGGGTTCCATAACGAAGGGCCGACGTTTGCCCCCAATGGCCGCGTAATCATGTATTTCAGCGACGCCGTCGGCAGTCCCGGGCCGTCGTTGTTCACCATCGACACTTCGGGGCGGAACCAGCAACGGGTTCCGACGCCTAGCTTCGCGTCCGATCCGGCCTGGTCGCCGCTGCTGTCTTAGGCCGTCGCACGCCATCATACGCCCGCCGCATTGAGGCCTCATTAACCATTGCAAAAGCTTTCAGCGGGTTCCTCAGCGTCGAAGCTTCTTTGTAAGGCCGCATCAAGGTTGACGGAACGTTCGTTTAACGAAGGCGCTGCTAGACCCGGTAGCAACGCATACGGAAGCAATGGAGGCACCGGAATGAACGTCGTGAGTATCGTCCGCTGCGCCAAATTCGCGGCCGTCGTCCTGGCCGGGCTGATGATCGCCGGCTGCGCCAAGCAGCAGGTCGACCCGACCAGCTCGTCCGCGGCCCCCGGCAGTCAGCAGGATTTCGTCGTCAATGTCGGCGACCGCGTGTTCTTCGAGACCGATTCCTCGGAGCTCACCGAGCAGGCCCGCGCCACACTCGACAAGCAGGCGCAGTGGCTCAGCAACTACAACCGCTACGCCTTCACCATCGAGGGCCACGCCGACGAGCGCGGCACCCGCGAATACAACATCGCGCTCGGCGCGCGCCGGGCGCAAACCGTGCGCGAATATCTGACCACGCGCGGCATCGCGGCGGCGCGCATGCGCACCATCTCCTACGGCAAGGAGCGGCCGGTCGCGGTGTGCGACGACATTTCCTGCTGGTCGCAAAACCGTCGCGCGGTGACGGTGCTCGATCAGAGCTCTTAAGGCGACGCGCTGACGGCCAGAGCATGATCCCGAAAAGTGGATACCGGTTTTCGGACAAGATCATGCTCAAACGAAAATTCTAGACTATGATCCGATTCAATTGAATCGGGTCATAGTCTAGGGCGGACTGCCCGGCAAAAAGTAATAAGTAAGCGCGAGGACCAGGTAGACGGTCAGGAGCTGCGCGCCCTTGAGCCAATCGGAGCGACCATCGCCGGCAACCTGACCCGTGATCAGCACGGCGAGTAGGACGGCGAGAATCAAGCCGGCCGGGAATGCCAGATCCATCGGCGCGGGGCCGACGAAGAGACTGACCAGCACCAGGATCGGCGCCACGAACAGCGCCACTTGCACGCTCGAGCCGATGGCAATCGAGAGTGAAAGGTCCATGCGGTCGTTCATGGCCGCCCTGACCGCGGTGGCGTGCTCGGCCGCATTTCCCATGATGGCGACCACGAAGACGCCGACGAAGACGTTGCTGAGACCGAGCTCATGCGCCGTCGGTTCGATTGCCCCCACCATGATCTCGCTCATCCAGGCAATTGCCGCCGTGGCAGCGGCAAGCACCGCTACGGCGCGCGCCACCGATGGATGTTGCTCCCGCTCCTCGGCGATATGGGAGCCCGTGAACAGCGCGGCATGGGTGACCAGTGCGAACAAGAGGTTCAACAGATAGGCGAGCAGGAGCACGATGGAGATCGCGACGCTCAACCGGCCAAGTCCCGCCGCGGTCGTGTGCGCCGCGGCTTGAAAGGCCGCCGGAAGTATCAATGCGATCGCCGCGAGCGTCAGCATCGTCGCCTGGGACCGCGCCCCTGCCGGGTTGAAGTGCTGCTCGGGACGGCGCAATCCTCCGCACAGCATGGCGGCGCCCAGCACCAGCAGGATATTGCCGATAATGGAGCCGGCGATCGACGCCTTCACCACGTCGTAGAGGCCGGCGCGCAATGCGGCCAGCGCAATGATGAGCTCGGCGGCATTGCCGAACGTCGCATTGAGGAGCCCGCCGACACCTTCGCCGAGACGCTCCGCGAGCTGCTCCGTGGCCCGCCCCATCCATCCGGCCAAGGGCAGGATGGCGAGGCAGGAGGCTGCAAAAATAAGCAGATAACGCTCGGGAGAAAGGATTTCCAAGCCGATCGTGATCGGAACAAACAGCAGAAGTCAGTTCATCGCTTATACCCCCCGGCTTAGGTTTTGCGGCGGACGTCAGTCCGGCCGATCCGTCCAATCCACCGCGTGGCTTTGCAGATAGCTGTCGGCGGCGGCCTCGATGGTCGGAAAAAAGAAACTTTCACCGATCCGTGCAAACAGTCCGAAGCGTTTGAGCTTGTCCTTCACCGGGTCTTTGAGTTCGGCGAAGCACAATTCGATGCCCACTTCGTGCAAGGTGTCGTCCAATTCGGCGAGCGCGTCGGCGGCGGTGACATCCACGTTGGTGATCGGCTCCGCCGCCACGATCAGCCAGCGAACGGGAGCAACCGATTTTGCCACCGTATCCAGAACACGCTGCTTGAACAGCTCGGCATTGGCGAAGAACAACGGCGCATCCCAGCGAAAAAGCACCAGGCCGGGGATTTGCCGGGCGTCAGGATAGCGGGTGATGTCGTGGAAGCCCGCGACGCCTTGGGCGCGGCCCAGCACCGCGGAATACGGCCGCCAAGCGTCCCACAGGAACTCGATGATCGCGATGACGATTGCAAGACCGATGCCGGGGATGGCGCCGAAAACGGCGACGCCGACGAAACAGACCATCGACAGCCAGAATTCCCACTGCTGGATGCGAAAGATGCGAACCAGATCGGCGATTTCGAACAAGCCGATGGCGGAGGCAATGACGACCGCGGCCAACGCGGCGGCGGGCAGGTCCCGGAGCAGGTTCGGCGCCAGCAACAGCAGCAGTGCAACGGCGACGGCGCCGACGACGCCGGTCAGCTGCGTTCGCGCACCCGCCGCTTCCGCAACCGGCGTCCGCGACGCACTGCTGCTGATCGGAAAGCCTTGAAAGAAACCGGCGGCCAGATTGGCGGCACCGAGCCCCACCATCTCCTGATTTGGATCGACCTGGGTCGCGGTCCGTGCCGCATAGGCGCGCGACAGCACGCTCGTGTCGGCGAAGGATACCAGCGCGACGGCGGCTCCTCCGAGCAGGACCGGCACGATATCGGCAAAGGCGATCCACGGCACCGCGAATGCCGGCAGGCCCTGGGGCAAAGGACCCAAGACCGCAACATCGGCGCGCGCGGCGAGGCCCAATAAACCGACGACCGCCGTTGCGCCGACGACGGCTACCAGTATTCCCGGCACGCGCTTATTGTTCTTGAGCAGCAGGATCACCGCCAATGCACCGGCGCCGATCGCAAGCGTCGTCCAGTTTGCTCTCCCGCCCACGATGGCGCCGCCGATGGCCCAGAGCTCCCGCAACGGTCCGTCGCCATCGATCGAGAAGCCGAAGAATTTGGGTAACTGGCTGATCAGCACCGTCAGCGCAATTCCGTTCATGTAGCCGTAGCGGATCGGCTTGGACAGCAGTTCGGTTATGAAGCCCAATCGGGCGGCTCCGGCCAGAATACAGACCGCCCCCGACACGACCGCCATCGTGCCGGCGATGGCCACGGCGCGAGCGGGATCGCCGTGCGACAATGGAAAGACGACGCCCAATATGATCGCCGCCAGCGAGGAGTCCGGCCCCAGCACCATGATGCGGCTCGGGCCGAACAGCGCATAAGCGAGCAGCGGCACGATGGTCGCGTAGAGACCGTAAATGCCCGGCAGGCCCGAAGCGACCGCATAGGCGATGCCGACAGGCACCAACATGGTCGCCAACACCGTTCCGGCAACAATGTCATGAGGCAGCCAGCCGGCCTGATACTGGCGCAGCGTCAGCAACCCCGGCATCCATCGCAGCCAGCCGATGCGGTCCGGCATGTCCGTGCTCTCCGAAGAGGCCGTCATGCCACGATGAACTCTGGCGGGCAGTTTGACAACGGCGGGGCGTCCGACCGATACGACCAGATGGCCCCGGCGCGGGCTGCGCCGTCCGGCATCGAGGTGCGCAGTCTTCGGACAGGACAGACCCAATGTTGCGACAACTGATATTTGGCGGTGCCGTCAGCCTCGTCAACATCGCGATCCACGCGGCGACGATGATGGTGATCGTCCGATCACGGGGCGCGATCCATGCCAATGTGCCGACCCATCCCGCGCTGCGGCTGGTGGGAATTATGATTGCGACCGTTTCGATGTTGATGGTTGCGCATCTTGTCGAGGTCGCGATCTGGTCGATCGCCTATTCGCTCGTGGGAGCTGTTCCGCGAGACGCCGATGATCTGTATTTTGCCTTCGTCAATTACACGACGCTCGGCTATGGTGACATCATTCCGGTGGCGCGCTGGCGCTTGCTCGGCCCGCTGACCGCGATGAATGGCGTGCTGTTGTTCGGATGGTCGACGGCGGTCATCTACCACGTCTTGCGGGCGTCGCTCGCACCCGACGACGAGCGGGCATCGCGTCCGTAAGACGCCCAATTGCTCGGCACAAGTTTTGCTGTTCAAGCCACTTGCTGGAAATTCGGCAACGTAGTCTAGTTGGCATGTGTCTAACCGGGAGAATGACAATGCGTAAACTTTTACTAATAGGAGCCACCGTCATCGGTGCTGCGTTGCTTTCTATCTCCCCGATCTCGGTGAATTGGTCAGTCAACAACAGCGTGTCCGTGTCTCAGGACCGGGCATTCGCGGAAGTGGGAAGGCCTTTAACACCGGGAAGCGTAGCTGGCGTTAATCGCAGACATGATCGACGCGCTGTACGGCGCTGTGCGGCGGGCGTGACCTGCCCTCACTACTAGGTCCTACTACGTTACAGCGAGGCGGAATCTGATCCGGTTGATCTCGTTGAGCCAGCGGCCGCGATGATTTGGTGCTGGTTTCCGCACATCGGGTCTTGGATTGCCGCCGCTCCAGCTTGGCCGCGCTCGCGCGGCCCGGGCGCACTCGCGCTTGCGTCTGGTATTGTTGAAGCCAATGCGCAACACGACAGCACCCAGCGGATCTAACCGATCCGCTGGGGTACTTCGGACGTCGGCGCGCGGTCCATTCAGGCGCGTCAGCGCTGCAAGCGCACCCCGTGAGGAACTTGCGCTCCCGATCCGAGCCAGTGTGCATAGCTTTCGAACGTCACACCGAGCTTGTCGTAGTACACACGCAGATAGCCGTCGCGGCCGCGCACGACCGCTTCCGGCATGACCTGCTGCGCCTCCTGGGCCACGACGCCGACATAGGCCTTGTCGCTGCCGTTGTAGCTGAAGCGATAGAAGCCGAGGCCGTTGTCGAGGTAGCCGAGCAGCGTGATGTCGTGCTTGAGCATGATGTCGGAGCGGCGCCCGCCGCCGCCGCGACCGCCGCCACCACCGCCGCGCATTCCACCACCGCCGCCGCGCATGCCACCGCCGGCGTGCATGCCGCCGCCGCCGCCACCACCGACGTGGTGCGAAACACGGGCGCCGCCGCCACGATTGACAGCGCCACGGTTGACGCCGCCGCCGCCGCGGTTCGCTCGCTGCGCAGCCTGATGTCGCTGACCGCCGCCTGACGGACGCGTTCCGGCGGTTGCCCGGTTACCGGCACCGGCGCTGGGGCGGTTGGCCGGACGATTTTGACCGGCGTTGCCGCGATTGCCACCGCCGCCCGGCTTGATCACCTGCTGACCGCCGCTGCCGCGGAAATTCAGCTGCGAGCCATTGCCGCGATTGCCGGCGCCTTGGCGATGGTCGACGCGGGGCCGCCAGGCCGTGCCGGCGCCGCCGCCGCCGGGCCGGACATTGATATTGTTGTTGTTCCAGTTGACCCCGCCGCCCCAGTAATTTCCGCCGTGCCAGCGCCCGAGCGCGTAGCCGGCGCCGAAGCCAATTCCAGCGGCGATGATGCCGGCGCCGATATAGCCGGGCGTCGGCCAATAATCCGGCGGATAATCGGAATAAGGCCAATCGCCATAGACGACGCCCGGGTCGTAATAGGGAACATAGACCATGTCGGGGTCAGTCGGCTCGATGGCGATGACCTGTTTATTCTGGACTTGCTGGACCGAGACTTTCTGTTCCTTGGTCGATTGCAGCTTGTTGTTCGCTTGCGCCTTGGTGCGCAGGCGCTGAACGGCGTCCATCACATCGGCCTGCTGGGCAACAACCGCGTCGCCGAGCTTTTGCGTCCAGTCGAGCTTGCCGCTCATCAACTGCAGCACGTCCGGCGTCGCCACCAGGGACTTGACGCTGTCATCCCACGATTGTTTGTCGAGCGCCGCCTTCAGCGCGTCGCCCTTGAGATTCTTGTTTGCTTCGAGCCAACGCTCGGCTTGCACGATGTCGAGCGGATAGGCCGACGCCATCAGCACTTGGGCGAGCAGAGGATCGGGATACAGCGCGATCGGCGCGACCAGCTGATCTAGCTCGGCGGGTTTTAGCAATTGCGCGGTGGCTGCGGCCGCTGGCAGCGCGGAGGTTTGCGCCATCGCGCAGGTCGGACCGAGGATGATTGCTGCCAGTGCCAGCCATCGGATGGTCGACAAAACCATGTACGCCTCCCTTACTGCTTACACATTCGACGCGTCCGCGTCGCCTCGGGCTTCTTTTCGTCGTATGGCGACGATTCTTTGCGCTGTTGCAGTAGCGTTGCCGTCATTGCCAGCTCAAGGTCACGCCGACATCTCCCGGTATGCCGCCGGGAAAGTCGACGATCTGGAATCTCAGTTTGTAACCGCGCGGCTTGAGGTGTTTCTGCCAGAATTCATATAGCTCCTTGGGCAATCCGGTGAGCGTGCTTTCCCAGCCGGCTTCCTGCTGATTGATGGCGCGGCCGCGATCGGTGCAAAGCTGATTGGGAAAGCGCGTGATGAAAACCTCGGTCAGGCCGTTGTTGGCGGCGCGTTGGATGATCGCCGCCGCGCGCTTCATTCGCTCCTCGTCGGCAACGCCGGACGGTTTTGTGAACCTGTCCATCAAAGCCTGCTTTTCGGCTTCTTCGGCGGTCTGGGCCTTCAGGGCCGCGGACGCCTTTTCGGCCTCCCGCAAGGCAATTTGCTTCATCAGGTCCTTGGCCGTCGGCAACGCGTCCAGCGGGTTGCCGCTCTTTGCCTGCTTTGTCTCGGCCATCGCCGTGCTCCTCATCGGGCGAACTGTCGCATTCGAAATTCGATGCCGTATCAGTAGCTAAACCGATGCCGGCGTTCTTTGATCTATCGCAATTACTTAAACAGCGAATGACGCAGTTTAGGCACCGCGGCCAATGCGAAAGGCTAGGCTATTGTGGCACTACGCGCAATGCGGGATGATGTAACGACGCTGCCAGGCTCAGGACGATGGCGGGCAAGCCACAGGAGCGTTCCATGCCGTTCGGCAATCTTCGAGCCTTGCGTAAGCGCATGAGCGGTCGCGACTTCGCTGTCGCGGTGCTGGCGCTCAACGTCGCAGCCGCCATTCCGGCCGCCGCGCAGCAAGCCCAGCCGGCCGCGGTCCCGGTCGGCACGGTCTATGCCGAGCGGCAGTCGATCTCGAACATCCGCGACTTTGTCGGACGCGTCGAAGCCACCGGCCGCGTCGATATCCGCGCCCGCGTGCAAGGTTACCTGGAGCAGGTGCTGTTCAAAGAGGGCGACATCGTCAAGAAGGGCGACCAACTCTACCAGATCGAAAAAGGCTTGTTTCAAGCCGCCGTCGAGGCAGCCAAGGGCGCGCTGGAGCGCAGCAAAGCGGCAAAAACGCTGACCGCGATCCAGCTGCAACGCGCCCAGGAGCTGTTGGAGAAAAACGCCGGCACCGCGGTTGCACGCGATCAGGCGCTGGCCGCGGATCAGCAGGCGCAGGGCCAGGTCCTGGCCGACCAGGCCAATCTCGACACCGCCAATATCAATCTCGGCTATACCGACATCGCCTCGCCGATCTCGGGCAAAGTCAGCAAGACCAATGTCACGGCCGGCAACGTCGTCGGGCCCGCCAGTGGCATCCTGACGCTGATCGTCAGCCAGGATCCGATGTACATCAGTTTTCCTGTCAGCCAGCGCGAACTATTGCAGGCGCAGTTGAGCGGACGCGTGAAGGATATCGCCGGCATCAAGATCAAGATCCGTTTTGCCGACGGCACGACCTACAAGCAAGAAGGCACGGTCAATTTCGTCGACGTCTCGGTCGATCGCGCCACCGATACGGTGCTGGCGCGCGCGACCATGCCGAATCCCGATGGCGCCTTGATCGACGGCCAATTGGTCAGCGTCGCCGTCGAAGCGGGCGCGCCGCAGGACAAGGTGGTGGTGCCGCAGGCGGCGCTGATCGCCGATCAGCAAGGCGTCTATGTGTTTGCGGTCGAGGACGGCAAGGCGGTGGTGAAACGAATCAAGACCGGCGGCGAAAGTGGCACCAACATCGTCGTCAATGAGGGCTTGAAAGGCGGCGAGCAGATCATCGTCGAAGGGCTGCAGAGCATTCGTCCCGGGCAGGCAGTTCAGGCCGCGCCGACGGCGGCCGTCCTGAACCGGTCTTAAGTCCGATGTTGTCCTCAATCTTCGTCGATCGTCCGCGGCTCGCCATCGTCATTGCGGTCGTCACGACGATCGCTGGCCTGCTCGCGCTCTTCGCCATCCCGCTGGCGCAGTACCCCGATATCGTGCCGCCGCAAGTCGCGGTCACCACGCTTTATCCCGGCGCCAACGCGGCGGTGGTGGAAGCGACCGTCGCCCAGGTCATCGAGGCGCAAGTCGTCGGCGTCGACAAGATGATCTACATGAAGAGCACGAGCGGCGACGACGGCAGCTACGCGCTGACCGCTTCGTTCGAGCTCGGCACCAATCCCGACATCAACACGGTCAACGTCAACAACCGGGTCCAGGTGGCGCTGGCGCAGCTGCCGCCGGACGTGCAGCGTCAGGGCGTCACGGTAAAAAAGAAATCCTCGGCGCTGCTCGGCGTCATCGCGGTGTATTCGCCCAAGCATACGCACGATCCGTTGTTCCTTTCCAATTACGTCACCATCAATCTGCTCGATCGGATCAAAAGCACGCCCGGCGTCGGCGACGCCACGATCTGGGGCCCGCAGGATTACGCCATGCGCGCCTGGGTGCGCACCGATCGCCTGACCGGGCTCAATCTCACGACAGCAGACATCATCAGCGCGATCCAGTCGCAGAACGTCCAAGCCGCCGTCGGCCGCATCGGTGCCCGCCCGATCTCCGACGATCAGCAGTTGCAGCTCAATATCCAGACCAAGGGCCGCCTCGCCACGGTGGAGGAATTCGCCAATATCGTTATCCGCACCAATCCCGACGGTTCGGTGCTTCGCCTCGGCGACGTTGCGCGCCTTGAGCTCGGCGCCGCCAATCTCGATCGCGACACGCGGCTCAACGGCGGCCCGGCATCGGCAATCGCGATCTATCAGTCGCCCGGCGCCAACGCGATCAACACCTTGAAGGCGGTGAAGGACCGCATCGCCGAGGCGGAGAAGCGCTTTCCCGACGATTTGACCTGGAAAATCACTTACGACCCCACGGTATTCGTCACCGACACCATCCACGAGGTGCAGAAGACCTTGATCGAGGCTTTCATCCTCGTCGTCATCGTGGTCTTTCTTTTCCTCGGCAGCGTGCGCGCCACCCTGATCCCGACCTTGGCGGTGCCGGTCAGCCTGATCGGGACGTTCATCGCACTCTTGGCCGTCGGCTATTCGGCCAACACCGTGTCGCTGCTCGCCATCGTGCTGGCGATCGGCATCGTCGTCGACGACGCCATCGTGGTGGTGGAGAACGTCGAACGGGTGATGGAGGAGCATCCGGAGCTGACGCCGGCCGAGGCGACCAAGCGCGCCATGGCGGAGATCACCGCGCCGATCATCGCCATCACCCTGGTGCTGCTGTCGGTGTTCGTGCCGGTGGCGTTCATTCCCGGAATCTCCGGCGAATTGTTCCGGCAGTTCGCGGTGACCGTCGCGGTGTCGATGTTCCTGTCGGCGATCAACGCGCTGACGTTGTCGCCGGCCCTGTGCGGCGTGTTGCTGCGGCCGCATCACGGACCGCGCCGCGGCGTCATGGGCTATGTGATGCGCTCGATCGATCGGGTCCGCGATGGTTATGGTGCCGCGGTCGCGCGCATCGTGCGCTTTTCGATTATTGGGCTTGCCATGGTGGCGGTCGCCACAGCCGGCATCGTTGGCCTTGCCAAATTCACGCCAACCGGATTTTTGCCCGAGGACGACCAAGGCGCGCTGTTCGTCGTCGTGCAATTGCCCGGCGGCGCCTCGGTGGCGCGCACCACCGACGTCATCGAGCGCGCCGAGGCGATCCTCAAGGACGAACACGCCGTCGGAGACGTCACCTCGGTCATCGGTCTGAACTTCATCGACAACTTTTCGCAGGCCAATGCCGGCTTCATGGTGGTCACGCTCAAGCCGTTCGAGGAGCGCAAGGACAAGTCGCTCGGCGTCAACGCCTTGATCGGACGGCTCAACGAAAAATTCAGCCAGATCCAGGGCGGCAGGGTGGTGCCGCTGTCGCCGCCGCCGATCCTCGGGCTCGGCACCGGCGGCGGTTTCGCCTACGTGATGGAGGACTTGCGTGGCGGCGATGCCAAGGCCATGGCGCAGGCGCTGCGCGGATTGACGGTCGCCGCCAACCAGGACCCGCTGCTCAGCCGCGTGTTCAGTACGTTCTCGGCGACCAATCCTTCGATCTATCTCGATATCGATCGCGACAAGGCGCAGATCATCGGCGTGCCGTTGAGTGCGGTGTTTCAGGCGCTGCAGGCTTCGCTCGGCGGCTACTTCGTCAATAACTTCAATTTGTTCGGTCGCACCTGGCAGGTCCAGGTGCAGGCCGAGGCCGCCGATCGATCGAGCATCGACGACATCTACCGCATCAACGTGCGCAGCAACGAAGGCAAGATGATCCCATTGCGCAGTCTCGCCGAGGTGCGCCTCGTCGTCGGGCCGCCGGCCTTGATCCGCTACAACAATCTGCGCGCCGTGACCGTGCAAGGTTCGCCGGCGCCGGGCATTTCGTCCGGCCAGGCCTTGAATGCGATGGAAGCCGTCGCCGCGAAAACACTGCCGCAGGGCTATGCCGGCGAGTGGACCGATACGGCGTTCCAGGAAAAACGCGCCGAGGGCAAGACCGCCATCATCCTCGGTTTTGCCGTGCTGTTCGCCTACTTGTTCCTGGTCGCGCTGTATGAAAGCTGGACCATTCCGGTGCCGGTCCTGCTGTCGGTGTCGGTCGGCGTCTTGGGCGCCTTCGCGGCCATGCTGATCGGCGGGCTGACGCTCGACCTTTACGCGCAGATCGGCATGGTCGTGCTGATCGGGCTGGCCGCCAAGAACGGCATTCTGATCGTCGAGTTCGCCAAGGAGCAGCGCGAGAAGGGCGTTCCTTTGCTCGAAGCGGCGACCGAAGGCTCGCGGCTGCGCTTTCGGCCGGTGATGATGACGTCGTTTGCCTTCATCCTCGGTCTCCTGCCGCTGGTGGTCGCCAGTGGTGCCTCGCAACTGGCGCGACGCGACGTCGGCACGCCGGTGTTCGGCGGCATGATTCTGGCGTCCTTCATCGGCATTTTCGCTATTCCTCCGCTTTACGTCTTCTTCCAGGCGATCCGCGAGCGGCTGCGGCCATCGTCGCGGCCAAAAGAAAAAGCGGCGCCGGAGCGGAGCGGCGTCTAACGCGGAGTTCTGACATGGCGAAGAAACCCAAGACCGCCGCGAATGGCCAAAGCGAAAAAATGAAGCGCAAGGCCTACGAAAGGGAGCTGCGCAAGCTTCAGGTCGAGCTGTGCCATCTGCAGGAATGGGTGAAGGCAAGCGGCGCGCGCGTCATCGTCGTGTTCGAAGGCCGCGATGCCGCCGGCAAGGGCGGCACCATCAAGGCGCT
Source organism: uncultured Alphaproteobacteria bacterium (assembly GCA_963821175.1). GTDB lineage: Bacteria > Pseudomonadota > Alphaproteobacteria > Rhizobiales > Xanthobacteraceae > BOG-931. The sequence goes on from CAWGCU010000014.1 coordinate 180,762, forward strand.
GACCGAGCGGGTCAGCCCCCGCGTCTTTCGCGTCACGGTGCTGCCGGCGCCGTCGGATCGCGAAAAGAGCCAGATGTACCTGCAACGCTACATCGAGCGCTTTCCGGCCGGCGGTGAAATCATCATCTTCGATCGCAGCTGGTACAATCGCGCCGGCGTCGAATATGTCATGGGCTTTGCCACCGAGGAGCAGCACGAGCGCTTCCTGAAACTTTGTCCGCAAATGGAGCAATACATCATCGACGGCGGCATCACCTTGATCAAGATATGGCTCGAGGTCGGGCAGGAGGAACAGGAAAAACGCTTCTTGAAGCGTATCAGCGATCCGATGCGGCAGTGGAAGCTGAGCCCGATGGATCTGGAATCATTCCGACGCTGGTACGATTATTCGAAGGCGCGCGACCTGATGCTTGCAGCGACCGACAGCAAACACGCGCCGTGGCACATCGTGCGCTCCGACGACAAACGGCGCGCCCGGCTCAACTGCATTTCCCATATCCTCTCGCTCTTGCCCTATAAGAAAGTCAAACGGGAGGCGGTCAAGCTTCCCAAGCGTTCCAACAAGCATCGGTACGACGATGTGACATCCATCAGGGATCGCCGTTTCGTCGCCAGCAGGTATTGATCGTTCCGATTTCGTATCGCCGCAAGGACACAGCCGGTGCCGGAAGACTCCAATAAAATCGATGCGGCCGATGGATCGGATAAGACATTCATTGTTCCCGCGATCCGGATCGTCTGTTTGGTGCTGCTGGCCTACTGGTCGTGGCTGTTGTTGCAACCGTTCCTGTCGATCATCGTCTGGAGCATCATCTTCGCGGTCGCGCTTTATCCGGTGTTCGATTGGCTGGCCGGAAGGTTGGGCGGGCATCGCGGCGTGGCTGCAGCGACGATCACGATTTTCAGCCTTGTCCTCATCTTTGGTCCGGTCACTTGGCTCGGCATCAGCCTGGGCGACAATCTGCGAACGCTTTACGCGCGGCTTTCGGACGGCAGCCTGACCATTCCGCCGCCCTACGAGTCGGTCCAGACCTGGCCGGTCGTCGGCGGCGAGGTCTATCAAATCTGGTACCTCGCTTCGACCAACATCAAGGAACTGCTCGGCGAGTGGACGGCAGAACTCAAAGTGATCGGCTCAAGCGTGCTGGCAATCGCAGCGACCGCCGGTTTGGATATGGCCAAGTTCATCATCGGCATTTTCGTTTCGGCATTCCTGTTCGTGCCCGGGCCGGCGCTGGTGCTGTCGGTGAAGAACGCCGTGCGCCATATTTCGACGGATCGCGCGGAAGAGTTTGTCGAACTGACCGGCGCGACGATCCGCAATGTCTCGCGCGGCATCATCGGAATTTCGGCCTTGCAGGCGCTGCTCGCCGGCATCGGCCTGCTGGTGGCCGGCGTTCCCGCCGCCGGCCTGCTCAGCTTTTTGGTGCTGCTATTTGGGATTATTCAAGTCGGCCCGTCGATCGTCTTGGTGCCGGTGATCATTTGGAGCTGGTTTGCGCTGGCAAAAACGGCAGCCGTGATATTCACGATCTACATGGTGCCGGTGATGCTGTTGGATAACGTGCTGCGTCCGCTCGTCATGTCGCGTGGGCTGGCGACGCCGATGCCGGTGATATTGATCGGCGTCATCGGCGGTGCGCTGGCGCACGGTCTCATCGGCCTGTTCATCGGCCCGATTGTGCTGTCCATCGCCTGGCAGTTGCTGGTCGCATGGATGCGCGAGGGGACCGACGAGGAGGACGCGGCAGCCGTCGGCAAGTAAGAGCGGCAATTGCGAAACCGCCTGCCTTGCCGCCGACATTTTGGGCCAAATCTACTTGCGATCCTTCTATAAGCCGATGAAATAACTACAGATTTTTGTCTGTGTTGCTCGCTCTAACGAGGATCGGTGGCAACCCCGCGAGACCATTTATCTTAGGCCTACGTTGACGGTGGGTAGGGTAATTCATTGACAACATTGGCCATCGGACCAATCTAAAGTTCAGGATAGTGAGATATAGCTATGAGCCCCGCTCTCGTTTTGACAACTGTAAATGCGCCTCACAGCAAGCAGCTAGATGCGCAGCAGCTTGCTTATTATTTGAAGAATCAGGCAGAGGCTAAAACTGTGGCGGGGCACATGTCGGTGTTTTTTGGCGACGTCGATCCCGCATTGCAGCTGGGTTTCGCCAGCCTGTTCGGAATTACTGAACCTGAGCTCGTAGCCGCCGCGAAGGCTTTTGCGGCGTATTCTGGCGCGTCCTACCCACTCGCGGCGTGATCACTTCAAACAGGCAGTCGGATTGGGCGCGGCTATTTCGAGTCGCTTACGCGCTCATTCGTCAAGTGAACTCGAAAGAAACCATCATCGATAATTGGACGTTCGGTGGTGGCACGGCGATGATGCTTCAAATTGATCACCGCGAAAGTCATGACGTAGATATTTTTCTGCCCGATCCACAGTTACTTCCATTTTTGGACCCTCAAACACATGACTTCACTTTTGAAATACAGCCCACAGATTGCAAAGGTGACGGCACCAAATCTCTGAAATTGGCGTTTGAGAATATTGGGGAGATTGACTTCATAGTAGGGGGCTCGTTGACTTCAACTCCAACAAAATCAACGACAGTCGAAGGCGAAGTTGTGCGGCTGGAAACGATTCCAGAAATTATCACCAAAAAAATCTATCATCGTGGATCAAGCATACAGCCGCGTGATATCTTCGACATTGCAGCGGGAGGCGACGCGCATGCGGCTTCGATTATTAGAGAATTAAAACCGTACAAGGACAAAGTGACTAAAACGCTTTCCGTGATGGAAAGGCTTAATCCCGACTTTGCAAACAAAGCAATTGCTGACCTGGCAATCAAACCAAAATACAAAACGATTTCTAAAACAGCGATTGAGCGGGCCAAGGAAATTCTGCGCGCCGTATAATTGGCATTGCTCCCCAGTCCATAGGTAATCGTGTCCCTTAAAACTATTTACCCCACGGGGGGAAGGCGCTCGGCTGTCTTCGCGGCAGTATGCCATCGTTCAGCGGGCGACGTGAGTGGGGTTGATTTCAAACTGTACCACCGCCGAATTTCATCTATCTTGGGGTGCTAAACTAACCGTCCCATTGCATCGCAATTCGCTTAAGATCGCCCCGTATCGACCATCCACATCCGCAGGGCACTTCTGTCATGACCTCTCGTGCGTTCGCGATCACGACGCTGGTACTGGCCGCTTGCCTCGCCGGCTGCGGCCAGAACAACCAATACGCCGCGCCGCCGCCGCCGAAGGTCACCGTGGCGTTGCCGGTCGCCCAGGACGTCACGCGCTATTTCGACGCCACTGGAAACGCGGCCGCGGTCAACTCGGTCGATCTCGTCGCCCGCGTGCAGGGTTTCGTCCAGGCCATCGGCTATACCGACGGCCAATTCGTCAAGAAAGGCACGTCGCTGTTCACCATCGAGCCCGAGCCCTACCGGCTCAAGGTCGATGCCGCCAAGGCGGCCGTCACCAGCGCGCAAGCGACGCTGACGCAGGCGCAGGCCGAGTATCAGCGCCAGGCCGAGCTGATTCAGAAGCAGGTCTCGACGCAGGCCAATTACGACAAGGCGCTGGCGCAGCGCGATTCATCGCAGGCCGACCTGCAATCGGCGCAGGCCAACGAGCGGCAGGCCGAGATCAATCTCAGCTATACCGACGTCACCGCGCCGTTCGACGGCGTCGTCTCCGCGCGCCAGGTGTCGATCGGACAATTGGTCGGCGCCAGCTCGCCGACTGTGCTCGCCACCATCGTGCAGCTCGATCCGATCTGGGTGAATTTCACCGCGAGCGAGCGCGACGCGCTGCAGGTGCGCGCCAATCTCGCGCGTGAGGGCCGCACCACCGCCGATCTCATCGGCGATACGGTCGAGATCGCCCTGCAGAACGAGAGCGACTTTCCGCACGTCGGCAAGCTCGACTACGTCGCGCCGTCGGTCGATCCGTCGACCGGCACCCAGGCCGCGCGCGCCATCTTGCCGAATCCCAATCGTGCGCTGGTGCCGGGCTATTTCGTGCGCGTGCGCGTGCCGTCGAAGCCGATACCGGCGCTGCTGGTGCCCGATGTCGCCATCGGCAGCGACCAGGGCGGCCGCTACGTGCTGGTCGTCAACAAGGACAGCGTCGTCGAGCAGCGCCAGGTCGAGGCCGGCCAGCTGGTCGGCGATCTGCGCGTCATCGACAAGGGGCTGACCAAGGACGACCGCGTCGTCATCGGCGGCATCATGCGCGCGATCCCGGGCCAGAAAGTCGATGTCGAGTTGAGCCCGCCTGCGGCGAAGAACTAGCGCGCGGAGACTCAGCAATGATCTCCAAATTCTTCATCGAGCGTCCGGTGCTGGCGAACGTGCTCGCCATCCTGATGATTCTGATCGGCGCGGTCGCGCTCTACGGCTTGCCGGTGGCGCAATATCCCGACGTGGTGCCGCCGACCGTGCAGGTGACGACGCGCTATCCCGGCGCCAGCGCGCTGACGCTGCTCGACACCGTGGCGCTGCCGATCGAGCAGCAGGTCAACGGCGTCGAGAACATGATCTACATGCAATCGACCAGCGCCAGCGACGGCAGCTACACGCTCACCGTCACGTTCAAGATCGGCACCGATCTCGATAACGCGCAGATCCTGGTGCAGAACCGCGTCGCCAGCGCGCTGTCGCAGCTGCCGACACCGGTTCAGGCCCAGGGCGTCACGGTGCAGAAGCGCTCGACCGCGATCCTGCTGTTCGTCACGCTCACCGCGCCGGACGGCCGCTACGACAGCCTTTATCTGGCCAATTACGCCACCATCAAGCTCAAGGACGAACTGGCGCGGCTGCCGGGCGTCGGCAACGTCAATGTGTTCGGCGCCGGCCAATATTCCATGCGCGTCTGGCTCGATCCGGACAAGCTCAAGGCGCGCAGCCTCAACGCCCAGGATGTGGTGCTGGCGCTGCAACAGCAGAGCCAAGAGGTCACCGCCGGCCAGGTCGGCACGCCGCCGACGCCGCCCGGCGTCGATTTCCAATACACCATCGATCTGTCCGGCCGCCTCACCGACGTCGGGCAGTTCGAGAACGTCATCGTCAAGACCGGCGACAACGGACAGATCACGCGGGTCCGCGACGTCGGCAGGGTCGAGCTCGGCGCCCAGACCTACAGCCAGTATTTCAACCTCGACGGCAAGCAGGCCGCCGGCATCGGCATCTATCAGTCGCCCGGCGCCAACGCGCTCGACGTCGAGCACGCGGTCAAGGCCAAGATGGAAACGCTGTCGCGCGATTTCCCGCAAGGCCTGGTCTATGCCGTTCCGTTCGACACCACGATCTTCGTCAATGCCTCGATCCACGAGGTCTACAAGACGCTGATCGAAGCCGCCGTCCTGGTGCTGATCGTCATCATGGTGTTCCTGCAGGATTGGCGCGCCATGCTGATCCCGGCGACCACCGTGCCGGTGACCATCATCGGCGCCTTTGCCGCCATGTGGGCGCTCGGCTTCACCGTGAATTTTTCGACGCTGTTCGCCATCGTGCTGTCGATCGGCATCGTGGTCGACGACGCCATCGTCGTGGTCGAGGGCGCCGCGCACAATGTCGAGAAGGGCATGAGCGGCCATGACGCGGCGATCCGCGCCATGGACGAGCTGTTGGGCCCGATCATCGGCATCACGCTGGTGCTGATGTCGGTGTTCCTGCCGGCGGCGTTCCTGCCCGGGCTCACCGGCCGCATGTACGCGCAATTCGCGCTGGTGATCGCGGCGACTGCGCTGTTGAGCGGCATCAACGCGGTGACGCTCAAGCCGACCCAGTCGGCGCTGTGGCTGCGCCCGTCGGTGCCGCCGGAGCAGCGCAATGCATTTTATCGCGGCTTCAATGCCGTCTATGGCCGCATGGAACACCACTATGCCGGCTTGATCGGCCGCATGGCGGCCCATGCCGGCCTGATGACCATCGTCGCCTTCGTCATCATGGGCTTAGCCTTTTTCGGGCTGTCGCGGGTGCCGACCGGCTTCTTGCCGCTCGAGGACCAGGGCTATCTCCTCGTCGCCGTGCAGTTGCCCGACGGTGCCGCGCTTGCCCGCACCCAAAAGGTGCTCGAACAGGTCTCGGCGATCGCGGAAAAGGATCCGAGCGTCGCTCACGTGATCGCCATCTCCGGCGTCTCCGCGCTCGACAACAATGCGACGCTGGCCAATGCCGGCGTCGCCTATGTGGTGCTCAAGGATTGGAGCGAGCGCGACGATCTGCGCACGTTGTTCCCGCGTATATCGGCGGCGCTCGCCGCGATCGATGCGCGGGTGATCACGCTGCCGCCGCCGCCGATCCAGGGCATCGGCAATGCCGGCGGCTTCACGCTTCAGGTGGAGCTGCGCGACGGCAGCACCGATTTCGCCAAGCTGCAGAGCATCACCAACACCATCGTCGCCAATGCGCAGTCGCAAAGCGCGCTGCAGCGCGTGTCGACGTCGTTCCGCGCCGCGGCGCCGCAATTGCGCGTCGAGGTCGACAGGGTCAAGGCGCAGACGCTGCACGTCTCGGTCGATCAGGTCTTTGCCACGCTGGCGACCTATCTGGGCTCGACCTACGTCGTGCAGTTCAACAAGTTCGGCCGCGTGTTCCAGGTCTATGCCCAGGCCGACGCCGCGTTTCGGCTGCGGCCGCGCGATATCGAGAACCTGTCGGTCCGCAATCAGCAGGGCAACATGCTTCCGCTCGGCACCGTGGCCGTCGGTCACGCCGGCGGTCGGCGCGCCGCTGATCTCGCTCTACAATCTTTATCCGTCGTCGAGCATCATCGGCCTGCCGGCCACTGGTTTTTCCTCCGGCGAGGCGATGCGGCTGATGGAGGAGAATGCGGCGAAAACCTTGCCGCCGGGCGCCGGCACCGAATGGACCGCGATGTCGTACCAGGAGAAGATCGTCGGCAACCAGATGTACTTCGTGTTCGCCATGGCGCTGCTCCTGGTTTATCTGGTGCTGGCCGGCCAGTACGAAAGCTGGTACGCGCCGCTCTCGGTCATCCTCTCGGTGCCGCTCGCCTTGGTCGGGCCGGTGCTGGTGCTCAAAGGGCTTCGTATCGACAACAATCTCTACACCCAGATCGGCCTGATCCTGTTGATCGCGCTGTCGGCCAAGAATGCCATCCTGATCGTCGAGGTGGCGCGCGAGCATCGCGTGCGCGACAACCGCTCGATCGTCGATGCAGCGGTGGACGCCGCCCGCGCCCGGTTCCGGCCGATCCTGATGACGTCGTTTGCCTTCATCCTCGGCGTCGCGCCATTGGTGGTCGCCAGCGGGGCAGGGGCCAGCGCCCGCAAATCGATCGGCATCACCGTGTTCTCCGGCATGATCGCCTCGACTTGCCTCGCCGTCCTGTTCGTGCCGTCGCTGTTCGTGGTGATCCAGCGCTTCGAGGAATGGCGCGCCGCGCGCAAGCATCCGCGCATTCAGCCCGCGGAATGAGCGGGCCGAATGCGGCAGGCAGTCACAATTTGGTCGCACGTCGCGCTATGTTAGAGCATGATCCCGAAAAGTGGATACCGGTTTTCGGAAAAGATCATGCTCCACTAAAATACCCACCAACCCAGCGAATAAGTTACCGGCAATGATCCGTTCCATTTCCCTGTTCGTGGTCGTGCTCGTATGCGCGTTGTCGAGCGGTGCCGCTCGCGCGCAAATGTCCCAAGCCGACCTTTTGACCCGCATCGATCGCATCGAGGCGGCGCTGCGCGAGCTCACCGGCACGGTAGAGCAGTTGCAATACCGCAATCAGCAACTCGAGCAGCAGCTTCGCGCCATGCAGGACGCGAGCCAGACCGGCGCCCGGCCGCCCGCATCGCCGCAGCCGCCGCAACGCCCGAGCGCGCAATATTCGCCGCCGCCCGTCGCAGCTCCGCCCGCGCCGGTCATCGCCGCAGCGCCGCCGCCGCCCATCGAACCGGAGCCGCCGCCGCCGCCAGGACGCGGCGGTCGCGGCGATGCATTCAATCCAGCGCTCAATCCGGCTGCACCCGGCGCGCCGCGTCCGCTCGGCACCGGTTCTGCGGCGACCGAACCGCCGCCGCCGGTTACCGATGTGCCACCCGCCGGAGGCGGTCCGCGCCAGCCCGGCGCGCCGCTCGATCTTTCCCGCGCCTCCGTGCCGCCACCGCCACCGCCGCCGCCGCCGGGCGGTGCCTTACCACCGCCGCCGCCGAGCAATCCGAGCGGTACCGGCGCCATGCAGGCGACGCTGCCGCCGGGCAATTCGCCCAAGGACGAATTCGATCTCGCTTACGGTTACCTGCAGCACAAGGACTATGGTCCGGCCGCGGATGAGTTCGCGACGTTCCTGCGCCAATATCCGACCGATCGCCTGGCGCCCGATGCGCAATTCTGGATGGGCGAAGCCTTGTTCCAGAGCCAGCGCTATCGCGATGCCGCGGAAGCCTTCCTCGCGGTTTCGACGAAGTACGACACCACCGCGCGGGCACCCGATGCGCTGTTGCGGCTCGGCATGTCGCTTGCGGCGCTCGGCGAAAAGGAAGCGGCCTGCGCCTCGCTGGGCGAGGTGTTGCGCAAATATCCGCGCGCCTCGGTGAGCGTGAAGCAAGGCGTCGACCGGGAACAGAAGCGTGCCCACTGCTGATGCAGCGGTTACCGACGGCGAAGCGAGCGCGCTGTTTCGTGGTCTCGAAGATTTGCCTGGTCTGGTGCTCGCGGTGTCGGGCGGCCCGGATTCCATGGCCCTCCTGGTGCTCGCGGCGCGCTGGGCGAAGCGGCTCAAGCACGCACCGAAACTCATCGCCGTCACCATCGATCACGGCTTGCGGCCGGAAGCGGCGCGCGAAGCGGCCATGGTCAAGCGCTTGGCGCGCCGGCTCGGCGTTGCGCATCGCACGCTGCACTGGCGCGGCAAGAAGCCGCGAACCGGCCTGCAGGAGGCGGCGCGTCACGCGCGCTATACGTTGCTCGCTCAAATCGCCACGCGGGCGCGCTTTGCCCATATCCTGACCGCGCACACACTGGACGATCAGGCCGAGACCGTGCTGTTTCGCCTCGCGCGCGGCAGCGGGCTTTTCGGGCTCACCGGCATGGCGCACGCGACGCCGCTGCCGCTCAATGGCGTGCGCGAGATTTTCCTGGTGCGCCCGCTCTTGCATCTTCCCAAGGCGCGGCTCATCGCGACCTTGGCGGCTGCGCGCATCGCCTATGCCGAGGACCCGAGCAACCGCGACCCGCGTTTTACCCGGGCGCGGTTGCGGAGCTTGATGCCGGCGCTGGCGCGCGAAGGCCTCGACGCGCGCGGCCTGGCGCGGCTTGCAGCGCGGCTGCGGCGCGCCGAATCGACCATCCAAGTCGCCGTGCAGGCCGCGCGCTCGGCGCTCGCGCCGCTGCCGTGGCCGCAGCATGGACCGATTGCGTTCGCGACTGCGGCGTTCGCCGGCCTGCCCGCCGAAGTGGGCTTGCGCCTGCTCGGCGCGGCGGTCGCCCATACCGGGGACGAGGGTCCGGTCGAGCTCGCCAAGCTCGAGAGCCTTTATGAAGCGTTGCGGCAGGCGCGCTCCCGCCTGCGCCGGACCCTTGCGGGAGCGCTTATTACGCTCGACCATGACGATCTGACGGTCGAGCGCGCACCCGCACGGCGCAGGTTAGCCATGCGCGGTCAAGGCAAGGGCCGCTTTACGAAATAGGCGTATATTCGGTCGATTGGCCATTCTCGGGTTCTTGGCAGGGGGCAGGTCGAACCCTACATTGCCGGGGTACCGGGAACGTGAAGCCGCCACGATTTGCTGGCACGTAGTATGCTCCGGCGCCGCGGATTCGCGGGTCAAGGACTTGAGATGAACGCCAATCTGCGGAATTTCGCCCTTTGGGTGATCATCGTCCTCCTGTTGCTGGCGCTGTTCACGTTGTTTCAGAGTCCCGGCCAGCGCCCGGCGTCGCAAGACATTTCGTTCTCCGAGCTGCTCACCGACGTCGACACCGGCCGCGTCAAAGACGTGCTGATCCAGGGCCCGGAAATCCACGGCACCTTCACCGACGGCCGCAGCTTTCAAACCTATTCGCCGAGCGACCCGACCCTGATCCAGCGCCTCTATAACAAAGGCGTCGCGATCACCGCGCGGCCGCAGACCGAGAACGTGCCGTGGTTCGTCGGGCTTCTGATCTCATGGCTGCCGTTCGTGGCGTTGATCGGCGTGTGGATCTTCCTGTCGCGGCAGATGCAAGGCGCCGGCGGCAAGGCGCTCGGCTTCGGCAAGTCGCGGGCCAAGCTTCTCACCGAGGCGCACGGCCGCGTCACCTTCGAGGACGTCGCCGGCGTCGACGAAGCCAAGCAGGATTTGCAGGAGATCGTCGAATTCTTGCGCGATCCCGGAAAATTCCAGCGGCTCGGCGGCAAGATTCCGCGCGGCGTGCTGTTGGTCGGCCCACCCGGCACCGGCAAGACGCTGATCGCGCGCGCGGTCGCCGGCGAAGCCAATGTGCCGTTCTTCACCATTTCCGGCTCCGACTTCGTCGAGATGTTCGTCGGCGTCGGCGCCTCGCGCGTGCGCGACATGTTCGAGCAGGCCAAGAAGAACGCGCCCTGCATCATCTTCATCGACGAAATCGACGCGGTCGGCCGCCATCGCGGCGCCGGCCTCGGCGGCGGCAACGACGAGCGCGAGCAGACGCTCAATCAATTGCTGGTCGAGATGGACGGCTTTGAAGCCAACGAAGGCATCATTCTCATCGCCGCGACCAACCGGCCCGACGTGCTCGATCCGGCGCTGCTGCGTCCCGGCCGTTTCGACCGCCAGGTGGTGGTGCCGAATCCCGACGTGGTCGGCCGCGAGCAGATCCTGAAAGTTCACGTGCGCAAGGTGCCGCTGGCGCCCGACGTGAACCTGAAAACCATCGCCCGCGGCACGCCCGGCTTCTCCGGCGCCGACCTCGCCAATCTCATCAACGAGGCGGCGCTGATGGCGGCGCGGCGCAACAAGCGCATGGTGACCCAGGCCGAGTTCGAGGATTCCAAGGACAAGGTGATGATGGGCGCCGAGCGCAAGTCGCTGGTGATGACCGACGAGGAAAAGCTGCTCACCGCCTATCACGAGGGCGGCCATGCCATCGTCGCGCTCAACGTCAAGGCGACCGATCCGGTGCACAAGGCGACCATCATCCCGCGCGGCCGCGCGCTCGGCATGGTCATGCAATTGCCGGAGCGCGACAAGCTGTCGATGTCGCTCGAGCAGATGACGTCGCGGCTCGCCATCATGATGGGCGGCCGCGTCGCCGAGGAACTGGTGTTCGGCCGCGAGCGCGTGACGTCGGGCGCGGCGTCCGACATCGAGCAGGCGACCAAGCTGGCGCGCATGATGGTGACGCGCTGGGGCCTGTCCGACGCGCTCGGCACTGTTGCCTACGGTGAAAACCAGGAAGAAGTCTTCCTCGGCTATTCGGTGTCGCGCCAGCAAAGCATCTCCGAAGCCACCGTGCAGAAGATCGACGCCGAGATCCGGCGCCTGGTCGAAGCCGGCTATTCCGAGGCGCAGCAAATCCTGACCGACAAGCGCGGCGATCTGGAGACCTTGGCCAAGGGGCTGCTCGAATTCGAGACGCTCAGCGGCGATGAGATCAAGGATCTGCTGCTCGGCAAGCGGCCGAGCCGCGAATCGATCATCGAGCCGACCACGCCGCGCAACTCCACCGTGCCGACCGCCGGCGCCGGCCGCAACCGGCCGCGCTCCGAGCCCGGCCCGCTGGAGCCGCAGCCGCAGGGTTGAACCGTAGGCGGCAATCGCGCGACGGACTGAGAGGGGAGGGCCGTTCATGCGGACCACTTTGATTGTCGGCGTCATTCTGGCTGCCGCGTCAGGCTCGGCTTTGGCGCAGGGCGTTGGCACGCCCCCCAAGCCGTCCGTTGCTGCCAAACCGCCGGTCGCTGCGAAGCCGCCGCAGGTCGCCGTCAAGCCGGCGAGTACGCCGGAATCGCGCTCAGCCGCGGCGCTGGCGCTGTCGTCGGATCCGGTATTCGACGAAGGCACCTTCCAGCGCATCAAGGAAGCGCTGCTGTTCTATTCCGACATCCAGGTGCGCGGTGGCTGGCCGATGCTGCCGGCCGACGCAAAGCTCGAGCCGGGCGCGAGCGGCCCTTACGTCGCGCTCTTGCGCCAGCGCCTCGTCATCTCCGACGACATGCCGCCCGGGCAAGAAGCCGGCGAGGCCTATGACGCGAGCGTGGTCGAGGGCGTCAAACATTTCCAATTGCGCCACGGGCTCGATGCTACGGGAACAGTCGGCGCGCAGACCTTGAAAGCGCTCAATGTACCGGTCGGCGCCCGCATCAAGCAGCTCGAAGCGTCGCTGGAGCGGCTCCTCGGCATGGATTTCATCTTCGCCGAGCGCTACGTCGTGGTGAATATCCCGGCCGCGTTCGTCGAGGCGGTCGCCCACGGCAAGGTCGAGCGCCGCTATCGCGTCATCGTCGGCAAGATCGACAAGCCGTCGCCGACCTTGACCGCTTCCATCACCGCGGTCGATCTCAATCCGACCTGGACGGTGCCGCTGTCGATCACCAAGAACGAGATCATCGCGCATATGCGCCGGGATCCGTCGTATATGAGCCGCATGCATATGCGCGTGCTCGGCGCCGGCGATCAGGAGATCAGCCCGTCGTCGGTCGACTGGGCATCCGACCGTTCGCCCAATTTCACCGTCCGCCAGGATGCCGGCGCCTGGAACGCGCTCGGCAATCTGAAAATCGACATGCCGAATCCGTATTCGGTCTACATGCACGACACCGATACGCGAAAGCTGTTCGCCGACGACTACCGCTTCGATTCCCACGGCTGCACCCGCGTCGACAATGTGCGCGACCTCGCCGCCTGGATTCTCGAAGACGTGCCGGGCTGGAATCGCGCAGCGATCGACGCCGGCATCGCCGCCGGCCAGACCAAGATCGTCAATCTGCCGCACAAAATGCCGGTCGCCTGGGTCTATCTCACCGGCTGGGTGACGCGCGACGGCACGATCGAATTCCGCGACGACGTCTATAAGCACGACGAAGCGCTCGACCGCGACGCGCTGGCGCAAGCGACCGGCGCCGGCGGCTTCGTGCAGCCGGCGCCGACGCAGCCCATCAAGCGGGTTTCCATCGACACGCGGTGAGCCGAGGCCTCGCCGCTGTTCCTCCCCCTGAAAGGGGGAGGGCAGGGTGGGGGTCGCGAGCCGACAACTGGTATAATGGGCATCGCACCGGCCTCACCGGCTGCGCGCCATCTCTTCACGTCTGAACATCCGTCGAGGCCGCGGACCCCCACCTATCCTCCCCCTTGCAGGGGGAGGAAGAGCCCAGCCGCTCGGGCGCCGTGAGCGACGGACCCCGCAGATGCGCCAGATGATCTTGGTCGGCTTCCTGCAGGCGCAGAACTGCACCAATCTCGCCAGCTCCTGGCGCCATCCGCAGTCGCGCACCAACTCCTGGTCGCCGGATTTTTACCGGCACATCGGCCGCGTGCTGGAGGAGGGCAAGTTTCATCTCGGCTTTTTCGACGACCGGCTGTCGATGCCGGACATGTATGGCCGCAATCACGCGCACACCGTCGAACACGGCATTCGCTGCGTGAAGCTCGATGCCGTCACCGTGCTCACCGTGATGGGCATGGCGACGGAGCGGCTCGGCCTCGGCGCCACTTATTCCACCAGCTACTACGAGCCGTTCCATGTGGCGCGGGTGTTCGCCACCCTCGACCTGATGACGGGCGGTCGCGCCGCCTGGAACGTGGTGACATCGCTCAACGACGGCGAAGCGCAGAATATGGGGCGCGACGAGGCGGTCGCGCACGATTTGCGCTACGACCGCGCCGACGAGTTCATGGAGATCGTGCTCGGCCATTGGGACGCCTGGGAGGACGACGCCATCGTCCAGGACAAGGCGACCGGACTTTTTGCCAAGCCCGAAAAAGTTCACCGCCTCGACTACGAAGGCCGCTACTTCCGCTCGCGCGGGCCGTTCACGGTGCCGCGCTCGGCGCAAGGTCACCCCGTCATCATCCAGGCCGGCTCGAGCGGCCGCGGCAAGGCTTTTGGCGCGCGCTGGGGCGAGGTGATCTTCGTCGTCTATCCGAGCATCGAGGTCGGGCAGCGCGACTATGCCGGGTTCAAGGCCGAGGTGGCGCGTTTCGGCCGCGATCCCGACGCCGTCAAGATCACGCACCTCGTCAACACGGTGGCCGCGGCCACCAAGGCGGAAGCCGAGGACAAGTGGGCGGAGATCGAAAAGCTGCCGCTCGAAATCGACGCGCTGTCGCTGCTCTCGGAAGCGCTCAACTTCGATTTTGCGAGAAAGGGCATGGACGAGCCGTTCAGCGCCGAGGAGCTTGCGGAAATGTCCGGCCTGCAAGGCATCCGCGACAGGGTGCTGGCCGCGAGCGGCACCAAAAATCCGACGGTGCGCGACTTTATCCGGATCAGCGGCCGCGGCCGCGTGCACAACGCCATCGTCGGCGGCCCGAAGGAGGTCGCCGACCGGCTCGAGCAGTGGTTCACCGCGCCGGCCTGCGACGGCTTCGTCCTCTCCGCCACCCACGTGCCCGGCGCCTACGAGGATTTCGTGCGCTTCGTCGTGCCGGAGCTGCAACGCCGCGGGCTGTTCCGCAAGGATTTTTCCGGCGTCACGTTGCGGGAGAATCTCGGGCTGCCGGTGCCGGCCGTCGGCGCGTGGCGCTCGGCGCTGAAGTAGAGAAAGACCTGTTTCAAGGAACCCGGATTCCGGCGATACTGTCGCCATGACCAGTCATCGGCCGCATGATTGCTTGCGTCGTCGTCGCGATCGCCGCTGCTGCGCCCGCGGTTCTCGTGCGCGCCGCGGACGTGGAGCTTGCCCCGACGGTCCACCACCCGATGAGCCGGTATGTGGATGCAAAGTATCGCTTCTCCTTTTGGCACCTGAGCGCGTTGCGAATAACGGTGACGGCGGCCAACGACGACGCGCGTTTTCCCGGCGGCGTCACGGTCGAGACCGTGCAGGTCGGTTCGCCAGGCGGCGTGTCGCTCTACGTCGTCAATTCGCCGCAGAGCACGATCACCGACGAGCCCAACGGCCATGCGGCGCCGATCCCGCAGACCAAATATTTTTACGACGCCGCGTCGCAACGCTGGATGGTGACGTATCCCGAGGGCACCGATGGCGGCGGCAGCGCCGCGCCGGCGCCGGCCGACGTGTCCAAGACGACCATCGGCGGCCAGCCGATGCTGCCGAGCGGCGCCCGCTTCGACACCACCATCATCCCGCTCTCGACGACGCAATTCGTCGTCGTCCAGGACGGCGGCGGCAGCGCGTTCACCAATGAGCTCGCGCGCACCGTTGCGGCGGCGGGCGCCCATGTCGATGCCAAGACGCTGGCGGCCGCGCTGCGCGCCGAGGCCCTCGCCTACGAAGGGCAACTGCAAATAACAATCAGCCCGGCGACGCTGTGCCTCCTGCAGTCGTCGTCGCCCTGTAAAAAATAATCCCGCGAGACACCGACACACATGGCAGGCAGGCTGATTTTGACCGGCGACGTCAATCTCATGAACGTCGCCGATGCTACCGTTCCGTTCCGGCACGTTGCTGCCGCGTTGCACGAGGCCGACGTGGTGTTCGGCAATCTGGAATGCTGCCTGCATCTGCCGTCGCGGCGCTCGCACGCCACCGAAGGCTTTTTCGCCGATCCGCAGATCGGCGGCGAGGCGCTGCGGCTGTCCGGCATCCACGCCGTCGGCATCGCCAACAACGTCAATTACGGCGCCGACAATATCGCCGCCTCGATCGCTCGCCTCGATCAGCTCGGCATTCCCCATACCGGCGCCGGGCCCAATCTCGCCGCGGCGCGCGCGCCGGTGATCGTCGCCCGCAACGGCTTGCGCGTCGGTGCCGTGCAACGAAGCTCGGTCTATTGGCCGACCGATCATGAGGCCCATGCCGATTCGCCCGGCATCGCGGTCATTCTCGGCCATACCGCTTATCACGTGCCGACCAGCCGCGTTGCGCCGGGCGTGCCGCCACCGAACCGGCCCGGGGTGCCGCCGGTGATCGTGACCTGGGCGGACAAGCACTATCTCGATGAATTCCGCGCCGACATCTCAGCGTTGCGGCCGCAGGTCGACATCGTCGTCGCCTCCTGTCACTGGGGGCTTGGCCGCGAGCCGCTGCAATACATGACCGACATCGCCCACGCCGCGATCGATGCCGGCGCCGACATCGTCGTCGGTCACGGACCGCATTATCCATTGCCGGTCGCAATGTATAAGGGCAAGCCGATCTTCTACGGCCTGTGCAATCTCACCTTCTCGACCGGCCATCTCGGCCGCCGGCACGCGGGCTGGATCGGTCTCCTGGTGGAATTGAGCTACGAGCGCGGCGCGGTGACGGACTGCAATTTCCGTCTGGTGCGCAACAACGACGTCGAAGAGACGTTCTTTTGCCGCCTTGACGACGAGGCCGAAACGCTCGCTAATCTCGCCGAACGAAGCAAAAAGCTTGGCGCACACTTCAATCCGAAGGGCGACCGCGTGCACGTCACGCCGTAACGCGCAAAAAAGCGCGAACCGCCAGGGAGGAACGCCATTGCGCCTTCGCCGCAGAGGATTCCTGCATCTCGCCGCCGGCGCGCTCGCGCTGCCGGCGCTGCCGCGTCTTTCTGTCGCGGACAGCTATCCGTCGCGGCGCATCACCATGGTGGTGCCGTTCGCGCCGGGCGCGCTGAGCGACATCATCGCCCGCGTCATGGCCGAGGGCATGCAGGCGTCGCTCGGCCAGACCATCGTCATCGATAATGCCAGCGGCGCCGACGGCACTATCGGCACCGGCCGCGTCGCCCGCGCGGCGCCCGACGGCTATACGCTGGTTTGCGCCAACTGGAACACGTCGGTCACCAACGCCGCCATCTACAAGCTCGACTACGACGTGGTGACGGATTTCGTGCCGGTGGTGCTGTTGCCGGCGGCGCCGATGGTGCTGATCGCGAAAAAGGACAATCCGGCGACAAACCTCAAAGAGTTCATCGCCTGGCTCAAGGCCAATCCCGACAAGGCGTCGATGGGCACCGCCGGCGTCGGCAGTCCGCCCGATCTGCTCGGCCGGCTGCTGCGTACCGATACCGCGACGCAATTCGGCATCGTCGCCTATCGCGGCGCGGCGCCGGCCATGCAGGACGTCATCGCCGGCCATACCGACGCGATGTTCATCAGCATCGCGGCGGCCTTGCCGCAGGTGCGCTCCGGCAACGTCAAGGTGTTCGGCGTCACCACCCATGGCCACATGGAGATCGCGCCGGACATTCCGACCATGGACGAGGCCGGTTTGCCCGGCTTCTACTTCGCGCTGTGGGCGGCGATCTTCGCGCCGCGCGGCACGCCGAAAGACATCATCGACAAGCTCAACGCCGCGGCGGTGAAAACCTTGGCCGATCCAAATGTCCGGCAGAAGCTCGAAGCGCAGGGCTTTGAGATTCCGCCGCCCGAGCAGCAGACGCCGGCGGCGCTCGCGGCCTATCAGAAGGCCGAAATCGAAAAGTGGTGGCCCGTCGTCAAGGCGGCCGGCATCAAGCCGGAATGATTGATCCGGTGACGCGACATCCAATGGGAGAAGAAGCAAAATGACTTTACGCCGCAGACAATTTCTACAACTGACCGCAGGCGCCGCAGCGTTGCCTCTCGTCCCCCGCCTCGCGGCGGCGCAAAGCTATCCGGCGCGGCCGATGCACTTGATCATCGGTTTCACGCCCGGCGCGGCGTCCGACGTCATCGGCCGCATCTTCGCCAAGAATGCCGAGCCGGTGCTCGGCCAGCAATTCGTGGTCGAAAACAAGCCGGGCGCGGGATCGAGCATCGCCGCCCAATACGTCGTGCGCGCTGCCGCCGACGGCTACACCTTGTTCGTGCCGGCGCTGTCGACGCTGACCTATCAGATCGCCAATCCCGATGTGACCTTCGACATGCGCAAGGATTTTGCGCCGGTCGCGCCGCTCGCCAAGGGCACCTTCGTGCTCGCCGTCAATCCGGAGCTGAAGGTCAAAAGCGTTGCCGAGCTGATCGCGCTCGCCAAGGAGAAGCCCGGCCAGTTGCTGTTCGGCTCGGTCGGCAACGGCAGCCTGCCGCATCTGTGCGCGGAAATGTTTGCGCAGCGCGCCGGCGTCAAGATGACCCACGTGCCGTATCCCGGCAGCCCGCAGGTGATCCAGGACCTGGTCGCCGGCCGCATCAACCTGACCTTCAACATCGCCTCGTCGGCGCTCGGCCAGATCGAGGCGAAACAGCTCACTGCGCTCGCGGTCTGCTCGAACAAGCGTTCCGCGGTGCTGCCCGACGTGCCGACAATGGCGGAAGCCGGTGTGCCCGATTTCGACACCAGCCTGTGGCTCGGGCTCCTTGCGCCGGCCGGGACGCCAAAGCCGGTGATCGACACGCTCGCCGCCGCCGCCAACAAGGCGATGCACGCGCCGGCGGCAGTCGATCTCCTGGCAAAAGAGAGCTACGAGCCGCTCGACGCCAGCCCGGACGAATTCGCAGCCTTCATCCGCAGCGAATACACCCGCTGGTCCGAGGTCGCCCGCGCCGCCGGCTTGAAGAGCTAGCTCGCGGCGCTAGAGCATGATCCCGAAAAAGCCTGCCCTCGGACTTGATCCGAGGGTGGAAACCGGTTTTCGGATAAGATCATGCTTAAACAAAAATTCTAGACAATGATCCGATTCAATTGAATCGGATCATTGTCTACACACCGGGCAAAACCACCGAAAAAATTGAACCGTTCGGCTGCGCCGGCGCGACCGCAAGCTTGCCGTGATGGCGCTCGACGATCATCCGGCAAATGGCAAGTCCCAGTCCCATGCCGTGGGGTTTTGTCGTGATGAATGCATCGAAGACATTTGCCAATCGCGCGGGATCGATTCCCGGCCCGCAATCCTCGACCTCGACGACAATCGTGCCGTCGCCGTCGCGCCCCGACCGCAGCTGCAGCAGGCGGCGACTGTCCTTGAAAGCGTCCATGGCCTCGATGGCGTTGCGAACCAGATTGATGAAAACCTGCTGCAATTGACCGCTGTGGCCCATGACCAACGGCAATCCGGCCTTAAGCTCGGCCCGCGTCGTAATATTGTGAACCTTCAACTCCTCGCCGAGCGCGTCGAGGACGCCAATAGTCAGCTCATTCACATCGATCGGCTCGTGGGCCTGGTTGGCCTTGCCGAACAAGGTGCGAATATTGTCGAACACCTGGCTGGCGCGATGGGCGTCGCGATCATCCGGTTCAGAGCCGATCGGGTCTCTTCGAGGTTCGGCGGCTCATGGCCGAGAAATCGCAGCGCCGCGCCGCCGTTCGAGGCGATGCCGGCCAGCGGCTGGCGCACCTCGTGGCCGATCGAAGCCGCCATCGCTTCCATGTTCATGAGCTTGTTGTTGCGCTCACGCTGCAATTCGGCGATCGAGCGGCCGAGCTCGTCGGTGCGCTGGCGCAGTTCGTTGAGCAGCCGGGTATTTTCCACAGCGATCGCGGCCTGGGCGGCGAAGCTCGACAATAGCTCGACCTGTTTGTCGGAAAAGGGGCGGACTTCCTGGCGGTACAGGCTGAACGCGCCGATCACTTCGCCTTCTTTCAGGAGCGGCACCACCAGCACCGTGCGCGCGCCGCCGATTTCAATGGGCGCGACGAGGCGCTGATCGCGCTGCACCGTGTAGGCTTCTTCCGCCATGATGTCGGCGACCTGGACCGCCGCCTTGGTCGCGACCATGCGGCCGAACGGCAGCTTCGGATTGAGACGGACGCGGCGGCGGGCTTCGATCAAAGCGGCCGGCGTGTTGTGCGACGCCACGAGATGCAGCGTGTCGCCGTCGAGCCGGAACACATTGCCGTATTTGGCATCGCAAATGCGCGCGGCGTGGGCCAGCATCTTGCCGAAGGCCGGCTGCAGGTCGCCCGGCGAACCGCTGATGATTTGCAGCACCTCGGCGGTGGCGGCCTGCTGCTGCGAGGCCTCATCGAGCTCGCGGGTCAGCCGCGCGATCTCGGTTTTGTGGCGCGCGCTCGCAGAGTTGCGGCGGCGCACCGCCGCCGGGCCGTTGCGGCGCTTTGGCGTTGCAGACTTGCGCTGTCGCGTCTTGGTTTTCTCGCCGCCTTTAGGCCGCCGTCTCATGCCGCCCCCGCGCGGTCTTAAAGACAAAGCATCGTGGGGTTAAGCTAGCACAATCGAAGCGGTCAAGTGTAAGGGTGTTACAGGCTTGAGCGAGAGCCGGCGCCTGCAAAAACGGGAGCGTGCAATGGCGGACGAGACCACGCAGCTCTATCTCGAAGATTTCAGCAAGGGCCAAACATTCTCAAGCCCGCCGCGAACAATCACCGAGACGGACGTTCTTGGCTTCGCCGCGCTGACCGGCGACGCCCATCCGCTGCACTATGACGATGAATACGCCAAGACCACGCGCTTCGGCCGGCCGATCGTCCATGGCCTGCACCTCATGGCGCTCACTGCGCTCGGCGCCGCGCCGCTCGCCCAAAGGCTTGAAGCCTCGATGATCGCGTTCCTGGACCAGCAGGCGTCGTTCCGTAAGCCGGTGTTCAAGGACGATACGCTCCGGCCGCAGTTCGAGGTCGAGGGCACCGAGCATCGGCCGGGCGTGGAATGGGGCAAGCTTGCGATCAAGGTCCGCTTGATCAATCAGCGCGACGAGATCGTTGTCGAAGGCCGGCACGTGTACCGGATTCTTTGCAGAACACCGGCGCGCTGAATCAAAGAGGGCGCCGCAGCGCCCTCTAAGTTGGTTGTCCGTACGAACGATTATTTCGCCCCAGCCGGGAACGCCGGCAATTTGCCGATGTCGCGCGCGTCGTGCTGGATGATCAGGGTCGCCTTGAAATTTTCCACGATCTTCTTCATGCGGCTGATCGATGCCAGCGTCTCGGCGCGGTCGAAGTTGAACGCCGGCACGCCGTCGGTGTCAAAGTTTTCGCGGAAGTGCACGGCGTCGCCCGAGATCAGCACATTGCCGGTCTGCGGCAGCTTGACCAAGAGGCTGTGGTGGCCCGGCGTGTGCCCCGGCGTATACAGCATGATGACGCTGCCGTCGCCGAACACGTCCTTGTCCACAGGCTGGGGCTCGACCTTGTTGTCGCCTTTGATCCAACCTTCAAACGGCGCGAAATTCACACCGGCGGCCGGCTTCGGCGCGGTGATCGCATCCCAGTCGCCCTTGCCGATTAGCAAGGTGGCTTTCGGAAACGAGGCGACCTGGCCGGTATGATCGGCGTGATAATGGCTGATGCCGACGAAAGTGATCTGCTCGGGCTTGACGTTGAGCTGCGCCAATTGGTCGACGATGCTCACCTTCGGCGCGACGTTGGGGGCGGTCATGGAATGACCGGTATCCCACAACAAATATTGGTCGCCGTGCTTGATGAGATAGCAGCTGTAGACGAACTGAAGCTTCAGGTCGCCGTAAGAATAAGTGTCCGAGAAACGCTCATTGACCGCCGTCGGCGCCTGCGGCGTGCCGCAATCGAGCCGCGTCAGCGACATGTCGGCCGCCGCCTGCGCGGGGGCCTGGAGACCGAGTGTGCCGGCACACAGACCGGCCGCCAGCAAAGTCGAAATTCGACGCATTTTTGTTTTCCTCCCTGGATATGAGCAATAAATGCTTCTTAGGTTCGGATTTTGCCGGTTGCGTGGGGTTTGGTCAACGCGGATCGATCAATCCCTTAAGGCATTCGCTAATTCCCACCGGACTTCTGCTTCAGCCATGCGAGCCAGCCGCGTCTGGCAGGAACAGAATAAGGCACGAAGTCGCCGAAGTCGCCATTGGCGACGTCGGTGTCGCAATCGATCCCGCACAGGGGCCGCGGCGGGTGCTGCAGCAGCGCCCACTGTCCCGATGCCGCATAGGCTTCCGAGCCGGACCAGTCTACCGAGCACGACAACATCGACAGCGTCGCGAAGCCGGCCGCGGTCACGGCAGTGCAGACGTCGCCTGAGCCATAGACGCCGGCGCGGTAACCGGCGGCGACGATGGCAGGGTGAAACGTCGCGAAGGCCGAGAGAATGCCCGGCATGTCGTCGGCCTGCGCATCGTAATCGACGGCATAGTAGATCGCGGCGCCTGCCGGTGCGCCGATCGTCGGCATGTATCTCGCCGACCACCTGCCATCGAGATGGCCTTGCGCGCTGCCGCTCGGCCGCCCGCCGATCTCGAATATCAGAAACAGCCGCAGCCCGGCTGCCGCAATTGCTCTTGCCTCGGCCGGCTTGATGACCTTCTCTTCGTCCGGACCAAGCCGGTCGAGATAGCGGCCGATCGTCGTGACCCCCGCAGCCTGCAGCGCGGGCAGTTGATCTGTGACGTCGCAATTGGTGTCGATGATCGTGGTCATATTTTCGAACCGCCCCGGTCAATCCAGCTTGATGCCGGCGTCGCGGATCACCTTGCCCCATTTTACGTCTTCGTCGGCGATGAATTTTGCGAACTCTTGCGGCGTCATCCGCATCGGCTCGACACCCAATTCGGCAAGCCGCGCCTTGGCCGTGGGCTCGGCCAGCGCCGCGTTGAGCGCGCCGTTGAGTTTGCCGACGATGTCGGCGGGTGTGTCCTTCGGCGCGCCGATGCCATACCAGCCGAGCGCCTCGTAGCCCGGCACGAATTCGGCCGCGGTGGGCAGGTCGGGCAGCGCGGCAAGCCGCGTCTTGGTGGTCACCGCGAGCGCGCGCACCTTGCCACCTTTGACGAATTCCATGGATTGCGGGATCGGATTGATCACCGCCTGCACCTGACCGCCGATCAGGTCGGACATGTAATTGGTGCGGTAGGGCACATGAACCATGTCGATGCCGGCCATGGTCATGAACAGCACGCCGAAAATGTGCGACGAGGTGCCGATGCCGCCGGACGCCATGTTGATCTTGCCCGGATTGGCCTTGGCATAGGCGATGAATTCCGGAACGGTGTTGGTCGGCAACGAATTCGTCACCAGGATGACATAAGGCGCGTTGGCCACCGGCGCGACCGGGGCGATGTCGCGCATGAAATCGAAATTGAGATGTTGATAGAGCGCGGTGTTGAGCACGTTGGTCAGCACGTCGCAGATGATCGTGTAGCCGTCCGGCGTCGCCTTCACCACAAGCTCGGTGCCGATATTGCTACCGGCGCCCGGCCGGTTCTCGATGATAAAATTCTGGCCGAGCCGCTCCGCCAGCCATTGCGCGGCCAGCCGCGCGATAATGTCGGGCGCGCTACCGGCCGGGAAGCCGACGATCATTTGGACTGGGCGCGAGGGGTAGGATTGCGCCCGGGCGATGTTAGGGAACACTGGCAGCGCGGCGACGCTCGCCGCGAGGTGCAGGAAGCGTCTGCGGGGAAGTTCCATAGCAAACACTCAATTCAACCGCAGCTCGGTGATGTGCTTCGGGTCAGCTTTCAGCTCGCCCCTCTCGACCTTCTTGACAATATCCACCAGCACCGCATTGGCCCGGCACGCTAGCCCGACCTTCTCGCCCTCGCGCACCACGAGGCCGTTTAAGAATTCGATCTCGGTGCGGCGGCCTTTCTGCATGTCCTGGCCCATCGACGGCTTCTGGCCGGCTGCGGTGCGGCCGGAGTCCTTGAAACGCTGCGCGTCGCAAATGCGCTCCGCTTCGGCGTCGCCTTCGCCGGCACGGGCGATGGTGTCGGGCTCAAGGTGCAGGATTTCCTCGAGCTGATAGCCATGCGCTTGGCCGACGCGGATCGCTTCTGAGCCGAGCCGCGTCGAGAAGCGGCGGATCGGGTCGCTTTTCAGCATGTCGCCGCCGCCTAGCCCGGTGCAGGCGGAAAGACCGTTGGCCATGGCGTTGGTGACCAGTTTTGACCAGCGCTCGCCCCATAGATTGTTGGTGACTTTGGCGCTGTCGGAAAAGGCGACTAGGCGGCAGATTTCCTCGGCGCGCTGCGTGATGCGGCCGTGCACTTCGCCGGCGCGGAAGACGGTGTGCGCCGCGCCGTGCTTGGCGGCGCCGCGATGGATGTGGCCGGGCTCCGGCAAGTTGACGGTGATGCTCGACGCGATGCAGCCGAGTGTCTTGCCCCAGCCGACGACGCCGGCGATGGTTTCCTCATTCATGCAATTCTGCAGCGACACCACATAACCGTCCGGCGCCAAATATTGCTTGATCATCATGGCCGCCCAGGCGGTGTCATAGGATTTCATGCAGACAAAGGCGATGTCGACGGGTTTTTCCTTGGCAAGCTGCTGCGCGTCGGTGACGTGCAACGCACGCACCGGCACGGTGAATTCCGGCTCCGTCATGGCGTGGGTGACGCGCAGGCCGTGCTTGCGCATATGCTCGACATGCTCCGGCCACGGATCGATAAAGGTGACGTCCTCGCCGGCCTGCACCATGTGCGCGCCGGTATAGCCGCCGACCGCGCCGGCGCCGACATATGCTATTTTCTTGCCCATGCTTTCCTCCGCACCACGGAAAAACCTTACCGGTTCCCGCGGCCGCTCGTAAGTGGGACTGTTTCGGGAATCGGGTGGCGCCCCGCCACGCGCCGGCTAGATCGGGGTATGGTGGAAAAATCGTCGAGCTTGGCCATGCCGCGGCAAAATCGCGTCACCCCATTTGGCGAGCTGCTGGCCGTGCCGGCGCGCGGCACGTTCTTCGGCAACCGCGGTGGGCGTTTCCATACCGACGCCAGGACGCTGACAGCGCGGCGCTGGGCGTCGCGGCAATGGATCTGCTGCGTGCTCGATTTCAAGGGGCGCCAGCGCGACGTGTGGGGCCGCTATTATACCGAGCTATTTTTTCTCGACGAGCCGACCGCGTTGGCCGCCGGCCACCGGCCCTGCTTCGAGTGCCGCCGCAAGGACGCGGAAACGTTTGCCGAGCACTGGCGGGTAGCGCAGCGGCTGCGCCGGCGGCCTTACGCCTTCGAAATGGACGAGGTGCTGCACAACGAACGCCTGTGCGGACGTGCCAAGCGTCTGCACCGGCGCAACATTGACGGGTTGCCGGACGGCGCCTTCGTCGCGCTCGGCGAGGACGCTTTCGCGGTGCTCGGCGAGCGCATTTTGCGTTGGACGCCGCAGGGCTACGGTACCGAAAAACCGCGGCCGCGCGGCGGCACGGTCGACGTGCTCACGCCGCCGGCCATCCTTGTGGTGCTGTCGGCCGGCTATGAACCGCGCTGGCACCCGAGCGCGACTGCGTAGCGGTCCGGCAAAGTTACGGCGCGAGCGGTGTCGGATTATCGGCCGGCGGCTCGATGCCGAACGTGTTCGCCGTCATGCAGGTCATGGAAAAACTGCCGGTGGTCGCTACCGCCGCGACCAAGCCGTCGGTGCCCAGATCTTTATCCGCGGCCGCGTAGGTGGCGTCAGTCAGATTTTTGTTGGCGAGGAGCTCTCTCGCCACGATGTGGCAGGCGCGCTCGCGCAAGTCCGGCAACTCGGGCGGCTTGCGGGCATTGATCGCATCGATGACCGCTTGCGGGATGCCGACGGCGAGCGAGCGGCGCGCCTGCGCGAACCACGGATAGCGCGCGCCCCAGTGCCGGGCGACGGTGAGATTAATGACCTGCTGCTCGCGCGGCGACAGCGGCCCCGCCGACAGCGACTCGCGCATGGTCTGCGCCGCCTCGAACAATTTCGGCAGGCGGATATAGGCATAGTACGGCCCGCCGACGATGCCGCTTCCCGCTTTGGCGGCGTCGTAGACGCGCGCCTGCTCGGCGTTCATGGCGGCGCGGTCGATGATGGCGATGCGTGGCATGGGTCCTCCGGTGATTTTGGTTTGATTGTCGATTAGCCGCGGAACGCGGCCTTGATGGTTTCCACCGTGGCGCCCGGCGCGCGGGCGGCGGTGATGATGCGAGCTTCCTGTTTCATCAAGCCTTCGAGCGCCGTCTTCATGGCGTCGATCTTGTCCGCCGGCACCACGACGGCACCGTGGCGATCGGCGTGAATGAGGTCGCCGCTCGCCACTTCCATGCCGTGGATGGTGACCGGAACGCCAAATTCCACCACGTGCACATAAGCGTGCGACGGCGTGATCGAGCCGGCAAGCATCTGAAAACCTTCGGCCACTTGCGCGATGTCGCGGATTGAGCCGTTGGTCACGGTGCCGAGGCAGCCCAGCGCCTTGTGCACGTTGGTTTGCACTTCGCCCCAGAACGCGCCGTAGCCGGCCGGCTGGTCCTTGTCCTCAATCATCACGACGCTCGGCCGCGGCTCGGCTGCTACGTAGTCGAGGTAGTCCATGCGCTTGGCCATGTAGCTCGGCCCGCCCACCGCGTTGCGGGAACGGATGGTCACCGTCTTGGCGAAACCGACCATGGGCGGCAGATCGGGAAATGGGCAATGCAGGTGGGTGACCGTGTAGCCTGCGCCGCGGCTCTCGGGTTTTACGATCTCGATCAAGTTGCAGACGGTCGGCGTATCGATCGACCGCAGGAACGAAAACTGACTCTCCGACACCATGGCGTTTCCCTTATTTACAAAACCGTATCACTCCCACGCCGCCGCGACGATCGCGGCGATGATCACCAGCATGGCGGCGATGGTCGCCACGCAGCCGGGCCAGCCGGCAAAACTCCAGGCGATGCCGCCGAGAAAGGCGCCGGCGCTGCCGCCGACATAATAGATCGACGCATAGAGCCCGACCGCCGACGAGCGGCCCTCCTTGGCGGTCATCGTAACGTAGCCGGTTGCCACGGTCTGGCACAGCATGCCGCAGACGGCGCACAGCGTCAGCCCGATCAGGATCAGTGTGACAGGCGGCAGGAGCATCAGCAACGCGCCGACGATCCAGGCGGCGATGATGCCGAGCACCAGGCGGCGGCGGCCGAACAGCGCGATGCCGCGGCCGACCCACGGCACCGCCACGCTTGACGCCAGATAAGTGACGAACAGGCCGCCGATCAGCGTTGCCGAAAACGAGTAGGGCGGCGCCGCCAGGTGGAAGCCGATATAGGTGAAGGTGGCGACGAAGTTGAACAGCACGCCGAAGCCGATGGCAAAAGTCGCGATCAGCCGCGGATCGCGGATATGCCGCACCATGTAGCGCGCCGACGCGAGGAGACCGCCCGAGGGCACAAAATTCCGCTCACGCGTGAGCGTCAGCGCCACGATGATCGCCGCGATCAGCGTGAGCAGCGCCACTACGTCGAAGGCTGAGCGCCAGCCGATCAAATCGGTCAAAAAGCCCGGGATGAAGCGGCCAGAAAAACCGCCGACGCTCGACCCCACCATGTAGAGACCGGCAACGCGGGCGACGTCGGAGGCCGGCCACTCGTCGCCGATATAGGCGACGGCGACGGTGAAGATCGGCGGCACCATCATGCCTTGCACGAAGCGCCAGAACACCATCTCGGGCACGGTCGTGGCAAACGTCATGATCACGGTCGGCACCACGATCAAGAACATGGCGGCGGTGATCAGGCGCTTGCGCCCGACGATATCGGCGAGCACGCCGGTGAACGGCGCGGTCAGCGCGATCGCGCCGGTGCCGGCGGTCATCAGCGCGGAGATTTCGCCGGCGCTGACGTGGAATTCGCCGGCGAGTTGCGGCAGCAGCGCCTGCGGCGAATACAGATTGACGAAGGCGCAGAAGCCTGCGGTGGCGACACCGAGCAGCCGGGGATCGAAGGCCATGCGGGTATTATGGAGGAAGCGAGGGGCCCCTCGCATCCTCGATCGCCCGCCACACCCGATACGGCGTGCAGGGCGTGTCGACGTGGCGGATGCCCAGCACCGACAACGCATCGACAATGGCGTTGACGCCGGCGGACAGCGAGCCGACGGTGCCGGCTTCGCCCGCGCCCTTGACGCCGAGCGGATTGGTCGGCGTCGGCACCGGATTATCCTCGATCACCACGCTGCAAAAATCTTCCGCCCGCGGCATGGCGTAGTCCATGAACGAGCCTGAGAGCACCTGGCCGGCGTCGTCGTAGGCTTTGTCCTCCATCAGCACTTGGCCCATGCCCTGCGCGATGCCGCCCATGATCTGACCCTTGACCAGCATCGGATTGATGACGGTGCCGACGTCGTCCACCACCCAATAGCCGACCATTTGGGTGACGCCGGTCTCGGGATCGATCTCGACCTCGCAGACGTGGCAGCCGTTGGGAAAATTTCCGGTGCGGGCGCGGTAGGTCGCGGTCTCGTACAGGCCGGGCTCCATGCCGACCGGCAGCTTCTCCAGCTGGAACGCGGCTTTGGCCACGTCGTGGATGCCGGTAGAGCGATCGGTGCCGGCGATGGTGAAGCGGCCGTCCTTGAATTCGACGTCGCCTTCGGCTGCTTCCATCAAGTGCGCGGCTAGCTTTGTGCCCTTGGCGACGATCTTTTCGCTGACCATGCTGATCGCGCCGCCGCTCATGGTGGTCGAACGCGAGCCGCCGGTACCCATGCCGAAGGCGACCGCGTCGGTGTCGCCCTGGATGAATTTCACGCGCTCCGGATCGACGCCGAGCCGGTCCACCAGGATCTGAGTCTGGATCGTGGCGTGGCCTTGGCCGTGGGAGATCGAGCCGGTCACCAGCGTCAGCCCGCCGAGCGGGTCGAAGCGGATCTCCGCGGTTTCGATGGTCGGATCGGCGGCCTGCTCGATGGTGTTCGAGATGCCGATGCCGCGCAGCATGCCGCGCCGCGCCGCCTCTTTCTTCCGCGCTTCAAAACCGCGCCAGTCGGCGAGCTTCATGGTGCGGTCGAGGTTCTCCTCGAAATGCCCGCTGTCGTAGGTGAAGACCAGCGGCGTCTTGTAGGGCATGGCCTGCGGCGCGATGGTGTTGCGGCGGCGCAGCTCCGCTGGATCGATGTTCATTTGGTCGGCGGCGATATCGATCAGCCGCTCGATCATGTACGACGCCTCAGGCCGCCCGGCGCCGCGGTAGGGCGAGGTGCAGTGCGTATTGGTCAACATGCCGGAGACCGCCACATGCAGCGCCGGCGTGGTGTAGGTGCCGACCACGGTGCCGATATTGACCACCGGCGGCATGGCGCCGCGGAACGACACGAAGGCGCCGAGATTGCCAAAACTGCGGATGCGCACGCCGAGGAATTTGCCGTCTTTGTCGAGCGCCAGCGCGGCGTCGACGATATTGTCGCGCGCGTCGTCGTCGCTGACATGGGCCTCGTTGCGCGTCTGGGTCCATTTCACCGGCCGGCCGACCTTGCGCGCCGCCCATAGCATCAAAATAATTTCCGGATAGACCGAGCCGCGCAGCCCGTAGGAGCCGCCGATGTCGCCGGTGACGAGCCGCAAATCGGCTTCGGGAATTTTTAGCGTCGTGCGGGCGATGTCGTTGCGGAACAGCCATGGCCGCTGGAAGCCGCAATGCAGCGTGTAACGGTGCGTGCCGGCGTCATAGATGCCGGTGACGCCGCGCGGCTCGATCGGATTGGCGGTGACCCGGTTGATGACGAGGCGTTGCTCGACCACATGCGCCGCGGCGGCAAACGCGGCATCGGTCTTGGCCTTGTCGCCGGCCTGGTAGAAATAGGCCTCGTTGTTCGGGCAATCGCCATAGAGCTGCGGCGCGTTCGGTTCGATAGCTTCGCGCGCGGACACCACGGCCGGTCGCGGCGTGTAATCGACGGTAACGGCCTCGGCGGCGTCGCGCGCGCGATCCAGCGTGTCGGCGACCACCACCGCGACCGGATAGCCGACATGCATGACGCGATCGATGGCGATCGCCGGCCGCGGCGGCAGATACATCGGGCTGCCGTCGCGTTTCTTGTACGGCGCCATCGACGGCAGCGGGCCGAGCGCGTCCGCGGCATAATCCGCGCCGGTGAGCACGGCATGGACGCCGGGCATTTGTCGCGCCGCGCCGGTGTCGATGCCGTGGATGTCGGCATGGGCGTGCGGCGAGCGCACGACGGCGGCATGGAGTTGATCGGCGAGCTTTAAATCGTCGAAATAGCGGCCGAGCCCACGCAACAGGCGAGGGTCCTCGCGCCGCAACACCGATTGTCCGATGGCAAATTCGCCCATGATTACCAATAACCTCACCGAACTTGGAACCTGCGCTATTATGGGCGAGGCGGGGCGTGAAAGCACGCCCGCACGCTTTAGGCCAAAGAGGCGATATGCGACGGCTTATCTTCCTTGCTGCGCTCCTCATCCTTGGCGCCGGCCGCACTATGGCCGACGACTACCCGACGCATCCGATCCGGCTGATCGTGCCGTTCGCGCCGGGCGGGGCGGTCGATCCGATCGCGCGGCTGATTGCCAATCCGCTCGGTGAGCGCCTCGGCAAGCCGATCGTGATCTATGACCGCGGCGGCGCCGGCGGCAGTATCGGCATGGACGAGGTCGCGAAATCGCCGGCGGACGGCTACACGCTCTTGCTCGATCACAGCGGCATGACCTACATGCCCGGGCTTTACCGCACGCTGCCGTTCGATCCGGTCAAGGATTTTGACGGCATCGTCACCGCGGTCGCCGGCTTTTACGTGCTGGCGGTGACCAACGATCTGCCGGTGAAATCGGTCGCCGAACTGATCGCCTATGCCAAGGCCAATCCCGGCAAGTTGTCCTTTGGCTCGGCCGGGATCGGATCGACGCTGCATTTGGCCGGCGAGCTGTTCAAGCGCGCCGCCGGCGTGGACATGGTCCACGTGCCGTACAAAGGCGCCGCGCCGGCGGCGACCGATCTCGCCGGCGGCCAGATTCCGTTGATGTTCGGTCCCGCGACCGCGCTGTTGCCGCTCGCCCAGGCCGGCAAAATCCGCGCGCTGGCGGTGACCTCGCCAAAACGCTCAGGCTTGGCGCCCGACTTGCCGACCATGACGGAAACGCTGCCGGGTTTCGAAGTCGTCGGCTGGTACGGCCTGGCCGCGCCGGCCGGCACGCCGAAGGAGGTGATCGCAAAGCTCAACGGCGAAGCCAATGCCGTGCTGCAATCGACCGATCTGATCGCGAAAATGCGCGAGCTGAGCTATGAGCCGATCGGCGGCACGCCGGAGGAGGCGAATAGCCGGATCAAAACGGATGTCGCGCGTTGGACCAAAGCTATTCACGACGCCGGCATCGAGCCGCAATAGGCGTTATCGGCCACTAATGGGCAAGACGGTCTGTATTTACTCTTGCCCGACGTTTTTGATCGATGTGACCATGCCTAAGCTGGCAATGGTCAAACTCTAGCGGCACGGGGGAACTCTGATTCGCGCTTCCTCGGGTTCAGGCGCAAGACCGTTCTGAAGCTCCAAAATCCGATTGGCGATCCAGTCTTTCATCCAAGCAATGATTCGTGGTCGCTCACGTGGGTGAGGCGCGTTTTTTCCAGCTCGCCATCGGCTGACAGTACCAGTGCTGACCTCAAAGGCCTTCGCGAGTTGGACAGGCTCGACTTCACAGTTCTGGATTGCCCAATCGACGATGCTGCGAAAAGCCTCCGGGTCCCTGTGCGAGGCGATAGTCTCATTGATAAATGAGCACGCATCTCTAAGATGCGTGATTCGACGGGCGACAACCTTCGCAGGCACATCGCTCGGGGGGGTACTCTCGGCACCACTGGTTTCGAGACGTGTGTTGGTCGGGGGCATGGTGCTTTTTCCCTTGTGTACGTGGACGCGTGCTGTGGGTGGGCTGGCACCTGCAGCGCACCCTGTAAGCACAGTTCTGTAAACACACGATACGCAACAAAGTTGCATATTGCAATACTCATGAGGAAAAAAAGTTAACGAGCGGTTAAAATTCCTTGGGCGCTCGAGGGATGGGAACAATGCAGGAGTTGAGAATTCAGTGATCCGGAAGAATTGATGAAGTCTATCGAAGACAATAAGGCGTTTATGATTACTGATAAAGCGAATGGAAATTTATTAGTGGATGGAATCTAACACTTGGTGCCCACGCCTGACAGCGGCGATGATTTTGTCTGGATCTGCAGTCCAGGTGAAGGGTTTGGGATCATGGTTGGTCTGCGCGACGAAGCGGTTGATGGTGGCTTGGAGATCGACCACACATCGGAAGACACCGCGCTTGAGGCGCTGCTTGGCGAGTTTGGCGAAGAACCCCTCGACTGCGTTGAGCCACGAGCACGAGGTGGGCGTGAAGTGGAAGGCGAAGCGCGGGTGCCGGTTGAGCCATTGACGCACCTTCGGATGCTTGTGGACGGCGTAGTTGTCGAGGATCACGTGCACAAACTTTCTGGCCGGCACCTGAGCCTCAATAGCATTCAGGAAGCGAATGAACTCCTGGTGACGATGGCGCTGCATACATCGGCCAATGACCTTTCCTTCGAGCACGTCGAGAGCAGCGAACAGCGTCGTTGTTCCGTGGCGCTTGTAGTCATGGGTCATCGTGCCGGCGCGGCCTTTCTTCATCGGCAGGCCGGGCTGGGTGCGGTCGAGGGCCTGGATTTGCGACTTTTCATCGACCGAGAGCACGATGGCATGGGCGGGCGGATCGACATAGAGCCCGACAACATCGCGCAGCTTGTCGATGAACTTAGGGTCGTTGGAGAGCTTGAACTGCTGGACCCGGTGCGGCTGCAGACCATGCGCGCGCCAGATGCGTTGGACGGAGCTTGGGCTGATACCGACTACTTTCGCCATCATGGTAGCGGTCCAATGGGTCGCCTCGGCGGGCGGATCGGTGTGGGTGAGCGTCACGACACGCTCAGCGATACCCGACCCAAGTGGCGGGATGCGCGACGGCCGCGTCTTATCGCGCAGCAGGGCGTCGTAACCGGCCTGCATGAAGCGTTCCTGCCAGCGCCACACACAGGTTTTCGACTTGCCGGTCTGGCGCATGATCTCATTGGTGCCGACGCCGACAGCACTCAATAGGACAATCTCAGCTCGCCAGACATGCTTATGCGGTGCATTGCGATCTCGCGCGAGAGTGACCAAGCGGCGGCGATCAGCGGGCTTTAGAGTGATGGAAATTCCGGTTCGCATGCGTCAGACTCGCACGTATCGAGTCCGCCGGGAATCCCCTCGGGGATTCAAATGTCAGGTTTGATCCATTAGGAGTGTCATTTTGCTTCACGAATGGTGATGGTGACTATACGGAATCAGGAGGGACCAGAATAATAAAAAATGGATATGGGTTACAGACAATCATAAGCCTCGTAAAAACCATGCATGAATTCATGCGAGACCCTCCCGTATACGAGTATTATTGTGTGATCAAGGAGAAAAATAAAGATTCAATTGATAACATGGCTGAAGCTTGTTTTGTCGAGTGGCAGCCGCCCAAATCTCTCTTAGATTTGCGAGTGCATAAGAGTACAGATGGCAGGCATTTTTTCGTATTACCGAAGAATAATCTAGGCATTATTCGTGATCGTCTTTTGGATATTGTCGATAATCCTGTCGTTACATGCAAACACGGCGATCCACCCATTAAAATAGACTTCGATATTGGTATTATAAAGTCCGGTACCCTGAAGAGGGATACGAGCTTCGGCCATTTCAAGTCCGATCTTTGAGCTTTGCCGCAATTATGCCATGATCGGGCGGCCCGCAGCATGGCGGCGTCTTGCAACGGTGTTGCATAGTCCTCGAGGCCATGCTAAGGAGGGGATGCTGGAGAAGAAATGTAAACCGCCGACCAAGGTCGCCGTTCGGGACCAGGTGCGGATGGGTTAGATGGGAGACGTGTGATGAAGGATCCCGTAAAACGTATTTTGATTCATCTCGATCTCCCCACACAGGCGCTGCAGCGTTTGCAGGAGCAAAATAAGCAGTTTATGCAAGTAGTTCGTCGGGTTCAGCGTCCCGAACATGCCGGTTTGAAACCCTTGTCAAAAAGCCGGCAAGCCGAATTTCCCTCCATCAATCCATTCGCCAAGAGATTTGAGCCCGTCGAATGCGGGCCAGCTGAAATATCGGTAGCAGAAGTTGAAAACGTGACGCACGTCACCATTCGCCAAAAGTCCCCGATTTTATCTCACCATCACGACGACTACGATCCCCCTGGAGGAGGCGGCGGCAGCGCCGCTCCGCCCGTCAGACAATTTGCAGCCGGGAGCGATGGAGGAGGCGTTGTCCACATCTTTGCCGCCTTACTCATCCGGCGATCAATTACAGGGCATATCGAGGTGGAGATCGTTTCCATGTCTACAAACACCGCATTTGCACGATCGTGCTCGGCAATTCTGGCAGCGATATCGGCCGTCATCATCACCGGCACACGGGCAAAACTGTTCGCGTTCGATCTAAAGGAGCGAACGAGACTTTCGTGCCATCGTCGACGCGCCAAATGGCAACATTCGGATACGATCCAAGATTGGGACGGAATCGGAATTGTTTTGCGAAACGAGATGTTCGCGCGATCAAATAGCATCGATTTCTTCTCCCTCTACGATGAAAATCGATTGCGGGTCTTCGGTTGCTACGACGGCGGCGCAACCGCGGGCGCGCACCTGCCGGCGCCTGGCGGCGGCGGCGGGTGGCACTTACACGGCCGGTCAGGCGCCGACGCCGGCAAGGCTCACGCCATCGGTCGCGCGACCGGCGGTCTGAAAGCGGCAGAGCAGCACGCCAGTTGCAACCGCCGCGGCCTCAACGGCACGCCTTGCGGCAAGCCTCACGACGCGTGGGTTTACTCACCAGCTGCACCGTGCTCGCCTGCGGGTGCTGACAGGCTCATGTGATCGCTTCTTGTCGAAGAAGGATCTGCAATTGAGCTAATCGAGAGGGAGCGCAATCTCCCTCTCGATTGCGATGTGCTATTGCTATCCGCGTCTGCCCTATCGAGGTAGGCTATTTGAAGTTTCTTTGCTTCAATTCCGATATTGGCGAAGAGCAGCCGACAAAATCGATTCAAACCAATGTGCGGCGCGGCGTCGGCTTGCCATAAAGGCTGCTGCCGGGCTTCGCGCGTCGAAGGCGCCACTTGGAAAGAAAGAATCTGAAGGGGGCATGGACCAAAACCTCAACACCGAAGCGGAAACGCTGACCAAGACGCTGTGCGGCTATTTGGCGGCGGCGCAGTTCGCCGATCTCAGCGCCGCCGCCAAGAACGAGGCGCGGCGCGGCGTGCTCGATTGGATCGGCTGCGCACTGGCCGGCAGCGGGCATAAGACCATCACCACGCTGCTCGCGGTGTTGCAGGAGATTTCCGGCCGTCCACAGGCCACCGTATTCGGGCGAAAATTGCGGCTCGGCCTCACCGATGCGCCGCTGGCTAACGGCCAGATGGGACACGTGCTCGATTACGACGACACGCATATGGGCGGCGTCGTGCTGCACACCAGCTCGCCGGTGCTCGCCGCTTTGTTTGCGCTCGCCGAACGCGCGCCCGTGAGCGGCGCCGACTTCATGCTGGCCTATGCGACGGGTTTCGAGGCCGGCGTGCGCTCGGGCCGCACCGCGCCCGGCCATCACAAGGGCGGCTGGCATCTCACCGGCACGCTCGGCACCATCGCGGCGGGCGCGGCCTGCGGCAAGCTGCTCAAGCTCGACCGGCAACGGCTCACCTACACGCTGGGCATTGCCGCGACCCAGGCCGCCGGCATGCAGCAAAACCGCGGCACCATGGGTAAGTCATTTCACGCCGGCAAGGCCGCGGCCAACGGCGTGCTGGCAGCGCTGCTCGCCGAGCAAGGCTTCGATTCCACGCAGGAGATTATTGAGGGCAAAAAGGGCTTTGCTCGCATCTACAGCGACGTCGCTGCACCGGAGCAACTGACTGCCGGGCTTGGCAAAGGATTTGAAAATGGCTGGATGATCGAAACCAACGGCCACAAGCCCTATGCCTGCGGCGTGGTGCTGCATCCGCTGATCGATGCGGTGATTGCGTTGCGCAATCGCGAGGCCATCGATCCCGCTGCGGTGAGCGAAATAATTTTGCGGGTTCACCCGCTGGTGCTGTCGATCACCGGCGTGGTCGAACCGTCGACCGGCTTGCAATCGAAATTCTCAACAGTGCATTCGGCGGCCGTGGCGTTGATCGACGGATCGGCCGGCGTCGCGCAATATTCCGATGCCAAGGCCTCAGATCCGGCAGTCGCGGCGCTGCGCCGCAAAGTGAAAGCGGTAGTCGACGACACGCTGCGCAAGGACGAAGCCTATGCGGCGATCACGGTCGATGATAGGCGCCACGACATCCACATCGCGCACGCCAGCGGCACCGCCGACAACCCGATGAGCGACGCCGCCATCGAAGCCAAGTTCATGGCCAATGCGACGCCGGTCATCGGCCGCGAGCGCGCCGAACGCGCGCGCGACTTCGTCCAATCGCTCGAAGCGCAGCCGGACATGCGCGCGCTGATTGCACTGTTGGCTTGATTCTTTTCTGCCAAGCGCGACAATAGCCGTCGGGAAGCACTCAAACGCATTGGGGGCGATGCCATGAAACTTCCCCGTCGCGAGTTTCTGCATCTTTCCGCCACTGCCATCGCCTTGCCGGCGGCCGCGCGCCTGGCGCGGGCGGAAACCTATCCGGTGCGTCCGGTACACATCATCGTCGGCTTTGCCGCCGGCGGCCCGAACGACATTTCCGCACGCCTGGTAGCCCAGTGGCTGTCCGAGCGGCTCGGTCAGCAATTTATCGTCGAGAACCGGCCGGGCGCGGGCGGCAATGTGGCAACCGAATTGGTGGTGCGGGCGCCTGCGGATGGCTACACGCTCCTCCTGGTGCCGGCGCCGGCGGCCATCAACGCAACGCTCTACGACAACCTCAATTTCAATTTCATCCGCGATATCGCGCCGGTCGCCGGCATTTTGCGCGTACCCGAAGTCATGGTGGTCAATCCGGCGGTCCCGGCCAACACGGTCCCCGAATTCATCGCCTATGCCAAGGCCAATCCGGGCAAGATCAATATGGCCTCGTCCGGCAATGGCACCGTGCCCCACGTTGCCGGCGAGCTGTTCAAGTTCATGACCGGCGTCGACCTGGTCCGCGTCGGTTATCGCGGCGGCGGGCCCGCGCTGGTCGATCTCATGGGCGGACAAGTGCAGGTCATGTTCGAGCCTACGCTGTCGACGATCGGCTATATCAGAGCCGGAAAGCTGCGCGCGCTGGCGGTCACCTCGGCGACCCGGTCCGCGGCGCTCCCGGACGTGCCGACCGTGGGCGAATTCGTGCCGGGCTATGAGGCGACTGCATGGTTCGGCATCGGCGCACCGAGACATACGCCGGCAGATATCATCGCCAAGCTCAACGGTGAGATCACTGCCGGCCTTGCCGATGCCAAGATCAAGGAACGGCTTGCCGACCTGGGCGGCGAGCCGATGCCGATGTCGTCGGCCGACTTTGCAAAATTCATCGCCGACGAAACCGAAAAGTGGGGCAAGGTCGTTCGCGCCGCCGGCATCAAGGCGGAGTGATTATGGAGCCGCTCAAGTTGCGCGCGCGGAGCGCGATCAGAGCTGGCGGATGGCGTCAAAATTCCACGCCGAGTTTGTCGGGTTCTCGCCGACCCGGATCGTGGTGTCGTTGGTAAAGTGATAGGGTGGCACCGGCAGATTGTACGGCGCCGGCACGCCGGAAAAGACGCGGCCGGCGGCGTCGTATTTCGAGCCGTGGCAGGGGCAGAAATAACCGCCCGGCCAGCTCGGCACCGGCGCGGTCGCGCTCGGCGTCGGATAGAACAGCGGAATGCAGCCGAGATGGGTGCAGATGCCGATCAGCACGCTGTATTCCGGCTTGATCGAGCGGTGCCAGTTGGTGGCGTAGGG
This sequence comes from uncultured Alphaproteobacteria bacterium, assembly GCA_963821175.1. Taxonomy (GTDB): domain Bacteria; phylum Pseudomonadota; class Alphaproteobacteria; order Rhizobiales; family Xanthobacteraceae; genus BOG-931. The sequence goes on from CAWGCU010000014.1 coordinate 218,349, forward strand.
CGCCTGCTGCACTTGCCTGGAATCCGGATCGGCCAAGAGCGCCACGTCCTGGGCACTTTGCAGCGCCTCGAGCGTCTGCTTGCCGCGATGGAACACGAAGATCGGCCGCTGCCGCCAGTAGATGACGATCTGGGCGCCTTCCTCGATCTTTGAGACGTCGAGATCGACCGGCCCGCCGGCGGCGAGCGTCGAGGCATCGGGATTCATCTGGTCGATCAGCGGCACCAGCGCCGCGGCGGCGCCGACCGCGGCCATGGCGGCGGTGGCGATATAGAGGAAGTCGCGGCGTGACGGGTTTTCCGGGTGTTCAATACCTGCCGCCGCCGATGCACTGCTCGCCATGGTCAGTCCTTTTTAGGGGGAAGTCTTTCCTTTTTAGGGGAAGTCTTTTGTAGCCGCGCCGGGCCCGGTAGGCGGCGCGCCGGCGCCTTTATGTGGCGAAGGGCTGGTTTCGTCAATCGAGCAATTGTGCCTGTCACCAACCCGTCGCTGGCGCGCATTTCGGTCTTTCTGACCGTGCCCGTCTTGCCTTCGCAAAGCCGGTTCCCGGCCATCCCGCACATGCGCTATTGATCGCAATGGGAGCACGCCCGAACCCCGCGCCCGGACAACGGCCGGGGAGAGCCATGCCAAGGAGACGCCCATGCGCGCCAAGGACAATATGCGCTCCGCCGCCGAGGTTCTGGTGGATCAATTGCACATCCACGGCGTGCGCCACGTGTTTTGCGTGCCGGGCGAGAGCTATCTGGCGGTGCTCGATGCGTTCCACGACGCCGATCTTGCCGTCACGGTCTGCCGCCAGGAGGGTGGCGCCTGCATGATGGCGGAGGCCGTCGGCAAAGTGACCGGACAGCCCGGCGTCTGCTTCGTCACCCGCGGGCCGGGCGCCACCAATGCCTCGCCGGGCATCCACATCGCGCGCCAGGATTCGTCGCCGCTCGTCATGTTCGTCGGCCAGGTGGCGCGCGAGATGCGCGAGCGCGAGGCCTTCCAAGAAGTCGACTACCGCGCCTATTTCGGTTCGATGACCAAATGGGCGACTGAGATCGACGACCCGGCGCGCATCCCCGAGATCGTGTCGCGCGCCTTCTACACCGCGGCGAACGGCCGGCCCGGCCCGGTCGTGGTCGGCATCCCCGAGGACATGCTGGTCGAGCGTATCGCAGTGCCCGACGCGCCGCCGTTCGCGCTGATCGAGACCTCGCCCGGCGATACCGAGATGGCGAAGTTCGCGCAAATGCTGGCCGGCGCCCGCGCGCCGATCATGTTGTTGGGCGGCAGCCGCTGGTCGCAAGCCGCCAGCGACGGCATCGGCCGCTTTGCGCAGAAATATGCGCTGCCGGTATGCACCACGTTCCGGCGCGGCCATTTGTTCGATGCGCTGCATCCCTGCTACGCCGGCGATCTCGGCATCGGCCCTAATCCAAAACTACTCGAGCGCATCAAGGCGGCCGATCTCGTCATCATGGTCGGCGGCCGGCTCGGCGAATTGCCGTCGCAGAGCTATACGCTGTTCGACATTCCCCGCCCGCAGATGCCGTTCGTGCATGTGCATCCGGGCGCCGAAGAGCTCGGCCGCGTCTACAGTCCGCATTTGGCGATCCACGCGACGCCGACCGCGTTCGCCGCGGCGCTCGACAATCTCGATCTAAAAGAAGCGCAACGCGGCCAGGCCGAAGCCGCCCATGCCGAATACCTCGAATGGACTGAAAAGCCGACTGAGCAACCGGGCGGCGTCAATTTTGGCGCCGTCATGGTGTGGCTGCGCGAATATCTGCCGCCCAACGCGATCCTGTGCAACGGCGCCGGCAACTACGCGGCGTGGATTCACCGCTTCTTCCGCTTCCGCCGTTTCGGCCAGCATGTGGCGCCGGCTTCGGGCTCCATGGGCTACGGCGTGCCGGCGGCGCTGGCGATGAAGCGGCTGCATCCCGACCGGCCGGTGGTTTGCCTCGCCGGCGACGGCGACTTTCTGATGAATGGCCAGGAATTCGCCACCGCCGTGCAATACGGCGCGCCGTTCGTCACCATCATCGCCGATAACGGCATGTACGGCACCATCCGCATGCATCAGGAGCGCGAATATCCCGGCCGCGTCTCGGCGACCGATTTGCGTAATCCGGATTTCCCGGCTTACGCGCGAGCCTTCGGCGGCTTCGGCGTCTCGGTCGAGCGCACCGAGGATTTCCCCGACGCCTTCAAGCAGGCGCAAGCCTGCGGCAAGCCGGCGATCATCCGCTTGGCCATCGACGGCGAAGCCATCACGCCGACGACGACGATCGCCAAGATTCGCGCCAAATCGCAGGCGGAGAAGAAGCGCTGAGCCGGTTGCGCTGCCGCGTTCCAGCGTGCCGGGGCATCGTTCGAACGGGGAACGAAAACAAAGCCCGCGGATTGAGACAGGCAGAGCAAGGAGCTTGTCCAGCGATGAAAGCTTTTCTGAAATACACAGCGTTGGCGCTCGCATTTGCCGCCACGACCGTGTCCGCAGATGCCAAAGGTTGTCTCAAAGGTGCCGTGGTTGGCGGAGTAGCCGGCCATGTCGCCGGTCATCATGGTGTCCTGGGCGCGGCCGCAGGCTGCGCGATCGGCCACCATGAGGCGAAGAAGAACGACAAAGCGCAGCAAAATCAGGCGCCGAACCAATAGTGCGAACTGCCAGACTTCTCACTCCGCCTTTATCCCAGCCGCCTTGATGATCGGCCACCATTTCTCGATTTCGGCTTTCTGGAAGGCATGCAGCGCTTCGGGCGTCTGTTGTTCGCGCGGATAGATGATCTGCGCCAGATCGAGGAGCTTTTGCCGCGTATCGGGATCGGCCAAGGCGGCCATCACGGCGGCGTTGAGCTTGGCGACGATCGGCTTCGGCGTGCCTTTGGGCGCCCACATGGCGTGCCAGAATGAAAAGTAATAACCGGGCAGGCCGGCTTCGTCGGTGGTCGGAATGTCGGGTGCCACCGCGATGCGCTCCTTGGCGGTGACGGCATAGGCTTTGAGATCGCCGGATTTCACGTGCGGCAGCGAAACCGCCGGCGTGTCGAGCTGGATGTCGGTGGTGCCGGCGAGCAGATCCTGGGTGGCAAGCCCGGCGCTGCGATATGACACCATCTGCCATTTCACGCCGATCAAATTCTCCATCAGCACGCCGGCCACGTGGCTCGGCGAGCCGACGCCGGAGGTGCCCATGGTCACTTTGTCGGGGTTGGCTTTGATCCAGGCGACCAGTTCCTGCAGATTGTTCGCCGGCATGGTTTTACGCGCGTCGATCAGGAACGGCTGCGTCATGGCGAGCGCCACCGGCTCGAAATCGGTAAGAAAATCGAAGCCGAGATTGTAGATGGCGCCGTTGGCGACGTTGGTGCCCCACATGCCCCACAGCACCGTGTAGCCGTCGGGCGCCGAGCGCTCGGCGCGGGTGACGCCGATGGTGCCGGCAGCGCCGCTGACATTTTCCACGATCACGGTCTGGCCGAGCGTCGCGCTCATGGCCTTGGCCATGATGCGGCCGAGCGTGTCGGTCGAGCCACCGGGTGCGAGCGGCACGATCATGGTGATCGTTCGGCCCGGATAGGTCTGCGCGCTGGCGGGCACGGCGGCAGCAAAGCTCAATGCCGCAATGGCCGCGGCAACCCGTGCAATCATGATTTCCTCCCGGCGCAAGCGACAGACGCCTCCTATGCCAGAGGATTTTCCCGCTCCAAAGGGCAAAGCGCGCGCTGCGACGGTATAGCCGAACGTTGCCGGCGATTTTGAATCGTGGTTCACTTGTTGCGGCAAGTGTTGCCGATTCCATCTTGCGAAGAACCGATGCCTTATCGCCGCACCGAAAACGTCGCGCGCCGGCTCGCCGCCCGCCATGCGGCGATCATCGCCGCGGCGCGGGACGCGGCCAGCGAAGGCGGCATGGCGGCGGTGCAGATCGCAGCCGTAGCGCGACGCGCCGGCATCGCCGCCGGCACGGTCTATCGCTATTTTCCAGGCAAGACCGATCTGGTCACAGCACTGCTGACGGAAATTTCCGAGCGCGAGATCGGGGCTTTGCGCGCCGCCGCCGATATCGCGCCGGGCCCGCTGTCGGCGCTCTCGGCGGCGATCATGACATTTGCGGCGCGGGCGTTGCGCCACCGGCGTCTTACCTATGCGGCGATTGCCGAGCCGGTGGAGGCCGAGCTCGATGCGGCGCGGCTTGTCGCGCGCAAGGCGCTCGCCGCCGAATTCGCAAGCCTCATCGCCTCGGCCGTCAGCGGCGGCCATCTGCCGGACCAGGACGCGACGCTGAGCGCCGCCGCGCTCATCGGACTTCTCATTGAAGGACTGATCGGACCGCTGGCGCCGGATGCTACCGGCCGCGAGCGCGCCGTTGTGCAATCGCTGACGCTCGTTGCGTTACGCGCGCTCGGCGTCGCCGATGCGCGAGCGCGAGGGCTGGTGGTTTCAGGAATCAGGGATCAGTAGTCAGGCATCAAGAAATTCTGATGCCTGATCGCTGATCAGTGCGAGAGCAGCGCCGGCACCGTCATCGAGCGCAGGATCGAGTGCGTCACGCCGCCGAGGATGAATTCGCGCAGGCGGGAATGGCCGTAGCCGCCCATGACGATGAAATCGGTGCCGCTGTCGGCGACGTGGGACAACAGCGCGTCGGCGATATCGATATTGCCGGCGCTGATGCGCTTGACGTCGACCTTGAGGCCGTGACGCGCCAAATGCTGGCCCATATCGGCGCCTTCGATCTCGTCATCTTTGCCGCGTTCGTTGGCGACGATGACGACTTCGACCTTGCCGGCCTTTTCGAGGATCGGCATGGCGTCGGCGATGGCGCGCGCCGCCTGGCGGCCGCCGTCCCAGCACACCATGACGCGGTCGAGCTTGAGCGGCGCTTTCTGGATATAGGGCACGACGATCATCGGCCGGCCGGATTGGAACAGCGTGCTTTCGGCGATCAGCACTTCGACCTCATTACCCTGCGGTTCGGCCTCGGGGACGATGGCGAGATCGAAGCGCCGCGCGATGCGGGCGAACTGGTCGCCGGCGCCCGAGGCGCTGGCGCTGAGCGTGATCGGCTCGGCCGAGACACCGACGCGCGCGGTGGTCGCGGCGAACCGGTCGATGGCGGCTTTCGCCGCGGCCTGATTGTCGGAGAGCTGCGTCTCGATGACTTCGGCCGGGATATAGCCGGTGCCCGAAATCGGCACGATCGGATCGAACACGAATGCGATCCCGGCGATGTGGGCGCCCAGCGTGTCGGCTACGGAAACGGCATAGTCGCCGACCATGCCGCCGTCCTCGCGCGTGCTGAGATTGACGACAATGTCCTTGATCATGGCGGCGTCTCCTCGGTGCGGCAGGGCGGCGGGCGGCAAGTATTATAGCGTCTTTATGTCATGGCCGCCGTCGATCGCTTTTGCGCCAAATCAAAGCAGCGGCCCCGTTTGGCTGGCTACTTTTTCTTGATGCTGCCGTCGGCGTTGAACTGGCTGATATAGGCCCACAGATCGGCGATCTCCTGCTCGTTCTTGATGCCGGCGAAGATCATCTTGGTGCCGGGCACCTTGGCCCGCGGATCCTTGATGTAGTCCTTGAATTCCGCCTCGTTCCAGACGATGCCGGAATTCTTGTTGGCTTCGGAATAGGAGAAATCCGCGACGCTGCCGGAATGCCGGCCGTCGATGCCGTTGAGCTCGGGGCCGATCTTGTTCTGCGCGTCGTCGCCGATCGAATGGCAGGGCAGGCATTTGTGGAACGAAATCTCGCCCTTGGCGACGTCCTGCGCCGATGCCGTACAGGCCGACGCGGCAATCAACGTGGCCGCTACAATCAACGTCCTCATTATCAGTTCTCCCTTTCGCCTATCGTGCCGGTCGCGCCCCATGCGGCCTCGAATTCGCGCTGCAGCCGTTCAAGCGGCCGGAGCGCTTGGTGTCAACGGCCAAAATAGCCGCCCTGCCGCGCGGCTTGCCCTGAGGCGCTGTCGCGCGGTACGGCCGGCCTTTTCCGGCTATACTGACAACACACGAAACGCCGGAGTGGTTCGATGCCGGTTTTGATGCCGCTGTTTGACGATGCGGTGCTTAAGCGGCGCGCCGAGATTGTCGCAGCCCTTAAGCGCATGGTGCCGGGCGAGGGCGTGATCGCCTCGGAAGCGGCTATGCGGCCCTACGAGAGCGATGGCCTCACCGCCTATCGCCAGCTGCCCATGGTGGTGGTGCTGCCGGAGACCACGGCGCAGGTTTCCGCTGTGCTCGCCTACTGCTACCGCGAAGGCATCAAGGTGGTGCCGCGCGGGGCAGGGACCTCGCTATCGGGCGGCGCGCTGCCGCTCGGCGACGGCGTGCTGCTCGGCATGGCCAAGTTCAAGCGCATCCGCGAGATCGATTTTGACAATCGCGTCGCCGTGGTCGAGCCCGGCGTCACCAATCTCGCGGTGTCGCAGGCGGTCGAGCAGGCCGGCTTCTATTACGCACCCGACCCGTCCTCGCAGATCGCCTGCACCATCGGCGGCAATGTGGCGGAAAATTCCGGCGGCGTGCATTGCCTCAAATACGGCATGACCACCAACAACCTGCTCGGCTGCGAGCTGGTCTTGATGACCGGCGAGGTGCTGCGACTCGGCGGCAAGCACCTGGATTCCGGCGGCTACGATCTCCTCGGCATCGTCACCGGCTCCGAGGGGCTCCTTGGCGTCGTCACCGAAATCACCGTGCGAATCCTGAAAAAACCGCAGAGCGCGCGCGCGGCGCTGATCGGCTTTAACAAATCCGAGGACGGCGGCGAATGCGTCGCGCGCATCATCGGCTCGGGCATCATCCCCGGCGGCATGGAGATGATGGACCGGCCGGCAATCCATGCGGTCGAGGAATTCGTCCATGCCGGCTATCCGCTCGACGTCGAGGCGCTGTTGATCGTCGAGCTCGATGGCCCGGGCGCCGAGGTCGATCACCTGCTCGAGCGCGTGCAGGACATCGCCAATGCCTGCCGCGCGGTGACCTGCCGCGTCTCCAACTCCGAAGAAGAGCGCTTGCTGTTCTGGGCCGGCCGCAAGGCGGCGTTCCCGGCGGTCGGCCGCATCTCGCCGGATTATCTGTGCATGGACGGCACCATTCCGCGCGCAAAATTGCCGCTGGTGCTGCAACGCATGCAGGAAATGTCGGTCAAATACGGCCTGCGCGTCGCCAACGTGTTTCACGCCGGCGATGGCAACCTGCATCCGCTGATCCTCTACGACGCCAATAATCCCGGCGAGCTCGAGCGCGCCGAGCAATTCGGCGCCGATATTCTGCGGCTGTGCGTCGAGGTCGGCGGCGTGCTCACCGGAGAGCACGGTGTCGGCGTCGAAAAACGCGACCTAATGCCGGTGATGTTTTCGGAGATCGATCTGAACCAGCAGCAACGTGTCAAATGCGCCTTCGACGACAAGAGCCTGCTCAATCCCGGCAAAGTATTTCCGACCTTGCACCGCTGCGCCGAGCTCGGCCGTATGCACGTGCATGCCGGGCGGGTGGCGTTTCCCGATATTCCGCGTTTTTAGCGCTCGCCAAAAAGTACATGCGATGAAATTCGGCCTCTTCAGTTCGGCGCAAGCCAACAGCAACGATCTGCCCGCGGAAACCGGCCAGGGCTTTCGCGACTATCTCGATTTCAACGTCGAGGCCGAGGCGCTCGGTTTTCAGTCGAGCTTTCTGGTCGAGCATCATTTCACCGGCTGGAACCAGGTATCCGCGACCTTGATGCTGCTGATGGCTGCCGCCATGCGCACCAAAACGCTGCGGCTCGGCTCGGCGGTGATCGTGCTGCCCTGGCATAATCCGGTGCTGCTCGCCGAGCAGGCGGCGACGCTTGATCTGATCTCCGGCGGCCGCTTCGATTTCGGCATCGGCAAGGGTTATCGGCACAGCGAATTCAAGGGTTTTCAAATCGCGCCGGACGAGGCCGAGGCGCGTTTCGAAGAGGCGGTCGCAGTGATGGTGCGCGCCTGGACCACGCGCCAGCGCTTCTCCCACCGCGGCCGTTTCTGGCATTTCGAGGACATCGTGGTCGAGCCGCCGCCGGCGCAACGGCCGCATCCGCCGCTGTGGGTGGCCGCCGGCAGCGAACAATCGATCCGCCGCGCCGCGGCCCGCGGTTTCAATCTGATCCTCGATCAATACGCCAGCACGCAGCAGATTGCCGAGCGCATCGGCTTCTACAAAGCCGAGCGCAAGGCGCAAGGATTTGGCTTCGATCCGATGCAGGTGGCGGTGGCGCGCCAGCTTTATGTCGCCAAGGATGAGGTCGACAAACAGGCCGCGCTCAAGCGCCAGGCCGTCTATACCCAACGCACCGTCGACGTGTCACGCAAGCCCGCGGCCAAAGGCGGCTCGCACGTGCTCGCCTATGCCGACAGGGCCGGCGGCACCGAGGAGCACGCGCTCTACGGCACGCCGGACGAAATCTGCGCGAGCCTTGCCGCCTTGCAGAAAGCCGGCGTGGCCTATGTCCTGCTCACCGTCGCCGGCGGCAGTGCGCAGCTGCGCCGTTTTGCGGCCGATATCATGCCGGCCTTCGCCGGTTCGACGCCCGTGGCCGACGCGGCGGAATGATCGCGCCATGGCCGATCCTCTCAAACCGCGCGATGCCGCCGAGGTCGAGCAGGCGATCCGTTCGGCGCTCGCCGACGGCAAAGCGCTCGAAGTCGTCGGCCACGGCACCAAGCGCGCCATCGGCCGCGCCGCGCAATGGGACGCCACCCTGGATCTCGCCACGCTCACCGGCGTCACGCTCTATGAGCCCGAAGAGCTGGTGCTGTCGGCGCGAGCCGGCACGCCGCTCGCCGAGATCGAAGCGCTGGTGGCGAACAGCAAACAAGAGCTCGCCTTCGAGCCGATGGATTATGGGCCGCTCTTGGGCACAGCGGCCGGCGCCGCCACCATCGGCGGCGTGCTGGCTGCGAACCTGTCCGGCCCGCGCCGCATCAAGGCCGGCGCGGCGCGCGATCATTTCCTCGGCTTCACTGCGGTGTCCGGCCGCGGCGAGACGTTCAAATCCGGCGGCCGCGTGGTCAAGAACGTCACCGGCTACGACCTCTGCAAGCTCATCGCCGGCTCGTGGGGTACACTCGCGGCCATGACCGACGTCACCATCAAGACGCTGCCGCGGGCCGAGACCGAAGCAACGGTGCTGGTGCTGAAGCTCGACGACGCCACGGCAAGAAAAGTCATGGCGGCGGCCACCGGCTCATTCGCCGATGTTTCGGCGGCAGCGCATCTGCCGGCTATTGCGGCTGCGCGAATTGCCGAGATCGCTGCCGCGCAAACCGCTGTGACCGCGTTCCGCCTCGAAGGCGTCGCGCCTTCGGTGGCGGAGCGCAAGATCGTGCTGGAAAAACTGCTGGCGCCGTTCGGCACGCTCGGTTCGCTCGGCGAGACGGCGTCGCGCGCGCTGTGGCGCGCGGTGCGCGACGTGATGCCGTTCGCGGCGGCGGGGCCGGCAGGCACACGCGATCTCTGGCGCCTCTCGACGGCGCCGACCCAAGGTACCGACGTCGGCCGCGCGCTTGCGGAAAAAGCCGACGCTGAGCTTTTTTACGACTGGGCCGGCGGGCTGATTTGGGCCGCTTTGCCGGCTTCGAACGATGCCCGCGCGCCGCTGGTGCGCGGCGCCGTCGCGGCCGCCGGCGGCCACGCTACGCTGATCCGCGCGCCGGCCGCCGTGCGCGCCGCGGTCGAAGTCTTTACCCCGGAAGAGCCGGCGCTTGCCGCGCTGACGGCGCGGGTGCGGACGGGTTTCGATCCGCATGGCGTGCTCAATGCCGGGCGCATGTGGGCGGGCGTGTAGCCATGCAGACCTCCTTCACCCTGGCGCAACTCGCCGATCCGGACACCGCCGAATCGGAAAAAATCCTGCGCGCCTGCGTGCATTGCGGCTTCTGTACCGCCACTTGTCCGACCTATGTGCTCGACGGCAATGAGCTCGATTCGCCACGCGGCCGCATCTACCTGATCAAGGAGATGCTGGAGCACGACCGGGCGGCGACCGAGGACGTCGTCGTGCACATCGACCGCTGCCTGTCGTGTCTTGCCTGTATGACGACCTGTCCGTCCGGCGTGCACTACATGCATCTGGTCGACCATGCCCGCGTTCATATCGAAAACACCTACGTCCGCCCGCCGATCGAGCGGCTGCTGCGCGCGGTGCTGGCTTGGCTGCTGCCTTATCCACAGCGTTTCCGGCTGGCGCTCCTCGCGGCGTTGCCTGCAAAACCGTTGGCGCCGTTGCTCGAGGCGATCGGGCTTAAGCGGCTCGCCGCCATGCTCCGCTTGGCGCCCTGGCGGGGGCCGCAGCGTCCGCTCGGGCCGCAGACGTTTGCCGCCCTGGGCGCGCGCAAGGGCCGCGTCGCCTTGCTCGCCGGCTGCGTCAACGACGTGATGGCGCCACAGATCAACGCCGCCACCATCGCGGTGCTGACGCGCCACGGCATCGAAGTGGTGCTGGCCAAGGGCGCCGGCTGTTGCGGCTCGCTGGTCCACCATATGGGCCGCGACGACGAGGCGCTGGCCCAGGCGCGCGCCAATATTGACGCCTGGGCGGCGCTGGAAGGCCTCGATGCCATCGTCATCAACACCTCGGGCTGCGGCACCACGGTGAAGGATTACGGTTTTATGCTGCGGACCGATCCGGCTTACGCCGAGCGCGCCGCCCGCATTTCGGGCCTCGCCAAGGACGTTTCGGAATATCTCGCCGCGCTGCCGCTCAAGCCCGCGCAAGCCATGCCGCAACTGACCGTGGCGTACCATTCCGCGTGCTCGTTGCAGCACGGCCAGCGCGTCAACCGGCAGCCGAAGGAGCTACTCTTAAAGCTCGGCTTCGTCGTGAAGGACGTGCCGGACGGTCATCTGTGCTGCGGCTCGGCCGGCACCTACAATATTTTGCAGCCCGACTTTGCAAGACGGTTGCGTGAGCGCAAAGTCGGGACTATCGAGAGATTGCGACCTGATGTGATCGCAGCAGGCAACATCGGCTGCATCACGCAGATCGCGGCGGGCACCAAACTTCCAGCCGTCCATACGGTCGAGTTGATCGATTGGGCCACCGGGGGGGCACGTCCACCCGCGCTCCGGGCGAGCTGATTTCATATCCAACGATCGGGAGGTCGATCATGGCGAAGAAAGCAAAGGCAAAGAAGAAACCGGGCAAGAAGAAAAAGGCGGCTCCGGCGCGCAAAAAGAAGAGAGTCGTGAAGTCGGCGAAGAAACCGGCGCCGAAAAAGCCCGCGAAGAAGAAGAAAAAACCCGCGTCCAAGAAGAAAAGGGTGGCCTTGAACCCGCAACCTCTGCCGCCAGTCGCGCCGGAGGCCAAGCGCAAACGCAAGCCCAGGCCCAAGCCGGCTTTGCAGCCTCAACCGCTTCCGCCGGAGGAGGCCGACGCCCAGACCCCGCCGTCTACCGCGGGGCTCGTCGGCAATGACGGCAGCAGCTGATCGTTTTGGCGCAATCGACAGCGCGGCGTTGGGCTTCGTCCTGACGCCGCGTTCAAGCGCGCCGACTTGCATTGCAACGGCCTGGCGAGGCCAATAGCATTGGCGGCATAAGGACGGCGCGTTGGCGCTGGTCCGGGACCGGTGATGACCGGCCGTTTCGCTTTCCGGGAGGTGCGTCATGCCGACCTACAACATCCTGCTGATGGGCGCGTCCTACGGTTCGCTGCTCGCCTCAAAGCTCCTGTTCGGCGGCCATAAGTTGCATCTGGTCTGCCTGCCGGCGGAAGCCGATCTGATCAACGCCGAGGGTTTCCGCGTGCGTTTGCCGGTGCGCGGCCGCAAGGACCCGGTCGAGCTCGACTCGCGAAAGCTGCCCGGCGCCGTCACCGCCGGGCCGGCCACGGGCGTCAATCCCAAGGACTATGATCTGGTCGGCTTATGCATGCAGGAGCCACAATACCGCTCGGCCGGCGTGCGCGAGCTGCTCGACGCGGTGGCGAAATCGCGCGTGCCGTGCATGTCGATCATGAACATGCCGCCGCTGCCCTATGTGAAGCGCATCCCGGGCTTGGACTACGAGGCGCTCAAGTCGGCCTATACCGACCCGACTGTGTGGGACTTGTTCGATCCCAAGACCATCACGCTCAACAGTCCCGACCCGCAGGCGATTCGCCCGCCGGACGAGAAGGCCAACGTGCTGATGGTGACGCTGCCGACCAACTTCAAATGCGCGCGGTTCGACGACGACAAATCGACCGCCATCCTGCGCCAGCTGCAGGACGAGATCGAGGCGATCCGCTATGACCCCGGCGACGGCAACAAGATCGAGCTGCCCGTAAAACTCAAGGTCTACGATTCGATCTTCGTGCCGCTCGCCAAATGGTCGATGCTGCTCGCCGGCAATTATCGCTGCGTCACCAAAGACGGCATGCGCACCGCGCAAGAGGCGGTGTGGAGCGACCTCGAAACCTCGCGCTCGGTCTACAATTTCGTCTTCGACCTGTGCGTCAAGCTCGGCGCTAAGCCGGAAGACCTAGTGCCGTTCGAGAAGTATGCCGCCGCCGCGCAATCACTGGTTCGGCCGGCGTCGGCGGCGCGCGCGCTGCAAAACGGCGCGCAGTACATCGAGCGCGCCGACAAGCTGGTCCAGCTGATCGCCCGGCAGAAGGGCTTGAGCCATCCGGCGATCGACGCCCAGGTAGCGCTGGTCGACGCCCGGCTCGAGGCCAACCGCAAGAAGGCGGCCGCTTAGAGCAGGATCCCGAAAAGTGGGAACCGGTTTTCGGATAAGATCATGCTCAAACGCAAAATCCAGACCCTGATCCGATTCAATTGAAGCGGATCAGGGTCTAAGCAGTCCGGATTTCGGGCTACGCGACCTCGACGTCCTGCCAGAAACCGAATCGGCCGCCGACCGCGCTCATCTCCGGCCGCGGTACTTCGTAGGACCACGCGGCGCGCGCGTGGCGCTTGCCCTCGACGACCACGTCGTAGAACTGCACGCCGTGGGGGCACTTGAGGTCGTCCGCAGTTTTTGCGGTCTTTTGCAGCCAATCCATGCGCACCGCGCCCGGAGGAAAGTACTGATAGCCCTTGCAATCGATGACATCGTTGCTCTGAGCAACCACTTGGCCGTCGACAACTGCCTTCATGACCGAATCTCCTGCGCCGCAACCATTTCCGGCATGCTGATCATGGAAAACTAAGCGCCAAAACCGTCTGATCAAGGCCTAAAGCGTGCCCGGTTATCCACAGCGGGGCCGACAACGCCGGCGGCGGTGGGAATTCCAGCTCTCGCCGCAACGAAAATATCGACCGCAGGGGAGTTTAAAGCCCCGAAAGTGTAGCGTTCGCGCCACACTCATTAACTTAATGCGAAATCCGGCCGAAAACGCATAAAAAGGCGGCAGTTGCTGCCGTTTTAGACTTGGCTGAGCGGCCTCTGCGATGAAAACTCCGGGCATGTCAGTTGCGAGTTCGCTTTGACAAAAATGGTGCTGTAGCCGGCCTTCGGGGACATCGTCGTCCGGTACAGGGGACAAAAGGGGCTTACAATGAAAAAGGTAGCTTACTCATTAGTTCTGGCGGCGGGGTTGGCGTCCTCTTCCGTCATGGCGGCCGATATGGCCGTGAAGGCTCCGCCGGCGGCGGCTCCGCCACCCTCACCGTGGGATGTGGTGGTCACCGCGGCTTTGATGACCGACTACAACTTCCGTGGCATCAGCCAGTCCAACCACAAGCCGTCGACGCAGGCCGGCTTCGAGTTGCGCTACAACTGGGCCTCCAACTGGCAGAGCTACGGCGGCATCTCGGGCGAGAGCATCAACTTCCCGAATAACGCGGCGGCGGAAGTCGACTTCTACGGCGGTATCCGCCCGACCTTCGACAAGCTCGCCCTCGATTTCGGCGCTTGGTACTACTACTACCCGGGCGGCCAGTGCTTTAACACGGCGGCGCTGTGCACCGGCCTCGGCGGTGGCCCGGCGGTGATCACGCCTGCTGGTATCGTTGGCACGGTGCCGAGTCTCGGTATCCAGCCGCTCGGCGGCAACGTCGCCAAGCAGAACGCCAGCTTCTGGGAAGTCTACGGCAAGGGCACCTACACGGTGAACGACAACTTCAACTTCGGCGGCAGCATCTGGTACTCGCCGTCGGTCGTGAACACCGGTGCTTGGGGCGTCTACTACGCCGGCAACGTCACGCTGACCGCGCCGACCACGTGGTTCCAGAACGGGCTGGGCATGTATGCCTCCGCTGACGTCGGCTACTGGAATCTCGGCACCAGCGACGCCTTCTACGGCACCGCTATCCCGGGCAATCCGTTCCAGTTCGGCGTCAAGTACACCAGCTACGCCAACTGGGACGCGGGCATCGGCTTCACCTACAAGGTGCTCACGCTTGACCTGCGCTACTACGACTCGAACCTGACCAAGGCGCAGTGCAACGTGTTCACCAGCTCGCAGAATGCCACGTTCTCGCCGGCCAATGTCACGCTGCAGAACCCGAACGGTCTCGGCACCAACTGGTGCAGCGCGGCCTTCATCGCGAAACTCTCAGCGTCGGTCGACTTCGCTTCCAACCTGAAGTAAGCGGCTGAACTCGCAAACTGACGCGGCCGGTGGCGGAAACGCCACCGGCCTTTTCTTTTGCATTCACCGCTCGGTTCCACGACACGCAGGGACGAGCGACAAGATGCGGCTCACTCGGCCGCCGAGACCAGCGGCACGTCGCGCACGTCGTAGCGGTTTTGCTCGCGGATGAAGGCGACGCGACGGAGATGGAAGGTGCCGAGCGTCGACCGATGGCCGATCGAGATGATCGTGACGGCGGGGAGACGCTCCTGGAGCAGTCGGTACAGCATCGCCTCGGCCGCCTCGTCGAGCGCCGCGGTCGCCTCGTCGAGGAACAGATAATCCGGCGCGTAAAGCAGCACGCGCGCGATGGCGAGCCGCTGCTGTTCGCCGCCCGAAAGCATGCGATTCCAGTGCGCCTCCTCGTGCAGCCGGGGTATCAATCCCGGCAGGCCGACCGCGGTGAGCGTGTCGGCGAGCTGCGCGTCGTCGAAGCTGCCTGCCCTGGCCGGGTAGGTGATGGCGTCGGCCAGCGTCGCCACCGGGAAATACGGCCGCTGTGGCACCAGCATCACCTTGGCGTCCAGCGGCACCGTGACGCGGCCAGATCCGAACGGCCAGATGCCGGCGATGGCGCGGAACAGAGTCGATTTGCCGGCGCCCGAGGGACCACTCACCAGCACACGGTCGCCGGCATTGAGCGCGATCTGCTCGGCATTGAGCAGCAGCTGCCCGTTGGGCAAGCCGACGGTGAGATGGTCGATGGCGATCTCGCGACTGTCATCGCGCGGCACGACCTCGATGACCGGCGGGGTCAGCGCCGCGGCGCGTCCGGCCTCGATGGCGCGTTCGAACCCGGACAGCCGCGTCACCACCGCCCGATACTCGGCGATTGTTCGATATGTAGTTACGAAATAGGACAGCGCGGTCTGCACGCTGTTGAAGGCCGACCCGGTTTGCATCAGACCGCCAAGCTGCATGGCGCCGGAGAAATAAGCCGGGCTCACCATCACATAGGGAAAGATCACCGAGGCCTGCGAATAGCTTTGGGTGAAGAACAGGAGCTTCTTCTGCCGCTGCATGATGGCGATCCAATTCGTCACCACGTTGCCAAAGCGGTCGAGGTGACGCTCGCGTTCGGCGGCTTCGCCGTGCAGCGAGGCGATCTGTTCGGAATTCTCGCGCGAGCGAACCAGGTTGAAGCGGAAATCGGCTTCAAAACGCTGCTGCCGGAAATTAAGCGTAATGAGCGGCCAGCCGAGCCAATGCGTGAAGCTGGTGCCGATCACCGCATAGATCAACGCCGCCCAGACCAGATAGCCCGGAATGACGAACGGCAGGCCGAACAGGTGCACCGGCGCGGCGTCGGACAATCTCCACAAAATGACGACGAACGAGCCGAGCGTGACGCAGGCGTTGAGCAAACCGGTGCCGATCGTCAGCGTGTTCTGCACGAACAATTGCAAATCCTCGGCGATACGCTGATCGGGGTTGTCAGCCGCGTCGCCGAGCAATTGCATGCGATAATGGTTCGCCGTGTTCAGCCATTGCCGCAGATAGGTCTGCGTCATCCAGCGCCGCCAGCGGATCTGCAGCCACAGATTCAGGTAGTTCTGGTACACCGCGAGCACGGTGTAGATCGCCGCGATCGCGCAAAAGAACAGGATGGCGCTGACGAAGGCTTTGAAATCTCGATCCTGCAAGGTGTTGTAAAAACGATTGTACCATTCGTTCAGTATCACCTGGAGGGCCACGAGCGACAGCTCGATGGCGACGACCGCGCCGAGCAGGAGCCGGCCCGCGAAGCGGTCCTCGGAGCGGTAATAAGGAGCGGCCAGCCGCCAGATCGTGGCCAGTGTCGCGATCAGACTTTTCACGAAGAACCTCCGACGTCGAAAAGGGAACGCGGTGCAATGCGGAACAATCGACGCGCACCGGCGCGGTTTTACACGCTGCAACAGTCAAAGCCGTGTTGGTGCGTTGCAATATCACAAACCCATTCGGGGTGCGATATGCGTTGCCGATCGTCCGATAGGCAACGCCGGGGAGCCTGTGCGATGTTTTGTGGCGGGGTGACGGGCCAATCTTGCTTTCTTCGCGTCGGCAGGCGCATTCTGACGTGCCGCTCATTCGGCCAATGAATGGGGAAACAACAAAAGCCGCTCGCAAGTCCTAGCTGGGAGGGACCGTCAATGTTCACGCAAATTCTCGACCCGACTGGAAACCTGTTCGTGACCTGGTTGGTCGCGCTCATTCCGGTTGTGCTGCTGCTCTTTCTGCTCGCGGGGCTTCGCATGTCGGCGTGGCTCGCGGTGCTGATCGGCTCTATCGTTACGTTCCTGCTCGGGTGGTGGGTCTGGAAGATGCCGCTCGGTGACGGGCTGCTCGCCTATCTTTATGGCTCCGCCACTGGCATTTGGAACGTCAACTGGATCACGTTTTGGGGAGTGATGCTGTTCAACACCTTGGTTATGACCGGGGCGTTCGACAAATTGCGGCGCTGGCTGATCCAGCAAGGGACTCGCGACGTGCGCGTGCAGACCATCCTGTTCGCCTGGGCGTTCGGCGCGCTGCTCGAGGGCCTGGTCGGTTTCGGCTATCCATGGGCCTTCGTTGCGCCGATCCTGATCACGCTCGGCATTCCGGCGCTCGACGCGATCCGCGTCGCCGCGATCGCCAACAATGCGCCGGTGTCGTACGGCGCGCTCGGCGCTCCGATCATCGCCTTGGCCGCGGTGACCGGCATGCCGCTTCTGGCGCTGGCCGGCTCGGTCGGTAAGATCGTCGCCATCCTCGCGCTGTTGCCGCCGTGGATCCTGCTCTACCTGGTCAGCGGCAAGGAAGGCATGAAGGGCGGCTGGCCGCTCGCCGTGGTCGGCTCGCTCGGCTACATCGCCGGCCAATTGCCGACCTCGATCTATCTCGGGCCATATCTGCCCGACGTCATCGGCGCCATCATCTGCTTCGCCTGCCTCCTGCTCCTGCTCAAGGTCTGGCGTCCGGCGCAAACGCTCGGCTATGGCGGTGTCCCGGTCACGGCGGCGCAGGAAGCGGCGGCCGAAGGCCACGGCCTGTCGGCCGGCGAGGTGTTCCAGGGCTGGTTGCCGATCATCGTGCTTGTCGTGGTGGTCGTGCTGTGGACCGGCCCTTGGTCGCCGTTGCCTGCGATCAACTGGCTGCATCTTGCGGTTTCGGCGGCGTCTTCGATCGCCGCGGGCGCTACGATCACGGCGGCGTTCGACTTCAAGCCGTTTGTCGGCGGCAGCGCGATCATGGCCGCTTGGATCATCGTGGCGTTGCTGATGCGGGTCACCGGCGCGCAGCTTGGCGAAATCTTCAAGAAGACCTGGTCGCAGATGTGGGGCGCCTTCCTGGTCGGCGTTTTCATCTTCGGTCTGGCTTTCGTCTTCAACTTCTCCGGCATGGCCGGCTCGCTCGCCAAAGCCTTCTCCGCGCTCGGGCCATACTTCATCGTCGTGGCGCCGATCCTGGGCTTCATCGGCGTCGCGCTGTCGGGCAGCAACACCTCGACCAATGCCATGTTTGGAAAATTCCAGGCGCTGGTCGGGCAATTGCTCGGCTTCCCGTTGATGCTGTTGCCGGTCATGAACTCGGTCGGCGCCGAGATCGGCAAGCCGATCGCGCCGCAGACCGCCAGCGTCGGCGTCTCGACCAGCGAGTTCGTCCGCAACGAGGGCGAGGTGATCCGGCACAATTTCGGCTGGACCCTTGTGCTCCTCGTCTATCTCGTGCTGATCGGGGTGGCCTGTTACCTGTTCTTCCCCGGCATCGCGGTGTTGCCGAAGCCGTGACGGAAGCGAAGACCACGAATAGGGAGTGGCGAATAGGGGACGTATCTTCTATTCGCCACTCGCCATTTCGCCACTAGCCTTTCCATTCGCAATTCGCTATTCGCCATTCGCGATCTTGTTGGATCGGAGTGACGATGCCCGGCCGTTTCTGCGTCCTCGTCGCCGTGGTGTTGCTCGGCCTGCCCGGGCTCGCCCGCGCTGTCGACAACGTATTTCCGTTCGGCACCGAATTGATGCTCGACGTCGAGCCGCTCTATGGCTCAAAGCGCGTGCCAATGCTGCAGATCGAGGACGACGGCACCGCGGCGATCGACCTGTGGTGCGCCAGCGTGCATGCGTCCGCGACCGTCGGCGAAAATTCCATCACCATCGTCGCCGAGCCGGCGGGCCCGGCGCAATGCTCGCCGGAACGCCAAAGCGGCGACGAGACTTTGCTGGCGGCGCTGTCGCAGGTGACCAACTGGCGCCGCGACGGCGACGTCATCGAGTTGATCGGCCCCACCACATTGCGCTTTCGCGCGATGACCAATTGATTGACCGGAGCATCGCGACCTTCCCGCATCTGACCCCGGAGACGAAAATGCTGCGCCGGCTCACCACCTGCTGGCTCGTTGCTACGGTTTTCGCAAGCATCCCGCTTGCCGCGATGGCCGCCGAGACCGCTTTTCCTTTCGGCCGCGAGCTGATGCTCGACGGCAAGCCGATGCGCGGCACCAAGCGCTTGCCGACGCTGTCGATCGAGCAGGACGGCACGGCCGCAATCGACCTGTGGTGCGGCAGCCTGCGCGGGCGTGCCGACGTCGGCAACGGCACGATCGCCATCACGCCGGGCGAGCGCGACAACGCGCAATGCGATCCGGACCGCATCGCCGGCGACGACGATCTCTTGGACATGCTGGTTCATATGACCAATTGGCGGCGCCGCGGCGACACCGTCGAATTCTCCGGCCCGGCGAAGCTGCGCTTTCACCTGATGACGAATTGATTTCGCTACATCGCGGCAGCGGCGGCTCGACCGTGCACATCGACAGCCCGGCCACCTTGTCCGCTGTCGTCGCCTGACGCGAACGGCGAGCGCACGACAAAACAAAAAGGGCGCGGTTTGCACCGCGCCCTTTCGTCATTCGATCGCAGACGGGATCAGAAGCCCATCCCGCCCATCCCGCCCATGCCACCGCCGCCGCCCGGCATCGCCGGCATGGCCGGCTGATCCTTCGGCAGTTCGGCGACCATGGCTTCGGTCGTGACCAGAAGGCCGGCGATCGAGGCTGCGTCCTGCAGCGCGGCGCGCACCACCTTGGCCGGATCGACGATGCCCTTGGCGAGCATGTCGACGTATTCCTCGGTCTGCGCGTCGAAGCCATACGTCTCGGACTTGTTCTCGGTGATCTTGTTGACCACGATCGAGCCCTCGACGCCGGAATTCTCGGCGATCTGGCGCAGCGGCGCCTCCAGCGCCTTGAGCACGATGTTGATGCCGGCTTGCACGTCGGCATTGGCGTTGGTGAGCTTGCCGACCGACTTCTTGGCGCGCAACAGCGCAACCCCACCGCCCGGCACAATGCCTTCCTCGACCGCGGCGCGGGTGGCGTTGAGCGCGTCCTCGACGCGGTCCTTCTTCTCCTTGACCTCGATCTCGGAAGCGCCGCCGACGCGGATCACCGCGACCCCGCCGGCGAGTTTTGCCAGCCGCTCTTGCAGCTTCTCGCGATCGTAGTCGGAGGTGGTCTCCTCGATCTGCGCCTTGATTTGATTGACGCGGGCTTCGATCTCTTTCTTCTTGCCGGCGCCGTCGACGATCGTGGTCTTTTCCTTCTCGATCACGATCTTCTTGGCGCGGCCGAGCATCGCCGTCGTCACGCTTTCGAGCTTGATGCCGAGGTCCTCGGCAATGAGCTGGCCGCCGGTGAGGATGGCGATGTCTTCCAGCATGGCCTTGCGGCGATCGCCAAAACCCGGCGCCTTCACGGCAGCGACCTTCAGGCCGCCGCGCAGCTTGTTGACCACGAGTGTGGCCAACGCCTCGCCCTCGATGTCCTCGGCAATGATGAGCAGCGGCTTGCCCGACTGCACCACGGCTTCCAGCACCGGCAGCATCGCTTGCAGCCCGGAGAGCTTCTTCTCGTGCAGCAGCACGTAAGCGTCTTCGAGCTCGGCCACCATCTTCTCGGCATTGGTGATGAAGTAGGGCGACAGATAGCCGCGGTCGAACTGCATGCCCTCGACGATCTCGACTTCGGTGTCGAGCGCCTTGGCTTCCTCGACCGTGATGACGCCCTCGTTGCCGACCTTCTGCATCGCTTCGGCGATCATCTTGCCGACGGCCGCATCGCCGTTCGACGAAATGGTGCCGACCTGGGCGACTTCCGCAGAGGACGCGACTTTCTTCGAGCGCTTCTTGATGTCCTCGATCACCGCGGCGACCGCGATATCGATGCCGCGCTTGAGATCCATCGGATTCATGCCGGCGGCCACCGATTTTGCGCCTTCCTTGACGATTGCCGCCGCGAGCACGGTCGCGGTCGTGGTGCCGTCGCCGGCGAGGTCGTTGGTCTTTTGCGCCACTTCGCGCACCATCTGCGCGCCCATGTTCTCGAACTTGTCTTCGAGCTCGATCTCCTTGGCGACGGTGACGCCGTCCTTGGTGATGCGCGGCGCGCCGAAGCTCTTGTCGAGCACGACGTTACGGCCCTTGGGGCCGAGCGTGACTTTCACCGCATTGGCCAAGGTCTCGACGCCGCGCAGCATGCGCTCGCGCGCATCGCCGGCAAATTTCACATCTTTCGCAGCCATTTTCTTTCTCTCTCCTAGCTATTGCTTTCGACCGCCATCCTGAGGTGCGAGCGATACGGGCCTCGAAGGGCGACGGAATGACGTTTCAGGCGATAACGCCCATGATGTCGGACTCTTTCATGATCAGGAGCTCGTCGCCGTCGAGCTTGACCTCGGTGCCCGACCACTTGCCGAACAGCACGCGGTCGCCGGCCTTGACGCCCATCGGCGTGAGCTTGCCAGCCTCGTCGCGGCCGCCGGGGCCGACGGCGACGACTTCGCCCTCTTGCGGCTTTTCCTTGACGGTGTCGGGAATGATGATGCCGCCCTTGGTCTTGGCCTCGGCGTCGATACGCTTGACGACCACCCGGTCATGGAGCGGCCGGAATTTTAGCTTCGCCATTGTTCACCCTCGTCGCCGCCCTTGAGGCGGCATTGGCGTTGGACTGAAAGTTGTTGTTTTGCAGTGCATTAGCAGTCTTATTGGCTGAGTGCCAATAAGCTGCCGCGGAGATAGGGGTTGCCCCTCGCGCTGTCAAGCGCGCCCGCGCGCCATGCTTTATGAGGGCGGCGCGTCATGGCGGGTGGCTTGCGCCGCCATAAAGTCTATTCTGGGCGACAGGATCGCTGGCGGGGCGGGGAGGAAAAACGGCAAGATGCGCGCGCTCAGTCTAGAGCAAGCCAACACCATTATTGCCGTGACTTTTGCCGCGGCAAAGAAAGAGCGCTGCCGGCCGATGAGCGCCATCGTGCTCGATGCCGGCGGGCGGGTGAAGGCTTTCCAGAAACAGGACGGCGCCTCGATGCTGCGTTTCGAGGTTTGCTACGGCAAAGCCTACGCCTCGCTGGCGCTGGGGCGGCCGTCGAAGCTTGTATTGCAGAAGGCCAACGAGAAGCCGCTGTTCATGCAGTCAATGGAAAACCTCGCCGATTATCCGCTCTTCCTCGAAGGCGGCGGCCAGCTCATCCGCGACGAAGCGGGCGAGGTGATGGGCGCCATCGGCGTTACCGGGGACGCCAACGAGATGGACGACATCTGCGCCATCGCCGGCATCCATGCCGTGGGCTTGCGCGCCGACAGCGATTTCTTCCATGACCCCGAGCAGATGCGGGCGTTGAGTATTCACAAATCACCGCCGCTAAAGGACCCACGCAAACCGGCGCGGCCAAGCGGCAAGCCTGCGCGTGCCGCGGCTGCCGGCCGCAACGGCACGCGCAACCGGCCCGGCCCACAAGCCGCCAAATCCGGGCCTTAATGGCCATGTCTGCTGGGCCGAATCTGCTGGCACCAGAGGGGATAATTTGAAACAAAGTCGAAAGGACCCAGGGGTAGAACTGGTCCATTCGTGGGGGCCGGGCGCGGCTTTTCGTGCCGGCTCAAGCAGAGCTTTGAGGAGACCTTCCATGGGCGCGTCGCTCCGCGATCTCCGGTTGCTGGCAAGCGTGGCCGCTTTGTCCGTGCTGGTGCTCTCGGCCTGCACCACCAGCTCGCCGCCGGTCGAGCAAGTGGCACCCGCGCCAGTGGCGCAGCCCGCCATTCCGTCGAGATACCACCCGGAGGAGATCGTGGGCCGCTGGGGCTATGGCGCCTATCACAACGATGCCGACCTCGCCCGCACCACGGCCGCGGCACGCGGCCAATGCGGCCAGCCGGTGACGATCACTCGCGGGCCGGGCGGCGGCGTCATGATGTATCTCGCCGACAGCGCCGAATTGCAGGAGCTGCAGCTCAAAGGCAGCGCAAATGGCAAGAACTATATCGGCCCGCCCGGCGATGCCGGCGGCCCGCAAGACCGCGAGATCGTCCAATTCGACGGCCGCACCATGGTGCTGCGCTGGATTGATCCGGAAGTCGCCGGCCGCTACGGCACCGGCGTCTATGTGCGCTGCGCGGCGGAAGGCGCCGCTCCCCGCTCCGCCGGCAAGCCGCCGATGCAGCCGGCGCCGCAGCGCTAATCTTCTCCCTCCCCCCTTGTGGGGAGGGTGGGGTGGGGGGTGGTGAGGTGACTCTCGGCAAAGACGGCTGCCGAAGAAAAGACGGCCGCAGAAGAGTCGTCGAAGACAATGCGTCACCTCCCGACCCCCACCCCTAACCCCTCCCCAAAAGGGGGAGGGGAATAGTGATGCCCGCTCCCCGCGACTTCATCATCGGTCCTTGGCGCGCCGTCACCGTGCTCGGCGTTACGGAAATCCTGTCGTGGGGCGCGATCTTCTATCCGCCGGTGCTCACGGTGCCGCTGATCGCGGCCGATCTTGGCTGGTCGAAAGCCTTCGCTATGGGCGGCTTCTCCGTCGGGCTTTTGGTCGGTGGCCTGGTGTCGCGCTATGTCGGCGCAACGATCGACCGCTATGGCGGCCACGTCGTCATGCCGTGCGGATCGCTGATCGGCGCGGTCGGGCTTGCCGGCCTTGTCGTCGCGCAAAGTGCGGTTGCCTATTTGGCGGTGTGGATGGTGTTGGGCGTCGCCATGGCGGCCTCGCTCTACGATCCGGCCTTCGCCACGCTCGGCCGGATCTTTGGCGCCGGCGCGCGCGCGCCGATCACCATGCTGACGCTGGCCGGCGGTTTTGCCTCGACCGTGAGTTGGCCGGCGACGCAATTCCTCATCGACAAAGTCGGTTGGCGCGGCACTTATCTCGTCTACGCGGCGCTGCTTGCCGTCGTCGCCGCGCCGTTGCACGCCTTCGCGCTGCCGCGCCAGCGCGCGCAAATAGCGGAGCCGGCCGCAGTGAAGCCCGAGCAAAAAGCGCCGGCCGCCGTGCATTCGCCATACGGGCTCGTCTTCGCGCTGGTCGCCACGGCCTTTGCCGCTTACGCCTTCGTGCCCTCGGCGCTCTCCGCCCACCTTTTGGCGATCTTCAAGCGCTTTGGGCTTGAGCCGGAGACCGTGGTCGCGATCGGCATGCTGTTCGGGCCGGCGCAGGTTTTGGCGCGCATCTGCGAACTGGCTTTCGCGCGCAATCTCAATCCGTTGTGGACCGCGCGCTTCTCGCTCGGCCTCTTGGTCGCGGCCTTCGCGTTGATCGCGCTTACGCCGTTCTCCGCTCTTGTCGCCTCAGCCTTTGCCGTGATGTACGGCATGGCGAACGGGCTCATGACCATCGCGCGCGGCACCGTGCCGCTGTCGCTGTTCGGCGCCGGCGGTTACGGGCTTTTGGTCGGGCGGATCGGTGGACCATTCCTGGTGGTGCAAGCGATGGCGCCGGTGGTGCTCGCTTACGTCGTCGAGCGGGCGTCGGACGATGCAGGCCTGATGGTGGTTGCGACCTTCGCCGTGGTCGCGCTTGCCTGCTTTGCCGCGATCAGGCCGGCACAAGAAATCTAGTTATTGCCGCTGAACATTTCGTCGATGTCGGCCTGCGAGACGTGGCCGTTGTCGATCTCGAGCCGCGGACCATGCAAATATTGCGCGCCGTCGCGCCGCGCCGCGGTTGGGTTCTTGATCTCCTCGAGCACGCGCGTGACGTGGTTCTCGACGAAATTCAGCGCCGCCAGGACTTTGGCGATGCGCTGGCCGGTAAGATCCTGGAAATTGCAGGCCTCGAAGATCTTGATCACGAGATCCTGGATGTCCTTGGCGAGGCCTTGCTCGAACTTGCCGCTGAGCGCGGCCGCGAGGTTGCTCGCCACCTGATCGATCTCCTCGGTCGCCGCCAAAACCTTTTGCGTCGCCCGTTCGGTGCTGTTGACCACCTCTTCGAGCTCGTGGGCGATGCGCGTCATCGGCGGCATCGCCGGGTCCGGCCCGGCGGCGCCGGTGCGTGCGGTCTCGCCGCCGATTGCGCCGGCAATCAGATTGAGCTCGGAAGCGAGCCGCGCGGTAGAGCCGTTGCGCTGAGCGCCGGAGCGGTCCGATGGCGGCTGTGCCATCGCCGCCAGCGTGGCGCGCAGCGCGGCGATCTCCTGCATCAGCTCGGCGTGGCGCAGCGGCGCTTGCGCGTCGGTGACGAGCTCACCCAGACGCGATGCAGCCTTCTCTTCGATGCGGAAGATCTTGCGCGGCTCGGGCATTACAGCACTGACCAAATTCCACTCGAGATTACCGGTTATCGGCTTAATACTGCGTTCACGGCTTGTCGCGCCGCCGCGCACGCTTCGTTAACCATGCGGGCGCGCCATTCATGCAAAATAAACCGTAACTTGATGAACAATGTACGAAGACTGCCGCGGCCGGTCATGGCGCGCGCGAAATTTACCAAACAGTCGAGGTTTGGGTCTCAACTCGTCACACGGGCGCGGCGTGGCGATCTGGCCACGTGCTGCGTCCGGTATGCAACGGCGTAACAGTACAGAGTACAGCAATGCGGCGTGTTTTCGTGTCCGCGCTCGTTCTGAGCGCGCTCTCGGTCCCCACCTGCTACGGAACGGTTTGGGCCGGCCCCCTGCAAATCACTCCGGATGTTAATGTGGGACCGCCGCAGGAGCAGAGCGGCGCCCCGGCGCAGCCACGCTTCGCCCAGACCCAAGCCAATCTCGGTGGCGGCTTCATCGAGTTCGTGTTCGGCGGCGCGGCGCGCGAGCCGATGATCCAGCGTCCGTTCCAGCCGCTGCCCGAACCCAATTCGCGCGGCTACCAGCCGGGGCAACCCGACGAGGCGGCGCAGCAGGCGGCGCTGACGCAGCTGCCGAGCAACGACCCGGCGACTTTCGCGCCGTCGAGCCAAGGCGACATGGCGCATCCGCCGGTCGACCCGAAATACGATCGCCAGCTCGTCGACTACAGAAGCGAGGAAAAGCCCGGCACCATCGTCATCGATACACCGCATCATTTCCTGTTCCTGGTGCAGGACAGCGGCAAGGCGATGCGCTACGGCATCGGCGTCGGCCGTCCCGGCTTCACCTGGGAGGGCGTCAAGACCATCTCGGCGAAGAAGGAATGGCCGGATTGGCGGCCGCCGACCGACATGCTGCAACGCCGGCCCGATCTGCCGCGCTACATGGCTGGTGGTCCGGAAAATCCGCTCGGCGCACGCGCCATGTATCTCGGCTCGACGGTGTATCGCATCCACGGCTCCAACGAGCCCTGGACCATCGGCTCCAACGTGTCGTCGGGCTGCATCCGCCTGCGCAACGCCGACGTCATCGACCTTTACGGCCGCGTCCAGGTCGGCACCAAAGTCGTGGTTATGTGAATTTGCTGTCCGCAATCACGGTCGGGGAGTTGCCTGAAAGCAGGAGTTGCGGCGCTTGCGAAAAGGTCCAAGGAGCGATTGCCGTGGCGCGGGTGAAAATCCACACCACGTCGAAGCGGTCGCCGGGCCACTTCTGCGGGGCGGTGTTGTTTTGCAGGATCAGATTGGCGATTGTCGGGATCGCTTCATGGTGCCAGGCGATCAGCATCACACCGCTAGTGGCAACCGCCGTGTTGACAAGGAATTGCTCCGCACCCTCGCTAATGTCGCTGTTGATGCCGATGCCGAGCAATTTCGCCAGCGGCGTCACGGTGTGCAGCGGGCGTTTGCTGGCGGTCTGCGATGAGGGCTCGGTGGCGAAAATCGTCGCCGGCCGCTTGATCGGCCCGTTCGGGTCGCGCGGATTGGCAAAGAACTGAACCAAGGCGCCGGCGCGCTGCCAGCCGCGTACGATCAGGTCGTGCTTGTCGGGATTGCCCTTTTGATCGACGCCGCCGTCTTTGTCGTCCGGCTTTTCGGCGTGGCGTATCAGCATGATTTTTATGGCTGGCATGACTGTCGTCCGTTTGGGACAGTGGCGGGCACAATGCAATATGAGTTGTAATGAGACCGTATACGACCGTCGCGGGTGCAGCAACGCTTGGGCGACGCCGATTACAGCGTGACGCCGTGTTGGGCGAGCAGGTGCGCAAACGTGTCGCTGCCGAAGAAAGCGTATTCGTGCTCGCGTGACTCGGTGACGTGGTCCAGCCGTTTCAGCTCGGCGTCGACTTTTCCCGGATGGCACATGATGACGCCGCCATCGGGCAGGCGATCGAGGAAGGTGGCAAAAAGCGCCGCGTAAGCCGCGTCCGAGCGAAATGTATAGGTTCCGGCAAAGGCCGGATTGGTCCGCAGCCCGTGATCGGCCGCGAGCCGGCGGAAGCGGCGGCTGAGCACGTCCAGCAACAGCGCCTTGTGATCGGTGAGGCGCCGGCGCGCCGAGAGCTGGCCGCATTGTCGCACCCAGGCGTCGGGCGCAAAATCCTTGGTCGCGCGCAGCACGGCGTCGCGGATTTGCGGGAACAGATGCACGTGGTGGTGGCCGTCGACAAAATCCGGCGGCCGGCCGAATGCGGCAACGAACGCCTCGAGCTGGCGCGAAATCTCGGCGATCAGAAGTTTCGGCCGTAGCGAGCGCAAATGCGCGCGGCGCAGCGTCGTCGCGAGCGACAAGAATGCGCCATCATGGAGCGGCTCAAAGTCTTGCGAGAGCGGTGCGAACGGCCCCGTCAAAGTCACGTGCAAGCCGACTGAAGCGCGCTTTGGAGCAACGTCGCGGAGCTTTGCCGCTTCGGCATGGTCGAATGACGGCGCCGCCACCATCACCGAGGTGGCATTGATGCGCCCACGGGCGACGAGATCGCGAATCGCGGCGCTGACCGCCGGCGAAATGCCATAATCGTCGGCGCAGAGAATAATGTGCCGCTCGTTCATTCGGCGGCGGTACGAGCGTCGGATTTAGGCTGCGCCGCTTCCTCGCGCAGCTTCACGTCGTGCTCGGCGACGAAATAGACCGGCCGGGCTTTGATCTCGTAGAGGATCTTGCCGATATATTCGCCGACGACGCCGAGCATGACGAGTTGTACGGCGCCGAGCACCATGACGCCGACGAACAAAGACGGATAACCGGGGACGCTGGCGCCATAGACCACTGTCTCGTAGATGATCTTGCCGCCATAGATCAACGCGATGAGCGCGAGCAGCAAACCGAACACCGTCGCCATGCGCAGCGGCGCCACCGAAAACGCCGTCAGGCCGTTGAGCGACAGGCCGATCAGCGAGCGTAGTCCCCAGCTGCTGCGGCCCTGCGCGCGTTGCGCCGGCTCGTAGTCGATGCGTTTTTGGCGGAATCCGATCCAACTCGCCAGACCTTTGAAGAAGCGGTTGCGCTCCGGCATCTGGCGCAGCGCCTTGGCGGCGCGGGGCGACAGTAGGCGGAAGTCGCCGGCGTTCTCCGGGATTTGCACGTGGCTGTCGGAATTGAGCAACGCGTAGAACGCCTTGATCGCCACGCGCCGAACAAACGATTCCTCGTCGCGATGCGCCTTGGCCGTATAGACGACGTCGTAATCGTCATCGAGCCAGTGGCCGACCAGCGTTTCGATCAGTTCCGGCGGGTGCTGGCCGTCGCCGTCGATGAAGAGGACGGCGCCGAGGCGGGCGTGGTCGAGGCCGGCAAGTAGCGCCGCCTCCTTGCCGAAATTGCGCGACAGCGACACCACCTGAACGTCGAGCGCGCTCGCCGGCAGCGCACGCGCAATGACGAGCGTGTCATCGGCGCTGCCGTCATCGACATAGATGACTTCGCAGGCGAGCGCGCGGGTGGCGGCGAGCTTTTGCGCCACTTCGATCAGGCGCGCGTGGACGCGCTTAAGCGAGGCGGCTTCGTTGTAGGCCGGAACCACGATCGACAGGCCCGCGGCGGCGCCCGACGGGGCGGCGCTGCGGTCGCGCGAGGCATTTCTTTGGTCGGTCCCAGAGCTCATCTCTTCGATTCTTCAAAGGCCCATCTATAGCTTAATTGCCCTAAGCTGTCGTGGCCACTAGCTCCGGTTCGGGCTGCCGGAACGCCTTGGACGTGATATGCGGTGACGGCAATGACCCGCGCCTCCCGTTTCGATTCGGTTCGCGCCACGCTGCTGGACGCCTGGCGCAACCGCGGCGTCAGCGTCAAGGCGTTAAGTTTTGCCATGATCGGCGTCGTCAACACGCTGGTCGATTATGGCGTGTTCCTGCTGGCGCGCGTGGTGTTGAGCGGGTCGTCGGCGGGGCTGGCCGCGATCGGCTCGCTCAACGACTTCTGCCAATGCAGCGACGCCACGACTACGACCTTGGTGGTCGCCAACCTGATCTCCTGGAGCATCGCCGTCACCGGCTCCTATGTCATGAACTCGTCGATCACCTTTGCCGCCGAGTTGGGACGGCAACTGCGCTTGGGCGCTTATTTGACGTTCGTGGCTTCCGGCGTCGTTGGATTGCTCGTCAACACGGCGACGCTGCTGTTCGCCGCGGAAATCCTGCTGTTGCCGGTTTGGCTCGCCAAGGCGGTCGCAATTCTGGCGAGTTTTCTGGTCAACTTCTCGATGTCGCACTTTGTCGTCTTCCGGGTGCGGAATTGAGAACGATGCCGCTGTTCACGCTCGACGAACTTGCCGCCGCCACTGCGACCGTTCGCACTTACGTGCCGCCGACGCCCGCTTATGTTTGGCCGCTGCTCGCCGAGCGGGTCGGCGCCACGGTCGTGGTCAAGCACGAGAACCATACGCCGACCGGATCGTTCAAAGCCCGCGGCGGCCTCGTTTATGTGGATGCCTTGTGCCGCGCCGATCGCAGCCTCAAGGGCTTGGTCACGGCGACACGCGGCAATCACGGCCAGTCGGTCGCGCTTGCCGCCGCGCGCAACGGCGTGCCGGTGGTGATCGTCGTGCCCGAAGGCAATTCGCGCGAGAAGAATGCGGCGATGCAGGCCTTCGGCGGCGAGCTGGTGACGGGCGGCAAGGATTTTGACGAAAGCCGTACCGTCGCGGCGCAGATCCAGAACGAGCGCGGCTATCACTTCGTGCCGTCGTTCCACCGCGATCTGGTCAAGGGCGTCGCCACCTATGCGCTCGAGCTGTTCGAGAGTTTTGCCGATCTCGACGTGGTCTATGTGCCGATCGGCATGGGCTCAGGCATTTGCGGCCTGATCACAGTGCGCGAGTTGCTCGGACTCAAGACCGAGATCGTCGGTGTCGTTGCGGCAAATGCGCCGGCCTTCGCGCTGTCGTTCGCCGCTGGGCGGCCGGTGCCAACGAATTCGGCGCAGACTTTCGCCGACGGGGTCGCATGCCGTGATCCGCAGGCCGACGCGTTTGCCATTATCAAGACCGGCGCGGCGCGCGTCGTGACCGTCAGCGAGGATGAGATCGCCGAAGCGATCCGCATCTACTACACTACGACGCATAATCTGGCCGAGGGCGCCGGCGCTACGCCGCTTGCGGCGTTACTGAAGGAAAAAGCCCGCTACGCCGGTAAGCGCGCGGGCCTCATATTGACAGGCGGCAATATCGACATGCCGTTATTTGCCCAGGTTTTGCGCGGCGAAACGCCGACCGCCTGATCAGCCGGTGTGTCGTTTCAACCGGTTTTCCAGATCCGTCGTGGTGTTGTGCACGCTGGTCGTGAACGCATGCCAGTCGTCGGTGACGACGTTCCAATTGACCATCGGCGCCGTGGCTGTCGACGGAAGACCATTAGCAGCGTGGCCGGTCGACGAATTGTAGAGGTAAGCGCCCCCAATCGTCACAATCACCCCAAGGATGAAGCCGAATAGAGCCGGCATGACTGTTCCTCCGTCCTGAAACCCACGGCTTTAGGCAAATTCAACGCATCTGCGTGAGGAAAGTTCCATGTGAGGCAACGCGCGACTATTTGATCGAAAGATTCAGCGCCTTGACCATCTTGCCCCACTTATCCACTTCGGCATTGAACATGGCGTCGGCTTGCTCAGGAGGCCCGTTGATCGGATCAAAGCCCATGTCGGTTAGTTTCTTCTGCACCTCGGGCGTCTGCACGATGGCGTTGATGGCGCCGTTGAGCGTGGCAAGCACTTGTGGATCAGTCTTGGCCGGCGCGAAGAAGCCGACCCAGGATGCGGCGATGAAGCCCGGAAAACCCTGTTCGGCGTAAGTCGGCACGTTCGGCGTGACGGCAGCGCGTTTGTCGGCGGCGATGCCGAGGCCTTTGAGCTTGCCGCCGTCGATTTGCGCCGCGGCGCCGCCGCCGAGCGTGGTCGCCATCAGGTCGACCTGGTTGCCGATGGTGGCGTTGATCGCCGGCGCGCCGCCCTGAAACGGAATCATCTGCGCCGGTGCTTTGGCCAAGAATTTGAAGAAATATTCCGCCTCGATATGCGAGCCGGTGCCGACGCCGGGCACGGCGAAATTGATGGTCTTGCCGGCCATGTTTTTGAGAAACTCGGTGAGATTGTTCGCCGTATTTGTGCCGCTCGTCACCAGCGCTTCCGGGCTGCTGGCGGCGATGGCGATAGTCTTGAAATCGTTCGCCGAAAATTCCTTGTTGGTGAATAGCGTCTCGTTGATGGCGAGCGCCGTGGTGGTGGCCAGGAGCGTGTAGCCGTCGGGCTCGGCGCGCGCCACGTTGGCTGCAGCGATATTGCCGCCGGCGCCGCCGCGGTTCTCGACCACAACGGCCTGATGCAGGCGCTCGCTCAAGCCTTGGGCGATCAGCCGCGCCAGCGTGTCGGCGATGCCGCCGGGTGCAAAAGCGACGATCAGGGTGATTTTATTTGCCGCGGGATAAGTCTGCGCGCTGGCTTGGGAGCCCGCAAAAACGAGCATCACGGCGGCGCCCGCAAACGCGCGGCGCACGATACCTCGACATGGCATTACGAGTGTCTCCTCAGCTTTCGCCCAGCACCTTTTCGATCCGCCGGTCGGGAATGAGCCACATCACCGCGACCAGCGCATAAATCGCAATCGACAGCCAGGCATCGACAAAGGCAAGCGCGACCGCCGCGGCATAGAGCAGCGGCGATATCTTGCCTTTGACATCGCGGCCGAGCGCGCTCGCCAGCACCGAGTGTTTGCCCTGCTGATGCACGATCGTCTTTTGCAGCAGGTAATAGGCGATGGCCGGCATAAGCAGGGAGACGCCATAGACCGCGGTCGGCAGCGGCGCCAAAAAATTCTCGCCCATCCAGCCGGTCGCCGCGGGGATGAGCGAGAGCCAGAACAACAGGTGCGAGTTGGCCCACAGGATCAGCCCGTCGACCCGCGTCACCGTGTGCAGCAGATGGTGGTGGTTGTTCCAGTAGATGGCGAGGTAGACGAAGCTCAACACATAGCCGACGAAGTTGGGCGCTACGCCGCGCAGCGTCGCCCAGTCGGCGCCGTGCGGCACTTTGCAGCTCCAACACCATGATGGTGATGATGATGGCGATGACGCCGTCGCTGAACGCAGCAAGACGATCTTTGCCCATTCAGGTCACTCTTTATCGGCAGCGGTCTAATGCCGGGCGTGCGAGCCGGCTTGGCCCAATTCATCCTGCTGCCGGTATTCGGCGTCATATTCCATGATGCCGCGGGTCAACTGGTCGATGATAGTTTGACGCGTCGCGGCATCCTGGCCGCAGGTCAGCTCCGCCACCGTTTTTGCCAGCGCCGTGATCACCTCGTCGGTATCGATGACGTCGGGCGCCTCGGCGGACACCGGATATTCGGCAAAGAAACTATCGACCACTTCGACGATCAGACAATGCAGGCACGGCCGCTCTTCGTCGTCGCTTTGCTCTTCCGCCATTTGCTCATCAACCATGGCCGTTACTCCGTTGCTTATCGTTATGTAACAACGATTACGCGGCGACGCTATGGCTGGACGGGCCTGTCGAGCTCGGCCGCGAGCTTGGCGTAGAGCGGGTTGTCGCGGGTATAGACATAGTCGAGCGCGCCGACGGAAACCGCCTCGGCGCCGTGCTCGCGCAAAAAACTTGCCAGCGCGTGCACGTGTTCGGGCGGGCAGTGCAGGGTCAGCATGCCCGAGGATGTCGGGCCGCCGAATGGAGCTGCGACGCCGAATTTTTCCCGCGCCGTGGCGAGCAGCGTGTCGTTCAAGCCGGCAAAGCGCGAGCGCACTTCGCGGAACGACGCGGCGCGCTTTTGCGCGGCGATGCGGTCGAGCAGGAGGCGGGCGGTATCGCGTTGCGCTGCGCTCCATGTTGCCGCGCGCGCGGCAACAAGGTTGGCCTGCGAGCGCAGGATCACGCCGTCGTCGATCACTTTGAGCGCATTGGCGGCGAGCGTGGCGCCGGTCGTGGTGATGTCGACGATCATTTCCGCGGTGCCGGCGGCCGGCGCACCCTCGGTGGCGCCGGTCGATTTCGACGATGCGGTAGTCGACGACGCCGTGCTCGGCGAAAAAGCCGCGCGTCAGGTTGGCGTATTTGGTGGCGAGCCGCATCTTGCGCTCGTTGCGCAGCCGGAACGCGGTCGCGACGTCGTCGAGATCGGCCATGTTGCGCACGTCGATCCAGGCCTGCGGCACGGCGACGACGACATTGGCGAAACCGAAGCCGAGCCCGGTCACCATGACGACGCGCCGATCCGACTGCGGGATCATCTCGCGCACCAGATCCTCGCCGGTGATGCCGAGATGGACGGCGCCCTGGCCGAGCTGCTGGGTGATCTCGGCCGCGGACAGATAAGCCACTTCGACGCCGTCGAAGCCGGCGATGGCGCCGCGATAGTCGCGGGCGCCGCGCGGCTTGACCAGTTCGAGGCCGGCGCGCGCGAAAAAGCTTTCGGCGTTCTGCTGCAGCCGGCCCTTCGACGGCACGGCGAGAAGGAGCGGCGCGTTCATGCTGCGCCTCCGCAGGCGGTCAGCTCTTCGATCGAAGCGGCAAAACCGACCGCCGGAATTGGCGCGCGGGCGCCGAGCCGCGTCAGCAGCCCGTCATAGCGGCCGCCGGCGACGAGGGCGCTTTTGCCGCGCGGGTCGTGCAGCTCGAACACGAAGCCGGTGTAATAGTCGAAGCCGCGGCCGAAGCCGGTCGAGAATTTTATGGCGCGCACGTCGACGCCGCGCGCGGCGAGGAAGCCGGCGCGGGTCTCGAACAGATCGAGCGCGGGGCCGAGCGCGATCTTGGCGTCGGCCGCCAGCGTGCGCAGTTCGCCCGCTGCTTCGTCGGGATCGCCGCCCACGGCGAGGAAGCGCTCGATCAAGGCGCGGGTCTCGCGCGGCAGCCGGGTCGGCGCGTTCAGCGCCGCCTGTTCGAGAAAACGGTCGGCGATCTCGGCGACGGATCGGCCGCCGACCGCGGCGATGCCGGCGATCGACAGGAGATCGGTCACCAGGTGGTGCGCGGCCTTCGGATCGGAATTGGACAGCGCGGCGAGCACGCCTTGATATTCCGGCGCGCCGTTGGCCGAACTGAGCGTGATCTGATCGAGATCGTGCGCCAGCGAGGTCTTGCGATTGAAATCCTTGACCAGGCGGCGCTTCCACACCGGCGCCAGATCGAGCGCGGCGACGAAGGCGGAAAACAATCCGACGTCGCCCATGCGGATTTCCGGCGCGTTCAAGCCGTAGTGCGTCGTCGCTTCGAGGCCCAGCGCCAGCATCTCGGCATCGGCCGCCGCCTTGTCGGTGCGGCCGAAGGATTCGATGCCGGCTTGCACGAATTCCGACGTTGCGCCTTCGCGGTGGCGGAACACGGCGCCGAGATAGCAAAAGCCCACCGCCTTGCCGGCCTCGGGCGACGCGAGATAGTCGCGCGACACCGGGATGGTGAGATCGGGCCGCAGGCACAATTCGCGCCCTTCCGGATCGCTGGTGAGGAACATGCGGCGGCGGATGTCCTCGCCGGACAGATCGAGGAACGGCTCCGCCGGCTGCAGCACCGGCGGCTCGGTCTGCGCATAGCCGGCACGCACATAGGAGGCGACAAGCGCCTGCGCCCGCGCGTCCGGTCCGTTGCTGGTCGTGCTCGACATGTCGCTCTTCAGCGGCGGCTGGTTTGGTTAAAGCCGCCCGCGCAGTCCCTGCTTTTGTTGCGCGGCCTTTAGCACGGCAAACCCTACAATTCGACGAAGATCGGCCCGGGCCGTTAATGCCGGCGGCGCTGTCCGTGCTTTCGGGAACGCCTTTCGGCACGCTGAAATGGCGATGTTATCGGAATAAAATCAAATGTTTACGATGAATGATGACGGCCGGCTGGTGACCCGGCCTATGCGCCGAGACGCAGCCGGCCGCGCTTACTCGCCCCCTCGTGTGGCGCCCGCAGCGCTCTGCCACCGCCATGGAGCTGTCTGAGGTGCGGTCGCATCGCGCCGCGCCGCGCCGCCAAACGCTGGTATGCACTTTTATTGACAACATCATACTCGCCGCCTCATGGTGCGGATGATCGGTGGGTGAGCCGTCGTCCGGCTCAGGGGTTGCGATGTTGTCGCTTTTCTCGGCATCGATGGCGGTGGTGCTGTCGCTTTGGTGCGTGAATGCCCAAGCGCAGACGCCGCCGACTGCTGTCAAGCCATCGGACAGTGCGCAACTACCGCCAATCCGCGTCACCGCCAAACACAACAAACCGCGTACCGCGCCCGCGAAGCCGGCCCCTGGCCCGGCCGCAGCGGCGGGTACGCCGGCTTCTCCTGCGCCGCCTTATGTCACCGGCGCGCCGAACATTGCCGGCGGTGCCGCTACTCCACCCACCATGGCGAGCCAGATGACAGTGACCGGGCAGGATCTCAACGCCCGTCCGGTGACGCGGCCGGGCGAGGTTCTCGAAGCCGTGCCCGGCCTCGCAGTCGTCGCGCACGCCGACGGCGGCAAGGCCAATCAATATTATCTGCGCGGCTATAATCTCGATCACGGCACGGATCTGACGATCTTCGTCGACGACATGCCGATCAACCTGCCGACCCACGCCCACGGCCAGGGCTACGCCGACCTTAACTGGCTGATGCCGCAGACCGTCGCCAGCCTGAACATCCGCAAGGGACCTTACTTCGCCGATGTCGGCGATTTCGCCACCGCAGGCTCGCTGTTCATCAATCTGCGCGACAGCGTCGACAAGGCCCTCGCCGAGGTCACCGTCGGCAGCTTCGACTATCTGCGCTATTTCGGCATGGGCGCGACCAAGCTCGGCGGCGGCACGCTGCTCTATGCCGGCGAGGTGAACACTTACGACGGTCCGTGGGACACGCCGGATCACATGCACAAGCTCTCCGGCTTGTTGCGCTACAGCCAAGGCACCGCGACCGACGGCTTCTCGGCGACCGCCATGGCCTATTCGAACACCTGGAACACCACCGAGCAGAACGCATTGCGAGCGATCTCCTCGGGCTTGATCGGGCTCGATGGCGAGATCGATCCCACCGATGGCGGCAATACCAGCCGTTTCTCGCTGTCGGCGCGGCTCGCGCAAACCGACGCCGGCGGACAGTGGAAGGCCAATGGCTATGTGGTGAAATACGGTCTCGACCTCTACAACGATTTCACTTGGTTCCTGACCGATCCGGTCAACGGCGACCAATTTCATCAGCACGACGATCGTACTTACGGCGGCGGCGGCGTCTCGCGCACCATCCAGGGCTCGCTGTTCGGCCGGCCGAGCGAAACCGTGTTCGGCGTGCAGTCGCGCTATGACGACATCACCGTGGCGCTGACCAATACGGTGCAGCGCCAGTTCCTGTCGAACGTGCTTATCGACCATGTCAGCGAGGGCAATGCCGGCGTCTATGTCGAGAACACGGTGCACTGGACCGATTGGTTGAAGACGACCGCCGGCTGGCGCGGCGATTATTATGCGGCGTCGGTGGATTCGATCCTGCAACAGGCGAACTCGGGCGCCGACAAGGTCGCGATCGGCAGCCCGAAATTGCGCATCGTCTTCGGGCCGTTCGCCAAAACCGAATTCTTCCTCGGCGCCGGCATGGGCTATCACAGCAACGATGCGCGCGGCGTGACGGCGACCGAAGTGCCCGGCGATCCGACGCAGCCGCAAACTGCTGTGCCATTATTGGTGCGTTCCCGCGGCGCCGAGGTCGGTGTCCGCACCCGAGCCATTGCCGGCCTCGATAGCTCGGTGAGCTTGTTCGTGCTCGATCAAGCGTCGGAGCTGTTCTTCGACGGCGATACCGGCGATACCACGCCGGGCCGGCCGAGCCAGCGCACCGGCATCGAGATCACCAACGATTACCGGCCGGTGTCCTGGGCGCATCTCGACGCCGACCTCGCGCTCACCCGCGCGCGCTTTCTCGGCTTCGATTCGGCGCAGGAGCAAATTTATCAATCGCTCACCGGTTTCCCGCAGGCGCAGATCGGCAATGCGCCGGGCAATTTCGTTTTCAATGCGCCATGGATTGTGGCCTCGGCCGGCATCACGCTCGGTGAGGACGCCGGCTGGTTCGGCGCGCTGCGCTGGCGCTATATCAGCTCGCGGCCGCTGACCGAGGACGGCGCCTTCCGCTCCGCGCCGCTCAGTGTTTTCAACGGCCGCCTCGGCTATCGTTTCGCCGATGGCTGGCGCGTCCAGCTCGACGGCCTCAATCTGTTCAACACAAGATCGGCCCAGGCCGAATATGCCTACGGCTCGCTGCTCAAGAGCGATAGCCTGTTCGCCCTGTGCTTTCCGGCGAGCGGCGTATCGACGATACGGGCCGCCGTCTGCCAGAACGGCGTGATGGACTATGCGTTGCATCCGATGGAGCCGCTCGCGGTGCGGCTGACTTTGGCGAAGGCTTTTTAGATTGCCCGCGGTCGGGCGGATGGTCGCCGTACTGCCGCACATTTTGCTGACCCCAAGGATTATCGTCCCTAAGCCGTACAAAGCCCTTGCGTCTTGTTATGTTATAACATTACAGTTTCGGGGCAGATCGGGAAGGGGAGATCGGCGTTGCGGCGGACTGGCGTCGCGTTGGTGCCGGGACATTGGGCCGGCGCAACGATTGCGTTTGTTCCCTCGTGACTGTCGCTTCAATGCCACAGCGCGCGTCAATCGCTCCGTTCCGGCTTGCGGAAAGTTGTTATGGCGTTGCGCACCGGCCGCGGCGTCATAGACTGAATGGCATCGCCGGGAATGCGTAATCAAACCTGAGTTCGCGTGATGCGGTGGTTCAGGGCGAACAGGATTTTGGGCAGCCGGCTGGCGCTCTTCGCGCTCGCGGTGCAGTTCGGTCTCGCGTTCGGCCACATCCATCACGAGGATATTTACGCCTCCGCACGCCCGGCTGCGGCGATAGCGGCCGCGGTGCCGGACGGCAGCCAGCCGCTCCCGGCCAAGCATAGCGACGATTACTGCGCCATCTGCGCCACCATGTCGTTACTCGGCAATTCATTCGTCGCCGCGGCGCCGTCCTTGCCGCTGCCGGCCGCCTCGCACGCGATCGAGCAGCTTGATCGCGTCGCGGTAATTTTCATCGCGCCGCGCCGCGCCGCGTTCCAATCCCGCGCGCCGCCCGCAGCCTGACCGCTGGTTGGTGCCGGGCTTCGGCATCGCTGCGCTTTTGTTTTCTGTCAGCGCCGGCGATGGCCGCAAGCTCAATGCGGCAGTTCATTCGTTACCGATTTGCCGCGAGAGCACGACCGCCGACGCGCCGTCCGTTGGTCTTGTCGCATCCGGATCAAGTCTCATGCCTGTTCGTTCTCATCGTCACTACCGCGCCTATCTGCTCGGCGGTACAGCAATGCTGGCATTGCTTGGGCTCGGCGATACCGCCCTGGCACAAGTTGGGCTGCCGGAGATCTCCGTCACCTCGTCGCGGGAGAAACCGAAGCCGCGCCCCGTGGCGCGTCCCACCGCGAGCGCGCCGGTGGTGGCGCCGCTGACGCCGGCCGAACAGGCAGCGGCGAAGAACAATGCCTTCGACCAAAGCCGCAGCAATCTCTATACGACCATCGGCACAACTTCGAGCACGCAGACCCACGCCACCATCGACGCGCTGCCGCAGGGCACCAATACGACCGTCGAAAAAGTGCTGCTGCAGGCGCCCGGCGTGTCGCAGGATTCGGCGGCGAGCGGCAGCCTCCATGTCCGCAATGATCACGCCAATCTGCAATTCCGCATCAACGGTGTGATGTTGCCCGACGGCGTCACCGGCTTCGGCAGCATTCTGGATACCGGCCTGATCGGCACCATCGCGCTCGTCACCGGCGCGCTGCCGGCGGAGTTCGGGCTGCGCACGGTCGGACTGATCGACATCACGACGCGCGCCGACGTGTTCAACAATTCGGGCAGCATCAGCCTTTACGGCGGCAGCCGCGGCGCCATCACGCCGAGTTTCGAATATGGCGGCACGTTCGGCGGCAATTGTCCGACAACATCGTCGTCAACCGTGACGAAGGCGCCGCCATCGTCCTCGAACGCGAACTGCTTTCCCGGCGTGCAATACTTCTTCAGCGGCCGCTATCTGCAAACCACCGAAGGTATCGAAAATACGCTGCCGACGCTCAACGCCATCCACGATTTCTCGCAGCAGGAGCGCGGCTTCGGCTACATGTCGACCTTCATCGACCCGACGACCCGGCTGAGCCTGATCACGGGAACGTCCTACAACACATTCCAGATTCCCAACACGCCCGGCCAGGCCGTCGGGATGAACGGAAATCCTCCCGTCACCAGCGCGTTCGGCGTTACCACTTTTAATTCAGCGCTGCTCAACGAGAACCAGCGGGAGTTCACGCAATTCGGCGTGCTGGCACTGCAAAAGTCCGCCAACGGTTTCGACGGGCAATTGTCTTATTTCACCCGCTACAACAATCTGCACTTCATCCCGGACCCGATCGGCGACCTGCTGTTCAACGGCATCGCCTCGGACGTCAGCCGACAATCTTACACCAACGGTATTCAGGGTGACGCCTCTTATATGATCAATCCGGCGCATACGGTTCGCGCCGGCTTCACCGTCAGCGGCGAACAGGCCTGGGTCGATAATTCCTCTTTGGTCGAGCCGGCGCCCGGCGGCGTTCCGATCGACGCGCCCATGTCGATCGCCGACGACGTCGCCAAGCTCGCCTGGCTTGCCGGCGTCTATGTGCAAGACGAGTGGAAGATCACCAGCCAGCTGACCATGAATGCCGGCCTGCGTTTCGACCAGATGTGGCAATTTACCGATGCCAATCAGTTGAGCCCGCGGCTGAGCTTCACTTACAAGCCGTTCGAGAACACGACTTTCCACGCCGGCTACGCGCGCTACTTTACGCCGCCGGTGCTGGTCGAGGCGGCGCCGGCCAATGTCGCCCTGTTCGCCAACACGACGGGCGCTCCACCCGGCACCGGCACCAGTCCGGTGCTGCCGGAGCGGTCGCATTATTTCGATGCCGGCGTCGTTCAGAAAATACCGTTCGGCTGCTACGGGCCGGCGTCGCACGACTGCTCCAGCCTCGAAATCGGCCTCGATGCCTATTACAAGATCGCCAAAGACCTTATCGACAACGGCCAGTTCGGCCAGGCGCTGGTGCTCAGCGCGTTCAACTACGAAAAGGGCATCAACGAAGGCGTCGAGCTCAGCCTGAAATACACCAACGGCAATTTCCAGGGTTACGGCAATCTCGCGGTGGCGCAGCAAAGGGCGACCAACGTGGTGTCGAACCAATATCTGTTCGACAATACGACGCACCTCGCCGATCTCGGCGGGTTGACCGAGTTTCAATACATCGCGACGCATTGGGTCTACACCGATCACAACCAGTTCGTCACCGCTTCCGCCGGCGCGAGCTACAGCTTCTGCGGCCGCCCAGCCACGGCGGCGGAGATGTTCGGTAGCGCTGCGATGTGGCCGACGTTCAATTCATGGTGCGGCACGCGGCTTTCCGCCGACATGATCTACGGTTCCGGCTTGCGCAATGGCGACGCCAATATCGGCACGGTGGCGCCCTACAGCCAGTTTAATGTCGGGATCGCACGCGAGTT
This sequence comes from uncultured Alphaproteobacteria bacterium, assembly GCA_963821175.1. Lineage (GTDB taxonomy): Bacteria > Pseudomonadota > Alphaproteobacteria > Rhizobiales > Xanthobacteraceae > BOG-931. The sequence goes on from CAWGCU010000014.1 coordinate 259,035, forward strand.
TCTGTTGCCCGGCGATACCAAGCCGACGACGCTGCGGTTCGACGTCGTCAACCTGTTCGACAGCATCTATCTGATCCGCGACGGCAGCGGCATCGGCGTGTTCGCGCCGCAATTCGGCCCGCGCCGCGGCTATTACGCCGGCATAACGAAGAAATTTTGAAAGCAACGATCGCGACGTCAGGTCTGCTGCACTTCGACGGTGACGTGGGACAGGTTGCGAAAATGGCGGAGCAGGCGCCGGTAATGGCCGGCGTCGCGCGGCTTGGTGGTGGCGACCGAGAGGATTGCGCCGAGATGGCCGGGACCGAGGCGCCACAGATGCAAGTCTTCGAGCCGATCGCCGTCGCGCTCGATGGTCGCCCGCACCCGTTCCGCCATGCTGCGGTCGGGATTCATATCGAGCAGGATCGCGCCGGTATCGCGGATGAGCCCGTATGACCAACTGGCGATGACGGCGGCGCCGACAAGGCCCGCCAGCGGATCCATGAACAGCCAGCCGAAAGTGCGCCCGAGCAAAAGACCGGCGATCACCAGCACCGAGACGACCGCGTCGGCCAGCACATGGATGACGGCGGCGCGCATGTTGTTGTCGCGATGCGCTTTGCCATGCACATGTTCGTGGGAGTGATCGTGGGAATGCTCGTGAGAGTGACCGTGATCGCTGCCGCCGCTGAGCAGGAAGGCGCTCACGACATTGACGATCAATCCAAGCACGGCGATCGGGATCGCCTCGTTGAAGCTGATCGGCACTGGAGCAATGAGGCGCGAGACCGCTTCATAAGCAATAAGGACCGCAATCATCACCAGCACGATGGCGCTGGAGAAGCCGGCGAGGTCGCCGAGCTTGCCGGTGCCGAAGGAGAAGCGCGGATCGTCGGCATGGCGCCGCGCATAGCGGTAGGCCAGCGCGGCGAGCAGGAGCGCGCTGGCATGGGTCGACATGTGCAAGCCGTCGGCGACCAGCGCGATCGAGCCGAACAACAGCCCGCCGACGATCTCGGCCACCATCATGACGGCACAAAGCGCAATCACCGCCCAAGTCCGGCGCTCGTTCTTGTCGTGGCCTTCGCCCAAGAAAACGTGGCTGTGGCTGGTTGTGGACATGACGCTCGCCGCCTTTACTTCAGATAGGCCTGCACGGCCTCGATCAGTTCCTCGGCGCCCCGCGAGCGGTCGGCGTCTTTCGCCGGATCGACGACGTGGAGGCGGATATGGTCCTCGATCACTTCCGTCATCAGGCTGTTCATGGCGCCGCGCGCCGCGACGATCAGATGCAGCACCGTGGCGCAGCCCTTCTCGCCTTCGAGCGCGCGCTCGACCGCTTCGATCTGGCCGCGCACCCTGCGCACCCGGTTGAGCAGCTTGACCTTCTCGATCTTGGTGTGCGACACGGCGGCGTGCTCCGCGTATAGGGTAGGGGGTATAGTATAAGCCGGCAGCCGCGATGTCGAGTGCGATCCGCCGCTTGCCGCGCAACAATGTTCGGGATGGACTGAATAATATTCAGGGACGACAGTCGCGGTGGCATGGACGGGACGACAGGGAGCAGGCCGTTGTCACGTTGCTGTCGTGATCGAAATGGCAGCAATGGTGGCCATGTCGGTCGTGAGGCGTCGGAGGTTTGGGGCACCGATGAGGGGAGTGCGCGTTGTCATAGGATTGGCGGCGCTGACGGGGAGCGCCGCGGCCGCCGACATGCCGGTCAAGGCGCCGCCTCCGGCCGCGACGGCCTATGATTGGACCGGCGTCTATGTCGGCGGCCATATCGGCTACGCCGCCGGTTCGTCCCGTTGGTCGGCAATGCCGACGGGAGTGGCGGGTCCGGCGCTCAACGGCTCGCTCGATCTGTTCAACAGCTTCAATGCCTTCAACGGCATGGGCAGCTATTTCGCGGGGTTCCAGGCCGGCTACAATTATATGACGCCGTCGCGCTGGCTGTTCGGCGTCGAGGCCGACATATCGTTTCCCAACACCATCGCCGGCACGTCGACCTTGTCCTCGGCTTCCACCGGCACGGCGAGTTATTCCGAGACCGTCGAGTTTTCCGGCACGCTGCGCGGCCGCATCGGCTACGCGCCAAATCTCGGCACCACGCATTGGCTGTTCTACGCCACCGGCGGTTTCGCCTGGACTTACAACCAGTTCACCCGCACTCAGATCGCAGGCCTGCCGGCCGGCGGCACGGCGGTGCCGGGGCAAACGGAGAATCTGTTCCTGGTGCGGCGCACCAGCGGCGTCGCCGGCGCCGGCGTCGAGCTTGCGCTGCCGTCGAACTGGTCGGCGCGGCTCGAATATCTGTTTTCCGATTACGGCAACCGCGGCGTGACGTTCCCGGCCGGCGCGCAGCGTTTCAATTCGGATCTCAACGTCAGCGAATTGCGCTTCGGGCTTAACTACAAGCTCAACGGCGGTCCGAACTCGGGCAACGGTGGCATCGCGCCGCCGACGCCGGAGTTCGACAATTTCGCCATCCACGGCCAGACCACAGTTCTCAGTCAATATGTCTTCCCGTTCCGCAATCCCTATTCCGGCCAGAACAGCCTCGCCCCGAACCAGGGCCGCGAAACCTGGGACGCCACGGCGTATCTCGGCATGCGGCTGTGGCAGGGCGCCGAGCTTTGGGTCAATCCGGAAATCGACCAGGGTTTTGGCTTGAGCTCGACACTCGGCGTCGCCGGATTCCCGAGCGGCGAGGCTTACAAAGTCGGCGCCTCGGTGCCTTACGCGCGAATTCCCCGCTACTTCGTCCGCCAGACCATCGATCTCGGCGGCGACACGCAAAAGGTGGACGGTTCCGCCAGCCAATTCAGCGGCTCGCAAACGGCGAACCGTTTGGTGCTCACCGTCGGCAAGTTCGCCGTCACCGACATTTTCGACACCAACAAATACGCCCACGATCCGCGCAGCGACTTTATGAATTGGGCGCTGATCGACACTGGCACCTTCGACTACGCTTCCGACGCCTGGGGTTTTACTTACGGCGCCGCCGCCGAGTGGTACCAGGGCGACTGGACCGTGCGCGGCGGCATATTCGATCTGTCGGTGGTGCCCAACGATATCGAGCTCGACCCGCATTTCGCGCAGTTCCAATGGGTCGGCGAGATCGAGCGCCGCTATGATTTATGGGGACAGCCGGGCAAAGTCGCGCTCACCGGATTTTTGAGCCGCGGCCGCATGGGCACTTTCAGCGACGCCATTGCGCTCGCGGCGGCGACCGGCGGCGTGCCGCAAACCTCGGCGGTGCGCCAATACACGAGCCGCGCCGGCTTGAGCTTCAATCTCGAGCAGCAGATCACCGCGGACCTCGGCCTGTTCGCGCGCGCCGGCTTCGCCAACGGCAATATCGAGCCGTACGAATTCAGCGACATCGATCGCACCGCCGCGGCGGGTCTCGCGCTTGCCGGAAAATCCTGGGGCCGGCCCGACGATACGGTGGGCTTGGCCGGCGTGATCAACGGCATTTCCGGCGTGCACCAGGCCTATTTGAACGCCGGCGGCCTGGGCATCCTGGTCGGCGACGGCATGCTGCCGCATCCGGCGCCGGAACAGATCATCGAGGCCTATTACCAATTGCCGGTTTCGTTCTTCAAGCTGACGCTGGATTACCAGTTCATCGTCAACCCGGCCTACAACAGCGATCGCGGCCCGGCGTCGGTGATTGCCGCGCGCATGCACGCGCAGTTCTAACCGCGGAACCTCGTCCGCGAACCGGCCGGTACCCAACCCTTTGTTTCCATCGACACGACCGCGGCAGAGTGCGAACTTAAGGCGCCGGCGTCGGGGGACGTCGTGGCAGGCGTTGGGGCCGTCATGCGGGGGCTATTTGTCGCCGGAGTAATGCTGGCCGCGCTGGGGCAGGGCGCGTATGCCGCCGACGTTTCGCTGCCGGTAAAGGCGCCGCCGCGACAGACGCAAGACAGACCCTACGACTGGTCGGGCTTCTATGCCGGCGCGCATTTCGGCTATGCCGCGGGCTCCTCGCGCTGGTCGGCGACCTCGACCGGGGCTACGGCGCCGGCGCTGACCGGCTCGCTCGATCTCTTCAACGGCTACGACATGTTCAAAGGCACCGGCAGCTATTTTGTCGGTTTCCAGGGCGGCTACAATTATCTTCTGCCGTCGCGGCTTTTGCTCGGCGTCGAGGCCGACATAGGGTTTCCAAACACGCTCGGCGGCACGGCAACGTTCTCATCGCCCGCGACCGGCACGGCGAGCTACGCCGAACAGATGGAAATGTCCGGAACGTTGCGCGGCCGCATTGGCTACGCACCAAATCTTGGGACAGGCAACTGGCTGGTCTACGCCACCGGCGGCTTGGCTTGGACTTATGACCAGTTCACCCGCACCCAGAATGCCGGCATGCCGGTCGGCGGCACGGCGACGCCCGGCACAACGGAAAATCTGTTCCTGGTGCCGCGCCTCGGCGGTGCTGCCGGCGTCGGCGTCGAGCTCGGGCTGACGCCGAGCTGGGCGGCGCGCATTGAATATCTCTATACCGACTATGCCTCGCGTAGCGTGACGTTTCCCGGCGGCGCCCAGCAGTTCACATCCAGCCTCGCCGTGCAGTCGGTGCGCGTCGGCCTTGATTATCAGCTCGGCCACACTGGCATCGATCCCGATATTTTCACCAAGGGCCCATCGGCGCTCGACCTCGATCGGTTTTCGTTCAAGGGCCAGACCACCTTCATCGAGCAATACACGCCGCCGTTCCGTTCGCCCTATCTCGGCCCGCACAGCCTCGATCCGAACCAGGGCCGCGAGAGCTGGGACGCCATGTATTTCGTCGGCGCCAAATTGTGGCAGGGCGCCGAGTTCTGGATCGATCCGGAAGTCGATCAGGGTTTCGGCTTGAGCAATACCGCAGGCATCGCCGGCTTTCCGAGCGGCGCGTCGTTCAAGGTCGGCGCCTCGGTGCCCTATGCGCGCGTGCAACGCGCCTTCGTGCGCCAGACCATCGATCTCGGCGGCAAAACCGAGAAGGTCGAGGCCGACCAGAATCAGTTCGCCGGATCGAATACCACCGATCGCCTCGTCATCACGGTCGGCAAGTTTTCGGTGTCCGACGTTTTCGATCAGAACAAATACGCGCAGAACCCGCGCAAGGATTTCATGAATTGGGCGCTGATCGACACCGGCACGTTCGATTATGCCGCCGATGCCTGGGGCTATAGTTATGGCGCCGCCGTCGAATGGTACCAGGGCCCGTGGACGCTGCGTGCCGGCGTGTTCGATCTGACCACGGTGCCGAACGGCGAGGATCTGGATCCGCACTTCAGCCAGTTCCAGTGGCTCGGCGAGGTCGAGCGGCGCTACGAGCTGTGGAGCCATCCCGGCAAGATCGCGTTCACCGGCTTTCTCACCCGTGCGCGCCTCGGCACCTATGAGGACGCCGTCGCCTTGGCCCAAGTCACCGGCGGGCCGGCCGACATCGCCGCGGTCCGCCAATATCGCAGCCGCACCGGCTTGGGCGTCAATCTCGAACAGGAAATCGCCGCCGATCTCGGGCTGTTCGCGCGTGCCGGCTTCGCCAGCGGCGACATCGAGCCGGAATCCTATACCGACATCGATCGCACCGTGGCCGCCGGCTTGGCGCTGAAGGGCACGCAGTGGCACCGCCCCGACGATACGTTCGCGGTGGCCGCGATCGTCAACGGCATCACCAAAGAACACCAGGCATTCCTCAATGCCGGCGGCCTTGGCATCCTGGTCGGCGACGGCGTGCTGCCGCATCCGGGCTTGGAACAGATCATCGAGACCTATTACCAATTTCCCGTCTACACGTGGCACCTGACCTTCGATTACCAGTTCGTCGTCAACCCGGCCTACAACCGCGATCGCGGGCCAGTGTCGCTGCTGGCCGTGCGGGCGCAGACGGAATTCTGATTAGATTTTAGTGGAGCATGATCTTTTCCGAAAACCGGTAACACATCGCGCCGATGCACGATAGATCAATGGCTTAGATAGTACCCGCCGCCGCTTTTGGCACCGGATTGGCACCGGAACGTTTCAGCTTCGTTCGGTTTCTGTTTACTCCCGCGTTCTCCTTCGAGCGGTTCCTGCTCAATGTGCCGCTTCAACGGTTGCTCAAGTATCTCAAATTGTTGCTTTGTGCCGCTGTGCCGGCTGGCGCGCAGTAGCGCAGCCACGCGTCCTCGAATTGTGAGCGGTAATAGCCTTTCCGACTAGTATCGCCGTGGCGCCGTTTGACCCGCGCCCAGACCGAGCGCGGGCGAATGCCGAAGGGGCGCAGCAGTCGCGCCATTTCTCCCTGCGTCAGCTTGCGCGGTGCCTGGGTGTCGCTCGCCCCGCGATAGGAGCCACCGTTGGCATCTACGTCGATCCAACGGTGAAGTTTGCCGGCAAGGTAACGGGCGGCGTGCGGTTGCGTCCGCTGCTTCCTCCCGCGCCGGCGGCGAAGCCGGTGCCAACTTCGGCACCGGCACAGACTGCCAAGCCGGCCGCATGGCCGGAACAGGCAGATGATCCGGGTCCGGATCTCGACCAGGCGGACTTCGGACCAGCCGCCTGAAGGTGGCCCACACGCAATGCCCGGCAGCGCAAAACGCTGCCGGGTTTTTTACGGAAACTGGAAAAACACAATGTTCAGCGACGAAGACTTCGAAGCGCTGCCGGATCACGAGCCGGCCTGGGCGACGCTGGACAGAATTACGGCGTACCGCAAGCGCCTGCTGGCCGCCGGCTATCTGCCGCTGCCGGTCAACGGCAAGAGGGTGCAGCTGGACAACTGGCCGAACATTATCGCCACCAACGGGCTCATCGACGAATGGGCACGGCAATGGCCCGACTGCACGAACACCGGCATTCTTACTGCCAACGCGCCTTTCATCGATATCGACATAACCGACCAAGAGGCGGCCGAAGAGATCGAGGCGCTTCTCGAGAGCGCGATCGAGCGCAGCGCCGTCAGAATTGGTGCAGCACCAAAGCGCGCGATTCCGTTCCGGACCGACACACCCTTCAAGAAGATGGCCAGGCAATTCGTTGCGCCGAGCGGCAAGCTTCATAAAATTGAAGTCCTTGGCGATGGTCAGCAAATCGTGATCGACGGCACTCATCCAACCACCGGCAGGCCATATCGCTGGTTCGGTGGCGAGCCGGGGCCCGAGCTCCGCCGCGGGAATCTGCCGCCGTTAACCGCGGAGACCGCCGCCGCATTTCTCGACGCCGCGGCCGCGGTCATGAAAAGCCGCGGCTACACCGAAGTCGGGGACGGGAAGCCGAACGGCGCCGGCAAAAAGAGCGAGCCTGCTGCAGATAGCGGCGAGGGCGCCTCGATCCGCGAGCGCGGCTATGCCCAGGCCGCGCTGGACGGCTGCGGCGAAGAATTGGCCGCCACCGCCGCCGGCGATCGCAATAACAGTCTTTACAAAAAAGCATTCCGGCTCGGCACCATGATCGCGCGGGGCTGGATCTCGCGCACCGATGTAGAGAGCGCATTAACCGAGGCCATGGCCGCAAACGGCTATATCGCCGACAAGGGATCGGCCGCCGTCGAGGCCACGCTGAAATCCGGCATTGAAGCCGGCATGACAGTCCCGCATGAGGATCTGCGCGAGCAGTCGGACGAGCAACCGGACGAGCCGGCCAGTGCGTTTGCCGAGCCACTGCCCGCACACCCGCGCTGCACGCGTGCCGAGGTGCACAGCATCTTCAAGCGGTGGTTTGGCGAGGCGTACGACACCGACGTGATCGACGCGGTGATGGCCGCAGCCGCGGCCGAACGGTTGGCCGGCGACCCGCTGTGGCTTTTAGTCATTTCCGGGCCGGGCAACACCAAAACCGAGACGGTGCAGTCCCTGGCCGGCTGCGGCGCGCACGTCAGCAGCACCATTTCGTCCGAGGGCGCGTTGCTGTCCGCCTCGCCGCGCAAGAGCCGCGCCAGGACTGCGACCGGCGGCCTGCTGCGCAAGATCGGCGATCGTGGCATTCTGGTTATCAAGGATGTGACCAGCATCCTGTCGGCCGACCGCAACACGCGCGCCGGCGTGCTGGCGGCCTTGCGCGAGGTCTACGACGGACGCTGGGAGCGCAACGTCGGCACCGATGGCGGTCAGACGCTTACCTGGACCGGACGGATCGCCGTGGTTGGCGCCGTCACTACGGCCTGGGACGTGGCGCACGCCGTAGTTTCGGTGATGGGCGATCGCTTTGTGTCGATCCGGTCCAATTCCACCGTTGGGCGCGCCAAGGCTGGTGTCCGGGCCATCCGTAATACCGGCGGCGAAACCGCCATGCGGGCCGAGATCGTCGCTGCCGTGGGCGGGCTCATTGGCCATATCGACGCCGACCAGACATGGCCGCTCGATGACGACGAGATCGAGCGCCTGGTCGCGGCCGCCGATATCGTGACCTATGCCCGCACCGCGGTTGAGCGCGACTTCCGTGGCGACGTGATCAATTCGCATGCGCCCGAAATGCCGACCCGGTTCGCCAAGCAGCTGGCGCAAATGGTGCGCGGCGGCCTCGCCCTCGGCATGGACCGCCAGGCCGCGTTACGGCTAGCGTTGCGCTGCGCCGCCGACAGCGTGCCGCAGCTGCGGATCGAGATCCTGCTGGAGCTCGCCGGCAATTCCCCGGGCCGCGCTATCGATGTCAGCCGAAATATCACCAAGCCCTATCGAACGGTCCGGCGCGAGCTCGAAGCCCTCCACATGCTCGGGCTGCTGCGCTGTGACGAGGAACGGTCCGTCGCCGATGAATCCAAGACGGTGTGGCGGTACTCGCTGGCCGCCGGTTTTGACCGCGAAACTCTGCTCACCATGAGCGGTCTGCGCCCCCGCAAACCTGTTGCGGAAAAGTGAGTTCGTTATTTTTAGGTTTTTTAAAACGAGGGAAAACCAACGGGTTAGGGCCGTCGAAGACCGTATGAGCACAAGAGCTACTCACATTTCCGCAACAGGTGGCAGGCCCCTGGCACATGGGTAAGAGGTCCAACTTCGATCGAATCCCGCGCGACTTCTACCCAACTCCAGCCGCGGCGGTGGCCCCATTGGTTCCGCACTTGGTCGGCATCCGCACCTTTGCCGAACCGTGCGCCGGCGCCGGCGACCTGGTGCGGCACCTGGAGTCCTACGGGCTGCGCTGCGTCTACCAGGGCGACGTTAAAGCCGGCCAGGATGCGCTCACGATCGACCAGTACGGCGACGCCGACGCCATCATCACCAACCCGCCCTGGACGCGAAAGCTGCTGCACCCGCTGATCGAGCATTTTCAGCGGATCGCGCCGGTCTGGCTGCTGCTCGAATTCGGACTGGGCCAACACCAAGCAGGCGGCACCCTATCTCGCGACCTGCAGCAACATCCTGCCGATCGGGCGGGTGATCTGGATTCCGGGGACCACCATGCACGGCAAGGACAACGCGGCTTGGTACCGTTTCGACGCGCGCCATGTGGCAGGCCCGATATTTCATCCGTTTCGCTCGGCGCCGGTATCGTCTCACGCCGCCCTATGCAAGCGTTGCGGCAAGCCTTACCAGCCGCGGCGATCCGATTCCCGCTTCTGCGCCAATGCCTGTCGCCAGCGCGCGTACCGTGAGCGGCATAAGCGTAACACAAACGTAACAGCGTTGACCCGTCTATCGATCACGCACGAGCGAGGGCCATGAGCGACCGCCACCGGCGCCGCGTTTCGTTGGCCGCCTTCAATCGCATGTCGTTGACCGCGGCTGCACCTTCCGAACGCTACAGGGTTATACGAAGCCGCGATGCGTTTGCTGTCCGATTTGTTCGGTGGTCCAGTAGGACACTGCATGAAAAATCGGTTGTAGTTGGGTTAAACGTTTTTGCGCCCCAATATGACATTACGTTGAGGGGCGGACCAATCAGGGTGACAGCCATGATCGCTCTAACGCGTAAGCAGTCGGGCAACTCGAACGTGGAAATTTCTCCCCCTTCATCCGAGCTGCTCGAAGTCGCACACGCTGTTTGCGAAGCTGCATCAGGGCTTTCGAAACTGCGCGAAACAATTCGCTCAACCGAGCAACGATATCGTCAGGCGAAAGCAGCTGCTACTGATGCCCAATACCGGTACGATCACTTGCAAGGCGGCGGCGCGCTCGCCGAACTGATCGCTGCGAAGTCGGCTGTTGAGCGCGCCGAGACTGAGTTGTACGAAGTGCAGCGATTGTTGCCTGTTAAGGAAGCGGAGGTTGCTGAACTCGATGCTCGGCACCGCACCATGGTTGCCGAGCTGATCCGACCGTTGCGCGCTTTGGCCACGGACCGTTACAGAGCGGCCGCCTCGGAATTGCGGACGGCGCGCAATCTCTACTGCGATATAGGATTTATTTTGTACGAGCAGGATTCACACGTGCATTCGATCAGGCTTGCAGACCTCGAAAGCCGCGCTGATCTTTTGTACGAGCCTAATCGGAAGACTGCTCCGTTTGTGACGCAGTATCAGTTGGTTCGCAGGGCCATTGCCCAAGGAAGGCGTCGTTGAAGCCTTTAAGAGGGGCCGCATTTGCCTGGTACACATTTCGGCACAGTTAGGCCCTGTGCAAAAGCCTGACGGGCTTGACTTTCCCGCTAAGGCGCAATTTTGGCAGTATGGCAAAAGAGAGGTGGTCCCGTTTTCCGGAACAGAATGGCGGCTTGGCTAAGGTGGATTCTGGGTTGGATTATGCCGCCAATTTCTTCTCGCCTGTGCGTAGCATAGACTTCGTCGGGTGTCCTGCCGCCGAAGGCCGAGTGCGGTCGATCGGCGTTGTAGTAGCCGATCCAGCGAGCGATCCCGGAACTTGCCTCACTGCCGGTCTCAAAGGCGTTGAGGTAGACGCATTCGTATTTCAGCGATCGCCACAGCCGCTCGATGAAGACATTGTCCATCCAGCCGCCACGACCATCCATCGAGATGCGGATGTCGGCGTCCTTCAGGGTGTCGGTGAAGACGAAGCTGGTGGACTGCGAGCCTTGATCGGTATTGAAGATGTCGGATCGGCCGAATCGGGCGATTGCCTCCTCCAGCGCGGTGACGCGGCACTCAGTATCATCGTGTTCGATAGCCTCCACGCCAGAACCTTCCGGCTGAACCAGTCCATGATTGCGACCAGGTACAGGAAGCCGCTGCGCATCGGGATGTAATATTAGACATGGCTCCCAACACCTTTGAGCCACGCAGCGTCTCACAGAGGAATTTCGAGGGTTGGAGAAAACCCGACGCCATTTCAAGAAGAGGACATCAGGTTTCCACTCGCCGGAAGCGATCCGGACTGTTCGGCGGCTTCCCAATATCGCCGGTGGGCCTGGTCGGCGGAGGGCTCGTCGACCCACTGGAAAACGCAATGCACGAGATCGCCAAAACCCGTATGGTCACTGCGGCCGTGCGAGGGCTTAGCGCCGGTGGCGTTGGTCCAGTCAATCGCCAAGTACATTACTAGGTTATCCTGGAAATCGTGACGGGGCCGACCGCCCTTGTGAACACCGTCATCATCACCGCGGGTCTGACCAAAGATTACCGGCTCCGGCTTAGCCTTCGAGCGCTTGCCGCGGCCGCGACTTCTCGACACTAGTTTGGCACCATCTCCGATTAGTACGTGGATCGTCTCAATTAGCTCCGTAGCGTCAGCGTCCTTGGCCCAGTCAAGAAGTCACCACCAGCGGCGTCAAGAAGCTTGGAGGTGAATTGGTGCGCACGCATGTTGAGATACTCGGCCGTCGGCCCTGGGAGGTTAAGTACAAGAGCACGCAGTTGCCCAACCGGCACATCTTCTTCGTGCGAAAGCAGCCAAATCTTTCGAAGTGCATTGTGCGCTCGCCGATGTGGGAAGCTGGAATCGGCTTTCTGCTTCAGGAAATTTTCGATGGAAAATTTCACATCACGCGCGACGACTTTGTCCGCTTCAGGATCCAACCGAATGCCTTCCTTTCCCCAGACAATCTTCATCCGGCTACGGAGTTCACAGTCGAGCGAAAAAGAGATAGATTGCATGTGCGTGCTGCAGGTTCTGGAGATGGTTCACCGAATCGAATCAAGAGCCTGCCTATAAAATTCGTATTGTAACGTCGTTCCGTCAAGCTCGGGGTAGCGGGCACTATCCGAGACCAATCCGCTGGCCCAATTTGCCGATTGGAAGCTTGCCAGCGATGTAGCTGAACTGAAGGGAGAGGCGTATCTTCTGCAGAAGGAACTGATAGGAGAGGCGCATCTCCTTATATGCAGCCGTCCAGTGATCATCTTGATCGTGGCGCCCACGGATACAACTTTCAATTCGCATAATGCCCATTATGCAACGTTTCCGCATCGAGGCAGCCCTACAAGGAAATTAGCGGGACATGGTCGTGGCGGGGGCGGGAACGGCGGATTCGTCTAACCGATAGCCGCCGAATCGCCGAACGCAGAACAGCACCATTACCCCCGAAGCTATGGCTCCAATAAAAAGGGAGAATGCAGGGACGGAATACAATGTCTGCGCTGGCAGATGCACGCCCAAGAGTATGCCGCCGATGATCGGCGCGGCGAGCGAGCCAAGCCGGCCGACCGCCTGAGCCCATCCGGCGCCCGTTGATCGAACGGGGGTCGGATAGATCATGACCATCGCGCTGTTGATGCCGAAATTATTTCCGGTCACGCAGAAACCGGCACAGCGATGAGCATTCCGATGGACGTCGAGACAGCCCCGGCATGCCTATTGAAGCGACAAAAGGAATGCCGAGCAGGAAGAAACGATGATCGGCAGGGCGCCCAATCTGTCGATGACAAGGGTCAGGACCAATCCGCCGACTAGGCCGCCGGTTGAGAACAATGATGAATTGATTCCCGCCTGCGCTGTGCTTAATCCTTGGCTTGAAGCAATGTTGGAAGCCAGCTCAGCGTGAAAAAATTGGTCATTTGATTTGCCGCGAGAGCGATCCACATTGCCGGTGTTATGATGGCGAGTGCGCCTTCGAAAAGCTTCTTCGGCGAGCGGCTCGATAAATCGATAGCACTTGGTCCGACGGAAAAAGTCGTCTGGGACCCGATTGGCGAGATCGGGCCGAGGGTTACGCGCAATTCGTCTAACGTCTTCGTCGTGGCCACCGCGCTGCACCAGGAATTTCAGCAAATTTCGGCAGAATGAGCAGGCCGAGAGCCGCAATGAAGAGGGGTAATAGCCCTCCGATCAGGAGCAGAACGGGCCACCCGTAGCTAGGCACAAGAAGAGCCGCGACCCAGCCAGGTAGCGCAATGCCGGCAGGCACACCAAATAACGATATTATTGTAAAGGTGCCTCGCAGCCGCTTGGGCGCCAATTCTGCGGTGAGTGCCAAGATATTAGGGATCATGCCGCCGAGGCCGATTCCGGTTAAGAATCGCAAAATCTGGAAATGTACCAAAGAACTCGCCGCCATTGTGACCAAAGATAAAACGCCGTAGATGCAAAGTGCGATCAAGATGGTTTTCTTGCGTCCAATATGGTCTCCGACATAGCCCAACAGTGGCGCGCCGATGAACATCCCGACGAGGCCGGCTGTAAAGACAGGTGCCAGCTGCGCCGGCGCAATGTGCCATTCCTTTACCAACTCCGGCGCGACAAGGCCTATCACGGCCAGGTAAAATCCATCGCCCACCATCGCCAGCGTAACGATAGCAAGAAATACTATCGTTGAAGTTCGAACTTTCTGGCTATCTATCAGATCGTTCAAATTCCCGACGGATGCCGCATTCATTTTTTTTCTCCCGACGTTACTTTTGGCCAAACCGCGGGAAGAGGGCGGTAGCATTACCGCCTCCAATAGCGTTTCTCGCTTCTGGTTCCAATCCAAGTGCTGAAAACTGCTCAATGCTGTGGGCGATTTTGAAGTAGGAAAAATCGCTGCCGAACAGCAGGTGAGACCGCGGCACTATGCGTTGCAGCAGGGCCATGGTTTCGGGTGCGTAAGCCTGCGCGCAGTCGAAGTAGACTTTGGCGAATTCCTCGTAGAGGCCATCCGGAAACATGCGTGCAAGCCCCTCGGCCCCTACTGTTTTCCAGCCAGCGAAACCGGTGATACGTCCCACGAGAAGCGGCATGACGCCGCCGCCATGGCAAAACACGAAGCGGATATCGGGAAAACGCCTGGTGACGCCCTTCGCCAGCAGTCCGAGAATCGCACGTGCGGTGTTGACCGGAAATTCCAGCCAAGCTGCCGAAATGCCATTGCCGCCATATTCATGGGACGATTGCGAGCAGCTTGACGTCAAAGCTGGATGGACAAAGACAACTGCGCTGCGACGATCCAATTCCTCGTAGATCGGCCAATAGCGCTCATCACTCAGCCACACGTCACCGTCGTTGGTCGTCAAGCCGATGCCGTCCGCATGCAGGACGTCATAGGCGTAACCGATTTCGACCACAGTGAGATCTACGTGGGAGAGCGGCAGTGAAGCAAATAGGCCGAAGTGGCCAGGATGCTGCAAACATAATTTAGTGGCCCATTCGTTCCATTTGCAAATCTGCAAGGACGCTCTCTGAGGCTGGGGTCGTTAAATGGACCCATGGAGGCAACGGCTGTCGCGATGCCGTTTCGGTCGAGCTCCTCAAGAGCCATTCCAATTGACCACGCGTTGCCCTCGTTGTCTTTGAATGTGGGATTAAAGTGATGATGTATATCAATCGAAACAGCGCCAGCCATCGAGCTGTTCGAAGTCCCCGGCCGGACCAGCATTTGCCTAATAGTTGCACTCATCGGAATTAACCGGACATCAAATTGAGTTCATCCGGCCTTCCGAGCCGCTTCCTCGGCGAGCTTTTCAGCAATCATCGAGCGCATCTTGGCCTTGTCGGCCTTGCCCACCCTTGTGAGTGGGAAGGCATCGAGTGTTTCGATCCGCTCCGGAATTTTGTATTTGGCGATCCCCTTCGCGATCAGAAATTCACCCAGTTCCTTCACGGTTGGGGGCGGCCCGCCCGCGTGCATGATCAGGTAGGCGCAGGCTTTCTCGCCATAGAATGGATCAGGCATTGCCACCACTCGCACATCGGCGATGTCGGGATGCTGGCCGACCAGAGCCCTCGACCTCCTCGGCGCCAATCTTTTCGCCGCCGCGATTGATGTTGTCCTTGATCCGGCCTTCGAAGGAGTAGCAAGTCAAGGCCGTCCAGCGGTGGGCGCGCATCAGATCGCCTGAACGGAAAAACCCGTCCGGAGTGAAAGTCGCCGCGGTGGTCGCTGCGTCGGCGAAATAGGCAGGTCAGCGTGCTCGGACCGCGAAAGCAGAGTTCGCCGACTCTCGCCGAATGTTCACCTCGGTCTCCTCGCCCGGGTCAAGCAGACCGGACCTCGTCACCGGGGAGACTGGATGACCCACAGTACATGTGACGAATGGCGGCACGCGGTCGGAGCGGCCGCGAACACCATGCCCTCGGTCATCCCGAACATCTGACCGACCGGGATGCCGACATGAGCTCTCAACCGCGTCGGCGCGCGTCAAGGGAGAAGAACTGCCGCAGCGAGCTGATGTTGTACTCGGCCGAGATTCGGAACCTCGAGGAACCTTGGCGGCGATAGGGCCGATACTGCCGCTGAACGTCACCTTGTGGCGCTCGATGAGCGTCAGCATTTCGGGAATGTCGACGCGGGCTGAAGCACCGAGCGTTCGCCCTTCGAGCGCCACGGGAAGAACCGCAAAGAGCGTGCCGGCGTTGTGGATGAGTGGCAGGCTCCAAGCGTTACGTCATCTCCGGTGAGCTGGTAGCGCTGCGAGAGGTGGAACGTCGCGCCGAGATACTCGCCGTGCATCCGCGGAATGATCTTTGGCAGGCTGGTGGAGCCGCCGGATAATTGGAAGGTGGCGACGTCGAGGATTCCCGGGATCAGCTTGAGCGGTTCTTGCGCGCGCCCGCTCGAGTCGAAGGCGGTAGCCATGCGCTCTCGAGCGGCGTCGTGCCGTCGTGCTCGCCGCGTACGACGATCACGTGCTTGGAGCCGGGACAGGCCTCGGCGAATTCCAGATGCGAAGGCTACCTGATCGAAGCTTGCGGTGACGTCGGCCTGAACGAACATCGCCTTCGCCGACGTGATCTCCGCGAAGTGGCGCATTTCCGAAAGCCGATATTGCGGCAGCGTGCATACCGGCACCACGCCGGCCTTCATGCAGCCGAAAAAGGCCGTGAAAAATTCCTTGGTCGTGCCGACTCTGGAATAGCGCGCGGTCGCCGGTTTGAGCCCCAATTCAAGAGGCTCGCGGCGACCAACTCCGTGTGCGCGTCGAGCTCGCGGAAAGTGACGGGGCCATCCGGATCGATGACCGCGACTTTGTCAGGCTGCTCCTTGGCGGTTCGACGCAAACTCTCGCCGATCGCCATGTCGAGCCAGTTGCCGCGCTGAAGCTGATCGTGCGCGTATTCAGCCGACCGATAGGTGATGCCCGGAATGGGGTGATGTGGCCTCAGCCCGGCCGCCATATCGGCGGGCGCGCGAGTGCCAAGCGCTTGGTCACTCATATTTTCTCTCCCCCTTGGGCGCAAGGCCGCAGCAGTCACCACTTACGGGCCTGTGTTTTTCTGGACGTTTATGTCTAGTATTCCACGACAACGTTGGAAGGTCAATCGTTCCTTGACGCTTGCGTCAAAATTACGACACTGGCGTCGAAGCACCTATGTAGAGCGGATCCGTGAGCAAGCAGGGGCCGACTGCCGGTTTTCGCAATGCTGGCTGGACTATGGGCCAACTGCCGGGGGGCGCCGGAGTCACGGTCCATCCGCTGCGCACCGCCGACAATGCTGCCGTTAATGGTTTTCTTTATACGGCCGGGCCGTCGGATGTCGTGGCTTGCATCATGCATCCACGGGAGTTCCTTGCCAGTCATTACCTGGTGCCCGAGCTGCTGGAGGGGGGTTATTCGGTTTTCACCCAAACGTCGCGCTCGGTCGGGTCCGATCTTCGTCTCGAGCATGAGATTGCGTTGTTCGATGTCGCGGCGGGTCTGTCGTTCTTCCGACAGGTCGGTTTTGAGAAGATCGTCTTGATCGGCAATTCGGGCGGTGCCAGCCTCTATACATTCTACAATCAGCAGTCGCTTTGCGCGCCCGAGAGTCGTCTCCGACAAACGCCCGGCGGACGTCCGACCGGGTTGACGAAGCTCGAAATGCCGCAGGCGGAGGTGGTATTATCGTATCGCCGCATCCGGGGCAGGGCATCGTCCTGATGAATTGCATCGATCCGTCGGTGGCCGATGAAGCGGACCCACTGGCGATCGATCTCGCATGGATTGCTTCGATCCAGCCAATGGCTACCGCCCGGCGCCCGAAGGCGCGCATTACGCAGCGCCCTTTGTCGAGCGCTTTCGCGCGGCGCAGCGCGATCGTGTCGCGCGCCTCGATTCGGCGG
>CAWGCU010000015.1:0-223456 GCA_963821175.1 uncultured Alphaproteobacteria bacterium
GTGACGTCGAGCACACGTTCTAAACCTTAAGTTTCTCTTCGGGCATATGTATTTTCGGCGGCGAGCGCCAACAAGTTGACACATCCCCGCTCGGATGTTCGTTTGCGAAGCAAACCGAGAGCGCGACGAAATTGATCTCCGTCGCCGTTTGCCGCGAGTACCGCGTTTCGATGAATATTCAAGTGCTCATAAGGCCAGTTTATTCCCCAAATGCTTTGCAGCCGTACGAATACTCCAAGGACTAAACTCTCCCCGCGAAATTCCCTGCTCCTTGATTTTCGTGCCAATTACAGCGTCAAGATCCGGCACGTATTCGTGAAGAGCCGCGAGCGCCCTATGCAACAGAGGTACCTCAAATTTATGCCTGACTAGCTCCCTGAGAGCCCGCGCTTCGATCTGCCGGACGCGTTCTCGCGTCACGCCGAGGTCCTTGCCAACTGATTCCAGAGTTCTTGGGGGAGCTCCGCCCCACCCCCATAGAGAAACGAGCAAGCCAGAATTTCGCTCGTTGCCCAAGGCGCGGGCGATTCGGAGTGGCTCCGTCCTCCAAGCTCTGGGGTTCGGGTCCTAAAGAGGCGAGCAACAATTTACCTCTTCGTGCC
This sequence comes from uncultured Alphaproteobacteria bacterium, assembly GCA_963821175.1. Classification (GTDB taxonomy): domain Bacteria; phylum Pseudomonadota; class Alphaproteobacteria; order Rhizobiales; family Xanthobacteraceae; genus BOG-931. Next base: position 603 of record CAWGCU010000015.1, read on the forward strand.
TTCGAACTTCGGCTAATTCGGTATGAAGTTCATTGCGAATAAAATTCCACATGGTGACGCGACCAATCGAGGATTGTCATACCGAAATCTAGACCGTGCTTTGAAAGCACCCGCGCCAGCTCGCGGGCGGTCGTTCGGCCGGCATTTTTATATCCCATTACGTCATTTCGGGTGAGCTGAGCAATTTCGCCCAGGTAAGACACGCCCGCCAGATTGAGTGCGTGCCGAGCGCGAGCGGACAGCTGCAATTCCTCTATTGCGATCACTAGACTAGCCAGCTTCATGTGATGCGCGAAGCAACGAGATTGTAGTGTCATCGGCAACCGGCGCATCCGCCGATCTGTGATCCGTGTGGTTTGCAGCCGCAATTTGAAATTCCGCCAGAAGTTTCGCGTCGACCAGGCCACTCGGAAACTGATCGCCCGAGAGTTTGAGGCCGATTCGACCCAAGAGTGTCCTAATTTCCGCCAATGTCTTCCGACCTGCGTTTGGCCAACGCATGATCTCTTCCGCGGACAAACACGTAAGATCGCCAATTGTGCGGAGTTCTTGAACGGCAATACAGTTTGCAGCCCGCGTCGACAAATCAAAGCGGTCAAGCCGTAGTGCCAGGACGCTCTGATTTTCGTCGATTGCCGGGTCCATGCGTCCGTATCAGTGTTTAGTCCTTGCTTGTGGCCACATTATCGCAAATGCCTTCGAGAGGTCGTCAATGGTCTGACGCAGCTCAACAAGCGCATCTTGCGAGTAGAAAAAGAACTGAACCGCACTCAGTTCCTGAGCAAGAACAATTGCGTACTCTGTAAATGCTATCTAGTTCAGGCCATGCGCATAAAATTTGGATCTTCGACTGGCGACTGCGTCGAAGCGGCCTTTATTTCGATCGCAATCCGAGGGTGTTCAAGATTGATATAGATTGTTCTTGCCTCTTTATCGTATTTGGCCCGCTTTTCATTCACTCCAATTTTTTCAAAGACAACGTGGAACCCGCCTGCTGCGCTTTTATTGGGAACACTCGGAGCCTTTTGACCGAGTTTTCCTGCCGCGCCGTCGTCAAGCCGGACCTGAGGCACGGTCGGGCTCCGGTTCCGGACCGGGCTCATTGGGTCCATCGCCGAAGCCGTACCCCGTTATGATGGCAGGCAATTCATTCCCGAACACTACACCCACTTCGTCCGAGGCGCTTTGATGCTTAGCTGGCAGTATGTCGCGACCCGTTCCCGCTTTCGCCATGGTGTTTTTGAGCTTCGCGCTCCAGTCTTTGAAATGGCTATTGATCAAGTCCGCTATTTTAGAGCCCTGTTGTTGTAGGCGCTTTTGCTCTTCACTCTGCCGTCGTTCTTTGTCCTGCTTCTCTAGTTCCTTGCGCACGACCTCAAAATTCACGCCAACGAAACGGATAATGTCCGCGACAACCTCATTGCGGGTATTGAGTTTCATTGAGCGGCTCATGTCAAATGCAGGAACATTTGATTTGTCGTCACCTAACGCCGCCACATCAAACAGGCCGAAAAGGTATTCCGAGAATGGCTTGCGCTCACATCGGCCGTCGTTCATGCCAAACGCCCTTCGACAAAATCGGGATATCCCCCGCAGTTCGTCTTCCAACGGGACTTGGCAACTTTGATCGTAAGAACAGCGTCACCAAGAACCTTCTCGTATTCTGTGCCTTTGGTGCGGATCTTGATTTCTCGGCTTATGTCAGGCTCTGAAAATTCACACTCGTGATTGTTTACAAGCACTGAGGCATTCGGCCCATGCGCGATATGCCGCTCAATGTGGCGAACCACGCCACCGATGTGGATCGTTTTCAGAAACACATTGGCGATTTCAACAACGGTTCCGTTTGGGCTGGACGTACTTACTTCATTTTCGAGAACGTGAACCGGAATTTCGTCTCCGTCCGCCTGAAATTCAATATCTTGCTTGGTAAGGTGGATCTTCGAACGGCGCCCATTTCGCACTGTTGTTATCGTCAATGAGGAAGCAATACCGAAAGCTGCGGATTTGCCGGTGCCGAAGAAACCACGACCGGGCTTTCCTTGCTTACGGTCGATATTCACGCCGTGCATTTGAAAATAGCGATGTAAATCAACCATCGACATGTCCCGACCATTATCGGAGATGCGAATAGTTTTGGCTTTGGGGTCGATTTGAACGGCTACGCTGGGTTTCGTGTTTGGGATCTTTGTACTCCAGACCGTTCGAAACATATTCCCACACGACAGAGTGCTCGTGCTTGAAGAGCGCCGCGCTTTGAAGGAGGTCACGACCAACGTGGCTTCTGACCCTCAATTCCGTCCCCACCATCGTCAACGCTCCGTGACCAACGCTGCCAGAATATCGATTACGTCCAGAAGTTCCGTCTTGCTTGAGGCGATAATCCGAAATCTTTCTATCTTCGCTGCCCGCGCCTTGCCAGTAACATAGTCGTCGATGCGGAAGAAACGCTCAGCGTCGGATTTTGTAGCCGTGGAAGCTCCGTCGCTCCTAATTTTGTTAAAAACGGGTTCAGCCATCATTCGCTTCAGCTCTCGCGTTTGAGCTGAGCGTTCCACTTGCGAAGCTCTGCTTTTTTTCGGTTGCGCGAGCACGTCGGTGTACTTGTGCTGCGAGCAAAATCGTACCCTGCTTTGGTTAATCGCCAACCGGTTCGCTCAGAACCTATAAGGTAGGCGCCCTTTTTCGGCTTTCGCCGCATCCCATAGCCGCTTCCGAACAGTCTCAATGTTGATTTGCTCTTTGTACTTACGCAGGTGAAGCGGCCCGGAGCCAAATCACTAGGGTCGCAAACTCATTAAATCCACCATACAAGGCTGGCAACGAGGCAGACGGAAGACAAGTAGTTTCGCCAACCTGTCGTATCGCGTTGCAATGCGCCTGAAGTCTTTCAGCCTGTTGAACGCACTCTCGATGCGCCAGCGAAGTTTGTAGAGACGCTTGCTGAAGCTGAACGGCTGCTTCCTGTTGCAGCGGTTGGGAATGACTGGCTTGGTTCCGCGCGCGTGCAATTCCTCATGCAGCTCAGCGCTGTCGTAAGCCTTGTCGCCGAGCATGCGTTCTCGGCGACTCACTCTGCGGATGAGGCGCTTCGCGACCGGGCAATCGTGCGCTTCACCTCCGGTCAACAGAATGGCGATAAGGCGTCCTTTAGCATCTGCGAGTGCGTGAAATCTTCGTGTTGCGCCCTCCACGCGAACGGCCAACAGCCTGCTTCTGCTTCCCTTTCCGCCCGCCGCGGAGCGGTGCGCTTTGACGTGGGTGGAGTCGATCATCTGCGTGTCTGCGGATCGTCCGTTCCCGGCAAGCTCACGGAACAGGTTTTCCCAGATGCCACGCCGCGCCCAGCGCACGAAGCGATTATAAACCGTCGTCGGCGGACCATACGCTTGCGGGCAATCGCACCAGCGGCAGCCGCTCTTGAGCACATGCACGATGCCGCTAATGACACGTCGGTCGTCCACTCGCTCGACACCGCGCACATCCGTCGGCAATTGCGGCTTGATCCGCGCCCACTGTTCGTCGCTCAACCAGAACAGATTCCTGCTCATCTTCCTTCCCCAACACAAATCACTACCGTATTGTCAGAGCCGAAGGATTAATGAGTTTTGACCCTAGCTTTGATCGCTATATCTTCAGTATCTGCGGATACGTGTTGAGCCCCAACCAAAAACGCGGCGATAACCACGATTTCACGGTTCGAAAGCAGTGCAGCTGTTGTTTTTGCTTTTCTCGACGGCATTCTGAGCATCGTCTCGGTATTGAAGCGCGCTTCTAATCGGACTTATCAGGCCGCGAGATTGGGTCGCAGCTCAAGCATCTGCCATTTTACATTGGTGACCGGTGGATTTGTACGGTTTTGGTCTATCGTGTTGCAGGGACCCCCGGGACATCCAACACCCCCCGGGGGATTCTCTTTACTTAACGGCGAGTGCAGCCTTTGTCACCACGGGCGTAGTCGGGTTGAACGACAGCGCCTCGGGACCAATGACCGCTATTCGGTGACACGGCCATGACCAGTCTCATCCCCTCGCTGTCATGTCGCTCCTGCCGGGCGAACGGGCCGTTTGCGGAATTAGTGTGCTTGTCGAGAGATAGTCTTGCAGGTGAGTAGCCCATGTTTTTCTTTGGGCCAGAAGACATATACACGGTGCGAAGGCGCCGATTATCTTCCGAGCAAATGCTGGAACCAGAGGAGCGCCGCCTCGCCTTCCTTGCGCGTGACGTCGTCAACCCTTCGGCTATGGCGGATGCCATTGCGGAGCTCAGCAACTTGATCGAACCGTTTGGCTAAAGTCTCCTTGTTGGCAAAGCGCGTTTGAAATAGTGGCCAGATCGCCTTGCTCAAGATCGCGTTAGAATCTCACGCAGATCGGCATATTCAAGCCTGCCGTCCAGCGTTTGGTAGTAGTTCAGATCGAGTGCAGCATTCTTTTTCGCGGCGGCCTGGATTCTCTCATCGATCTTTTTGGTTCACGTGAGAGGGAAGTCTGATGCTCTCACCTTCCAAGACCTCGTCGATAGTTCGGCGGAGGCTCAGTTCCACCGCCTCCACCTGAGCGTCCAGCTCGCGCGATCGCGGAGGTCGGTCTCGGCGCTCCTTGATAGCAGATACCTCGATCGCGTCTTGGAGCGTGCGCTACCGCTCGGCGAGGAAGGCTTCGAAGTCGTCTCGACCGAAGGGGTCGCGCCGCAAGATGTCGAAGGCCATGGGCGGCGAAGTGCAAATTCCAGGATTGACCGTACCTCAGCCTTCGCTGTTAGCGGCGATCGTCTCTGCCGGCCATCCAGTCACGGCGGCCACGAAGCACGAGCAAGTTGAAGATGCCGTTATCGACAGAGCTCCCTTTTTCGGTCTCCACGAGATCCAGCGCCCTGAAGCGTGCTCGGAACTCGCCGATGAGCGCTGACTCGGCTACGTCATCTTCATACCATTGCTTCACGTCCGAGTCGTCGCGCACGCTCATCGATTCGACCGACCCAGATACCGGTTGGTAAAGACACTCGCCCAGGTCCGGTGTCAATCTTGCGCTGAGCGTCGGCTGGCGCAGTGCCGGTAGCTTTCGGGCTCGACCTGAAGCGCCGGAGAGCCGGGAGGTCCGGACATTACGGGAGGTACCTGAGACGATGGCGCCGACTCTTGCGGGTGACGTCGGAGGTTGACCACTCGATACAGTGCTTCAAGCGCCTCGTTCCACTGCTTCTCGAATTCGGAGGTGTTCAACCGAGATTCCTTGTGGAGCGGCCGTCCGCTCCGCGTACCTTCTTCTCCTGGCCCGGTACGAGGTAGTCGAGGTCTTTTGGCGAGCAGTCGGCTTGGTGAAGGATCGACATCACCTGAAGGATGTAGACGTTCGTCCACTCGCTCTCGATGAAGGTGCAGACGCGGCGCGCCTCGCGCCACAGGTGCTTGAGCTGGAGACCCTTCGGTTTGGAGCGCGTTGATAGGTCAAGACGTCTCGGCGGTCCCCCGACTGTTGATCTGGGTGAAGATGTCGCAGAGTTTGTCTAGCTCCAGTTCCTGATACAATTCTATGTACGAGATCTGAAACTATTCGTCATTCCTTCAAGATGCTTGTCGATGGCGGCGCGTTTTCGGTGTGCCTGCGAGCGACCTCGGCACCAGTTCGTCCCCTTCTGTCCGTGCTGAAGCTTCCTTGCTCTTCCAGTACTGCTGGTCACCCTGTGACCACCTCACTTTCGGCCGGTCACCCCGGCCTACGATAGCACGGGGAAACCTGTGCGTTTCGTACTGTGCCAAATCGAACTCGAGTGTCTTCTCTCCGGTGCGTGTCCAGTCGTACTCGAACGCCTCGTCATAAGCATCCTCCATGAACCGATCAACGCGAATGAAATAGAGGAACCGATAGCGCGAACTCGGAGCTGGCACATTCGGCGCCATAAACGTGTAGTACATGGCTGTAAGGCGCTGTTGGCCGTCGAGCACGATGTGTTCGGGAGTCCCCTGTCCCTGGAAGCCATAGATGGGCTCGCAGGCGAGGGACTCGAAGTTGTCCTTTTTGCCTTTCCAAAGCAGCAGACTGCCGATGAAGTAGTCGAGGAAGATGGAGGCGCATTAGCTCGCTAATGTCCCACGGCTTCCATTCAAACTCGCGCTGGAAATCTGGGATGACATAACGACCCTCGCGGAGTCGGTTCACGAGGACCATGAGACTAACGTGATCCGGCTTCTGAGCGTCCTTCATGTCTTCCCCGCTGCCTCCCCTTCACCTGAAAGCCAGTTTGCCATTTGGGTGCTCGGCCGTACAGTTCCGATCCTGGTGCCGAACTCGCTGGAGCTACTCACGCGCCGGACGCGATTTTGGGGTCAGGTTCAGGACATTACGGATTATGTGTAGGCTTTCGGACGCCGGCAATCGCGGGATCAATCCATGGACGCTGGCTCGGGTGACGATCAGCTGGCCCATGAATCGCTCACCAATGTCAGGCTTACCAAACCGACTGGCGAGCGCTACACGACCACAAATCACCACCCGCGCACCAATACTCAGATTTTTCATTGCAGCATCATCGATGGGGCCAGCCGTGTTGTCGAGAAGACGTCGACGCCTTGGGGACAGGACTCCTTCACAGCAGCAGTAAGATCGGCAGCTTTTTTATAATTGATTGTCGCATCGAAGCCGATCTCGCGACACCACTGAAGTTTCTCATCGTCTCCGGCAATGGCAACCGAACGACATCCCGCCAGCTTGGCGATTTGGCCGACAAGTTGGCCTACCGCTCCTGATGCGGCGGAAACCAGCACCGTCTCGCCCGGCCGCGGACGGCCCACGTCGAGGAGGCCAAAATACGCAGTGACGCCGGGCATGCCGAGCCAGGACAATGAGCTTTCAATCGGGGCCAGTTTGGGATCTATCTTGTTCACACCCGCGGGGCCAAAAACATCGGGCGTCAAGATCGACCATTCCTGCCAACCGAAGCTCATCAACTCAGCAATGTCTCCAATTTTCCAGGCGGGGTGGTTTGAAGCCACGACTTCACCAACGCCACCACCCTGCATGACCTCACCTAGGCCGACCCCCTTCGTATAGTTCGCGCCCGGGCTCATCCGCCCGCGCATGTAGGGGTCCACAGAAAGCCAATTTGCTTTGACGAGAATCTGACCGGGTCCAGGATCGGGCACTGGTTGCGCATCCATGGTCCAGTTTTCCGATGCTGGCATGCCCTCTGGGTAGCTGGCGAGAAGCCATCGACGGTTTACTACGTTGTTCATCGATTTGCCCATTTTTCCCGGCCGGAAGTGTACTGTCGTCCCTGTGTCTTTTCCATATGATCTCGGGTCACGGAAGCCCAAGGCCGGCGCAGACGCTGCCGCCCGACGAGCGACCGATGTCCCGGTGCTCCGAGGACGCCGAGCGCCTAAGGCCGATTGGAACGAGCGCCGAGCCCGGCGGATGCCCTTGCAGTCCACACCGACGATCGGCGCCGCGCTGGCGGCCTGCTACCCGTTCCTGTGGCTGTGTTGGCCGGCCGGCCATACCACGCAGGCGGTCGACCTCCGTGCTCGATCGCCAATTCCCGACACGATCGCGAACCCCTTCCTGAAGATGGGGGGCAAATCGGTAACCGGGGCTATCCGCGCTGTAATCGACCGGCTTGGCATCCTGCCAAAAAGATTTGAGGGGTCGTTTTTGCCAATTCGGGTCGTTTCAGAGCCTTGGCAGGCGGAAGAGCGAATCCGGTCAAAAAAGCGTTACGACGTCACTCTCTCACGAGCGCCATGCGTTACGACGTAACTCTGTCAGCAGTTCTATGCGTTACAACGTCACTCTCTGATGAGTTTCACTCGTTACGACGTCACTCCATGTCGAACCAACCGCCGTTACGTGTTTTGTAGGCTGTCGGTGATGAGGTCACCGACCGCGATCGCGATTTCGTTGCGATCATCGTGGTGTTCCGGTTTGAGGTAGGACTTCTCAATTAAGGCATCGATGAGCACGCGGGCCACGCGCACGCGGATCGACAGTAGGCCATAACGACGCCGACGGCGATATTCACGCATGCGTTTGGCGCCAGGGGAGGGCGGGTCGATCACCGGCGCCTCCCGGCCTTGTTGGCGATTTCCACTAGGAGAGACACGACGTCGCCTCCAGGAATCGTTTTCGTCCAACCCGTCAGCCATAGCCGGGTGTTCGCGGGCAGAGCACGCTCAATCGTGATCCCGCCGCGGATATTCGGGCTGGAGCCCGTACGGGGCTTCCACCTTCCGGTCAGCGTTCCTCGGCCGGCGCGGTTATCGCGATCACTCATGTGGCCGGCGCCCGCAATAGCCACGATTGCAAACGCCTGGCTGGGACCGGCGACGGACAGAATTGGCGCGTGGTTGGGTAATCTCGATTTGCGCGCGGTGATCCGCTGCGCGAGCAAAAGTCGGAGCAGGATGTCGGCTGCCCCGTCGGAGAGATCCTTTTGTTCCCCCGTGCCGCGACGGCCGATCGTCGTGCCGCACTTACCTGGGTGAGACCAAGGCGGGCGACTGGGGTCATCGCGGCCTCCAACGTGAGGAACGGCGGCTCAAAGCTACATGAACATATCGCCATAAGCACTTCCAGTAATTATCACTATTGCGTCGAACGCACACCTTTCCTTTCCGACGCCCTCCCCCTCCCCGCGAGGCGAGGGAGCACGGTGTTTGGCGAACGATTCCCAACCGCTTTATCCGGGCATCCCTTACGGGGACCAGTCGCCTCCCCCCGGATGGCGAGGCATCCTTACGGGGGTCGTTTCGCCTCGGTATATCCATCGCCTATCGTTGTCGGCGACGGGGGCCGGAACCTTGAGCATGGGGCTTCATCGTCCATTCCGCTCAAGCAAGAGCCCGCAGTGTTGCCGGTGTCCTGTAAGTGAGAACCGGCTTTCTCGCCGGGGATAGAGCGCACCCGGCACGCTGCGATCGCTCATCGGAAAGCCCGCCCGGTGGTGGGCGAACAATGCGGCGGGGCAGGATCGGGACGAGACCGCCGCATATGCGCGCGGTCGTCCGTCCGAAAGTCGTCACAGTTGGCGGGACCTCCGAGCACCAACTGCCGGTGCTCGCGGCCGGACGATCACGGATCGTCTCAGCGCGCGAGCGCCTTGTTCAGGGCCTCCGTGTTGTTCGTGCCGGTGGCGCTCGGTATGGCGCGTGCGACCTCAGGGCCGCTCTGGACCGTGTCTACGTGCCTTCCAGTGATGGTGTAGGCGCGATGCTCGCCGTCTCGCTCTACGCCGCCGTCGACGTCGCAATCTTGGTCGTCGTCAACAGAGTCGAAGGCGACGGCGTGCACCGCGGCGGCGCCAACCTGTTGTTGGCTCTCGTAGACAGCGACCGTAGCTGACTGGACGAATGTGTGCTGGTTGCGATATTTTGGGGTTGTTCGTAGCAGAAGAACTCTTTTGGATCTCCACCCCGGTAGCCGTCCTCACGGCGCCGGGGCTTCCTTTTTCAGGATCGGGCGGTCGGTCTGGTGGCCGGGTTGCCGGTCTGCTGGAAAGTCTGTCGGCGGGCGGCGACGGCCGCAGTTCGCGGCGGCAGAGGAATGTCAAAATCTTCGCCTGTTTCGGCCCGGCGCCACGCCATTCGCGAGGCTGTCTGTCAGAATCCCATTGAGTGATTACATAGGGTTGTGGCAGGTTCGAATCCTGCTGCCCCGACCATTTAGGAATTTTATTCATGGCTGCGATTCGATGACCGCGCGCATCTACAAACCGGCCCGCACCGCGATGCAGTCGGGAACCGCCAAGACCAAAGAGTGGGTGCTCGACTATGAGCCGGAACAGCCGCGCATGGTCGAGCCGCTGATGGGCTGGACCTCATCAAGCGACATGAAGCAGCAGGTGCGGCTTGCGTTCGAAACCAAGGAAGAAGCGATCGCCTATTGCGAGCGTCACGGCATCGCCTATCAGGTGTTCGAGAGCACGCCGGGCAAGCGCGCGCGCATGTCATATTCGGATAATTTCGCCTACGGCCGCCGCACGCCCTGGACGCACTAGGCCGTGAACCCATAAATCTGCAGGGCCGACGCCACGCCAGAGTCCGCTATGCCTCGATAGCCGACGTATTGCTGCATAGCAGCGCAACGACGCTATGTGCCAACAAGAGCTATGTGCCAACAAGAGACGTGCGCGCTCGGCTGACGATCTGTCCGCTTCAACCGGAAGCCGACGTTTACGTGGCACTCGGTTTGCGGGCACGCCTGATCTGCGTTGGCGGTCGCCGATAAACCTCAGCGAACACCGTATTGAATCGCCGCAAGCTACCGAAGCCTGCGCGCACGGCGATCTCCGACATCGTGAGATCGGTCTCGTCCAGAATCCGCTTCGCCCGCTGCACGCGTGTCGTCTGGGCGACCTGAACCGGGCTTGCACCGAGGTGCATTTGGAAGAGCCGGGACAAATGTCTCGAACCGATCCCGAGACGATCGGCCAAAGTCTCGACACTGCCGTCATCAAGTGCACCGTCCGCGATGAGCCGGAGCGCACGTTCGACAGTGGTGCGCGTTCCCTTCCAAGCAGGCGAGAAAGGAGCAGCCTCCGGCCTGCACCTCAGACACGGTCGGAAACCCGCAAGTTCGGCCGCCGCTGCCGACGGATAGAACATTACGTTGGCCGCCTTGGCAGGGCGCACCGGACAGACAGGGCGGCAGTAGATACGTGTCGTGCGAACGCCAGAAAAGAATAGGCCGTCGAAGCGACGATCCCGCCTAACGCGTGCCCGTTCGCATTCTTCGATATCGAGCATTGAGTTCCTCGAGGATAGCCGGCGACGGAGTCCGATTCCGGCGAGCGCACAGAGTGCCCCTTCTGGTATGTAGATGTCCAGGAACACGGGAGCCGCGGATGAGCAACGTTCTGGACAGTCCGGTATCCAACAACAAGAGGAATTGAGAGATGCGCGTTCTCATTGTTGGCGCGGGGGCCATTGGCGGATATTTCGGCGGCAGGATGCTGCAAGCCGGCCGCGACATCACCTTTCTGGTGCGGCCGCGCCGTGCCTCGGAGCTTGCCGCCGCAGGCCTCGTGATCAAAAGCCCGAACGGCGACGTAACGCTGAAGAATCCGCCTGTCATCCAGGCCGACACCATCAAGGACAAGTTTGACGCGGTGCTGTTGAGCTGCAAGGCTTACGACCTCGACGATGCGGTCAAGTCGTTCGCGCCGGCGGTAGGCGAGAGGACCGCGATCATCCCGCTGCTCAACGGTATGCGTCATCTGGACGTTCTCGACAAAAAATTTGGCGTGAGCCACGTGCTCGGAGGGCTCTGCCTGACTGCGGTGACACTGAACGAGAAGCGCGAAGTGGTCCAGCTGGGCCCGGTGCAGTCGCTTGGTTTCGGCGAGCGCGACGGCAAAATGTCAGACCGGGTTCGCGCCATCGCGGACGTCGTCAGAAGCTGCAATTTCGACGGCGCGGCGAGCGAGACCGTCCTGCAGGACATGTGGGAAAAATGGGTTTTCCTCGCATCGAGCGCGGCCTCGACTAGCCTGATGCGCGCCCCGATCGGCATGATCCTGGCGGCGCCCGGCGGCAAGGACTTCCTGCTTGGCATTCTCGACGAATGCAGGGCGGTCGCGACCGCGGAGGGCTATCCGCCCCGCGCGCCTGCGCTGGAACGCGCGACAGGGATGTTGACCACGGAAGGCTCGCCGCTCACCGCATCGATGTTCCGCGACATTAAGGCGGGCCAACCGGTCGAAGCCGATCATGTGATTGGCGACCTGATTGCGCGCGCTGACACCGCAAAAGTTCCGGTGCCCCGGCTGCGCACGGCCTACACGCATCTGAAGGCCTACGAGCAAACGCGCGGTTGATCGCGCATACGGCGCGTACTTGGCAAGCCGTCGCCCTGCCCTCGGATCAGGACACCCAACTATGCAGATCCCCGGGCTTCGACAATCGCGATTTCAGGGCTGGTCCGTCGTTTGGGTCGCGTTTGTAATCGCGGTTTTCGGATGGGGTGTCGGATTTTATAGTCCGGGAGTGCTCTTGCTGACGTTGCACGCCTCCAAGGGCTGGCCGGTCGCAATGATCTCTAGCGCGATCACTGCGCACTTCCTGATCGGGGCAGCACTGATTGTGTACTTACCCGAAGCTCACAGATCAATTGGGTTGGCGCAGACAACGATCATCGGCGCGGTTCTCGCAGGTGCAGGGATCGTGGCCTGGTCAGTCGCGTCAGCTCCGTGGCAATTGTTCGTGGCGGCAGCAATCTCGGGGAGTGGTTGGGCAGCGACGAGCGGTGCGGCGATCGACGCGATGGTCGCTCCATGGTTTGATCGAGATCGACCAAAGGCCATCGGCTTGGCATTCAACGGCGCAAGCATCGGCGGCGTCATGTTTCCGCCCTTGCTTATTTTGCTGATCGCCAAGATTGGGGTTGAGGCGGCGGCGGTCGCGGTAGGTATCGCCATGCCGCTGGTCATAATACCTCTTTCGATTTTTTACCTGCGCCGTGATCCGAAAGGACTCGGTCTGGCGCCCGACGGACTGCTTGTCGACAGCAAGCCCCACGTCGCTACCCCATTAACGCGTAGTCCTCGCAAAGACCTCATCAAGACCAAGGGTTTCATGACACTTTCAGTGGCCTTTGCGTTGGCCCTATTCGCTCAAGTCGGACTGCTAACGCATTTGCTGACCCGAATATCCCCATTGCTCGGCGAGAACGGGGCTGCCGCCGCAGTCAGTATGGTGACGACATCTGCTGTTTTGGGCCGCACTCTGCTAGGCTGGACGATCGGAGGCCGTGATCGCCGCCTGGCTGCATCCGCGAACTTTCTCCTCCAAAGCGTCGGCGTTGCATTGATGATCATCTCAGATGCGCCCACGGTTGTACTGGTTGGTTGCGCGCTATTTGGTCTCGGCGTCGGTAACGTTGTTTCCCTTCCCCCGCTTATCGCGCAACATGAGTTTCGTGCGGCCGACGTCGGTACGGTCGTCGCGCTCGTGGTGGCGTTCAATCAAGCTGTCTTTGCGTTGGCTCCTGCTGTCCTCGGCGTGCTTCGGGACATTTCGACGAGCTACGTGGTGCCGTTCGCCTTGGCCGCGGCAATGCAAATCATAGCCGCGTTGATTGTGCTCATAAGGCCTCCAAGAAGGTCGGCTAGTGAGTAGATCTTCGGACGAACCCAGTGGTGGAGCCAGTGCCTGCAATGGGTCAATCGCTACAGGGGCGACCCAGCGGCAAATCTGACCATGTCGGCTATGCCCCCAAAAGCGGAAATAGATTCGGAGCTTTAGCGGGTTCGCGATCAGCTATCGCGGCTTGATGGCTCCGCCCGAGACGTGATTCAAGCTCCGAAACCGGAGCCTCGAATCATGCGCTACGAACTCAGCGACTACGAATGGACCGCACTTTTCGGGATCATGCTCTAGCGTCAGACGCGCCGCACCTGCATGGCCGGCGATTTGCCTGCGCCCTGTCGCGCCGGCGGATTGGCGCGCTGCTTGAGCAGCGAAATGAAGCGCTCCTCGGGCATCGGCTGGCCGAGCAGAAAACCCTGGCCGTAGTCGCAGCCCATGCTGACCAGCGCCAGCGCGTCGGACGCTTTCTCGATGCCGACCGCGACCGCGATGCTGCCGAAATTGTGCGCCAGATCGATGACGGTCTTGCACAGCGGCGCGTTGACCTTGTCGCTGCCGCAATCGGTGACGAACGCGCGGTCGAGCTTGATTTCGGCGAACGGCAGTTCCTTGAGCCGCGCAAATGAGGAATAGCCGCGGCCGAAATTGTCGATCGCGAGACTGACGTCGAGATGCTGGAGCTTCTTGGTGATGTCGTTAGCGAGCGGCAGATCGGAGACGATCTGCTCTTCGGCGACATCGATGATAAGGCCCGGCCATTTTTCGAATTTTCCGCGATGGCTTTCGACGATGTCGGCCACCGGCACCTTGACCAGCGCATTGATCGGGATGTTGACCGCGGGTCGCAGGTTGACGCCGAGCTTGCAGAAATTGAGGCTCGCCTGGAGCGTCTGATCGAGCGCCTGTTCGGACAACGTGACCAGGTCGCCCTCGCTGGCGCCGGGCATGAACGCGCTCGGCTCGAGCACGCCGTTCTGCGGATGCCGCGCGCGGGAATAGGCTTCGACGCCGATGAGTTGTTTTTTGCGCAGGTCGATTTTTGGCTGATACCAGAACTCGATCCAGCGGTTGCGCAACGCGTCGCGCAGATCGATGCGGCCGGCGACTGCCGGCGGGTCGCCGAGCCGCAGTTCCTGCAAGACTTTCAGGACCACGCTGGTCTCGAATGGCTTCTTGAGAACGGGCAGCATGCGCAGATGATGCTGCTCGCCGATGCTCTTGACATGGGCGAGCACGGCCGAGCCGCGGTTGCTCATGAGCTGCACGGCGCCGGTATAAGCGACGCGGGAGAGCGCGAGGATGCATTCGATGGCGTCGGCCAATTCGAGCGCGATGTTGAGGAAGACGAGTTTCGGCTGATGCTGGGTCAGCGCCGGGCGCACCGCCTGGCCGTCGGGAAGCTCCTCGGTATCGATGCCGGCGCCGTGCAGGATCAGCGACAGAAAGTGCCGGATGCTGGCATCGGTATCGACGACAAAGCAAAGCGGCGCGCGGGCCTCGGCGCTCTGCGCTTCGGCCTCGGGTGTCGCGGCAATGCTGGTCGATTGCGCGGGTTTCGCGCCCATTCCCTGAAATCCAAGCGCAAACGTGACGGGAGCGGCCATCTTTGGTTGAAATTTGTTAACTGTCGGTTTCGACGGCGCGGCCGCCGGGCAGGGCGGCCTGATGTGCAGAAACAGGAACCGGCCGGCGCCGGGCGCATGCCACCCGCACGACCCGTGCAATACCGCGTCCTTGCCGCTATGGTAGTTTCAAATGTAATTGCTTCGACGCCGTGAGCGCACGGCGCGATAACCAAGCGACGCCAAGGGGAGACGAGATGCCCAAAAAGGATGCAGGCCCAAAGCTCAACCGCCGCCGGTTCCTCACCGCGGCCGCCGTCGCCGGCGCCAGCGGCGCCGTCAACTCCACCAAAGCCGCAACCGCGGCGGAACCGCAGCAAAGGCTGCCGTCGGCGCTGCCGCCAAATGCCCATGTGGCCGCTGCCGAGACCGGCGCAGCGCCGCTGCCGTCGCGCGACAACGGCACGCCCGGTTCCGACTTCATGGTCGATGTGATCAAGACGCTCGACATCAAATATCTGCCGGCCAATCCGGCCTCGAGCTATCGCGGCATCCACGAGTCGCTGATTAATTACGGCAAGAACACGATGCCGGAATTCCTCACCTGCATGCATGAGGAATCCGGCGTTGCCATGTGCCACGGCTATTTCAAGGCGACCGGCAAGCCGCTCATGACGCTGGTCCACGGCGTGGTCGGGCTGCAGCACGCCGCCATGGCGGTCTACAACGCCTGGTGCGACCGCGTGCCCGTCCTGATCATGGGCGGCAACGATCTCGACGCGGCAAAACGCGCGCCCGGCGTGCCGACCTTCCACTCGGCGCAAGACATCAACGCTATCGTGCGCGACTACACCAAGTGGGACGACACCCCGGTGTCGCCGCAGCATTTCGCGCAATCCTTCGTGCGCATGTACAAGATCGCGACGACGCCGCCTTATGGCCCGGTGATGATGTCGCTCGACGGCGGCTTGCAGACGGAACCGATCCGCGAAGACGGCGAAAAACTCTACATCCCGAAATTCTTCGCCAGCGCGCCGCCGCAAGGCGATTCCGGCGCGGTGAAGGAAGCCGCCCGTCTGCTCGTCAACGCCGAGCGGCCGGTCATCGTGGTCGATCGCATGGCGCGCACGCCCGACGGCGTCAAGCGCCTGGTCGAGCTCGCCGAGCTATTGCAGGCGCCGGTGGTCGATCAGGGCAACCGGATGAATTTTCCGAACACCCATCCGCTCAGCCGTCCCGCGACCGTGATCGGCCCGGCCGACGTCATCATCGGCTTGGAGCTGTCGGATTACTGGAACACGGTGAACGGCTTTATCGACAACGGCGACGACGGCATCGGCCGCAACACCACCAAGATCAAGCCGGGCACAAAACTGATCAGCATCAGCTCGACTGAATTGCTCACCAAGTCGAATTATCAGGATTTTCAGCGCTTCCAGAGTATCGACGTGTCGATGCCGGGCGATGCCGAGGCGACGCTACCGGCACTGATCGAAGCGGTGAAGTCGGCGATCTCCGGCGACCGCAAGGATGCGATGACCAAGCGCGGCGACGCCATCCGCGCCGCTCATGCCAAGGGGCTCGACGCCACCAAGCAAGCCGCGGCGATCGCCTGGGATGCGGTGCCGATCAACACGGCGCGTCTCGTCATGGAGACTTACGCCCAGATCAAGGATCTCGACTGGTCGCTGGTCTCGACGTCCGGCAATACCAGCAACTGGGCGAACCGGCTGTGGCCGATGGAGAAGCATCACCAGTGGCTCGGCTGGTCGGGCGGCTATGGCGTCGGCTACGGCGCGCCGGCTTCGGTCGGCGCGGCGCTGGGCAACCGCGACCAGGGCCGCTTCTCGGTCTCGATCCAATCCGACGGCGACTTGATGTACGCGCCGGGCGTGCTGTGGACCGCGGCGCGGCACAAGATCCCGCTGCTCGCGGTGATGCACAACAATCGCGGCTATCACCAGGAGGTGATGCACGTGCAGCGGCTGTCGAATTTCCGTAACCGGGTCGCCACTATCGGCAACGATCTCGGACCCATCGGCACCAGCATCATGAACCCGGATATCCAGTATCACGACCTGGCAAAATCCATGGGCTGGTGGGCCAAGGGGCCGATCACCGATCCGGCCGATCTGGGACCTGCGATCAAGGAAGCGGTCGCCGTGGTCAAATCCGGCCAGCCGGCGCTGGTCAATGTGATCGACGCAGCCGCGCTGAGGAGAATGTCGATGCGTTTGGTTCAAGTTTCGGCCTTAGCCGTTGTCGCGTTGATGGGCTTCGCGAGGCAGGGCAGTTCGCTCGCCGCTTCGGCGGAAAAGGGCAAGACCGCCTTCATCCAGAACGGCTGCTGGCAATGCCACGATTACAACGGCCAGGGCTCGGTCGCGACCAGCAACGGCAAGGTGATCGCGCGCACGCAACTGCCGCTCGATGCGTTCGTTTCCTTCGTGCGCACGACCAACGGCCAGATGCCGCCATACCGGGCGCCGGTGCTGTCCGATAACGACCTCGGCGATATCTACGCCTATCTGCAGTCGCTGCCGGAGCCGAAGGCGGTGAGCGACATTCCGCTTTTGAACAACGCGCGCGCGCAATAGCGCGCGACGAACTATCAAAGGACGATCGGAGGATGAGCGGCAAAGGCCAGATGCGGCTCGGCGCCTTCTTCAATCCGACCGGCCATCATGTGGCGTCGTGGCGGCATCCTCGCGCGCAGGCCGATGCCGGCATCAATTTCCAGCACTATCTCGACATCACCCGCACGGCGGAGCGCGGCAAGTTCGACATGGTGTTTTTGGCCGACAATCTCGGCGTACGGCAGGCGCATATGGAGGCGCTCAGCCGTTCGGCGCAATACATCGCCAATTTCGAGCCGCTGACGTTACTCTCCGCGCTCGCCACCCACACCACGCATATCGGCCTCGTGGCGACGGCTTCGACCAGCTACAACGAGCCGTTCCACGTCGCGCGCAAATTCGCTTCGCTCGATCATCTGAGCGGCGGCCGTGCGGGATGGAATCTCGTTACCTCGGGCCAGGAGAACGAGGCGCGCAATTTCAGCCGCGAAAAACACTACGAGCACGGCGAGCGCTACGACCGGGCACGCGAGTTCGCCCGCGTCGTCCTCGGCCTGTGGGACACCTGGGACGACGATGCCTTTGTGCGCGACAAGGAAACCGGGCAGTTCTTCCATCCCGAAAAACTGCACAACCTCAACCATCGCGGCGAGCATTTTTCGGTGCTCGGCGCACTCAATATTCCGCGCTCGCCGCAAGGCCATCCGGTGATCGTGCAGGCCGGCGGCTCCGACGACATGATCGCGGTGGCGGCGGAATTCGCCGAAGTGATCTTTTGCGCGCCGCTGACGCTCGAAGCGGCGCAAAGTTTTTATGCATCGTTGAAAGGCCGGCTTGCGGCTTACGGCCGTTCCCCTGACGAAATGAAGATCATGCCGGGCTTAAGCTGCGTCATCGGCCGCACCGATGCGGAGGCCGAGGAGAACTACGAAAAACTCAACGCGCTCATCCATCCGATCGTCGCCCGCGAAATTCTTTCGATGGTGCTCGGCAATGTCGATCTGACGCCTTATCCGTTCGACGGCCCATTGCCGGAAAACCTGCCGCGCTCGAATGCGAGCCAGAGTATTTTTCAGCAGGTTACCGAGATGGCGCGCCGCGAAAAGCTTTCCATCCGCCAGGTTGCGACGCGGGTGGCCGGTGCCCGCGCCAAGGCGGTGATCCGCGGCTCGCCGCAGACTATTGCCGACTACATGGAGGAATGGTTCCGCAAGGGCGGCTGTGACGGTTTTAACATCATGCCGCCGTTCCTGCCGGGTGGGCTCGATGATTTTGTCGCGCTGGTGATCCCCGAATTGCAGCGGCGCGGCCTGTTCCGCAGCGAATACGAAGGCAAAACCTTGCGCGAAAATCTCGGCCTCAAGCGACCGGCGAGCCGCTACGCCGAGCCGCCACCACAACCGCGCGCCGCGTCGGGAGGGTAACGGTGATCAGCGTCAAACGACTGGGGCACGCCACGCTGACGACGCCGGATATCGAGCGGCAGATCGCCTATTACACCGAAGTCGTCGGCCTTGCCCTGGTCGAGCGGACAAAGGATCGCGCCTTTCTCGCCTGCAAGATGGGTCTTGAGGCGATCGCGCTCGAGCCGGGCAGGGGCAACGCGCTGTCGCGCCTGGCTTTCCAAGTCGCGCCCGAGACCGATCTGGCGGAAGTCTCGCGCGCGCTTGCCAAAGACGGTGTGAAGGCCGAGCGGGCGGGCGGCATTTCGCCCGGCGTCGCGGAGGCCGTGGTGTTCACCGATCCGAAGGGCACAAAAATCGAGATTTTTTCCGACTATGTGTTCGCCAAGGACGATGGCAGCACCGCGGGCATCATGCCGTTGAAGCTCGGCCACGTCGCCTATCGGGTCGACGACGTGCAGAAAACCGTGAAATTCTATTGCGACGTGCTCGGCTTCCGCGTCTCCGATTGGCGCGACGAAACGTTCGCCTTCCTGCGCTGCAATACCGATCATCACACCGTCAATTTCGTCCACGACGCCGAGCCGCAGCTCCACCACATCGCGTTCGAGGTCAAAGACTGGGCGGAAATCCAGCGCGCGGCGGAAACGCTGGCCCGCCACGACATCCATCTGGTCTGGGGCCCGGGCCGCCACATCATCGGCCACAATATCGCGATCTATCACCGCAACGCCGACAAGGTGCGCGTCGAGTTCTTCTGCGAGATGGACCAGATGAAGGACGAGGCGCTCGGCTATTTCGATCCGCGGCCATGGCACCAGGACCGGCCGCAGCGGCCGAAAGTGTGGGGGCCGGACACGCTGCGCAACTATTGGGGATTTGGCTCCGAGCGCATCATTCGCGGCTATCAGACCATCGAGTAGTTTCTTGTACTCGACCGTGCTCCGCGGCGATTAGTTCGGACTGGCGGCGTTGTCGGCGCCCACAAGGCGCCGCGTTTACGGACGATGCAGATATTGCTCGGCACGTATCAACGCCTTGTGGCATTTTGGACACGCGGCCGCAAAATGAATGAGTGCATTCCAAAAAATATCAAGGTTGTATTTGCCAGACGATAAACCTTCGATAGTGTGGACTTGTCGCCGTTCGGCGACACTATGTTGGAATTCCTGGAAAGCGATGAGTTGTTTTGCGCGCGGCGCATTCGCGGCCGCCGAACGGTATCGGCTGTTCGTCATGTTGGGGAGGATAGTCATGATAAGGGTGGTGCTTGCTGCATTGGGTCTTGTCGCAGTGTTTGGGATGGACTTGGCAAGGTCGGCCGAATTCGGTCCGCTGCCGGCCAACACAGAGGCGGCAACCCAGTCATGGACCGGATGTTATGTCGGACCTGAGCTTGGCGGCATCCTCAGTGGCGGTAGCAGCGGTGCGGGTGGTGGGCTCGCCGCCACCATCGGCGGCCTCGTCGGTTGCAACTATCACTCTGGATATGCCGTCTTCGGCGCCGAAGGCGAGATCATGTGGTCGAGCTTGTCGGGGAACAACGACACGACCAGCGGCGGCCTCTTTCCGACCAGTTCATTCGCGACGACGCAGAACCGGTGGGACGGGGATATTGCCGCACGGATCGGATATTTGTTTCGCTACGACATTCTCAGCTACCTCAAAATCGGAGCGGCGTTCGGCGACTACAAATTCACGACGACAACCACGACATTCCCATTTCCCGCAACATTGACAAGTGGAGGTCTGTGGATGGCCGGGTTGCTGCTGGGCGGCGGCGCGGAGCTTATGCTCACCCCGCATTGGTTTGCCCGAGGCGAGTTTGACGTCGTCCTGTTCAGTCCCAAGGACGCCACGTTGACTTGCACGCCAACGGTCTTTTGCACCTCAGGGGCCACTCTCTCGACGCAAGCTGAAGCGCAGTTCCACGCCAAGATAGGCGTCACCTACCGGTTTATGTGACCGCTTTCAGCAAAGCAGGTTCGGTCCGACATGCCCTCGGCGCGTGAGCCTTGAGTACACGAGGTCGTGAGCATGTGACGATCGACCGACGGGCCAATTGTGATTGGCGCGTGTGGCGGCGATTGCCGTATATGTCTGCCTCCAAGATGCGGCGCCAGGCGGCGCGCATAGGCGTGGAGGGACTTCGATGCCTGTTAGCAAATGCGCGATTGCCGGTGCACTGCTTCTGATCCCGGTTCTCGGCTTTGCCGTTGACCGCGCGCGGGCCGAAGAACCGGCCGTCACCATCCCGCCCCCCACCCAGGATTTGGTCGCGCCGGCCGGCGGTGGAACGCAAACGGTCGTCCTGGCGGGAGGTTGTTTCTGGGGCGTGCAGGGAGTTTTTGAATACACCAAGGGCGTCACCGGCGCGGTCGCGGGCTATTCCGGCGGCACCAAGGAAACCGCCCATTACGAGATGGTCGGCACGGAGCGCACCGGGCACGCCGAGTCGGTGCAGGTGACATTCGATCCGCGGCAAATCTCCTACGGCAAGATTTTGCAGATCTATTTTTCCGTGGCGCATAACCCGACCGAGCTCAATTACCAGGGCCCCGATTCCGGCCCGTCCTATCGCTCGGCGATCTTCTACGCCAACGACGAGCAAAAGCGGATTGCGGAAAGCTATATCGCCCAGCTCGATCAGGCTCACGCCTTCAAGGCGCCGATCGTGACCAAGCTCGAAGCCTTCAAGGGTTTTTATCCGGCCGAGGACTATCACCAGGACTTCCTGGTGCTGCACCCGACCTATCCGTACATCGTCATCAACGACCAGCCGAAAGTCGGCAATTTGAAGCGGCTGTTTGCCGATCAATATCGCGACACGCCGGTCACCGTGATGGCGTCGAACAAGCCGAGCCAATAAGTCTCGCTAAAAGTTCCGGTTTCCGCACTGCAAAAAGCGCCAAATCGGCCGCGTCCCGCCCGGGGCGCGGCGCGCGACCTTTGGTCTATAGCCATCGGCGGCGGCCTGACGTATCGTGGTTGAGGGAGACCGGGCGACCAAAAGCCCGCTCCGCGACAACGAGGAAACGGGGAGGGAAGCCAAATGGCTATGGCAACGACGATCGGGGCGCTGCCCGAGGCAGAACATAGCAGGCAACTGCGCAAAGCCGTCATCGCTTCGACAGTGGGCACCGCGATCGAGTGGTACGACTTTTTCCTTTACGGCACCGCCGCCGGACTGGTTTTCGGCAAGCTCTTCTTCCCCAATTCGGATGCGCTCTCGGCAACGCTGCTCGCCTTCGGAACCTATTTCATCGGCTTTATCGGCCGGCCGATCGGCGCTGCGATTTTCGGCCATTACGGCGACCGCATCGGCCGCAAGGCGACGCTGATCGCCACGCTGCTGTGCATGGGATTGGCGACCTTCGCCATCGCTTTCGTGCCCACGTATTCATCGATCGGCATCTGGGGCGCGGTGCTTTTGACCGTGCTGCGCATGATCCAGGGCATCGGCGTGGGCGGCGAATGGGGCGGCTCGGTGCTGTTGGCCATGGAATGGTCGCGCACCCATGGCCAGCGCGGTCTGGTGGCCTCGTGGCCGCAGTTCGGCGTGCCCTGCGGGCTGTTGTTGGCGAATCTCGCGATCCTCGTTTTCAGCGCCTGGTCGGGCGACGACTTCCTGGTCTGGGGCTGGCGCGTCCCGTTCGCGCTCTCGATCGTCCTGGTCGGGGTCGGTCTGTGGATTCGGCTCGGCATCCTCGAGACGCCGGTATTCCAGCAACTCCTGAACAACGACAAGATCGAGAAGGCCCCGATCGTCGAAGTGTTCAAGAAGCAGCCGGGGCCGATCCTCTGGTCGGCGTTGCTACGCCTATCCGAACAGGCGCCGTTCTATATCTTCACCGCCTTCATCTTCGCCTACGCGGTCGGCACCCTGAAGATGGATCGCAACTTCATCCTGTCGGCGGTGATGGCGGCAGCCTGTGTGTCATTCTTCACCATCCCGCTCGCCGGACATTTCTCCGACCTGATCGGCCGCAAGAAGATGTATCTGATCGGTGTCGTGGCGATGGGCCTGTTCGGGTTCCTCTATTTCGCCATGGTGGATACGGCCGCGCCGGCGCTGGTCTTCATCGCCATCGTGCTGTCGCTCATCCCGCATGATATGCAGTACGGACCGCAGGCGGCTTTGATCGCGGAAGCCTTCACGCCGCGGCTGCGCTATAGCGGCGCCTCGCTCGGCTATCAGCTGGCGTCGATCATCGCCGGCGGCCCGGCGCCGTTGATCGCGACCGCGCTGTTCGCGGCCTACCATTCGGGCTATGCGATCTCGGTCTATATCGCCATCCTTGCCGTCATCAGCTTCATCGCGACTTTGATGATGCCAGACTACACCGGCAAGGACATATCGGACGACGCATACAGCGAAGACTAGGAAACGCCTTCCGGGGGCGAGCGCAAGGCTCGCTGCCGCGTAAAAATAGAGCCCGGTTCCAGCGCTGCTGGGACCGGGTTTTTCTTTTATGGGGTTAGAGCACCGCGCCGCTTTGCGGATCGATCAGGTGCATGCGGTCCATGTCGGCGTAGAGCCGCATCTGTTCGCCCGGACCGCTGGCGCTGCCGGGATCGACCCTGCCGCAGACTTCCTGGCCGTCGACGGTGAAATACACCATCGTCTCCATGCCCATCGGCTCGACGACGTCGAGCGTCGCCGCGAACTCGCACTGCAGGTCGCGATCGTTGCGCCGCGGCTCGGTGATGTGCTCGGGGCGCAGCCCAAATACCAGCTCCTTGCCGGTCAGCGCCTGGTAGCGGGCCGACTGCGATGCCGGCACCGGCAGGCTGACGGCATCGGAAAGGCGCACGCGCAGCCCTACGCCGTTCTGCTCGAGGCGGCAGCGCATGAAATTCATCGCCGGCGAGCCCATGAAACCCGCGACAAAAAGCGTTTTCGGATGGTGATAGAGCTCCTGCGGCGTCGCGATTTGCTCGATGCGGCCGTTATTCATGACCACGACCCGGTCGGCCAAGGTCATCGCCTCGACCTGGTCGTGAGTGACGTAGACCGTGGTGGTCTTGACCAGCTGATGGACGCGCTTGATCTCGGTGCGCATCTGCACGCGCAGCTTGGCATCGAGGTTTGACAGCGGCTCGTCGAACAAAAACACTTTTGGATTGCGCACGATGGCGCGCCCCATCGCCACGCGCTGGCGCTGGCCGCCGGACAGCGCCTTCGGCTTGCGGTCCAACAACTCGGTGATGTCGAGAATGCGCGCGGCATGGTCGACGCGCTTGCGGATCTCTTCCTTGGGGAATTTGCGCAGCTTTAGCCCGAACGACATGTTCTCGAACACCGACATATGGGGATAGAGCGCGTAATTCTGGAACACCATCGCGATGTCGCGATCCTTCGGCGGCCGGTCGTTGACGATTTCGCCGCCGATATAGATGTCGCCGGAGGTGACTTCCTCGAGGCCCGCGATCATGCGCAGCGTCGTCGACTTGCCGCAGCCGGACGGACCGACCAGCACGACGAATTCGTTATCCGGAATGTCGAGATTGATGCTGCGCACGACTTCGACGTTATCGAAGCGCTTGACCACGTTACGCAACGCGACTTCGGCCATATTCGTCAACCCTTCGTGGCGCCCGAGGTGAGGCCGGCAATGTAGTAATCCATGAGGAACGCGTAGATCACGAGCGGTGGCGCGGCGGCGACCAGCGCGCCGGCCATCAGCATGCCCCACTTGTAGACGTCGCCGCGAATGAGGCTCGTCACCGTGCCGACCGTGAGAACCTGCTGGTCGGCCGAATAGAGAAACGCCATCGGATAGACGAAGGCCGCCCATGACACGGTGAAAGCAAAAATCATCGCCGCGATGATGCCGGGCAGTGCCACCGGGATGAAGATCTTGGTGAGCATCTGCATGTGGCCGGCGCCGTCGATCAGCGCCGCCTCGTCGAGCTCCTTGGGGATCGACTGGAAATAGCCGATCATGATCCAGGTGCAGAACGGCACGGTGAGCGTCGGATAGACCAGGATCATGCCCCAGTAGGAGTTGAGCAGGCCGACCGCCTTGACGATCTGGAACAGCGGGATGAACAGCAGCGTATCGGGCACGAGATAAGTCAGAAAGATTCCCGTCGCCAGGATGCCCGAGCCCCAGAATTTCATGCGGCCGAGCGAAAATGCGGCCAGCACGCTGACCACCATGGTGATCGCGACGGTGCTGACCGTCACGATGATGGTATTCTTGAAGAAGATCAGGAAATCGGTCTGCGTGAACAATATCCTGAATTGATCGAGGGTGACGCCGTCGGCGATGATCCATGGATTGGTCGCCATATGCGCCACCTCGGCGTCGCTCTTGAGCGCCGTGACGACCATGTAGAAGGGCGGAATCAGAAAGAAGATCGCGAAGATCACCAGAAACACATAGGACGTGATTAACGCCCAGCGGCGGTTGCGGCTGAGGCTGGCGCGGATACCAAGACGTTCTTGTGGGGCGCGGGCGGCGATGGCGGTAGTGCTCATCCGATTTCCCTGCCGCGCTTGCGTACGCCGCGCAGGATGAAGATCGCCGCGAACGCCAGGATCGGGAACATGAACAGCGAGGTGGCGGCGCCCAGCGGCAGGTCGCCGGAGCGGATGCCGAGCATGAAGGAGTAGGTCGCGAACACGTGCGTCATGTTGCGCGGCCCGCCGCCGGTCATGATCTGCACGATGTCGAAATTGGCGAACGTGACGATCAGCGAGAATAGCACGGTGATGGCGATGATGTTGCGCATCATCGGCAGCGTGATGTGGATGAATTTCTGCCAGGCACTGGCGCCGTCGATGGACGCGGCCTCGTAAAGCTGTTCCGGCACCGATTTGAGCGCCGCCAGATACATGATCAAAAAGAACGGCGCGCCGTACCAGACGTTGACCAGGATGACGGAAAAACGTGCCCAATAGGGACTGCTCAGCCACGGGATTTCTGCGAAACCGAGGCTCGAGAGAATATAGTTGAACGCCGAGTGGGTCGGATCGAATAGCCACCACCAGCCGAGCGACGACAGTGCCAGCGGAATGACCCACGGCACCAGCAACATGCCTCGCCACTTGCGCTGCCCCTTGACCGGCAGGTTGTTGATCAGGTGCGCGGTGATCAGCCCGATCAGCGCTTTGAAGAACACGGCGCTGAGCGCGAAGATGGCGGTCTGCTCCATCACCATCCAGAACACGTCGCGCGACAACAGGAAGCTGAAATTGCCGAGCCCGATGAAGCGGGTCTGCGACTTGTTCAGCATCGACAGGTAGATCGAGTAGCACGCCGGATAGAGCACGAGGCTCGTAATGATGACGATCAGCGGCAGGCACATCAGGAAGGCGATGGTCGAGCGGCGGCGCATGAACAGCCGCAGGTTCCGGCTTGCCGACGGTTGCAGGCTTACGCCTTGAAGTGCGGGTGACCGAATCCCTGGCGACCAAGTTTGGACGGTGTCTGCCATTCACGCCGCTGATCCTTTCGGGTCAGCCTCCCATCGCGTTTGACACATGCCGGCCCCCAAGGCCGGCATGTGGAGTAGCGGTGAACCGGAACGGGCCTTTAGCGCGCCAAAGTTCTTAAGCGCGCCAAAGTTCTTAAGCGCGCAAAGTGCCTTCGAGCTCGTTCTCGGCCCACTTGATCACGGCATCGATCTTCTCGTTGCCCTGTGTGACCTTGGCGACCATCACGGTGTTGATCGCCTGGTTGTAGATCTGGGCGCCGACTTCGGAACGCGCCGGCGCGCCGGCGATCGAGGTCTGCTCGTCGCCGCGCGGCGGATAGCCGTAGACGGTGCCGACCGGCGGTTCGACGATCTTCCAGGTGTCGAGGTCGTACATGGTCTTGAACGACGGCAGGTCGTAGCCGAACGAGGCCTGGACCAGCTGGGCGGCCGATTCCTTTTGCGACAGGTAGAGCAGCAGATCCTTCGCCGCAGGCTTGTTCTTGGAGAACGCCCACAGGCCGTAGAATTGCGGCAATTGCCCGACGAAACGGCCCTTCGGGCCCATCGGCATCTGATGGGTCCAGCAGTTCGCCGCCACCGTCGGGTTGTCGCGCTTGGCGACCGCCCACGCGCTCGGCGGATTCATGATGCTCGAGCCCTTGCCGGAAATCAGCCAGCGATTATTGCCGGCGTCGTCCCAGGCATAGACTTCCGGCGGGTTCACCGCCATCAGCTTCTTCATGTATTCGAGCGCCGCGCGGGTCTCGTCGGAGTTGACCTTGATGTTGTCCTTGGCGTCGACCATGACCACGCCGTAGGAATTGAACAGCGCGCCGACCCAATCGACCGCGTCGCTCGACTGGCCCATCGGCAAGCCGACCGGGAAGCCGGCCGCATGAAGCTTCTGCGCCGACGTGAGATACGTATCCCAGGTCCAGGTGTCGGTCTTGGCCTTGTCCCATTTCGATTCGTCGGCCGGGAACAGGTCGCGCACGTCGATGCCGGCGTGCTGCTGGTAGAGGTCGAAGCGCGAGCAGCACGGCTTCACCTGGCTGCCGACCGTGGTCGGGACGCCACGCCAGCTGCCTTTGATCTTGGCCAAATATTCGGCGACCGGGCTGATCGGACCGTATTTCGTGGTCAACTGGCCGACGACGTCGTCGAGCGGTTCCAGCACGTTCTGGTGGATGCGGACGTTCCAGTCGCGATGCGACATGATGTCGTGGCCGGTGCCGGCTTGGGCCTCGGCCGCCGCGGTCAGCTTGTCCTTTTCACCCTGCGAGGTGATGTAGTCGATCTTGACCTCGCAATTGTTCTTGGCGCCCCACTCGGTGCAGAGCTTTGTGAAGGTGTTGTTGGCGCCGGGCACCCAATGGTCCCAGACGCCGAGCGACAGCGAGCCGGCGGCGTAACTGTCTCTAACGTAGGGCGCGGCAATGGCCGCGACGGAACCGAGCGCCGCGCTCTTGAGAATGTTGCGGCGGGTAGGGGAATTCAGGCGTGGTTGGGTCATCAGGTCCTCCGTTTGGCCGCCATATTTTTTAGGATTATTGGCGTGGCGAAAAACATACTCTCATCGCGGGTAGCCGGCTAGAGCGCCTTTCGTTCAAGGCGACGCGGTTTGTGCGACTTTTGCCCATGTTTGTGATCGCTTTGCTCTTTTGATGACGCGTTGACGCGGTGTGTGGACAGTGGGTCGCGCCGCTCCGTGTCTGCAAGCGGAGCGGTCGATTAAGCCATTGAAGAAATTGATATATCACCGTCACAGCCCGAGCAGGTGCGGCAGCCAGAGCGAGATCGCCGGAAAATAGGTCACCAGCATCAGCACCAACAGCATGACGCCGTAGAACGGCCAGATCTTGCGCATGACCTGTTCGATCGTGACCTTTCCCACCGCGCAGCCGACGAACAGGATCGCGCCGACCGGCGGATGGCACAGCCCGATGCCGAGATTGAGCATCATGATGATGCCGAAGTGCACCGGGCTGACGCCGAAATTCATCATCACCGGCAACAGGATCGGCGTGCAGATCAGGATCGACGGCGCCATGTCGAGCAGGCAGCCGAGCACCAGCAGCATGACGTTGATGAGGAGAAGGATGACGTTCTTGTCGCTGGAAATGGTGAGGAAGAACGCGGTGATCTTCGCCGGCATTTGCGTCAGCGCCATCACGTAGCCGACGCTCGACGCACAGGCGATCAGCGTGAGTACCATGGCGACGGTGCGCAGCGTGCGATGAATGAGCCGCGGCAGATCGCGCCAGCGGTAATCGCGGTAGACGAACATGGTGACCAGGAACGCCCAGACGCAAGCCACAGCGCCAGCCTCGATGGCCGTGAATATGCCGCCCAAAATACCGCCCAATATGATGCCGAGCGTGATCAGGCCCCACAGCGCGTCGATGCTGATCTTGACCGCCTCGCGCAGCGGCACGGTCTGGCCGCGTGGATGGCCGTCGCGGTAGGCGATGACGAGGCAGAGCACGATCAGAGAGAAGCCGAGCAGCAGCCCCGGCACGACCCCGGCCATGAACAGCGAGATGATGGAAATCGTGCCGCCGGTGGCGAGCGAATAGATCACCGCGTTGTGGCTCGGGGGCACCAGCAGCGCCTGCACCGAGGCGGTGATGGTCACATTGGTGGCGAAGACGCGGGGGAACCCGACTTTCTCCATTTGCGGAATCATCACCGAGCCGATTGCCGAGGTATCGGCGACCGCGGAGCCGGAAATGCCGCTGAGAAACGTCGTCGCCAGCACGTTGACGACCGACAGACCGCCGCGCACGCGGGTAAAGCCGACCAGCACGTCGGCGAAGGCGACCAAGCGGCGCGCCATGCCGCCTTCGGCCATGATGGCCCCGGCGAGCACGAAGAACGGAATGGTCAGCATGGCGACCTTGCTGACGCCGTCGGATATTTTCAGCATCACCGCTTCGAGCGGAATGCCGATCCACATGGCGCCTGCGATGGCCGCGAGCGCCAGCGAATAGGCGATCGGCACGCCGATGAAGAAGCAGAAGAACATCGTGACCAGCAAAACGGCGACATCCATGGCGCGGTCCCGTTTTGCTTGGCTCAGTGATGTTGCGGATCGGCGGCTTCGGGATCGGGCGGCATGCCGAACACCACGCGCTCGACGACGAAGAGCAGGAGAATTGCGCCGCCGACCGGGATCGGCAGATAGGTCACCCCGACCGAGAGCGAGGGAAAATCGGCGATGGTGTTGTACCAGGTCGCCGCCACCAGCTTTTGGCCGTAAACGATCATGAACAAGGCCATGGTGGCGACCAGGAGCTCGGCCAAAAGCTCCGTGAGTATGCGCAGCGGCGGTGGAAACATTTGGACGAAGAACGACACGTTCATGTGCAGCCCGCGGCGATAGCAGGCCGCGGCGCCGATGAAGGTGACGACGATGGTGAGCAGGACGGCGGTCGGCTCCGGCCAAGACGCCGCGCTGTTGAGCACGTAACGGGTGAACACCGCCCATGGGATCACGGCCGAGATCAAAACCAGCGCGGTGCCGGCGACCACGACGCAAACCAGATACAGCGCGTCCATCAGCTTGCGATAGAGAGGCGCCATGTGCTGCCTTCGAGGGTGCTTGCGAAGGGGAGGGACGGATCGCCGATCGGTTCGCGGTTTATGAAGCGTCCTGGATGCGCTTGATCATGCCAGAATATTTCGGCCCGTATTTGTCCCATACCGGCTTGACCGCATCCTGGAACGGCTTCTTGTCGGCAACGTCGATGATCTCGTTGCCGGCGGCCTTGGCTTTGTCCAGCGCGGCGGCCTCGTATTTGTTCCACAGATCGCGCTCTTCGGTCTGCGCCTCGCGGCCGAATTTCTTGACCAGGGTCTGGTCGTCCTTCGACAGCGTGTCCCAGGTTTTGCGCGAGAACACCAAAATCTCCGGCACGATCAGGTGCTGGGTCAGGGTGTAATATTTGGCGACGGTGTAATGATTGTCGAACACGTAGCTCGGCGGATTGTTCTCGGCGCCGTCGACGACGCCGGTCTGCAGCGCGCTGAACACCTGGTCGTAGCCCATGGCGACGCCGTTGCCGCCGAGCGCGTTCATCATGTCGACGAACATTGGATTGCCGATGACGCGGATTTTCAAGCCCTTCAAATCCGCAATCGTATGGACCGGCTTTTTGATGGTGTAGACGCTACGCGCGCCGGCATCCATCCAGCACAGGCCGATCAATCCGGCCTTGTCGTTGTTGGTGACCTTGTCGAGGAGTTCCGTGCCGAGGTCGCCGTCGATCACCTTTTGCATATGCGCGGTGTTGCGGAACAGGAACGGCAGATTGAACACGTTGAGCTCGTCGATCACCGGGCCGATCGTGCCGACCGAGACGCGGGCGATCTGAATGGCGCCGACCTGCGCCTGCTCGATGGCTTCCTTCTCGCCGCCAAGCTGCATCGAGGCAAACATCTGCACGCTGAGCCGGCCATTGGTCGCGGCTTCGAGTTTTTTGCCGAGACTTTCGACCGCGACGACCGTCGGATAGCCTGCGGGATGAACGTCGGAGGCTTTGAGCGCAAGCTTCTGCTGCGCCATTGCGGGTGTGCCGAGATTTCCGGCAAGGCCGGCGACGGCAGTGCCTACGCCAAGACCTGCACCAAGACGAATGAATGCGCGGCGATCCATGTTTCTCCTCCCGCGAGTGTCCGCGTCGGCGGAACGTTGTACGCCTTTTTGAGCCGTTGAAGCTCCAAGCAGTCCATGTTATCAGGTCATACGATGACCAGATCAGTGAGGAGTGTCAAGCTTTGGCCGCCCGCTCCGTAGAGCAATTGCTGCCGACGTTTCGGCCGCTCGTGGCGCCGCGCGGGCTGACGGAGCAACTGGTCGCGCGCATTGCCGCCGACATCACCGGCGGCCGCCTGCTGCCCGGCTCAAAACTGCCGACCGAGAGAGAGATGATGGCCGCCACCGGGGTGAGCCGCACGGTGGTGCGCGAGGCGGTGGCGTGCCTGCGCGCCGACGGTCTGGTCACGGTGCGGCAAGGGGTCGGCGCCTTCGTCGTCGAACACGTGCGCCGGCCGTTCCGCATCGAAGTCGACGAATTGGATTCGCTGCGCGAAGCGCTCGACGTCATGGAGCTGCGCGCCGGCGTCGAGATCGAAGCGGCGGGCTTGGCGGCGGAGCGCCACAACGGCGCGCACATCAAAAAGATCGCCGAGGCTTTTCGGCGCATCGAGGACGCCGTCGGGCGCGGCGAGACGGCGGTCGACGAGGACTTTTCGTTCCATTGCAGCATCGCCGAAGCCACCGGCAATGCGCAGTTCAAGCGCTTTCTGGACTATCTCGGCCGCTTCATCATTCCGCGTCAGAGCATCCGCAAGAGTCTCACGCGCATCGAGGATCAGCGCGCCTATCTCAAGCGCATCCAGAACGAGCACATGGAAATCCTCGACGCCATCCGCGCCGGCGCCGCGGCCACGGCGCGCGCCGCGATGCGGCGTCACCTGGTCGACAGCCGCAAGCGCTATCAAAAACTCGTGGCCGAGATCGGCGATAGCCCGGCGGCTGCCGCGTCGACGTAAATTTTGCAAATCGAGAGAGCCATGCAGACAGTTCTGGTGACGGGCGCGGCGGGTGGCATCGGCACGCGGCTGCGCGAATTGCTTGACGGCGTCTATCCGCGCATTGTCTGGAGCGATATCCGCAAGCCGGCCGGTCTGGCAAAGCGCCAGACTTTCGTGCAAGCCGATCTCGCCGATCTCGCCCAGGTCGAAAAGCTCGTCAAGGGCGTCGACGGCATCGTCCATCTCGGCGGCGAGTCGGTCGAGCAGTCGTGGGACCGCATTCTCCAGGCCAATATCATCGGCTGCTACAACCTGTTCGAGGCGGCGCGGCGCAAGAAAGTCAAGCGCGTCGTGTTCGCCTCGTCGAACCATGCGGTCGGCTTTTATCCGCGGCAGCGCAAGATCGGCACCGACGAGCCGGTGCGCCCGGATTCGCGCTACGGCGTCAGCAAAGCTTTTGGCGAAGCGATCGGCGCGCTCTATGCCTATAAGCACGGCCTGCGCGTGACCTGCATCCGCATCGGCAACTTCGCCGACGCCCCGGTCGATCTGCGCCGGCTCGCCATCTGGATCAGCCCGGAGGATCTGGTGCAGCTCATCCGCATCGGCCTCGAGCATCCGGATTTGCGCCACGAGATATTTTTCGGCGCTTCCCACAACGAGCGCAGCTGGTGGGACAACGAGGCGGCCTACCGCTATGGCTATAGCCCCACTGGCCACGCCGAAAAATTCGCTGCCGCCGCGCTCGCCGCGCAAAAGAAGCTTGCCGCAGATCCAATCGGCGACTGGTATCAGGGCGGCCCGTTTTGCAGCGACGAGTACGACAGCGGTTTTGATCCCGCGGCGACCTGAACTTTCACCGCACCTGAAATACCAGCTTGCCCTTGAAATGCCTCGACTGGCTCAAGCTGTGCGCGTCGGCGGCTTGCGACAGCTTGTAGAGCTTGACCTCGGGCGGCTTGACGGCGCCGGCGACATAGAGCTCGGCAATGCGTTCCATCGCCTTGCGCGAGCGCGGCACCGGCGGCCGCAGCCCCGTCACGTCGCTGCGATCATGCTTCGGCGCTTCGGCGCCCGAGGCGATGAAGGCGGCGCGGCCGCCGGGCTTGAGCACGGCGTAGGATTTTTGCGCTACGTCACCGCCGACCGTTTCGAACACCGCGTCGCAGCCCTTCACGATTTTGGTGAAATCCTGCGCGGTGTAATCGATGACTTCATCGGCGCCCAACCCGCGCACATAACCGACATTCGCCGCGCTGCATGTGGTGATCACGCGGGCGCCGTGATATTTGGCGAACTGGATGGCGAAGCCGGCAACGCCGCCGGCGCCGCCCTGGATCAAGATGGTCTCGCCGCGTTGAAGTTTTAGCGTGTCTTCGACCGAATTGATCGCGGTCAGTCCGGTGAGCGCTAGAGCGGCGGCATTGATATGTGACAGCCCGTCCGGCTTCTTGGCGACGAGGGCTGCGGGGATTGCGATCTTCTCGCAATAGGTGCCTTCCTTGCCGGCGCCGAGCACGCCAAACACCGCATCGCCCACTTTAAGATCGGCGCCATCGCCGACCGCGCTGACCACGCCGGAAAAATCGCGGCCGGGGATTTGCGGAAATTTCACGTTGGAATGGCGTGCATATTCGCCGGCGCGAAACTTCCAGTCGGCGGCGTTGACGGTGGCGGCATGGACGTCGACCACCACCTCGCCCGGCGCCGCTACCGGATCCGGCAGATCGCCGTATTGCAGCACTTCGGGGCCGCCGAATTTTTCAATGTAAGCCGCTTTCATTGGATCAGGCTCTCCCTATCGAGGCTTTGCAGCGGCCGGCCATCCCGGCAGGACGCTCAGCGATCGATCATTGCATTTTTTGGGTCCAATAGCGCGGGCAAGTCGCAGCCCGTCCCGTAAAACCACAGGCGGTGAATATTCGTCAAAACCGCTTCGCGCTCGATTTCTCGAAACTTGCAGAACGCCACGATTTGATCGCCGGCCCGGTGCATGTGCAGCTGTTTGCCCCACACTTACAAGCCATGACACGGAATGACACGCGATGCCAAGCGCGTCGCATTTCCCTTGAAAATCTGGCAAATCGCTCTTAGACGAGCAGTCAGCGCAGTCAGCGGATGACAGCCGATGCCAACCGGCATCTTCCCATAGTCTTCCCAGAGCCAAGTTGAGAGCAGCAATCCTCCGGACTGCTGGAAGGGAAAAAGCCATGAAATTGACAGCAGCGATAGTGCGCAGCGCCGGCATCCCGGCCGGCAAGAGTGAGGCAATTTTCTTCGACGACGACGTGCCGGGTTTTGGGCTTCGCGTTCGCGAAGGTGGCTCGCGGAGTTTCATTTTCCAGTACAAGCTGGGCTCCAAGCAGCGGCGCATGGCGCTCGGCAACGCGACCGCGCTCAATTTCGGTGCGACGCGAAAGACCGCCGAAACGCTCTACGCCCGCGTGAAGCTCGGGCAGGACCCCGCGGGCGAGAAGAACCACGCCAGGCTCAAGGCCACCGAGACCTTTGAAACGGTCGCCCGCCGGCACCTCGACGACAAGCGCAAGGAGATGCGCCCGCGTTCGTATGACCAGGTCGAGCGCCATCTGCTCAAGCACGCCAAGGCGCTGCACAAGCTGCAATTCGAGAAAATATCCAGGCAGGATATTGCAGCATGTGTTCGTTCCGTCAGAGACAACAGCGGCGTTCCGAGCGGCAATCGCGTTAGTTCATCTTTGTCGGGGCTGTTTTCTTGGGCAATGAACGACGGCCTGGTCGAGAACAATCCAGTCGTCGGCCTCAAGCGGCCTCAAGAGAAAACGCGCGAGCGCGTGCTCGACTTCGCCGAACTCCGCCTGATCTGGAACGCGCTTGAGGATGACCATTACGGCGCGATCATCAAATTGCTCATGCTTACCGGCCAGCGCGCCGGCGAGATTGCCGGGCTGCGATGGTCGGAAATTACGACGCCATGATCCTGCTGCCGGCCGAGCGGTCAAAAAATAAACGCGCGCATCTTGTCCCGCTTTCCGGTCCCGCGTTCGAAATAATCTCCGCACAGCCAAAACGTCGTACAGCGGAAGACGAACCCCGCGACCTGATATTCGGCTACGCCAAGGGGCCATTCGGCGGTTGGTCCGGCCGCAAGGAAGCCCTCAACGAGCGGATCAAAGAGACCAACGGCGGCAAGGTAATCCCGCATTGGACGCCACATGATCCTCGCCGCAGCTTTGCGACGCATTCCGCGGAGATCGGCATTCAGCCGCATATCATCGAGGCCGTTCTCAATCACATCTCAGGCCATCGGGCCGGGGTCGCCGGCATCTACAATCGCGCGACCTACGACGCCGAGAAGAAAACCGCGCTCGATCGGTGGGCCGAACATCTGATGGCCTTTGTCGAAGGACGCGGAAGCAACGTCACACCGCTGCGACGGGAGGCGTGAGGCGCGGTGCCATGCGGTTACGATTTCCCTCCCCCTGGGACGAATTAGCCACCAAGCCAGATCTAAATTCACTCTATGAGGTGATTTCAAAACTATCCATTGCCCATGAACAAATTTCGGCGGTCGTCCAGCGCCTCATCCGGCCGCCATTGTCGCTTGGTCAAAACCTTGCGCCGGATCCAGAAGCTTTTTTGAACTCGACAGTTGAGATTAGTGCCCAGAGCGGCCTGGTATTAAAACGAAGGATTTTTGACCCCCATGCTGCGGTAGCTCTGCTACGCCTCGAGAATCGCTATCTTGCGCCAGAGGTGACCTGGAAAATGCTCTCACGTGCTGAACGTAAGAGCGCAAAGCTCCTCTGGGATTTTAGTGGCAAATCTCACGGTCTGAATGTCACCCAGCGAGGCCACCCTACGGCGATTGACCCGGCGCTAGTGCTTTATTGTGTTCGCGTTCTGTGTGAGGCGAGCGGGAAGGCCAAGTTCCAATTTAAACGCCCAATGAATGGGGGCCGCCCTGGCGGCCCAATGTGGCGAGCGCTTCTCGCGGCATTACCAATGGCGCAATTGTTTTTGGCGCAGCGATTTGGCACGCCTGTCATCGATTTCACTCGCCATGCGGAATCGCTCGCGGAAATAGTGCACCTCACCTGCACTCCGCATTTTAAGGAGCGGCCTGAAGAGCTCGCATTCGGTGATGAACCCGATGATGTAGCCATCAATCCCTTCAGGTGTCGAGCCGCGGTGTCGTATGCCCGGCAGGCGCGCCGCCGAAAGTGGGATCTGTTCCGACGTGGCAAAGTCGTGCTCGGCCAAAACGCCGGTGGGCTGATTTCTAAACTGTTAGCCGCAAAAGAAAAAAACATCGCCCTCGCGCGATCGGCCATTGAAACCGCGTCGACCAAGGAAAACCCGCGCGAGTATGTTCGCGGTGTCATCCAGGGTGCTGCACCCTGCAAAACGTCCCTTATTAGTTCCAATTCTTTTTGAAGAGGCGGCTTTTGGTTATTCCGCGTCAGGCCACGACAAGCGGAGAATACCAATGTCCCCTGATGCAATCCGGTTGCAGCTCAAAGACCTTAACGAGCGTCCCGACGACGCGATTATCGCGGACCCTGTTGCCGCCGAACTTCTGGGTATCTCACTGCGTACTCTGCGTCGGCATCAACAAATTCAGCGCGTACAACTATCGCCCGGTCGCGTCGGCAGGCGTCTGGGCGATGTCCGCGCACATATCCGCAGTGGCGGATTGTCCGCCGCCTGAAAACACCGAACCCCGCGCGTGGCTGCGCAGGGCTCGGGCAGGTGAAGATGGTGAACGACAACACCGTCCAAATATCAAGCGGCCCTAGCCAAAGCAAGCCCTCGCGCGGTTTCCAACAACAGGAACCGTCATGGCACGCGCCGTCCGCCTAACACCATTGCGCTTTGCACCGGCCGCCAAATCCGCGCGGGTTACTCGCCAACTCGAAATCTTGGCGCTTCGTAGCATTGACCTGGCCGACCGTGTAGTCGCGGGCGAACTGCCGTTCATCGACGCGGTCGACCTGGCCTACGAAGCGGCAATCTGGGCTGACTTGCCTAACGCCATCGATGCTTCGGGGCTGCTCAATTCCAACATCGCTGGTGCGCCTGCCGGCGCGGACATCGTGCAGGCAGCGATTGCCGCAGCCTTCGCCGCCGTGCGGAGGCCGTCGTGACGGAGCTCCGGCCATATCAGCGCGACGTCATTGCCGACATCGAGCGCGAAATAGCGGCCGGCAAGCGCCGCATCATCGCGGTCGCGCCGACCGGCGCCGGGAAAACCGTCGTCGCGGCCTCAATCATCAACGACGCAGTTGCCAAAGGCCAGCGCGTGCTCGTGCTCGCGCATACTCGGGAAATTATCCGGCAAACATCGCTGAAATTGTCCGCTTACGACGTCGAGCATGGAATTATCCAGGCCGGACTTGTTGCCGATCCGAATCGGTCGGTGCAGATCGCGTCGATTGCAACGCTTTGGTCACGCGCTATGCGGCGAAACATCATGCCGCTGCCGCCGGCCGATGTACTGATCATCGACGAATGTCACCATTGCCCCGCCAACACCTACCGCAAGCTGATCGATGAATATCCCAACGCCACGCTGATCGGATTGACGGCCACGCCCTGCCGCGGTGATGGTCGCGGGCTGGGCGGCATTTTCAATGTCATCGTCGAATGCCCCCAGGTCGCCGAGCTGATCGAACAGAAGCATCTGGTCCGCACTCGCGTTTTTGCTCCGGTCAACCCGGATCTCAAAGGCGTCGAGACCCGCGTCGGTGACTATGTCGAATCGCAACTCGCCGATCGGATGGACCGTGCGAACCTCGTCGGCGACATCGTCAGCCATTGGCATAAGCACGGCGAACGCCGGAAAACGGTCGCCTTCGCCGTGAACGTCGCACACTCGCTGCACATCCGAGACGAATTCATAAAGTCCGGCGTACGCGCGGAACACGTCGACGGTGCGACACCAAAGCCCGATCGCGACGCTGCCTTGGTGCGACTGGCATCGGGCGAGACGGAATTAATCATCAATTGCCAGGTGCTCGGCGAGGGTTGGGATTTACCTGAAGTCGCCTGTTGCATTCTCGCCAGACCAACTAAAAAAATGGGGCTGTATCGGCAAATGGTCGGTCGCGTGCTGCGACCGGCGCCCGGCAAGGTCAACGCCATAGTCCTCGATCATTCCGGCGCCGTGTTCCGGCACGGGTTTGTGGAGGATCCCGTCGAGTGGACGCTCGATCCCGAGGAGCGCTCGGCGAACCCGACCCACGAGCGACGGCTGCAGCGTCCCTATTGCTCGCGCCTGCTCGAGTGCAGCCAATGTGGTTCGATCCGGATCGCCGGCGAAGCCTGCCAGCATTGTGGCTTCCTGCCGCAGCGTCCGCCCAAGGCCGTCGTTTTCAGCAATGGCGACCTGGCGCTGGTCGATCGGCAGGCCCCGACTGCGCCGAAGATTTCCGATCCCAACGAGCGAATGAAATGGCACGCCATGCTGACGGCCATCGCCATCGAGCGTGGCTACAAGGGCGGCTGGATTTCCCACAAGTTCCGAGAAAAGTTCGGCACCTGGCCCGCGACCCGCAGTGCGCCGCCGATGCAGCCGACGCCGGAAGTCCTGGCATGGGTGCGGTCGCGTAACATCGCCTATGCCAAGGCTAAGGGGCGGGCGGCATGAGCAACCGCGACAAAATCTATGGCAAGGGCCGCATTGAAGGCCGGTGGACCGGCATTCGGCACGAGCTACTAGATTCGCCTGCATGGAAACACACTAGCCCAGGCGCCCGGCTATTGTTTATCGCGCTAATGAGAAGGCTGGACTTCAAGCAATACAACAACGGCAGAGTTTTCCTTTCGACGCGCAAGGCCGCAGATGAACTTGGCGCTAGCCAGCGCGTGGTTTGCGTTTGGTTCGGTGAGCTAGAGCATTACGGCTTTATCGAAATGACCGAACAAGGCAGCAAGGGCCCGAAGGGTCGAGCAACGCGATGGCGCATCACTGATAATGGCTGGGGCGAACTGGACGGTAAGCCCGTCAGGGCAACCAAAGACTACCTGCAATGGGGCGGTGAACTATTCGATCGCCAGTCAAAGAAACAGAAAAACAGCGAACAAAAGTACTCACACCGACGACCGAAAGTGCTCACTCCCGACGACCGAAAGTACTCACCACCCCCGGCAACTGACGACCGAAAGTACTCAGAGGGCGGCGGTGTTGATCGCGAACAAAAGTACTCAGAACTAGATACGCCATCTCCTGCTGGCGAGGCTGGAGCTAATAGGGTGCTGCTGCAGGACTGCCAGAGGAACAGCAAGTGGCTGGCCGAGCGGCTGGGATGCCCGCCGAAATTGGATGACGGGCTGGATATTCCGCCGTTCCTGCGTCGGCGGTGATGTGCACTGCGAGGGCGCGACCGGGTCGTGTCCGCCGCCTTGTGTGATAATCTCGCGGGCCATGAAAGGTTTGCAATCCGTCGCGCAACGCAACCAAAGCCGTGTCCGGCTCAAGGCTTATGCCGCTTGGCTAGCAGCCGGTAAGTCGGTTACAAGGGCAGGCCCATGACCGAGCAGCAAGTCATTCAATGGCTGCGGCAACTGCGATATGATCGTAGGCCTAGCATCCAAGGCGTTGCTAATGCTGCCGGCGTTAGCCGCAGAACGCTATACAACGCAATCAATTCAGGATGCCTCTCAGAGGCCACAGCAAAGGCCGTGGCTGCGGTTTCACAGCGTGTAAATAGTCCAGCGTATCAGAATCGCCGCTCACGGAGCGGCTCTGCGCTGTGACCTTCTAGAGGCAGTTCTGGCAGGCATTTTCCTGCCCTTGGCCTGGTCGTAGCTGTCGCTACAGGTTTCCCGCGGGCGAGGGCACCGGCAGCACATGGCGGCGCCGCCGCGCGCCAGGCGATAAATTGCTAATATCAACAGTAAGGAAGACTGTCGGTGAACATGGCTCGAAATTACAACAACACCGCATTTTCAGCGCTTTCGTAGTGTGGCCCTCGCTCGAAACCCCTTCTGGGAACCTCATGGGAAGCCCCGTGGCGCGCCGGCGGGTGTTGGGCCGGCCTGGGGTGTGGTGGGCCTAACCCGATGGCTGGGTCCGATCCTGCGCGCGCGGCGTGCGCCCGTGTTCCGATGGGGCAGTACAGACGATTTTGAGGTCTCTCCAACGGGGTTCAGCCAAAAAAATAGTTTTGGGCCGCGCGGCCTATTCGCTGGGCTCCTTTATGCGACCTTTGCCTAGCGCGCTGACGAGCATTTTCTTATTATTTCATTGGTTTAGGAAAATGACTTGATGTGCCTCTTCAGGCGGCCGCGTCGGGCGAGCGAAGCTCCCCGCGGTGGGGCGATTTCATAGCGTCCTCAACTAGCACCTGATTTCCTCACTTAAGGTCACAGGCAACAATTCTAGCACCGCAACCTCTATCCCCCCCACCGCAACTCGGGCTAATACGTTCGAGGGGTTCTCGGGTGGGTTGTTTCATGAGTGGACGTGGCAACGTCATTATTTTGGCATTCGGGCTCTTCGCAGCCACGTGCGGGTACTCTGTATACGCACAAGCACAAGAGCCGCACTCGCCAACATTTAACCAGACCTACGAAGGTGCATTCGCTCAAGCCCGCGCAGCGTGCAAGACACTATGGTCGGATCGCTTGTTCGATCCCTTGCGCGGCAAAATTCCGCTAGGTGAGGAAAAACCAACATTTTCGATGCTAACCAATACCGAGAAACTTCGCTCCAAAGACAAGCCGCTCGCAGATTCGGCGATCAAGACACTTGAAAAGTGCCGAACCGCATATGCTCCCGTTTATGCGATGCTGCCACCGCAACCAAACGCCATGATTTACGGCGTTGAAAGAGAGCAGGACGCCAAAGTCGCGGAACTCTATAACGGCAAAATCACATTCGGAGATTTTAACGTCGCGATGAATAACCTAAATGGGGCGCTTTCCGCAGCGCTCTCCGGCATCTCACCTCCACCGAAATCCTCTACCACAACACAAGTCGCCGAGAAGGCTGCGTCACCCCCGCCGTTGCAACAACACGCTACGCCTACGGTCGTGCCGTCCAATGAAACGCGCATTGCGCTGGTTATTGGAAACAGCAACTATACCAAATTGCCGAAGCTATCCAATCCTACAAACGATGCGCGTTCGATTGCCGACACCTTTCAAAAAATGGGGTACAGGACTGAGTTGGTATTGGACGCAACCGAGAACAGCATCCGGAGCGCAGTTCGCAAATTCGCCAATGAGTTAGAGAACACCGACGTTGCTGTGGTGTATTATGCGGGACACGCCGCACAGTTGAACGGCACTAATTATCTGCTCCCGGCCGATATTGATATTCCTCGCACTGACGCCGACATTGAATTCTCCGCACTGAAAGTTGATGACTTAGTTAACAGTATTGGGTCGAATACAAAGATAGTTTTTCTTGATGCGTGCCGGGATAATCCGGTCTTATTCAAGAACATCGTAAAAGGGCGAGGCAGTTCTCCGGTTGGGTTGGCCCCGGCATCGGCCTCAAATTTTAGGCAGAACAAACTTGGTGGCGGCGTCTTTATCGCCTACGCGACAGATGCTGGCGCCGTGGCAGACGATGGTAAAGGGCAACACAGTCCATTCACGCAGGCGCTTTTGCGATATATGCAAAAGCCAATGTCAATTGATGACATGTTCTCGCTGGTCACGCGTGAGGTTCGATTGACTACCAAAAATCTGCAACGTCCGTTTAAATACGCATCTCTCGAAAATATTGTGTGTCTAACGCCCGCCTGTTCAAGTATGCCGGTCCCCATAACGGGAGACATAGTATTACAAGCCAAACAGTCGGAAGATGAAGAATTTCAGATTGCACTACAGACCAACAGTGTGAATGCGCTAGAGACATATTTGCAAAAATATCCCGAGACAACAAAACGCGCCAAAGTCCAGAACACTATCGCGGCCTTGAAACGTTCGGAACATACGGAGTGGACATTGTACGGAACTGCCACTCCACATATTCCAAACTTCATACAACTCAGCTCAA
The DNA here is from genome assembly GCA_963821175.1 of uncultured Alphaproteobacteria bacterium. Classification (GTDB taxonomy): domain Bacteria; phylum Pseudomonadota; class Alphaproteobacteria; order Rhizobiales; family Xanthobacteraceae; genus BOG-931. Next base: position 42,173 of record CAWGCU010000015.1, read on the forward strand.
TCCAGCAATTCGGAGATAAGGCAGCAGCCAAAGTAAAATATCTAATAGACCCGTCTGCGCCAAAAGTGTTTTGGGGAAAATCACTCCCCGATGCCGCCTATATAGAAGACCTGGATGTATACGATTGCACAAAGCCCATCACGGCAATATCGGAAGAAGCAATCTTTAATAACTCGGGTGAATTACTCTACCATTATAAGTGGGCTGACCCTCAATATCTAAATCTTTCAATTGGCATTACACTCTCAAGTAGCTCGGTCGGCACTGTGGCTGCCAACATAGCGTGTCATGATGCGGTTAGTGCTCCACTTGCCACCAAAGAGCACATCGCTGCCATGAAATTTACTTCTCTCTCCAGTACTGTCGCCGGGGACGGAGAGATATTTTACGAACAAATTAACAATGGCCAAGACACAGAAAATAATGAGGAGTTTATTCTTCTTGTGAAATACGACTCCGACCACAGTGTAGGCGCATTTCTTTCCGGAAACGCGTCAATTGCAGATCCTCCGGCTTATCGTACCGAAGTGGACCGGGGATTGATCAGCTGCGACGAAAACAAATTTGTAGTTACCAAGACTGAATTTTGGAATTCCTCAGATCAACTCGTGCGTCTTGCATTCGCTGCACCTGGGACCGAGGGTACGACTTCAGAATTCAAAGCGTTCTCACCTTTCGCGTCATTGCAAGCCATTTTCTGCAAGAAGACTTATGGCGGCCTTGGGATTCAGCTTATGTCAGATGAAGGCGCGACTAAGGTTGCGGAGGTTTTTGACGGCTCGCCAGCGGAAAGAGCCGGTGTCAAGAAAAATGACATCGTTACCCATGTCGACGGCGAATCGCTAAGGGGTCTCACACTCGAGCAGGTAATAGAAAAGACCCGTGGTCCTGCCAACACGAAGGTTGTGCTGACGATATCGCGCATGGGCCAGAGTAGTCCCTTAGAACTGACGGTCACTCGCGAGAATATTCAAATGCAATCTGTACAGGAAGGGTCGCCGAAATGAAAATAACGTTCGCATCATCAGTGCTTTGTATGATTATTTCGTCAAGCGCAGCTTTGGCGCAAGCCGATAGTTTCCCTTCGGCTTCTTCAATGAAAATGGAAATGCACGGCACCGCCGTCAGCGGTCCAAGGGTAGTTCAAAGTCTATCTACTGATCTTGCTGAGTTAACGAGCGATCTGCCCATCAATGAATTGTCGAAAATCGCGCAAAATCCAGTTCTGGAAAATTCTGGCACTACACGCAGCGCGAAAGATGCGCAGCTTTATCGCACGATTTCTCCTTCGGTTGTTTTGGTCGCAAACAAGGACAGCTTTGGCTCGGGCTCGTTACTGGATGCCTCGGGAAATATTTTGACGAACTGGCATGTTGTGAACGGCTATGAATATGTCGCAGCGATGTTTAAACCGCCGGTCGATGGCAAAATACCCACACGCGACGACATGAAGCTGGCGCGCGTCGTACAGTACGATGAGGTTGCCGATCTTGCCCTCATAAGGGCGTCCGAAGTGCCGGCCGGAAGAAGTCCTATCCGGCTCGCTGACTTCAGCGAAATTGCGGTTGGAATCGATGTGCACGCCATCGGACACCCTGAGGGTGAATCTTGGACATATACGACAGGGGTAATCAGTCAGTATCGGCAAGGATATGGTTGGCAGGAGAAGGGCGATACAATCAAGCACAAGGCGGATGTTATTCAAACGCAGACGCCGATTAACCCAGGTAATTCTGGCGGCCCACTGCTCAGCGATTCTGGCGCGTTAATTGGCGTAAATACTTTCAAGGATGCGTCAGCCGAAGGGTTAAATTTTGCTGTTTCGGTTGACGATGTGAGAAAATTTCTTGCTCGTTCGGGAAACAGAATTGCTCAGGACCGAAAAAAGACGCAGCCCAAGGAAAAATGTGAGGCGAAGGCACTATCGAAATTCCGAAACAAGGAGAACGACGCCACGGTAGTTTCGATGGATATGTTTTGTACCGGCAAGGACAGCGCCGAATTAGTTACTCCAGATGATAAGAGTAAGGCGATATTCCTGCGGCTCGACAGAAACGGCGACGGAAATGTTGACGCGGTAATCTTTGATTTAAAGCAAATCGGCAAATGGGACTTGTCGTTTTGGGATGAAAAATTCGAGGGTCACTGGACTTTGGTCGGGTATCACGACGATGGGACATCTGAAGCCTACTCGGTTTGAAAGTTACGCGGAATTTCAGAAACGTGTTGCCAATCGCTGAATGGATACCAACCATCGCTTAAGTTGTGACGCTGGCGGCGTAATGTGCCGCGCGTTTATCTTTTCGAACGATCCTAGGACTCAGGTTGGGCGTCTTGTTGGCATTGGGGGACAATAGTGAGCGCGCGTAACTCCTTCATGCACCGGCGTAACGCCAAGCGAATTTTTAGGTTCGGCAAGGTCTTTGCCGCAACAGATCGCTCAATGATTTGCAGGTCCAGAATGGCTTGTTCAAGCACGAAATGATCCCCTTGCTCACCTGATATGAGCAAGGGTTGGCTGAGTCGGTTAATTTATTGTTTCGACAATCCCAGTACCGTCGCAAGGTTGTCTGCCACATCCTCGATTTTTGATGTACGTGCCGAAACCTGAAGCGGCGCCGTAGGACTAGCGACTGGTTCCGGCGGCTGTGGCGCCCTAGCGAGTGGGGGGGTGGGTTCGTCTGCCTCCAGTTGCAGAGCCTCTTGTGCCTCTGGAGCAACCGCTGGAGCAGTCGCGTTGGGGAATTCACTACCAGCTAACACACCGAGAACTTCGGAGATTTCCGTAATTGACTTCTCGACCGCGAGCAATGCTTGGTATTCGCGGACCTTCATCAGTCGGTCAATGATCTTCGTCTTCGCGGAGTCCAAGCAAGCCATGAGGTCGGGAATATTTGCGACTTCCTCGATTGCCGTTTCGACTGCCAACAATGCTCGAAATTCCGGCACACCCGTCAACTGCTCCACGACCCTCGCCCTAACGCCCTCAAGTGACTGGATTACTCCAGGTGATTGAAGAATTTCCGATGACTGGACCGCTGACTGCGCCTGCAACATGACTGACTACCCCTGCCATGCTTGAGATATCTAACTGGTGATCAAATAGCCTGCTCAGGTGGCTGTCAATTGACAGAATAGCTTTGCCGGAGACGTATTGTCGGAAATGACAGCCCGCGCGCGCGGGCTTCTCCATGCTCCGACACCACCCTTTCGGATACCGATCCGTATGCCGGTTCCATCTTCGCCAGCCTCGGCGTGACACCCGGCACCTATGTCTGGACGTGGGGAACCGCCGCTTTTGGCCCCTAGCGACCGCTTGGCAAGTCGCTATCGCGGTCGCTTATGGGGGAAGAACGGACATCGGGCCGGAGCGGCCATAACGACGAAGTTGACCCATAGCGTCGCTTTGCCATTGTCGAATACCGCATTGCGAAAAGCTCAATTCGCGAAACGGGTGTTACGGAATATCGGCCGGGTGTCTCGGCTCAGTCCGGCCTGATGTTCGCGAACTTGATCACCTTGCCCCACTTCTCCGTTTCTTCCGCGATGAGTTTGCCGTAATCGGCGGGCGAGCCCACAAGCACCGAGGCACCGATGTCGGTAAGCCTGGCCCTCAGCTCGGGATCGGCGAGCCCCGCATTTATCTCCTTGTTGAGTTTGTCGACGATCTCGGTGGGCGTGGCTCTCGGGGCTCCTATCCCGTTGACGGCGCTCGCCTCGTAGCCCGGCACGAAGTCGGCCACGGTCGGGATATCCGACAATACCTCCTGACGCATCGCGGTGGTCACCGCAAGGGCGCGCAGCTTGCCCGTTCGAATGTAGTCGATCGACGAAAGTATCGGGCTAAACGCTACCTGCACACTTCCGCCTAGCAGATCGGGCCAAAAACTGCCGCGATACGGGACGTGAACCAGGTCAACGCCGGTCATCATTTTGAACAGCTCGCCGAAGACATGCGGCGCGGTGCCGTTACCGCTCGAGGCCATGTTGAGCTTGCCCGGATTGGCCTTGGCGTAGGCGATGAACTCGGGAATCGTCTTGGTCGGAACCGATGGATTGACCACGATGACAAAAGGAGTGTCGGCGATACTCGCGACTGGTGCGATGTCGCGGAGAAAATTGAAGCTGAGTTTGTCGTAGAGCGTCGCGATTGACCGCATAGGCCGAAAGGACCAAGAGGAGCGTGTAGCCATCCGGCGGCGCCCTCACGGCGACTTCGGTGCCGAGATTGCCACCGGCGCCCGGTCGGTTTTCAATGACGAATTGCTGACCGAGGCGTTCCGATAGCGATTGACCGACAAGGCGCGCAAGGATGTCGGGCGTGGAACCGGCCGGGAGGCCGACGATCAAGTGCACCGGCCGCGCCGGATAGGTTTGCGCCCTCGCGATCCGCGACACGGCCGGCAGCGCGGCAGCGCCTGCGCCAGACGCAGAAATTTGCGGCGGGGAAGTTTCATTCGATCACCTCGTCGGCGGTCGCTAGCAGCGTAGCCGGCACTGTGAGGGCGAGCGCCTTGGCGGTTTTTAAATTGATGGCAAGTTCGAATATCGTGGGCTGCTCTACGGGCAAATCCGCGGGCTTGGTGCCTTGCAGGATCTTGTGCACATATTCGGCAGCACGTCGGAATAAATCCGGAAGGCTTGGGCCGTAAGACATCAGCCCTCCGGCACTTACGTTTTCCTTCAGCAAGTACATGGCGGGCAGGCGATTCTTTGCCATGAAATCGATGATCCATCCAATGTGAGACACGTGGAAGGGATCGGCGGTCATGCTAAATGCGTCGGGGTGCTGCTGCATCATTGCGGAGAAGGCGCTGTCGAACTGGTCGGAACTGCGCACTTCGACGAGCACCAGATTTATGCCCAACACGGGCGCCACAGCTCGCCACTCGTCGAGATAGGCGAGATGTGACAGGTTATTCGGGTTCCAAAGAAAGGCAACTCGCATCGCTCCCGGAATGATCTCCTTAAGGAGTTGCACTCGTTTGGCAGTCATTTCTGTGCCGAGGATGGTATTGCCAGTGGCATTCCCCCCAGGCCGCGCGAGGCTTTCGACGAGCCCCGCCCGCACAGGATCGCCGACCGCGATCATGATTATTGGAATGCTCTTCGTTGCTTGCCGGGCAGCATGGCTCGCTGCCGAGCCGTTGGTTACGATGACATCCACTGGAAGTCGGGCCAGATCGCTGGCAGCGGCGGCGAGTTCGTCGGCTTGCCCGTTCGCTGAGCGATACTCAATCGTGATGTTCTGACCATCGATGTAGCCGAGATCGCGCAACCCTTGCCGAAAATGGTCCCAGATTGGCGCATCGTCGATGATACCGATCAGGGGCATTTTCTGTCGACCCGACTGCGCGTGCGCAGCGAGCGGCCGCCCAACGGCAGCGCCGCCAAGCGCGGAGATGAATTGCCGTCTTCCAATGCCGATTGCCATTTAACCCGCCGCCACTGGGATCATGCCGGGTGCAATGCGGGGAAGAATATCACGCACCAATCGGTCTGGCCCCAGCGACGTTTGCCGTAGGCAGCGGCTTGGTCGCTTTTGGGGGAGAAGCGGACATCGCGCCAGCACAGTGATTCGGTCGTTCGTGACCCTTTTCGACTGTCACGGCGGGCCGCCGGTTTGGTCGTTGTCAGGGGAAGAACGGACATCGGATTGGGGCGCCGAAAATGACGTTCATGACCCATTTCGTCATTTCGCGCGCAGCAATTGCTGTGCTGCACAAACAGGCCCGCGATATGTTACGGTCTAATCCGTTGGGGGACGCTGTCCTTGCCTGACGAAGGCGCTGTTAAAGATAGAAGACCCCACAGTCGGGGTATGTAGCATTGATCCACGCCACGCTGATCCGCGCGCTTGTGCTATCAGCAGCTCTCGCTGGTGCAATGACGCCTGTGCGATGCTTTGGCGAAAATGGCAATCAGTTGCCGGAAAAGGCAACGAGAGAGCTGTCGCCCGAGCTGCTCTCACTATTTCACCAAAAGAAAATGACGCAAAGTTCACCTGTCATTCTGCGCATTTTCAAAGAAGAAGCGGAACTTGAAGTTTGGAAGCAGGACGCTACCGGCCACTTCCAGCTTCTCAAAATCTATCCGATCTGTCGGTGGTCGGGCGATCTTGGGCCAAAAATGTATGAAGGCGACCGTCAGACCCCTGAGGGCTTCTATACAATTACCCCCAAATTGATGAATCCGAATTCAAACTTCTATCTAGCGATCAATACCGGCTTTCCCAACGCCTTCGACAAGGTGAACAATCGCGATGGTACCTTTCTCATGATCCACGGAGATTGCTCGTCGAGCGGCTGCTATGCCATGACCGACGAGCAGATCGCCGAGATCTACTCGCTGGCGCGCGACTCGCTACGCGGACGACCATCATTCCAGGTCCAGGCTTATCCGTTCCGCATGACACCTGCAAATTTGGCCCGGCATCGAACCAATCCGCACTTGGCCTTTTGGAAGATGCTCAAGATTGGGAACGATCATTTCGAGGCCACGCATCTCGAACCTAAAGTGGATGTCTGCAATCGTCGTTACGTGTTTGATGCCCAACAACCCCCGAGTTCGCCGAACCCGCTTGTGTTCGATGCGAAAGGTCAGTGCCCCGCCTTTGTCGTCAATCCTAAAATCGCCCAGGCGGCGCTGCGGAAACAACGCGCCGACGATGTCGAATACACGCAATTGATAAAAAACAACGTACCAGTCGCCCCGATTTATAGCGGAACTCGACGGCGGAATGAATGAAGTTTTCCATGCGCAGTTTCCGGGCGAGATTGTACCCCTGGCGAGAGCATTGCCGCCCGGGTCTGGACCTGAGCTGCCGCAATTGCCGCCCATCCCCTGGACCGATAACGATGGTTCCCTGGCGAATAGACAATTTGGCGCCTTGTTCGGATCGAATTATGCCTTACAGACGCAAGTCGCCCGGCCCGATTCGACACTGGCGCCAACCGCACCGCTTGCCTCACCAACGACGACCCTCGCGTTTCCAGATTGAGACCGGCTTGTGAATCTGGAATTCTAATGATCGTCGTTAAGACGAAACGTTTATGAAGAAAATCGCTACAGACGCCGCGGACCCAGGTCACGTATCGACTGAGTTGCTGCGCTGCAATTTGGTCGCTCTTGGGGGCAAAGCCGACATGGCGTCGACCGGCGGAATCGGTCGGTCCTGACCCAAAGCGTACGTTGAACAGACAAATGTGCTGCACTGCGATGAAGCTAATTCCGATACGCTGGGCTAGTACGGCCGTTTAGAGAAGCGGACATGAAACCGACGCGGCGGACTGCATGGTCACCCACGGCGCCGGGCCGGCCCGCGCTTGCCCGGCGCACCTCATCGCGCATCGCTAATGATATAGGAGGGGGTTCGGCGGTTCGAAGTTGCCACCCCCATTGCCGTCGATGTTGTTGTCGCCGTAGCTCAACACTACATTATTGCTGCCGGGGGGAGCGCTCCACGCGATACTGGTATTGCCCGTAATCGTTGATCGCGTAACGCGAATGGTGGCGCCAGTATTGAGAGCCACCAATCCCTCGTGATTATTGGCGATTGTGGAGTTCCGCACCATGACGCTTGCTGTTCCAACGCCCTCTGATTCGGCCAAGACACCAGTGGATGCGTTATTCGCGATCACGCTGTCGCTGAGGGTGATGTTGACAGTCTGGATGTCGGATCTAACGCGTAGTCCTTCACTTGCATTATTTTCCATCTGGACGTGATCGAGGACGCCGCTCGTAGGTCCCGTACCGGCAGGCCCAATGGTCATTCCATTATTACCATTATCTGAAATTAGCGTGTTCGACACAAAAATCTGGTTCAGCGTCGAAGAGTTCGGAGTGAACAAGATACCAAAATCTGTGAAATTTTGGATCACGCTGTCCCGAACGTTTAAGCTGTGGCCGGAATTGAATACTATGCCGTTGGTATTGCCGGTAATGCCGGCTCCATTGAGCGAGACGCCGTGTATAGCGACTTTCCCGCTCGCGGCATTGATCGTGATTGCGATTCCGTTGTTTGGCGGTGCTATGTAGGACCAGCCTTGGCCCTCGATAGTGACGGCCTGGCTGATGATGATCGGGCCGTAACCGGCCGGGTCGAGCGCATCGACTTCACCCCCCGCACTGGTCGCGTTCACTGCGGCTTGGAAATGCCGGCACGGCGCGGCGAAACTACAGGGATTGCTGTCACTACCCGCCGCCGAGACGAAAGTGCGGGGAGCCTGAGCTTGTGCGGATACGGCCGGTAGAACGGCGACGAGCGACGCAGCGAGGCCGATGCTCGCAAGTTTGGTCGAGATCATGGAAAACTCCCTCGATTGATAGTTGATGTTGACCGGCCAAACGCATGACCGGCGGCTGGCCAGATGCGGCCGACGTAGCAAAGACAGTCCATTGCTTTCGGATTAGCTGCCCGCCGATGGCATGCTGGCTGCGGTTCGCCCAGGGACTTCGGCACGTCCCGCTCGCGGCCCTGTGCCGAGCCTACACTAGTATTCAACGTGCGTAGATAGGCGGCCCTTGTCCGGCGGCGTGTTCGGCGGGAAGCAGCCGAAATCGAACAGCGCCCGAGTGTGGCCCCGGTACCCGGGTAGAGGGGCTTGTCTTCGGCCCGGGGCCACCCCGGGCACGACCGGACGGTACGATACGGGTAAAAACCGGCCGCCATCGATCTAATGCGGGGGTTGCTGTGAGGTTCCTCGCGGGCGCGTAAAATCCGGAAGTCGCGACGGCCCTGGAGGCGACGTGGAGCACGAGGCGGTGCCACGTCGGCAACAAGTTCGCAGGTGATATGCGTCGCTCACTTAGTTCGGAACAAAGTGAGCCGGGTACCTACACAACGAAGCACGGCACCAAGGCGAAGATGAAGACCGGAGCGGGATCAGGCTTTGGCGTCAAGGCGACTTTTTCGAAGCCCGCGTCGCCAGACAGCCAATGACCACAAACGCGATCAAGACGGCAACGAAGATTCCCAGCTGGAGGACGTCCGTCATGCTCGTTCTCCGTTGCCGCTCGTCAATCGTCCCGGCTGGTCGTGTTCGGCGGCCGTGGAATGTCCTTCAATATCTGCCGTGGCACGCTTGGCAGCTTGGCGATGTTGACCGCGATAAGGAATGCTTCGTCGCGCGTGAGCAGCTTTGCGGCCGATCGCCGGCCGGAACTCGTTCTCGTAATAGACATACGCCAGCGCCTGCTTGTCGCCGTCCCGCACGATGAAGCACGCGGAGCTTTCCTCGATCGACCAGGGCGACGGGAAGCGACGGGGCAATCTACCAAGACCTGATGTCGTCGGGCTCAGGCACCGTGTCGCTTACGATCTGCCACCGGAGGTGATGACAAATCTTCCGAAGCTCCGCGGCTTCGCTGTGTCGGATCGCACCGATGTTCAAGGGACGGAACGTTATGACAAAATCTTCGCCGTCACGGTCGATCGACACTTGTCTCCGAAAAGGTTGGAACTCTGACATTTTTACACCCCACACGATACTTACAAGAGCCACTAGAACGGCCTAACTTCCCATAATGAGCACGGCAATCGCAAGACCGCGCCAGCGCTAACCGCGTTCCGTTAATCCGTAGCCTCGGCCTTGACGATATCGATGCTCTTGGAATAGCCGTGCCAGAATTGATCAGTTCTATCGGGGGCGATAATGCCTGTGCCGTCCCATATCCGTCCGTCCAAGCTGGCCAGTGCTGCGCCGGACCCGGATGATGACGCCGATCGCGCCGTTGCGTTACTTAGATCGCGGCTAATTGAGATGGACACGCGGTTCCGTGACGCCATGGCGCGGGCGGCGGGGGGCGGTCCTTCGCCGCCTTCAGCAATTCGTCGCCGCGTTTGAGCGCTTGCTGATGGGCGGGGCAGTCCATCGCGCTCGGCAATCATGTCGCGGCTGAATGCTGCTTTAGCTCAGTGCGCCCAACAAGAGCATGGTGGCCCCAAGCGCCGTCAACAGACCCCACCACCCACCCAAATGGTACACGCCCAACAACATCATAAGCGTCCCGGCTGATACGACGGCTGGTTTAATATATTTTTCTGGCATCTCATGTCTGCCGCGGCACGCTTGGCAATGTTCACCGCCATAAGGAACGCGTTGTCGCTCGATAGCAGGTTTGCTGCCCAAGCGCCTATACAGTCGGCAGACTGATAGGATTTATGGGAAGGTTCCGCTTTCGCGCTGCGGCTCAGCCACAAGATGACTGTGGAGCGATGCGATCATGCGAAGCAGCGCTTTTTTCCCGGCCTTCATAGCTACGCCGCAGGTGGGATATGTTTGAGAACTGCGCTTGACGCGCTTTAGCTCCCTGACAGAGTAAATTTCCCAAATGTAGGCATAAGACGGCCCAATACAGTGCCTAATCTCTATTCGGAAATCGGGAGAATCAGTTGTTATGTCCACAATACGCCCCTAATCCCCGCCATGGGCTTTAACAAGCGCAAAATGGAAGATGCGCGCCGGCAGGAGGCCGAGAAGGAAGCCGCCGCCCGGCGTGCGACCGATCGCCAGATCCTCGAAGATGCCGAGCAGCTGGTCGCCGCCTGGAACGAGCGCCAGGCCAAATGCCGATGCTGTTCTCTCCGACGATCGGCGCCGCCATCACCGCAGGCTATTGGTTCCTACGGGCGCGCTGCCCAGCCTGCCGCACCACCGGCGACGTCGACCTGCGCACGCTCGACTGGCACCGCGGTGCGGCCGTGACGGCCCTTACCCCGGCGCTGTCGTGCCGATCCTGCCGGCCGAATGCGCCGTTCGCCGAGCTCGTTTGCCTGTCGAAATCGAGCGTGGCCGAGGAGTATTATGCGGAGCGCAGCGGCAACAAGTGGGTCAGCGAGTTAAGATGACGATCCCAGATGAGTGGCACGATTTCGTTCTCGTCGGAGCCGTTCTGGTCGGTCTTGTCCTGGTCACCGCATTCGACCCACCAGGCGGCCCGCCGCTTCGCCATATACGGACCGGATTATTGTTCGTTGGCTTCATTATGGCCGTTTGGTTCGTCGCCATCTGGCTGTGAAGACGGCCGCGGCGGGGAAGCGGTGGCATAGCGAATTTCTAAGCCGGGCCTTCAGACACCACTTTAACTTTGGCAGAGCCAGGCTTGACGCCTGTCCGCGCCACTTCGCGTCCGCGCTCGATGCTCGATTGAAACTGAGCCACCTCGCGGGCGAGTACGACACGCACCAGACTATCGGGCTGGCCGTCCATCATTTCAAATTCCACCGTCAGCTTGGCCGTCCACTTAAGCCCCATGGTTGTCCCCTATTATTATCGAAGGTGTTGCAATCTTCCCACACGGTTCCCAATGCCGTTTTCTGGGAAGATTTGTAGGCCATTAAACCAAAGAAACGCCTGGTTTAATTGATCATAATGGTATGCCCTGAACCTAAGAACAGCTGTGTGCCCCACTGTTGCGCGTTGAAAATAGCGATGATTTTTCCCGGGAATACCGACTGGAAATGCGCCGCCGCCTCGACCACGTCGTAGGTCGTTTTGGCGAATGTCTGCCGGTCGAACGATATGATGGGATAGTCGATCTTGACCCATGCATCGCGATAGGTCTCAACCGCATCGCTGCCGCTGCGCTCATACATCGCCAACAGCGCGGCGGGACTGATGTCGAGCAACTGCCGACCCAGTTTTTGCGCCCGCTCGATTTCATATTCCGTCACCCAGGAATACTTGGCCTGTGGTCGTGCTTCGTGCGCCTCCGGGGCAGGCGCCGGCGGCCGCAAGAACGCGCTTGTCGTCACAAAGCCGACGAGGCCCGACGCGATCGCAAGAACGGCGACGGCGACGATTTGGATTTTGGACGATTTGCCGAGATAGCCGGCGACGGTCGCGCCGAGATATTCCGTCGATTGGCGCAAGCCTTTTGCGGCGGTTGCCCAAAGATATCGCGACGATTTGCCAAGATGGAACGCGACGATCGGCCAAAGATATTCAGACGCCCGGCGTAGATATCGCGCGGCGGTCGTCCAAAAATTTCGAGATGAGCGGAGACAGCCCGCAACGATCGCCCTGAGCGACGTCGCGGACAATTTCCAACCCGTGGAGGCCCAATACGCAGGCGAGGCCACGGAACATTCCCCCCAACGCAACTACTGTTACACGTACACGCGCACTGTCGCATCTGCTTTACGAGAGTCAATCACAATGGTGGCGCGATACCATCATTTGGCCATTCGGATTGCGCAATTCGGCCACGACCTCACGCTGACATCCAGACGCGCAAGCAATATGGCGGTGGAAGAATGCGCAACGCGATCGAAGCCGGAAAAATCTTGGGATCAATGTATGCGTGAGGAGCCAGAGATGAGCGGGCGGGCGCGCGAATTTTTGGAGCACTGGTTGGCGGACCATGTCGCGGCGGTGGCCGACGAGTACAGGATGCGGGAAACGGTGCGGCTGGTGGCGCTGTGCCGGGAGGACGCGATCCGCGCCGGCATCCCGCCGGACGAGTTGCGAACCGCAGCGGGCGGCAATTTGATCCAATGCATGCTGGCAGCCTTGAGCGCGGCGGCAGCGCGGACAAAGCAGACCGCCGACTTGGATTAGCCGAAGTTCTTGGATCAGCCGAAGTTCTTGGATTAGCCGAAGTTCTTGGATTAGCCGAAGTTCTTGGATTAGCCGAAGTTCTTGGATTAGCCGAAATTCCCTTGGCCGGCGGCTTCACGCCTTGTGGGATTGAGGCTTTTCCGCCCTCAACCAGAATAATGTTGCCCAATGTCCCGTGAATCAGTTCAATTAACCGGGGCGACCATTTTCATATAAGCAGGGAGGAATACAGGATGACGCGAACGGTCTTCTTGGGTGTCGCGTTGGCTTTCGGTTTTGCAACCGCCGCCGGCGCCGCGGTCACGCCGGCTCAGGTCGGCAATGCCAATAGCCTGGTGATCAAGGCCGCGGAAGGCTGCGGTCCGGGATTCTGGCGGGGTCCGGGCGGCAGATGCCATCCGATGTTCGACGGCAGAGCCTGCCCTCCGGGATATCATCTCGGCCCGGAAGGCAAAAAGTGCTGGCCCAATTAGGAATGCACGGGGCCGCCTCTGTGGGCGGCCCCAAGCTCTTTTATAGGGGTCGCCAGCGGACGATCACCACTGCCTGCGAGCGCGCGGCGCCGGTTGCCCGCCGGGTGGAACGTATTGCGTATTGGCGTTACAGAAGCCACCTATGCCGGCGAGCGTGGCCATGCACTGTTGAAAACTCGTGAACCCGCAATTGGTGCCGCCCAGGCCACTATATTGCGCGCACCACGGATAATTTTGCGCCTGCGCGGGCGTGCCGATCCCGGCGGTCACGGCGAAAATTGCCGATAGCAAAAGCAAAATTCTCATGGCGATCTCCCGGAGTTGCGATGGTGCTCCATCACTAACGCCGCGCCGGCGATATTATTGCAGCGGTGACACGGGGAATTTCTCCGCTTGCACTGTTGCGGCGGCAGAACATCCGGGCTCGGGTCGTCGACGGCGTTTGGGTTTTTGACTCGCCGAGGTGTGATAACCCACTGATTTTATTGGTCACTCCGGCGAGGTGTTCGGCGACGCGGTGGGCTAGCTGCGATGCCCGCCCCGCGCCGGCATAGTCATCGCCCCTTCAAAGTATCGATGAATTCAATAACGTTCCTGCGGATTGTTTTTTGTTCGATCGCGAGAAAACCGCGGACAAGCGTGGCGCCCTCTCGCGTCGCGAGGAAGGAAAGGATTGCGCCTTCCGATAGCTCGCCGTCTTTCTGCGCAGGCATCTTCTTGCCAACGGTTGGTGCGCCGTCAAAGAAATAAAATGGCGAGACGCCCAGCACGTCACTGATTTGTTGCAGGCGTGACGCCCCGACGCGATTCGCGCCTCTCTCGTATTTCTGAATCTGCTGGAACGTGATGCCGACCGCGTCGGCAACCTCGGTTTGGCTCATTTGCAAAAAAATCCGCCGGGCGCGAATCTTTTGCCCGACGTGGGTATCTACGGCAGTAGGGCCTCTGCGGCCGGTCGAGGCTTTCGCCATGTCTGAAGTCCTTTCATTCAAACGAAACCCTAAGGTTGTTGGCACAAACCGATTGTCGCGTCAAAACTGCCTGCCTGCCGACGCCAGTCAGCCATGCGCTGGGCCACCCCGCGCTTCCCGGTGTGCAAAACGAGACATCCTTGCCAGGCGGCGGCGCGTTAACCATACCCCGGTCGTTCTTAACGCTCGCCGTTAATACTTTGTTAAGGTTCCGGCCTTGCCCCGAGGCGGGCGCGCCTGAGCTCATGACAAATTTCCGCAGGATCAATTCACCGGTCGCGCTTGCCACTTGCGGCATGTTTCTCGTGCCGGAGCCCTTTGGCGCCTGCCTTTTGCTGGCGGCGGCCATCTGGTGGCTGTGGCGAAAAGCAGGATGCCCGTGCCGCGGGATGTTGTCGTCGTTGTGGGAGACAGTCAGGCGCGGCCGTATGCTTGGCGCTGTCGAGAAATGCCTGATTTATTGGCGACCCCGGCTGAACTGCACCAAGCGCGTATTTTCAAGCACTTGCGCTGTCAAACGATGACATTTCGCGTCTTTGATCACAAAAGGCTTTTTTGAACAGTGTCAAAACCGCCACGGGACGCCTGCACCGCGGCACTGGACCGTTGCCGAGAGCGGCGAATCATTGTCAATGCGGCCGGGAGGCTACGCCCTCCATCTGTTCAATGAGTAGAATCACGATAGGCGGCTATTCGGCGGGCTAGCGTGGTGTGTGAGGCTTCGCCTTTTCCTCCCACACTGCCCCGTCGTTGTTTTGCTTGGTGGGGCAATTTTTTCTCAATTTGCCTCGGGGCCCCCGTGCTTGCGATCGATCGTCACGCCGATGGGCAGCCGCGGCGTGAGGTTGACATGCCGACTGTCACGATTGCAGCGAGGGCAGGGCTTGCCGGCGCCAAAAGAGCAGGCGTCAGCGCGGTTGCTGTCGCCCTTCAACGGCCGGTCGCCGTGGTCCTCACACACCCAGCCCGTGTCGTCGCAGAGATCGCACGCCATACCTCACTCCTACGGACACAAATGAAGCTCTGAAACTATACGGATGTCAGGCCGTCATCATACGAGGGAAGCGCTCCTCCAACGCAGCTTTCATCGATCGCTCCGCACTTTGCGCCAACGTGCTGTAATGATCCGCGACAATGAGAATGGTGGCGGCGTTCTTCGGCCGTGATGGCTGTCTCGGCGCGGCTCTTCCACTCTGCCGCACGCTTCCAACAACGGCGCGTCGTGAACACACACGCGAACATCAGGGACCCCACGCACGCAGAGACCAGACGCGAGGAGCGTAGCAGTGGCGGACGCGATGCGGCTCGTAGTCGGCGCTTTATACAAACGAAAATTCGCAAGCGTGACCAAAATATCACGGCCAAGTCGCACGCTAACGTCAATCGTCCCGGCCGGCTGTGTTCGGCGGCCGAGGAATGTCCTTCAATATCTGCCGCGGCATGCTTGGCCGCTTGGCAATGTTCACCGCGCGATTGAAGAGACGCCCACTAGTGAGACAGCGCTGATCGCTTTATCGTGCATTGCACAAAAGTGTCGTATCGCCTTCAAAAGCAATGAATAACAAGGACAACACAAGTGAATGCACAAGTGGCTGCAATGGCTGTCCTGGCAGCGGTATTTTAGGCCGCCTCAGTTCGACCGGCGGCGTGTTCGGCGGGAAGTAGCCGAGATCGATCGCCCGCAGCAGTTCAGGAAACGGCGCTATCGGCACGCTATAGTTCGTCCTCGTCGACATATGCTTCGACGAATTGCCGCGAACTGACCGCGAGAGGCCAGCCGCGCTACGCGCCTTATTACCCCGCGCGCCACATCGTCGGGAACATCACCCCCCAGGCGGCGTGGCGCGCCGCCCGGGGGGGCACTCCGCGCGTCTGTGGGGACACCCGGAATGTTGATAGCATCCAAATACAACACAGGAGTGAGCGGAGCCCTTCCGCAGGCAGGCAACAATATGGCCTTATCGAGAACAATCCTGTCAGTTGGAACCATGGCGCCGGCCCGGCACGCGCTTGTCCGGATTAACCACACGCCAGTCATTCTTGGCGCCCGTCGTTAATACTTTGTTAGGGTTCCGGCCTTGCCCCGAGGCAAGTGCGCCCGAGCTCATGACATATTTTTGCAAGATCAATTCACCCGTCGCGCTGGCCACATGCGGCATGTTCCTCGTGCCGGAGCCCTTTGGCGCCTGCCTTTTGCTGGCCGCGGCGATTTGGTGGCTTTGGCGGAAAGCAGGTTGCCCGTGCCGTAGTATGTTGTCGTCGTTCCGGGACGGAGTTAGGCGCCGCCTGCACTGGACCGGCGCTCATTCGCCCGGCGGTATGTCGGGCGGGAAGTAGCCGACATCGAACATCGTTATTTCGGCCGGCGCGTAGGCCGCGACGAATTGGTACGCTTACGCGGCACCATGGCGGCGCCTGGTCGCTGTTTGCGTACAGCTAGGCCATCGCACTGATCAAGAGCGACATAAACGACGCCGAGACTGAGCGCATCAATAATGCTCCACGTTGGTAGGCGTTTGCCAGCGAGCACTAGATTCAGATGCACCCGGTCCAGGCCGGTCAGTTTCGCAAACGCACTTTGGCCGCCAGCACTTTTCACACTCAAACGCAGGCGTTCAACCACGTCTTTGTCGTCAAGCACTGGAACTAATCGGGACATTTGCCTTCTGCCACGCGCTCGCAGATTTTAAACGCCGGATTATCGGTACTCGTGCGCACAAAAGGATACGCGGAAGTGAGAAAAGAGACCCCGATCCAGGGTCCCTTGCTCTCACATCAGTTGAAGTTATTGAAGTTGAAGAGATAATTGACCCCGAAAGTGAGCGTCTGGACGTTACGACCGCCGTTGGTGAAAGTGTCAACTTGGCCGGTGATGGGGAGCGTTACGGTATGGCTTGCATTGTTCAGCGCCAGGTAATCGTACTCCACTTTGGCTGTCCAGTTCGGCGTAAACGCATACTCGAAACCAGCGCCCAGGAGCCAGCCGACATTGCTGTTGCCATTGGTAACGGCAAGCGAGGCACCCGTGCCAACGTTGGTGACAGCGAAATTATCGGCACCGACCCAACCGCCGCCTGCCTTGCCGTAAAACAGCGTACGATCCCACGCATACCCGAAGCGGGCAGCCAAAGTCGTTTCCCATCGATCATTGGCGCTCGCACGTAAAGCAGTGGGTACGCCTCCGATCACCACGGTAGTTCCGTTGCCCGAATTATTGTTGTTGGCAAACCAGTCGAAGTCCGCCTCGACACCCATGACGAAGGCGCCAATCTGGTAATTGCCGCCAACTTGGCCGCCGCCAAGAAACGATGCCTGATTGCCATTGGTGAAGTTCACACCAAACGCACTGTCTACTACATTACCCCGGCTCCATCCGCCGCCAAGGTTGCCGCCAATATAGAACCCCGTCCAACTAAACTGTGGGGGCGCATAGACCGGCGGCGCCCTATAGACCGGCGGTGCAGGCGGTAAATCGGCAGCGTTTGCAGCTAGAGACATACCCAGCAGCAGCGACGTTATTGCACTCGCGCAAAGCAGCCTATTCATGGTCTGGCCCTTCCTTTTGTCCAAGCGCAATTTCTATATCCCAAATGTGTTCTAGACCCCTCCTATCGGCAGACATCGACAAATATCCGCTGACTGTTGCAAAATCGCAACGGAATGGAAATAGACCATTGAAAGACAAACCGAATTGAATAGAAAATCGCTCGACTGGCACCGCGCCGCCGTAACGGCCCTTACCAGGCATTGTCATGCCGATCCTGCCGCGCCGTTCGTCGAACTCGTATGTTTGTCGAAGTCCAGCGTGGCCGAGGAGTATTATGCGGAGCGCAGCGGCAACAGATGGATCAGCGAGTGAACGGCCGGGGAAGGCGGCAGAAGGCCATTAAACTGTTCTTTGCCTTGGCACCTCAAAATGGCCTGTGGGAACGACGTAGTGTGTGGGGTAGCCGTGCGTTCACACCTCGCTATAGCTAGCAATACAAACTCATTTTCTGCGCTTCTCGAAAAGCAGTTTGAATTGGATGCGGGGTAGGGGCGCCTGATCCCAATGCCCGACGAAATCTAATCCGTTTCAATGTTCAGACAATCAATAATTATCATCGCGAATACCGAGAATACATTGCTGAACTTCGCCGTCGCTATCCCACGATTTAGTCAAGCGCTGCAGCTAAACTGGGGGAGTTTCCAAACAAATGCTCCAATGCCACACGAATGGTAGGGTCTCCTCACCGAGTGCCAACTTCGGCTGCCCGCTCTGCCACGCCGAATATTCGATCCTTCGACGTCAAACCCCTCCGGGCACGCCTTCATCTCGCGAAATAAACTTCTGATCGCAGTCCTCGCATGTCAATTTGTATAAGCGAGTAAGTCCTCGGCGGCGAGCAATACTTTGCCATGTGTTTTGGTGCGCGCCGACCGGAAGTGTGCTGATTGCCCGCGCTGCCCGACCACTGACATTAAGGGAACGCGACCATCTTTGGAAAATGAAACGCTTTCCCGATTGGGACTACCTGCCCCAGGAGGACGAGCCCAATCCGTTCGAATGGAAACCCTCGGATTAGGGGATACTCAAGGGTCGCCTGGTTGCGCTCGACTACTCTGCGCCCGCACTTTCTGACGGAGACAAATAAATCTGCTTGCTGCCCGCCGCGTTCCCGCCGCCCTGGTCGATCGATACGGAGGGGTATTTGGGGATCATGCGACTGCGCGTTCGTAAAGCAGCCAGTGACGGCTAGTTCTTGCCAACGAGGCATTCGGTCCTCCTACATGAGCGGTCTTTCGCCAACGCTTCCGAGAAGGCGACCCGTTCCGCGGCCCGCGCGTCTATGTCGAGAGGCGGCGATCAGTGGTGAAGCTGCTGACCCGCGACAAGGTGGGGGCGGGTTGTCTCCATGGGCTAATTGCTTCGGTAATAATTTTTATGCCGGCTAATGCACCTTCGATTTCTCGTTGAACGTGGCTGGTCTCAGTTTTTAAGAACTCGTCCAACTTACGGAGTTCGGAAGCCAATCCTTCAAGTTCTTCGACCGAACTTGAACTCAACCGAGCGATGGATGATCTGATCCTCTCGGCGTCAAGCTCCATCCTTTGCTTAGAGGGCAGCCTTTGTTGTTCGACGCCGTTGGTTTTGTCTTCGGCCGCCGCTGCCTCAGTTGTTGAAGCGTCCATGGGGCTCCCCGCTCGTGCGGCGGTGTTGGCCGCGCAATTGAATCGCGCGAGTAGACCACCACTTGCCGCTTAACGACGGCCTAAGGAGAAGTGGCCGCATTTTGGCGTTTGTGAGTTTTTATCGAAGCCCATGGAACCTGAGTGTCGGCATGACCTGGACCAGCCACACCACGACCCAACCGCTGGACTTTAAAAAACCCGGGTAAAATCGCGTCCGGCTAATGACCGCCAGCATGAGCAGTAAAAATGGGCAAGAAACAAAAGAAATCGAAACTCGCCAAGAGGATGAAGAAGCTGAACAAGAAGATGAAAAAGCTACAAATGAAGGCCTCGAAGCTACATAAGAAGATGGCCGGCGGGAAAGGTACGAAGGTGGATAGGTCGGATGCATCAATAATTTAGTCCATCCGTTTGAAAACCGGAACGCGTCGCGGTGAACATTGCCAAAGCCAAGCGTGACGCCGTTGGTTTTTCCGGTGTGCCTCATGTCGCCACGTTTGGCACACATCTTAGGGCGCTTCGACGCACCGCTAAGGACCCATCATGGTCAATTTAACTGCCGCGGAGATCCTGATTTTGAAGGAGTTGAAGGGAGCCGGCGGCCGTGGTCGCGATTTCGATCAACGGTCGTCAGAACTCGAACGTCTGGTGTGGGCGAGTTATGTAAGTCGGCACCCGAACGAGGGAACCGCAACCCGCTATGTGATCACTGACAAGGGTAGGATAGCTCTCTACAACACGGTGAATAGTCGCAATGTCTACTGACCACCAACGCCAACTGAGGCAGCCAAGACTTCGCCGGATAGCTACCCACTTCCTTGGCCGACCAGTTCAGATTGATACTCTATGCCATATGACGCGTCGGACCTTGCCTGACCTGCTGCACCCTGGACTGCGATTGCTGGTCTGCGGCACAGCCGCTGGCCGCGCCTCTACTGCGCGGTACGCAGAGCGCGGAAATAGGTTCTGGCACGTGCTGCACGAAGTTGGTCTCACCGCAACTGTATTGCAGCCGGGCGACTACGCACTGTTGCTGGTAGCCCGGATAGGGCTGATCGACTTAGCTGAGTACGTCGCCGGCGAGGATGGCGCGCTGCGCGGCAACGCGCTGTATGCCGCGCGGCTGCGCGATGTGGTCGAAGCTATTCAACCGCGCGCGCTTGCTTTCAACGGGAAGAACACGGCCATCATTTTCTATCGTGGAGGAACGCATCGACTCAACTATGGACGCCAGTCAGAGCGCATTGGTGAGACCGCTTGTTACGTGCTGCCTTCCACTGCGGCGACGAGCGCCTTCTGGTCTATAGAGCCCTGGAGCTAGCGAGAGAACTTCGGTGAGAGACATCGCAGGAGTGGAGCGCGCGTGAGAGGGTACTTGCCCCGCGTTTGTCAAAGTAAAACCCCCACGCGGGGGTACGCATGAGGGTTTCTGCCTTATGAGCTAAGGCAACTCGGGCGTATTGGGGTGTCGGGGGATGAGGGGTACGCCGGAGCACGGGTCGACACTAGTGGCGCGATTGCAACCCGATATATTGCCCTTTGGTACAATGCCACTAAACGTTGGTATGTGATATTCGGCTTGGCGGCACAATTAAAAAAACGGAGGAAATCATGTCGACATTGTACAAGAAAGCCGCGCTTATCTGCGCGACAGCTGCGGCTGGTACGGTGCTTTGCGCAATGCCGATATCGGTCGAACCTTCAGCAATGTCAGGTATTGTTTTGTCTATTGACCAAGCGCAAGCCCGCGTTGGTCATCCGGGCAGTGCAGTTAGTGTTGCAGGTGCCAATCGGCGCAATCGGCGTTCGGACCGGCGCTGCGCGGCAGGCGTCACCTGCTAGCGGGCCGAAAGAACGCCCGGTTGCCGGTCGTGCGCTAATTCATCATTTTGCGCGATACCAGAGGCCGCCTCAAATTGAACGGCGCGAGTGCCCTTACGGGGGAACACGTTATGCGCAAGCTTGAGCCGCAGACCGACCACGTCCCAGAAATAGACTGGCGAGTGCTTTTCTTTTGGGCGCTTTTGATTGCGACGGCTTCTGCGGCGATCCTGATGTTTGTCCGTTAGTTCGCCTCGCCAAAGAGGCCACCACAAGCCATGATTGACATCGCGCTCAATCATCCCGGCTGGCTGAATTTGGCGGCCTTGGAATGTCCTTCAATCATCGGTCAGGTTCTCTCTGTTGTGAATATCGGCAAGCCCAAGCAGAGGTAGGAGGCCGCTCCGCCCCCTCACATCCCTGCCGACCACCAGAATTCGTGGGACAATGAAACACTTGTTGCTGACTGTCATGGCGTCCCTGATCGTCACTACGACGCAGGCGGCTGAGTTAACCGAACAGCAAGTGCGGCTCAAAGCAGCGGAGTGGGTGCGTGGCCCGATGTTTGCTTGCGCTTACGAGTTACCCCCCGCAAGGATGTCAAAATCTCCGTAGTCCAGCCGCGGATAAAAGTGTAAAAGAAATTCTCAGCCACATCCGTGAGGCTCTACTCGCAGTTCGCGGCGATACTCAATATTGCGGGCCCATTCGTGAGCCGACCTGGATTTTGATGTGGGATAGCCCGGAGGCTGCTCAGTGGTTTGGGGGCTACCCCGTCATGATCAATGCTCGCACTGGAAAAGTCCTCGATTGTCGATCGTAGCTGCTCTTGGACTGATGTGACGTCCCGTTGATCAAATCATGTCGACCCGCAAGTGCAGCCATTACCTTGGCAACGGAAATGTCTAGCCTTTGCGATAAGAGCCAGAGTGGCATGACCAATGAAAGAGCCTGTGCCGCCGCTGACATTATAACGTGTTGGTATCGCGGTATCCGCCCAGGCGCGAAATTCGATGCCTGCATGGACCAACAAGCCAAAACGCGACAACAGTTTCGCAACAACCAATGAGCAGTGATGCGAAGCAAGGGGCGATAGTATTCTCAACCATGACGCGGAACGAGCCGCGCTTGCCGTTGCGAGCCTTCAGGCTCTCTTCACAATTTTTGAGCAGGATTTTGTTCAGTCGCGGGTCGGCGTCGAGCAGTGCCCACTCCGCTGAGCCAGCCGGAAAACTAATCTCGTCGGCGTTGCCGCCAAATTCGATATCTTTTCCAAGGAAACGCGCAAACTTCGATCTGCCTTCAGAACGAACGTGAATCATGGATACGTGCTTGGGGAAAACCTGCCGACCACTCAGCACGCGAGAAATCCGGACCATCGCCACGATGCAAAATTCGATCTGCTGCTGATCGGCATGCCGTGGGATCCCCGAATAGGATACCAACCCAACCACTGAGCAGACGCGAGGAGCGTAGCAGTGGCGGCCGCGATGCGGCTCGCAGTCGGCGCCTTATACAAACGAAAATTCGCAAGCGTGACCAAAATACCACGGCCAAGTCGCAGGCTGACTTCAATCGTCCCGGCCGGCTGAATTTGGCGGCCTCGGAATGTCCTTCAATATCTGCCGCGCACGCTGGGCAGTTTGGCGATGGTTGCACCGATGCGCCGCGCCTCATCGCACGAGCACAAGCGACCTATCGGTCGCTTTGGCCCGAAGCATTGCGCCGCCACAAATGGAATGATTTTTCGATCATATTTTCTACCGCTGCGCCACGTTGGTGCGCGGGTTCAGTTCCAACTTCGCAATCTGATCTCAATTCAGCGCGGGGATAGCCAAACTTACAACGCATTGTGATCAAGTAATTGACAAAGCTTCTTTCGCTTCACTCTGGCGGAGGTGAATAATGCCGAAACCGCACTCGACCTCGATCGGATCGATCGCCATTGTTGCTTTGCTGCTCTTGTCAGGAGCCGTAAATTTTCGAGCTAGTACCGCACACGCCGATGATTGTCTGACTACACCGAGATATTCCGCGCCGAATGGGAGCCACTGGAATTATCACTTGGATTCCACCAAACAGCGCAAGTGTTGGTACTTGCGAACAGCGGGCCCGACCGCACAACCGGCGTCTGCGCAGATTCCAGTTGCGTCTCACAATATCGATGGCGTCGGGGGCCCCTTGCCGCATATCAAAATGCTTGCCGTCAAGTCGCAGCCTTCGCCCACCGAGACTACGGACGAACCAGCCGCGCAAAGCGCCCAGGAAGGAAGTGGCGCGTCGTCGACTCGATCGGCATCCCCTCCAAGTACTTCGATGGAAACGAACGCTCAGGAAACTGGGCCGGCGCCAGTTGTAAGGCCCGATCCCGTCGCAGCTGGTGTGTATAACTCGCGTGAGCCCACAGCGGCGTTGAGCGTTGCCCGAACGGACTCTGACCAAGCTATTGCTGGGGCCGGTCCACCTGTGACAACGCCGGCAGAATTGTTCCCAATTTTCGCGCTTGGACTGGTCGTAGCTGGCTTTCTGTTTCGTATCGTGATAAAAATTGCAGCTGTGCGTCGTCGACGGATCATCATTGATTGCCCCGAATCCTATTGGATCGACGATCCGCAGCAGCATGGGTGGCGTGAGAATCAAAAGCATCACGGAGCAATGACTGAACCGAACAAACTCATAGACGATTTGAACCGCTCTCTCATACCGAGTACGAGCGATTTGAAATCCCACCGGCCAATTCAAACCTATGACCAGTGGTCAGAAAATGCCTTTGGTAAGGATCGTGTCTCCGCGGCCCACAACGAGAGCCGCGGGCGGGACAAGTTAGAGCGATTACGTCAGGATCTCGATCGGTTGTTGCAATCGCCAAAAGTTGGCGCGAGTTGAACAGTTAGCTAAGCCGGTCGGCGACATTACGAAACGCTGCCCTGGAGCGAGCATCTTTCCCCCAACCTCTCCGCGGCGCAAATGCCGAGGTTCTAACAGCCACCTCCACTCGCGGCGCTCATCGGCAAACATTTTTATTTCCAAGCGCGAGATCGCGTCCTCGATCCGGCCGTGGACAGAGCAGACGCCGCCGAACGCTGGGACTTGTTCGAAAACAAGCGGCGAGTGACCAAGTCAACTGTCAGCTCGTGGCAAGCCTTCCCGCGATCGAGAAGCAGTTCGATGACTTGGAAAAGGAAGCGGCCGAGGCCCGCAATGAGTCCGGGGCGTCGCGCGCTACCAAAAAGCCGTCGACGCCGAGAAACGAATGAGCAAGTCAGTCTGGCCGAATGCGCGCCAACACACGAGCACGACGGCCGGACTTATTCTCATAATAGACTACGTCAGCGCCTGCTTGTCGTGGTCGTGCACTATGAAGCAGGCTGACCCTTCCTCGATCGACCAGGGCGGCGGGAAGCGGCGGGGTATGATTGAAATATTCAACTCGCACGACCTCACACCGACGATATTCTGCTTTGCGACGCGCTATCATTCTGCGGAGACACCGGGCCGCAGTTGCATATGAACAATTTACAGCAAGCTCAACTATCAGATCGGCGTCTGTAATATCGTCCATGTACGAGCGTAGTTTTAAAAAGACATGATCGGGCAACTGACCGGTAAATTGCTCCACAAGTCCGCATATTGAAGTCATCGAAAAGAATGATCGCTCAATCTTGATCTTACGCTCCGAATGACCAGGACACCAATCGTTGTAGGCGAGTACCGACTCTGCAAATGCCTCAGCTAAATTAGGCAGGATCGGAGTTGTTGATTGATCGGCCATGATTCGCCTCCCACCCGGCATTCTCGTGCGGAGATGGCGGCATATTTGGACCCAAACTCGGACCCGACAGAACACAGCAATGGTGTGGCCGACAAGCTTTCGAAGGAGATCAATTTCGTCTGGTGAGAGACCAGCTGAGCGAAGGAAGTCATTCGCCACAGGTGGCGCGTTTTGGCGCAGGACATCGGGCATAGCCGCCTCCCGTAAAGAACGAGCTTCGAGCTTGAAGCCGTCGGTTCGAGATGCACCCCCCTACCCAAACACCAGCGTGCGCCTGACGTGGTTAACGAAGTCCTAAAGTGATCGGTGCGGCGGGAAGCGGCAGCGCTCGGTCATGGCCGGGGCACTTATTCAGCCGCGTACCTATAGTGCGCTGGTATTTGACGAGTGTCTGCTTTTGCACGCAAGCGAGCGCGCTCTGTTCGCTCGTCCCAATCGGCGAGCACCCTGTAGTGGTTTCCGCCTCGTGGACGTCGACGAGATCAAAGCAAGCATAACGGAGGCGACCTTGGCGCGGAGGGCAGCGCACGACGGCAGCGACGCCAGCGCCAAGGAAGCGGTGATTGCGACCCGACGGCGGGCCTGTGCCGTGTCCGCCTCCAGGGCTAATGTGCCGCGCATTTATCGTTTCGAACGTCCTAGGACTCAGGTTGGGCGTCTTGTTGGCATTGAGGGACAATAGTGAGCGCGCGTAACTCCTTCATGCACCGGCGTAACGCCAAGCGAATCTTCAGGTTGGGCAAGGTCTTTGCCGCAACAGATCGCTCAATGATTTGCAGGTCCAGAATGGCTTGTTCAAGCACGAAATGATCCCCTTGCTCACCTGATATGAGCAAGGGTTGGCTGAGTTGGTTAATTTATTGTTTCGACAATCCCAGTGCCGTTGCAAGGCCGTCCGCCAGATCTTCGACTTTGGATGCACGTGCCGGAACCTGAAGCGGCGCCGTGGGACTAGCGACCGGTTCCGACGGCTGTGGCGCCGTAGCGACTGGGGGAGTGGGTTCGTCTGCCTCCAGTTGCAGAGCCTCTTGTGCCTCGGGAGCAACCGCTGGACAAGTCGCGTTGGGGAATTCACCACCAGCTAACACACCCAGAACTTCGGAGATTTCCGTAATTGACTTCTCGACCGCGAGCAATGCTTGGTATTCGCGGACCTTCGTCAGTCGGTCAATGATCTTCGTCTTCGCGGACTCCAAGCAAGCCATGAGGTCTGGAATATTTGCGACTTCCTCGATTGCCGTTTCGACTGCCAACAATGCTCGAAATTCCGGCACATTCGTCAACTGCTCCACGACCCTCGCCCTAACGCCCTCAAGTGACTGGATGACTCCAGGTGATTGAAGAATTTCCGATGACTGGACCGCTGACCGCGCCTGCAACATGACTGACTACCCCTACCATGCTTGAGATATCTAACTGGTGATCAAATAGCCTGCTCAGGTGGCTGTCAATTGACAGAATAGCTTTGCGGAGACCTATTGTCGGAAATGACAGCCCGCGCGCGTGGGCTTCTCCAGCTCCGACACCACCCTTTCGGATACTGATACGTTTGCCAGTTCCATCTTCGCCAGCCTCGGCGTGACACCCGGCACCTGTGTCTGGACGTGGGGAACCGCCGCTTTTGGCCGATTGTGTTGCAGAAGTCAGTTTTGAAGGGTGCGTTTGGGGCCAAGGTTTTTTGGACTGAGCCGCGTCGATAGTATTGCGCCAGCCCGATGTCGGGGTGGCGGCGCTAACGCCTCGGAAGCCCTGTACTAACCACACTGACCGCTCTGCTCAGGCAGCGCATGCGGCGGAGGTGACTGGTGGGGACGAACCACGAGCTTGGCGAGGCGCCTCAGGTATTGCGCGATGGCTGCCAGCGTGAACTGTGCGCCGCTCGGGCCGCGAAGGCGCAACCGATCGAGCCGTAATACGCGTTTGAGATGCGCGAACCGCTTGGATCAAAGAAATGCAAGGGAGGGGTGCCGTGATTCAAGGTCAAACGAAACTGCTGTATCCGGGTCTCGCCGGATTTTACGAGACGATGCTGCCGATTGCTGGAGCGATCGTGCGCATTGTCGTCGGCATTATGTTTTTGATGCATGTTTCGACAAAGTTCAAACTCGGCGCCGACGCCGTTGCCGCAAACGTGTTCGCCAAGAACGGCATCGAGCCTTCATTGATGTGGGCATACGTCGTCATGTTCATCGAGTCGGTCGGCGGCATCTGCTTGATCATCGGTCTGTTCACGCGTTTTGTCGCGGCGGCGCTGGCCATCGAGATGCTGGTGGCCTTGCTGTTCGTGCATCTGGCGAAAGGTTATGCAGCAGGCGGTGGGGGATACGAGTATGTGCTGCTGATCGGCGCAGCATGCTTCCTCTTCGCGATCCGCGGCGGCGGTCCCTATTCGGTTGACCGCTTCATCGGCAAGGAGCTTTAGGCGCAACTGCGAGGGCGCGCGGGCGAGGCGCGCGTTCGCGAGGAGTAAGTAGTTTTGACCATTCTTTTACCGACGCCGACATTGGAAGCAATGCCTGTGATCTAGGCCAAATTCCGCCTTGATGCCGAACCTCGAGCGGCGCTCATTCGCCAAACCACACACTAAAAAACCAGAGGCCCACCGCAAGGGCTACCGGTATCGCAGTGACCACGGCGTAGCGAATCCAAACGCGCTGCATGTGCCGCTCTTTATTCCGTATCGGAGACCAGCCGCAGATGAGGGGCTGGATTCCGACTGTGAACTGCGGTGGTGATTTTTACTATCAATTGCAAAAGCTCGGCCGCCTCCAAATTCAAAACCGCAATCTCTTCCATTGAGTTTGCCAAGCCCGGCTTGCGGCGCAATTGCCAACGCGGAAATCGCGATCATCAGGTAGTTCAACACCCTCTTCATGATTTTGGCCTCCGTTAAGTTGGAACCGGCCTAAGCCCCTCGGATGTTGCGTGCGACGCCGTAATCCAAGCTACGCCTAATGATCCTATGATGATGCCAATCAGCGCCACAGTTATTGGCACCCAAGCAATTTCCGCTATCGATTTGGAGGGCTTGTCCGATTTTGTCATGGCTCCCCACTCGCTTTGGAAGTACAATTCCTATATGCTTACCGCCAAGCAATGGTTGTAGCAAAATACCCCATGGACCAAAAAGGCGAAAAGCGACCCGCTGATGCGTTCGGTGTCCCGCGTTCGGCAGCTATGCCAAGAACAAGAATGTAAAGTTCGCCAAATGTTGTGGTTACCAAATTTCGATATTGTGTTGATGCTTCGGCCGGAAGCGGCCGACGCGTGATGGCGATTCAAATGAGGATTGTCAAATTTTTGATCGCGGCCGCGATCGCATGGTGCACAGTGACTCAAGGGCATGCCCAAAAGCCGTCGCAGCAATTAGACATCCCCGTGGCAAGAGAAGGCGTCACGCTCATGGGCGTAAGCGGCAACGACATATTAGATCGCTGCACTAAGCAGTCGGATGGTGATCAAGTGTATTGTCTGGCTTGGATGCGGCTCGCTGCTGATAATGCAATGAGCTTAAAAGCAATCGACCCAAAGTTACCGCTGTGCATTCCGCGGGAAGTGGATGCAACGCAATTGCGAGATGTTGCGATCGACCACCTACGTAAGAACGCCAAGGATCGTCACAATGCGGCTAGTATTCTGGTTGCGGAGGCTTTCTATGCCGCATGGCCGTGTGAAAAAGGCAAAGAAGCGAACTAGGGACAAAATACTGATCTGGGAAGCAAACGCAGAACTAAAAATGAATAGGACCGTCCTGCTAGCAGCAGCGATTATCGTATTCGTCGGTATCGCTCATTCGCCGGCAACAGCGGAAACAAAGGTCTGTCGTGGTCTTCTTACTGCCAACTGGACAGAAGGTGTTGCGAATTTCACCTCCGATGATGGCACTAGGTTGATTAGGGCCGACGACATCAATGGTAGTTGCTTGTTCAGTCTGGCTTCGCCGGCAGGTAGAGAGATCATGAGCGTGTGCGAGATGGGGTTTGCCTGCGAGGTGAAAGTACAGCTCAAGAATGAACCTGCCGACGTCTTCATCATCGGTCAGGTTCTCTCTGTTGTGAATATCGGTAAGCCCAAGCAGAGGTAGGAGCGCGCCGCGCTGCGGTCAATTAGTCCGGCAGTGACCATCACGGCAGCAGCGTGCGCGCCCATGCGTCGATCGACCCGCTCTCGCTGTCAGCGCCGCGACTAGGGCGGAAAACGCGCCAGCGACTGCGGCTGCTCGTTTCTACCAAATTGGCCTAGGTGGAACCGGGGCGGACCTTTCCTGCGGTCGAGACACGAGCACACGCATCGGCTATTTCTGCTTGATGTAAATGTTGCCCTTGTAGCGCTCGAATTCGAACGTCCGGCGAGTTTTTTGGTTTGGGGTGGTACCGACGTAACAGCTGGCGGCAATGGTCGCCATGTAGGTGGTGCCGGACGGAGCCGTGTCATGCGACGTCCGGATGTTCTCTGGGTCGCAGTACGTTTCCTTCTCGCCACCCAAGTTGAAGACGAAGCCATACTGGTCGATAGACATGATCTTGTTGCACTTGTGATCTTCCGACCAGCTTGGCAGCGTGTAGTTGGTCTTGTCTTCGAACGTGGTTGGGTTGCACCACTCGCCGATGAAGTCGATCGGCATTCGTTTGTCGATGGCATGCGCATGGCCGCAGATCATCGTGAGCGCCGAGGCGCAGGCGAGGCGGACGAGGGTAGGCATCGTCATAGGTGCTCCGCAGGGTTGAGAAGCCCGGGTATCAGCAGGAATTACTCAACGAAATCGAGGGGTGGGGTTGATCTGCATGCCGTGGAATCCCCGAATAGGTCAGCGTAACGTCGGTTCGCGCGCCTCTCGATAATCAAGCACGATGGCTTCATTTGTGATGCGACTGTAGCGGGAGGCACGCTTCAAGGCATCTCCGAGCGTGTCGGAGGAGGTCATGACGTAATACAGCAATCCGAGATCGCGACAATCGAACTCTTCGGTCAGTTTCAGGCCAAGGAAATCGTCGCTTAGTGCTTCGGCGGCGGCTTCAAGAAACGCGATCTGGTTTCGGGCGCAGACGCGATGTTCGGGATCACCGATCTGGTCGACGGTCAGCCCAACGCGCGACAAAAGCGGCCCCAATTTGATGCCCGCTTTACGCACGCAATCGGCAGCAAGTCGCGTCAGCCCGCCCTGAGCCGTTGGTAAGCCCGCGAGCTGCTTAATCGAACGCTGCGTCGAGCTTTTCTTCGTCATTCGCAGCCAAGTATTTGGCGGAAAATAACAAGAAGGGCTCCGGACCGCAACCTGCATCGAAACCGGCGAACTCCCGCCGGTGGCACCTTCGAACGGCTTTGGCGAGCCCCAAGGATTTTCGATTTCTTGGCGCGGATCAGAGCCAACACATCCAGCTCAGTCATTTCGGTGCTCTACTGACGGTGGACGCTGCGCTGCGGTCTTACGACGTCCACCACTGGCACTTCGCGATAGCCTCCTCGAGCCGCGGGACTTTGGCCATGTTCTCCGTTGAAGAGTCGCTGCCCGTTGTACGCGAGGTCAATCTGCAAGTGGCGACGCCATTTTGACCGATGGCCATGTAGTAGCAGTACTGGTTTATCGGCTGCGCCGTCGGACGCGCCGTCCTTGTAGTTCCAGCCGGTCGTGACGTCGCCGCCTTCATGGGTGATTGAATTGAACACCGTGACCTCTCGCTTGATCACGTGGCCGGTGCGGGTGCTCTCTGGCTGACCGCTGCCGCCCGGAACGATCTCGTCACGGTCACTCGCTGGTTGATCGCGTCGAGGCGATGGCTCGAGAGCGTCGATTTTGCCGCCCAGCGCGTCGATGCTTTCTGTGGTTCTCTGGCCCAAGGTGGTCTCGATCTCGCGAAAGGTGTCGCTGAGACCCGCCGTCTGCTTGGCGATGGCGTCGAGACGGCGAAGCACCGCGTCGTCGACGTGCCAGAAGAACGAGAGGCCCCAGCAGGCGAGGAGCACGCCTGCTCCGACGCCGATCGCAGCGAGGCCCACGGCCGCGGCCCGCGAGATGATCCCGGGCCGCAGGTAAGTGTGATCGAGTTGGGTTTCCATCTTCAGACTGCCTTCCTCATCTGGGTTACGTTGTCGTCCCTGACCAGGGAGTTGGCGTGGATCGGGTACTTCACGCCCCACCGCGGGATGAGGACGATGCGATCGACCCACCGCACGACTTCTTTCTCGACGATGGTCGGCGGCTCCTTGCCGTCGCGGTAGATGATCTTCTCCACCGGCACGTCGCGGTAGATCTTCTTCCGCTTCCTGGCGTAGTAGTCGCGACGCGCTCGAATGAGCTTGCCCAGGAGCAGCGGCGCTCCAGGAGTTCGCTCCTGGTCGCGTAGTACACCAGGGCGGCGACGCTGCCCGCGACGGCCACGGCGATCGCGCTGAACGTCGAGAACACCCATCGCGCGGTGGCGAACTGAGCGTCGGTGACGTCGGTCGTGTTGACCCGGAAGTAGCTGGCCGCCAGGCGGTACACCTGATTGCCGTTGACCTCGGCCTGCCACGCCTTCTTCGCGTCGCCGACTGCGTCGCTGGCCGCCGCGATCTCCTTGTCGAGATCGACCACGCCGCCGCGGTCTGTCTTGACGAGATCGTCGAGCTCGGACTGACGATCGTCGCGCTCCTTGGTCAGCCGCTTCACGATCGCGTCGTAGCGCTGATCCTCCGCTTTGCTGCGCGGCACCATGCACTGCTCGCGAACGATGCGGCACGCCTCGCGGATCGCCTCGAGATTCTTCTGGTGCGTCTCGGCCTCGGCCTTGATGTTGTCCTCGCGGTCCTTGATCCCTCTGCGCAATTCCTCCCGCTTGTCGCTCTCGCCCGTGGTCGCCCGGTCGCGCTGACGGATCAGATCCGCCTGATGGGCTTCGGCCTGCGACAGCAGGAGACCGGCCGCGCTCACCGGCTTGAGCCGCAGCTCCACGATGCGCTCGAAGCCGAAGGTCCAGTTCTCCACGGCGAGGTAGCCCAGCACGACGATGCCGACGAGAGCCACGGCCTGCATGACCCGGCTGCGGTGAAACAGCACGCTGGCCAGCGGCACGCGGCCGAGCTCGGCCACGGCGAGCACGAGCATGGGAATGGCCGGCAGCCAAGCCCACAGCGTCTGCGGTGGATGATCGCCCCAGGTGGTGTAGGTCGAGTTGACCATCCCGCCCGCGACGCCGACGATCTCCATCGCCCAGGCGAAGGAGATCAGTATCAGGCCTTTAGTTCTCATAGTCAGTCCCTTTGTCTTACCTTTGCTGTTGACGCAAAGATGCGCGCGACCTCAATGCGGGATCGCGCTGCCCTTGAAGCTGCGCTGTGGTTCAAGCTTTACTTAGTGTGTAGGCCCAGATGAATGCTTGTTTTTTGCCGCCATTTCGTTGCTTGCCAGACTTTTCGGACGACACCGGGGCACGGCTGGGGAACCTGCTGACGGCGGGGGGCTGAGCGCTCGAGGAACGAGGGCGGTGTCTCAGATCTTGGCGCTCAATGGACGAATTGCTCTAGCGCCACGCCGGAGAGCTCCGGCGAGGTAGTTTTGCGTCGACCGGTTGAACTCACCGGGCCAAAGCGTACATTGACACAAATTGCCAGTCGGCGACGATCCGGCCATGGGATTCAACAAGCGCGAATTATTGCGTGAGATTTGGTAGTTACCGCGTTGGTTCCCACGAACCGAGCCCCGGAGTTCCTGGTGGTCCGCACCGCCCTGCGATTGGACAAACCCAATCCGAGCCAGACGTCTTGAGTTCCGCGTTGGCTGCACTCCACCCGGTGCCCACGCGCGGTTGTGCAAGGTCTTCGAAAGTGTCGTTCCCGCCCGATGGCCGCCAGTCTTCCGGGCTCTCTCTCGAGGGTTGGAATTGCGGCCAGGGCGTCGCCACGGACGTGAGCCCGACAATGAGCCCGATGGCGGCTAGGAAACCAAGCGGCACCAAAACCGGCGCCCACTTGCGCCGGTCGGTCCTGTCGTGAAGATCGTCGATTTTGTTGAACATTTTTATTCCTTTGCCGTGATAGTCACGTCCAGAACTTTTTTCTCTCACAAATCGCATTTAATAGTTTTTTCATTATCGCACGCACCTAACGAGCGGGTCGTAGACCCAACCGTAGGGCTCCCATCCGTTTCCTTCGCCACGCACTTCAACAAAATCCCATAAGCCACCGACCGGCCACCGACCGCTATAGATTGCGCGGGTTTGATCCATGATGCGGATTTCAGTGCCATTGTTGAGATTGCCGACGATTACTCCGTTAGGCTGTGTCCGCACGTTAGTCGGCGGATCGTAATCATTGACGACGCATTGTGGCTCAGGTGCCGCGTGGCCTTCGAAAGCCATCGCAGAGCTCGCGAGCGCGAGAGCAGCAACGATAGTGAATACTGAAGCCGCTGCGATCATGTATTTGCCTTGGATCATTTTTAGTCGCTCTCCTCGCGCGCACTATGTGCAACCTGCTTGAGCTGACATTTTGGGCTAGGACCACGCTGCAATTTCGGTCGATAGGGGCTGAGCGCAGCACCGATAGCATTCGGCCAACATCGCTGCGTTATATGTGCCAACTTCCAACAGGCGTCTTGTTTTGCTACGCCAAAGTGTTGTCGTCGCGCGTCAGGCTGGCAAATAATGTAGTTCCAAAATTTTCTACGCAGATGCGCTGGGGCGCCTAAGACAAATGCCGAAGCTCCCGGGGTGACTTGCCGGTCCAACGCCGACAGGCGTGGCTGAAGGAGCTCACCTCCTCGAAGCCGAGAAGCCAGGCAATCCTGGAAATCGGCATGCCGTCGTCCTCTAGATAACGGATAGCCAAGCTCTCCTTGAGTTTCTGTGAAACTTCAATAAATGATACGTCCTCCTCGGCGAGCCTACGCGCCAGCGTCCGCTCGCTCATCCCGAGCTTCTTGGCGACGACGTCCGCGTGTGCCTCACCGTGAGGAAGCAAGGGGGCGATAGTATTCTCAACCGAGACTCGGAATGAGCCGCGCTTGCCGCTGCGAGCCTTCAGGCTCTCTTCACAGTTTTTGAGAAGGATTTTGTTCAGTCGCGGGTCGGCGTCGAGCAGTGCCCAGTCCGCTGAGCCAGCCGGGAAACCGATCTCGTCGGCGTTGCCGCCAAATTCGATATCTTTTCCAAGGAAACGCGCAAACTTCGATCTGCCTTCAGAACGGACGTGAATCATGGATACGTGCTTGGGGAAAAGCGGCCGACCACTCAGTACGCGGGAAACTCGGACCATCGCCACGATGCAAAATTCGATCTGCTGTCGATCGGCATGCCGTGGGATCCCCAAATAGGACAGACGTAAAGTTGGTTCGCGCGCCTCTCGATAATCAAGTACGATGGCTTCATTGTTGATGCGGCTGTAGCGGGAGGCACGCTTCAACGCTTCTCCGAGCGTGGCGGAGGAGGCCATGACGTAATACAGCAATCCGAGATCGCGACAATCGAACTCTTCGGCCAGTTTAAGGCCAAGGAAATCGTCGTTTAGTGCCTCGGCGGCGGCTTCAAGAAACGCGATCTGGTGTCGGGCGCAGATGCGGTGTTCGGGATCACCGATCTGGTCGACGGTCAGCCCAACGCGCGACAAAAGCGGCTCCAATTTGATGCCCGCTTTGCGCACGCAATCGGCAGCAAGTCGTGTCAGCCCGCCTTGAGCCGTTGGTAAGCTCGCAAGCTGCTTAATCGATCGTTGCGTCGAGCTTTTCTTCATCGTTCGCAACCAAGTGTTTGGCGTAGAATAACAAGAAAGTCTCCGGACAACAATCTAAATTGTAACCGTTCGCGTTGTGGCGCAGGTGAAGAAGATCCCGACGCCATTGTTATGTCAACGATTGAAACAGTTAGAATCAAACGATGAGAAAGCTTCCACTCGCATTCGTCGCATTGTGTCTGGTCCTATCCGCCCCAGCATATGCGGCCTTCACACCAAGGGGCATCATTGGTGACGTAATGGCGGGTGGTGGTGCTCCCACATGCGGTCAACTCATCCATTGGTATAATCACCATTCCGACAAAGATCGCGCGACACTTGGTTATTGGATTCTCGGAACCTTTACCGGCGTCGAAACGCAAATGGTAGCCGAACCGGCCTTTGCCGAGTCAACGGGTGCGGATTTACATGATCTCCAAATCTTGGAATTGACGCGGGCCTTTTGCAAAGACAACCAAAGGCCGGGGTGTTTGACACCATCGTGTCGTTTGTTCAATTCGGTCTTGAGGAATCCGTCAAGCATCCTCATCCGGGTTACAAGCATGGTCCGAATATTCATGGTCAGATTGTGTATGGGAAGACTTGTCAAAATCTGATCATGGAAACGGCCGGCGAAACAACGAATGAAGTTGGCAAATGGAAAGGCGCCATAGACCCTGATCATAAGTTCTTTCTCGAAGAATGGATGCTTGGTGCGGCATCAGGTATCGAGCTTATGGCACTCCACAATAACCCGATCCAAGGAACAAAGATTAAGCCCGATGCTCTCTTGGCTCAATTTTATCGGACATGTCGGGACAATCCAACTTGGGTGGTTATTCAGGCTGTCATGGATCAAGAGGTAAACAACATTTCCGGCGATGCACGCAGTTGGATTGGTTTAGTGCCACGCGGCGCGAAATACGATAATGGCAAGCGACTTTACGCCAATTGGGGCGGATTTCCCGAAGTGACAGGTAAGCGCTTGGAGTGGCGTTACCGCGGTCAGAAACTGGCGGCATTGATCGTCCGCATGGATTGGACCGAACAGTCCGATGCCGGTGGCACCAAAGACGTCTCTGGCTTGATAATCTGGCGCGTGGATACAACCAAACTCGACCAAGCTTGCGTCATCGGTCGAACGACCTCGAATGAAGAGGCGAGCGCTATCGCGGATGATCTGAGTAAACGGTGTCTTGAAAATTGACATTTACGCCCGTTGTCACGGCGATTTTTTGCAAAAATGTATCAGCAGCAGGGCGTCGGCTCTGCAGCACTTAGACAAAAATCAGTCCATGCCTGCATAATTGGCACCCGGTCTACTAATGAATTGTCCCGGTTGTAGGTTATATCGGTATTGTCACCAACAAGGTGTGCGAGGCATTTTGGCGGAAGTTTCGTAGTGTGCTGCGCAGGTCGTTCTCGAGGGCGATGGCCTTCGTCTGCAGCAGCTTGCGATGGGTCAGTAAACGCGGCTTCTATACCGTCCAGGTGGCCCACCCTCATATAGGTCGGCGCGCGTTCGACGGTCATGGCGCCGATGCGAAAGAGGTCGGCGGCATCGCCTTAGCGTCGCGCTGCGGTGGGCGGTTTGTCAAATGCCACCCAGCCCGATCACCACCATGAACAGCAGTCCGGGCCAGCCGAGCAACCAATACATACCCACCAGCGCGATCAGCACCACCAGCGTGCTGAGCGGGATCGGCACGATGAACCCGAACCTCATTAGCGTCCCCTCTCTTGGCGTTGCGGCGTCACCCTCGGTCAGATCTTCGCGGCTGCGCAGCTTGCTGTTGGGGAGCCGCCTGGGGGTGACCCTTCTTTTTTGGGTGGTTGGCGTGACCAACCGAAGTTCGGTTTTGAACCCCAGTGTGTCGAGATGAACGCACGGTATGCTGACTTGCCGGAACCTGGCGACCCTGTGCGCGATCTACGTTCTGTCGAACAGGCTCGGCGGGCGGTTGCAAAGCCGCCGTAGAAGCGCTCGCTGAATATCGCCGGTAGAGTGTCGCCAACCGATCGCGCCACATGTCAACGAAAGCGGCCGAGGTGAGCTTTTCAACCGACCCCCAGGCCTTTTTTACCTCCGGCAGCGTGTTCTGCCAGATCGCGCGCTTGCACCAGCGCTCGCCTTTTACCCTGCCCTCGTCGGTGGCGCACATCGATTCCCAGGCGATCCGGTCGGGATGCGCGACGTGCTCGGCGGCGCCTTGGGTGCCCTGCTGATGGATCAAATAAAGGTCGTCCGGCGTTGCCTTCTTGTGCGTCTGCAGCTCGAATAGGATCGCCGCGACGGCAAATTTGTAGGCCCCGGCAATGGCGTTATCGCGACCATCGGTGATTTCGCCAGAGCCATAGCGGTCGAACTCGTACTTGCTGAGCTGGAACAGGCCGATATAGGAGCCGGTGCGCTGCTTCGGATCGAAATCGGATTCGATCTTGGCGACCGCTTCCATGAAGGTGACGTCGAGGCCGAAAGTCTGCGCCGCGCGCCTGACCTCTTCGCGCGGGGTGCCTTCGGGAATTTCTTTGAGCGCCCGCAACACCGTGTCGGCCGGTGCCTCGGGTGGCGGCACTTCCGAATAGGTGTAGTCGACGAGGATGGAGAAGTCCGGCGTTTCGCTATTGCGTGGCGACGGAGAGTGCGCCTCCGGATCGGGCGTAAGGTCGGGAACAACGGCGTAAGCGAGCCTCGTGGGTGGCGGCGCGCCGACCGGCTTGGAATTGGCTGCGGCGAGCGCCGTTAAGAACTGCTTCGGCAATACTTCGGCGGACGCAGCCACCGTGCGGCGCGACGTAGCACTTGGCGTCTTGGCGGATGAAGACATCGGCATTCGATTGGCCAACGTCAGCAAGAACGGTGAAGACGGCGCCACCGCGTTGGCGTCAATCGGTACTGCATTCAGCACCGTGTCAGAAGCCTGCGCGTCGTCGGCCTGCACGGAATTATCGGCACGCACCAATTCGCGTACCGGCTCACTGATATTCGACGGCCCCCACGTGGCCAACGGCGACAACGCGGCAATGGCGCCAATGATGCACGCGCTTTGCAGAAATTTCATTGTGCGTAGTGTCCCCGACGCCGGCACTTCTTCATGTTCGCTCGCCCGAACGTAGCGCGATTTCGTCACTGCTATTCCAGGGCGATCATACTGCGCTGAGGGCGCAATAGGTGTGCTCTGCCGGCCACAGTCGAGGGATTTCAATCATGCTGAAGTACAGGCGGCGCTGCTAACTGGGCGACATGTTGTTCGAAAGATGGGGTAATCGGCCGGCAGCTTGTGGATAGCTGAAGATTTTGGGTGCTGCGCTTCAGGCTGATGGTGAAACGAGGTCCGTGTGTACGGCCTCAAGCATCAGAAGGAGAAGCGCAGCATGGACCATTTTGCGGGACTGGACGTATCGGTCAAGGAGACCAGCGTCTGCATTGTGGATGACACGGGCAGGATCGTTCGGGAAGTGAAGGTGGCGAGCGAGCCGGACGCTCTGCTGGCGGTGCTGAAGAACCCCGCCTATCGCTTCAAGCGGATTGGATTGGAAGCTGGGCCGCTGTCGCAATGGCTGTTCAGCGCGCTCGCCGAAGCAGGCTTGCCAGTGATCTGCGTCGAGACGCGGCACATGCGGGCGGTGCTGAAGGCGCAGATCAACAAGACCGACCGCAACGATGCGCGTGGCATGGCACAGATGATGCGGGTGGGGCTTTACCGCCCGGTGCATGTGAAGACGTTACGCAGTCAGAAACTTCGGATGCTGCTGACCCATCGCCAGTTGCTGCTGTCCAAGGCCATCGCCCTTGAGAACGACCTGCGCGGTACGTTGCGCAACTTCGGCCTTAAGGTCGGCATGGTTGGGAAGGTGAAGTTCGAGGCGCGGATCAGGGAGCTTGTCGAGAACCTCCCCGACTTGGCGGTTCTGGTCGAACCGATGCTCATTGTCCGGCGGGTGTTACGGGAACAGATCGTCATCCTGCATCGCCGCCTGTTGGCCATCGTCCGGGATGACGAGGTGTGCCAGCGCTTGATGACGACCCCCGGCGTTGGCCCCGTGGTGTCGCTGACCTATCGCGCCACCGTCGACATTCCGGCTCGCTTCCGCAAATCCAAGTCCGTCGGGGCGGTGTTTGGGCTGACGTGCGCCAAGTATCAATCGGGCGAGGTGGATTGGGACGGCAGAATATCGCGCTGTGGAGATGAGATGATGCGGACGATGCTCTACGAAGCAGCTCAGGCCATGATGCGTTCCAAGAAATGGTCCTGGCTCAAGGCCTGGGCGATGCAGATCGCCAGGCGCCGCGGGATGAAAAAGGCGATTGTGGCGCTGGCCCGCCGATTGGCTGTGATCATGCACCGCATCTGGGTTGACGGCACCGAGTTCCGCTGGACACGGGAACAGGCCGCGGTAGCAGCATGACAACCGCACCGGATCAAATCCGATAGGAGGAAACTCGAGCTCCACCCTGCGGTGGAAAGATGTCCCTCGCGGGACGATGGATGAGGTGAGTTCGCTTGGTCGCTTGAACCTGCCGTTCGTCAGACGGCAAGGCCGCCCAATAGATTGTTCCACCTCGTCCTCGAATCCCATGATGGAAGGGCCTGGTGCCGATTCCGAAGAGAAGCACGAGCCCGTGAGCGACATCGACACTGTAGCGGTGGATAGTCTGAAAGTGCTTGACCCCAACCGGCCGATTAGAGAAGCGACCAAGCGCGCCTATGGCAACGCCGGGCATCGCCCTTTCTCTGGCGGGCATGTCATAGCCGCTTTGCCGAAACGCTGTCACTGCCGATGCCGGTGAGAAGGATGACCCATGAGCGACAATTGGGTGCGCTACGCCAATGTTTTTGATGCCAGTCTGAGCCCCCATCAAAGGGCTCATTGGAACCGTCGGGATGCTGTCGCCTGAACTTTGGGCGGCACATGCAATGAACGCGCGTACAACACCCCTCACGGCAGCGCGAAGGCCGTTTGGCCCGCTTTTCAATATGCAATATAATCGGTTAGGTTCGCCTCAGGGTTTTAGGATGTATCAGGACCGTTATGGGTATCCGCTAACAACTGCTTCAGAAGCCTCGGCAGCTTCTTATGCCTAGGGACTGGATCTTATCTTTTCCGCTTGGACTGGTGCCGGCGAAGCGCTCGATCGGGCGATCACGCAAGACCCGAACTTCGCACTCGCCTATATTGCGCGAGCGCGCGTTCATCAGATTTACGCTGAAACTATTGACGCTCGCACTAGAGCGGCGCAAGCGCGGAGCCTGGCAAAAACAACTACTAAACGCGAACGTCAGCACATTGAGATCTTAGCCCGAGCCGTCGAGGGACAGCCGGCGGCGGAGCGCTTGGCATGGAATTTCCAGCAAAACTGCTCTCCATCGCCGACGAGGTAATCGAATAACGATCTGTTTGCTGCAGTGCATGAGTTCGGTTTTGGCCCTTAGATGCACCGAAGAGGCTCGCACCGGCATGGCGAAGAAGGGATCTAACATGGAGTTGAGCGACCGGCATCTTTGCGTTCGGTTCGTTGATCGATAACCCGGGCGCAGAAATTGAAGCGGCTCTTGCCGGGCGCAAGCTTAATGTACGAACTCCATTCGGAGTGGAATTTGCGCGTAGCAGCACCAAACGTGGGGGCGCGCCCACACTTGTGCCTCTCGAGCAAGGTGGTATCCCGGTCCTTGCGCAAATACTTTTGTTGAATATTTCCGAACAGGAGGCCAAGGATCGGTTATGGCGACGCGAAATCGACAGAGTTGGAAAAGGAGGACACTACGTCCAACACTCGAATCCAGGCCCTAATACACTAATAATCGATCGTTACGAAAACTTCGAAAGAGTGGGAGTTGTCCTGGCGGCGCGATTCCCCGCCACGATTGTGCCGCTAACGGCAGCGCGTCTTGCCAAACTCGCCGTTCAAAGCGCACGTCTGGAACGCACGGGCCGTGACGGAATTACTTATCTCATAAACGCAACGCGCAATGGCATAATAACTGCTTTGTCCAAAGAGTATGAGCAGGAAATTCTTTATCGCATGAAAGCACACGATCTTTCCGAGGCGCTTCGGAAAATAAACTAAAGTAAATGGGCTACATTAATTTTCAGAGAAAAATGTTTATCGAGCCGTTTGAGAGGCACACGCTTTTTTTGGTCGGAAAACCAGACGGGCAGATGGTTTGGATTCGCTGAACGCGCGCCGCGGACATCCGCCATCAAAAGAAATGCACCATCCCCCGCCCCGGGAGGTCTCCGAGCAACAATTTGGCGCGACCCGACAAGACGGGCGCCGCTTCGGTCCTTTCTTTGGATTGGTAGGCGTCCAAGTTGCCCACGGACCGAAGGAGCAAACCACTGTCAAAGAAAGAGGCCGCCAACTGAGGCGGCCTCTGGGTTTAAGCGCTCAATATTCCACTGTGACTCTGATCGTGGCTGGTGTTTTTCGACCTTTCAGTGCCGTCTTACGCAGATAGATGTTGCCGACCACCAGTCCCTCGCCGTCCCGTTTGATAGGCTTGCCGCTGGGATCAACCTGTTGGTACTGAACGGCATTTGGTGTGAATTTTGCGAATTTGCAAATGACCTGCTCCTTCATGCTCGCTCTCCTAAATCGGGCGGGTCAGAAAAAAGACCGATCCCGGAAAGGGGCCGGTATCGTGAACAGCTGCGCCTCCTCAAATAAATAAGGGCACAACCTGATTCTGCCCCAATAGAATCAGGTTACAGCCTGTTTTTTATAATGATAAATCAGGTTGCAGCCTGATATTTTGCCCGATATATAAGGCCACAGACTGATATTTTGTTCAAACAATCAGGCCACGACATGAAAAGCGATACCCAACGGCGGGCCCGGCAGAGGCTCGACGAGCGCCTGCTGGCACTCAAACCCCAAGAGCCCTTTAAGGCGCCACCGAAGGGCTGGGTCAGAGCGATCCGTGACTCCCTCGGCATGACCGGCGTCCAATTTGCCAGGCGCCTTGGAATCCGTCCGCAAAGCGTAGAGGCGGTCGAAAAGTCGGAAGCCAACGGGTCGATCCAGCTCAAGACATTGCGCCGCGCCGCGGAAGTGCTTGACTGCACGCTCGTCTACGCCCTCATCCCGAACACTTCGCTAGAAGGCGTGGTGCGCCAGCGCGCACGCAAAATCGCCATGCGCGATTTGGGCCGCGTGGCTCATACGATGAAGCTGGAAGCGCAGGGAACCGGAGATGCCAATCTGGAGGACCGGATTGAAGCCTATATCCGTGACGAGCTGAAAGAGCGCGATCTCTGGAACGAGCCATGACCGATCTGTTTCAGGAGCCCGACGATGCGACACCCCTCAAGCTGGAGGAGCGCGACGGCTTGTTGCAAACCTGGATTACAGACCGGGACGACCTCAACGAAGCCGAACAGGAAAACATCGTCAAAGGCGCGGCCTGGGCGCGTCGCCGCCGGGGGTCCAAGGCCGCCGATCTACTCAACGACGAATACGTCAAAACACTGCATAAGCAAATGTTTGGCGATGTCTGGAAATGGGCGGGCGCGTACCGGCTGACCGAGCGCAATATTGGAATCAAGGCGTCCCGGATTCCTACCGATATGCCTGGTATGCTCAACGACGTACGCTACTGGGTGGAGCACAGCACCTATCCCCCTCGACGAGATCGCCGCGCGTTTGCATCACCGTCTGACCGAAATTCACCCGTTTCCCAATGGCAACGGCCGGCATGCGCGGATGATGGCCGATCTGCTGATCGAAAGTCTTGGCGGGCAGCCCTTCAGCTGGGGAGGCGGCAGCCTCGCTGGTGTCGGCGAGCTGCGAGCGAAGTACGTTGCGGCCCTCAAGGCGGCAGACGGTCACGACATCGGGCTGCTGCTCGCTTTTGCGCGGTCGTGACGGGGTGCAGCATCAGGATATGTCCAACTGAATGCCTAACGCATTTAAATCCTCTAATCGCGGGAAATACCCCCTCGCGAATTTAGCGCACACGCGGTAGCATTCCCATTAATAGCTGCCGGAATTTTTCCGAGCCTCGGCTAAAGAAACTCGGAACACACAGGGTGAGTGCCGCATGGCCGATCTTGTTAATCGTTCTTTTGACCAAATTGAAAAAACACTCATCGATATCGCCGTCGAGAGTTGGCGTCTTTCTCGTCTATTCAATCGTGTAATTACTAAGCTCGATGCCGGAGAATCCAATCGTTACGTCAATCAGCTCCGATATTTCCAGAACAAGCTTGAGGAGTGCCTTGATGCTGCCGGTCTTCGGCTGGTGAACGTAGAGGGCCATATCTTTGACCCAGGGATGGCAGCCTCCGCGCTGAACATCGCTGACTTTGATCCTCACGACAATCTGCAGGTTGAACAGATGCTGGAGCCGATCATCATGGGGCCAAATGGGCTCAAAAAACAAGGCACTGTTATGCTTCGGAAGGTATCGGCGTCATGACCTACATCGGCATTGATCTGGGCCCAACGAATAGCGCCATTTGTTCGTACGACGGGGAGGGTGTCCGCCTTTACAAGAGCCCCGAACAGCATGATGTGACACCCTCGGCGATTTTCATTGATAAAAGGGGCAATAAGTACGTTGGCTCGCGCGCTTATAACAACGCCGCGCGAAATCCAGACAACGCGGCAACGCTTTTCAAACGTCTAATGGGAACCAGTACTCCCGTACGCCTGCCCGCAGTCAATTTAAATATGACCCCGGAGCAGTGCTCAGCTGAAATTCTCCAAGTTCTTTTTGGGTATCTACCGGAGGAAATTCGAGAGGACGAAAACACTGCCACCGTCATAACGGTCCCAGCGGCCTTTAACCAAATGCAGAAAGATTCAACTATGTCAGCTGCGAACGCGGCAGGCATAGGACGGGTCGCGTTAATGCAAGAGCCAGTGGCGGCGGTTATGAGCGTGATGCGCCATCGCAAAAGCGATGGGGTGTTCGTTGTTTACGACCTTGGTGGTGGGACACTAGACATTGCGGTGGCGGAAAGCATATCCGGGAGAGTGAATTTGTTAGCACATGGCGGCATCGCGATGTGCGGCGGTCGAGATTTCGACCTCATTCTGTTTGATAATGTTGTTAAACCTTGGCTGCGAGCGCAGTTTGATCTACCTGAGGATTTTTCTACTGCGGAGCAATTCAAATCACTGCGCCGTATGGCAGTTTGGGCCGCAGAGAAAGCGAAAATTGAGCTGTCGCAAAAGGACAAAGCCGCTATCAGCCTTCCGGAAACAGAGCTCGGCGTGAAGGATTTATCTGGTAATGAGATTTATCTCGATATAACGATCGACCGACATCGCTTTGATCAATTGATTGCATCGCAAGTAAAGGAGTCGATCGAGGCTGCGCGAGAAACCCTTGAGAAAGCTGGTCTAAGCCCACACGACGTAGAGCGCATCGTGTTCGTAGGTGGCTCTACACATTACAAACCCCTGCGAGACAAAGTTGCCTTTGAACTCGGCATCGCTCCATCAGTTGACGTAAACCCGATGACGGCCGTAGCTGAGGGTGCGGCCATTTTTGCTGAATCAATCGATTGGGCGTCTACAAGTCGCGGGCGCAAAGGTGTCAGAGGAGAAATTAGCGCGGGCGGATCCGTACAGCTTTCATTCGCTTACACCGCTCGCACGCCCGATTCGAAAGCCAAGATTGTTGCGAAGCTCGTTAGA
This sequence comes from uncultured Alphaproteobacteria bacterium, assembly GCA_963821175.1. GTDB lineage: Bacteria > Pseudomonadota > Alphaproteobacteria > Rhizobiales > Xanthobacteraceae > BOG-931. The sequence continues at coordinate 86,272 of CAWGCU010000015.1, forward strand.
CAGGCAATTCCCGGCGCAGAGTTTCAAATAGACAGTCTTGATACGGGTTGGTCATCAGGCCGTGTGCCACTGACAGACGGCGCAAGCGTTGAATTGAGCTTGGCAAAACCAGGAGAAAATATTTTCAAAGTATTTGTCTTCGACGCTCGTGGTGGCCGAATCTCGCTTAACCAGGACAAGATCGTTATTTCGAGAACTGCTGCTAGTATAGATGCAATCCCTGCTTCACACTCTGTGGGGGTTGAAGCGAGGGAAAAGATTGGTGGGCGGTTCGTTCTCGACTACTTGGTACGCGAGGGTGAGCAACTACCTAAAAAGGGGAGGAAGGTATTCCGAGCGGAAAAGTCGCTGAAAGCGGGTAGCGCAGGGGCCCTTAAGTTCAAAATTTGGGAAGGTGATATAATTGACCCTGTGAATGACAACCGCTTCATTGGTATGTTTCAGATTAAAGGATCCGATTTTGATGAAGGCGTAATTGCAGCCGGAGCTGAGTTGGCATGCACGTACGAAGTTCGGAGACTCTGGCAATATTATTTTGGAGGTTTCTGTGCCGTCGATTGGGGGGTGTTTGGCGGACGTAATTTCTATTCAAGGCAAGAGTGGCAAATCGACTACACCAATGCGTCCAAGCTAATAGCAGAGCAAACAGAACAAGTGCACCTTCGCTTATCGGAAATGGCTGAAAAGGTCGACGATAACCGACTTGACCGCGCACGTGAGAAGCTTGAAGGCGTTGAGACTCGGAAGGATAATCAAGGCGACCCAGAGGCAGCCAAGCAGGCCATGGACGACGTGCAGGAGGCCAAACGACTTCTGGCGGCGACCGCTCCTCGGTCAGCAGCGGCGCTGTAGCTGAGCATAGGCTTTTGCTCGGCAGAAGGATCACTATGTGGCCATTACCTCATGCGCTGGGGTCGCCGATTCCGCGGCGGCCTGACTTTGGCGGGCGGCAGACTGGCGGCATATTCGCGTAGCGACTCCACGACGATCAGCGTCCGTCCGTCCGACTTTACCGCGCGGATTTTGCCGCCGCCGATCAGCTCATAAAGCGCCGACTGGCCGCGGCCGATCATGGCGCAGGCTTGTTTGACCGGCACCAGGAGCGGCATCACTTCGATGACTGCCGTTTCCATATATTCTCCTTCGACGTGGTGGTTAGCGGAATGACGTTGTCTGACGGTGCGCCCTTCCACTGTCGGCAATATTGCTCCCACGCGCTCATCATCGCGTGGCGATGCCGGAGATAGGTGACGTTGCGGTAGTACATCCGATTGTTGATTTTCAGCTTGTGGCCGAGTTGAGCCTCGATGTATTCCAGCTTGTATTGTTCGACTTCGTTGAGATCGCAGGCCCATTCCGGGAAGGTGTTGCGGAAGCCGTGCACGCTCGGCATCTTCTTCGGATCGGTCTCGCCGTTGACTAGGTCGAGCCGGACCAGACAGCGTTTGAAGTAAGTGTTGACCGTGTTCTTCTTCGCGGGGCGGCCGTGGTAATGACTTACCCCGATCCGCGTCGAGCCGTGCACGAACACATACGGCGTGTCCGTGCCATCGCGCTGTTGCGGTCTCCTTCATGGTCAGCAACAGCGCTTTCACTTCGGGCGTGATCGGGATGGTGTAATCCGCCTCCGGGTCGCGTGCCGCCATCTTGTGGCGCTTACCGAAATCAATGATGCCGCGTACCCAATTCACCTCCGTCCACAACAGCCCGCACCCCATGTCAGGGCGCACCGCGGTGTATATGAGGAACAGCAGCACGTAGGCATGCGGGCCGACTTCGGCGTGCTGGCGCGGCTCCTTCCGAAAGTGAAAGTGCTTTTTCAGTTCCGCGATCGGACACACCGAAGGAGCATTCCGATGGTCGTAGGGGACCCCAAGCTTGCGTCTGTTTTTGAGCTTGCCCCTACGCCAAGCATGCATGATCGCCTGGGGATCGCAGCCGATCGCTTCCGCCGCTTCCGCTGTGGTGCACTCGTCGGGACCATGGGCGCAAAGCGGCTCGTACAAGTGAGCGACGAGCTTTGGTATTGATTCGGGCGGCAGGCCAAGTCGATGCCCACCCAATCGTTGCTTGCCGAGCTTCTTGCGCAGCAGACCAAGTTTAGTGAGATCGACCGGGTTCTTCTTGTCGGCGGGATAGCGCGGCGGATCGCCAATTTGGGCGAGGCTGATCATCTGGCCGATCATAAGGGCGGCGCGTTTGGCAAAGACCGGCGTCGTGTTCCATGTCAGCTTCAGGATGTCGTACATTGCGCCAACGTCGATGTCCGGCAACGGTACTTTGGCGTATGTTGTGTTCTTGATGTAGGTATTGATCATGCTCTGGCCGAGTTTCTGCGCATCGTCGCCCCATTCTTCTTTGCTTTTGTCGGCCTTGAACAAATCGGCCTCCTCGGCGAAGGTCCAGACGTTCGCGTTCGATGTTGGCGCCATCGGGTCTTTGCCCGCTTTCAGCTCGGCCTTGAATTGCTGTAGCTCGTCTTGCGCCTTTTCGAGTGAGATGCGGAACGCAGAGCCAATCGTCTTCCGTTTGCCGCGATAACGAAAACTCCACGAGCGGGCTTTGCCGCCGTTGCGGACAGCCAGATAAAGCCCTGTGCCGTCGGTGTGCGTGCCGTCGGCGGGATTGTCGAGGAAGATTTTTGTGAATTTTCCAGTGAATTTCACGGCCATCGTTAGCACTCCTGCAATTTGGCACACGGCGGGCGGCGGCCCTCCCACAGTCTTATCGTGCGCCACGCAATGTGCCAAATCCTTTTCGAAAACTGCCCAAAAGCACCCACAAGCCATGGAAGCCTCTGATGGAGAAGTGATGTATTTTATGGAGCTTCCGTTATGTGCCCGAAGCCATCGGAATGACCAAGTATCTTCCATGTGCAAACTCGTCGATATTTATTATTGATTGAAAAACAAGGGTTTTTTCTATATTTTTCTATCCGTCTGGGGACCGTTTTCCACGCCGTGTGCCAAAATTATGTTGACGGCTATGTCGCCGAAAGGCAAATTTGTCCGACTTTGGGGTATGCCCTACAGGTGAGATCGCGCAAAATGGGCCGTCGCGGCGGCAACGCCTTCAAGCGCAACGACGCGATTCGCGCCCTGCAAAGCGCCCGTGATGGCGGAATCGATCCGGCTGCGTTGGAGGTCATCGTCGCTGTGGATGGTGCTGTCACCTTCCGCGTCCTTGGCGACCGGGCGGCGCCGACAGCGGAGCCAAGCACGCGCAGCGGCAGGGAATGGGACGACGAGATCGCGAAATTGAAGGCGACCCCACCAAAGGCGAAAGGCCGATGACCAGGCTACATCTCAAATACGTCCAGAGCTTCGGCGGCTACCACTACTTTCGCCGTCGTGGCTCGCCGCGGATTTCGCTGCCCGGCGTCGTCGGCTCGGCCGAGTTCATGGCGGCCTATCAGGACGCGCTCGCCGGTGCGCCCGTCGTGTCGAAGATCGGCGCAGAGCGCACCATCTCAGGGACCATCTCTGCGCTAGTGGTGGCCTACTACGGGTCGGCGAAGTTCAAGCATGAATTGGGCGCCGAGACGCGACGCTACCGCCGCAACGTGATCGAGAAGTTCCGCGCGCAATTCGGCAAGTATGCAGTGAAGGGCTTGCAACGTCACCATCTGGTAGAATTGGCTGATCGCATCGAGAAGCCGCACGCACGGCGCAATTGGTTTAAGGCGGTGCGAGGGTTGCTGCAATATGCCGTCGAGATCGGGATGCGCCTCGACGATCCAACGTCCGCCCTCAAGATCGGCACGCTGCCAAAGACCGATGGATTCCGCACCTGGAGCGAGCCCGATATCATGGCGTTCCGTCAGCACCACGCGATTGGTACCCGAGCGCGCCTTGCGTTTGAGCTGTTACTGAACACCGGTCAGCGTCGCGGTGACGTGATACGCATGGGGCGCCAGCACCTGCACGGCGGCAAGCTGACCGTTCGCCAGAGCAAGACCGGGACCACGCTCAAGATACCGATCAGGTCAGAATTGGCGGCCGTGATCGAAGCGACGCCCGCCGACAATTTGACGTTCTTGACGACAGCGTTTGGCAAGCCGTTTGCGCCAGCAGGATTCGGAAATTGGTTCCGAGAGATGTGCGACGAGGCGGGCCTGCACGGTTTCAGTGCGCACGGTTTACGCAAGGCCGCGTGCCGCCAGTTGGCTGAGGCCGGATGCACTGCCAATGAAATCGCGGCCATCAGTGGTCACCGCACGCTTGGCGAGGTTGCGCGCTACACACGCGCAGCCGATCAGGAAGCGATGGCGGAAGCCGCGATGGCCAAAGTGCGAACATCCAGTGTCAAAAAGGCCGAACCTCGAGTGTCAAATAAGGTACAAGCTATTGGCAACAAACATAAATAATTTGTTAGTGGCGACCCCGGCTGGATTCGAACCAGCGACCTTCAGCTTAGAAGGCTGTTGAAAACCTGCCGCTTTGTGGCGCCCTGCAGCGCTTCAATACAAAAAACGCTTGTCCAGCTGCCAAATCAAAGATAGAGCAACAGTCAGTGCGGCGCTTGGAGGCGCTTCGCGGCCCTTCTATTTCCGCCCCCATTCCGCCCCAGGGGCAGGAGGACACCCGATGAAACTCACCGCGACGAACGTTCGCAGTCTCACCGTGCCGACCGGCAAGACCGAATTCACTCACTACGACGACGACGTGAAAGGTTTTGGCGTGCGATGCAAGGCGAGCGGAGCGCGCTCCTATGTCATGTCGTGGAAGGTGAAGGCGCTCGGCGGCAAGTACGAACACCGCCGCGTCACCATCGGCTCAGTCAGTGACTTCGACTTCGGCAAAGCAAAAAACCGCGCCAAGGATTTGAAGGCCGATATTCGCCAGGGCGCCGACCCGGCAACTGAGATCAAGGCCGCCAAGATTGACGCTGCGCAGACGTTCGAGGCGACCGCGGCGCAATTCCTCGACACGCTCCGCGCTCGCTACCGGCCGCGTGCCTTTGCCGAAATCAACCGGCACCTGACGAAGCACGCGGCCGACCTGAATAAAAAGCAAGTCGGCAAGATCACGCGCCAAGACATCGCCGCGGTTATCGAGGCGGTCACAAAGAACAGCGGCGCCGTGACCGCCAACCGCGTCCGCACGTCGCTGTCGACGTTCTATTCGTGGTGCATTCAGCGTGCCCACGCCGAACTTAATCCGGTCATCGGTACCGAAAAGAACAAGGAGCAGACGCGCGCCCGCGTGCTGGCGCCGGCCGAGCTTCGCCTGATTTGGAACGCCGCGGGCGATGACGACTACGGCTCGATTGTGAAACTGCTCGCACTCACTGGACAGCGGGAGAAAGAAATCGGCAGCTTGTGTCACAGCGAAATTCACGACGCCGAAATCATCCTTCCCGAGCAGCGCACGAAGAACGGCCGGCCGCATGTCGTGCCGTTGTCACCGTTGGCGCTCGGCATTGTCGAGGCCCAGGACCGGCGCGACGCTCGCGATCTGATATTTGGTCGAGGGGAGGGCGGGTTTTCTGGCTGGTCGAAATCGAAGGAACGGCTCGACGCCAGGATCACCGCGGCGAACGGCGGCAAGGCAATACCGCACTTCACGCTGCACGATTTGAGGCGGTCGTTCGCGACCTATGCTGGCGGCGGCTTGCCCGAGCATGAATTTAAGAGACTGCCGGCGCGCGACAAGGAATTAGCGGCGGGCTCGGCATCCTGCCGCACGTCGTCGAGGCGATCCTAAACCACGTCAGCGGCCACAAGGCCGGCGTGGCGCAGATTTACAATCGATCGACCTACGCCAAGGAGAAGCGTGTCGCGCTCGAACAATGGGCGACGCATCTGGAATTGATCGTCACCAGCACCGCCGAAAACGTGACGCCGCTGCGGCGCAAGGCCTGACGTGACATGCGCGCTCTGCCATCCGCAACATTCCGCGACGAATTGAAAGCGTATCAGCAACAACTCTCGGCGTTACCGCCGCTCAACGAACCCTGGAAGGGCCAACTCGCTCAAGAAGTCGTTGCCCGGTGGATCGACCACACCGAATGCGAGTTGATCTGGACCACCGTCTGGCCACTCATGAAGGTGCAGGTGACACCCGGTCATTTCATCCGTGAAATCATATTGGCGAGGAACGACACCGAGCGACTCAACATCATCGTCCGTGAAGCACCAACCGTCGAAGCAAAAGCGCGGGCGCGGACAAGACGGCTTTTCAGGGAGAAGAAATACACCCAATTGGGTTACGAGAACGAGGTGCTGGGCGATTTTGTCGAGCGGCGTGCCAGCGTGCTGGGCCGCGAGAAACAGGCCCGCGCCTAACCTTCATGAAGCGGTTAAGCGGCGGCTTTGTGCGGTGGTGCGGACAGCCGCTCGATAACGTCGTGCGCGTCCTGACTGAAATTGCCTTTGGCGAACCAATCACCACCGAAGCCGTAAGAGCTGCGCGCAGCTCAAGGCCGAAGCGTGACCGGGGCACTCGACCCGCAAAAAAGGGTTTCAGTGCCCCATAGGGAAAAGGCCGGCCTGATCTAATCCGTTCAGTCATGAAGCGCCGCCAGAAGCCAGGAAGCGGCGCGACGCACTGAACGGAGCTGATCATGGTCGACGCCGACACCCTCAAAGCCGCATCACAATTCGATCTGTTGCCGGAGGATGCAGTTGTGCCGGCCAAGGTTGCCGCCGTCATCCTGGGCGACATGCTCAGCGAGCGCACCTTACGACGTGAACCGCCAATTCCGCGTCGGCAAATCTCGCAAAAATTCTTTGGCTTCCGCGTCGGAGACTTGCGCGCGCTGATCCGGGGCGAGATTCAACCGAACGCAGCATAGGACCGTCGCGCGTGGCTTTGCGCGACGGTCCCGTAGCTGCATGTGGACGTTCTCGACACCGCCCACATAGCCGCCGCCAGACCCCAAGGCAAGGCACCGCGCGAACTCCTACCAGGAGCATCGCATGGGTATCGAAGCAGCATTTTCAGGAACACTCGGCCGGGACGCCGAAAGCAAAACATCCGCCAAAGGGAAAAAATATTTACGCGCGAGCGTGCGCGTTGGCCACGGCGACGGAGCTCAATGGGTAAACGTCACGGCCTTTGACCCGAACGCCACTGCGATTGTCAACAAATTCGTGAAGGGCGCCGCGGTTTATATTGAGGGGCGTTTGACGCTGGACAAATGGAAAGCCAATGACGGCAGCGACCGCACCGGCCTTAACGTCATGTCGTGGCATTGCCGGCTCGCACAAATCGGCCGCAACAAAACAAAGCGCCTGCGCGCCGATGTAGCGCCGGCGTTCGCCCCAGCCGCACCGGGAAAGCAACATGCAGACTTCGACGATGAAATTCCCGGTTGGACGCCATGAACGCGCCGGCAACCATCGACCATGATGCGATCGAGATACCGCCGCACGTTCTCGACGCGCTCGACTATTGCCGCAGTCTGGTCGATGGACCGACCGAAGATTTAGACCGGCATGTTCACGCCTTGGCGCCGCCGCCGTGTTTCGCACAATCGTTAAAGCCGACCCGCACCGGCAGCGCACGATTGACGCGCTCGACCTCATCGGCGAGCAGGCCGGACTATTCGACGATCGACCACCGCCAAAGCCTGTTAAGCGCGGGCGCCGTCGACGCCCAAAAACCCGCCCCGGCCGGCAAGGCGCCCGCCATCATCACGCCGGTAGACTTGGAAACATTTTTCGCCGGCGGGCAATTGGCCATCGCCGAAGCGCCGGACCGCGACGCCAAATGGCAGGAATTCGCTGCAGCCGTGCGCGGCAAATTGCTGACAATGGAAATCGGCCGCAATGTCGCCACCGCCAACTTGCGCAGGATCGCGGTGGAGCTCGACCTGTGCCCCGCCGCCGAACTCGACGCCAAGGTGACGGCTGCGCTCGACGGCACCGTGACGCCGCCGCCCATTAACGGACACACCGCCGCCCTCGACGGCATGTTCGACCAATCAAACGAATTGCGCGACCTCTCCGCCAAGACGCGACTGCAGATCACAAAAGCAGTTGCCGATTCCCTGCCGGTTCCTGCCAAGCCCGCCCTACTGTCGAAAGGCGCAATTCCTTGCCGGCTACACCAAGCCGGATTGGCTTTGGGATGGCATACTGCAGCGCCGCTTTGTCTATTCGCTCACCGCCAAGACCGGAGACGGCAAAACCGCTGTTGCCGTTTTGGTTGCTGATTGCGTCGCAGCCAATAACCTCACAGTTCGTAAAATCGGTTTGCATGAAGTCGACGCTGGCAACGTCATCTACTTTGCCGGCGAGAACCCCGACGACTTGCGCAATCGCATGATTGCCAGCGATCACCTGTCCGGCCGCGATTGCTCGCAGGACCGCATCAGCATCATCTCCGGCACGTTCAGCATCGACGCCATGCGCGCCGAATGTGAGGCCAAGGCCGCGACATTCGCCGGGCGGCAAGGTCGACCTCGTCATCGTCGACACATCGGCTGCGTATTTCCTAGGCGACGACGAAAACAACAATCCGCAGATGGGCGCCCATGCCCGCAATATCCGCAGCCTGACAACCTTGCCAGGACGGCCCTTGCGTGGTTGTCCTGTGTCATCCCGGTCAAGAACGCCAGCGAGCAAAGCGCACTCCTGCCGCGCGGCGGCGGAGCGTTCATCGCCGAAGTGGACGGCAATCTGACGCTATGGCGCACCGATGACGTGACGGAGCTTTGGCACACCGGCAAGCTTCGCGGTCCTGGCTTCGAGCCTATCGCGTTCCGCCTCGAACCCGTCCTTTGCCCCGCCCTTATCGACACCAAGGGCCGCATGAGCCCGACCGTGCGCGCCGTGCCGATCACCGACACCGACAAGGAGGCCGATGCCAACGCCGCCCGTAGCGACGAGGACCAAATCCTCGTTGCCATGCTCGAGCAGCCGCGATCGATCGCCGGCCTTGGCCACGGCTTGCAATTGGGTCTCGAGCGGAGGCGAACCGCAGAAATCGAAAGTGCACCGCGTCATGCGCGGCTTGGAAAAGTCCGGCCACGTCAAAAAAGGCCGCGGCGACATCTACGAGCTTACCGACCGCGGCAGCAAATCAGCCAAGGCCGCCGTGCAGGCAAGCGCCAGATGACACGCCGCGTCGACCAGGAGGCCAATGCAGCCGCGCCAAATGGCGCAGCGCCGCCGACTGCCGGCCATGTACGTACCCCGCCACGACGCCCCACGACCGCCCCGCCAATCGACCCCGCAGACGTGTTGGGCGCCGCCGATCCTTCGCCGACCTTAGCCGCATCGTCGCCGACTATTGCGAGCAAATCGGCATGAGCCGCGCCACGCTCGACGCCGAGGCGTTCATTGGTTCCGGTCATGCCGCCAAAGCACTCGCCAGACGCGCCCGTAAAAAATTGGGCTGGGACAACATTGGGCCGCGTATGGAAGCAGTCGGAGTGCTGATTTATGTCGTTCGTGATCCGGCCGCACAAATCCCCGCAAGCACCGTCGCAAGCAGAAACGGCAACAGCCGCGATCATCATTGGCGCAACGTCAAAGGCCCCGCATGGGGGCGCCGAATGGCGGCAATGCGCGCCCTCAAATTGCCCGCCGAACGCCGCTCCCAGATTGCCCGCCACGCCGCCCAGGTTCGTCACCGAGGCGCCAGTGCGGCACCGGCCGGCAATGCCGACGGCAGCACCGTCACCACGCCGCAGCCATGCCCGCAGGAAGCCGCAACCGCGCCAGCAGCTACGCTCGATACCGCCGCCAACAATCCCGCGCCAGCGCCAACCACGCGGCGCCACGCGGCCGGTCAATTGAGCATGTTCGAGACCGGCACCAACAGCAGCAGCAATTACGCCTAAGCCGGACAACGATCCGGAGCAGCTGCAGCCGCGCCGCGTACGCTTTTTGACGGTGCAATCCACACCAAATTCGGCAAATTCGCACCACTGAAATCATTGCGGTTTTAGCGTTCCACATCTTGGAACGGTTGCATTGCAGTTTTAGCCCACCGTTCCAGGTGGAACGTTCCAACCGTTCCAAAGACCAAAAAACGGCAAATTGTGTAATCCAATCATGCCGTTCCATTGGAACGCTCGAACCCCCAAAAGCCGCTATTCTGAGCGGCTATTTTGGGGGCGTTCGTTCCACAGTCTTTCCTAGGGGTTGGAACGGTGGAACGGCTGATTTGCAAATCCCGCTATTGTCGGTTTGCAGCGGAACCGCGGATTGGCTGTCCGGCTACAGCTATTTGGAGGCACAGAGGGGAGCGGGATTGTGCTCAATCCTCTCCACATCAAGTTGGCTTCGATTTCCTTTCTCGCCCACCTCTTCGAGCCTCGACGCAGACAAGATCGCACCCGCCGCCCCGTCGTCACATCGAGCCGGGCGCCAGGTCGCGGCTAACAGCCTGACCGACTGTTGCTATATTCGCCCGCAAAACCGCACAAACGCAGCATTGGCGAGCAATCGCCGCTCAACACCGGCCGGCAAAACCACGCCGGGGCGGAAACAGGGCGGAAATCAAACCCGCCGCGATTCTGAATTGCGGCCGTTGTTGCTGTCCAACCGCGCACACGCTCGATTGCCCGCCAATGCCTGCACAGCGAGTCGCGCAGGCCACGCTACGTTGAGCGGACGCCCGTTGCGCTATCACACAGCGCACAGCAAAACGCGCACCAGCGGTCACGGCAAAGTCATTGCGGGGCATGTCGGGTTTTGCTCGATCACGACTGCACGCCGTACCAAACAACCCGCGTTGCGCATCGTGCCGAGCTTGGCCGCGGTGCGCTGCAATCGAGGCCGGCAATCGGCGGCGGCAAGCCTTTACGCGCACGGATAGTATAATAACTCTCTCAGAGAAAAATACTAAACGCGCGCAGCCGTGCGCATCCGCCCGCGTGTGCGCGCTTTTGTCGGCTCGACCTATGGCGCGGGTTGCGTGCGGGATTCTCCTGTTGCCGGCCGGAAATATCTCGGATTGAGGGGGTGGGGGGAGACTTTTTCCGCTCGCCGAAATTTCGACATAGACCGCTCCACACGCGCCGCCCATTTCAAAACTTTTCGGCCTGACCTGTTCTGTTGCATGTGCTGCCGCATGTGCGGTGCATCGCATCTGAAATCTGGCGCGGCTCTTGGCTGAAAATTCTGGCGCGGTACTTGGCGGTACGTTGCCGGCCGCTTTTGGCTGCCACATCATCACGACATGAGGACCACAAAGCGCCAGCGTCGCGTGACCGTGCGGCTTTCCGATTCGCTGGTTGATGAATTGAACGACGACGCCTCGCGGGCCGGTCGACCGCTGGCGGATTATGTGCGGCGGCTTCTGATCGATGCCGTTGCGGCCCGCATTATCCAAAATGATCAACAACACAGGGGCATGACATGACAGACGCACTGGTCATTTCTCGCGATGATACGACCGAGGCAGCACTGGCCAGGGTGCGCAACGAGCGCAGCGGGATACTGGCGCGCTCGCCGAGTACGATGCGATGCGCGAATCGCAGCTGGTTGAATCGGACGATGTGACGACCATTGACGCCGCTGATTTAAAAGCCGCTGCCGACCGTCGCGCGGTGGCGATACTGGACAAAAAGATCAAAGCATTGTCGGTCCGCCTTTGGCGAGAGGAGTGTGATCGGCTCGAGGTCGACCGCGCGAAGGCGATTAAGAAAATTACTGGCATCTACGCCAGGCGCACGGCCAAGGGTGCCCGGGCCGAGGAATTGCTGGCCGAGCTGGCCGCGGTCATCCTCGACATCAGGGCGGATTCGGAGGCTTGCAGCGCCGCATGGAAGCTGGGCGGGCTGCCGTCTTGGTTCACTTGGCGCCATGACGTCGTCGCCGACCTGATGCCGTCGATGTACAAAGCCCTTGGCGACCTGATGCCGTCCAATGTCAGGCGGCCATCAGCTTTCACGCACACAGCGGATCTCCCGGCTACACCGAGGCGGTGCACACTGCTCCGCCACCGCCGCGCGATGTTCCTGGTCTTCTCGATGCCAACGCGAAAAGCGTTCTGGAAAGTCTGCGCAAAGCTGACATCCGGCCGCCCTCGCCTGCGGCCGAGGCCAACACCGATGTGAGGGCAGCATGACCGACACCGCCGTCACACCGGCACCCGCCGCCGACTCTGCACTGACACCTGCCGCGACCGATCTGTTGCAACCAGCCGCCCGCCATGACGCGTGGAGGCCGGCTCAAGCACGGAAGGCCGAGCTGTTCGGCACCAAAGGCTTTGCTGAGCGTGTTGCGCGGGGCGATCCTGAGAGCGTTCGCCAGTGGCGGGAAGTCACCAGGGCCTTAAGACCGGCAGTCGACCAATCGACAGTCGCTGGCCAGGCACTACGAGAGAAACCAGAACTCGCTCGCTATTTTAAAATCGCGCGCTGACCTTCCAGATGCAGCGTGGGATTGGGCAGCGGCCGGAGGGCCAGTAAGCGCCGAGGAAAAAATCAAGGCGCGGCCAAGCTCGGCAGCGTCTGCTGAAAGATCGTGCGTTTATTCAGCGGTATCTCGATGGCGATCGCGCGGCCAATTCTGAAATGGTCCAGATCAACATGGTGTTGGCCAGCCGCATCGGCTCGTTCCAGGAAATCGAGGACTTCAAGAAGGCGGCCGCCAAACGACTTAACGTCAAATGAGCATGACGCACACCGATAAGGAGCACTACCCATGGTGACCAAGACCGCCCGAGAGATCGATGAAATGAAATGGCTTATTTCGATAGGCCAGCTACCCGCCGACGCCATCGAGCTTCACATCGAGCAGGAATACCAGCAGACGTTCGGGCAGAACTACAAGACCGATGCGGACGGACAGCCCATCGAACATGGCCGCGGCAGCAAAGCGCAACCCACCCGCGGCTCGATCGACGCCTATATCAAAAACCAAATGGAGCGTAGGGCTGGAGGCCCGGAGCCGGGCTACGACGGAAATCTTGAAGCAGATGGAAGCAAATCTGGCAGCGCTACAACGCCAACAAGCCGGCACCGGTCAAGCGTCGTCCGGGCCCGGCCCAACGCGGCGTAATGCCAAATGAGCGAGGCGCCACGGCGCTAAATAAATGAGATATTTTCTTGTCGCACTCGCACTGCTATTCGCCGAACCGGCCTATGCCGCGTCGCTTTCATCTCCATGTACTCAAGCTTCCCCGACCTCGGCTGAATGTGACCCGGTCAACACGGCCAATCCGCTGCCGGATCAGCGGACGTCGGATTATCCCGTTAGCGCGACGCCGATCACTGGCAATGCGACCGGCACCACCAGCGCAGTTGTCGGCACGCTGACTGCGGTCGCTGCAAAAACCACTTTTATCTGTGGGTTCAATGTGTCGGCTATTGGCGGCACGGCGCAATCGGGCCGATCACGATTGCCGGCCTGATCACTGCATCGATGGTGTATGAATTGGCCTCATCTGCATCGGCGCAATTCGGTGAACGCAGACCTTTCGCGCCCTGTATCCCGCCAGTGCCGCCAATACGCATATTACCATCACCACGACGGCAGACGCCTCGGCATCGGCGGGCGATGTCAATTCCTGGGGTTATAACAAATGCGAGCCGCATGTGGACGTGATTGAAATCGGTTCTGGTGAGTGGGGCATTCTCTCGCATGTCCCGTCGGGCACCTATGTTGTCAAACGTGGCTTCCGCACCAATGCGGAGGCATGGGGGTGGGTTGATAAAAATGGCCAGGAAGGTCTAGACGCTATCGACCGGCACAATCGAATTCGAGATGTTTTCAACGGATGTTATTGGCGCGAATGAGCGGCAACCCCGACCTGATAATCGAGCAAGACCCGGAGACCATCCAGTTCGGCCCGAAGATGGCCGCGCTGTCTGAAAAGCGCCGTGCGCTGGTCGTTGCCTTGTTTGATGATGATGCACCATCCAAGGGCGACGGATTGTTGCCGTGGGCGGCGCGGAAAGCCGGTTATGGCACGGCGACAAGTTCCACAAGATCGCTGGGCAACATTGCCGGCCGCATCATTCACGACGACGCTGTGCAAGACGGCATCAAGGAACACTCGCACCGCGTCATGCGCGCGATTCCGCCAGAGGCCATCCGCGCGCTGAAGGCACTTATTCGGAATCCTGACCATCGCGAACACATGAGAGCCATCGCGACTGTGTTGGACAGAACGGATCCGTTGCAGACGCTTCATACCGTCAAGGTGGAGGACGCCCGGCCGCCGTCGCCTGAAATCACTGCCAAGGTTCTGGAACGTATTGATGAGCTCGCCCGCCGCGCCGGTCTATTGCCGCCGCCGCAAACCATCGAAGGCGATTTCGAGATTGTTGAAAGCGGCGATCCGGCATGACCGCGGCGGCACAAACAACAATCGACGATCAACTGTGCGTCAATGTTGCGGACGGGCATAAGTGGGCTTTGATTATCGCCGCATTGACCAAGCGCACGCTGCAGATCCCCGGCCTGAAACCCGCCGCGCGGCTCGACTTGCTCGAGAAGCTGAACGGCCTAACGGACGGATATTTTACCCCAGACTTGCTGGCAGCGATTGAGCCGATGTGTGACACCAGTGCGGCGATCTTCCGCGAAGCCCGCACGCTTGACCCGCCGAAGGACGAAACCCGCTGCGCCGCGAGTTTTGATGTGCTGGCGACACCTTCAGTGTTCCAACATTTTGTAAAGCTCAATCCTTCCATCATGGCCGCGATCAAATATCGCGCGTCGAACCGGCAAGACCGGCCCGCGGTCCCGCAACCGGCCGAAACTCCGCCACCGCGACAGCCGGGCCCAATGGGCGCTGCGCAATGGGCGCATACCCAGCGCCGCATGAACGGCCACAACGGCGCGACGCAACACAGATCGCATTTTCCATCAAACCAAATAAACCGTGTCGGCGGCAGCCTGCCCGATTGGACTTATGACCACGAAAGGGACCAAAAATGACGCATCCGCTCCACCCCAACGAGAAAGCGGTTTTCGGCGACAACGCCGAACGCCATCCAATCACCGGCCTGCCGATCGAGCTCGGCTCCGGCGCCTTGTCACCGGACGAACAGGCCCGCCGCGTGCACCTGCCGTATATTGCGCGGACGCAAGGCATATCCGTGGCCGAGGCCATGCTTATCGAACTCGACGCCGCGACGAAAAATCGTAAGCACATAGAGCTGTTAGCGAAATGAGAGGCACCGTGAAATGGTACAATCCGGCGAAGGGCTATGGGTTCATTCAACCGGTCGGCGCCGGCAAGGATGTGTTTGTGCACATCTCTGCGGTGGAGCGTGCGGGATTAAGCTCGTTGAATGAAGGCCAAACGGTTGAATACGAGATCGTGACTAATACTAAGGGCAGGACCTCGGCGGAAAATCTCAAAGTTGCTCGATGAGGTCCGCGTGCAGCCGCGTCGCGCTCATCGTTGCATTGCTGATCGGTGGCGAATGATGAGGCTGTTGCGGCTTTTTACACCCAGCTTCTGCAAAATGTAGTGGACGTGATTTTGGACGGTCCCTTGGCTTAGTCCCAATTCGCGAGCAATATCCTTGTTTGACAATCCGCCGGCAATCAGAAGCGCAACCGCGCGTTCGCGGGGCGTCAGTAGTTTCGACCACTCATTTTCTGTCGCCGACATTGGAAGCAACTCAGCCCGCGACTTAATTACAGGCGACTGAATTGCGCTGCGAGTCCAAATTGAAATAAACCTTAAGGCGGAAACCGTTAATATCGCGGGGCGCCTAGTAAGTCTTGTAAGCAATCCACAATCCAATGAACCCGCCGACGCCGCTGAGCAAGACCGACGAATAAGAGAAGATATCAACTCCCCAAAGTTCAGGAACGAATCCTCCGATGGTAGAGCCAATCAAAACTCCGATCCAAATGCGCGCTTTCATCCGCCAAACCACACGCTGAAAAACCATAGGCCCACCGCAAGGGCTACCGGTATTGCGGTGGCCACGGCGTAGCGAATCCAGTTTGTTTTCATGTCCTCATTTATGCGGTTTACTCGCCGCCCCGATTGAGCCGTTCCTTCATTTGCTTTCCAGCCTTGAAATGGGGGTGAGCCCTTTTTGGAACTGGGACTTGCGCGCCAGTACGGGGATTACGGCCTGTTCGGGCGTCATAAACTATTACAGTGAACGTTCCGAAGCCGCGCAGCTCGACCCGTTTGCGGCGCGCCAGCGAAGCGGTAATTTCGTCGAATAGAGCATTGACGGTTTTCTCGACGTCCCGAAGGTGAAGGTGGGAATGCTGGTGCCGAATGCGCCAAACGAGGTCGGACTTAATCATTCCAAATTTTCCCTAGCTTGGGACGGCTTACTCGGGCTTGGGTTTTTTTGATGGCAATTCCTCGGTTGGCTAACTCCGTTGACGACAACTCGTTCCGCAGTGCAGATTAAGCGCCGCTGCCCGGCGGCCGAGATGTTTCCCTTTGGTGCCAACGACGGCGACGCCAAAAAGCTTCATGCGCTGGATATTCGACCCGTCGCGGGGGACACCCACGTGGCACCGTGGTCAATTGCTGAATTAGCTCTGATTGCTGCCGGGCTCATTGGCGCTGCCGTCGCAGCCTATTTGGCTTTCAAACTCTTTGGATTTTAGGTCGGCGCGGGGCCGGCCGAATGCTCGCACCGTTTGATCGGCCGCATCGGTTGGGCGTAGTCTGAATGCGGGCGGATTGAGCATGGCCCCGCCCATTGCAAGTAGAACTCGGAGCCCCGCGAACCCCTCCAGGTAATCGGGGCTTTTTTTCTGGCGCTGTCCGGTCTTGTGCGCGCGTGGTATAGTGCCAGCCAATCCGTCGGGCCGATGCAGCATCCCGGTACATTGCGCGTCGGCTTACAGATGGTTTGAGCGGCATTGACTAGCCCCGGCCAGCCAAACCCGGGGCTTTTTTTGATTGGCCGGCCGAATGCTCGCACCGCGTATGTCAAAAGACGCTGTGTTGCAAAACTCCCTAGCACGGAACGTTTATCCGTCGGGCGTGGTTGTTATGACGCGACAAATCCATGGAGAATTAGCAAATGTCACAGAACCAGAACGACCAGCAGAACCAGCAAGGCGGCCAAGATGGTCAGCAAGGCGGCGGTGGTCAGCAGAAGCCCGGCCAGCCAGGCCAGCCAGGCCAGCAAAACCAACAGCCAAGCCAAAAGCCCGATCAGGGCGGGCAGCAAGGCGGGCAGCAAGGCGGTCAACAGGGCGGACAGCAGAACAAGTAATCAAAAATCCGGCCCTCTAACGTATCCCCCGGCGCGAATGCTGGGGGATTTTTTTCGCATCCGTCTCATCTCGGTCGACCCGGCGGCGTGTTCGGCGGGAAGTAGCCGACAGCAAGTTGGCGCTCTAGCATTTCGCCATGGCCGACGTCGCTAAATTGCGAGAGCGAACGACGGCGCCTGTCCACGATGGCGCTGAGCGCTCATTGAAATGGCAGCGCGATCAGGCCGGCGCCTCCAACCTGATTGCTGTTCCCGTTCAAATTAATCTGATTGTTCTGATAGGTAAAAAATGCGTTTGGGCTCGTTTCATTGCCGACGCCGTTTTGCGTGTTGCTCGTGATAACAGATCGGCCTAGCAGTACCTTCGCCCCAGAGCCTCCGGCAAAGACGCCGACAACATTATTGCTGACATAGGTGCTGTCAATCGACAACGCTATGGGGCCCTGCGCTGTGATTCCCTCAGAGTTATTAAAGATATTGCTGTGGTCGATAGAGACCGTGATCGGTGACATTAGAGATTCAATCGCTATTCCAGCGCTATTGCCGGCGGGAGTATTTTTGCTAGCGATGCTGTTTGATATGGAGAACGTCGACGGTGCGGTACTGTTACCGTTATAGATGTCAATTCCATAAGATTCGTTGTTGGTGACCACGTGGTCGAATACTCCGATAGCGGAGGCCGAGCCACTTGACGTAAAATAGGAAATCCCAGCCTCATGATTGTTTGAAGCATTTGTATTTGCGATGAATATGCCGACAGTGCCGGAGTTTGGCTGTATCAAGACGCCGTAAAAGCCAAAATTCTGCATCACACAGTCGGTGACGGTGAGGCTGTCGCCTGAGTTGAAGACAATCCCGTTGGTTCCACCGGTAATGCCAGCACCATTGAGCGATACGCCGTGTATGTAGACGTTGCCGCTCACGGCATTGATGGTGATTCCGTTTCCGCCAGCTGGCGGTGCAATGTAGGACCAGCCTTGGCCCTCGATGGTGATGGCTTGGCTGATGGTGATCGGACCGTAGCCAGCCGGATCAAGGGCGTCGACTTCACCACCGGCACTGGTCGCGGCCACTGCGGCTTGGAAATGCCGGCATGGCGCGGCGAAAGTACACGGATTGCTGTCACTACCTGCCGCCGAAACGAAGGTGCGCGGCGCCTGAGCTTGTGCGGATACGGCCGGTAGCGTGACGGCAAGCGCGAGCGCCGCCGCGATAGCGAAGCGTGTCATTGGAATGCCCCCTTGAAGCGTGCGGACTGCACGTGGGGGCAAGTCTATCGTATGGGATGGTCGCCGCTCAATCGTCCCGGCTGGCCGAGTTTGGCGGCCTCGGAATGTCCTTCAATATCTGCCGCGGCCCCGCTTGGCAGCTTGGCGATGTTCAAGCGGCAGTCGAACAGCAAAAAAGGGCGACTTCCACAGCCAAAAACCCCGGCATTGCTGCCGGGGTTCCAAGTCAGCACCTGTCGATGGCTGTTGTTATTTGAGCGCGGTCGAAACGCTGCTGAACGTGGTGTTCAAGTTCGTCCCGAGCGCCTGCACGACCGCAATGATCGCAACCGAGATGCCGGCGGCGATGAGGCCGTATTCGATTGCGGTTGCGGCCGAATTCATCTCGGATGAATCTGGTAATGGACTTTGTCATTGACTGCTCCTCACCTTGTTTATCCGGCCGGGCGTCGGTTCTGCCGGCCACACGCCATGGTGGAAGAAATCCGTTTCGTAGGGGTAAACCTGACAGCAGAATTTTCGTGACATATCGACAGGGCTAACAATTCATTGCCGCCATCTCAAACTCGCGGCCGTAATTGCGTAATCTAGTGCAGCAGGTCCGGTAGCTTCGCAATATTGGCAGCGATCTGCCGAGCCTCGGCCTTGACGATGTCGGTGTCCTTGGTGGTAAGCACAGCCGCATCGACCCGCATTGTGGATTGCTGTGATGACTGCGCCAGCAAGACGCCTGTTGCATACCCGCCGCCCCTCCAAACTGGCCACCGCCGCGCCGGACCCGGATGATGACGCCGATCGCGCCGCCGCGGTGCTCAGGTCGCAGCTGATCCAGATGGATGCCAGGTTCCGAGATGCCATGGCGCGGGCGGCTAGTGGCGATACTTTGCCGACTGCAGCAATTCGGCGCCGCGGTTGAGCGTTTGCTCGATGCGGCTGTCGTGCCGATCATGCCGGCCGAATGCGCCGTTTGCCGAGCTGGTCTGCCTGTCCAAGTCGAGCGTTGCCGAGGAGTATTATGCCGAGCGCAGCGGCAATATGTGGATCGGCGAGTGATTGGCGATCGGGGCGGCAGAAGGGCATTAAACTGTTCTTAGCCCTGGCACCTCAAAATGACGCGCGGATGACGTAGTGTGTGGGGTAGCCGTGCGTTGTTTACATTGGACCGATGACGAGTTGTGGCGCGCTATTGCTGATAATACGAATGCGCTGTCGGCCCTTATCGAAAAACAGTGCGAATGGAATGCGCAATCGAGGGCGCCTGCAATTCTGCGCACATTGAAGAGCATCAGTATGTGTCGAGCGGATAAGTATCATCGTGAGTACGAGGACTATATTGCTGAGGTCCGCCGCCGCCATCCAATGATTTAGTCGCCGACAGAAGGCGGATGGCTGCTTTACGAACGCGCTGTCGCCTGATCCTCAAACACCCTCCGTATCGATCGACCAGGGCGGCGGGGAGCGGGGGCATATTACGAATCAGGTCTGTACACGGAGCCGCGCGCGGCCTCGATCAGGTTGAGCAAAAGCTTATCAACAATGCGCAGCAGCACTTCGGCTTCCGAATAGTTTTTCTCATCGATCAATTTTCGCATCGCCTTATGCAATTCCGTCTGTAACTCTTTTAGACGCTCTCTCCATTGCGCAGGCGTGAGGTCGGATGACTGCTCGGCCATGATGCACTCCCTCCGGGCTCGATTTCCGGGGCCTTTTGCCTTCCGCCCCCATTCCGCCCCAGCCGGTTTTTCAGGGCGGAAATCATCGGGCGGAAATGCAAGAAATGCCTGATTTTATTGGCGACCCCGGCTGGATTCGAACCAGCGACCTTCAGCTTAGAAGGCTGTTGCTCTATCCCCTGAGCTACGGGGCCACGCGACGTCAAAGCATATATCGAATCTTGCGCCGCAACGCGCGGTTAATCGTGCGTATGGGCTTACCGCCTTCGGCCAAGAACTCGGCCAAGAACTCGGCCAAGAACTCGGCCAAGAATCCGGCAATGAACGCGTTGCCCGCTTCGAGCAACTAAGACCGGCGTCCAGGCTGCGAGTGCTTCGCGGCCTTAAGGCCACGCGCGCCGCTTTCTGCCGCGGCGATCGGAAGGTTGCAAATTGTTTAGCTTGAAGAGACTTGTTCGGCCACGAACCCGACAAGATCGTCGCTTCAACTTGTTGCACTGGGTCGAAATTGCGGCCCTTGGGAGGACTTCAGCGATGTTTGCGCTTACTCGCGCCGGTTTCGCGGTAGCTATCGCGGCCGCGCTTTTTGCCGTTGCGCCGTTCTCAGCCTCTGCCGCGGACAAGGCGTTTGTCGACAGCGATCTCGCCGACAGCGCGGTTCAGCTCGAAGGCCAGATCAAGTCGGACGCAGGCGCCGCCACCAAGCCGGTGGCGCAAATCCGCAAAGACGCCGATGCAGCCTTTGCCAAGAACGATTTCCGCACCGGCATGACGCTGCTCGGCCAGATCGTCGCCGCACAGCCCAACGACGCCACCACGTGGCTGCGCATGGCGCGTACCGTCATGCAGATCCGGCCGGTCAACGATCAGGAACGTGCGACGCTGCTCGATCGCGCCTCGACCGCGGCCTACATCGCCTATGAGCGCACCACCAACCGCAATGAGGAGGCCGACAGCCTCGCCTTCCTCGGCGACGTCATGAGCCAGCGGCAGATATGGCGGCCGGCGCTCGATGCACTCCGCCTCTCGCTCGACATTCGCGAGGCCGCCAATGTGCGCGGCCAGTACGAGCGGCTGCGCGACCAGTACGGCTTCCGCGTGCTCGATTACAGCGTCGATGCCGATACCGCCTCGCCGCGCGCCTGCTTCCAGTTCTCCGAGGATTTACCGGCGCGTACCGATTTCTCGCCGTTCGTTGTGCTCGGCGGCACCAACAAGCCGGCGATCTCGACGGCCGAGAAACAGCTCTGCGTCGAAGGTTTGAAGCACGGCGACAGCTATACCGTGACCTTGCGCGCGGGATTGCCGTCGGTGGTGCACGAGTTGCTGTCGAAATCGTCGGACTTCGTCATCTATGTACGCGACCGCAAGCCCGCGGTGCGGTTCTCGTCCACGGCCTATGTGCTGCCGCGCACCGGGCAGCGCGGCATTCCGGTGATCAGCGTCAACACCAAATCGGTCGCCGTCGAGATCTACCGCATCAGCGACCGCAATCTGGTCGACGCCATCGCCGGCGTGACCAGCTACGACCGCGGCAATTTCCAAAAAAGCCTCGACCGTTCCGATATCGAGCAACTCAAGGAAAGCCGCGGCGTCCAGGTCTGGAAAGGCGATCTCGCCGTAGACACCGCGCCGATCAACCAGGACGTCACCACGGCGTTTCCGGTCGACCAGGCGGTCGGCGATCTCAAGCCCGGCGTCTACGTCATGGTGGCGCAGCCGCAGGAGCTGAAAAATATCGATAGCAATTACGACGCGCTGGCGACCCAATGGTTCATCGTCTCCGACCTTGGGCTCGCGGCGTTCTCCGGCAATGACGGCATCCACGCCTTCGTCAATTCGCTGGCGACCACCGACGCCAAGAGCGGCGTCGAGGTGCGGCTGATTTCGCGCAGCAACGAGGTGCTGGCGACGCGCCGCACCGATGCCGGCGGCCATGTGCAATTCGAATCAGGCCTCGCCAGCGGGGAGGGCGGTGCCACGCCCACTCTGATCGCCGTCAACGACGGCCAGGGCGACTTTGCCTTCCTCAACCTCACCGGGCCCGCGTTCGATCTCACCGACCGCGGCGTTTCCGGCCGCCCGGCGCCGAACGGCCTCGATGCCTTCGTCTATGCCGAGCGCGGTGTCTATCGCTCGGGCGAGACGGCTTATCTCACCGCGTTGTTGCGCGACGCCCGGGGCGCGGCGTCGCCCAGCGTGCCGCTGACCTTCGTGATCGAGCGGCCCGACGGCGTCGAATATCGGCGCAGCCTGGTGCAGGATGAGGGCTTGGGCGGCCATGGGTTGACCTTGCCGATCGCCGCCTCAGCGCCGACCGGCACCTGGCACGTGCACGTCTTTACTGATCCGAAGCGCGCTGCGGTCGGCGAGACCACATTCCTGGTTGAGGACTACGTGCCCGAGCGGATCGAATTCGACCTGTCGTCGCCGAGCGGGACGATCTCCAAAACCAATCCGGCCACCATCAACCTTGCCGGCCGCTTCCTCTACGGCGCGCCGGCTTCGGCTCTCGATCTCGAAGGCGACATGAATATCGCCGCGGCGGCCGAGCGCTCCGGCTTTGCCGGTTATCAATTCGGCCTCGACGGCGAAGACGTCGCCGCCGTACAGCAGCCGCTCGACAGTCTGCCGTCAACCGACGATGCCGGCAAGGCGAGCTTCAACGTCGACATCGACAAGCTGCCGTCGAGCACGCACCCGCTCGAAGCCCGCATCGCCGTGCGCATGGCCGAGCCGGGCGGCCGTGCCGTCGAGCACAAGATCACGCTGCCGATCACCGCGAGCGGCAACATGATCGGCGTCAAGCCATTGTTCATCGGCCGTTCGCTGGCCGAGGGCGCCAGCGCTGCCTTCGACGTCGTCGTCGTTGCGCCCAACGGCACCGCGGTTGCAACGAAAGGCCTGCACTACGAGCTGCTGCGCGTCGAAACCCATTATCAGTTCTATAAGCGCGACGGCTCGTGGCATTTCGAGCCGGTCAAGACCACCTCGCGGCTGTCTGACGGCGCGCTCGATGCCGCGGCCGACAAGCCCGGGCATATCGCGCTGCCGGTGAATTTCGGCCGCTATCAGCTCAATGTCTCATCGCCGGTGCCGAACGGCCCGACCACGTCGGTGACGTTCGATGCCGGCTGGTATGTCGACGCCAGTGCCGACACGCCGGACATGCTGGAAACCGCGCTCGACAAGAGCGAGTACCGGCCCGGCGACACCATGACGGTCGCTGTCACGGCGCGCAGCGCTGGGCGTCTGACGCTCAATGTGATCGGCGACAAGCTCCTTGCCAGTCAAACCGCCGACGTCAAGCAGGCGGGCGTTACGCAAGTGAAGGTGCCGGTCGGCGCCGATTGGGGCTCTGGCGCCTATATCGTCGCCACGCTGCGGCGGCCGCTTGACGCGCCGGCGCAACGCATGCCCGGCCGCGCTATCGGCGTGCAGTGGTTCTCCATCGACCGCGCGGCGAAGACGCTGACCGTCGAGCTGAAGCCGCCGGCGCTGCTCCGCCCGAACACCACGCTGCATATCCCGGTCAAGATCGACGGACTCAAGGCGGGCGACGAGGCGCGGATCGCGGTTGCCGCGGTCGATGTCGGCATTCTCAATCTCACCAACTACAAGCCGCCGTCGCCCAATGATTACTATCTCGGCCAGCGGGCGCTGGCGGCGGAAATCCGCGATCTCTACGGCGACCTCATCGACGGCATGCAGGGCACAAGCGGCCAGATCCGCACCGGCGGCGACGCCGGCGCCGCGTTGCAAGGCAATCCCCCGACCGGGCCACCGCTGTCGTTCTTCTCCGGCATCGTCACCGTCGGTACCGACGGCAGCGCCGACGTCGCCTTCGATATTCCCGACTTCGCCGGCACCGTCCGCGTCATGGCGGTGGCCTGGACCAAGGATAAGGTCGGCCAGGCCTCGACCGACGTGATCGTGCGCGATCCGGTGGTGCTCACCGCGACCTTGCCGCGCTTCCTGTTGCCCGGCGACCGCTCCACGGTTCACCTCGATCTCGACAATGTCGAAGGTCAGCCGGGCGATTACGCGATCACGCTGTCGGCCACCGACGCCGTCGTGGCCGGCGTCGGCGCCATGCAGAAACTAACGTTGCGCGCCAAGGCGCGCGGCGCGGTCACGATCCCGGTCACCGCCAGTGCCGCCGGCAATGGTGCCGTGAAGATCAACGTGAGCGGACCGGGCGGCTTTGCGCTGGAACGAAACTACACGCTCGCGGTGCGGCCGTCGGCGCAAATTTTGGCGCGACGTACTGTGAAGCCGATCGCCAAGGGCGACAGCGTGACGCTGTCGAGCGACATGTTCGCCGATCTCGTGCCTGGCACCGGCGGCGTTTCGATCTCGGTCGGCTCCTCGGCGGCACTCGATGCCGCGAGCCTGTTGGCCGCGCTCGACCGCTATCCGTATCGCTGCTCGGAACAGATCACGAGCCGCGCGATGCCGCTGCTCTATGTTGCCCGGCTCGCCAGCGAAACCCATCTGGCGCTGCAAACCGGCGCTGACGAGCGGGTGCGCAACGCCATCGAGGCGCTGCTGACGCGGCAGGATTCCACCGGCTCGTTCGGCCTGTGGGGCGTCGGCGGCAGCGACGTCTGGCTCGACTCCTATGTCACCGACTTCTTGACCCGCGCGCGCGAGCAAAAATTCGCGGTGCCCGACACCGCGTTCAAGCTCGCGCTCGATCATCTGCGTAATTTTGCCGCCAATACCGCCGACCCGAGCAAGAACGGCGGCACCGATCTCGCCTATGCGCTCTATGTACTGGCGCGCAACGGCGTGGTGCCGATCGGCGACCTGCGCTACATCGCCGATTCGAAGCTCGATGTGCTGACGACGCCGATTGCCAAGGCCCAAGTGGCCGCGGCGCTGGCGCTGATCGGCGATCGTGCGCGGGCCGAGCGGGTTTACGCGGCGGCGCTTGCCATGATCGATCCGCAGACTGAGAACTGGCTCAATCGCCAGGACTATGGCTCGAACTTGCGCGACGCCGCGGCGCTCGTCACGCTGGCATCGGAAAGCGGCGCGGCATCTGCCACCGTGCAGGCTGCTGTGCAACGTGTCGAAGCCTCGCGCGCGCAACTGCATCCGACCTCGACCCAGGAAGATGCCTGGCTGTTGCTGGCGGCGAGCGCGATGGCGAAAGATTCCGGCAACGTCACGCTCGACGTCAACGGCGAGGCGGTGCAGCGGGCGCTCTACCGCACCATCCGCGCCAATGACCTCAAGGAGCCGGTGAAAGTCACCAATACCGGCGACGCCGAGGTGAAGGCGGTGGTCACGGTCACCGGCGCGCCGCTGACGCCGGAGCCGGCGGCGGAGAACGGATTCCGCATCGAGCGCCTGACCTACACGCCCGACGGCGATCAGGTCGACCCGGCGCAGGTCAAGCAGAACACCCGGCTCGTGGTGGTGCTCAAGATCACCGAGGCGCAGCCGCAATTCGGCCGGGTCATCGTCGCCGATTATCTGCCGGCCGGCTTCGAGATCGACAATCCGCATCTCGTGTCCTCCGGCGATACCGGCACGCTGGCTTGGATCACCGACGCGGTGGAGCCGGCGAACACCGAATTCCGCGACGACCGCTTCACTGCCGCCTTCGAAAGAAAGCGGGGCGATCCGGCGGTGTTCACCGTGGCTTATGTGGTGCGCGCGGTTTCGCCCGGCACTTACGTGCGGCCGCAGGCCCGCGTCGAGGACATGTACCGGCCGGACCGTTATGGCCGCACCGGCAGCGGTAACATCGAGGTCACGGCGGCGAAATGATGCGTAAGAAACCGCGCCTCATTCTCGCGGGCGTTTTCGTATGCGCGTCGGCTTTCGCCGGCGCGGCGTGGTGGGTCGCTTCCCTCGGCCCACCGCCGCTCGGCAAGAACCTCGATTTCTCGACCACCGTGGTCGATCGGGAAGGGCGCCTGCTGCGCGCTTATGCGACGAGCGAAGGCCGCTGGCGATTGCCGGCGACGGTCGCCGACGTCGATCCGCGTTTCTTCGACGTGTTGTTCGCTTATGAGGACAAACGTTTCCGCGTTCATCACGGCGTCGATCCTCGCGCGGTGCTGCGCGCGACGTTGCAGTTCGCAACGAGCGGGCATCTTCGCTCCGGCGCCTCGACCCTGACCATGCAGGTGGCGCGGCTTTTGGAACCGCCCGAGATACGCCGCAGCATGGTAACAAAACTGCGTCAAATGGTGCGCGCGATCGAGATCGAGCGCGCGCTCACCAAGGACGAGATCCTCGCGCTCTACCTCGATCTCGCGCCTTACGGCGGCAACATCGAGGGCATTCGCGCCGCGTCGCTCGCCTATTTCGGCAAGGAGCCGCGGCGGCTGTCGCTGGGCGAAGCGGCGCTCCTGGTGGCGTTGCCGCAATCGCCGGAGCTGCGCCGACCCGATCGTTTTGCCGAGAGTGCGCGTGCCGCGCGCGACCGCGTGCTCGACCGCTTCGCCGCGACCGGTGCCGTGCCGGCCGACGAGATCGCGCTCGCCAAGACCGAGCCGGTGCCGAGCGGCCGCCGCCCGATGCCGATGCTTGCGCCACAGGTCGCCGACCGGGTTGTCGCCGAGCCGACGCCATCGAAAGTGCATCGGCTCACCATCGACGCCGTCGTGCAGAAGAATTTGGAAAACCTCGCGCGCGAACGCACCCGCGCACTTGCCGCGACGCTCGGCCCCGACGTCTCGCTCGCTATTCTCGCCGTCGATAATGCGACCGGCGACATTTTGGCCAGCGTCGGCTCGCCCGATTATTTCGACCTGCGCCGCGCCGGCCAGGTCGACATGACGCAGGCGCTACGCTCGCCCGGCTCGACGTTAAAACCGTTCATCTACGGTTTTGGCTTCGAAGACGGCGTGATCAATCCGGAGACGTTGATCGAAGACCGGCCCGTGGCCTACGGCAGCTACGCGCCGAAGGATTTCGATTCCACTTTCCAAGGGACGGTGACGGTCCGCAAAGCACTGCAGCTCTCGCTCAACGTTCCGGCGATCGCGGTGCTCGACGAGGTCGGCGCCAGCCGGCTCACGGCGCAAATCAGCCAGGCCGGCGCCTCGCTGGTGCTGCCGGCCGGCGAAGCGCCCGGCCTGGCCATCGGGCTCGGCGGCGTCGGCATAAAGCTTTCCGATCTGGTCATGCTCTATGCCGGCCTTGCACGCCAGGGCACGACGATGCCGCTCAACGTGCATTTCGGCGCGCCGCCGCCGCAGGCGCTGCGGCTGATGGAGCCGGTCGCCGCCTGGTATGTCGGCAACGTGCTCATCGGCTCGCCGCCACCGGAGAACGGCACGCCGGGCCACATCGCGTTCAAGACCGGGACCAGCTACGGCTACCGCGACGCTTGGTCGGTCGGCTTTGACGGCAAGCACACCGTCGGGGTGTGGGTCGGCCGTCCCGACGGCGCGCCGGTGCCGGGCCTGGTCGGGCGCATCGCGGCGGCGCCGATCCTGTTCGATGCGTTCGCGCGGCTGGGCGTGCCGCCGGCCGCGTTGCCGCGCGCGCCAAAAGGCGTGCTGGTGACGTCGAGCGCCAAATTGCCGCCGCCGCTGAAGCGCTTTGCCCCGGGCCGCCTCGGCGGCGTGAGCTCGCAAGCGTCGCTGCGCATTTTATTTCCGCCCGATGGCGCCCGGCTCGATCTGGCGGCGACCGATGGCAAAACGAATGCAATACCGCTGAAGATCACCGGCGCGGTGGCGCCGCTCACCGTGTTGGTCAATGGCGTGCCGGTTTCGGAGGAGAATCACGGCGCGCTGTTTTTCAAACCTGACGGCCCCGGATTTTCGCGCGTCACGGTGATCGATTCGGCGGGCGTAACAGCTACCGCCGTCGTACGCGTGGACGACGGCTCCGCGGCAAAATTAACGGCGCGATAGCCGGCCGGCCTCGATATTCGGCTTAAATGCTGTCGGAACAAGGCGTTCCAGGCATATGGCGCGCGTAAATCCTGCCTTCCCAATATAGCTGCCGCGGGCTATCGTCGGCGTGGGGCGGCGGAATGCCGGGAACTTTCGGCTATTTTCGATCAGGACCGCTGTGCCGCCCCGATTGAGCGTGATCTTTGCTATGAAGCGGTCGTGAGCGTCGAAGGCCACGACGCAAGGGAAGCCATCTGTGAGCACGACATTTTCCGCGGCATTGACCGATAAAGAGCGTCTCATCCGCATCGGCAAATACGCCTTGCGGCGGTTTCTTTTGCCGGTCTGCGGTTTCGGCCTATTCATTTATTTTCTGCCGAAGACGGCGTTGCTTTACGCCATCTGCGGCGCCTACGACGTGAGCCGCAACAGCGGGCTCAGCGCAACGACGCTGCGGCGCTATTTCATCGGCAACGGTTTTTTCACTTGGGTCATGTCGCCCTTCAACAGCTTGCTCGATCTCCTTTCGCTGCCCCACGTCAACAAGGGAGTCTATCGGCTGGAGGATTTGCCGCCCGCCTATCGCGACGAGGTGACGCGCCTGATCCAGGCGGCGAACGAATCGAATCTCGTCGCGCAAATGGAAGAGGCATCAAAACAAAATCCGCGGACGATGGCGTTCTTCCGCTGGTACGGCGTCGACCAGAACACGTTCTTGAATGCGCCGGCGCTGCGTCAGCCGTGGAAATATATCGAGACCATCGGCATTTCGGTCTTCAACAAGAAAGTCTCGACGTCGAAGCATTTCGGCTACCTGCGGGCGTCGTTACGGATCTTGTATAACCTCAACGACATGACCGACGACTCCGCCTATATCGTGGTCGGCGAAGAGACCAATTATTGGCGCGAGAACAAGCTCTTCATCTTCGACGATACGCTCTTGCATCAGTCCTTCAACGAAACCGATCAGACGCGCTATTGCCTGTTCGTCGATATGATCCGCCCGACGCCGTTTCCGGCCGTCATGCGCGCCGTCGTCTCAGCCGTCCGCTTGCTGACCCAGAGTTTCAAGTTCGTCTATTACCAGAATTGGAAGGTCATCGAGCAACCCTGACAGGGCATTGCTCGGCTTGCGCTGGATGACTGAGGCGTGTTTACACCTGGGCGTGTCACACTTGGGCGTGTTTACAGCTGGGCGGGCATGACCACGACAAGCAGCGCGGCGCCGCGATTGTGGCCGGCAAACGGCCTTGGCGCGCTTTTCGACATCGGCGCCGGCTCGCACCGCCGCGCCGTGGCCATTCTTGTGCTCATCTCGCTGATCCTATTTCTGCCGGGCTTTTTCCAGATTCCACCGGTCGATCGCGACGAAGCCTATTTCGCGCAAGCCACCAAGCAGATGATCGAAACCGGCAATTATGTCGATATCCGCTATCAGGACGACGTGCGCTACCGCAAGCCGGTCGGCATCTACTGGCTGCAAGCGGCGGTGGTGAAGACGGCCGAGATTTTCCGTTTCCCCGATGCGCGGACCACCATCTGGCTCTACCGCATTCCGTCGCTCATCGGCGCCGTCGGTGCGGTTTTGGCCACGTACTGGTGCGGGCTCGCCTTCGTCTCCCGGCGCGGCGCCATCCTGGCGGCGCTGATGATGGCGGCTTCGGCGTTGCTTGGCGGCGAAGCGCGGCTCGCCAAGACCGACGCCGTGCTCTTGTTCACCATCATCGCCGCCATGGGTGTGTTGGCGCGCGCTTATCTTTCGCCGCGCGAAGCCGGTAGCGCGCGGCTCGGCTGGATATTGCCTGCGATCTTTTGGACCGCGCTCGCCGCCGGCATCCTGATCAAGGGACCGGTTAATCTGATGATCGTCGGTCTCGCCGCCGTGTCGCTGTCGATCTACGAGCGCTCCGGGCGCTGGCTGTTGGCGCTGCGGCCGCTGGCCGGCTTGGCTTGGCTCGTTATCATCGTCTTGCCGTGGTTCATCGCGATCTATATGCGCGTCGGCTACGCTTTCCTGGTCAATTCGGTCGGCCACGACATGCTCGGCAAGCTCGCCAGCGCGCAAGAGGCCCACGGCGCGCCGCCCGGGCTGTATTTGCTATTGTTCTTCGCCACCTTCTATCCGGGTTCGATCCTCGCTGGACTGGCGGCGCCCGCGGTATGGACGGTGCGCCGCGAGCCGGCCGCGCGTTTTCTGTTGGCGTGGCTCGTGCCGTCGTGGATCATATTCGAGTTGATCGTGACTAAGCTGCCGCATTACGTGCTGCCGCTTTATCCCGCTATCGCCATTCTCATCGCCGGTGCGGTCGAATCGAACGTGCTGTCGCGGCGGCCTTGGCTCGTTCGCGGCGCAGCGTGGTGGTTCATCGGGCCGATCCTCATCAGCATTGGCGCGGTGACCTTCGCAATCATCGTCGCGCGCGATCCGGCGTTCCCGGCGTGGCCGTTTTTTGCCGTGGCCGCCGTCTGCGGCCTGTTCGCGTGGCTGCTCTATGAAGACGACGGTGCCGAGCGCTCGTTGCTGCGGGCAACGGCCGGCATGGTCATGCTGGCGATCGGTGTCTTTGCCGTCATCCTGCCGTGGCTGCGGCCGGTGTTTCCCTCCGTGACGCTGGCCCGCGTCCTGCGCAATGCCGGTTGCGAGCATCCGCTCGCGGCGAGCGCCGGCTATGAGGAGCCCAGCCTGGTGTTTCTTGCCGGCACCGAGACCCGTCTGACCGATGCCGCCAGCGCCGCCGATTTCCTCAATGACGGTGCCTGCCGCTACGCCTTCATCGAGAGCCGCCAGGAGCGCGCCTTTGCGTTGCGTGCCGAAGCGATCGGCCTGCAATACACCCGCGGAACGCGCGTCGACGGCTACAACATCAGCACCGGCCGGCCGATCAGCATCGCGGTTTTCGCTTCCGCAGGCGCGCCGTGAATGGCGGCAAGGCTTTATCTTTGTCGACGCCGCAGCAAATCGTGCTGAAGAATTTTCGACAATGGATCTGCGTCCTCATGCGCGCGCCGCGCGCGAGCGTACCGCCGCCGTCCGCCGGCGCGATCGCGGCCGTCATCGTCATGTTGACCGCCTCGGTCGCTTGCATGTTCCTCATCGACACCGCGGCAAGCGCTTGGGCGCGCACCTTGCCGCAGTGGTTCGAGGATGTGTTCGAGCGGATTACCGATCTCGGCCTGGGCGGTTGGTTTCTGTTTCCGCTCGGCTTCATTCTGCTGTGTCTCGCCGCCGTGACTTCGCCGCGGCTGACGCGCCTGACGCAAGGCGTGCTGGCGACGCTCACGGTGCGGTTCGGGTTTCTGTTTCTGGCGATCGGCGTGCCGGGCCTGTTCGTCACCATCATCAAGCGCCTGATCGGCCGCGCCCGGCCCTATGTCGGCAGTCCCGACGACCCTTTTATCTATCGGCCGTTCGTCTGGGCGCCCGAATATGCCAGCATGCCGTCCGGCCACGCCACGACGGCGGCGTCGGCGGCGATCGCGATCGGTGCGCTATGGCCGGCAAGCCGCCCCGTGATGTGGCTCTATGCGCTCGTCATCATGTTCAGCCGCGTCGTCGTGCTGGCGCACCATCCGAGCGACGTCATTGCCGGCGCGCTGGTCGGTGCGCTGGGCGCGCTTTGGGTGCGGCGCGCCTTCGCGGCGCGAGGGCGGTTGTTTTCCGCGATCGATCTGCGGGCTTTTCGGGGGCCTTCGTTGCAGCGGGTCAAGGCGGCGCTGCGCGAAGTTTTGCGCAAAAAGCCCGAAATTCCGCCGGGTTGAACCCGGTCGGGATGGGCTTTAGAAGCTTCCGACATGCCGCAGAGCAACGGGCAAAGTCCGAACAATCCCGCAATTTCCGTGGTCGTGCCGGTCCGCAACGAGGCCGGCAATGTCGCGCCGCTGGTCGCCGAGATCGCCGCGGCGTTGCGGGGCCGCGCCTTCGAGATCGTTTATGTCGATGACGGCTCGCAAGATGCAACGGTCGACGAATTGCTCGGCCTGATGGCGCAGCATCCGTGGTTGCGGCAAATCCGCCACGTTCAATCCTGCGGCCAATCGGCGGCGGTGCGCTCCGGCGTTGCCGCGGCGCGCGCGCCCATCGTGGCGACGCTCGACGGCGACGGCCAGAACGACCCGGCCTATCTTCCGGCGCTGATTGCAGCCCTCGAAGCCGGCGCGCCGCGGCTCGGTCTCATCGCTGGCCAGCGCGTGGGACGCAAGAGCACCGGCTTCAAGCGCTGGCAGTCACGCATCGCCAATGGCGTGCGCAGCGCCGTGCTCAAAGACGGCACGCGCGATACCGGCTGCGGCCTCAAAGCGTTCCCGCGCGACGTGTTCCTAGGCCTGCCGTATTTCGACGGCCTGCATCGCTTTCTGCCGGCGCTGGTCCGGCGCGATGGCTTTGACATCGGCTATGTCGATGTGGTCGACCGGCCGCGCCGGCACGGCATGTCGAATTACGGTTTCTTCGACCGGCTATGGATCGGCATTCTCGATCTTGCCGGCGTGTGGTGGCTCACCCGGCGCAAAAAGCGCGTTCCGCAATCCGAGGAGATAACCCTTGCTCGTTGATCTGTCGCGCGCGGTCGGCGCCTACTTGCAAGACGTGTTCATCACTAAGCTCGATTGGTGGGTGTTCCTGGGCTTTGTCGCCCAGGGCCTGTTCACCATGCGCTTCCTGGTGCAGTGGATCGCGTCGGAACGGGCAGGGCGCAGCATCATCCCGCTCGGCTTTTGGTATTTCTCCATCGCCGGCGGTTTGCTGCTCCTGGTCTATGCGCTCTACCGCAAGGATCCGGTCTTCATCGCCGGTCAAGCGTTCGGCGTCTTCGTCTATCTGCGCAATCTCTATTTTGTCTTGCACGAGCGCAAAACGGCGGCAGTGTAAGCGCGCTCAACCGCCGGCAGCCGCCGCCGGCGGGGGAGCGGCCGTCTTTACCGGGGTGATTCACGCCGGTGTCTCTCGGCTGCCACAAAGTTCGCCCATTACGCCATTACCTCGGCGATGGACACTTTCGTCAACCCCTTGACCTTGCAGCGCGATCGTTCTCAGATGGCTTCGGGCGGGGAATTGCCTTAAGTGTCCCGGCTGCGGGGCTGAACTCCAAGCCGCTTAAAGTCACTTAAAGCCCAATCTATCGCGCCATCCATGCTGAAAGGCCTGATCATGAAACGTTTAGCTACGGCATTCGCCATTGCAACGGTGCTCGCGTTCGGCATGCAGGCGGCAGGCGCGCAGACGCTCAAAGCGGTCAAGGACCGCGGCCAGCTGGTGTGCGGCGCGAACGGCTCACTGGCCGGCTTCGGCATACCCGATCCGCAAGGCAACTGGACCGGCTTTGACGTCGATTTCTGCCGTGCCATCGCGGCGGCGATCTTCAACGACCCGACCAAGGTCAAGTTCGTGCCGCTCACCGCCGCTAATCGCATCACGGCGCTGCAATCGGGCGAGGTCGACGTGCTTGCCCGCAACACCACCTGGACCATGTCGCGGGACACTTCGCTCGGCGTCGATTTTGCCGCCGTCACCTATTACGACGGTCAAGGTTTTATGGTGCGCAAGGTGCTCAAGGTGAGCTCGGCGCTCGAGCTCAACGACGCCTCGGTCTGCGTGCAGCAGGGCACCACCACGGAGCTCAATCTGGCGGATTATTTCCGCTCCAACCACATGTCGTTGAAAACCGTGACCTTCGCCACGGTGGACGAGGCGCTTAAGGCCTACGACGCCGGCCGCTGCGATGCCTACACCACCGACTCGTCCGGGCTTTATGGCTCGCGCGTGCTGCTCGCCGATCCGGGCGCCAATATCGTGCTGCCGGAGATCATTTCCAAGGAGCCGCTGAGCCCGGCGGTGCGCCAGGGCGACGACGCCTGGGAAGACGTCGTGCGCTGGACTCATCAAGCCATGCTCGATGCCGAGGAGCTTGGCGTCAACAAAAACAACGTCGACGATCAGAAGAACTCGACCAATCCGGAAATCCGCCGCCTGCTCGGCCTCGAAGGCCAGTTCGGTGAGGCGATGGGGCTGACCAACGACTGGGCCTATCGCATCATCAAGGCGGTCGGCAATTACGGCGAAGTTTTTGAGCGCAATGTCGGCCAAGGCTCGTCGCTGAAGATCGCGCGCGGCCTCAACGCGCTGTGGACCAAGGGCGGCCTGCAATACGGGCTGCCCGTTCGCTGAAGGTTACGTCGCTTGACTGGGTGTTGCCGCCGCCACGGGCCGGCCCATGGCTGATATTGCGCGGGCTGATGTCGCGCGACCTCGCCGGCGTTTTTCGCGGGGTTTTGGCAATTTGGCGCTACAGGCGGCGCTGATCGTCGTTGTTGTCGGTCTCGCTGTCGCTGCCGCCCACAATGCCGCGCAAAACCTGGCGCGCGCCAATATCGCCCACGGTTTCGGTTTCTGGAACAACACCGCCGGCTTCGACATCAGCCAGACGCTGATCGACTATTCGTCCAGCACCTCGACGTTCGGACGCGCGTTCTGGGTCGGCCTGCTCAACACGTTGCTGGTCGCCAGCATCGGCTGCGTGCTCGCGACCATCCTTGGCTTCATCATCGGCATCGCGCGGCTGTCGCAAAACTGGCTGGTGTCGCGATTGGCCGGCGGTTACGTCGAGCTCATTCGCAACATCCCGCTGCTGTTGCAAATCCTGTTCTGGTACAACGCCGTGCTGAAATCGCTGCCGGAATTGCGCGGCAGCGTCGCCTTGCCGTTCGGCGGCTTCCTCAACAATCGCGGTCTGTTCCTGCCGCGGCCGGTGTTCGCGCCGGATTTCGGCGCCGTCGTCATCGCGTTTGCGATCGGATTGGTCGTTGCGATCGGTCTATATTTTTGGGCGCGGCGCCGTCAGGAGCGCACGGGCGAGCGAGTCCGGACTCTCTGGATGGCGCTGACCGCGATCTTCGGGCTGCCGCTGCTCGTCTTCATCGTGGCCGGGCGGCCGCTGTCCTTCGGCATTCCCGACATGGGCCGCTTCAACGTCCGTGGCGGCCTCGAAATTTTGCCGGAATTCGCAGCGCTGCTGCTGGCGCTGACGCTCTATACGGCGGCCTTCATCGCCGAAGTGGTGCGCGCAGGCGTGCTTTCGGTTTCAACGGGCCAGACCGAAGCGGCGCAGGCGCTCGGCTTGCGTTCGGGAACGATATTGCGCCTGGTCGTGGTGCCGCAGGCGATGCGGGTCATCATCCCGCCGCTGACCAGCCAGTATCTCAACCTGACCAAGAATTCCTCGCTCGCCGTGGTCATCGGCTATCCCGATCTGGTTCAGGTTTTTGCCGGCACGGTTTTGAACATCACCGGCCAGGCCGTCGAGGTAATCGCCATCACCATGGCAGTGTATCTCGCGATCAGCCTGTTCACCTCGCTGGCAATGAATCTCTACGGGCGCACTGTCGCCATCGTGGAGCGCTGAGACAATGGCCGCGATGTCCGATATGCCGGTTCAGTTCTTGCGCCAGGCGCCGGCGTTAAGCCTGCCGCCGCCATCGTCGCGCGCCGGTGTGTTCGGCTGGCTGCGCGCAAACTTGTTTTCGTCACCGCTCAATATCGCGCTGACGCTGATCGCAATCCTTTTCATTGCCTGGATCGTACCGCCGCTGTTGCGGTTTCTCCTCATCGACGCGACCTGGTCGGGCGCCGATCGCGAGGCCTGCATACCGTCGCCGGCCCGTCCGAATCCCGGCGCCTGCTGGGCGTTCGTTCGGGTGTGGTCGTCGTATTTCGTCTACGGCTTCTACCCGGCCAGCCAGCGCTGGCGGGTCGATCTGTTCTTCCTGGCGCTGGCCTTCGGCGCCGGCTGGCTGTTGTGGTTGCGGGCGCCGCGCCGCGACATCGGCGCCGTCTACTTCTTCATCGTACTGCCGATCCTGTCGCTGATCCTGCTCGGCGGCTTGCCGTTGATCGGCCTCGCTTATGTGCCGACCAATCTGTGGGGCGGCATCCTGGTGACCATCGTGGTTGCGACCATCGGCATGGTGTTTTCGCTGCCGCTCGGCATTCTGCTGGCGCTCGGGCGTCGCTCGCGCATTCCCGTGGTACGCTGGCTTTCGATCATGTTCATCGAGTTCGTCCGCGGCGTGCCGCTGATCACGGTGCTGTTCATGGCGAGCGTGATGCTGCCGCTATTCGTGCCCGAGCCCTTGGCGCCGGACAAGCTGGTTCGCGCGCTGATCGGCGTCGCTATGTTCGCCTCGGCCTATATGGCGGAGGTGGTGCGCGGCGGGCTCGTGGCGATCCCGCGCGGCCAATACGAGGCGGCGCAGGCGCTGGGCCTGCCCTATTGGCGGATGACCGCGCTGATCATCTTGCCGCAGGCCTTGCGGGTGACGTTGCCGAACATCGTCAATGTCTTTATCGCGCTGTTCAAGGACACCACGTTGGTCTTCATCGTCGGCATTTTCGATTTCCTGCGCACCGTCGAAGTGGCGCGCGGCGATCAGAAATGGGCGTCGCCGGTCACCAGCCTCACCGGCTATGCCTTTGCGGCGATGTTCTACTTCGTCTGCTGCTATGCCATGTCGCGTTACGCGCAACGGGTGGAAGCGCGGCTGGCGCGCCGTTCGGCGCATAAGGGGCGATGATGGACAAACGTCCCGACGATCACGAGACGCCACGCGCCGAAACCGCGGTCGAGATCATCGCCTTGAACAAGTGGTTCGGCGAATTCCACGTGCTACGCGACATCGATCTGAAAGTGGCGCGCGGCGAGCGCATCGTCATCTGCGGGCCGTCCGGCAGCGGCAAGTCGACGCTGCTGCGCTGCATCAACCATCTGGAGGACTGGCAGTCAGGTCGCATCGTCGTCGACGGCATCGAGCTCAACGACGACCCCAAGCAGATCGTCGCGGTGCGCCGCGACGTCGGCATGGTGTTTCAGCAGTTCAATCTGTTTCCGCATCTCACCGTGCTGGAGAACTGCACGCTGGCGCCGATCTGGGTGCGTAAAATGCCCAAGCGCGACGCCGAGGCGCTGGCCATGAAATACCTCGAGCGCGTCAAAATTCCGGAACAGGCGCAAAAATATCCGGCGCGGCTGTCCGGCGGCCAGCAGCAGCGCGTCGCGATCGCGCGCGCGTTGTGCATGAATCCCAATATCATGCTGTTCGACGAGCCGACCTCGGCGCTCGATCCGGAAATGGTCAAGGAGGTGCTCGACACCATGGTGGAGCTCGCCTCCGACCGCATCACCATGCTGGTGGTGTCCCACGAGATGGGCTTTGCCCGGCAGGTCGCCGATCGCATGATCTTCATGGCCGACGGTCAGATCCTGGAAATCGACCAGCCGAAAAGCTTTTTCGACCATCCGCAACACGAGCGCACGCGGCTTTTCCTGCAGCAAATCCTACGCTGAACGGGCTCCATCCAAGCTGCTGGCGCACGGACTTGCGATGGCGCCGGGAATGTCTGCTTTTAGATAGGGAACGGGAATAGAGAAACCTGAGAGCGACGAAGCGCCACCGCCATGGTCCGGTTGGACCAAAGCGAGGTGGGCTTCAACCGCGGCGATCTCATGATGCCGTCTAGACTATGATCTGATTCAATTGAATCGGATCATAGTCTAACATCTCAGTTGGAGCATGGTCTTTTCCGAAAACCGGTATCCACTTTTCGGGATCATGCTCTAGCGCGGGTATGCAGATGGAAGATTTGGCGAAGGAGACCGTTATCATCGTGCACGGCACTTGGGCTGCGCCCATGCTGGACAAAACCCAGTGGTACCAAGAGCCCGATGGCGTTTCCGCGACTGAGGGGTTTGTCAGTAAGCTTGATGCGGCGCTGCAAGAGCGCGGCTCTCCGGCCCGTTGCTGGCGGCACTGCACCAAGGGCAATCCGATATTCCAATGGTCGGGCGATAATAGTTGGATCGCACGCACCCGTGCGGCGGGAGCGTTAGCGGACTATGTGGCCAAGCTTCGCGGCGAAGGTTGGCGCTGTCACATCGTGGCGCACAGTCATGGCGGCAACGTCGTGGTTGAAGCTTTGCCGCAAATCATTGCCGCGCCCGGTCCGAATAATTCGCCCGGCACAATAGTGACATTGGGGAGTCCTTTTATGGATACAATGTCCCCAGTGTTGAAGAGAGCTGCGCTGGCGCGCAGGATTTTAGATATCATGTCCTGGACGGCATTTACGCTTATAGTAGCTGCGCTTGCCGGGCTTGTTTATGTTTCGGACGGCTTGTTGCGCTACTCAGCTATGCTTGCCGCTTTGCTGCTAATTGCCTTGCCCATCATTCAACGGTTTGTTCACGCCCGTCGCATTGGACTGAGCGAGCTTCACGGAACCGCTCAGGACCAGCCGACACTCTTTGCCATGGGTAGCCTGATGGACGAGGCTTGGCAAATCTTGCACCACATCGGGACGATGCAGAATCCGCTGGCCGTCAGGTCAAACCTACTCGGATACTTGTTCGTTTCGCTGCGGTCGGGCGTTTCGCGAGCCGCGCAGCGAGACCGTATCTACAGCGCCAAATCTTATCGTGACCTTGGGACCGTCGCCAAATTCGCAACGGCAATCGTGCATGTGGTCACTACTTTGTTGCTCATTGTATTCATGATCCTGATCTATGTCGCCCTATTTGCGTTTCCTGAACCGGGGCTGCTGCATTACACGCTACAGGACGTTGCATATTTTGCCGGATTTTTGTCTTTCAGCTTCAGCCTCGTCATGCTTATTCTGGTCCTGTTCATAACAAAATTGTTAGGCGAGACGTTCTATTCAGCCTTCTTGTCGCCCTTTCGCTGGTGCGTGCGGCGAGTGGGTTCTCTCGGGCTTATTTTTCCTGAAACGGCGACGTATTTCGTACGTAAGCGGGGCTGGTCGGTATTGCAGGCAATAACCATGGGCCTTGAAGGCTATCGGTTTAAATTGCCAGTCGTCGAACAATTTCCTCGTAGCCTTCCTGAGAAATTCGTCAAGTACGAAAACATGCCGACGAGCGCCGAGCAGCGTGCAATGGACAGGCGTAGTACTTGGGTTGCCCGGCATCTTGGCGACGTGTCACAGACGTTCTCTAAGCTGGCGGTCACAGCAGCAGACACATCGTCGTTGCTACGCATGATTGAAGACGATCAAACACTGGTCCATGCCGCCTACTACACCGATGACGAGTGCATCGCCCGGGTCGCAGACTGGATCGCCGGCAGAGGATGATTTTGTCGAAGATTACAAAGCTGTAATTCGGCCAGCACTTCATTCTGTCCGAAGTTTAACTTGCTTCGGCGCGGCGCCGGCTCATCATCTGCGCATTAAAACATCTGTGGAGGATGACATGCTCAAGCCAGTAATTGCCGCGACGGCAATGCTCGCCATCGCCGGCTCTACCTTCGTCTACGCCCAACAGGGCGGCTATCGCGGCTCCCGCGACGGCGGCCCGCGTTTCGAGCAACGCCATCGGCTCAGCGCCGACGACGTGTCCGCGTTCGCCGACGCGCGCATCGCCGCACTGAAGGCCGGACTCGAACTGACCTCGGATCAGACAAAGAACTGGCCGGCGTTCGAGGCGGCGCTGCGCAACATGGTGCAGTTGCGCATCGATCGCATCAAGGCCCGCCAGGCGGCGCAGCAGCAAGACCAGGCTCAGACGCCTGCGTCACCGTTCGACCGGATGGCGAAACGCGCCGACGCCATGAGCAAGCGCAGCGTAGCGCTCAAGCAGATCGCCGACGCCGGCGCTCCGCTCTATCAGAGCCTCAACGACACCCAGAAGACCCGCTTCACCATGCTGGCGCGGATGCTGCGGCCGCATCGGCACGGCAACAACGGCGGCGAGCGGCGCGAAGGTCGCAATTTCGATCGCGACGGTCGCGGCCAGGATGGTCGTGGCCATGACGGCCGTGGCTGGGGCGGACGTCGGTTCGGTGAAAACGGCCCGGGTTTTGGCCAAGGCGGCCAAGGCGGCCAGGATGGGCAAGACGGTCGCGGCTGGCGCCACGGCCGCATGCACAACCTGATGAACAGCGACGGCGATCAGGACTCGCAACTCTGATCGTCACGGATATTACCGGCGACCGCTGATTTTCGCCTCCCCCGCAGCGGGCGCCAAAACGAGAGCCGCAGGACACGAGTCCTGCGGCTTTTGCGTTGCAAATGATGAAGCTACCGCGCCAGCGGCCCGTCGGCCTTCTTCCAGGCGTCGATGCCGCCTTGGATGTGGCAGGCGGTTTTCAATCCGGCATCCTGCGCCGCCTGCACCGCCATGGCCGAGCGCTCGCCGAAGGCGCAGTAAAAAACGATACGCTTGCCGGTCGCCGCCGCGAGCTCTTGGAGCATGCCGCCCGTGCAAATATGTTCCGGTAGCGCCGGGTAGGGCGCATGCAGCGAGCCCGGGATGACGCCGTGCTTTTCGCGCTCGCTTTTCTCGCGCAGATCGACGATGGCGACCTCGGGGCGGCCGCGCAGCGCCATCGCTTCCGCAGCCGACAGCGCCCAGCCTTTTTTCGCAACCTCCTCCTGATGCAGGCCGACATGCATGTTGGCCGGCACCGCCACGTCCATCATCTTCGGATTTGGCAGTTTCAGATTGTTCATCAGGTCGACATATTCGTCGATCGATTTCACCTTGAGCCGCGGATTGAACCGCTTCTCCTCGCCGATGGTCGAGACCGTGTCGCCTTTGTAGTCGTGGGCCGGATAGACCATGGTTTCGTCCGGCAACTTGAGCAACTTGTTGAAAAGCGATTCGTATTGTGCGCGCGGGTCGCCGTTCTGGAAATCGGTGCGCCCGGTGCCGCGGATCAAGCAGTGTATCGCCGGTGAAGACGCGGTCGGCCCACAGGAACGAATAGGAATCGTCGGTGTGGCCAGGCGTGTACAGCACGTCGAGCCGCAGGCCTTCGATCTCGATGCGATCGCCCTCGGCAACCCGCATGGAAACGACGTCGGCATGGGTGTGCTCGCCCATCACCGTGATGCAATGGGTGCGGTCGCGCAGCGCGCCGAGCCCGGTGACGTGGTCGGCGTGCAGATGGGTGTCGACGGCCTTGACCAGCTTGAGGTCGAGTTCGCGGACCAGCTGCAAATAGCGGTCGACGCGCTCGAGCACCGGATCGATGATCAGCGCCTCGCCGCCGTGCCGGCTGGCGATGAGATAGGTGTAGGTGCCGGAGGTGGCGTCGAATAGCTGCCGGAAGATCATGGGCGATTCCTCCTACGCATCTACCCTATGCTAGAATGAAAGCGTGCGCGAGGTACCCGAATATGAAAAAAATCTCTCTCGGCGACAAACTCGCCCTGTTCGACGAGCGCGCTCCGGTTGCTATTCCTCGTAGATCATCTTGCGCGTCATGCCGCCGTCGACGACGAAATTGGCGCCGGTGACGAAGCCTGAGCGCTTGGCGTCGAGCAGCCAGGCGACGATCTCGGCGATGTCCTGCGGCTTGCCGACGCGGCCGACGGGATGCTGCGCGTGATCCTTGCGACGCAGCGCGCTGTAATTCCTGGTCGCGATCCAGCCGGGGCTGACGCAATTGACGCGCACGTCCGGCCCGAGACTGATGGCGAGCGCGTGCGTGAGCGCGACCAGCGCCGCCTTTCGAGGCCGAATAGGATTCCGTGTTGGGTTCCGACATCAGCGCCCGGGTCGAGGCGATGAGGACGATTGCGCCGCGCGCCTTGCGCAGCGGCCGCTCGGCGGCGCGCGCCAACAGGAACGCCGCAGTCAGGTTGGTGTCGATGACGCGATGCCATTCGGCGAGCGTGAGCCGGCGCAGCGGTTTGCGGATCATGATGCCGGCGTTGGAGACCACGGCATCGAGCCGGCCGAATTGCGCGATGAGCATCTTTGACCGCGTGCGGAGATGGTCTCTTCCTCGCGGACATCGCCTTCGACCAGAACGACGTTGCGGTCGCGCGGCGAGAAGGCGCGCTTCAATCCGCTGCCGGGCGGTGTCGATGATGCCGACGCGCCAGCCGGACGCGAGCAGATGATGCGCGACGGCGCGGCCGATGCCGTTGGCGGCGCCGGTCACCAGCGCGACGGGTTTCGTTATCGCCATGCCGGCGGATCCGACAATCTAATCGCGCTCGACGGGAGTGTCGGGCCGCGAGCCCCATTCCGTCCACGAGCCGTCGTAAAGGCCCGTGGCGGTGGTGCCGATCGATTCCAGCGCGAATGTCAGGATCGCAGCCGTCATTCCGGAGCCGCACGAGGTGATGATCGGTTTTTTCGAGATCGACGCCGGCATCGGTGAAGGCGTTGGTGATGCGCTCACGCGACACCAGGCGTGCCGTTCTCGACCAACAGGTCGAACGGCACGTTGAACGCGCCCGGCATGTGGCCGGAGCGCAGTCCAGGCCGCGGCTCAGGCGCTTCGCCGTTGAATCGCGCTGCCGAACGAGCATCGACGACCTGCACGCTATCGTCGGTGACCGCCATGCGCACGTCGCCAAGCGTGGCTACGGCGCCGACGTTCATCTGCGCATTGAACGAACGCGGCGGCCGTTTGCCGTCGCCGGTTTCCAGCGGCCGGTTCTCGGCCTTCCATTTCGGCAGGCCGCCGTCGAGGATGTAGACATTCTTGGCGCCGAAGATGCGGAACGTCCACCATACCCGCGCCGCCGAATAGAGGCCGAGACTGTCGTAGACCACGATCGTGTCGTTGTCGCCGATGCCGAGCGCGCCGACGGCCTCGCCGAAATGCGTTGGACCGGGCAGCATATGCGGCAGCTCCGTCGAATGATCGCTGACCGCGTCGATGTCGAAGAACACCGCGCCGGGAATGTGGCCTGCGCGATATTCGGCGAGAACGTCGCGTTTCTGCGTCACCGTGGGATACGAGCCGTCGACCACGACGACGTCGCGATCGCGCAGATGCTCGGCAAGCCATTCGGTCGATTTGAGCCAGCGGCTCGGCGGCGATGGGGCAGGGTCCGGTTCGGTTCGCAGCA
Organism: uncultured Alphaproteobacteria bacterium; assembly: GCA_963821175.1. Lineage (GTDB taxonomy): Bacteria > Pseudomonadota > Alphaproteobacteria > Rhizobiales > Xanthobacteraceae > BOG-931. The sequence goes on from CAWGCU010000015.1 coordinate 129,017, forward strand.
TTTTGTTCTCACTTCAATCAATAACGCCGACATGCCGGCGAAGTTCATTCGTAGGGGATTGTGATGTTCGATTTGCGCTCGAGCCAGGCCGGCACCGGCAGCTTCTTCTCGCGCAAAAATTCCGGATTGAACAGCTTCGACTGATAGCGCGTGCCGTAATCGGCCAGGATCGTCACGATGGTGTGGCCCGGGCCGAGCTCCTTGGCGAGCCGAACGGCGCCGGCGACGTTGATGCCGGACGAGCCGCCGAGGCAAAGACCCTCGTGCTCGAGCAGATCGAAGATGATCGGCACCGCCTCGGCGTCGGGGATCTGATAGGCGATGTCGATCGGCGCATCTTCTAGGTTCTTGGTGATGCGGCCTTGACCGATGCCTTCGGTGATCGAGGAGCCTTCCGACTTCAGCTTCCCGGTCGTGTAGTAGCTGTAGAGCGCGGCGCCCATCGGATCGGCGAGCGCGATGCGCACGGCGTTGCTGCGCGCTTTCAGCGCCATCGCGACGCCGGCCAGCGTGCCGCCGGTGCCGACGGCGCAGACAAAGCCGTCGACCTTGCCGTCGGTCTGCTGCCAGATTTCCGGGCCCGTGGTTTCGACATGGCCCTGGCGATTGGCGACGTTGTCGAATTGATTGGCCCAGATCGCGCCGTTCTTTTCGGTCTTGGCCAATTGCGCGGCGAGGCGGCCGGAGACTTTGACGTAATTGTTGGGATTGGAATAGGGCACGGCCGGCACTTCGATCAGCTCGGCGCCGCACAGCCGCAGCGTGTCCTTCTTCTCCTGGCTCTGGGTTTCCGGGATGACGATCACGCTGCGAAAGCCCATGGCGTTGCCGACCAGAGCGAGCCCGATGCCGGTATTGCCGGCGGTGCCTTCGACGATGACGCCGCCCGGCCGCAGCTCGCCCTTCTTGACCGCGTCCTCGATGATGAACAAGGCGGCGCGGTCCTTGACCGACTGGCCCGGATTCATGAATTCGGCCTTGCCCAAAATGGCACAGCCGGTCGCCGCCGACACGCGCTCGAGCTTGATCAGCGGCGTGTTGCCGATCGCCTCGATAATCCCGTTACGAACCTGCATTTCCGTCACTTTCGAAGCCGCGCGACCCTAGATGACCAAGTGTTTGGAAACAAGACGGGAACAATGCCGCCGTTTAACGAAAGCTTATCGAAACCATACCGCCGCATGGCGGGTGCGGGGACGGAAGAATTCACCAATTCTTTGCGGCCGTGGCGCTATGCGAAAAGGCTAACGGGGTAGTCAGCACTCGTTTGCCCGGACCCGGCAAGTCGGTTGAACGCGATGAATCTCGACGTCAATACATTGTTCCTCGTCACCATCTACGTGGAAGCGATCCTCGGATTGCTGCTGCTGTTCGCCTGGGTGCAGAACACCGCGATCTATGCCGTGGCGTGGTGGGGCTTTGCCGATCTGATGCGCGCTGCTTCCGTCATGCTGTTCGGCATGTACGGTTCGGTCTCCGATCTGATCTCGATCGATCTCGCCAATGCCATCCTGTTTACCGCCTTCGCGGTGACCTGGACCGGCGCGCGGGTGTTCGACCACCGCAAGCCGCAATTGGATCCTGCTGTTCGCCGGCGCCGCGCTTTGGCTGGTGCTGTACCGCATCCCGGCGGTCCAAAACTCCTGGGACCTGCGCATGCTGCTCTCCTCGGGCATCATCACCGCTTACACCTGGGCGACGGCTTACGAATTCTGGCGCGGCCGCAGCGAGCCCTTGGTGTCGCGCTGGCCGGCGATCTTCATGTTTTTCGCCCACGGCGCGCTCTATCTGTTGCGCACGCCGTTCGGCACCATGCTGGCGCCGGTGAACAACCAAGTGTTCGGCAGCGTCTGGATCACCGTACTCAGTTTCGAGGCGCTGCTGTTCACCATCGCCATCGCCTTCATTCTGCTTGGCCATGGCAAAGGAGCGCACCGAGTACCGTCACAAGACGGACTCGCTGATCGATCCGCTGACCGGCATCGCCAACCGCCGCGCCTTCCTGCAGGACGCCGAAGCGCAGCTCAAGCGGCAGATGACCGAGCCGCGGCCGATGGCGGTGCTGCTGCTCGATCTCGATAATTTCAAAGGGATCAACGACCGCTTCGGCCACGCCATCGGCGACCGCGTGCTGCAGATGTTTGCCCAAGTCGGCTCCGGCTGCATGCGCCGTTACGACATTTTCGGCCGGCTCGGCGGTGAGGAATTCGCGGCGCTGCTGGTCGACACCTCGCGCGAGCGCGCGCTCGCCGTCGCCGAGCAGATCCGCTCCTCGTTCGTCGAGGTGACCGGTGTCGTCGAGGGCAAGCCGGTGGTCGCCACCGTCAGCATCGGCGTCGTCATCAGCTATGACGCGGTGCTCGATCTGTCGGCGATGTTGGCGCAGGCCGACCACGCGCTCTATCGCGCCAAGGACAATGGCCGCAACCGCATCGAGATCGCCTCGATCGAGCTCATCCTCGACCGCGTCAAGCGCGCCAGCGCCGCCGCCGACCGCGCGGCCAGCGCCAAAGCGGCGGCGAAATCCGCAGCGTAACCGCCAGCGCCAAACTTTATTTCACTTCGGCTGGCGTCGAGGTCGCCGGTCCTTGGCCGACGATCAGGAGCGTTGCGTCTTCCTCTTTGGCGCCGTCGAAGTGCACCTGTTTGCCAAAATGGGTAACGAACGCGCCCGGGCCCATCGGCAAGGTGGCTTCCGGATCGAATTTCGTGCCGGTGCCGACCCACCACGTGCCGCCGAGCACGGTGATGAAACGGTCGTTCGGATGGAAGTGGGGGCGGCTGAAGTGATCGCCGCCGAGCCATTTGACCATCTGCACATAAAGCCCTTCTTTTGTCGGATCGCCGACCAGCACCGCGTTGCGCGCGCCGGCCGGGCTCGGCTCCGACCATTTGATTTGATCGGACGTTTGGTATGCGACCGCCGCCGGATTGAGCTCAATGGCAATGGCGCGGGCCGATTCGGCCGATAGCAAAGGCACGACCGCCGGCAGCAGAGCCAGCGAGCGCCGCGTGAACGTGATCATCGAATCCTCCTCGGAGCAAAGCGCTTCTTTAGTTCTGAGCGCGCGACGCCAAGACTAGCCTATCGCGGAGGTTGAGGCGAGATGGGATACCGCCCAATTGACGACGTCGTTGAAACAGCATGCGCCATTGCGGAACCCGCGCGGTGCTGTAATAGCTTCGCGCGAAACGCGGGAGGAAGCGATGCTGAGACCGACGGTGATGAGCCGCCGCCACTTGTTGCGTGCCGCCGCGGCGCTGGCGGCGAGCGGCGCAGCACCCGGCCTCGCGGCGCCGTCTCAAGGCGCACCCGCGCTGCCGGCGCGCGGCGCCTTCGTCATCCGCAACGCCTATGTGATGACCATGGACGAGGCGGGCGACATCGCCAATGCCGACGTGCATGTGGCGAACGGTGTCATCGTCGCGGTCGGACAAAATATCAAGGCGCCGGGCATTGCCGTCATCGACGGCCAGGGCATGATCGTGCTGCCGGGCTTGGTCGAGACCCATTGGCATATGTGGAACACGCTGCTGCGCAGCATGTCGGGCGACAAACCGGACCTCGGCTATTTCCGCTCCACCGCCATGCTCGGCCAGAAATTTCTGGCCGACGACATGTATCAGGGCACGCGGCTCGCCTGCGCCGAGGCGATCAATAACGGCATCACCCATGTCCACGACTGGTGCCACAATATCCGTGGCCCCGAATACGCCGACGCCGACCTCAAGGCGCTGCGCGAGTCCGGCCTGCGCGCGCGGTTTTCCTATGGCGCCGCGCAGGGCATGCCCAACAGCAAGGGCATCGATCTGGCCGATCTGACGCGGCTGCACGACGATTGGGCAAAGCTTTCGCCGGACGGTCTGCTGACGCTAGGCTTCGCCTGGCGCGGGCAGGGCGGCAACAATGCGGCGAACGCCATCCCGCCGGAGATCTACACCGCCGAGATCGGCGCGGCGCGAAAACTCGGGCTGCCGATCTCCGTCCATGCCAGCGGCTCGCGCGCTGCCATCGGCCAGATCGACGCCATCGCCAAGGCTGGGCTTTTGAGCAAAGACATTCAGCTCATCCACGCCAACAAGGCGAGCGCCGACGAGATCAAGGCGGTGGCCGACGCCGGCGCTTCGATCAGCATCTCGCCCTATACCGAGCTGCGCATCGGCTTCGGCCTGCCGCAGACGACAAAATTCCTCGAGGCGAAAATTCCGGTCGGCCTGTCGGTCGATACCGTGGAGCTGTCGGGCAATGCCGACATGTTCGGCATCATGAAGGTGACGCAGAACGCCGAGAACGGCATCGCCGAGACCGAGTTCACCTTGCCGGCGCGGCGCGTGCTGGCGCTCGCCACCAGCGAAGGCGCGCGCTCGATGGGCATCGGCGACCAGCACCGGCTCGCTGAAAGCCGGCAAGCGCGCCGACTTGATCATGGTCAATACCCGCGGCATCAATCTCGGCGTGTTCGGCGATCCGGCGCATATGCTGGTGACCGCGGCCGAGCCCGCCAATGTCGACATGGTCGTGGTCGACGGCCGCATTCTCAAGCGCAACGGCAAGCTTACTGCGATGAACACGGACAGCCATCGTGCAAGCCGGCAGCAGCCGCCAACGTCGCCTTGCGCAAGCGCGCCAACTGGTGGTGAATTTTCCAAAGCAAGAGGCGCCGCGCAACATGCGACGGCGTGCCAAGGAGTAAAAATGAAACGCAGTACCGACCGCATCCTGACCACCCATGTCGGCAGCCTGATCCGGCCCCAGGCGTTACAGGATTTTTTGCGCGCCAAGCAGGCCGGCAAGCCTTATGACACGGCCGCTTATGACAAGTGTCTGACGGCTTCGGTCGCGGAGGTGGTGCACAAGCAGGCCGAGGTCGGCATCGACGTCATCAGCGACGGCGAGTTCGGCAAATCGATCAGCTGGTCGCAATATGTGCTCGAACGCCTGAGCGGTTTCGAGCGGCGGCCGATCACGGCGGGCAGCAATCCATTCACGCGCGGCGTCGACCGCGAGCAGTTCGCCGAATTCTATGCCGAGCTCGATGCCCGCGAAGGCGTCGCCACCACCGTCGAGGCGGTGTGCGTCGGGCCGATCGCCTATACCGGCCAGGCGGAGCTGCAACGCGATATCGACAATTTCAAAACCGCGTTGAAAGCCGTCAACGTGGTCGAGGCATTCCTACCGGTGGCGGCGCCGGCCAGCGTCATCCCCGACCGCAAGAACGAATATTACAAGAGCGAAGAAGACTTGATCCGCGCCATCGGCGCCGCGATGCACACCGAATACCGCATGATCATCGACGCCGGCTTCGTGCTGCAGCTCGACGACGCGCGTGCCGCCGTCACGTTTGACCGCATGGTGCCGCCGGGTAGCTTTGAAGACTACCGCAAATGGCTCCGCCTGCAGGTCGAGGTGCTCAACGAGGCGATCAAAGGCCTGCCGCCAGACCGCATCCGCTATCACGTCTGCTGGGGCAGCTGGCCCGGCCCGCACACCACCGACGTGGCGCTCAAGGACATCGTCGATCTCATCCTCGGCATGAATGTCGGCGCCTTCGTCATCGAGGGCGCCAATCCGCGCCACGAGCACGAATGGCGGGTCTGGGAAAGCGCCAAACTGCCGAAAGACAAAGTGCTCATCCCCGGCGTCATCAGCCACGCCACCAACGTGGTCGAACATCCGGAACTGGTCGCCGAACGGATTGTGCGGCTCGCCAAACTGGTCGGGCGCGAGAACGTCCTGGCCGGCACCGATTGCGGCTTTGCCCAAGGCCCGTTCCACCGCCGGGTGCATCCGAGCATCATGTGGGCGAAGCTTGGTGCGTTGGTCGAGGGGGCGCAGCTAGCTAGCAAAGAGCTTTGGAAGTAGGCGAGGCGGCCTCACTCCATTTCGGTCACCACCGGGCTTGACCCGGTGGTCCATGCTGAAATGTAGCAAACGAAACCGTGCGGCCAATCTAAGCGAGCGGTCTCTCATCATGGATTGCCGGGTCAAGCCCGGCAATGACGAGTTCCGTTATTCCGCCGCGACCGCGTGCACCGGCTCCTCAGCAGCCTCAACCGGCCCGCGCTTCCCGCCGAACAGCCAGGTCTGCAGCCGGTCGAGATAGAGATAGACCACCGGCGTGGTGTAGAGCGTCAGAACTTGGCTCAGCGCCAGCCCGCCGACCATGGCGTAGCCGAGCGGCTGGCGCATTTCCGAGCCGGTGCCGGTGCCGAGAGCGAGCGGGATGCCGGCGAGCATGGCGGCGGCCGTGGTCATCAGGATTGGGCGGAAGCGCAGCAGGCAGGCTTCGCGGATGGCGTCGTGCGGCGCCATGTGGCGGTCGCGCTCGGCGGAAATGGCGAAGTCGACCAGCATGATGCCGTTCTTCTTGACGATGCCGATGAGGAGAATGATGCCGATGATGCCGATCACCGACAGATCCATATGGCCGAGGCTCAGCGCCAACAGCGCGCCGACGCCGGCCGACGGCAAGGTCGAGAGAATTGTCAGCGGGTGGATGAAGCTCTCGTAGAGGATGCCGAGGATGATGTAGACCACGATCAGCGCGGCGCCGATCAGCGCCGGCTCGCTGCGCAGCGAGGTCTGGAACGCCTGGGCGTTGCCCTGGAAGGTCGGGATGATCGACGCCGGCATGCCGATATCGCGTGACGCATCGTTGACGGCGTCGACGGCCTGGCCGAGCGCGACGCCGGGTTTCAGATTGAACGTGATGGTCACCGCGGGGAATTGGCCCTGATGGGAAATCAAAAGCGGTCCGACGCCGTTAGAGTCGACGGAGACGAGGGCGGAGAGCGGAACGGCGGCGCCGGTCAGCGGCGACTTCACGTAGAGGCGGTCGAGCGTCGAGAGGTCCTTCTGCAATTCGGGCAGGATTTCCAGCACCACGAAATAAGTTTTGAGCTGGGTGAAATACTGCGTGATCTGGCGCTGGCCGAAGGCGTCGTTCAAGGTGTCGTCGATCGCTTGCGCCGAGATGCCGAAGCGCGCCGCCTGGTCGCGGTTGATGGTGATCTGCAATTTCGGCGCATTGGCCAACAGATCGCTGGTGACGTCGGCGAGCTGCGGCAGGGTGCGCAATTTATCGAGAAGTTTTTGCGACCAGTCGTTCAGCTCGTCGATATTTGTGTCCTGCAGAGTGTACTGAAAACTGCCGCGGGCGATGCGGGCGCCGACATTGATGTCCTGCGACGGCTGGAGGAAGAGATTCACGCCCTGCATCTTGGCAAGCTGCGGCCGCAGGCGATCGATAATCTGTGAAGCGCTGAGTTTGCGTTGGTCGCGCGGCTTGAGCACGATGAAATAGCGGCCGGTATTGGCGCTCTGCGCGCTGCCGGTAGAGCCGGTCTGCGAGCCGAACCCTTCGACGTCGGGATCGGCCAGGATGACGTCGCCGGCGACATGCATCAGGCGCATCATCTGATCCGGCGAGGTTTCCTGCGCAGCCTCGGCAAAGCCCTGGATCAGGCCGGTGTCCTGGATCGGAAAAAAGCCTTTCGGGATCCAGATCGCCATCACCAGCGTCAGCGCCATGGTGGCGAAGAACACGCCGAGCGTGATCGGCTGGTTACGCAGCACGATATCGAGGGTGCGCCGGTAGAAATTGTGCATGGCGTTGAAGCCGGCCTCGATCGTACGATAGACGCGGCCGTGGGTCTCCGGCTCCCGCTTCATGAAGCGCGCGCACATCATCGGCGCTAACGTCAGCGACACCAGCGCCGACACCGCGATCGAGGCGGTGACGGTCAGCGCGAATTCGCGGAACAGCCGGCCGATGATGCCGCTCATCAACAGAAGCGGAATGAACACCGCGATCAGCGAGCAGGAGATCGACAGCACCGTAAAGCCGATCTCGCGCGAGCCGCGCAGCGCCGCGGTGAACGGCGGCTCGCCGTGCTCGACATGGCGATAAATATTCTCCACCACCACGATGGCGTCGTCGACCACGAAGCCGACCGCAATGGTCAGCGCCATCAGCGACAGGTTGTCGATGCTGAAATGCATCAGGTACATCGCGGCGAACGAGCCGGCGAGCGCCAAAGGCACCGTGACGCTCGGAATGAGCGTCGCCCAGAAATTGCGCAGGAACAAAAGGATCACCATCACCACGAGGCAGATGGTGAGCACCAGCGTGAACTCGACGTCGGCCACCGAGGCGCGGATCGTGGTGGTGCGGTCGAGAATGGTTTCGACCTTGACCGCCGGCGGGATGCGCGCGGTGAGCTGCGGCAGTTGCGCCTTGATCTGGTCGACGGTGTCGATGACGTTGGCGCCGGGCTGCTTGAACACCGCAAGGATGACGCCGTCGCGGTTGTTCTGATAGCCGGCGACTGTGCGATCGACCTGATCGGCGACTGCCTGGCCGACGTCGCGCACCCGGATCGGCGCGCCGTTGCGATAGGCCAGCACGACGTCGTTGTATTTGTCGGCGTCGGTGATCTGGTCGTTGGCGGCGATGGTGAAGGTGATCTTGTCGGTGTTGATCACGCCCTTGGCGGCATTGGTGGTCGAGGAAATCAGCGTGCTGCGAATGTCTTCGAGCGTGATGCCACTTGCGGCAAGCTTGGCGGGATCGACCTGGACGCGGATCGACGGCGTGCGGTCGCCGAACACCGAGACCTGGGCGACGCCCGACACCTGCGAAATCTGCTGCGCCATGAAAACGTTGGCATATTCGTCGACCGTGATCAGCGGCACGGTGTCGGAATGCACCGAGAGCAAGAGCACGGGCACATCCGCCGGATTGACTTTCTTATAGGCCGGCGGCGTCGTCAGCGCCTGCGGCAGCGTTTTCGCTGCCACCGTGATCGCCGCCTGCACGTCCTGCGACGCGGAATCGATGTTACGTTCGAGATCGAACTGGATGACAATGGTCGAGGCGCCGAGCGAGCTCTGCGACGTCATTTGCGTGATGCCGGCGATCTGGCCGAACTGCTGCTCGAGAGGGGCTGCGACCGAGGTCGCCATGGTGTCGGCGCTGGCGCCCGACCAGGTCGTGGTGACCTGAATGGTCGGGAAGTCGACCTGCGGCAGCGGCGCCACCGGCAGGAACGGAAACGACACGATGCCGACGAAGGCAATCGCCGCCATCATCAGCGTGGTCGCGACCGGCCGCCGGATGAACGGCTCGGAAATATTCACGACGCATTCCCCGGCGTCGCCGCCGTCGACGGCGCGGTGATGGTGACCGGCGCGTTGGTTTGCAGCTTGTACTGGCCGTCGGTGACCACGCGGTCGCCGTCATTGACACCCGAGCTGACGATGGTGCGGTCGCCCGTCGTGGCGCTGGTCTGGATTGGGCGCGGCTCGACGGTGCCGTCCGCCTTCACCACCCAGGCAAACAGCCCGTGCGGCCCGCGCTGAACGGCAAGCGGCGGGATGACGACGACGTCTTTGCGGGTGTCGACCAGCATGCGGGCGTTGACGAATTCGCCCGGCCACAATTTTTCGTCGGCGTTCTTGAAGGTCGCCTTGAGGCGGTACGTGGCCGTCGTCGGATCGATCAGGTTGTCGATGGTGGTCAACGTGCCGGTCGAGAGCAGCCGGGTATTGTTGCGGTCGTAAGCCGCGACCTCGACGGGACCACGCGCCATCGCATCGCGCACGTCGTCCAGCGTTTGCGCGGGCAGCGTGAACGTCACCGTGATCGGCTCGGTCTGGGTGAGGATCGCGATCGAGCCCTGGTCACTGGCGTGCAGGATGTTGCCCGGATCGACCATGCGCACGCCCATGCGGCCGTCGCTGGGCGCCACGATATTGGTGTAGTCGAGGTTGGTCTGCGCGGTTTCGATGGCCGCGTCATCGGCGGCGATCGACGCCTTGGCCTGATCGACCTTGGCCTGTTGCAGGTCGACATTCTGTTGGGTTTCGACGTTCTTGAGCATGAGGGTCTGGAACCGGGCCATGTCCTTGACGGCGGCGGTCAGCGTCGCCTCGTCCTGCGCTTTGTGCGCCTTGGCGGCGTCGAGCGCGGCCTGGTAGAGGCGGGGATCGATTTTGGCCAATACGTCGCCGCGGTTGACGCGCTGGCCTTCCTTGAAGAACACCTCTTGCAGCTTGCCGTCGACCTGGGCGTGGATGCCGACGGTGAACAGCGCCTGCACCGTGCCAAGGCCAGTAAGATAGATCGGTACATCTTGGCGCGAGGCGGTGGCGACACTGACCGGCACGGCGGCGCGGGCAGGGCGCCCCGCATGGGCCGGGTCGGGCCCCTGCGCCCAATACCAATAGAAAAGACCTAAGACCGCTAAACCCGCAACGCTGGCGGTGATTAGGACGGTACGACGGCTAAATCGGCCCGGACCGATCCGGCTCGTTTCCACGGGCTTCCCTCTAAGAACAGCGCGCTTCGGCGGGTCGCCGCGTCGCTTCTGATGGCATTTGCCTTATACTCTGTACTCTATACCGGCGCGAATATCTTTCTGGAAGATGAAAAGAAATTCATATTGCATTGCACGCGCATAACCGTCTCCGCACCCGGCGTAAATTTCGCATAACTGAAAACGCCGACGCAATCATGAGTTGAGTCCGATCGGTAAGGTTGAATTGAGGCGCTCAGAGCAGGAAATTTGCGGTGTTTTGCTGCGCCGGCTGCGCCCCGAAAGCGCTCTTGGAACATGCGCCGGACGCAATCCAGACGGGTTCATCCGTGGAGGCGGATTTGATAGGCTATGCTCCGATGAATTCTTAAAGGTCCAGGAGATCCCTCATGCTCGACGTCACCAAGCGCCAAGACACTGCCCCATTCGATACCGCACTCCTCGACCGGCTCATGGACGAAGCGGGCATCGATGTACTGGTCGTGACGTCGAAGCATAATGTGCAGTACCTGCTCGGTGGCCACCGCGCCTTCTTCTTCGAATCCATGGATGCGATGGGGCTGAGCCGCTACTTGCCGGTTTTCGTCTATCAGAAAGGCGCGCCGCAAAAGGCCGGCTTCTTCGGCCACCGCATGGAGGGTTTTCAGAACGAGGTAAAACCGTTCTGGGTTTCCGAGGTCAATACCAAGAGCTCGGGCGCCGTCGACGTGATGGAAAAAGCCGTCGATTACCTGCGCCGCCTCGTGCCGAATGCAAAGCGCATCGCGATCGAGACCGCGTTCATCCCGCTCGATTCGGCTGCCGTGTTGCGCAAGGCTTTCCCGAATGCCGAGACCGTCGATGCGCTGTTCGTTCTCGAACGTCTACGTGCGCGCAAAACGCCGCAAGAGCTCGAGATGCTCAAGATCGCCTCCGACGCGGTCATCGATTCGATGGAAGCGGTGTTCAAGAATTTCGGCCCTGGCGCCACCAAGAACGAACTGACCGAAGCGCTGCGCCGCGAGGAGACGCAGCGCGGGCTGACCTTCGACTATTGCCTGATCGCGGCCGGTTCGAGTCTCAACCGCGCGCCATCGGACCAGCGCTGGGAGAAGGGCGACGTGCTGTCGATCGATTCCGGCGGCAATTATCACGGCTATATCGGCGACGTGGCGCGCATGGGAGTGGCCGGCGAGCCCGATGCCGAGCTGGTCGATCTGTTGGCGGAAGTCGAAGCCATCGAGCAGGCTGCCATGAAGCCGATCCGCTCGGGCGTTCTGGGCAGCGAAATCTACGCGGCAGCCGACGCCGTGCTGCACAAATCAAAGCTGCACAACCACACGCATTTTCTGGCGCACGGCATGGGACTGGTCAGCCACGAAGCGCCGCGGCTGACCAATTCCGGCCCGGTGCCTTACGATGCCTATGATGCGACGCGGCCGCTGGAGACCGGAATGGTGGTCTCGGTCGAGACCACGCTGCAACATCCACGCCGCGGCTTCATCAAGCTTGAAGATACAGTGATCGTGCAGCCGAACGGTTTTGAGGTCTACGGCGACCGCATCCGCGGCTGGAACCGCGCCGGGCGCGGTGCCTGACCGGGCAGGGCGCGCCTAAGCGCGAGTGCTTGACGATTGTTGAGTCTGCGCGGCGGCGCGTGCCCGCGCGATCGCGCGCGCAAAGCCCTCATCCTCTTCACGCCGCAGCTTGTGCATATAGCCGAAACAGATCAGGCCGACGAAGGCCCACACCCCGCCGGCGACGTAGAACACTAGCGGATCGACGCTGGTCCAAAAGTTCATGATCAGGCAAGTGGTGCCCCAGGCGATCAGCACGATGACGGCGCGCGGCAGCATATAACCCATGATTTCGAGCCTCGTGGCAGGACGCCACGAGGGTGCGCGCGTATGGTTATTAATAGGTAAATTGGGGCGCAGTGGCGATGCTCGAGTCCTAGCTTGGCCCGGTGGTCACGGGCATGCCTTGAGGTCACGATGGCAAACTTTGCTTCGCCCGGTACGTTCGTCTGGCCGCCGGCCTCGATCCGGAACGATTGATTTTCGCCCGCGTATCCACGTGCCGCATCACGCAGGTCGCTGCGGCTTTTGTGGCCGCGCAGTCTACCAGTGGCGACAGCCTTCCCGACATGGTAACGATCATTCAACTCATTCAGATGCCGTTGCGCTGAGCCAAGGCGGATCACCCGATCGCCGTCAGGTCAGCACGCAGGGAGGACGTCAAATGTTCACGGGTTTGCAGGGTCTGCTTCGAACGTGTGGGTATATCGCTTTGGCCGCCGCCGGCCTCGGTGCCTTGACGGCGGCATCGACGGGCCCGGCGCGCGCCGCGGAGAAAACTTTCACATGCACGCCGGTCAATGTTGCGGTTTTCCCCAAGAGCCGCGTCCATGTGAGATGCTCGCCCGGCGACGGCGCCATCGAGTATTTTGCACTTGGCCTATCAAGCCAGGACGATGCCAATCGTGCGCTGAGCATTGCGGCGACCGCATTCACCGCCAAAAAGAACCTCATCATTTGGTATGATCCGAGCGACCTCAGCGGGGCTGGGATCGGCTGTCTCAACGTCAATTGCCGCGTGATCGGGGGGATCGAAATGTTCTAGTCAGACGTTCTGCGTCACCGCGCTGACGAACTTGGCGCCGACGTCCTGGCCGTTGCGCCAGACCACCTTGTAGGTGCCGCTCTGGCCGGCCGCGCCGCCTTCGGGAAAAATTAGAACGAATTCATCGAGAACTTCGAAACCGTTGACATGAATGCGCACGCCTTCGGCGGAAATATTGCTGATGAGGCAATAGCGCGGCGCAATGCCGATGCCGAGCTTGATCGTAGCCAGCTTGCCGAGCCGCTGGCGCGGCACGCGGCGTCTTTCCTCGATATCGAGCGAGCTCATGATGCGCGGCTCCAAATGGCGGCCGCGCCTTGGCGATGGCGGCGGCCTCTCAGTGAAGACACATACCGAACAGCAATTGGCGGTGGCCTAACACCGGCACTCGGATTTTCCGCGCATTTGCCTGAAAATAGAGAGGGAGGGGTTAATTGCCGGGCCGTGCTTACGATCGGGCGTCGGCGCCTGGCCGCGGATCACTTACGCGGTCGCGTTAGCGCAACATGCTTTTGCGTGGCAGGCCTCGCCGAAGGGACGGCGTCCGATGTCTGCCCATTCGAGCGCCGGCCACGGCGGCGCCAGAATTTCTCCGGTAACGGCGCTGCCGACGAGAAGGTTTCGGCGTCGATGGCCTCAAGGGCCATGAGCAGGGCAGCCGGTGCAGTTGTCGCGTCGATGCCGGTCACGAATTGCCAAATTCGTTTGCGGCCCGTGATGAGGGGTTTGCCGCTGGATCGTAAAATTTTGGCCCGCCATTTGCCGGCCTCTTGCTCAAAAGCCTCGACGACAAAACCCTGATACTCCATGTGGCCCCCGCCCGAATATCGACGGTACCGGGGTATGACACAGGAGTAAGCGAAGGCTTGCGGCAAACGGGCGGAAATGTGGTGTTATCGTGGGGACCTATGTCGCGACGCCGCGCGTGTTCGGCGAAGTGGCCGACGTCGAACATTGCGGGTGGCAATTCACCAGATGAAAACCATGGCTCGAAGCACGATGGCTCGAAGCACGGCAGGCGCCGCGGCGGCAATGATCGGGGCCGTTCTCGGCATGACAATCGTCTTGACGATGGTTTTGGCGACGGGTGCCGATACCGTCGCCCAGGACGCGATTCCGGCGCGCGTCACGTTTGCCAGCATGGACGGACGGACAAAACTCGTCGGCTACGTCTTCACGCCCGGCAAAGCCGGCCGCGCGCCCGCCGTGGTGATGATGCACGGCCGCGCCGGCCCGTATTCGACCGAGGCCAACGGCCGCTACGACGCCTCGACCTTGTCGCAGCGTCATCACATGTGGGGGCGCCTGTGGGCGTCGCTGGGCTATGTCGCGATCCTGGTCGACGGCTTTGGACCGCGCGGCTATCCGCAGGGTTTTTCGCGCGGCAGCTACGATCAGCGTCCCGAAACGCTCAATGAGGTGACGGTGCGGCCGCTCGATGCCTATGGCGCGCTCGACTATCTGCGCACGCGGCCCGATGTGGCGCCGGACAGCGTCGTGCTGCAAGGCTGGTCGAACGGCGGCAGCGCCACGCTCGCGACCATGGCGGTGGTGGCGGCCGACACGCCGGGCGCCGCGGCGCACGGCCCCGTGCTCGGCTTCCGCTCCGCGCTGGCGTTCTATCCCGCCTGCGGATTGAAGGGCATGTTCGAGGACGGCTATCGCCCCTACGCGCCGATACGCGTTTTCATGGGCGACGCCGACGAGGAAGTGTCGCCGAAGCGCTGCGCCACGCTCGTGGAAAAAAGCCACGCCCAAGGCGGCGACATCGCCATAAAGCTCTACCCCGGCGCGACCCACGATTTCGACGACCCCGGCCTCAAGCGCCAAAGCGTCGACGGCTATGTTGCCGCGAAGGCCGACGCCATGGCGCAGGCGACGGCGTTCTTCGCGGAGCAACTTGCGGTCAAGCGGTGATAGTGGAGACCACCCATGCCGCTCCCGCTCCTTCCCACCTCGCTCGTCGGCTCATATGCCCAGCCCGAGTGGTTTTTTGATCGGAAAAAGCTCGTCGGCCGCTTCCCGCCACGAGTATGCGCCAAGGAACTGTGGCGGGTCGCGCCCGAATTGCTCGACGAGGCGCAGGACGACGCGACCAGGATCGCCATCCTCGACCAGGAGCGCGCCGGTCTCGATATCGTCACCGACGCCGAGATGCGGCGCGAGAGCTATTCGAATCGCTTCGCCACCGCGCTCGACCGCTCCGGTCATCCCAATCCGGTACCGCGCATCGTCGGCAAGGTGCGGCGCCGGCATCCGGTCGAAGTCGAGGACGTAAAATTTTTGCGCGCCAACACCGATAGCGTCGTCAAGATCACGGTACCTGGTCCCTTCACCATGTCGCAACAAGCGCAGAACGACTTCTACAAGGATGAGGGCGAGATGGCGCTGGACTATGCCGCCGCGGTCAACGCCGAGATCAAGGACCTGTTCGCCGCCGGCGCCGACATCGTGCAGATCGACGAGCCCTATATGCAGGCGCGGCCCGAGAAGGCGCGTCAGTTCGGTCTCGAGGCCTTCAACGCCGCGCTCGCCGGCGTGACCGGCACCACGGCGGTCCACATCTGCTTCGGCTATGCCGCCGTCATCCACGTGCGGCCGTCGGGCTACTCATTCCTGCCGGAGTTCGCCAACTCACCGGTCAAACAGGTGTCGATCGAGACCGCTCAGTCCGGCCTCGATTGCGCGGTGCTGGAAAAGCTCTCCGGCAAGACCATCATCCTCGGGACGCTCGACCTGTCGGATATGGGCATCGAGACACCGGAGACGGTTGCTGCGCGCATCCGTCGCGCACTGCCTCATGTGCCGGCCGAGCGAATTGTCGTCGCGCCCGACTGCGGCCTCAAATATTTGCCGCGTGCGGTTGCCTTTGGAAAAATGCGGGCCATGGTCGCGGGCGCGGCAATCGTGCGGCGGGAAATTGCGCACGCTTAGGCCGACGACATCGCCATCAAGCTCTACCCCGGCGCCACGCACGATTTCGACTATCCCGACCCCAAACGCCAAGGCGTCGACGGCAACGTCGTCGCCAAGACCGACGTCATGGAGCAGGCGCCGGCGTTCTTCGCGGAGCAGCTTGCGTCGCCAACTTAGCGCTGAACACTTCGAGTCAACATCCATTAGGGATTTAAGTTACGGCCGGCCAAAGCGCTAAGAAACGATCCGATAATTCGCGACGCTCAATCCACCGTTCTGACGGAGTGCCTGTTGTGATATCAAGCACCATCCATGTCGCCGACCCGCGGCCGGAGAAGCCACGTGGCATAACGTGAACACGCCGCGGATCAGCTTTGTCATATTCATAAACTTTAGCGGAATTCTTATTGGGCGGGTGAGCCACGAATTTGAGCGGTTCCGTTAATTGACGGTCACCCGCGATCTCGTGCTTTTCCAATGGAATTCGAAGAAGCCGAAGATCATGTGCCAACGTCCGAAAATCGTCGCTGTCTGGAGCAAGTTTTCGATCGGCCAACAAGCGAATCGTCTCGTAGACGCCACCAATCCACATTTCGGATAGTAACAATTGGAAGTGGACGTGCGTGTCGACCATGTCGACACCATCGTCGCGGCCGTCGAACTCGTCTTCCATGCATCACAGAACAATGTCTACCCAACCGTCTCTTTGGACGCAGGTCATCAGCGAGAAGGCCAACAAGCCGGCAAGCCGAAATGACGCTTGTGTCCATGAACGGTGCAGGTCCGCGTATTTTTGGGATGCCTGTGCGAATGCCGCGGCGATAAATTGCCCGACCGTTGTTTTCCAACATCGTTCATTGGATTGTGGCCCCCGGTGTGGCCCCAGTGCAGTTTCGATGATTATTGCGGGCGCGCGATACTCTGCTAAGTTATTGGGATTGCTTGGCTCCCCGGGCCGGATTCGAACCAGCGACCAACCGGTTAACAGCTAGCGACGTATACGTAACCTTTCGTAATCTACCGGTGCTTTTCGTCACCAGAAGTCCCCGTCGTGCTTGACCTTTCCTGTCGCTTTCCGTAACCTTTCGTCGCCTTTGACAACCTTTGTAAACCTCCGAAATGTTGTCATGGCGTTGTCACGGGGATTGCAGAAATGGCTGGAAAGACGCTCACCGATCGCAAGATTCAGTCGCTGAAGGGACGGGGGCAGCCATACGTCGAGCCGGATGGGCAAGTCCCCGGGCATGGCGTCCGGGTCATGCCGAGCGGGCACAAGAGTTTTGTGCTGAACACCCGCTATCCGGGATTTGCCAATCCGGCGCCGCGGGCTCTTGGTGACTATGGCGAGCTGACGCTTGAAGAATCGCGGGTCAAAGCGCGGCACTGGCGCACCCTGATTAAGCGGGGGATTGACCCACAAGTCCAAGAGGAGCGCGAGCGGCAGGCAGCCTTGCGCAACCAGCGCACTATCTTCGCCGCCGTCGCGGAAGATTTCATCAAGGACAAGCTGCCAGGCGAGCGCAAGGGCAGGGAGGTCGAGCGCGATATCCGCCGCGAGTTCTTGCCGCTGTGGGGCAAGCGCCCGATCACAGAGATAACGCCGCTCGACGTGCGCAACGTCGTCAAGGCGGCCGTCAACCGCGGCGCCCCGTATCAGGCGCATAATCTGCTGACCACCGCCCGGCGGCTGTTCTCCTGGGCGATCGACCAGCACGTCTACGGTCTCGAAGCCTCGCCCTGTGATCGGCTGAAGCCGAAGTCGATCATCGGTAAGAAGGTGTTTCGCACCCGCGTCTTGGCTAATGACGAATGGCGCGCGCTGTGGAAGGCGACCGAGGGCCTCGGCTATCCGTATGGCCCGCTGTTTCAAATGTTGGCGTTGACCGGCCAGCGTAAGTCGGAAGTCGCCGAAGCCCGGTGGTCGGAAATCGATCTTGACCGCAAGCTGTGGACGATCCCGGCCGAGCGCATGAAGGCGGACGCGGCGCATGTGGTGCCGCTCACCCACGACGTAATGCAAATCCTTAAGTCGTTGCCGCGCTTCAAGAGTGGCGACTATCTGTTCTCAACCGGCTTTGGCCGAAAGCCCGTCAACGGGTTCTCCAAGGGCAAGGTGCGGCTCGACGCGGCGATGGCCGCCGTATTGGGCAAGGCGGTCGAACCGTTCGTCATTCACGACGTACGAAGGTCGATGCGCACCGGCTTAAGCGGCGATCCCGAACATTTCGGACCTGGTGCGAGAGCTGGTCATCGCCCACACCAAGCCCGGGCTTCACAAGGTCTATGACCAGTTCGCCTACC
Organism: uncultured Alphaproteobacteria bacterium; assembly: GCA_963821175.1. Taxonomy (GTDB): domain Bacteria; phylum Pseudomonadota; class Alphaproteobacteria; order Rhizobiales; family Xanthobacteraceae; genus BOG-931. Next base: position 147,152 of record CAWGCU010000015.1, read on the forward strand.
TCGATGAAAAGCGCCACGCGCTCGATCTATGGGCTGCGCGTCTGCGAAGCATCGTTGAGCCACCGGCGGCGAATAGCAACGTTTCGTTTCTTCACCGGCCCGCCTGAGGTTCCCATGCCAAAGGACCGTGCCTCGGAGCGGCTCAAGAAAGAGCAGGCCAGATTTAAACTCTTCAATAAAGGGCGCGCCATGTTGCCGGCGAATCTTATACCGGCCGATCCCTGCAAACCGCCCCGCATTTCAGAAAAAAGCGATCCAGAACTTTGGGCGGCGTTTAAGTTCTTCAACGCGGAGCAGGGTGCTGGCCTCAAACTCAATCCACGGCAAAACCCGGATTGGTGGTTTCTGGCGGAGAAACTGGCCAGGATCGTTTTTCCCCGACCGGGCAAGGCAGGCCGGCCGGAGGGCTCCGGTAAATGGAGTTCTGGCAGCGATGATCGGGCTGACCTGGATAGGACGGTCGCAGAAATCAGAGTGAAACACCCGGAGTGGAACAAGCTTAAAATACGTGACGAGCTCAGAAAGCTCGAACGCTATGCCGGTATTGGCCGATTAACACTTTACGGGCTGGTGACGAAACGCCCGAACGGGCGGCTGCTGAAACGTCCAAAAAAATAGTTGCGCAATTATTTGGTGCCCTAGTTTTTTTGCTCTCGCGACGCCTTTAAGCATCGTCATCAATGACGTTTTTTAACGTCTTTATGACGGAGCAAAAGATGAAAGTTCTTCTTCAGCGGGATTTGCGAGGCAAGGGCATTCCCTGGTCTAGGCAGTACATATCCAGCCTCGTGAAGAAGAAGCGTTTCCCGCCGCCCTTTAAAATGGGGCCAAAGACGAACGCTTGGACCGAACCCCAAATCGATGAGTACATAGAAGCCCGTGTGGCTGAGCGCGATGTCGCGCTGCCGGCGCCAGAGAAAATCGCTAGCGCGATGCAGCCATCGGAATGGCAGCAGCAGTTCCAGCAAAACCTGGACAAGATGCAATCGCCCGCCGACGTGCTCGCCTTTATGCAGAAGGCGATTGAAGAAATTGCCGACGCGCGCAGCGGCCGCGCTCGCCGCCACCGAGCAGAGCCCACCCCCTAAACGCAACCGAGGCCCAGCGCTACTTGCGTGGACCTCGGGCAGCGACGAAAAGAACGACCACCAACACTCGTTCTCATACATCGCAGTCCGTCCCCAGGCAAGCAGCGCGGTCCCCACCCCCAGGAGATCGCGACCATGTTCTCATCTTCCAACAAAATCGCACTGCACCGCCCCGCTATTGTTCGCGCCGAGCTCAGCGGATCTGAAACCGCGCGTGCCGAGGGCGTCACCGCGCAAGGCCCGGCGCCGGTTTTGAAATTGTGCCGGTTGCTGATTGCCGCCGATTTCGACCCCGATCGACCCCTGCATGCCTTCCGTGGGGAAATGCTTTGCCTCGTCGTGCGCACCATCGGCGAAGGTTCAAGGCTCACGGTGGACGAAAGCCGCACCGCGTTCGCGCCCTGGAAGGCCTTTTGCCGTGTGGCGGTGTCGCCCAGCATCGCGCCGTTTGAACCAGCCGCTAGCTGCACCCCAGCAGGGGGCGTGCGATGACCACCGAAGCACCATCGCCGCAAGGCGCCGGCCGGCTTCCGCAGCCGCTCGAGATCGACAAGTTCTGGCGTGATCGAGCGCGCCGCGCCGTGGTGACCCGGCTCACCGAGTACGAAGGACATTTGCTCGGTCGACATCCGCACGTTTTTCACGGCGGACGACGGCACCATGCGGCCAGCAAAAGGCTTCGCATGCAATGTCCGCCTGCTGCCGTGGCTTGCACGCGCGATCGAAAAGGCGATCACCGAGGCCCGGCGCTTAGGCTTTCTGCCCGAGGCAGAGGGCACATCATGATCGACCAACTCGACATGTTCGGCACACCGGCCGCGGTGGTACCAAAGAACGAGCCTTTACTAGGCCTCTCGGTCCGGTTGCCGGATGTCTGCGCAAAGTGCGGCGACAGCGTCGCGGTGATCGGTGCTGGCAAGGGGATGCACAAGGCATCGCTGGGCTGCAAAGCATGTGGCCATTTCCGCGGCTGGGTGTCGCGCGCGAGCTACGATTTTCTCACCGCGATCACCAACAAATTCGGGGCACCGACAACACCGATCGTGATCCGCCGCGGCCAGCATGGAGCGGCACCATGAGTTTCTCTCACTGCCCCAAGTGCGGAACTAAAATTAACGGCGCCGTAGCGTGCAGGCGTTGTGGCCGGATGCCGACCCCGGCATGGCCGTTTCGTACCGCGGCGCCCAAGTCGGCGCGGAAGCCGATCGCTGACCAAGCTGTTCCCCGAGAGCCCCGTCATGATCGATCATAATCGAAGCTTGGCGATAATGGACCCCGCCACTAAAGCTCTGACAGCAGCACTGCGCCTTGCTGTCCGCAATAATTTGCCGTGCTTCCCCTGCCGCAACGATAAGAGCCCGGCGTGTCCGCACGGCTTCAAAGATGCCACCGCAGACGAGGCCGGGTTGCGGGAGATCTGGACGGCATTCCCGGGCCCGCTGATCGGCGTTCCGACCGGTCCGCGGTTCGCCGTGCTCGATCTCGATCTGCAGCACGCCGAGGCGCAGCAATGGTATGCCGGCGCAAACCTGCCGTTGACGCGCACGCATGTCACCCGCAGCGGCGGCAGGCATCTGCTGTTCGCCCCGCACTCCGATGTCAGAAACACCGTGGGCAAGATCGCGCGTGGCGTCGATACCAGGGGAATCGGGGGCTACATCGTCTGGTGGCCCGCGGCAGGCTTCGAAGTCATGCACGGCAACGCCTTCGCGCCGATGCCGGATTTTCTCATTCGCCTGCTGGCTCGCCCGGAACCGCCGCCGCGCATACCGTTCAAGTCAAGACCGTCCACCGAGGGCGACGCGACGCAGATCCGCCTGCGCGGCCTCATCAGAGCGGCAGCCGACGCCCAGGAAGGCAAACGCAACGCCATCACGTTTTGGGCTGCTTGTGTCATTCGCGACATGGCAAGAGATGGCGAAATAACCCGCGCGGACTATGGCGCCGCTCTAAGCGCGTTGTTCTCCGCCGGCTGCCATGCCGGGCTGCCGCAAATAGAAATCAAACGCGCGATCGCCAGCGCAATGAGGCGCGCATGAGCTTCGACGCCGACGAAGCGTTGCGCAAGGCGGGCTTCAAGGAGCAGAGCCGCACCAACGGCAGCGTTGCCGACACGGCGGAGATCGACCTTGCCGCGACCTTCATCTTTCTTGGTGACGCTCCGGCATCAGCGCCGGTTGAACTGATCAGAAACCTTATGCCGGCTCACGGCGTGGCCATTACGGGCGGCCAATCCACGGCAGGCAAAACCTTTATCAGCATCCATAAGGCCGTCTGCCTGGCAACGGCACTGCCGTACTTCGGGCACAAGATCGTCGAGCGCGTCGGCACCGCATACATCGCGGCCGAGGGGCGGGGATCGATCAATAACCGTTTTGCTGCCGCGCTGGCAAAGCACTCCATTACCGACAATTTGCCGATTGCGTGGATCAGGCAGCTGCCGGACTTTGCTTCGGCGGACGGCATCAAGCTTTTCGTCCGGCAAATGAAGGAGCTGGACAAGCGGTTTCGCGGCGACTTCGGCCTACGGCTGGGACACATAACGCTGGACACTGTCGCCGCAGGCTTCGCGATGAAAGACGAGGACGACAACTCGGAAGCCACGCGCGCCTGCAACGTGATGCGCAGTATCGGCGAACAAATCGAGGCCCTGTTCGGAGCTGTGCATCACTACGGCAAAAACCCTGAGAGCGGACTGCGTGGCGCATCAGCGTGGAAGGGCAGTGCAGATGTCATAGAGGCCGTCCTTGCCGATATTGATCCGCTGAGCGGCAAGACATCCAACCGCGAATTGGCCTGCACCAAAGCCCGCGACGGCGAACAGGGGCCGCTTTCCGCATTCGAGCTGGAATTCGTGGAGCTTGGCTTAAACGAAGACCACGAAGTTTATGGCAGCCTCTGTGTCGTCCTTTCGGCCAGCGCGTCCCGCTTCGACAAGACGGCAGCCCCCAATAAGGGCCAGCGCGCCGTTCTGGCTGCGATCAATGAATTGATGGACGGCTCCGCAAAGATCATCGTGCCGCGCGAAGGTATGCCCCATGTCAAAGCAGCCAAGGTGATCGACATTCGCAAGGAATTCGACCGCTTCTATGTGGTCGATGAGGCCGACCCCATTAAGGCAGCCGACGCCAAGCGAAAAGCGTTCAAGCGCGCCCTGGATAAGCTGTCACCATCCCAATTTGGTGCCGGCTCAGCCGAGGGTGCCGATTGGATATGGAAGATCACGCAATGATCCTTCAACGCAATTCGTTTTTCCGCCAGTGGATGCCGTACCACTTCGTACTGATGACCCCGCATGTCGAAAAAGCGCGGGCGCATACTTTCCTGCCGGTGAACCGTAAATACAAACCGCTCGGCACCCCGCTCCACGACAATCGCTGGGTAACCTATGAAAACTGCGCGGCTCAGTTTGTCAGGTTCACGGTCGACCCATGCAAGCTCAAGGACATCTTCATCGGCGACGGTTTGTATCTCTATAACGATGACCCTCGATCAGCTGATGATTATGGCGAGCGGTTCGGGCGCCTGATGCGCCACCTCGACACCGACTGGCTGGACACCCGCGGTGATCGGCGCACCCGATTTGAGATGCAGCGGGAATGCGTCTTTGGAGCATGACACCACAAACCGATCTAGGAGCAAACAAGATGCTAAAATATTGGGTTGTCAAAGAAAGCGGCATCCCCTGGTGCTGGGAAATGACAACAGACGAAGGCGCACACCAAATGCTTCGCACGTTCTATCAACGATGCGCAAATTCATTATCGGACGGCAGCACCCCGGAGTACACACTTCACCAGTTATGCAAGAGCGAGTTCGACGAATTGAAATTGGAATATCACAACATCGGTAACGGTGAGATTGAGGAGCAACTGTCATGAGCCGAAACTGACCAGAGTCGATCCGCGCCAGCGTCACGTTCCACGTTGGAAAACCCCATCCCAGTCCCGCATATGGCAAAAATAGCGATGGCCGAGCGCCTCACCGAGTACGCCCACCAGATCGAATTGCCGCCGTTCTATCGCTGTGACGATACCGTTCGCGTTCGTGGCCTGGGAGAAAAGCTGTCGCAGCCAGTCTATTGGATCGGTCGGCAATGGGCCGTCACCAGTTACGGTATCGAACGCCGCGATGGTAACTACGTGATCGAGGCCGCCCGATACGAATGCCAACCCGAACCGGAATACTCCTGGGTCCGCCACATGGCCGGTAAGACCAGCGTCGACCTGCTCGACTTTGCCGAGGCCCTGCGCATTGGCCGACGCATCCGGCAGTATGGGCCCGTGGCCGAAGACTGACATTAAATCCCCGGCATGGTCGCGGCTGTGTGCCGCAATCTGATCCCGGGCGACGCCAAGGCCAACGGCGCTGCATTACAACTTCACCCCGACCGTCACCAAGAACCCAGGGCAGCTGATAGCACGCCGGCCAGTCCGGACAAGTCCCCGGACAGCCGCTTTGGCCACCAGTGGGCTTTTGGCCCAAAACTTGCCCCCGGACATCCGGACGTCCGGACATACCTAAGGGATATGTCCGTCCGTCCGGAATTGACCGTCACGCGGACATCCGGACATCCGGACAATGTCCGACATGTCCGGTATGTCCGGCGCGTCCATGAAACAATTTGGGCGGCGTGCAACAGGCGTATTGATCTCAATAGTCACCCAATCTCGTTACCGGCAGTTTCCGCTGGAGCGGCACGACTGCGATCCGGTTCGGTCGCGACATTGCGGCGCAGTACTGGTTTCGGTGATCTCGCCGTCTGTTGACGGTTAACGGCGCCGCCATCGGCTTGTTGAGCATCGCCCTGCCCGGCCCGGCTGCAACCGGTTCGTAACCGGTGGGTCCGATGGCAAATTATCACTTATTCACTGGCAGTTATTGGCATAGAAAGGCGACAAGCCGCTCTGGTGACAACCATATGACAACAGATGGCTAAGTTTCACCCCAGCCAGGAATACTCGGCATGCCCGTCACGAGTTCGTACAGCACGCTTGCTGGCTTGCCGCTGTCATGGAGCGGTCGATCGGCGGCAGCACCAGCAGCCACGGCAACGCAACTGCGCGCCCATTGGCCAGCAAAGCAATCGATCGGCTGTTGCTCAGCATCTATCCGACATCGGCAATGATCCGTGCCGAGCTCGACCCGATCGCGCAGCGCCAGGCGCGGGTTGCTGCCGAGGGCTCGAGCTGGCAAGCATGCTTTAGGCCGGCGTGGGTATGCCGGGGGGAGGGCTTTTGCGCTCGCCAGATTGTCGACCTAGCGGCTCTGACACGCGTCGCCCGTTTCAAGCTTTTCGTAATTGAATGTATCTGAACATATCCGAACGTATCTGAACATCATCGGCGCGATTGGCTGATTGTTTGGTCGGCCAATCATTTTGCTGGCTGGCGGTGGATAAGCTGTAAAATAATTTGGTTGTTTATTTGTTGGAGGATGCGAATTGTAGTACGTTCACGCCAAAGACTTTTGGAGCAATTCGCATGAAACCAAAACTGACCGAAACAGTTCAAGTGCGGCTGACTCCGCAGGAGTTGGTGGCGATCGAGACGATTGCTGAGAATGAGAACAGGTCGCTCAGCAATTGTCTGCGCCAGTTAGTGAAGGCCGGCATGACCGCGACCGGATTCGAACATCAGGGTGCCATGACATGACAAACGCATCGAACAAGATCCGGACCGACCGCGCAGCTGCCGAGCGCAGGATTGCGGCGCTTGAGGCCAAGCGGGCGAGGCAGCTTCTCGAGAGTGACATTGCCACGGTCGACGAGACAGACGCCGCGATTGCAGCTGAAAAGCGAGCCATTGCCATCCTCGTTGAACGCGAAGCGGCCCTTGCGCGTGCTGATCGAAAACAGGCCCGGCAGGACCGCGAAGCCGATCGTGCGGCTGCTTTGAAGGCCATCGCGCCTTTGTTGGACCAGCGCACCGCATGGGCAACCGAACTGCAGGAGGCGATCAAGCGTGTGGTGGCGCTGCACGACCTGATCAACGACAAAACCCAAATCCGGAAAGCGTTCCCGTTCGCCACGCCGGACTACGTTTCTTTCGGCCTGGACCGGCTGGGCGTCGAAATTCTTCGGTCGCTGCGCGACAACGGGGGCTATGACTTGTTGCCCGGTGCTGTGCGTCAGGCGATCGCCCAGGGCGGCAGCGGATTCACCCAAGTGCCCCCTGCTGGCCCGCGCCCGCCCGATGACTTGCCGGGCAAAGTGGCAGCAAACGCGACGCTCATTCTGAACGCGCTGGCAAAAATGCAAATCCATCCGCCCGAGCCTGCCGATGATGACAAACTGGAGGCCGTCGCATGACCGACACCGCATCTGCCACGGCTACCCGCCGCCCGACTCTGCACTGACACCAGCTGCAGCCGACTTGTTGCAACAGCCGCCCGCGATGACGGTGGAGCAGGCGCAAGCAAAGAAGGCCGAGTTGTTTGGTACGGCCGGTTTCGCTCAACGCGTGGCCGCCGGTGACCCGGAAGCCAAGAAGCAGTGGAAAGAGGTTACGGCTGCACTGTCACCAAAGGTCGACCAATCCACACAGGAGGGCCGCGATTACGCGCAACGCATGGCCGGCTTGTCGATCCTCAAAGCCAAGGCGGACTTGTCCGACGCTGCATGGGATTGGGCAGCGGGCCGCGGTCCCGTTTCTCCGGCGGAAAAGGAAAAGGCGATTTTCGCCAAGCAGCGTTTGTTCAAAGACAAGGCGTGGGTAACAAAATATTTGGACGGCGATCGCGAAGCCAATTCGCTGTTGACCCAGATACACCTAGTGTTGGACGCAAAAATTGGAACTCACTCTGAAATCGAGGCCTTCAAGGCGGCCGCCGCCAAGCGACTGGCTGGCACCAAATAGCCGGCGCGCACATCAACCCCAAGGAGCACGTGAAATGGTTTCGAAATCGTCGCGGGAAATAGAAGAGATGCGTTTTTTGATCTCGCAAGGGCTGCTGCCAAAGGACGCTATCGACCAGCACTATGAGCAGGAATACCAGCAGACGTTCGGGCAGGATTATAAGGTCGACGCTGACGGAAATGCCATCGAGCAAGGTCGTGGCAGCAAAGCGCAGCCCAGCCGCACCTCGATCGATGCCTACATCAAGAACCAAACCGAGCGCCGCGGCAGTTTGGGGCCCGGAAAAGGAGTTCGAGGAGAACCTCGCCCGCATGGAAGCCGATCTTGCGGCCTACAACGCCAGCAAGCCGCAGCCGGTCAAGCGTCGTCCGGCCCGGCCCAGCGCGGCGTAAATGCCAAATGAGCGCGGCGAGCAAATGACGACCGCGACCGGAGGAACAAACTAAATGCTGCGCTTCCTTGTCGGTATGCTGTTTCTGTCGTGTCTTGTTCTGTCGTGTCTTGGCAGTGCCGAGCCGGCCTACCCCGCGTCGATCTTTTCGCCATGCACCCAAGCATCGCCGACATCTGCGCAGTGCGACCCGGTCAACACCGGCAACCCGATGCCGGATCAGAAGACATCGGATTATCCCGTTGGCGCGACGGCAATCACCGGAAATGCCACTGGCACGACTGGCGCAGTTGTTGGCACGCTGACTGCGGTCGCTGTAAAAACCACTTTTATCTGTGGGTTCAATGTGTCGGCTATTGGCGGCACAGCGGCAGTCGGGCCGATCACGATTGCCGGCCTGATTACTGCGTCGATGGTCTATGAATTGGCCTCATCTGCATCAGGCAATTCGGTGACTCAGACTTTCGCGCCCTGTATCCCGGCCAGCGCCGCCAATACCTCAATTACCATCACCACGACGGCAGACGCCTCGGCCTCGGCCGTGGCAGTCAATTCCTGGGGCTACAACAAATGATCGCGACGCAACGCATGCGCCGCCTTTTCCTACGCGCCTATTTGCTCGCGGCCACGGTTTGCATTTGGACGGCACCGCTCGGCAAATGATCCGCGCCGGGCTGAGCACGTTGAGTGAAGGACAGATGGTCGAATTCGATATCGTGCAAAATAAGGGCAAGTCGTCGGCTGAGAAATCTTAAGCCAATCGGGGTTTGATCATGACCAACATTGACCTGATAATCGAGCAAGACCTGGAGACGATCCAGTTCGGTCCGAAGATGATCGCGTTGTCTGAAAAGCGCCGCGCGCTGGTTGAGGCGCTTTTTGCGGACGATGCTCCAGCAATGGGTTCTGGGTTGATGTCTTTTGCCGCGAAGCGTGCCGGCTATGGCACGGCGACCAGCGGCGCGAGAAGCTTGAAGACGATCGCTTCCCGCATCATTCACGATGACGCGGTACAAGACGCCATCAGGGAGCACTCGCATCGCGTTATGCGCGCGATACCGCCGGAGGCAATTCGTGCGCTGAAGAAATTGATTGCCGATCCATCCCATCGCGATCACATGCGGGCAATCGCTGCCGTGATTGATCGCACCGACCCGTTGCAGACGCTCCACACCGTCAAGGTGGAGGATCACCGCCCGCCGTCGCCTGAAATCACTGCCAAGGTTCTGGAACGCATCGACGAGCTCGCCCGGCGTGCCGGTCTATTGCCGTCGCCGCAAACAATCGAAGCCGATTTTGAAATTGTTGAAAGCGGCGACCCGGCATGACCGCGGCACGAACAACCGACGATGAATTGTGTCTCCATGTTGCGGATGGGCACAAGTGGTGTTTGATAATAGCTGCGCTCACCAAGCGGACGCTGGAAATCCCCGGCATCAAACCGGCCGACCGGCTTGACATGCTCGAGAAGCTACACAGCCTTACCGATAGATGGTTTAGCGCCGATATTCTGGCCGGCATTTCGCCGATGTGTGAAACCGCCTATGCGATCTTCAAGGAAGCACGCACGCTCGATCCGCCGCAGGACGAGACGCATTGCGCCGAGAGTTTCAAGGTGTTGGCAACGCCGTCCGTGTTCCGGCATTTCGTGCAACTAAATCCGTCACTCATGCACGCGATTAAGCTCCGCGCGGCGAACCCGCAAGACCGGCCGCAGCAACCGCAACCCGATGAAATCCGGCCACTGCGCCCGAATACGGTTATCGGCGCGGCGCAATTCGCCATGACGCAGCGCCGCGCAAACGGCACGCCGTCGCAACACAGGTCGCACCATCCGTCAGATCAAATAAACCGCATGGGCGGCGGCTTGCCGGATTGGACTTATGACAGCGAAAAGGACAACGCATGACAGCGCCGCGCTCAACCGCCGAACCAAACGCTGAACAGCTACCCCAAAATGGGAAAACGATCTCCTATCCCAAGGTGAATGATGAGGCCCTGGCGGTTCTTTACACCAAGCTTTTGAAAAATGCTGTGGGTGCGATTTTTGACAGTGCTACGGCTTAGCCCCAATTCGCGGGCGACTTCCTTGCTCGACAATCCGCCGCAAATCAGAAGCGCGACGGCGCATTCGCGAGGAGTAAGTAGTTTTGACCACTGTTTTATCGACGCCGACATTGTAAGCAACGCCTGTGATTTAGGCCAACTCAAATCTTGACGGCGAATCCCGGCGCAGCGCATCATGATTGCGCAGCGGCCGGATGTTGTAGCATCCGACCGCCACTTGCCACCGACAGCCAGCTCAGGTCCGGCCATCAATGACCAATCTTAATATATGCAATTCGTTCGGCTTCCACGTGAGGGCAAGTCTATCGCATGGGGCGGATGGGGACCTAATCGGCACAGAACGTGAATGTGCGTTGTCCGAAATTGCATGTTACGGTCTCCGTTTGTTCGCCATGAAGTGGTCCGTTCTTCATAGGTCATGATTATCGGTGGTGCGCGGCATTGACGTTCGCGCTCAAGCGGCGTGAGCTGCCGAAGCAAAAAGCCCCAGCAAGTAAATGCTGGGGCTAAGTTGGGACTTCCTGGAGAAGGAAATACGCGCAACGATTCGTTGCGCAGACGGCGAGATAAGACCTCTCAATTGTGAAGTTCGTGTGACGCGCCACATCACGGGCAGCGCTGCTCGGATGGGCTGGAGATAAACGCGCTCAGGGCGCGCATCACGCGACTGCGCTGAGCGCTCGGTTCTCTTATGCTGTTCGCCTCATCGAGGCACGACGGGCGTCAAGCTTCCGTTTATGTCGGTCGTGTTGCCGTTGATGTCATTGTCGGCATAGCTGTTTACTGTGCCTCCTACGACCACGCCGCCGCTATTGCCGGAGATCACCGATTTTGCCAGCCAGACGGTGCCGCTGTCGCTTTGAAGACCGGCGACAGAGTTATTAGACAAAGTGCTATTCGCGATCATCACATGCCCCGCGACGATAGCCACGCCAAATGTGTTGTCGTTCGCCGTGATCCTGCTGAGCGTCACAGGTGTAGTGGCCACGCCATTAGCTGGTGCGATTACGACCCCGGTGAATGTATTGTCTGACGCAATTGTATTCGACACCAAAAAATTGGCGGGGTCGTTGGTCGGCTTATAATAAATGCCAAAGGCAAAATTCCGAACCACGCAATCGCGAACAGTGAAGCTGTCGCCGGAGTTAATCATTATGCCGAAGGTCTGGCCGGTGATACCGACGCCGTTGAGCGATACGCCACTTATGGTGACGTTGCCGCTCATGGCATTGATCGTGATGCCGTTTCCGTCAGTTGGCGGTGCAATGTAGGACCAGCCTTGGCCCTCGATGGTGATGGCTTGGCTGATGGTGATCGGGCCATAGCCGGCCGGGTCAAGCGCGTCGACTTCACCCCCGGCACTGGTCACGTTCACTGCGGCTTGGAAATGCCGGCACGGCGCGGCGAAGCTACACGGATTACTGTCACTGCCCGCCGCCGAGACGAAGGTGCGGGGAGCCTGAGCTTGTGCTGGTACAGCCGGCAGAGTTACGGCGAGCGCAAGTCCCGCCATGATGATTATTCGTGACATCGGAATGCCCCTCTTGGGATTGGTCAACGTGCGGACTGCACGCAGGCCAAGTCTACCTCATGGGAGCCGTGTGGTTAGGCGGGGCTGGCCGAATTACTGCGGTGCAAAATGTCGCTCATGGCCCAAAGCGGCGCTCGCTGCGCCGCAACCGAATGTCCGGTGTTGGGGGTATAGCGACCGTCATTCATCCGGGCGGCGTGTTCGGCGGGAAGTAGCCGACATCGAACATCGCCCGCAGGAGTTCGGCCTCCGACAAGACCGCCTCCGCCCTCGCAACCACATCCGCGGCGGAATACCTGCCGCGCTCGATGTGGTCATGCAGCATCGCCTGCACCTCAGCCACGTGTTCGCAGATTTCCCATACCGGATTGCTGGCCATCGCACGCCTCATCCGTCGTTGGTATCGCGAACGTGACAATGATTCGCGGCTCTGGTCCAGGGCCGCTGCAGGACAAAGTGCATGCCCGGGCTGCCGAACGACCGGCAGCGTACCGACCAAATGCCAGTCTCGCGGACCCGGAAAACCCGAAAATTGTGCCTGCGGTCACATCCTGCTTGGGTCCGGCGTAGTAGGAATACAACAGTCAGGGGCGACTATTGTGGCTACGTGGAGGCGGTCATGCCGACAACTATCGGGGTTGCTTCACCCACCACTGCGTCTCCGATCATGGGTATAGAGGACGCGTTTCTCGCCGCTATTGGTAATCGCGACCTCAACGTCATCACCCTTTTCTCCGTGTTCGGCTTTGTGATGACGATTTTGTTCGCGGTCTACCTGGGGTCACAAGATGACCCGGCTGCTCTGCTTATTCAAACTTCAAACGCATCCCAAATTAATGTCGCCCAAGCCAGTTTAGGGTTGGCCGGTACGTTCGCCGGTAAGAGCGACGCTGAACAAACGAAAGTAGCCACTGTCAAGTCATCACCTCTACAGCTCGATCCCGACGCAGACGGTGTTGCACTCGCGGACTATGAGCCACTGATGACAACTGGACTTGATCTGAACGGGCCATCCAGACGATTTTCAGCGAAAGAGATAATGCGAAATACAGAAATCCCAGGATTCTAACTGGCGGTATTCTCATCCTTTGGTGTTTGTCGGCACGGCGACTGGCTCCCCGGTATTTTCCGGCGTCAGTCGCCACTTTTCGGCGGCCGTGGGATGTCCTTCAGTATCTGCCGCGGCACGCTGGGCAGCTTGGCAATGGTCACAGCCAAGAGGAACGCTTCGTCGCGGGTGAGCCGTTTGGTCGATAGCCGGCGCTGCGTCTCATCCTCGAAATAGAGATAGGCGAGCGTCTGGCCGTTGGCGTCCTTCACAGTGAAGGATTCCGTGCTTTCCTCGATCGCCCATGGCGGCGGGAAGCGGCGAGGAGATGGCATGGCGCGATGATAGCAGGTCGAGCTCAGCCTCGGCCTTGACGCCACCGGGGCCCTGGGACTAGCCGTGCCAGAATTGATCCACTTCTAGCGGAGGCGGGGATGCCAGTAAGAAGCCTGTCGGATAGCCGCCGCCCCTCGAAGCTGGCCACCGCTGCGCCAGAGCCCGATGATGACGCCGATCGCGCCGCTGCGTTACTTAGATCGCGGCTAATTGAGATGGACACGCGCTTTCGCGAAGCCTTGGCCCGGGCGGTTGGCGGTCCTTCGCCGCCTTCAGCAATTCGGGACCGCGATTGAGCGTTTGCTCGATATTGCGACGTGACCTCGACGTGGTCAGTGGTCGGCAGAATTACAGCCGAACTGAACTTTGCAGATTGTTGTCACGGGCGTTGTCACGGAGCGTTTCTTGAGGATTTTTGAGAGACTTCGTTGCGGCCTAAGCTGTTGATTTTATTTGGCTCCCCGGGCCGGATTCGAACCAGCGACCAACCGGTTAACAGCCGGTTGCTCTACCGCTGAGCTACCGGGGAACAGCAGCTGCCGTGCGCGCAACGCGTATAACAAAGCCGGGCCGGCTTTGAAAGCCGCAAAGTGGCGGAAATTCAGTGACGGAAATTCCGCCGTGTTTGCCTTGGTTTTGCCTCGGCCGGCTTGCCAGCCGTAGCTCGCGGCGGCGGGCGAGGTCCGCCCTTGCTGACCTGGAGCTTTGCCGAACGGAAACGGGTCAGTCCGCAAAATTTGGTCTAGCCGGGGATCATGAACGACACATCCTTCGTTTCGCGCGTAGCGAGGTAGTGGTCCGAGGTCGCGCGAGCCGCCGGGCCAAGAGCCAGAACACAGCGCTTACGGCGCCAGCGAGTTGATCGTGATTGTTTCGCGATAGGCGCGGCGCATCTGCTTCGGAAAAAAATCGCTTGCAAGCGTCACGAGATTGTGCGGCGCGGCCTGAAATGGCATGTCGAGCGTGTAGACGCCGGCCATTTCAAATTCCTCGACGGTCACGGAAAACACCCTCCAGGGATGCGGCCAACTATCGTCGTGAACGATCTTGCCGTTAAGGATTTCGGTGATCGAATAGTCCGATGCAGTGAAAGTCCAATTCAGCGGAAACTCTGGATGTTGCAGCTCCGGTGGCACCGCCGGGTGATGGCCGGGCGGGTCACCGTTCGGCCCCTGCTCAATGACGAAGACCACCGCATGGCCGTCGAACGACATGTCCAGTGTCGGATGCGTGTAGAGCCGGCGGGATGCCGCGAACCCATCATTCTCCATGGGAAGGCCCTCGGACGGATCGCTGGGCCGGGGACCGATAAGCGAAATGGCGATGGTGGGAGGAGAGGCGGCGGTGATGGACGAAAGGAACCACGACGTTGGCCAGGCTCGCCGGGTTGAGCAGGATGTCGCACCAGTAGCGGTCACTGATCGGGTCGTAGTTGACATCGTGGAGCACGAGCGTCGCGGCTGCGGGCCGGGTCGCGTCGCCGGGCCAGCGAACCCGCGGCGCCGCAGCGGCCAGAAAATCGCTGGTGCCAAAAGGTCCCGCCGGCGGCGGCGGCTCGCTGTTCAGAATGGCGGGGTCCAGGCCCCATCGGCTGACGCTGGCCGACGTGCTGCCAAGTGTCGGGCTGACCACCACCGCAAGTTTTTCACCGAGGCCCGAGGTGAACCACGGACGCTGCAGCCAAATACGCAGGCCGTTGCCGTCGCGCTTGCGGATCACCGACAAGGGCGTCGGCTGCTGCTCGGATCGCGCGAAGGTCGGAATGGCATAAAGGACTTTCGGGGCGATCGGCGCGGCCGTCGAGGCAACGTTGATTTCCACGGGGTCGTCGCCGGCGAGCGAACAGTCGGTTCCCGGCGGGAAATGCTCGGCGAAGGCACCGGCCGCAACCGGTCGCAGCGACGCCGTCAAGGCCGCGGTCGTACGCATCTGATACGAGAACGCGAATGGCAATTGGGCCTGTCCCGGCGGCACCAGCAGCAGGCCGAGTTGCGCCGACCGTGTGACCGGGCCGGGGCGCGGGCGTGCCGGGTCCTCCATCGACGTAATCCGGCCATGTCATTGTGAACGCGACGGAGGCCGTGGTCGCTGGGTCGATGTCGACAGTGCCTTGCAGACGCAGCGCCGTCTCGCCGGGCTGTCTTGGCGGCACTTGCAGGTCAAGTTCCGGCTGCGCCAGCGGTTGTTGAACCGCATGCAGGACCGAGACGACCTGCATGGGCGAAACGGCGGGGACGGCGCCAGTGCTCAGCGCGTCGGTGAATGTTTCGGTGTGAGGCGCAACGAGGTCGCCGCCGCTCCAGCTGTGCACGGCAAGATGCGCGAGGCGTTGCGGGGCGACGCCGCAGGACACGGCGAATGTCGCGGTTTTTCCGGGCGGCAGTTCCAGATCCAGCACTGAACCGGTGATGGTCGCCGACCCGGTACCGCTTGCCGCGGAAAGTTTCACCGTCGCGGCGGCGAAACCATCCGGATACGCCGCCGCTTGCGTGACAAAGGGCACGACCAATGCCGGCGCGTCCGCGGTCAGACCGAGCGCTTCGCCTCCGGAAAGCGGACGGATCGTGGCGCCGACGGCAAGTGGATCCGGCAGATAGGTGATGGCGGGAGGCGCGTCGAACTTTGTTGCGGCGAACACGTCGGCCTTTGCCGGAAACGCCGTGGCGGGCGGTGTCCCCGCCCAAAGATTGCCGTCGCGCAGTCTGGCGCGGGCGGCCGGATCGGGAACGCCATTCGCTGTGTCGAACATGCCGTGCATGGTGGCGAGTTCGGGTCCGGCATCGGGCGGCAGGAGGTAACGGATCGTCGTCGCCGGCGCGCCGACCGATGGGCCGCTGCGCACCACGAGTTGCATTGACGATTCGCCGGGACCAGGGACGCTGCCGAGTAGAATTATCGGCGGTGTCACCGGTTCCAGGCGGAGGAATGGTATGGCGTCGCTCGCGCCGGTCAGGTCGGTTGTCTGGGAGAGGGTCGGACCGCCGCCGGTGACGTCGGCCTTGCGGAGCCGAAAGCGGTAGGAGCGGCCGAAGCGGAGAGCAGCAAGTGTGCCGGGCGCGACCTGGGTGGTCAGCGCGAGGTCCGGGCTCGGTTGAGTTGCCGCTGCGGCCGCCGGACTAGCGGCGCAGAGGCTCCAGCCGAGCCAGCGGGCGATCGTGTCGTTCGCGCGCAATACGCCATCCATATCGCGCGTGACGGCCGGAGTAATCATGCCTTCACCGTCGAATGCGATCGACTTGCCGCCGCTCGATGCGGCGCCGGTGATGCGGCAGAGCGAGAGCCATCGTCCGCGCGTCTCGTCGCGGACATCGACGCGCAGACCGCGAACGAGGTCGTCGTAGGCCAATGGTTGCTGTGGGGATTGACCGAGTTGCGCAGCACTTGCGGCACGCGCACGCACCGCAGCGAGCAGGGCAGAGCCGCCATCTTGCGGCTGGCGTACCAATGCGTAGCCGGCGGTCTTCAACGCGACCGGTTCGCCGGATTGTTGCGCGAGCGCGTGAGCGGCGCCGGAGACGTCGAACTCGACCGCCATCCATTCGGACGGCGGCACGAAAGCGTCGGCGGCAGTCGTCGTCGCTAATGCCACCCAGGGCGACACGATCGTCGGCGTGAGCGTGGAGCCCGTTACCACGGCGTTGACGCGCACCGCCGGCGGCCGCGCCGCGCCCGCGGGGAGCGGTGCCTGAAGATCGAATGCCAGACGCAACGATGCCAGCGCACGCGGGACACCATGCAGCGCGGCCAGTCGGGCATGCAGGTGCACAGGCGGCGGGGGCGTTTCAGCTGAGACGGGTTTAGGGGCGAAGAAGGGTTTGATTTGCCCGAGCAGCGCAGACGAGGCGACCATCAGATCGGCGGGCACGATACTGCTGCTAAGACCGGAGCCGACCATCAATGGCGAGGTGAGAGAGCTGTCCGCCGCGTGTGACGTCGCGGTGAACACGCTCCGGCCGGCGGCGGCAACGCGGGCCTTGGTAAAATTTGCAACCGCCGAAGCGTCGTACCAAAGCGTATTGCCGTCGAGGGCGGGAGCGGCAGCCGGATCCGGATAGGCCTCGACCGCCGTGCCGCTTGGGAAAAAGGCCTGCCACAGGGCAGCATCGCCGACGGGCACCTGGAGCACCGGTCCCGACGTTCCATCCGGGAAGACCAGGGAGGCGGAGATCGGAAGCTGGGGCCAGCCGACGATGTCCGGCCAAGCCGACAGAATCAAATGCGCTGGATCGTTTTCCGGATCGAGGCGCAGGCCGACATGAACCGTGCAGCGCAGGATGTTGTCATCGGGCGCCCCGTCGTGGGGACCGTGCACTATTGGCGTAAACACCAGCGTCAGTTTCATGGCGCAAACCCCGCGCAATAGGCTTGCCACGCTTGCGCGCGAGCGCTGACGAGGCTCGGTCGCGACGCGAACGGCGACGCCATCGCTGCCGTCGCGGCCAGCATGGGCTGAGACGATGAAAGCATGCCGCCGGCGTCAAAGGTTTTCTCCAAGACAAACGAAACGCTGGTGTGGAAGAACAGCACGTGGACGCCGACCGTCACCGAAAGCTTTCCTGTGAAGACATGCGTGTTCCAGGTCAACACCAACATCGCGTCGAGCGTGATCCCGATCAGGCCCAGCACCTCAACGCCGCCGGTGACATGCACGAAACCGGCAACTTCGAACTCGGTCGGCGTCTTGCGCAGATGGACACCGGCGGTGATGCTGACTCCGCCGCTCACGACGATCAGGTCCAGTTCGAAGCCGCCGCCAAACGCGAGGCTTGCATCGACGATCAGCCCGGCCGGCGTCACCACCACGCCGAACGAGCCCTGGCCCTCGAGCAAGGCGACCGCGCAGCTGAAAGGCTTCTGCGGCGTGCCGAAGTTGAAGGCGAAGGCGAGCGCGGCGTTGCTGCCGTCGGTATCCTGGGCGGCGTTCGAGGGATCGAAGCGGATGGTCAAATCGGCATCGAGACCGACATTGCGGAAGTCGAACATGCCGAATCCGAACGCCGGCAGTGTGACGCCGCAGGATGCCTCGGCGTGGGTGTCGTCGACGACGAGCTGCGGCGGATTGCCGAACAGGGTCGAGGGCAGCACGGCCATGATGCCGTTGAGGAAAGCGAGGTCGCCCTTGAAGACGGGCTTGCCGAAATTTGTGTTGATGCTCGGCTTGTGTCCGCTGCGCGCCTCGAAAGTGAGGTCGGTCAAGGGAAGGACGATGAGGTCCTCAAGGCCGCCATCATCCTTGAGGAACCCGAGTGCGATTTGCGGCGCGCCCAAAACGCATTTGGAGAGTTCGCTGGTGTCGGAGCCGGGCGGCCCGGTCGTGACCGAGCTTTGCAGAGTAACCGACGAGGTGGTGAGCGTGGCTTGGAGGCTGCCCAACGTCTTCTGCGCGGAGAAGCCGCTGCCTCCCGCCGGCGGCGTCGCCGACATCGACATGGCGACAGTGATCGTGTCGCCCTGGCGCGTCGTGCGGATCTGAGCGCCGTTGCTGCTCAGCCACGCCTTTGCCGCGTCGGCCGATTGCTGCGCGCCATTCCAACCGCTTTGCAGCAGCGCGCCGAGCCCGAACAGGCCGAACAACTGGGTGTCTCAAAGCAAAGTGGCGATCTTCGCGCTGGCCCAATTGTTCGCCGCGCCGGCGGGAGCGTCCTCGAGAGTCGCCGAAACCGGGCCGAGCGTCTTAGACAGCAGCTTCGGCGCCAGGCTTGGAGCGACGAAGGCACCGAAGCGCGAGGTGTTGAGGCCTCCGTTCGCCGTGGCGGCTGTGACGCTGGGCAGCGCTCCGAGTTGCCCGGATTGATCGACCACGCCCGCGATCGTCCCGAGCGCTTCGCCGATCCCGGCAGGCGGCACGAGGCGGATGACCTGGGTATTCGCCGCGTTTGGATCGGTACGAAAATGCGCGAGTCCGGGATGCCGAATATCGGCGTGCTGGACGGTGAAGTCGGCGTTGCTGGGAGCGGCGATCAATAATTCGTCGGTTGCGTGTATCGTCGTATCTTCCGATCCGATCGCATAGGCGACACGCTGCTGCGCCAGGGCAATTTGCATCGGATCCGGATTGTTGCGCGACATTAGCTGAATGTTCATGACGATCGTTTGGCCGGCAAGGTCGAGGGCCTCGTAGCGTAAGATGACCGGACCATGGGAAACGGCATCCATCAGATTCTGGTCGAGCTCCGGAATTTCGCGCGTCGCCAGCCGCACGCTGCTGAACGGCCGCGTCAGCTCCATGGTGGTGAACGATCGAACGGATTCGAGAATCCGCATCGTCAACCGCGTCTGAAGCTTGGCGACGCCGTTCTGGTCGACCACGCGCGTCCGATGTAAGGTGAACGCGAACTGGTGGCCGAACGGCTTGAGTTGGCCCTGCCCACTACCGGTATCGGCAAGGTCGCGGCCAAAGGATTGTGAGTGGTGAAACTGCTGGGGCCTGCCGTGGTCATCGGTGAGCGCGGTTGTCGCGGTCGTCAGCGAACCGCCGAAGCCCGAGAGCAGGACATCGTCTGCCGGCAGCTCGGGGGCACCGTTTGGTGATTGCAGCGTGCTGGTGATGGTGACGAGCCGTGTGCGCAGATCGGTGCCGCCGGCGAGGCCGCTCGCGAGGACCAGTGCGGTCGGCGGCTCAGGGACGAAGATCGAATCGCCCGGTGGAATGTTCTGCCCCAGCGAGTTCCAGACCGCCGTTCCGGCGATCGCCTGCGGCAGTGACCAGACCGCGCGCAGCGTTGCCTGCGGGCCGGATTTCGGATCAGGAAGCAGGCGCGTATGCCACAGCTCGGTCCGGCCGCCGAGCGCGGGCGGCTGGTCGAAATGCGCCCAGCCGCCGGTGTCGGTCGGCACGAAGACGAGGCCAAAGCTCATTGCCAGCGTGGACGCCGCTTCCGCGTCTTCGCGCCGGCCCGGCGGCCGGGCCGCGACTGGGATCGGCGTTCTTTTAAAGCTCGAATTGCTCAGCCCCCACGGCGGCAAGCACAACGACCAGCGCGACCAGTCGAGCAGGCGAGGGATATCGGGTTGCTTGGCTGATGCGATTGCAATCAGGTCGTCGATCCCCGATGGCACGTGAAAGCACAGTCGCGTTCCCTGGGTAAACGGGACGTCGGCCCACCAGCGCTGCTGGACGTGCGGGACGGTCGTTCCGGATTGGATATGCCGTTTGGAGTCTCTTGCGAGGAATTGCGCGATGGCAAAGCTCGGGGCGGGCCACACGAGCGCCCCCGGCGGAGGCGCGGGGTAATCCTGTCCGTTCAAGAAAAGCTGCATGTGTGCGTCCGGTGGGCGCGGCGACGGGACGCGCGGAGGCGGATTGTCAGTTTCGGCCACATGCTGAGGCGCAAAATCGAAGGCGATAAAACCATCGCCCGCCGGCTTGCTGTAGATCGTGACGTGGAGATCGAGCAGATCCTCGGTTCTAAAAAGATCGAGCTGCGCGGCCGCGCCCGCGGGAAGAGCGCCGTCAAAGCCGGGCGCTCCAAAGATGTAATATGAGCCCGAAGGCGTGACGAATTTCGCGGGATCTGCGGTCATGCGAGAATTCCATTTCGCGAAGTTGCTGGGTCGAGCGTGCGAAGACCTTTTAAGGTGCCGCGACAAACGATCACACAATGACGTCTTGGCGATCGGCTTAAGCGACCATGACATCAGGATGTGATCGAGCTTTAGAGCAGCAGGCAGTATGTGACCAGCGTGGCGTCATCCAGCCATGGGGATCAATATCTACCGCGTCATCCGAAAGACCTAGGCCCCCAGCGGGTGCCGGAATCATACCGCGTGGCGTCGGTCATTGCCGAACGCCGCATACAGGCGGATCTCTCATTTGTCGCCTCCAAATTGCAAGCGGAGTTCAATTCGTTCAAGAGCTTCGCATCGGACCTTAATGCCGGACGACGCAAAGCTATATCATCGGCGCCTCCGGTTTTCGCTCTTGTTTTCAACCTAAGCGGTTATTACGGATTGAGCGTTGTTTTGGATCACGCTTGGACGGTTTTTTTGGCGATTGCCCGTCTTTGCCCAACGCGTCATGACCGAATTCCCCAAATATCATGAGTTTGCGCGGCTCATGCCAGAGCGTTTGTGGTTATTCACAAACCAATCAGAATCAAGCGGTGTTATTTTTAGATGGGCAACAACTAAAGCCACGCTTTTAAAAATACCGAGTGCGATCTAATCGACTTTGCCGCTAAGTCGGAAAATTCCTACGACATTTTGTCTTAAAGAAAGTTCGCAAACCGTGCACTCCATGCACATCGGCCTCCCGCGACTGCCAAAGCAAAACCCCCAGGCGTGGGGAACGCTTGGGGGCTCATGCCTTTGAATAAAGGCGGCTCCGGCGCATTGGGGACGTCGGGGGATAGGTTACGCCAGAGCAAGGTCGATGTTAGCGGCACGACGTTGTGCGCCGCCATTGCCCTTTGGTGCAATGCCCTTGCACGTTGGTGTGCGGCAGTTTTGGCCGGCCGGCGCTGGTCAAGAAATAACCCCCAGGCGTCGGAGCGCACGCAGCGCCTGGGGGTCCTACTCCGGGCGCGCGCACTGGGGAGAGGGGACGCCCGAAACATCGATGTCGGAATACAACACACGAGTAAGCGGAGGCTTTCGGCAAGCTGGCAACATTGTGGCGTTGTCGAGGGCGCTTCTGTCAGTTGGAACTCTGATGACAGCGCGGGGCCGGCCTGCGTATTACGCGGAGCGCAGCGGCAATAAGTGGGGCAATGAATAGAGGGAGGGACGTGGATTGGGCACACGTCCCTCCGCTCACCGCGGCACCCGCATTTTGGGCGGTGCGGTGAACCGCGGCTCGCGGTCGTTATGTACGGAGCAGGCCGAGAGGAAGAAATTTGCGGCTAAATCGAGCGCTAAGAGCGGGCCAAACGGCAATCCACAAACCGAAAAACTGTGCTTGCAGTCACATCCTGCTTAGGCCCGACGCGATACACAGGCAGCGTGCGGGATTGGAGAGCGCCATGAATAAGATCAACTGGGACCTGCTAAACCTCACCGTCCAGACCCACAGTGGTTTGCGCTGGAGCGACATTAAGCGGCAGCTCACTGATTGGCGGCATCTGGAAGGCCTTGACGACAGGTGCTTGCAGGACATCGGCCTTTCACGCAGCACGGCGAACGTTGAAACCGCAACACCGTTCTGGAGCGCCCGTTAATCCGTCCTGGACGGCGCTCGGACGAGGGCGGCGGGAAGCGGTGTTTCGTGACGGCGATCGCACCCCTGGCTCTCTTGGTGCACCGAGGAGGGAACAGTGATGGCTAGGTATTTCGCATTTCTTGTTGTTGGTTGCGCATTCACCTTTTGCGCCGCGGCCATGGCGAAAACCCACCTTCAGGTGTCGAACCCTGCGCCGCAGTTCGCCGCATATCAGAGCGCCCGATAGCCTAAGGCATGGATCGATCAGGGCGGCGGGAAGCGGCGGGTTGTGGCGGATCAGTTATGAAACCATGTGACCGCGATATGCCTATCGCTTCAAACCGCTTCCTGTTTTCTTCTGAAATAGCCATTCGGGTTTAGTGACGAATCTCTGACGTGATTTTTTCTCGACCCCGGGGTGATCGCTAAGCATTTGAAATTGTTGGAGGCCACGCCCGGAATTGAACCGGGGTACACGGTTTTGCAGACCGTTGCGTAACCACTCCGCCACGTGGCCTTAAGGGGTATCGGCGTGGTTACAACCGGCCCCCCGTCACAATGCTCCGCTCTATAGAGGAATGCCCCTCTGGCGGCAACGTTACAGGGAGAAAGTCGCGCTGAAGCCTTAACGCCACCGCGCCGCAATTGTCGCAGGCGAAGCTTATGTTTACAGAAGCTTGCGTTTTGCAGGAGCTTGCGTTTTAGCAGGCGCTGCCGCACAAAGCGCTCGGCGGATATGGGAACCCATTTATGTTCGACACGGCAACGGCGCGCCGGATGATGGTCGACGGGCAGGTCCGTACCGCCGACGTCACCGACCTCGACCTGATCGCCGCCATGGCGGTGCTGCCGCGCGAGCGCTTCGTGCCGCCGGCGCTCGCCGAGCAGGCCTATCGCGACGGCGACATCGCCATCGGCGACGGCCGCGTGCTGCTCAAGCCGATGGTGCTCGCCAAGCTGATCCAGGCGGCGCGGGTGCGCGGCGGCGATCATGTGCTCGATGTCGGTTGCGGCACCGGCTACTCGTCGGCAGTCCTGGCGCGGCTCGCCGGTGCGGTGGTGGCGCTTGAAGAAGACGCGGCGCTGGCGCGGCAGGCGAAAGCAACACTGGCTGCGACCGATGGTAGTCATGTTGAGATTGCGGTCGGGCCTTTGACGGCCGGCTGGCCCGCGGCGGCGCCTTACGATGTCATTTTCATCAACGGCGCAACCGAGATCGTCCCTGAGACACTTGGTCGCCAATTGAAGCCAAGCGGCAGGCTCGCCTGCATTTTCGGCCGCGGGCCCACGGGAAAAGCCATGATCTACCGCCAGATCGAAGGCCAATTGGTAGGCCGCCCGGTGTTCGATGCGGCGGCGGCCGTCCTGCCGGGATTTGTCGCCCCGCTGGCATTCGTTTTTTAGCGCACACCGCGCGAAAAGGCCCGCACGGCGGCCGCAGCGGTCGATTTCGGAAATTCGGGGTCGTCCGCGCCCGGTTCGGGTCACCACCTGTGGCGCTTATGTGCCAATTCCCAGGATTCTGAAAGTTGTCCCCCTTGCGGGGGTTTTACCTTGCAATGCAGCCGCATAATGTTCCGTGTTCGGCTCCGTCTGCCACGTTGGCGACGGAGATGTCGGCCGTTGCCCAGGCGGAGAATCTGCCGGGCCAAGCCGGCAAAGTGGTACGGGGAGCGTTGTGCGGGACATGAGTGGCAGAGGACTGCGGGCGCAGTTTTTCCGGCCCATAGCAAGCCTCGCTCTGGCAGGCGCGGTGCTTGGCGCGAACTGCGCCGGCGCGGCCGCCGACACGCTCGAATGGGCCCTCGTGCAGGCCTATCAGAACAATCCTTCGCTCAACGCACAGCGCGCATCGTTGCGCGCGACCGACGAGAACGTTCCGCAAGCTTTGTCCGGCTATCGCCCGAAGCTCTCCGTGACCGCCAACGGCGGCTACGATTATTCGAGCACGCTGGCGCATACGGTCAATCAGCAGGTGTTTCCGAATACCGTGAACTACACCAACTTTGCCGAGCCCTATGAGCAGCGCGGCGTTGCCGCGACCGCGACGCAGACGCTGTACAACGGCAATCAGACCGCCAACAGAGTCCGCCAGGCCGAGAGCCAGGTCATGGGCGCGCGCGAGACCTTGCGCGTCACCGAGCAGCAGGTGCTGCTCGACGCCGCGACCTCGTACATGAATTTGCTGCGCGACCAGGCGATCCTCGAGTTGAACCGGCGCAACGTCGAAGTGCTCACCGAGCAACTGAAGCAGACCCGCGACCGCTTCAATGTCGGCGAGGTGACGCGCACCGACGTCGCGCAGGCAGAATCGCGGCTCGCCGCCGGGCGATCGCAGTTGCTCAATGCGCAGTCGAACGAGGTGACCTCAGAGGCGAACTATCGGCGCGTCATCGGCGTCGATGCGGGGAAGCTCGCGCCAGGCAGTCCGGTCGACCGGTTCTCGCCGAACTCGCTGCCGCGGGCGATCGTCGACGGCGAGCAACTGAGCCCCACGGTGCTGGCGGCGATGTATGGCGTCGATGTCGCCGTGCTCGCCGTCAAGGTCAGCGAAGGCGCGCTCTATCCCAATCTCGGCGTGGCGGCGTCGGCGTCGAGGAATTACGATCCGGCGGCCGCCATCAACAGGCAAACACTGGCTTCGATCATCGGCACGCTGACGGTTCCGATCTATCAGGGCGGTGGCGAGTTCTCCACCATCCGGCAATCGAAGGAAACGCTCGGCCAGCAGCGCCTCAATCTCGACGTCAACCGCGACCAGGCCCGCGCCACGGTGGTGCAGAGCTGGGGCCAGCTCGATGCCGCCAAGGCCGAGATCAAGTCGACCACCGCACAGGTCAACGCCGCTGAAATCGCGCTCAACGGCGTGCGCGAAGAGGCGCGCGTCGGCCAGCGCACCACGCTCGACGTGCTCAACGCCCAGCAGGAGCTGGTCAACGCCCGCGTCGCGCTGGTCACCGCCCAGCACGATCGCGTGGTGGCGTCATATACGTTGCTGGCGGCGGTCGGCGGACTGTCGATGCCGCGGCTGGGCCTCAACGTGACGATCTACGATCCGCAGGTGCACTATCAACAAGTGCGCGATGCCTGGATTGGCGTCCGTACCCCCGACGGCAGGTAGCGACTGCGGCGCTTGCCGCGCGATCGGCGAAGCCGTTGCGCACAACCCACAAATCGTTGTTTGCCTTCGATTCTCGGCATGACATATCGCAGATGGCGTTTCATAGTTATCGCCGGTGATTCGCCGCCGCCGTGCCGGCCGTGAGGCAGGGCTTTGCGGCAGCTGATGCTGGGGGGCGACAGCGAACGGGCGAGGATGCGCGGATGACGCAACCGGCAAAATCGCAGGAACCGTCGATGGAGGAAATTCTCGCCTCCATACGTCGTATCATCGCCGACGACGACGCCAGCAAATCCGCGCCGCCGCGCCCGGCGGAGCCGCCGCAGGCTGCGGCGCCAGCCCCGGCCGCCCGGCCCGCGCCGCCACCGCAGGCACCGCCACCGCCGTCGCGCGTGACGCCGCCCGAGCCGAGCCTCGATGAAGCGGAAGCGGCCGATCCCGAACCGATGGCGGAAGTGGAGGATCAGGCCTCCGATATCCTCGATCTCACCGAACAGATGGCGGCACCGATGCCTCAGCCCGCGCCGGTGCCAAAACCGGCGCCGCAATTCCGCACCATCGACGGCAATTTCGACGTCAGCTACGACGAGGAAAAACCCGCGCCGCAAATGCCCGAGCCGCCGCGCCGCGCCTTCGCCAGTGACGACAGCCCGCCGCCCCGCATCGAGGAGCGCAGCAACCAGCTCCTCTCAAACATGACCAGCGCGGCGGTCAATTCCGCCTTCAACACGCTTGCCCAAACTGTGCTGGTGCAGAACGCCCGCACGCTCGAGGATCTGGTGCGCGAAATGCTCCGCCCGATGCTCAAAGCCTGGCTCGACGACAATCTCCCCGGCATGGTGGAGCGCCTGGTCCGCGCCGAGATCGAACGCGTCTCCCGCGGGCGGATGGGCTGAACCCTCGTCATTGCGAGCCAACGGGTCCGGCCCGAAGTGGCCGGCCCGATGACAGGCTCCGCGAAGCAATCCAGCTCTCGGGCCCTGCGTGGATTGCTTCGTCGCTTCGCTCCTCGCAATGACGGCTACGTACCTTTCAGCGCAGCGGCGAGCTTTATCGCCTGGTCCGCCAAGACGTGCTGCTCTTCCCTAAAACTGCCGTGCGGCCGCAGCGGCACGCCGTTTTTGCGCGGGATGACGTGAATATGCAGGTGGAACACGGTCTGGCCGCTGGCCGGCTCGTTGAACTGGATGACGGTGACACCGTCGGCGGCAAAAACCGGCACGGCGGCCTTGGCGATCTTCTGCGCTACCTTGATGGCATGGGCGAGGTCGTCTGGCGCAATATCGAGGATGGTGCGGGCCGGCGATTTCGGCACGACCAATGTGTGGCCCGTCGCCTGCGGCATGATGTCGAGGAAGGCGATCGCCTTGTCGTCCTCGTAGACTTTGTGGGCCGGCAGTTCGCCGCGCAAGATTTTGGCAAAAATGTTGTTCGGGTCGTAGCTCGGCATGGCGCCCTCCGCGGCTTAAGCACTCAATAACAAGCGTCAATCGATCATTCCGGATCAAGAACCAAATCCTTGCGATAGGGCGCCATCGCCGCCATCTCGGCGCCGGCCGCGGCCACATAGGCGCGCTCGCGCACCAGATACTCGGCGATGGCGCGGCGCAGCGCGGGATCGGCGATGTAGTGCGCCGAATGGGTGGTTTTTGGCATGTAGCCGCGGGCGAGCTTGTGCTCGCCCTGGGCGCCGGCCTCGACGGTCGAGAGCTTGTGCGCGATGGCGAAATCGATCGCCTGGTAGTAGCACAGCTCGAAATGCAGGAACGGGTGATGCTCGATGGCGCCCCAGTGCCGGCCGAACAAGGTGTGCGAACCGATGAAGTTGATGGCGCCGGCGATCCAGCGTCCGGCGCGCTTGGCCATCATCAGCACGATGCGGTCGCGCATCTTTTCGCCGGCCAGCGAATAGAAGGCGCGCGTCAGATAGGGCCGGCCCCATTTGCGCGAGCCGGTATCCATGTAGAAATCGAAGAACGCGTCCCACGCCGCCTCGGTCAGCTCGCTGCCGGTCAGCCAATGCACGGTGACGCCGTTGGCCAAGGCGTCGCGCCGTTCGCGGCGGATGGTCTTGCGCTTGCGCGCCGAAAGCGCGGTAAGAAAATCGTCGAACGTGGCGTAGCCGGAATTTTCCCAGTGAAACTGCTGATCGGTGCGCTGCAGAAATCCATGCTCGCCGAGAAAGTTGAACTCCGGCTCGGTGGCGAAGGTGACGTGAACGCCGGACGCCTCCTCGAGCCGGCAGAGCTCGATCAAGCCCGAGGCAAGCGCCTGGCGGGCGGCGTCGGCGTGCGGGCCCGGCTTGACCAGGAGCCGGCGTCCGGTCGCCGGCGTGAACGGCACGGCGACCTGGAGCTTCGGATAGTAGTCGCCACCGGCACGCTCGTAGGCCTCGGCCCAGCCGCGGTCGAATACATATTCCCCGCGCGAGTGGCTCTTGGCGTAGCAGGGCGCGCTGGCGAGCAGCGCGCCGTCCGCCGCTTTGACCAGCAGGTGCCGAACCTGCCAGCCGGACCGACCGCCGACCGAGCCAGATTCCTCCAAGGCTGATAAAAAACCGTGCGATATAAATGGATTGACGGTACTTTCCTCATCTATTTGTTCAGCTTCGGCAGCGACCGGATTGGCGCAGGCATCCCAGTCCGCGGGCGCCACCTGGCCGATAGTTCCCACAGCCTCGACGCGCAGCTTGCCGATCGCCTCGGTGCATTCTGGCTCTTGAGCCGGCATCTCTCGGTCCTGCACTTCTTTTATGGTCGGGATCCTTCGAAAATCATCTGGTCTGCCCAGCGCGCGGCACGCTGCCGCTCGGCCGGCGTCCGCACCGCCCAGGTGAGCAGCGGCATGCTTAAAACGTGCCGTGCGAACAAGGGTGCCAGCGCCGGCAGATCGGCGATGCCATAAGCCACAAACTGCGGCCGCGCCGTCAAGGCCGTGACCAGGTACCCCATGCCGTGGCGCATCCACATCGGCATCAAATCCCAATACGGGTGCGGCCGGTATTTTGCCGCGATGATGCCGCGCGTCAGCTGCGGCGCCTTTTGCTGCAAAACTGCGAGCTGCCGCGGATCGAACGACATCGGCGCGACGGCACCGCGATAGCCGCCCAAAACGTCGGCGACGCGAGCGGGCAGGCGGCTGTCGCCATCGAAGCGGCTTTTCAGCTCGACCAGCATGGTGACCCTGCCGCCGACGAGGTCGCACAGTTCGCCGAGCGTCATCATGCGCTCGTCACTATTGCGGAATGCGACGCGCTTGAGCTCGGCCGCAGTCAGGCTGTCAAGCCGGCCCTCGCCTTCGGTGAGGCGGCCGAGCACGTCGTCGTGATGCACCATGGCCTCGCCATCGGCTGAGATCTGCACATCGATCTCGATGCCGTAATTGGCGGCGATCGCCGCGCGCACCGCGCCGGCGGTGTTTTCGATGATGCCCAGCGCAGCGTCATGCAGCCCGCGATGGGCGAACGGCCGGGCGATGAGCCAATCGAGCGAGGTCCACACCGTTTTTCAGGAGACTTCGAACGTGCCTTCGACTTCGACGGCGGCGTCGGCAGGGAGCGCCGCGACGCCGACGGTCGAGCGCGCGTGCTTGCCCTTGTCGCCGAAGACGTCGACCATCAGATCGGAGGCGCCGTTCATCACTTTGGGGCCGTCGGTGAAGCCGGGTGCCGAATTGATGAAGCCGCCGAGCCGCACCACCTGCTTGACCTTGTCGAGATCGCCGAGCGCCGCCTTGACCTGGGTGATCAGGCTAACGGCGCAGGCCCGCGCCGCCTTCTGGCCGTCCTCGATGGAGACGCCGGCGCCGAGTTGCCCGGTGACGACGAGCTTGCCGTCGCCGCCAAAACAAAGCTGGCCGGAAACCGTGAGCAGGTTGCCGGTGCGTACGTAGGGCACGTAATTGGCAATCGGCTTGGCCGGCTCCTTGAGCGTGATGCCGAGCGCGTTGAGCTTGCTTTCGACGGCACCGGCCATGGCGTCCTCCAAATGGGTGGTTTCGGCAGGCAAATTCAGGCGACTTTCTTGGCCGATTGGGACCGGCCGTGCAAGCCGGACTAGAGCGAAATCGCTTCAGATTGAAGCGATTTGCGCTCTAGTATTTTGATGGAGCATGATCTTTTCGGAAAACCGGTGTCCACTTTTCCGGATCATGCTCTGCGCGGATCACGGTTGCGGCGGGCAGCCGAGGTCCCTATCTTCGCCGCAATCCGGGAACGAAAAGAGACGCAAGAGGAATCGGCAAGGGGTGGGCCGGTACCGCAGCGGAGTTTTGCGAAAGGGTTTATCGCCGTGCATCATGCGTTCGCGCCCCGGGGCGCCGCCCTTGCCCTGACGCTGTTCGTGTTCGCATCCGGCGCTTGCGCGCAAGATGCTCCGATCAAGCTCGTGCCGCACCGGGCGGTCTACGATCTGGCGCTGGAAAAGACCCGCGGCAATTCCCAGGTCGCGGCTGTGCGCGGCCGCATCCTCTACGATTTCGACGGCAATGCCTGCGAAGGCTATTCGCTGGAATTCCGCCAGGTTTCCGAGGTGGGCTCCGGTGAAGACAAGCAGTCCACCAGCGACCTGCGCTCGACCACCTGGGAAGGCGCCGACGGCAAGAGTTTTAAGTTCACCTCGCAGAATTTCGTCAACGAGAACCTGGTCGACACCGTCGACGGCCACGCCGAGCGCAAGCCTGACAAAACCGCGGTGGATCTCTCAAAGCCCGAGCAAAAGACCCTCGATCTCGACGCCCAGGTGGTGTTCCCGACCGAGCACATGGTGCGAGTGATCGAAGCGGCGCGGGCCGGCAAGACGATCCTGGAATTTCCGGTCTATGATGGCTCCGACACCGGCCAGAAAGTGTTCGATACGCTCACCGTGATCGGCCGCAAGATAGCACCCAACGAGCGCCAGCACGACGATGCCGCCGCCAACGATCAAAAGCTCGCGGCCATCGCGCGCTGGCCGGTGACGATCAGCTATTTCGACAAGAGCAAGAAAACGGAAAACAGCGAGCAGGCACCGGCTTACGCCATCGGCTTCGAGCTTTACGAGAACGGCATTTCGCGCGCGCTGGTGCTCGACTACAACGACTTTGTCGTGACTGGAAAACTTTCATCGCTGGAACTCAAGCAGCCAAAACCTTGTCCTTGAACGGCGCTTTTGCGCACCGCGTTATGGAGTGATGCTGACGATGGCAGGCATGGTGATTGTCGGCGGTGGGCTCGCGGGATTGGCCGCGGCACATGCGCTCTCCCAGTTCGGGATCGCTGCGGAGGTCTTCGAAGCGGCGCCCGCCCTGGGCGAGATCGGCGCCGCCGTTAATGTCGCGCCGAACGCAACGCAGGCGCTGATCGCCATCGGTTTGGGCGAAAAGATCGCCGCCGTGGGCACGCGGTCCCCGGGCATTTACACACGCAACATGCAGACCGGTGAGTTTCTCGAATTCAACGACCGGCTGAAGGCCGCGCAGCGTTACGGCGCGCCGTATTATACGTTTCACCGCGCCGACCTGCTGGATGTTTTGGCGAGCGGACTGGATCGCCGCTTGATCCATCTCGACCATCGCCTCGTGGGGATCGAGGAGAAAAGCGACGGCGTCGCGCTCGCCTTCGCCAACGGCGCCAAAGTGGAAGCCGAGTTCGTGATCGGCGCCGACGGCGTGCGCTCGGTCATCCGGCAAGCGCTCTACGGGCAGGATAATCCGACCTATACCGGGCAAATGGTCTGGCGCGCGCTGTTGAACGGCGCCGACGTGCCGCCCGAGGTGCTCGAGCCGACCGGACATGTGCAATGGGTCGGGCCCGGGTGTCATCTCTTGGCCTATTACATCCGCGGCGAGAAGCAGCTGAACATCGTGACGCAAGAGGACACCGACAAATGGGTCGAGGAGGGCTGGTCGACCCGCGGCGATCCCGACGAAATGCGCTTGAGCTTTCCGAACCCGGAGCCGCGGCTCGAAAAACTTTTGAGCATCGTGACCGAATGCTCGAAATGGGGTCTGTTCACGCGGCCGCTGACGGAGAATTGGGGCCGCAACCGTATCCAGCTGATCGGCGATGCAGCGCACGCCATGCTGCCGAACGCCGGGCAGGGTGCCTGCCAGGCTTTTGAGGACGCCTACATCCTGGCGCGCTGGCTCGACGCCTGCCGCGATCCGGTCGAGGCGTTCGCGAACTTCCGCCGCATCCGCATTCCGCGGGTGCACGGGGTGCAGCGGCTGTCGCTCGCCAATGCCCGCTTCAAGCACCTGCGTAACGCCGCCGAGCAAAAGGATTTGATCGCTTCCGGCAAAGGCAGCGTGCACGGCACCGCCGAATGGGTCTGGTCCGGCGATCCGGT
Source organism: uncultured Alphaproteobacteria bacterium (assembly GCA_963821175.1). Lineage (GTDB taxonomy): Bacteria > Pseudomonadota > Alphaproteobacteria > Rhizobiales > Xanthobacteraceae > BOG-931. The sequence goes on from CAWGCU010000015.1 coordinate 179,053, forward strand.
CAGCGGTTGGGACAAAACGCCGGTCGTTCCGGCGATCTACGCCGACAGCGGCGCGCCGTCATAAGCGTGGCGTGCAGCAGTTTGGCGCGCTACGCGGATTACTCGACCTTGAGCTTAAGCGCCTTGATCAATTGGCCCCACTTCGCATAATCCGCTTCGACAATGCGGTGCATCTCGCTCGGGCTGTTGGGGGCAGGCTCAAGGCCCGCGGCGAGCAAAACCTTTTGCGCTTCCGGCATCGCCACAATTTTTGAGATCTCCGCATTGAGCCTGGCGATCCGGTCGTCCGGCGTGCCGCGTGGCGCGAACATCGCAAGCCACGACATGGCGCTGAAATTGGGAACGCCGGCCTCGCGCAGCGTCGGAATATTCGGCATGGCCCGCGAGCGCACCGGCTCGGCCACACCCAAGGCGACAACCTGGCCGCCGCCGATCATCGGCAGGATTGCCGCGGTGTCCGTGAAAGCCAAGGGGATCTCGCCGGCCGCGACCGCCGCCGCCGCCGGCGCGCCGCCGCGATAGGTCACCGGTTGCATGGTCAGCCCAAGCTCACGCTGGAGCAATTCACCGGCGAGATAGGACGACGAGCCGAGACCGGCAACGCCGTAGCTCAGCGGCTTGGTCTTCGCCGCCGCGACAAGATCGGCAATCGATGCAATCCCCGCCTTGGCATTGGCGGTCAAGATCAGCGGGCTGCTCACCACCTTGCCGATCGGCACCAAATCGGTGAGCGGATCGTAATTGACCCGCGACAGATGGACGTTGATGGTGACCGGGCTGTCGGAGAGGATGATGAGGGTGTGGCCGTCCGGCGCGCTGCGCATCAGATCTTCGATGCCGATCGCCGCATTGGCGCCCGGCTTGTTTTCCACGATCACGCTCTGCCCGACGCTGTCCTGCAGGTTTTTTGCAATGACGCGCGCGGTCAGATCGATGCTGCCGCCGGGCGCATAGGGCACGATAATCCGCATCGTCCGGTTCGGGAATGTTTCCGCGTGTGCGGCGTGGCGATGCCGACGGCCGTGAACAAAACAATCAGCCAGCGCTTCACGTGAAGGAAGTCCATCATGAAATATTCAACGATCCCCCTCGAGCTTGACTCCGGCGTCCTGCACGATCTGTTTCCAGCGTGGAATTTCCTTGCGTAGAAAAGCCGCGAACTCGTCCGGCGTGCTGCCAAGCGGATCGATGCCGATCGCCGAGATTTGCCGGGCGAATTCCGGGTCTTTGAGGGCGCGTCCGATTTCGAGATTGAGTTTTTGCACGATGTCGTTCGGCGTGCCCTTGGGGACGACGACCCCGATCCATGCGGTGATGCTAAAACCCGGCAGACCGAACTCGTCCAACGTCGGAATGTCGGGAGCGATTTGCGCGCGGCGAAGGCCGGTCTGGCCCAACGCCGTCAAGCGGTTGTCGCGAACCTGCGGCATGACCGGCACGATATCGCTGAAGACCAGCTGCACTTCGCCGGCGATCGCGGCCTGAAGGCTCGGCAGGCCGCCGCGGTACGGGACATGGGTGATCGAAACTCCGGCCTGCTTGTTGAAGGTCGCGAGCGACAAATGGCCGGTCGAGCCGTTGCCGGACGTGGCGGCATTGAGCTCGCCGGGCTTCGTCTTGGCGAGCGCGATCAATTCCTTGATGGTCTTGACCGGCAGTTGCGGATTGGCCGCCAAAACGAGCGCGTTCTCGCCGGCCAGAATGACGGGCTCAAAATCGCGCAGCGGCTCGTAGCCGAGCGACGGATAGAGCGCCAGGTTGGTCGTCAGCGGCGAATTGGTGGATATGAACAACGTGTAGCCGTCGGGGGCGGACTTGGCCACGAACTCAGCGCCAACGCTGCCGCCTGCTCCGGGACGATTGATGATGACGACCGGCTGTCCCCAAGCGGCGGTGAGCCTGGGTGCCAGCGCGCGCGCCAGAAGGTCGACGGTTCCGGCGGGCGTATAGGGCACAACGATCTGGATCGCGCGATCCGGATATTCGGCGCGCGCCGGCGACGATCCGGCGACCAGAAGGGCGGCAAGTGCGATAATGAAAAGGCGCATTATCTTTCTCTTTGCTTTCCGGTGCGCTTTTACACCGAAAGTGCATAGCCTGCCTGCAGATATATGAGACCGCGCGCCTCAAGTTTCTTCGGGCCGCTCGAACGCCAGTCCTCTGATCACCGCGTCATCGCCGAAGCGGGCGCGCACGCGGTCGACCGCGTGCTCGGCGATCGCGGCGCGGCCGTCGACCAGGTCGGCGGGATCGGCCTGATCGGCGGCGACCAGCGCGCTCGTGCCGACGCCGATCAGCCGGAAGCGCGTGCCGTCGGCCTCGCGTTTGAGCAGGTCGCGCGCGGCGGCAAAGATGCGGCCGGCGAGCTGGGTTGGCGAGTCGAGCGAGCGCGCCCGCGTGCGAATTTTGAAATCCGCGGTTTTGAGTTTTACCGTCACCGTCGCGCCGGCGAGCTCCTTGGCCTTCAGGCGCGCCGAGACTTCCTCCGTCAGGCCCCAAAGGATTTTTTCCAGCGCACGGAAATCCGAAAGATCGCGCTCGAACGTGGTTTCCGAGGATACGCTCTTGGTCTCGCGATCGGCGCTGACGTTGCGGTCGTCGAGGCCGCGGGCGAGCCGCGCCAGGCGGCGGCCTTCCTCGCCGTAGCGGCGGAAGAGCTCGATCTCGCTGACGCGCTGCAGGTCGGCGATGCGATGAAAACCGTCGCGGGCGAGCCGCGCCATGCTGGCCTTGCCGACGCCGTAGATGAAGCTCGCCGGCTTCGGCGCCAGGAACGCCGCGGCCTCGCTGCCGCCGAGCACGGCAAAGCCGCGCGGTTTGTCGAGATCGGAGGCGATCTTGGCGAGGAATTTGTTGCAAGCGAGCCCAATCGACACCGTGATGCGCAGCGTCTTCTCGACCTCGGCGGCAAACCGCGCCAGCGCCTTGGCGGGCCACATGCCGTGCAGCCGTTCGGTGCCGGCAAGATCGAGGAACGCCTCGTCGATCGACAACGGCTCGACCAGCGGCGTCAAGGCCAGCATCATCGCCCGCACTTCGCGGCCGGCCTTGGAATATTTCTCCATATTGGGCCGCACCACCTTGGCATGCGGACACAGGCGGAGCGCTTCATACATCGGCATCGCCGACCGGATGCCATAGGTGCGCGCGATATAGCAGCACGCGGCGACGACGCCGCGCCGGCCGCCGCCGACGATCACCGGCTCGGCGGCGAGCGTCGGGTCGTCGCGCTTTTCGATCGTGGCGTAGAAGGCGTCGCAATCGACGTGGGCGATCGCGAGCGTCGCCAGCTCGTCATGGCGCAACAGGCGCGGCGAGCCGCAGGCCGGACAGCGCGCGGCTAGCGCCGACGCATCGGCAAGACAGTCGCGACAGAAGCTCAAAGCCACCGCACGTCCTCACGGCAAAATCACGGCAAGATCACGGAGTGTCGCGTTCCCAATTGCCGCCGAGCGCGCGGCGCGCCCGGGCAATCTCGGCCGGATCGATCGCGGCGTTATCGGCGAAGGCGAGCAAGAGACTCTCGTCGGCGAGCATATGCTCCAGCACGCCGCCGAGAAAGTCGGGCGCGTTGGCCGACTCGCGCAGCCGGTCCACTGTCAATCCGGTGGCGCCGAGGAAGCCTTCGAGCCGCTCCGGTTCCGCGGCGATGAAGGCAAGTGCCGCAATCGCCAGTGTTTCCGCGGCTTCCCGGGTTCGGGACGAGGGCGCTTTCATCGGGTTCCATTTGCCTTTCCGTAAGAAATCAAGACTAGCTTGGCGGTGACGGCGGCGGCGCAATCGCGCGCGCCGCTTTGGGAATTTATGGCTGGGGGCAGCCAAAGGACCGGGGGATGGCCAAAACTGTCCTGATTGTGGAGGACAACGAGCTCAATATGAAGCTCTTCCACGATCTATTGGAGGCCCATGGTTATGCCACCGTCGGCACGCGCAACGGCATCGAGGCGCTCGACCTGGCGCGCAAGCACCGGCCCGACCTGATCTTGATGGACATCCAGCTGCCGGAAGTGTCCGGCCTCGAAGTCACCAAGTGGCTCAAGGACGATGCCGAGCTGCGCCGCATTCCCGTGGTCGCCGTCACCGCTTTTGCCATGAAGGGCGACGAGGAGCGAATTCGCCAAGGCGGCTGCGAGGCCTATCTGTCGAAGCCGATCTCGGTCGGCAAATTCATCGAAACCGTGCGTCACTTCCTGGGCACCCCGGAAGGTTCGCCATGACCGCCCGCGTTCTTGTCGTCGACGACGTGCCCGCGAATGTCAGGCTGCTCGAAGCGCGGCTGTCGGCGGAATATTTCGACGTCGTCACCGCCATGAGCGGCCAGGAAGCGCTGGCGATCTGCGAGCGCGCCCAATGCGACCTCGTGCTGCTCGACGTCATGATGCCCGACATGGACGGCTTCGAGGTGTGCCGGCGGCTCAAGAGCAATTCCGCCACCCATCACATTCCGGTGGTGATGGTGACGGCGCTCGACCAGCCGTCCGACAAGGTGCGTGGGCTCGAAGCCGGCGCCGACGATTTTTTGACCAAGCCGATCCCCGAACTGGCGCTGACCGCGCGGGTGCGCTCGCTGGCGCGGCTCAAGATGGTGGTCGACGAGTTGCGCATGCGCGCGCTGACCTCGCGCGACATCGGCATCGAATCTCCCGAGCGCGAGGCGCTGGCCGATACCGGCCGCAACGGCAGGGTGCTGATCGTCGACGACCGTCCTGCGTCCTACGAACGGGTCGCCGCGATGCTGAGCAAGGAGCAGGAGGTCGAGGTCGAGACCGATCCGAACCACGCGCTGTTCCGCGCCGCCGACGGCAATTTCGACCTGCTGATCGTCTCGCTCACCCTGGAGAATTTCGACGCGCTGCGGCTATGCAGCCAGCTGCGCTCGCTCGAGCGCACGCGAAATATTCCCATTCTGGTGATCACCGAGCCCGACAACAATGCGCGCATGGTGCGCGGGCTCGAAATCGGCGTGAACGATTTTCTGCTGCGGCCGATCGACAAGAACGAATTGCTGGCTCGGGTGCGCAGCCAGGTGCGCAAGCGCCGTTACACCGAGCGGCTGCGCGACAACGTGCAGATGTCGATCGAGATGGCGATCACCGACGCGCTCACCGGCCTGTTCAACCGCCGCTACATGGAGAGCCACCTCGCCACGCTCGTCGAGCAGGCAGCGTCGCGCGGAAAACCGCTCACCGTCATGGTCGTCGACATCGACTACTTCAAAGCGATCAACGACAGTCACGGCCACGATGCCGGCGACGACGTGTTGCGCGATTTCGCGCTACGCATCAAACGCTCGATCCGCGGCATCGATCTGGCCTGCCGCTACGGCGGCGAGGAATTCGTCCTGGTGATGCCGGAAACCGACATGGCGGTGGCAGCGATGGTCGCCGAACGGCTGCGCCGGCGCATTGCTGCCGAGCCGTTCGCCATCCAGCAAGGCTCGCGCGTCGTTCCGGTGACGATCTCGATCGGGATCGCGGCCTTGCGGGACAAGGACGACACCGCGGCGAGCGTCCTCAAGCGCGCCGACCAGGCGCTCTATCGCGCCAAGCGCGATGGCCGCAACCGCGTGGTGCCGGACGCGGCCTGAGCAAATAAGCTTAAGCGGTAAGCACAATTTTTGTGGTTGACGCCAGTTTCCAGATCGCGGCGAAACCTTGAGCGTTGATTTCCGCAGCCGTTGCGCTAGCGTTCACCGACGGCGACAATGCCAAATGAAACGACGTCCCGAGTGCCAGGCGAACGGCCGGGACATCGTGCGATCTCATAACCCTACGAATGCTCAGGTCCGCCGCATCTCCTGGGTCCGTGGGGTTCGGCCGGCCCGGGAGCGGTGCGAGTGGCCTCCTCATATCACCGCTTCCGGCCGGCCACCTTTGACGGTTGCTCAAATCGAGGTCGATTGCGCGATGTGGATTAATGTCCGCTTCGCGTTTTACTGCTCTTTCGTGGTCTGACTTTGCATGTCGGTATCGACCAGTTGCCGCCTTGATCGATTGGCATCAGCCAGTCCCGCCATGCGCGAGACAAAGAATTGCTGTGAATGAAGAATGGGTAAGACATCCAAATTCCGGTAGATTTTCCACCCGTAGTTTTCGTTCGGCGGCTGCCCGCTATTCTTGATCTCGATACGGTAGGTCGGTTGTTTCTCATTCATGGCTGATCCCTAACGCGCGCTGCCGCAGGCGGGCGGTCCAGAAAATTCCGTTACTTCCCGTCCGGGTCCGGGCGCATCGATCTGAAATAATGTTCGGCGTACTGGTAGTAGTTCTCTGCCTCGACCGTATTGCCGTTTTGGACTTCGGCACGAGCGAGCGCCAGATACCGCTCGTAGCTTCTTTGCGCGTTTTGTGAGTTGTTCGGGTCGGGGCGGCCGGTATTCGACGGCCACCGTTTTGAGCGCGCAGCATACGAGCCTGCCGGTCTCGGCGGGCGCGCGCCCGGAACTGTCGTTGGGCCATTTTGCATGGCTCACTCCTTGGTCGTTGTGGATAAAATGGTTCGTGCGGCACGGCCTTCGCCGTGCGGCCGATTCGCCCCAAACGCGTGTTTGCAGCGACGCTAAAGGCTCCCGGAGGAAAAGAATCACAATTTCTGGGGCTGATTGGTTCAGTCGTCGCGTCGGTGCCTGCCGACTACACACGAAATAGATGAAGCAAACGTGTGCCATAGGACGGTAGCTGGAGAAATTGTCAAGGACCCCGCCTTAAATACGAAAATCAGCGGCAACCAGGTCGTAAGATCCTTTACGGCCGCGCTCATAAACCTCGGCTGCGGTCGCATAAATCAATTTGCGGCTCGAATCGAACGCGCCAAGCAGCCCGATTTCGTCGCGGCGCGTATCGGGTTTGATTCTCTGCAACGCCTCGGCATCGACGAAAAACGAAGCCTCCATTGCGCTATCATGCCCCCAAAACCGCACCGCGCCCCGCGTTGCATCATAAAAGCGGCTTTGGTTCGGAAAACTAAGCGTCATGGCTTAGCTCGCGCTGATGACTGAAGGTGACGGATTCTGTCGAGCGAGTGGCATCGTGCTAAGCCTGCGCGCTGCGGATCAAGGGATAGTCCATGCTGTCGTACAGTCGGCGAATTGCCTGGTTGTTATATCTTTCCTCGTCGACTTCGAGACAAGCTCCCAGGAGAAACTCCGGTGGGAGTTCTTCGATTGCGAACCGGATGGCGTCCGCCGCGTGCCCAAATCGTCTGTATCCGATTGGTCGTCGCGTGGATTTCTGCTTGCGACTAGGGAACAGCTCCGCCGCGGCGTCATAATCAAATTCGATTATGGCATGTTCGACCGCGGCATGTTCGACCGTCACTTGTTTGAGCGTGACCTCTCCGACCATGATTTTAGTCTCCTTTTCAGCTTCGATGTCTTCGGGCCTATAAGAGTTTTGGCACCCGTAAGAGCCTTGGCGCCTCCAAGACAAGCAGAGAGCGTCGACCAAGCCGGCCTGACGCGGGCGAATTCACGCCGGAGCCTGGCTGCCCAAGCCTAGATCGTTGTTGCAGGTATTGTGCCTGCCGACGGCACCGGTGCTGCCAAATGTGAGAACGGAGACTTCGGCAAGTCTCGTTTTTGGGCAGGTCTCGTTTTGGACAAGTTTCGATTTTACGGGCAGCTTTCAGACAAGGACCGCTTGCCTTGTAGACCATATGGCTATGCGAATTTTGAGCACAATAGGGTTGCGTTCGATTTGGCTCTTTATCTTGCAACACTATGCGGGTCGCTCCTTATCTTTTCGGCGACTGAAGGAACCAAATGTGACGGCCGATGGTTATATCGCCGGTCGCGGGATGAGTTTTGGTCTCGAAGATCAGAAAGCCCCAGCTCAAGCCCCCCAGCTCCCCGCTGGGGCTTTTCTTTCCGGCTGGGTTTGCTGCCGTCGCATTGGGTTCAGGTCATCATGTTTAAAATGAAAACTCCAAACACACCGGAAAAATACACTGTCAAACACATCGACGAAATCACCGATCGCATCATTGCATTGCGGGTGCGCTGGCTCCGTCACGTAGAGACTCAACTCGCGTCGCAGCAAAGTCGCCCTGTCCTCGACCATTACAAGCTCAGCACCGAGCCCGCCGAGTAATCTGTCTCAGTCATTCACTGAAAATTCTGCGCGTATGTTCCTCGCGCTGCCGCATAAGGAACTTTAGGGCTCTTGGGAATATTGATGGCCATGAGCAGTTTCCAATGGTTTCTCCATCGTATTCCAGAGCCGTCTTTACGGTTGTTCCTGATTCTTGCCGTTTTCGGAGCACTGATCGTCATGAGTTTTGCGATGCTTGATGGCTCAGGTCACGACAATGCGCCGCCCCACATCCAAGCGGATCAAGTTCAAGCGGATCAGCACTAGCGCGTCCGCTCCGCTGAGGTCTTAATTCGCGTGCGCGGTCTTGTCGGTTGCCGCGGTCGGCAGAACGAATTGGAACCGGGCGCCATTTTGGCCGTCCGAAGACGCAGTCAACTGGCCGCCATGTTGCTCGACAATCATGCGGCAAATCGCCAGACCCAATCCCATTCCGTGCGACTTCGTCGTCAGGAAGGCGCTGAATATGCTGTCCAATTTTTGCGGAGCAATTCCCGGACCTGAGTCTTCCACTGCAATTGCAATGGCGTCGCGACCGCGAAGCTCGGTCGTCACCCGCAGCACCCGGCGGCTTTGATCGGTCGTGGTGTCCATGGCTTCGAGCGCGTTGTTGACCAGATTGAAGACGACCTCGCGCAATTGCCCGCCATTGCCGTCAACAAGCGCGAGCTCGGCCAGCTCGGAACGCGCCTCGACCTCATGGCTCTTCAGCTCACCGCGCAATGACTGCAAAACCTCGACGACGATCGCGTTGACGTCGATCCGCTGTCGTCCCTGATCGCCCTTGCGGAACAAGGCGCGAATGGCATCGAACACTTCGCTGGTACGATGACTTTCACTTTGTATCCGGCTCAGGGCCGCCCGTAATTCGTCGTGATCGGGTGGCGTCCGTTCAAGCCAGCGTAGCGCGGCGCTGGCGTTCGACACGATGCTCGCCAGGGGCTGTCTTACTTCGTGGGCGATCGCACCGGTAACCGCCTGTGCACCCATGAGTTTATTGTCGCGTTCGCGCTCCAGCATCATGTTGGCGCGAGCAAGCCGGGCCTCGTTCTCTCGCCGCTCGGCGAACAGCGCAGCCAGAACGTAGGCGCCGAGCGCCACAAACAAGATAACGGCCTGGGCCTGCGGGATCCGATCGGCGACTGCAAGGCTGGCGTCGCCAAAATGACCAAAGCCGAAGACCGCGGTCGAAACGACAGTGGTGGAGACCAGGAACGCGGCGGCCGCGGCGAAGACCGGCCGGCAACGGGCGGTAATCCACAACAGCGTTGGAAACAGCAAGGCAACCGGCACCACGGTCTCCCAAGGCTCCTGCGGCAGCGCAATCGCAATTGCGGTTGTCACCGCGAGCGCCGCCAATGCCGTCGTGCCGTCGATGAGCTCGCTGCGTGGCGGCGGTTGCCGCACGGCGGCGGTGAGCTCGATCACCAGCGGCGCAACGATCACGATGCCGATTGCGTCGGATGCGAACCAGTGCTGCCAGGTCGTCAGCATTTCGGCCGATGGGCCGGAAAACAACCTGTATGTCACCGCACCGCCGATCCCCGAGACGGCGGTTCCGACGATCGCCGCCACAAGCAGGCCCAGCACTTGGCGCAGCCGGCCGATGCTGAAATCGGTACCGAAATAGCGCTCGATGAGCGCGGCCGTGATCACGGCCTCGGCTGCGTTGCTCAGACCCAGGGCGATGCCGGCCCAGAGTGGGTCGGCGATCAGGAGATGAATAACGACCGTCGCAATTGTCACCCCGGCCGCAACCGGCCATCGCGACCGCGGCCCCAGAGCGATCAAGACGCCTGTGGAAATACCGGCCGCGGGCCAGAACACGGCCACGCCTTCAGGCTTCAGGACTAAACCGACGCTCAGCCGTGCCGCGAGGAAATAGGCCAAGCCGACCGCGGCGGCGAGCCCAACGCTACGCACCCATCGCCGAGCCAGAGCATCGGCAGCGGATCGCTGGGGTTGGCCGCCTGCCAGCCCCTCAAGCATACGCCGACAACTCCGGCATATCTGGGTCGCCCTCACTCAACTCTTATTCCTTATTAAATTCCAATTTCGCGCCTGCCGCAAATCGAGCTTCGCAAGCCTCAATTCTCGCGTCTAGCCGGGCCGCTTTCTTCCTTTTTTGCCCATGCTTCGCCTCGGCTGCATTCCACTAAATTGCGAAGACAGCGTCGCGATCAAAACTATGCCCGAATGGAGTCAGGCCGGATCGCTGTGCGGTGTGGTCCGGCATCTGCGGCGTTCGGCTCTGCATCGCCGGCTTCGTTCTTGGCGGCGTCAACAGCGGAGTCGAATTTTTCTGGCGCGCCGCATGCCGGAAAGGGGACGTTCGGCAAAAGCATCCGCCACAGCCGCTTCAGATCCGCGTCAGGTTTGCAGGGACGGTTGGCCATGGCGCGAATATAGGAAGACAGGGCGGCGGGCACAAAGACTTATTGACGTTTTCATTGTTTTTCATCCGACATGGTTGCACGCTCTCGTTTTTGAGCAGTGTTCTCGACCTCCGGGTAGAATTGGGGCGCCTCACGGCGATCGAACATTCCATAGTCGCGGATGACCCGAACACAGCGATGGCGCAGTTTGCCCTCGGCTACCGTCCTCGGTTTCCAATGCTCGACAGCGGCCGCATTTGGCCATGAGACGAGAAGCAGCAGCTTGCCGGGATTGTAGATGCTCTCGAAGATCTCCTGATCTATGACGCCAGCGGTGCCGGTCTTCGGCAAGCCAAGATCAGTCACGAGATCAGCACTGGGCAGCTTGCCGCCCTTGGCCGGGACGAGTTCACTGATCGTCACGACCTTGGCGTTGCCGGTATCAGTTACATCGAAGCGCAGTTCGCGCAATTGCTGACCTTTGGGGACCTCGTTATCCGCCGTGATCTCGCCGACGCGCAAGTGGTAATCCTCGAAGACTTCTAGTCTGCCCTTTTCCTGGACCCCATGATGGACGCCGAGGGTGCGCCAGCGGATGACGGCCTTCTCGTCGCGCCATGTCGACAGCGACAGCACCCGTCCCGCGGTGCGCTTGCTGCCGAAACGCTCATTGTCGATGAAGCCGTCGATCTTCTCGAGTTCGGGCTTGAGAAGTTTGGCCAGATTCAGGTAGTCGTCGAAGCGATCCTGCTTCGGTTGGACTATGAATATCACGGCGAACATCGGGGCCACTCCCAGTCTTGGCAGGCGTCTCTTGGCAGGCGTCAGCTTAGTGGTGCGCCGGCTGTTGATCGCCGACGTCGAGAAAAGTCTGCGCCTCGCGGTAAAGCGCGTAGCGGTTTTCTTCGAGGTGCATGAGATGGGTGGCGCGGCCGATCTTCACGTCGCGTTTCACGGGTGATGCCTTGAGCGCATCGAAGAGCCAGTGCGCATCGGCGTCGGTAGCGAGGCTGTCCCATTCGCCGCGGATGATCGCGACAGGCGCGCGGATGAGGCTGGGATCGTAGGCGAGATCGCCTGCGCCGGAGGTAGCGATGTCCTGCCACGGCCCGCTCGGCGTCTTGACGCTCGTCGGCAAGCGAGTCCGGCTCTGTGGGTCGGTGTCCAAGTAGAGAGATCCCCATTCCTCGAAGTGGCGCTTCGAAAGAACCGCCGGCTCTGCCGCTGGAACTTCCGCGGTGAACCGGTCCCATTGATCCTTGAGCGAGACCAGACGCCAAGCGGCGAAGGTCTGAGGCTCTGCCTTCTTCTGGCGCCACGTGACCGGTCCAAAGAAGACAAGCCGCTCGACAAAATCGGGGCATCTCCCGGCAAAGTGGCCGGCCGCGACTGTGCCCCAGGAATGCGCGATGATCGAGATTCTCGGTACGCCGTGATGGTCGCGGATGAAACGCACGGCCCGCTCGATCTGTTGGCTCGCCGCTTCGGCGCAACCGAGCACGGGGTTACGCTCGGCAGGTTCGGCCATCTCCGGATAGGGGTCTGACCCGCCAAAGCCTTGGAAGTCGAGGCCCCAAACGTGGAAACCGGCGTCGGCCAGTTCATCTCGCCAGGAGCGGCCGTCGAAGCGATGGGCGATCGACAGCGCCGACGGGAAGGAGCCGCCGTGGACGTAAAGCACGATCTTCGGTGTGTCCGTTTGCTGCGAATTCGGCGGTAAGTAGCGCAGAAATAACGTCAGCCCCTCAATGGAGCTGGCGATGCGGAAATGCTCTTCCTTGGGGTCGAGCTTGGGGAGTGACGACGGCATGACGTATCCTCTCGCGCTATGACCACAACGGTTTGCGCCGATAATTCGCCGCGGGGACTCTGCAATTAAAATTCTCAGATGACAGGCTTGCTCAGATGGCAAGCTTGCGACTGCTGGTCTGCACGATGCTTAAGAGACACTTTCAGTTTGACAGACGACTTGTTGACAGACGACTTGCGGAATCTTGCTTTTTCAAGCCGTTCGCGTTGATCCTCATCAAATCGTAATCGCAACGCGATCTTTCAACTGATCAAAATTGACCATGCATACAATGAAATAGCCGATACTGTGGGGCATAGCTGTGGAACCCGATTCCCTTCTGGGTGTTGAAGGGTGCGGCAGACGAAGGAAGAGCGCCTTGTTCGACGTCATCAATACGTGGCTTGAAGCGGTGCGTTTCACTGCGGACGTGCAGCGCGTCATGGCGTTACGCATGATGCGGCTAGCGTCAGGTGGGCCGCTCGCGGTCACTGAAGCTCGGCGGATGATTTCGGAAAAGGTCGTCGCCTTTGAAGCGTCGCAAGTGGCTATCGTGACCGCCTTGGCGACCGGAAGCGACCTCTATGCCGCTACCGCCGAGGCCTACGCGCCGTACCGGCGTTGCGTGAGCGCCAACCGCCTCAGGCTGGACCCGTAGCAGCCTCGCTTGCGCCGGCGGCCGATTGAGTTGGCCCTAGAATGATTGCGTTTTTTCGTCCGGCCCACGCAAAAAGGGCGCCCGCAGGCGCCCCATTCGATCAAGCTCGCGCCCGCTTTACTTGATCTTGGATTCGCGAAACTCGACGTGCTTCTTGGCGACCGGATCGTATTTCTTCATCACCAGCTTGTCGGTCATGGTGCGCGAGTTCTTGCGGGTGACATAGTAGAAGCCGGTGTCGGCGCTGGACACCAGTTTCACCTTGATCGTCGTTGCTTTGGCCATGTCTAAATCCTCGTTGTTGGCCGCCAACCTAGTCGGCGGGCCTCGAATGTCAAGAAACCCGGCAAAAAACCCCGATATGGCCTAAAGCACCTCGCGGACAAACCGCTTGTTCAGCATGCGATAGAGCGGCGCCGGGTGGTCGTAGCTCATGCCCGAGGCCATGCGGTCCTGCAGCTCTTCCAGCGCGATCGCGGTGATGCCGGGCATGTCGAGGCGCCGCGCCTCGGTGATCGGCAGCCAGACCAGCTCGACCAGCTCCTTGTCGGGGCCGACGAAGCCGTCGGCGCGGTGGGCGATGGCGGCGATATCGGCGGCGAAGAAACGGCTGTCGAAACGCCGTGGCCGCTTCGGTGGCGTGATCGCGCGGCCGATGAAGTGGATGGCGCTGAGGTCGGGAACGATGCCGGCTTTGGCGAACGCCTCCCACGGCCCCGGCGGCGTCGCGATCGGCCCCGCACTCGGCGCGCCGAGCATGAGGCCGGTCTCCTCATAGGTCTCGCGGATCGCGGCCAGCGCGAAGCCCGCGGCTTTCGTCGCGCTGGCATGTCTGACTTTTGTCATGAGGCGGGCGACGTGGCGGTCATGCAAAGCGGCGAGCGTCGCCATCTGCCGGTCCGACGGCTCGATGCGGCCGCCGGGAAAAACGAATTTTCCGGGCATAAAACGGTGCCGCTCGTGGCGGCGGCCGAGCAGAACTTTCGGCACGGGCTCGGTGCGGTCGATGAGGATCAGCGTCGCAGAATCCCGTGGTTTCAGGTTCGGAAAAGTCTGATCGCGAATTGTCTTGGTCAGCCGCTCGACCCGGTCGGCGGCGATGCCGCCCTCGATCGGTGGGTCTCCACGCGTGCTACTCATTATACATCCATCTCACTTCTAGCGCTGACGGCGATGTTTTCGGCTTTGGCTTTGGCGGTCGCGGAACTTCGACCCGGCAGGCGGCTGATGTCCAGTCTTTTGCTTGGCCGCGCCGGCATGGCGCACGAGCTTGAAACGCAGGGCGCCGGCGACCGGCGCGGCCTCGACGAGCTCCACGGTCACCGGATCGCCGAGGCGATGGGTGTCGGTATGCCCGATGAAGGCGCGGCGTGCTTCGTCAAAGCGGAAATATTCGTCGCCGATGAAGCGCGCCGGAATGAAACCGTCGGCGCCGGTGTCGTCGAGCTCGACGAACAGGCCAGCGCGGGTGACGCCGGAAATATGGCCGTCGAAGGTGGCGCCGACCTTGTCGGCCAGAAAATGCGCGATCAGCCGGTCGGCGGTCTCGCGCTCGGCCTTCATGGCGCGGCGTTCGGTGGCGGAAATGCTGGCGGCGACCTCGGCCAGCGCCGGCACATCGACATCCTCCGGAAGGCCGTCGCCGCCGAGTTTCAGCCCACGGATCAAGGCGCGGTGCACGACCAGATCGGCATAGCGGCGGATCGGCGAGGTGAAATGGGCGTAGCGGCGCAGGTTGAGGCCGAAATGGCCAAAGTTCTCCGGCGAATATTCCGCTTGCGCCTGGCTGCGCAGCACGACCTGGTTGACCAGCCGTTCGACCTCGCGGCCTTTGACCTGGGCAAGAATGCGGTTGAAGCCGTCGGGCTTGAGCACGCCGCCCTTGGGTAGTGAAATGTCGATGGTCGCCAAGAATTCGCGCAGCGCGTTGAGCTTTTCCTGGGACGGCTCGTCGTGCACGCGATAGATCAGCGGCACCCGCGCCCGCTCGCAGCTTTCGGCGGCGGCGACATTGGCCAAAATCATGAACTCTTCGATCAGCCGGTGCGATTCCAGCCGCGGCGGCACGATCACGCGGTCGACGCTGCCGTCGCCCTTGAGCAGGATTTTGCGCTCGGGCACGTCGAGATCGAGGGGGCTGCGCTCGTCGCGGGCACGGCGTACCGTTTCGTAGGCGGCGTAGAGCGGCTCCAGAACGGGTTTTACGAAAGGCTCGGCGACCTCGTCGGCGCGGCCCGAGACGGCAAATTGCGCCTGTTCGTAACTCAGCTTCGCCGCCGAGCGCATCATGACGCGATGATACGTATGCGAGCGCTTGCGGCCATCGGCGCCGATCACCATGCGGACCGCAAGCGCTGGGCGATCTTCGTTCGGCCGCAGCGAGCATAAATCGTTGGAAATGCGCTCCGGCAGCATCGGCACGACGCGGTCGGGGAAATAAACCGAATTGCCGCGGCGGACGGCTTCGCGATCCAGCGCCGAGCCGGGCCGCACGTAATGCGCCACGTCGGCGATGGCGACCGAGACTAGATAGCCGCCCGGATTGTGCGGATCGGGATCGGGCACGGCGTGCACCGCGTCGTCGTGATCCTTGGCGTCGGGCGGATCGATGGTGACGAACGGCACCTGCCGCCAGTCTTCACGGCCCTCAAGCGTAGCCGGTCGCGCCGCGTCGGCTTCATCGAGCAGCGCGCGCGAAAAAACGTGCGGAATGTCGTGAGAGTAAATCGCGATCAGGCTGATGGCGCGCTCGCTCTTGATCGAACCCAGTCGTTCAATGACCGAGCCCATTGGCAGACCGAGTCGGCCGTTGCGCGACACTTCAACTGCAACAAGATCGCCATCGACGGCGCCGCCTGAGCGATCGGCCGGGATCGCCATCTCGCGGCCGAGCTGTTTCTTGTCGACCGGCACCAGCCGGCCACCGCCGCCGGGAAGCCCGCGAAAAACGCCGAGCACGCGATGCTTGGCGCGGTCCAAAAGTTTTATGACGCGCGCGGTGGTCTCTTCCTCATTGCTCTTTTCGATGCGCAGCAGCACGCGGTCGCCGACGCCGGCGGCTTCGCCCGGGCGCGGCCGCCGCGGCATGACGATGCGGATGACCGGCGGCGCGCCATGGGCCGCCTCGTCCCATTCGGTCGGCCGCGCCAAAAATTCGCCGTCGGCATCGCGGCCGGTGACGTCGGCGAGTACAACGGGCGGCAAGGTGCCTGGATTGTGCAGGCGTTTGCGCAAACGATCAATCTGGCCAGAGTCGGCAAGTTCGCGCAGCATGCGATTGAGCGCGGCGCGGTCGGCGTTCTTGGCGCCAAACGCGCGCGCGATCTCGCGCGTGCCAACCTTGCCGCTGCGCTCACGGATAAAGGCTAAAAGCTCCTCGCGGGAGGGCAGGCGGGAGTGTTTCATCAGCAATTCTTCGGGCCGCTCATTGGTCTAGTCCGGCGGCCCATTTCGGCAACAAGCAAAAATTATTCGGCCGCTTCCGTGGGCGGCTTGCGGGTGGCCGGCCGTTTTCCTGCGCCGGGCTTTTTTGATGACGCTTTGACAACGCGCGCCGTTCCCGGCGATGGCCGCTTGGCCTTGCGCGGGCGCGCATGCGGCGCGGCACCGCCGGTGCGCTCGGCGCGGGCATCGATCAAGGCCACGGCCTCGTCGAGCGTCACGGTCTCGGGCGTCTTGTCGGATGGCAAGGTGGCGTTGACGCCGTTGTGGCTGACATAGGGACCGTAGCGGCCCTTCTTTGCCGTGATCGGTCCGCCCTTGGCCGGATGATCGCCGAGCGCGCGGCCGGGATCGGCGCCGAAACGGCGCCCCTTCGACGGCCGCAAGATTTTCTCCGCGATCAATGTCACCGCGCGGTTGAGCCCGATGGTGAAGACCTCATCGGCGTCCTCGATATTGGCGTAGGTTTTGCCGTGCTGCACGTATGGCCCGTAGCGGCCGATGCCGGCCAGGATCGGCTCGCCGTCCTCGGGATGCAGGCCGACTTTGCGCGGCAGAGACAACAGCGCCACCGCGCGATCGAGATCGATCTCGTCGGGCGCCACGCCTTTCGGCAGGCTGGCGCGTTTCGGCTTTTCGCCGTCGACGCCTTCGCCGAGTTGCAGATAGGGGCCGAAGCGGCCTGAGCGCACGGTGACGTCGAGCCCGGTCGCCGGATCCTCGCCGAGTTTCTTGTTGCTGACTTCGCCGCTGCCGTCCGCCGTGAGCGGGCGTGTATAGCGGCAGTCGGGATAATTCGAGCAGCCGATGAAGGCGCCGAATTTGCTGAGTTTCAGCCCGAGCCGGCCGTTGCCGCAGGTCGGGCAGACGCGCGGATCGGTGCCGTCCTCGCGCGCCGGGAACAGATGCGGCGCCAGCATCTCATCGAGCGTGTCGATGACGCCGGAAATTTTCAAATCCTTGGTGCCGTCGACCGTGCCGATGAAATCGCGCCAGAAATCGCGCAACACTTCGCGCCACGCCACTTCGCTGTTGGAGATGAGATCGAGCTGCTCTTCGAGGCCGGCGGTGAAATCGTATTCGACGTATTTGGCGAAATAGCTTTCCAGGAACGCGACGACGATGCGGCCGCGGTCTTCGGGGTAGAGCCGGCGCTTGTCGAGCCGCACATATTTGCGGTCCTTGAGCACTTGCAGGATCGAGGCGTAGGTCGAGGGCCGGCCGATGCCGAGCTCTTCCATGCGCTTGACCAGCGAGGCTTCGGAATAGCGCGGCGGCGGCTCGGTGAAATGCTGGTCGGCCTTGATCTCGCGCTTGGCGAGCCGCTCGCCGGCGCTCATCTGCGGCAACCGGCGCGCCTCTTCGTCTTCCGGATCTTCGTCCTGGCCTTCTTGGTAAAGCGCGAGAAAACCGTCGAAATTCACCACGGTGCCGGTGGCGCGCAAATCCAAAACCCGGCTCGCGACATTCGCGGTGATCTCGACCGTGGTGCGCTCGAGCTCGGCGGATTCCATCTGGCTCGCCACCGTGCGCAGCCAGATCAATTCGTAGAGTTTGGCCTGATCCGCGTCCAAAACGCTCTTGGTCTGGCCCGGCCGGCGCGTAAGCTCGGTCGGTCGGATCGCTTCGTGCGCCTCCTGGGCGTTCTTTGCCTTGGCTTCGTAGCGGCGCGGGGCGGTCGGCACGTATTTCGCGCCGTAATCGGCGCCGATGACTTGCCGCACGGAAGTGATCGCTTCGGGAGCGATCTGCACGCCGTCGGTGCGCATATAAGTAATGAGGCCGACGGTTTCGCCGTCGATGTCGATGCCCTCATAAAGCCGCTGCGCCACCCGCATGGTGTGGGCCGGCGCAAAGCCGAGCTTGCGGCTGGCTTCTTGCTGTAGCGTCGAGGTGGTGAACGGCGGCTGCGGATGCCGCTTCACCGGCTTGGCGTCGACCGAATTGACGGTAAAGGTCGCCGTTTCGAGCGCCTGCTTGAACGCGTGCGCCTCCGCGCCTGAGCCGATGTCGAGGCGCTGCAGTTTCTTGCCGTCGGCGCCGACGAGGCGCGCTTCAAATGTCTCCTGGCGCGGCGTTGCCAGGTTTGCCACCAGCGACCAGTATTCGCGGCGGACGAATTTTTCGATGTCGAGCTCGCGGTCGCACACCAGCCGCAACGCCACCGACTGCACCCGCCCCGCCGAGCGCGCGCCCGGCAGCTTGCGCCACAGCACCGGCGACAGCGTGAAGCCGAACAGATAATCCAGCGCGCGGCGCGCCAGATAGGCATCGACCAGCGCTTGGTCGATGGTGCGCGGATGTTGCATCGCCTCGGTCACCGATTGCTTGGTGATGGCGTTGAACACCACGCGCTCGATGGTCTGCTTGCCGAGCGCCTTCTTCTCTTTGAGGAATTCCAGCACATGCCAGGAGATCGCCTCGCCCTCGCGATCGGGGTCGGTGGCGAGAATGAGCTTGTCGGCGCCCTTGACCGCCTTGGCGATGTCGTTGAGCCGCTTTTGCGCCTTGGGATCGACCTCCCAGAGCATCTTGAAATTATGGTCCGGATCGACCGAGCCGGACTTCGGCGGCAGGTCGCGGACATGGCCGAACGAGGCCAGGACTTCGTAGTCCTTGCCCAGATACTTATTGATGGTCTTCGCCTTGGCGGGCGATTCTACCAGTACTAACTTCATGGAAGCCTTTGATTAAAAGACATTTTCAGGCATTTACGCCCGTCAGGCGACCCTCGAGTCGCCGGGAACATGGGTAATGCATCCCCGCCTGTCAAATCGTTACCGGGGCAAGGCCGCGTTCCGATGACGGTGGAATAGGGCCGGAGAGGGGCGCCAACGCGGTCTCTGATGGCGCTCTCTATAGTTGTTTTGTGTCGATTCTATCGTACTAGTCTATGCGGTTGAGCGACCCGGTTCACGGCACAAGGAGGCCGAGCCGGTCGAGAAACGCGCGGCTCGGGTGGCCGTCGGGGGTCATGCCGTAGCTGAGTTGCAGCTTGCGGATGTCGTCGCGCAGATCGAAATCAAAATGGCCATCGAAATCGGTGACCTTGTAGCCCAGGCTTGCGAGCTTTTTCTGCAGCGCGATGCGCTCGGCGCGTGACGGTTGGACATCGTTGATCGGCCAGGCGCTGCGGAACCGGCCCGCGCCGTTCAGCCGGTCGGCCAAATGTGCCACCGCGAGCGCATAGGCGTCGGAATTGTTGTAGGTTTTGAGCACGACGAAATTCTGCGTCACCAGAAACGCCGGGCCGGGCGCGCCGCTGGGAAAGAACAGGATGGCGTCGCCGGTGTCGGGCCAGCGGCCGCCGTCGAGGCGCTCGAAGCCGCGCGCGTGCCACTCGCGGAATGTACCGCGGCTGACGCCGTAATCGAATTTGAGCGGCGCCAAAACCTCAAAACCCCACGGCAGGCCCGGCTGCCAGCCGAATTGCCGCAAATAATTGGCGATCGAGGCCAGCACGTCGGGCACGCTCGTCCAGATATCGGCGCGGCCGTCGCCGTCGAAATCGACGGCATATTTGAGATAGCTCGACGGCATGAACTGGGCCTGGCCCATGGCGCCCGCATAGGAGCCGAGCAATTGCGGCCGCGCGATCGCGTGCGACTGCAAGATTTTCAGCGCGCTGATCAGTTCGTCGCGGAAATAGGGCTGCTGGATTTTCGCTTGCGCCAGCGTCGCGATGCAGCGGAACACGTCCCAGCGATCCGCGGTGTCGCCGAACGAGGACTCGATGCCCCAGATGCTGACTAGAAACGACGCCGGCACGCCGTACTTGGTCTCGATCCTGCGCAACATGTCGGCCCATTGCGCGGATTTGCGCGTGCCGATGGCGACGCGCGACGGCGACACGATGCTCTCGACATAAGCGCCGAACGGCTTGCCGTATTCCGGCGCGTGCTGCATGGCGCCGAGCACGCGCGGGTCCGGCGTCACGCCGGCAAAGGCCAGATCGAAGGTGGCGCGCGAAATGCCTTGCGCCGCCGCGTCTTTCCATAGACCGGCGAGGAAAGCGTCGAACGTTTCGCCGGATTGGCCGCTCGCCTGGCCGATCGCGAGCAGGAGCACCACGATCGGCAAAGCGCGCCGCAGCAGTTTTGTGGACGTCGCCAGGATGAACCGCATCGCCGTCTATACCAGCGAAACCAGTCCGCCGCCGTGTCGTTCCACGCGCCCGGCGAGCTCGAGTTCCAAGAGCACCAGGCGCACAACGCGCGGCGACGATTTGGCAAGCCGCACCAGGTCGTCGACCAGGACCGGGGCAGGGCTCAGCAGCGCAACGATCCGAGCCCGCTCGTCGGCGGCGGGATCAATGTCTTGCAAGCGCGCACCGTCCGTCGGCTCCGGCTCCCGCGCGGTCAGCGCCACCCCCATAATGGGCTCCAGCACGGCGACGATGTCGGCGGTTTCGGTCACCGGCGTCGCGCCTTGCTTGATCAGGCTGTTGGTGCCCTCCGCACGCGGATCGAGCGGCGAGCCCGGAACGGCAAACACCTCGCGGCCTTGCTCAAGCGCCAGTCGCGCCGTGATCAGCGAGCCCGAGCGTTTTGCCGCCTCGACAATGACGACGCCTAGCGCCAGCCCGGAGATCAAGCGATTGCGCCGGGGAAAATCCCGCGCGCGGGGCTCCCAGCCCAACGGCATTTCGGTGAGCGCGACGCCGGCCGGCAAAATCTCGTCGAGCAGGTTGCCGTGTTCCGGCGGATAAATTCTATCCTGGCCGCCGGCAAGCACTGCGATCGTGCCATTGCCAAGGCTCGCGTGATGCGCCGCCGCATCGATGCCGCGCGCCAGGCCGGAAACAATTGCGAAGCCGGCCTCACTCAAGCCCCGCGTGATCTGTTGCGTGATCTTGATGCCGGCGGCGGAAGCATTGCGCGAGCCGACCACGGCAACCGCCGGCATGGCGAGCGCAGGTAAATGTCCGCGCACGCCAAGCAGCGGCGGTGCGTCATCGATCATCTGCAAGCGCTCCGGATAGCCGGCTTCGCCGATGGCGATGAGTGTCACGCCGAGTTCTCGCGCGGCGTCCATCTCAAGCTCGGCCGCTTCGCGCGAACAAATCTGCGGCGCTGACGCGCCACCGCGCCGCGCTAGCGAGGGCAGCGCCTCAAGCGCGGCGCGCGCCCCACCGAAATGATTGACGAGGGCGCGGAACGTGCGCGGCCCGACGTTCTGGCTGCGGATGAGGCGCAGCCAGTCGAGGCGTTGCTCGTCGGTCAAACGGATGGCTTTCGCGCCTTCGTTCACTCGTCCCCACTG
Organism: uncultured Alphaproteobacteria bacterium; assembly: GCA_963821175.1. Classification (GTDB taxonomy): domain Bacteria; phylum Pseudomonadota; class Alphaproteobacteria; order Rhizobiales; family Xanthobacteraceae; genus BOG-931. The sequence continues at coordinate 200,665 of CAWGCU010000015.1, forward strand.
CGGTTTCGGCAATCGTGCCAAGCCATGTAAATTTTCTATAGCGGCTGCCCCATGATACGACGGATTTGAGACATATAATCAAGCGCATTGACTTATAACGCGCAGGCAATGCCCGCTGCTGTCTGAAACTGACCGGGCCGGCCGATCTTACAGAAGTTTAATCGCGGCTGCCTTGACTGGACTCAAGCGAGTCACTCACATGTCCGGGGGCCTGTCGGGGGACTGCTCGATGCGCGCGGAAGCACGCACGGCCTCGCTTTTCCGTCGGATCACGCAGCGCGTGGGTTGCAGCGCTTCACGGCTGCGGCCGCTCCAGCCGCAGACATGCCGCGAAAGCATACTCCTGAACACAATGCCGAAGTCGGGCAGCGTGTACGTTCAAAAATCGTTGGCGAAAATCTTGGGGCTTCGCACGATGTATATCGGCAACCAATATGGCCTCATCGATCAGATCGACGTCAAAGGCGCCCTTACTTTCAGTGCCGGCGGTTTCGTTTCGCAGAATCATCTGGCGCCGTCTGCCGAGAACTTGCAGATCCTGCAGCACTTCAAACTGAAGATGGTTTTGAATGCGTGATCCACGACAGGCCCTGCTGAGTTGGATTCACTACCTCCATTACATCACGGGCGGCAACGACACGAGCGAGCAGTTGCTTTATGTCACGCCGCGGACGCCGTTTGGATATTTCGAGTTTTCGCTCTCCCGCCAGATCGACTGGCAGATCGAGAACTACATGCCGCAACTGGTGGCTTGGACGACACGGTGGCTGGAGATCGCAGACCGCGGTACAATTCCGATTTTGATCACGCACCAGAATGATCTCAGAATCGAAGAGAAGGCCTTCTTCGACGCGATCCTTGCATTCTATCAGATCGATCTCGACTACGCCCTGCCAAACCTTGCCAGGACAATGGATGAAACACATTTCCGCAAGGCCGACCCGATGGAATGGCGACGGACATTTACGCCGGACCAGGCGATGCGGGTAACGTCGCTGATTTCGGAAACACTGAGCAAGCGGTTCGGCTGGGATTAGCCGGCAAGCGTGGAGCGGATGCGCGGTGTTGCATCCGGCGATCTGCCCTTCCGACGCCATATCCTCAGAGCAGGTATTGCGCCGGCGATGATTGCAAGCTTCAGGGTCTTGGCTAGCGCAGCAAAGGCAAAACGACTTTGATCAAAGCCGCCGCTGCACCAAGAACGGCAGCGAGTGTTTTCGAATTTTTAGCGCTAAATCGATTCGCTCCCAGAGGCTCAGCCTGAGGGGTTGGAATTGGGTATTTGGGTGCCGTTTCATGCGCGCATGGTTGCGCTTGCCCAAATCGGGCCGCTCGGGGGTTTTCTGTCGACTGGGAATCAGGATGGTGGCGCTCCACGCCCGCCTCGTCGCCACCGGGCTTGACCCGGTGGTCCATGCCGAACTCGGTCCACACTCGGCCAAGTCCCATGGATTGCCGGATCAAGTCCGGCAATGACGGGTGGAATGGGCGTCGCTTTTATGTTGACACACGTCTCTGTATCAGTTACGAGACAACATCTCGCCCACCTAAGGGACGTGTTCTCGAGGCACACCTGAATACGGGGCGAGTGCGGTACCCGCGGGCGGATTTGCACTCCGCTCTCGGGCGGCCCTGGGAAGACGCCCGGCCGGCATTACGACCGGTCTACGAGAAGCTCGTTGGACTGGGACAGGCGGAGACGGATAACACCCGTCTTTTAGCCAAGTCCCAGGAAGCGCGGCCTGGGACTGAGCGGTGGCGTTCGTTCGCCTATGCAAGAGCCGCGGCGGAGCGACGGTAGGCGTGCGCGCCCGTAAGCGCGCCCACGCCCCGAGCGCCAACAGATGGCAACATCTGTTGGCGCGGCGTGGTTCTCGGACAGTTGCGTCTATCAGCGCTCCGCCTCCCTTTTTTGTGCAGCTTGAATGAGACCCGGATGAAACGAAATGCAGTGAAATCCGGCAGATACGTGCCAATGATCGGCCCTCGCTATCGCGGGGCGGTAAGGTAATTGTTGCAAAGCAGCGGCCGAACCCGCAGAGTCGCAGGGATTGCCGCAGGAACCATCGGGTTCCGTTCGGAGGACTGGTTTGCACGGTAATTTGGCCAAGCGCGCGTTTCGGGTCGAGCTGATCAAGCCGTCGCATTACGACCGGGACGGCTATGTCATCCAATGGCTGCGCTCGACCTTGCCGTCGAACTCGCTCGCCAGTGTCTATGGGCTGATGCGGGAGTGCGCCGACAACCGCGTGCTCGGCCCCGATGTCGATATCGAGGTCGAAGCCTGCGACGAGTGCAACACCATCGTCGATGTGGCGGCGGTGGCGAAGCGCATCCGCGCCGCCGGCGGCGGCATGGTGGGCTTGATCGGCGTGCAGTCTAACCAATATCCGCGCGCGCTCGATCTCGGCCGGCAGTTCCGCGCGCTCGGGCTACCCGTGGTCATGGGCGGCTTTCATGTCTCCGGCTGCATCTCCATGCTGCCGACCTTGCCGGCGGATTTGCAGGAAGCGCTCGATCTCGGCATCCATCTGTTCGCCGGCGAGGCCGAAGGCCGCATGGCCGACGTTTTGCGCGACGTCGCCGACGGCAAAGCCAAGCCGATCTATAATTATCTGGCCGATATGCCGGAAATGGCGGCCGCCGTTTATCCGATTCTTCCGCGCGCGGTGGTCACCCGCGTCGCCGGACATTATTCCAGCTTTGACGCCGGCCGCGGCTGTCCGTTCCAGTGCAGCTTTTGCACCATCATCAACGTGCAGGGCCGGAAATCGCGCTACCGCACGCCGGACGACGTCGAGGCCATCGTGCGCGCCAACGCCGCGCAGGGCATTACGCGGTTCTTCATCACCGACGACAACTTCGCCCGCAACCGCAACTGGGAGCCGATCCTCGACCGCCTGATCGAATTGCGCGAGCGCGACAAATTCAACATTCGCCTCCTGCTGCAAGTCGACACGCTGTGTCACCGCATCCCAGGCTTCATCGAGAAATCGGCCCGCGCCGGCTGCACGGCTATCTTCCTGGGGCTTGAGAACATCAACCCCGAAATCCCTGATGGGGGCAAAGAAGCGCCAGAACAAGATTTGGGAATATCGCGAGATGTTGCTGGCGTGGCGGGCGCAAAAGGTCATGACCTACGCCGGCTACATTCTGGGCTTTCCGACCGACACGCCGGAATCGATCGCGCGCGACATCGAGATCATCAAAAAGGAATTGCCGGTCGACATCCTCGAGTTCTTCTATCTGACGCCGCTGCCGGGCTCGGAAGATCACAAGAATCTCTTCATGCGCGGGGTGCCGATGGATCCCGACATGAACAAATACGATCTCGAGCACGCCTGCACCGCGCATCCTTTGATGTCGAAGGAAACGTGGACGAAAGTCTACGCCGACGCCTGGACGCGTTATTACACCGACGCCCACGTCGAGACCATCATGCGTCGCGCCGTGGTGTCCGGCATCAACCGCACAAAAATTCTCAATTCGCTGACCATCTTTTCCGGCGCGTCGCGCATCGAAGGCGTGCATCCGCTGCAGTTCGGCTTTTTGCGCCGCAAGGTGCGCACCCAGCGCCGCTACGGCATGCCGGTGCTCAATCCGTTGGTGTTCTATCCGTGGCGCGTCGTGGATTTTCTCAAAATCTCGGCGCAGTGGCTGCGGCTGGTGTGGCGCTATCGCCGCATCATGGCGCGCGTCAAAGCCGATCCGGCCTCGCGCACCCACTTCGACGAAGCGCTGCGGCCGCATACGGCCGGGGGCGAGACCGATCATTTCGTCGAAATGTTCGCCGACAAAATTCCGCACACCCACGGCGCGCCGGCGCGCACGCCTGCCGCGGTCGGCTGAAATTTTCGTTCACGCCGCGGAATCGCGGCCGATCTTGCTTTCCGTGCCGCCGAGAAGCCGCGCGATATTGGCGCGGTGCATGATCCAGAGCAGCACCGCTAACAGCAGAAATAACCCTGCAAGCCGGACATCGCCGGTCCACCACAGGATTACAGGTGTCGCGGCGCTCGCCACCAGCGCGGCCAGCGACGAGTAGCGCGTGAGCGCGGCGACCACGAGCCAAATGGCGCAGAAGCTTACGAGCGCAAGCCAAACCTTGAAGCCGAGCAACAGACCGATAAAAGTCGCGACGCCCTTGCCGCCGCGAAATTTAAGCCAGACCGGAAACAGGTGGCCCAAAAACGCGCCGAGCGCGGCGACGATGGCGGCGTCGCGGCCGAAGACATACGCCGTGATCAGAACCGCCGCGGTGCCCTTGAGCATGTCGCCGAGCAAGGTCGCGGCGGCGAGGCCCTTGCGGCCGGTGCGCAAAACATTGGTGGCGCCGATATTGCCGGAGCCGACCGAGCGCAGGTCGGGCGCGCCGGCAACGCGCGTCAACAAAATGCCGAACGGAATGGAGCCGCACAGATAGCCGAACACCAAGGCCGCGGCATATTCGGGCATGAGCGACCAGTCGATCGCGTTTGGCATGGCGGCTCAGCGGAACGTTGATTAACTCGCGCGCGCTTTTCTGCCGCTTTCGCGTGGCGCAAAGCCCGCGGCGAGCGCTTCCGACGCGTTGCGATAAATGATGAGGTGCTTGAGCTTGTCGCCCGCGGTGCGGGGCAGCGCCGCCAGATCGGGCGCAAAAGTTTTTCGCGTCGTGTCGGCGACCACCAAGTGCGCAGCCGTATCCTCCTCGACGTCTTTCTCGCAATAAACGCAACGCAGCCTGCAGCGCTGCGGGGTGTCGTCTTCGATGACGTAGAACTTGTTGGCGGCGTATTGCCGTTCGGCGGGATCGCCGGTGATGCAATTGGCATTGTCGCATTCCAGGCCGGTGCCGATCGGCTGAGCGTAAATCGGATAATTCGGCTCGGCGAAACCGCCGTTGAACAGGTGCAGCGTTTTATTTTTGTGCGCGCGAAGCAGGAGTGAGATCAGCGCCATGCGGATAGGAACGCCGTAGGCCGCCTGCTGGAAATAGATCGCCCGGCGGTCGCTATCGAGCGAAGCGTCGAGCTCGTTGACGCGCGGCAAGGGATGCATGACGCTGGCGTCGGAATATTTCGCCTCGTTCAAAAATTTTGCGTCGACCTTCGGATAGGGCCGTTCCTTCTCGCTCCAACGCTCCTTCTGGAAGCGCGTCACATAGACGGCGTCGATCTTCTTCTGCACCAAAAGCCCGATATCGATTTCCGGATCGGGAATGAGCGACAATTGGTGCGGCTGATCGGCGGTGACATAGAGCGCGTCGATCGAGCCGACTTGTCCGGGATCCTTTGACACCATGCGGCAGTGGAATTCCTCGCGCAGCCGGCGATCGACGTGGGCCGGCAATTCCATGCCGGGCGCGGGCAGGGGATCGATGGTGGCGCCGAAGCGGGCCAGCGCATAGACGAAGGAATGGATGGTGCGACTGCCCTTGAGATCGCCGGAGATCGCGATCTTCATGTTCTTAAAGCTCTTCTTCTTGGAGCGCAGCGTGAACAGGTCGCACAGCGTCTGCGTCGGATGCTCGTGGCTGCCGTCGCCGCCATTGATTACGGGAACTTGCGAATATTCGGCGGCCAGCCGCGCCGCGCCGTCGCGCGGATGGCGGATGACGACGATGTCGGCATAGTTGGAAATGACCCGAATTGTGTCGGCGAGGCTTTCGCCCTTCGCCGCGGAACTGACCGCCGGATCGGCGCTGGTGATATTGGCGCCGCCCAAGCGCAGCATGGCGCTTTCGAACGACAGGCGGGTTCGTGTCGACGGCTCGTAGAACAGGCTCGCCAGGATGGATTTGGCCGCCAAAGTGGTGCTGCGGCCGATCCGGTAATGGATTTTGGGGTCGGCCAGTTCCTTCAAAAACCCGTTCGCGACCTCGAAGATCGTCTCGATCTCCGCATTGGTGAGGTCATTGATCGAAATGAGATGGCGCGTCAGCGGCTGGGTTTTGCTCATCAAAGCGGTGCTATAGGCCCAATCCGAGCGGTCCGGCAAGTCTCGATTCGGTCCGTCGGACCGGTGTGCACCGGAATCGACCCGGGCGTGGCCAGACTTTGGTCCGCCCTAATCCTGCGCGGCGTGCGCCAGGCGGTCGAGCGCGCCCTGAAGGATGTAACTGGCGGCGTGCTGGTCGATCACTGCCTTGCGCTTGGCGCGGCTGGCATCGGCCGCGATCAGCGCCCGTTCCACCGCCGCGGTCGACAGCCGTTCGTCCCACAGCGCGATCGGCAGCGCGGTGAGCTTTGCCAGATTGCGGGCAAATGCGCGGGTCGATTGGGCGCGCGCGCCCTCGGTGCCGTCCATGTTGATCGGCAGCCCGAGCACAAAACCTATGGCGCGCCGCTCGGCGGCAAGATCGAGCAGGCGTTGCGCATCGAGGGTGAAGCGTTTTCTGGCGACGGTCTCGACAGGCGTCGCCAAGCGCCGATCCGGGTCGCTCGACGCGACGCCGATGGTCTTTGTGCCGAGATCGAGACCGATCAGCGCGCCGCGCGCCGGCAGCAGCGCGGCAGCCTCCATGAGTGCAAGAACCGGCATGGTCGCGGGTTAGCATGCTTGGGCCGCAGCCGCCAACGCCGCCTTTCCGGCGGTGTTGCAGCTGACTATGTTTGCCGTCATGTCCCAATCCACAAAAGCGGCCAACATCAAAGTGGTCAGCGGCGGCGCCTTCAAGCAGGTGCTCAACGCGCTCGCGGCGCAGTACGAGAAAGCGAACGGCAACACGCTCGACCTGACCTATCGGACCGTCGGCCAGCATTTGCAGCTGATCAAAAGCGGCGAGGAGTCATTCGACGTCGCCGTGCTGACGCCTGACGCGATCAACGGCCTGATCAAGCACGGCAAGGTGGTTGCCGGCAGCCGCGCCGATCTGGCCAAGACCGGCATCGGCGTCGTGGTCAAAGCCGGCACGCCGTTGCCCGACATCAGCTCTGTCGACGCGTTCAAGCGGTCGCTGCTTGCGGCAAAAACCGTGGCCTATATCGACCCGGCGGCGGGCGGCTCGAGCGGCATCTATGTCGGGGGGCTATTGGAGCGGCTCGGTATCGCCAAGGAGGTCAACGCCAAGGCGAAATTGATCCATGGCGGCGCGGTCGCCAACCACAACGCCGATGGCGAGGCCGAGATCGGCATTCATCAGATCAGCGAGATCCTGCCCGTAAAGGGCGTCGTGCTGGTCGGTCCGCTGCCGGCGGACATCCAGAATTTCACGATCTATTCGGCCGGTGTCGCTACCGCGGCTAAGGATGGGGCAAGCGCGCTGGTCAAGTTTTTGGCTGGGCCGCATGCGGGGCCGATCATCAAGGCCAAGGGGATGGAGCCTGCCTCGTGAGGTCTCCAAAAAGCCAGCGCCCGCACGAGGCGGGCGCCGGTTTGGGACGTTTAGTCCGCTAGCTTTAAGCTTTCGCATGCTCCCAGGCGAGCCGCGGGATGTCCGAACGGGTGATACCGATATCGGCCAGCTCGCGGTCGTTGAGGCTCGAAAGTTCCCTCACCGCAGCGCCGTAGCGCTTCCAGGCGTGGAGGAAGTGGATTGCCGACAAAAGCATTTTGGGGTCCTTTCCTCATTTGTCGTTGAATCGCAGTTAGATATATGGTCGGTTTGTTGCGCTGCAAAATGGAACTGTTGCAGTGCAGCTAAGTGAATTTTGCATGCAAATGGCAATAATTTCTCAAGAATCAGATCGCCGATGGTCGATTTTGACGGGTTTTCGCGCAATTGAGGGAGCGTCGTCATGTTGAGGGCGCAATGCTGCCCAGGCGGCGTCCCGAACGGCCTATTCAACGCTAATCGACGGCCGGCGTGACAGGCAGGCGCCAAAATCAATGAGCTTCCGGGCGCAGCCGGCACCAAGGACTAATGCGTCGGCGAAACTCGTCTTCGCTCGGCGCAGGTTCGCCGTGCGCCGAGGTTCCTTGGCGTCAAGTTTTAGCCATCCGACGATCCCGTCCGTGCCGCAGTCGCCTTGTCATAATCCGCGCAGTGTTGCGTCAGTGAGGTGGTGTCATGGGGACAACAACGTTGGGCTCAACAACTCAAGATCACCGCAAGTGTGCGGAAGAGTGCGTGGCGTTTGCGCGGTTAGCCGACGCCGAAAGCGACAAGGCGCTGTGGCTGACCTTGGCACAGTCGTGGGTGCGCTTGGCCGAGCATGTCGCGCACATGGAAGAGCGCGCGAGCGCTGCCGAGACGGACGAAGAGATCGTCGCTTAGCTCACTGGCCGTGGCTGGCCAGCACCTGCTGACAGGAATTGCTGATCTTGCCGCGGTTGGTTTGCAGGCAGCCGAGGATGGCGAACACGTCGTCCTGGCCGTCTTCCTTGAGGAACTGCTTACAATAGCGGATCACGTCCGGATGGCAGGCGGCGCGTTCCTGATCGCTGCCTTGCGTGATTGAATTTTTCACCGGTGGCGGCTGCGGCGGTAATTGCGCAAGTGCTGCCGGCCCGGCGACAAGCAGTACAGCGATCGTCACAACCGATATGCGTAGCATACTACCCCCTGAGGGCATCCGGCCCTTGCTTGTTGTCGCAAAACTATCTCACAGTTTTCCGGCCGGCGTCAGTGCGCGGGTAGTGGCGGAAAATCTTTTTTGGGCCCTGAGGCCGAATTGCTACATGCGTGGGAAGCGTGTGGAATGGGCACAAAATAAGGCAAATGTCGCTGGCTGCGCCGGCAAATCTTGGTGGGCGGTGACGGACTCGAACCGCCGACATTCTGCGTGTAAAGCAGACGCTCTACCAACTGAGCTAACCGCCCGTGGCGCGATTTATCGCCTCAGTGCCGCAGCACGCAAGCCCACCGCTGCGGCGGCGTAGCAAGTCCGGCAAGCCTCAAGCTCCTAACGTGACACCGCCCGCCTGCGCGCTGTTGGCATGGCAGCGAGCAGACGGGCGGCGAATGCTGCGGGACCCGTTGCCGGGTCCGCTACCGATCAAATCAGACGGTCAGATCGCTTCCTTGAGTTCCTTGGAGGCGCGGAAGGCGACCTTCTTGCTGGCCTTGATCTGGATGGCTTCGCCGGTGGCCGGATTGCGGCCCATGCGCGCGGCGCGCTTGCGGACCTGCAGGATGCCGAGCCCGCCGATGCGGATGCGCTCGCCCTTCTTAAGGTGCTTGACGATATTGCCGACCAGGCCGCCGAGAATGGCTTCAGCCTGCTTTTTCGACAGTTCGTTATCCTCCGCAAGGCTTGCCGCCAGGTGCTTCAATGTCACGGTAGTGGATGTTGTCTTGGCTGCCATTAGGTCCTCCTCGATGAACGGTAGCGCGCGAAAAGCGCCGCTCACTGCGAAGCAGTTAGACGATTCGGCTGCGGCTGACCACGCTTGTTTTGCCGGTTTCACCGATGTTTTCGCGCTTCCTGGGCTATCTGCGGGCGCTCTGTGACGCGCAATAAGACCGCAATTAGCTCGCGGAAAAGGCCGATTTCCGGCCCAAAACCTTGACTTGGGCGAAGGCGGGCCTTAACTGCCGACCGCGCCCGCGGGGGCGTAGCTCAGTTGGTTAGAGCGTCGGCCTGTCACGCCGAAGGTCGCGGGTTCGAGTCCCGTCGCTCCCGCCATTTTGTCTGTTAATCAAAGACATAGTGGGTTCCGGTCGAGGCGATTTGAGGCCGCGACATGGTCGCCGCGTTCACACCGCTTCGACGATTTTGTCGGTCTTGCCGCGGAAACGGTAGCGCGGGATGGCGTCGAGATCGGTGCCGGTGATGCGGATCACCCAGGCCTTTTGCGGGTGCGCGGTGGAGTGGATGAGGCCGGACGAATAGGCTTGGGTCTGGCCTGGGCCGAGCGCGTATTGCCGGGCCTTTTCCAGGACGACAGCGTCTTCGCTCGCCGGATTGATCCTGCGCCACTCCGTCATCTCGGTGACGCCGCGGGCGGTGCCGTAGATCGCCCACGAGGCGCCGTGGCTGTGCGGCTTGCCGACCTTGCCGCCTTCCTGGACGTGAGCGAGCACGTACACGTCGGTCGCGGGATCGTGCCACAGCTCGCGGCGGCCGATGGGCGTGTCTTCGGCGAAGTTCTCGCTGACGAAGGCAGAATTTTTCAGGAGCTGCGAAAGTTTTTGCGCGACGTCGGGCAGGCCGCTCTCGCCTTTGCTCTTGAGCGTGCTCGAAAGATCGGCGCAGAAATCGGTGAGCGTGTACGGCATGGTCGTCTCCTCCAAGGCATGATCCGGAAAAGTGGACGCCGGTTTTCCGATAAGATCATGCGTCTTAAAATGCTTCAGTTCTTGTCCGCTCCCACCAGCGCATTATAGCGCGCGATCACGTCGCGCGGCGTGGCTGCGGCACGGGCGATGGATTTAAGCACGGTCTCGCCGTCGATGGGACTCATCTCGATACCGAGTTTTTCGGCCTCGTCGAGTACCGCGGGATCCTTGCACATGGTCATGAACGCGTCTTGCAGCGCCTTGGCGCGGTCGGCCGGCACGCCGGGCGGCGCCGCGAACGGCAGCGAGATGGCAAATTGCAGATTGGCGAAATCGATCAGCGCCAGCGCGTTCGGGTCCTTGGTCAATTCGTTGCCGGTGGGCACGTCGGGAAAGTCGGATAGCCGGGTCGAGCGGCCGAATTGCAGGAGCGGGCGGAACGCGTTGTGGCTCCACAGATCGCGCTGGCCGGTGCGCACGGAGCTCAAACCGATGATCTGGCCGTCGATCTCACCGCTTTGCATGGCCATGAACATCGGCGCTGCGCCGACATAACCGCGCACCACTTTGATGTTGAGGCCGAGAATCTCCTTGGCGATGGTGGCGAAGATCAGATTGCTGGAGGCGGCGTTGTCGCCGCCCAGCGTGATCGATTTGCCGGGCTCCTTGAGCTCGGCAACCGATCTGATCGGGTTGGTCGCCATCACCAGCATCAGGTAGGAATCCTTGGCATAGGACGACAGACTGCCGAGCCAGGTGATCTTTAGCGGATCGAAATTGACGTTCGGATCGCCCTGGATGGCCAGCATCGGCACTGCGCGCTCGAGCTTGACGATGACGGAGCCGTCGCGCTCGAACGTGTTGTAGAGCCGGTTGGCCGAAGCGATGCCGCCGGCGCCGGGCTGGTTCTGCACCACGAAAGTCGGATTGCCGGGAATATATTGGCCGAGATGGCGCGCCACGAACCGCGCCGTGATGTCGTTGATGCCGCCGGGCGCGGTGCCGACGATCATGGTCATCTGCCGGTTTTTGTAGAACTGCTCGACCGATTGGGCGCGCACTGCGTCAGTTGTGGCACCCACGAGAATGCCGCACGCGATCGCCAGCGCGGCGCAACGCTTGATCATGGAAACGCCGCGAGCAGGTGGCCGTAGCCCTTAACCGGCTGGCGCACATGCAGTCGCTTCTGCATTTCCCACACCCGTGCCGGCACCGGATGCACCACCGGCACCTGCAGATCCTGCTCCAGCATGTCGATGATGTTGAGCGTGCGCCAGCCGGAGCCGAGCATGTAGATGGCGTCGGCGCCTTTGGCTTTCAAAAAATTCTTCTTGATGTGGGCGTAGACCTGCTCGCCGGACAGCGTCTGCACCTGATCGAACGGCACGTCGATGCCTTCCATGCCGCGGACCTTGAAGCCGGCATCGCTGAAATATTTGGCGAAAACGTCGTTGAGCTTTTTCGGGAAGTAAGTGGCGCCGACGAAGCTCTTGGCCTTGAGCGCGTTGAGCGCATTCACGTGGTTCTGCGCCACGCTCATCACCGGCACTTTGTATTTCTTCTCCCACTCAGCGACGATCTTGGCTTCGCCTTTGCGGCCGAGCACCATGAACGGCGGCGCGCCGTGCGGATGGATGAGATCGCACTTCTCCTCGGCCAGCACCGCCACGAGCTTTTCGTAATGCGGCATCATGGTGTGAAATTCGTCCGCGGTGCCGCGCTTGATATTGAGGAACAGCGGAATGAGGCCGATACCTTCGGGCAGCAGCCGGCAGACCTCCTCGGTCACGCCGGGCCGCATGGTCGGATTGATCATGCCGACGACACCGCGCCAACTGGAGAACGCCATGAGGGGACCTTTCGCTGATTGATTGGGTGGCGTCAGAAGGGGATCGAGTGTAGCACCGATTTGCCCTTCGCCGCGCGTGGGGAAGGTCTCGGCGCACCTTCGGCGGCTTGCCGCGTGCGTCTACTCCTCCTCGGGTTGCGCAAAATGTTGCCTCGCCGCCACAGCGGACCAGAAAGCGCGATCGAACGCCGCTCGTTGTGCAATATGACGGCGTGAGCGGTTGTTCCACGGTTGATTGTAAGGGTATTCCTTACAGTCATTCCGGTGGGGCTGTGGGGTTCTCCCGGCAATGACAGCGGCGTCGACGATGTAACGCCGGCGCAGCGTAACAAGATGAGCCTGGGAGGCTCCGTTGACCCGTCGGTCGACGCTTCGGCGTGCAGACAAGTTCGTGTCGGCGTTGCTGCGGTCCGCAAGCACGTTTGGCATTGTTGCGGGCATTGGCGCCTTTCTGCCGGCAACGCCGGCGCGCGCCGATTGTCAGCCCGATCCTGCGAGCAGCGGCCAGACCGTCATCTGCACCGGCGTCGATCACGACGGTTTCACCGCCGGCGCCGGCGTCCAAAATCTCGACGTCCGGGTGCGGCCCAATGCCATCGTGCGCGACAACGGCGTTGCCTCGATCGATGTCAACAACCGCAATACCATCACCAATAACGGCACGATCACGACGCAAGGCATCTTCGGCATCCTCGCCGGCAACCGCAACACCGTCACCAACAACAATGAGATCTTGGCGGGTGCGACGGCCACCGCGATCGATGTCGGCAATAACAACAATGTCACCAACAACGGCGACATCACTGTCGGCGTGGCCGGCACCGCTTTCTTCGGCGTCAATGCCAATACGTTCACGAACGGGAACGGCGGGACCATCAATCTCGCAGCCGGCGGCACCGGCATCGAGTTGTTCGGCGCCGGCGGCGACACCGTGACCAATAACGGCGCGATCACCGGCGGCATCTCGACCGTCGGCATCGAGTTCGTTCGGCTCTCATTCCACCATCATCAACAACGGCACGATCACGCTGGGGAAGGCCAATCCGAGCCCAAGCGTCGGCATCTTCGTCAACGACCACACGACGGTCATCAACAACAACGCGATCCTGATCGGCTTGGGCGGTGAAGGCATTCAGGCCGATGGAGCACGTAATCAAATCACCAACAACGGCAGCATCACCGTGGGAATGCTCGGCGTCGGTATCGATGCCGGCGCGGCGCACAACCGCATCATCAACAACAGCACCATCACCGCCGGCTTGAACGGCATCGGCATTTGGACCGGCGGCGGCTTCCTTGGCGCCGGTCCCAATCACATCGGCAATTTCGGCTCGATCACCACCCGCGGCCTCAGCACCGAGGCCGTCCTCATGCAAAACGGCGGCTCGCTGTTCAATGCCGGCACCATCAGCAACACCACGCCCGGCGGCGTCGCTATCGATTTTTGCAGCTGCAGCACCGGCTACAAGCTGACGATCGCGCCGACCAGCGTGATCAACGGCTTCGTCACCGCGACCGGCAACGATACGTTCCAGCTCGGCGGTACCGGTAACGGCAGTTTCGATCTCAACAGCATCGGTCCGACCAAGCAGTACGAAGGGTTTGGCGTTTTCAACGTCGTCAGCGGGTTCTGGACCGTCTCAAAAGTGTTCGGGCAAAGCGATGCCTGGAACGTCAACGGCGGCACCTTGGCGGGCACCGGCACATTGGCGGACCTCAACGTCAACGCAGGCGGCACCTTGCAGCCCGGCACCACGCCGGGCACCGCGATGAAGATCACCGGCAGCCTCGCGTTCCAATCAGGGGCGCTCTATGTCGTGACGCTCAACGACACGGCGTCGACCCTGGCCAAGGTGTCGGGGACGGCGTCGCTCGCCGGTGGCGTGCAAGCGCTGTTGCAGCCGGGCGTGACAAAGCAGACCTATACGATCCTGCACTCGGGCGGTCTTGGCGGCACCACATTCGACAGCCTGACCGTCGCACCGGGATTTACCGGCACGTTGACCTACACGCCGACCGATGTGCTGCTCGGCCTCAACGCCAATCTCGGCCTCGGCGGCAATCTCAACATCAACCAGCAGAACGTGGCCAACGCGCTGAACAATTTCTTCAACGCCGGCGGTGCGCTGCCGGCGGGTTTTTTGCCGGTGTTCAATCTCACCGGCGGCAATCTGCAGAATGCGCTGACGCAACTGTCCGGCGAGGCGAACGTCGACGGCCAAGCCGTCACCTTCCAGCAGATGACCCAGTTTTTGACCCTGATGCTCGATCCGTTCGTTGCCGGGCGCAACGGCATCGGCAGCGGCGGCGGCGCGCTCGGTTTTGCGCCCGAGCGGGAAGCGAATTTCCCGTCCGACATCGCGCTCGCCTATGACGCCATCCTCAAGGCGCCGCCAAAACCCGCGACATTGGATCAGCGCTGGACCGCGTGGGGGACGGCTTACGGCGGCAGCGACAAGACCAACGGCGATCCAACCGTCGGTTCGAACACGTTCACGGCGAGCACTTTTGGCTTCGCCGCCGGCATGGACTATCACCCGGCGCCCGATACCATCCTCGGCTTTGCGCTCGCCGGCGGCGGCACCAATTGGACGCTCGCCCAAGCGCTCGGCAGTGGGCGGAGCGACGCGTTCCAGGCTGGTGTCTATGGCACCAAATATTTTGGGCCGGCCTACGTCGCCGGTTCGCTCGCCGTCGCCAATAACTGGATGACCACGAACCGCACCGCGTTGGGCGATCAAATCACCTCAAGCTTCAGCGCGCAGAGCGTTGGCGGTCGCGTGGAAGCCGGCTATCGCTACGCCGTGCAGCCGGCCATCGGCGTGACGCCTTACGGCGCCTTGCAGGCGCAAAATTTTCACACTCCGAGCCGCAGCGAGATCGACCTCACTGGTGGCGCCTTTGGACTGAGCTTTGCTGCAATGAATGCGACCGATACGCGCAGCGAGCTGGGGGCGCGCTTCGACGGCCTCACGGCGCTCGACGGCCTGCCGCTGATTTTACGCGCCCGTCTGGCCTGGGCCCATGACTGGGTCAGCAACCCGGCGCTCAGTGCGGTGTTCCAGGCGCTGCCGGGCGCGAGCTTCGTGGTCAACGGCGCGGCGCTGCCGGCAAATTCGGCGCTGGCGTCGGCCGGCGCCGAGCTCAAGCTCAATCCGCACGTGTCGCTGCTCGGCAAATTCGACGGCGAATTCGCCAACGGCTCGCAGACCTACGCCGGCACCGGGACGCTGCGCTATACTTGGTGACGGCGCGCATTAGAGCATGATCCGGAAAAGTGGAAACCGGTTTTCCGAAAAGATCATGCTCCATCAAAATGCTAGAGTGCAAATCGCTTCACTGAAGCGATTTCGCTCTAGCGCTGCGCGCGGCGCTCGGAACCGTATTTCTTGATGAACGCGATCATGGTCGCCACCGCTTTCACCGAATTCGGGTCGAACGGATGCTCGTTGACGAAGGTGTGGCGGGCGCCTTCGTAAAGCTCGAGATCCATGGTGCCGCCGGCGCCTCGATAGTCGGTGGCGAGGCGTTGGGCGAGCTCGACCGTGGTCCATTGATCCGCCGTGCCCTGGAATACCAGAGCCGGCGGCAGAAAAACCTTCTCGCCGCGCTCGATGATGAGGGCCGGCGTCGCTTCGATCTGCCCCGCTTCGCTGCCGAAGAAGACGTCGTGGCCCTTGGCAAGCGTCTCGTCGCCTTTGGCCTTGGCGAGCTTGTAGCGCTCCAGCGGAAACAGCACGCCCCAGCCCGACACCACGAAGGCAAGTTTTGCATCCATGTCGGGCGCGTCGGCGAGCGGCAGCGCGCGATAGCGCGGATCGTCCGGGCGGATCGCCGCCAACAGGATTTGATGGCCACCGCTCGACGTGCCGTAGGCGCCGACCTGGCCGGCGCTGCTGCCGAACTCGGTCGCGTGGCTTTTAAGCCAGCGGATGCCGTAGTTGATGTCCTGCAGCGAAGCCGGGTAGGGCGCCTCGGGCGCGTTCCTGAAATCAATCGCCAGCACCACGATGCCGGCGGCCGCGAGATCGAGTGACGTGTTCTGGCCGTCGGTTCGGTCCTTGTTGTTCCAGGCGCCGCCATGGACCTGCAGCACCGCGGGGAACGGGCCGCTTCCGGCCGGCTGATAGAGTCGCGCCACGCGCGGTTTGTCGTCGCGATGATAGACGATGTCCTTGACGACGAATTCGTAAGGCGCGCCGGTCTGCGCCCGCGCCGTCGCCGGCAGCATGGCCGCGCCAAGAATTGCTCCGCCGGCTTGCAGCAGTTCGCGTCGCTTCAATGTCATGCCAGCCTCCCTGATCGCGTGTTCTTATGAGGCGTCAGTCTAGCGCAATGACGCTAGCCCCGATAGATCGGCGCCGGCTGGGCGAAGAAGCTCCACAGGATGTGATAGACCAGCGCGTAGTTCTTCTGCTGGAAGCTGGCGTGCGAGATGCCGGGCATCACCGCGAAATGCTTGTCCGGGTTCGGCAGCTTGGCGAAGAACGCGACCAAATCTTCGAAGCTGGCAATGCCGTCCCACTGGCCGCGCATGATGAGCGTCGGCACCGTGATCTTTTCCGGATCGACCACCGGCAACCGCGAACACATGTCGACGTAAGTCCCGGTCGGCACGGAATCGTCGAGCGCGGTGACGGCGTCGGCGAAGGCGTCGATGACTTTTTCCTCGGCCGTGCCGGGATGATCGCGATCGAAGATCGAATGGATGAACGCCTTGTCGATCGGCCGGCGTTTTTTTGCGGAAAATTCCGGCAGCTTCTTCTTGCGCTCAGCCAATGTCGGCGAGCCTTCGCCGGTCCACACCATGGCGTCGAGCGCGAGGCGCGCGACCAGATCGGGATGGCGTTGGGCAAACAGCGCGGCACGCAACGCGCCGGATGAGATGCCATAGACGAGGAGAGGGCGCTTGCCGCGCAGCGTGTTGATATAGGTCGCGGCGGCGAAGCAATCGTCGGCGCCTTGGGCGATCGGCGCGTTGTTGTCGCGATCCTTGGTGGAACGGCCGTAGCCTTCCATGTCGACGCACCAGCAGTCGTAATTCTGCCGCGCGAAGAAATCCATCACCGAAGAATCCGGCCGCCCCGGCACCTGCAGATCGAATGTCGGCTGCGCCGCCATCGACGAGCCGTGCACGAACAGGATGGTGCCCGCGGTCTGTTTCGGATCGCCGGCGCATTTCTCGAACATGAACAGCTTGGCGCCGTCCTTGGTAGTCCAATGCTCCTCGCCTTTGATCGCCGCGGCGGGTTTCGTCATCTCGTTCATGCTATGCACCTAATTGATAAGAGCGATGTGGTTGGTCTCGATCACCTTAGCCCATTTCGCGATTTCCAACTCCATGAAGGCGGTGAACACGGCTTGCGTCATCACCATGGGCGACGCGCCCTGTTTCTCCCAGGCGTCCTTGATGTCCGGGCGCTTGAGGATGTCGGTGATGGTGCGGCTGAGCGTATCGACGACCGGTTGCGGCGTCGCTTTCGGCGCCATGAAGCCGACCCACAGTGTCGCCTGAAAACCAGGCACGCCGGCTTCGGTGAAGGTCGGCACCTCGGGCAGGATCGGCGAGCGGATCCGGCCGCTGGTGGCGAGCGCGCGGACCATGCCGGATTGAATGGTCGGCGCCATGGTGGGAATCGAGTCGAACAGCATTTGGATCTGGCCGCTCAAAATGTCGCTGCGCATGCCGGTCGAGCCCTTGTACGGCACGTGCACGATGTCGATGCCGGTGAGGCTTTTCAAAAGCTCGGCCGCCATGTGGTAGTTCGAGCCCGGCCCCGAGGAGCCGTAATTGAGCGTGCCGGGTTTTGCTTTCGCCAGCGCCAGAAGCTCCTGCAGGGTCTTTGCCGGCACCGAGGGATGCACGACCAGAACCAGGTCGGTATCCATCAGCGGCGCCACCGGCGTCAGGTCGCGCATCAGTTGATAGGGTTTTTGGGTGTAGAGCGTCTCGTTGACCGTTTGCGTGCCCGACACCATCAGCAAGGTGTAGCCGTCGGGCGTCGCGTGGGCGACGAGGTCGGTGCCGATCGTGGTCCCGGCGCCGGGACGATCTTCGATGAAGAACGTCTGGCCGAGCGATTTTTGCAATTCGTTGGCGATCGAGCGCGTGTAGACGTCGGTCGGGCCGCCGGCGCCGAATGGCGCGACGATCTTTACGGGTCGCGACGGATAATCATCGGCGCGGCCCGATGATGTCCCGACCACGACGCCGGCCAGCGCCAGAAAAATTGCGTCACGTCGCGACACTGCGGTCGGCAAGGTCATTGGTTTCCTCGAAACGGGGCTAGTTCAACGTCACGCCGGTGATGCGGATCACCTCGCCCCAGCGCTTGTACTGATCGGCGATGAAGGCGGCAAAATCCGCAACCGACTTCGGCTGCGGCTCACCGCCAAGCTGCTTGAGCTTGTTCTGCAGCTCCGGCGTCGCCAAGCCCTCGTTGACCACCTTGTTGATCCTAGCGACGATGTCCGGCGGCGTGCCGGCCGGTGCCACGATGGCCTGCCAGGAATCCGGCGGCATGCCGGGATAGCCGAGCTCGTCCATGGTCGGCACGTCGGGGATTTCCGAAATGCGCGTCGGGCTGGTGACGGCAAGCGCCCGCACTTCGCCGGACTTGATATGCGGCACGATCGCGGTGGTGCCTTCGAAGGTCATGTTCATCTGCCCCGCGAGTACGTCGATGGTGGCTTGCGACGCGGTCTTGTAGGGCACGAACACGATATTGGCGCCGGTGATGTGCTTGAACATTTCGCCGCACATATGCGGCGGCGTGCCGATCACCGCGCCGTAATTGAGCTTGCCGGGATTGGCCTTGGCGTAAGCGACCAGTTCCTTGACGCTGCGCGCCGGGACCGACGGGTTGACCGCGACCACGAGCGGCGCCGAGGAGACCATCGCCACGGCGGCAAAATCCCTTGACGGGGTCGACGCCGGCGTCCTTGTAAAGCTGCGGGCTGATGGCGAGCGAGCCCGCGGTCGCCGCCAGCAGCGTGTAGCCGTCGGGCGGCGAGCCAGCCACGGCGCGCGCCGCAAGCGTACCGCCGGCGCCGACGTGGTTTTCGACCACGACCGGGCCGAGATGTTCGGAGAGATACGCGCCGATAATGCGCGCCGCCACGTCCGGCGGCCCGCCGGGGCCGAATGGCACGATCAGCTTGATCGGCCTTTCGGGGAAATTGTCCGCCACGGCCGCCGCCGGCAGGCCGAGCGCGATTGCGGCGGCGAGCGCCATAGGCATTGCCCTATGCCGGCCAGCCCCGCGCGCCATCGAACTCGTCATCGATCTCTCCCGGCCAAAGTCACGCAGTCGTAGTATCGCTTAATCGTAGTATCGAGCATGGCGACGGCGTCAACGCGCCACCTCAACGCACAGGCCGCCTTGCACCTTTTTGTGCACTGCGCTAAGGGTCGCAAAAGTTCCGTCGTCAGTGCAAATCCGCTGAAAATCGGGGCAAATCAGCGCGGCGCCATAGCTTGCGGATATGGGTCGCGGAACGGCGCCGCAATGGACATATTCCCGGTAAAGGAATCATGTCCGAACCGGTCGAGCAAAGGGCTGCCGATGACCCAGACGATGAGTCAGTTCCTGCTTGGCTACCTGCCGCTGGTCGTGTTCATCGGCGTCTGCCGCCGTGATCGGGCTGGTGCTGCTCACGGTGGCGTTCCTGGTCGCCTACAAGGCAGCCCGATCCGGAAAAGCTCTCCGCCTACGAATGCGGCTTCAACGCCTTCGACGACGCGCGGATGAAATTCGACGTCCGCTTCTACCTGGTCGCCATCCTGTTCATCATCTTCGACCTCGAAGTGAGCTTCCTGTTCCCGTGGGCCGCGGCTTTCGGCAAGCTCGGCGTGTACGGCTTCTGGTCGATGATGCTGTTCCTTGCGGTGCTGACCATCGGCTTTATCTATGAGTGGAAGAAGGGAGCGCTCGAATGGGATTGAGCGAACCCGCGACCGTCTCGACGCCAGGCCGGAACATTATCGACCCGCGCACCAATAAGCCGGTGGGCGCGGACGATCCGTTTTTCTCCGATCTCAACAGCGAGCTTGCCGACAAGGGCTTTCTGGTCGCCGCCGCCGACGACCTGATCGCCTGGGCGCGCACCGGCTCGCTGATGTGGATGACGTTCGGGCTCGCCTGCTGCGCCGTCGAGATGATGCAGATGTCGATGCCGCGCTACGACGCCGAGCGCTTCGGCTTCGCGCCGCGCGCTTCGCCGCGCCAGTCCGACGTCATGATCGTGGCCGGCACGCTGACCAACAAAATGGCGCCGGCCTTGCGCAAGGTCTACGACCAGATGCCGGAGCCGCGCTACGTGATCTCCATGGGGTCGTGCGCCAATGGCGGCGGCTACTATCATTACTCCTATTCGGTCGTGCGCGGCTGCGATCGCATCGTGCCGGTCGACATCTATGTGCCGGGCTGTCCGCCGACCGCAGAGGCGCTGCTCTACGGCGTGCTGCTGCTGCAAAAGAAGATCCGCCGCACTTCGACGATCGAACGCTGAACATGGACGAGACGCTCGATACGCTCGGCAAGACCATCACGGGCGCGCTTGCCGCGTCGGTGACGGGCTATGCGGTCGCGTTCGGTGAACTGACCGTGACCGCGCAGGCGTCCGACATCGTCGCGGTGATGCGATTCCTGCGCGACGACGACCGTTGCCAGTTCTGGAATCTGATCGACATCACCGCGGTCGACTGGCCGAGCCGCGAGCGGCGCTTCGACGTGGTCTATCACCTGTTGTCGCCGAAGCAGAATGCGCGCGTCCGCGTCAAGGCCGAGACCGACGAGACGACGCCGGTGCCGTCGATCATCGACGTGTTTGCCGGCGCCGACTGGTTCGAGCGCGAGACCTACGATCTCTACGGCATCGTGTTCACCGGCCATCCCGACATGCGGCGGATCCTGACCGATTACGGTTTCGAGGGTCATCCGCTGCGCAAGGATTTTCCGCTCACCGGCTTTGTCGAGGTGCGCTACGACGACGAGCTCAAGCGCGTGGTCTACGAGCCGGTGCGGCTGGCTCAGGAATTCCGCACTTTCGATTTTCTGTCGCCCTGGGAAGGCACCGACTACGTGCTGCCCGGCGACGAGAAGGCGAAGAAGGGGCAGGGATACATGAAGCCCACGCCTCAAGCCCGGCATGACGCACCGCTTCAGCTACAAGGTGCCGGAAAACAAGACGGTGCCTTACACCTTTCCGGAATCGCCGGAGATCGCGGCGATGCCAAAGGTGTTCGCCACCGGCTACATGATCGTGCTGATGGAATGGGTGTGCACGCAGCTGTTGGCGCCGCATCTCGATCCGGGCGAGGGCAGCGTCGGCGTGCACGTCGATGTCAGCCATCTCGCCGCGACGCTTCCCGGCATGACGGTGACGGTCGACGTCGAATGCAGCGAAGTCGTCGGTCAACGGGTCAGCTTCAAGGTCAAAGCCCATGACGGCATCGATCTGATCGGCGAAGGCCGGCACGACCGCTTTGTCGTGATGTGGGACAAATTCAATGCGCGGCTCGCGGCAAAAGCGGCGAAAGTGGCGCAGGTGGCATGATGGCCGACAGCGCCGGCACAGCGCAATTTCACCATCAATTTCGGGCCGCAGCACCCGGCGGCGCACGGCGTGCTGCGTCTTGTGCTCGAGCTTGACGGTGAGGTCGTCGAGCGCGTCGATCCGCATATCGGCTTGCTGCATCGCGGCACCGAAAAGCTGATCGAGCAGAAAACCTATCTGCAGGCGATCCCGTATTTCGACCGGCTCGATTATGTCGCGCCGATGAATCAGGAGCACGCGTTCTGTCTCGCGGCGGAAAAGCTGCTCGGTCTCGCCGTGCCGCGGCGCGCGCAACTCATCCGCGTGCTCTATTGCGAGATCGGTCGGCTGTTGTCTCATCTCCTCAACGTCACCACGCAGGCGATGGATATCGGCGCGCTCACTCCGCCGCTGTGGGGTTTCGAGGAGCGCGAAAAGCTCATGGTGTTCTACGAGCGCGCCTCGGGCTCGCGCATGCATGCGGCCTATTTCCGCGTCGGCGGCGTGCACCAGGATCTGCCGCCGAAACTGATCGACGATATCTCGGGCTTCTGCGATCCGTTCCTGAAAGTCTGTGACGATTTGGAAGAACTGCTTACCGAGAACCGCATCTTCAAGCAGCGCAACGTCGATATCGGCGTGGTGCGGCTCGACGACGCCTGGGCGCGCGGCTTTTCCGGCGTCATGGTGCGCGGCTCCGGCGCGGTCTGGGATTTGCGCAAGGCGCAGCCCTACGAGTGCTACGCCGAAATGGATTTCGACATTCCGATCGGCAAGAACGGCGACAATTACGACCGTTACTGCATCCGCATGGAAGAGATGCGCCAATCGGTGCGCATCATGAAGCAGTGCATCGAAAAACTGCACGCGCCCGACGGCCAGGGCCGCATCACCGTCGACGACCACAAGATCGTGCCGCCCAGGCGCGAAGAGATGAAGCGCTCGATGGAAGGGCTGATCCACCACTTCAAGCTCTACACCGAAGGTTTCAAGGTGCCGGCCGGCGAGGTCTACGCCGCGGTCGAAGCGCCCAAGGGCGAGTTCGGCGTCTATCTGGTCGCCGACGGCAGCAATAAACCCTACAAATGCAAAATCCGCGCACCGGGCTTCGCCCATCTGCAAGCCATGGATTTCCTTTGCCGCGGCCACATGCTGGCCGACATTTCGGCGATCTTGGGCTCGATCGATATCGTCTTCGGCGAGGTCGACCGATGAGCGTGCGCCGCCTTGCCGAAAAGCAGCCGCCGAGCTTTGCGTTTACGCCG
>CAWGCU010000016.1:0-110385 GCA_963821175.1 uncultured Alphaproteobacteria bacterium
GACACCCATGATGTTCATGACGCGGGTCAGATTGTAGGCCAGTACGTGCAGCGCCATCTCGGTGGCGACCTTTGGCAGCGTTTTCATCAGGAAGTGGGTTGCACCCATCCTGGCCTTGATCGTTCCGAAGGGGTGCTCAACCGTCTCGCGCCGCAGACGCATCTTTTCCGGATGTTCGTCGAGCCGGCGCTGCACTGCCTCGAGAACGTGCTCATGCTCCCATCGCGCGATCCGTCGCTCCTTGCCGGTAGTACAGCTTTGCTTGATGGCGCAGCTCTGACAGGCATTGGTCCAATAGCGTCGCAAGACCAATCCATTTTCCTCGGTCGTATAGCGGTAGGCGAGCTTCTCGCCGGCAGGACAGATGTAAACGTCCTCCTCAGCCAGATAGCGGAAGTCCTGCTTGCCGAAGCGCCCTTGTGCCTTTGAGTTCGAGGTCATCGGCTTGGGCAGGGTGACCGTGATGCCCGCATTCTCGCAGGCCAGGATCTCCTCGCTGTCGAAGTAGCCGCGGTCGGCGACGGCATCGAGCTGCTCGACGCCCAGCGTCGCCTTCGCCTCCTTGGCCACGGCTGAGAGCTGCGATCGGTCGGACCCGTCGTTGGTCACCTCATGCGTCACGATCAGATGATGTTCGGTCTCGGCGGCAATCTGGACGTTGTAGCCCACCACGCCGGAGCCACGGCCGCTGGTTGCCATCGAGCGGGCATCGGGGTCGGTCAGCGAGATCTGCTGGTCCGGCGCGGCGAGCATGTCCACTTTGAGAGCCGCGAGCCGCCGCATCTGTGCCTTGAGCTTCTCGATCTTCTCTTTGAGACCGCTCGTCTTGGTTTTGAGAGCCTCGGACGGCTCCTGTCGATCGGCAGTGTCGAGCTGCTGAAGATAGCGCGCCACGCTGTCCTCGATCTGCGCCATCCGCCGCTCCATCTTGGCCCGCGTGAAGTTCCTGTCGCGGTTGTTCACCGCCTTGAACTTGCTGCCGTCGATCGCCACGCTGGCTTGCGTCAGCAGCCCCATCGCACGGCACAGCGCAACGAAGCGCGCGCACACTTGGCGAATGGCAGTGCCATTGTCCTTGCGGAAATCGGCAATCGTCTTGTGATCGGGCACAAGCCGGCCCGAAAGCCACATCACCTCGACGTTGTGCCCAGCCTCACGCTCAAGCCGCCGGCTCGACTGAACCCGGTTGAGATAGCCGTAAATATAGAGCTTCAGCAGCACCGACGGATGATACGAAGGCCGGCCGGTGGCCTCGGGAGCGACCCCGCCAAACCCTAGCTCGGCCAGGTCGAGTTCCTCAACAAAGACGTCAATCACCCGAACCGGATTGTCCTCGCCGATCCAGTCTTCCAGGCATTCCGGAAACAGTGCGCTCTGCCCGCGATCCACCCCTTCAACGAAGCGCTTCATCGAATCCTCCGCAAATCGCGCAGGAATCATACCGCGAGAATCAAATGGGCAAGTGCGTTTCTACACAAGCTCGGTCACCAACCGGCGCGCCGACATCCCCCCAGCGCGGCAGCTAGTCGCCTGATTACGGACACGAAGGCGGACGGTGGGCGTGGCCGTTCAGGGCCGATTGTGTTGAAAAAGTCTGCAGTTGCGACGCATGAGGTTCGCTGATTCAGTCTTTGCGAGAAGCAGGACTGAGAATCATGATGGGACATCGGCAAGTCGAACAGGCTGTTTTTTTCTACGAGTTCTCGCTCGAAAGGCACGTTCCAACTGACCATCTCTTGCGGTCCATCGACCGGTTCGTCGAGCTTGGCGAGTTGAGGCGGGAGCTGGCCGCCTTCTACAGCACGATGGGTCGGCCATCGATTGATCCCGAACTGATGATCAGAATGCTGATCGTGGGCTATTGCTTCGGCATCCGCTCCGAGCGGCGCCTGTGCGAGGAGGTTCACCTCAACCTGGCGTACCGCTGGTTTTGCCGGCTTGGGCTCGACGGTCGCGTGCCTGATCATTCCACGTTCTCGAAGAACCGACACGGCCGCTTCCGCCAGAGTGACCTGTTACGACGCCTCTTTGAGACAGTGTTGCGGCGCTGCATCAATGAGGGCTTGGTCGGCGGCGAGGGCTTTGCGGTCGATGCCAGCTTGATCAAGGCGGAGGCGAACCGGCAGAAAGGTATAGAGGGCGAGAAGGGACTTCCGCCGGAGGCCACGGGACGCGCCGATGGTACCCCGGCCATGCTCCTTGAAGGCGCGGTAGAATTCACGACACATGTTTATATAACCAAAGACCTTTAGGTCCCAACTCTTACGCCACGTCGCTTCGTCAATGTCGAGGAGATGGCCGCCGGGTATCGCACCGGCATTGTTGATCAGAATATCGATGTCGCGATGGCGCTGGGCCAACGCGACCACCTGGTCACCATCGGAAATGTCTGTTGCGTCGATTTCCACAGTGCGGCCGGTATCGCCGCGTAACTGCCGCGCACGATTCTCGAGATCGGAGGCTGTACGGGCGGCGAGGACGACGTCGCAGCCTTCCTCTACCAGTCGGCGGGCGATTTCTAAGCCAATACCTTGGGAAGCGCCGGTAATAAGCGCCTTGCGGCCGTGAAGAGCTAGGTCCATTGCGATGATCTCATTTGTGTCGGGGCGCTGGTTGCGTTTTGGCGTGCGCAGTTCAGCCAGCATCGGGGGCCGCCATCCCGCCACTTTGTGCGATCTAAGACATCCTGGCGCCCATCCGCGCGAGGCCCGTGAGTAAAACGGCCGCAATCCAAAGCACCGGACCAAGCAGGCCCGGCCACCACGGTGCGTATCCAGGGATCAAGACGAACAGAATGAACGGAATGTCGGCGATGCCGACCATCACCCCGTTGACCCAGAGGCCGTTGCGGTCGTTGCGCCAATTCAGCGTGAGTGCGAGCACGATCGCGACCGCAGCAAACGTCGCCAAATAAAACGCGGTCTGCATCAAGCGCCCTTGAGCCATGTTTGCCGGCGAATTCTGCGCCAACTTGTAAACGCCATAGGCTGCGGTGAAGTGCAGGAGCCCCCAACATACGTAAAGTATGGCACCAAGCCTGGCGGTCATTTTTTCCATAGTGTGCTCCTGCGATAGCCGCCACCCTACTCTGAGCGTTTTTGAGCCCGCGTCTGCACCAGCGTCCCGCGCAAATGCGGAAAGCGCTCTGTCAGAAGCGACCCCGGATAATAGGTTCGGGCGAAGGCTGGATGGGCGGCGATTGCCTCATACCAACGTTCAACGTGCGGCAGATCGCGCCAGTCGGCGGCACGGCCGAGGTCGGCCATGCGAACAATCGCGGGCATCAGCATGACGTCGGCGAGTGAAATATCGGCGCCGAGAAGCCATGGTCCGCCGCTCTTGGCGATTTCGGCATCCACGCGCTCGTAAGTGCGCCGCAGCCGTGCCAGAGCTTCGTCCATGTCCTTCTGCGGAAAGCCCGTGCGGCCCATTGCCAGCATGAATTCCCGCCGCAGCGGTTTTGATTCGGCGAAGGCCTTAAACGCCTCCTCGCTCATTGCTGCAAAGTGAGGTAGAAAGGCGAGATTGAACGTTGGCACCCGCACCGCCGCTGCTGCCATTTCATCTATGAAATGCATGAGCGCCCGCATCCTGGCCCGTAGCACGGGATCCTCCGGCGCGAATTTCGCGGGCTCCGGCACAATTTCGTCGAGATATTCGATGATGACCGAAGAATCGATGATGATCGCGCCGTCATGGTCGAGAGTCGGTACTACGCCGTTCGGATTCAACGCGAGATAATTTGGTTTGAGTTGATCGCCGGCGAGCAAGTCGAGCTTGATCTCATCAAACGGAATATCCTTGGCGTTGAGCGCGAAACGCACGCGCTGGCTGCAGGTCGATTGCGGTGCGTTGTAAAGTGTAAATGTCATGGTGCACGACGCCCGAAAGTCTTGGTCAGAATACCTGCGCCTGTCACGCCGATACGCATGATGGCGCACCTTTTTCCGAGACGATAGTCGCGCCTTCACGCCGCGAAGGCTGGCGCGACGGCTGCGGCCGACCTGACTGCGATGCCGAACTGCTCGACTGCTGACTCACCTGAGGCGCCGGCGCGTGCGCGGTTAGCCAGGATGATCTCGACGTCGCTGATCCCGATCCAGCCCAGCACTTGGCGAAGATAGCCGCTCGCCTGATTGTATTTCTCAACGGGCGAGCCGGGGCTGAAGTCGCCGCCGCTTGCCAGGATGACGGTCGCCTTCTTGCCAGTCAGCAGACCGACATTATTCGGCGACACTGTCACGCCGACCCGAACGATCTGGTCGATATAGGCCTTGAGGACCGCCGGGATCGAGAAGTTGAACATCGGCGTCCCGATCACGATGTGGTCGGCCGCCTTGAGCTCGGCGACAAGGTCGTCGGAGACTTTAATCGCGGCTACGCTTTCCGGCGAATGCTGCTCACGCGCCGTGAAGGCGCCGCCGATCCAAGCAAGATCGACAAACGGCGGCGGCGTCTTCATCAGGTCACGGACAATGACAGCGGAGTCCGGATATGCGGCTTTCCACCGTTCCATGAAAAGCGCGGTGAGCGTTCGGGACGTGGAGAACTCATTGCGAGGACTGACCTCAATGGCTAGCAGGGTAGGCATTTGGGGCCTCCGATACGGCTGATTGCTCGGCCCATCACCTAGGACGTAATGACGATCAATAAAAGAGATGAAGTTTCGATAGAGATGTTCTATAAATCTGATTATGATCGACTCGCTGACCTTGGACCAAATTCGGATATTCCTCGCGGTCGCTGACACCGGAAGCTTCTCGAAGGCAGCGAAACGGCTGAACCGAGCCCAGTCGGCGGTGACTTATGGAATCCAGAAGCTGGAGGCACAGGCCGGAATTCCGTTGTTTGATCGGACCGCCTATCGCCCCGCGCTGACAGAAGCGGGGCGAGCGCTCCTGCCGCGGGCGCGCCGGATCGCCGAGGAGACAAATGCCTTTCGCGATATCGCTCGAAGTCTGGCCAGCGGATTGGAAGCAGAGCTGACGATCGTGCTCGATTCCATGTTCCCGATGCGCGCGGTCGTGGAAGCGTTACGCGCTTTCACTGCAATGTTCCCGACCGTTACGCCGCGCATCTACGTGCAGTCGCTCGGCGCGGCCGCGGAACTGGTACTCGACGGCACCTGCATGATTGGATTGTTGCCGCTTTTTTTCAGCGACATGGCGAACTTGAAGCGCTTTCCCTTGCTTACCGTCGATCTCGTCGCGGTGGTGGCGCCCGATCATCCACTGGCGGCGCTCGACGGCACGATTGATCGAGACGTCCTGCAGCAGCATGTCCAGCTTGTGCTCACCGATCGCTCCTCGCTAACTGCAGGACGCGACTACGGGGTATTGTCGAGCCGCACGTGGCGCCTTGCCGATCTAGGCGCGAAGCACTCGATGCTGCTGGCCGGTCTCGGCTGGGGCAACATGCCCTCTCATCAAGTTCAAAACGATCTTGAGCAGGGACGACTAAAAGCCATTCGACCAATGAGGTTCGATTCGAGGGCCGCCCAACTCCCGATGTGTGGCGCCTACCTTGCTGACCATCGGTTAGGTCCCGCAGGGCAATGGATGATCGAGCATTTGTCGGCCGTCGTCGGCAGTTAGAAACGAACGCATGCGTCTCAATGTCGCTTATTGGCCGATTTTGTTGCAGAAGTAAGTTTTGAAGGGCGCGTTTGGGGCCAAGGGTGTTTTTGGACCGAGCCCCGGCGATGGTTTTGCGCCCGCCCTGTCGGCTCGACGGCACTGACGCCTTCAAACCCCGACGCTGCACACTGAACGCTGTGCTCAGACAACGCAGGCGCCGGAGGTCACTGGCGGAGGACGCGCTACGAGCTTGGCTAGCCGCCTCAGGTTTTGCGCGATTGCCGCCAGCGTGAACTCGAACTGTGCTCCACTCGGGCCGCGAAGGCGCAATCGGTCAAGCCGCAGAATACGCTTGAGGTGCGCGAACAGCATCTCAACCTTCTTGCGATCACGGCGTGATTGCGCGAACGCCGGCGTTTTGGCGAGGGTCCGAGCGACATCGCGTGCGGCCTCATGGACGTCGCGTTTGACCCGTCGCGCTGGCATTTTGGGGCAACACTTCGCCTTGAGCGGGCAGGCACGACACTGCGGCACGGAGCCGAGATACTGGAGCGAGTGATCGGGGCTGACATGGCCCGTCGTCGTCAGCGTCTTGCCCGCCGGGCATGTATAGATGTCTTGCACCTCGTCGTAGATGAAGTCATCGCGCGAGAACGTGCCATCTTCGCGCTGCGATTTGTCGATGACCGGCACATGCGGCGCGATCCCCTGCTGGTTGACCAACCAATTGAGGTTGGGGGCCGAGCCATAGGCGGTGTCTCCTACCAGCCATGCGGGCTTGATGCCAAAGCAGGCTTCGGTCCGCTCGATCATGGTCTGCGAGGCGCCGACCTCGGCCTGCCGGATGGCGCGCGATGCCTCGACATCCATGATAATCCCAAACTTCACGTCGATAAGATAGTTGTCGGCGTAGGCGAAGAACGCCGACCCTCGCAGCGCGTTGGTCCATTGAGCGGCCGGATCGGACGGCGACACGAACTTCGGGGTGACGTCGCTCGCCGCACCAAAGGCCGCGTCATCAAGAGTTGCCAGATACTCCTGCATGGCTCGGCTCGCGGTCTGGCGATCACAGGTCTTTTGCCATTCTGAGCCCGGAATCGAGCGATGCTTGTTAGCGTCGGCCTCGATCAGGCTCGCATCCACGGCAAACCCTTCTCCGCCAACCAGCCCGGCCGCGATACAGGCCTCCACGACACGCTCGAATACCCGCCGGAAGATGCCGCTGTCCCGGAACCGCTCGTTGCGCGCTCGCGAAAATACCGAGTGATCGGGGATCTTGTGCTCTATGCCAAGCTTACAGAACCAGCGGTAGGCAAAGTTCACCTGCACCTCGCGACACAACAACCGCTCGGAGCGAAGGCCAAAAGCATAGCCGATGATCAGCATCCGCAGCATCAGCACAGGGTCGATCGACGGCCGACCGAGTGTCGGATAGTACGGCGCAAGTTCGCCGTATACCCACGATAAATCCAAAACGGTGGCGATCTTGCGCACAGGATGATCGTCGGGAACCGCCTCATCTAAGCGAAAATCGTAGAATAGATGGCCCTGATCGTCGGTCTGACGTCCCATCATCGCCGCCTCCAACGCAAAATGTCGCTAGAAAACGGGAATCACTGTTCGCCAAAATCTTCAAATCACTTCTGCAACAAAATCGGCCCTGAACGGCCACGGCCACCGTCCGCCTTCGTGTCCGTAATCAGGCGACTAGCTGCCGCGCTGTGGGGATGTCGGCGCGGCGGTTGGTGACCCTTAGCGGTTATTGAGCGCGCCTTACTGAGCGGCTGCACAATGCTCGTCCGAGCCCCTTCCAGAACATTGGTCTGAGCCGCTACGATGTCACCTGCTGAGCCTGGGCCGGTCATGAAGCGGCGGGAGTTTCCTGGTATTCTCGGACTCGCAGCGGCAGCTTGGCCACTATCGGGCCCGCGCGGAGCGGACAGCGATATCCCATGAAAAAGCAGCGGCGCACGACGACCAAGACAAAGCGCCCCCGTGCGCTAAAGCTCGGTGGGCGTCGCAACCCTTCCAGCACCAACGCCAACACGAATAATGCGCTGCTCAAACGTGAGCGGGATGAGGCGCTGGAGCGGGAAAATGCCACAGCGGAGGTGCTGGGCGTCATCAGCGCATCGCCCGGCGAATTGAAACCCGTTTTTGCAGTCATTCTGGAAAATGCAACACGCCTGTGCCAAGCGAAATTCGGCGTACTATTTCTGTGCGAGGGGGACGTTTATCGCACTGTCGCGATGCACAACGCACCGTCCGCGTATGTCGAGGCCCGACAGAGCGAACCGCTGGTGAGCATGACCGGCACGACGGTAATCGCAGAAGTGGCGAGGACCAAACGACCGATCCAAACTGTCGATATGGCCAAAGACCCGGCCTACCAGAAAAATCCCCAGAACACGCAACTTTTCGTCAGGATGACTGGCGCGCGCAGCTTCGTCGCAGTGCCGATGCTCAAAGACAACGAGTTAGTCGGCGTAATTACAGTTTATCGCCAGGAGGTGCGTCCATTCACCGACAAGCAGGTCGCGCTAGTGGAGAACTTCGCAGCCCAGGCCGTCATCGCCATCGAGAACACGCGACTGCTCAACGAACTGCGGCAATCGCTAGAGCAGCAGACCGCGACCGCCGATGTGCTCAAGGTAATCAGTCGCTCGACATTTGACCTACCGAGCGTTCTCAACACCCTCGTGGAATCAGCGGCGATGCTTTGCAGGGCAGATAAGGCGCAAATCCTATTGCCCGGTAAGAACGTGCACAAATTCTATGCGGCGGCGAGCCATGGATTTACGCCTGAATATAATGAGTACCTCAGCACTCTCACATTTGAGCCAAGTCGGGAGGGTGTCGTCGGACGAGTTCTGCTGGAGCGGAAGCCGGTTCAGATCGCTGACGTTCTGGCCGACCCCGAGTACCAACTGCGGGAAACCCAGCGACTAGGTGGGTTTCGCACGCACCTAGGCTTGCCGCTTCTTCGCGAGGGCAATCCTATCGGCATACTCGTCGTATGCCGAACAGCCGTTGAGCCGTTTGAAGAAAAGCACATCGAACTTTTAACAACCTTTGCCGATCAGGCGGTCATCGCAATCGAGAATGTGCGGCTTTTCGACGAACTGCGCGAGTTGTTAGAGCAGCAGACCGCGACCTCGGAGGTGTTACGAGTTATCTCAAGCTCACCAGGAGAACTTGAGCCCGTGTTCCAGGCAATGCTTGAGAATGCGGTACGAATTTGCGAGGCTAAATTCGGTAACCTGTTCCTCATCGACGGAGATGGCTGCCGATGGGCTGCAGGAATGGGCACCCCGCCGAACCTTGCCGGATACTTTACAGAGCGTTCGCTGTTTCGGCCAACGCCGGGCAGTCACCTAGATCGGGTCATTCGAACAAAACAGGTGAGCCATACTGCGGACGATACTAAAGAAGCGGTGATCGGCGCCGCAGCAAGGCTCGGCGGTGCGCGGTCTACTGTTTGCGTGCCAATGCTAAAGGATGACTTACTAGTCGGCGCAATTTTAATCTATCGCACTGAAGTCCGTTCATTTTCTGACAAGCAAATCGCTCTAGTGCAGAACTTCGCCGCCCAGGCTGTAATTGCCATCGAGAACACGCGGCTGCTGAATGAATTGCGCGAGTCCCTCCAGCAGCAAACAGCCACCGCCGACGTACTGAAGGTCATCAGCAGTTCGCCGGGGGAACTGGAGCCAGTCTTTCAAGCCCTCTTGGAGAACGCAACTCGCATTTGCGAGGCCAATTTCGGCAATCTCTTGCTTCACGACGCAAGCGTCTTCCGAGTCTCGGGCGATGCACAATGCACCACCCGCATGGAACGAACTTCGGCAACGCGATCCCAGCATCCGTCCCGGCCATAATCATCCCCTTGCTCGCATGGCTGCCACCAAACAATTCCAACACACCACCGACCTGAAAGTCGACGTAGCCTATTTGGAGCGCGACCCCGCGCTGATTCCTATCGTGGATCTTGCGGGAGCTCGGACCGCCCTCGTCATGCCGATGCTCAAGGAGAACGAGCTTATCGGCGCTATTGTCATCTACCGGCAGGAAGTACGGCCATTCACTGATAAGCAAATCGCGCTGATGCAGAACTTCGCCGCCCAGGCCGTCATCGCCATCGAGAATACGCGACTGCTCAACGAATTGCGCCAGCGCACCGACGATCTCTCCGAATTGTTAGAGCAGCAGACCGCAACATCCGAAGTGTTGGGCGTCATCTCGAGCTCGC
The DNA here is from genome assembly GCA_963821175.1 of uncultured Alphaproteobacteria bacterium. GTDB lineage: Bacteria > Pseudomonadota > Alphaproteobacteria > Rhizobiales > Xanthobacteraceae > BOG-931. Next base: position 9,826 of record CAWGCU010000016.1, read on the forward strand.
CCGGCGAATTGGAGCCGGTATTCCAGACCATTCTTGGAAACGCGACTCGTATTTGTGAGGCCAAGTTCGGCACCCTGTATCTTTTCGATGCCAATGCATTCCTCTGGGCAGCGCAAGTCGGTGCGCCACCTGAATATGCCGAATTTCTACGGCAACGTGGTCCGTTTCAACCAGCCGCCGGAGTCCCCCTTAATCGTATGTGGCGAACGAAAGACGTTGTCCGCGTTGCCGACGATTTGTCAGAGCCGGTCCTGAGCCCTGCAACAAAGTTCGGGGGCTCGCGCTCGCAGATCGCAGTACCGATGCTCAAGGACAATGCGCTGATTGGCGCTGTCATCATCTACCGCCAGGAGGTACGACCTTTCACTGATAAGCAAGTCGCACTGGTGAAAAACTTCGCCGCCCAGGCTGTGATCGCCATCGAGAATACGCGTTTGCTTAATGAGTTGCGTCAACGCACTGGCGATCTAACCGAATCGCTGGAGCAGCAGACCGCAACTTCTGAAGTCCTGCGGGTCATCAGCACGTCTTCCGGCGAGTTGGAGCCAGTGTTCCAATCCATGCTGGAGAACGCGACGCATATTTGCGAGGCTAAGTTTGGCCACCTTTTCCGTTTTGACGGCATGATGCTGCACCTAGCAGCACACGTCGGTAACCCGCCTGAACTTGCCGAATTCTTCAGGCAGCGCGGAGCGTTTCAACCGACAAAGGGTTTACAACTTGATCGCATCATGCAGTCAAAGCAGACGATCCAAATCGCAGACGATGCCGCTGAAGTTGTTTCTAGTCCGCCCGGCAGGCTCGCCGGTGCGCGATCAGTCGTCGCTGTACCAATGCTCAAGGACAACGAGTTGACTGGCATTATTGTCATCTATCGCCAAGAGGTCCGTCCCTTCACAGCCAAACAAATCGAGCTAGTAAAGAATTTTGCCGCTCAGGCGGTCATCGCCATTGAGAACACGCGGCTGCTCAACGAATTGCGTGAATCACTGCAGCAACAGACCGCGACCGCCGATGTGCTTAAGGTGATCAGCCGCTCGACATTCGACCTACAAACTGTGCTGCAAACCCTTGTTGAATTGGCCACGCGCCTTTGCGATGCCGACAGTGCCTACATTACCCGTCAGAAAGATGGAGCCTTCTACCGCGCTGAGGCTTACGGCTTGTCCCGCGAATTCATGGATTACGTCAAAGATATTCCAGTCAAGGCCGAACGAGGCTCGGCATCTGGGCGCGCTCTTCTGGAAGGCCGGGTGATTTATATCCACGACGTAAAGGCGGATTCGGAATATACCTGGCTTGAGGCGCAGAGATTAGGCGCTTACCGCACCATGCTCTGCGTCCCAATGTTACGCGAGGGAAATCCAATTGGCGTTATCCTTCTCAATCGCAATGCCGTGCGCCCATTCACGGAAAGGCAAATCGAACTTGCAATGACCTTTGCAGACCAAGCTGTTATCGCTATCGAGAACGTGCGTCTGTTCGACGAAATCCATGATAAGAGCCGCCAACTCGAAGTGGCGAGCCAGCACAAGTCGCAATTCCTTGCCAACATGAGCCACGAGTTGCGCACGCCACTCAACGCCATTTTGGGCTACACCGAACTGATGGCGGACGGCATCTACGGCGAACTGCCTGAAAAGACGATGGGCGTACTAAAAAGGCTTGAGAGTAACGGTAGACACCTGCTCGGCTTGATCAATGACGTGCTAGACCTGTCGAAGATCGAGGCTGGCCAACTCACGCTCGATCTCTCCGATTATTCTCTCGAAGATATTGCCCAGACCGTCCGCAGTACGTTAGAGCCCCTGGCCGCTGACAAGAAGCTCACGTTCAAGGTCGAGATGGCTCCCAAGATGCCACCGGGCCACGGCGATGGGCGGCGCTTGACGCAGGTCGTGATCAACCTTGTCGGTAACGCCATCAAGTTCACCGATGTTGGCGAAGTGGTCATCAAAGCCACTGCGTCTGACGGATCATTCCACCTGTCGGTGCGGGACACCGGCCCCGGCATCTCCGCTGCCGATCAGGCCAAACTGTTTCAGGAATTCCAGCAGGCCGACAATGCGATCACGCGCAAGAAGGGTGGCACCGGCTTGGGGCTTGCCATATCCAAACGCATCGTCGAGATGCATGGGGGCAAAATCTGGGTCGAGTCACAAGTTGGCAAAGGCTCGACGTTTTCCTTCGCTGTCCCGGTTCGCGTTGCGCAGCAGTTAATCACGCCATAAGCTAGCGCATTCTGGTGGTGGAGGATCAGGGCGCGGAGCCAGCTGCAATGCTGTGCTGATCAAGCGGCGGCTCGCCGCGCTCGTCGGCCATCTTTTCGCAGGCTTGCGCCAGTTCGGTGCGCACCTCGAACACCGTGCGCTCAACGTCGCGACGGACCGTCAGGTTGCGGCTGCACCACGTCGGGAGGCCGCTCAAATGCGTCAGCACGACGCCGACCATCGCGTCGAGCAGTTCGTTGACATCCTCGTGCAGCACCAGCCTGCGCTGGTGCTGTATGATCTTGATCTGTAGCATTCTGGCTTTCGCCCGGACGTGCGCGGCGTCAGCCTCCGAGCGCGACACCGAGGCGAGCGCAGGTGCTTGATGTAGGCAGCCGCGAAGCGCTCTGATCGTGACATCCACGCTGCGCTGCTCGATCACCGCCAGCAAAAAATTGGCAGCCGGCGACAACGCTTGAAACGCCGCCGACCTAAGCATTTTCTCGGAGCGGTCCGCCATCGCAAGCATCCCTTCAATGCAACCGCCGCGCCAGCACCACGTCGATCATCGGCTTGAATCCGGCGAGGAACGCCGCTGCGTCCGCAAAGTCCAGTGTCGGGCCAGCACCGACGCACATCAGATGCACCTCGATTACATCCAAAAACCCGCCGCGCATCGCCGTGTTGATGTTCGCCAAATTGCAGAACGTCACGAAGGGCACCGCGTCCAGCGTGTCAGCGATCCGGCGCAGCCCGCAACGTTGAGCGTCGGCGCACAGACTCACAGGATCGACGGCCGTTGCCTGAATTGCATCGCGCAGGGCCTCACGGAAGCGATCCGCCCGCTCGATCTGTTGGCGGACTTCGTCGTCGGTCATTTCGGCAGCGGCCGTCATGATCCATCAGGCTCGCCGCACGCATCCGCCAGCCGCAGGCACGTCTCGGCAATCTCGGTGCGCAATTCGCGCAGCACGGCTTCGGCCCGCCCTCGCACGTCAAGGTCCGTGCCGCCAATGCGAGCGGGCCAGCCGCCAAGCTTGGCCAGCACGATGCCGCACAGTTCATCAATGACGGCGTCGTGGTCGGTCACGAGCATCAGCGACCGCTCTTGCTTGGCGATGCGCAATTCAAGCAGCCGCGCCTTCTGCCGGGCATATTCCGCCTGCGCCGCCGTGCCGGTTAAGCCGCGACGTTCCGCTTTGAGATGCTTCAAGTACGCGAGCCGGCTTGCGGTCTGGCCGAACAGCCCATCAGATCGCCGCGTTAGCACGCCCTGCGCGGCGAGCGCATCGACGCCTTGCCTGCTTATGCCGAGATGCGCGGCCAGCTTGTAGCCGGACACCAGATCGAGGCCAGTCTCATCATGCTTGCGAACGGGTGACTTGTTCGCGGCCTTGGCCGGGCGATCAATCGTGACGGACTCGGTCATCAGTCTCGTTCCTGTTGCGTCGCGGCGATAATACGCGCCTTTCCGCGCCAGTGTCAGAGCGGGCCGCGCCGGCATGGCAATGGTGGATTCCGCCGCAGCAAATATCCTGAAATTGTGCCGTCGTGCGGACCCGGCGGGGATCTCCCCACTCCACAGTACCTTGGAAGCCCTGCACCATCCTTCGGAGGGCCAGCCAGTCGATCAGCGCCCGCCAAGCAGTTCCTTCAATGTCAACGCGCCCTCGAATGTCCGCCTTCGGGGGGCAAAGCGGACAAGGCTTTTTGCACTGCAAATGTCCGCTAATGAGACCCATAGCGTCATTTCGCGCCGAATATTTGCTGTGATGCACAATGGCAGCTCGATTTTCGGGCGTGCCTTGTCCTGGCCGCCGCTGGTATGGGCGAGAGCCGGCTGTTGCTCAATTGTCATAAAAGGTACGAGATAGCGTCAATACCCGCCGATACTGATCTCGGTTGATCATTTTTACCCAAAACTTGGCCATTGAGCAGGCGCGGGAGAGACTTGGTTGAGGTCTTTTTCAATCGGCAACTTGGGCTCTCGGCTGGCCTTGTTCGGTGTCGTGTTCGCGGCGGTGACGACGCAGGCCTACGCGGAGTCGTTTGCCGAAGCGACCGAGCGCTACCGCGCACTCATGATTGCCGACATGGACCGGGCATTGGCCGGTTCGCGAGAATTGCGCGATTGCATCGACGGCAACGACATCCCCGCGGCCAAGAAGGCTTGGATTGGGGCTCGAATTGGCTGGGAACGCTTGGAGGTTTTCACCAGCGCCTTCATTCCAGAGCTCGATGACGCAATCGATGCTTGGCCGGACGCGGTCGCAGGATTCCATGGCATCGAAGCAAAACTGTTCGGCGTCGATCCGGGCGGTTTCGGGGATGTGCCGGACACCTTGGTCACACATTTGACCGAAGCGGACGAGCAGGTCCGGACCATGCCGCTGACCCCACAAGGTCTGCTCAACGGGATCACGCGGCTCTCGTTTGAGATCGGCGACAGCAAGGTCGACGGCGGCAAATTGCGATTGAGCGGCACCTCGCTCGACGACATGCGCAACAACGCCGATGGAATTGAAGTGGCTTACCGGGCCTTGTTTGCCTCGCCGCTGGAAGCGGTCGATCCGCAAATTGCGGCACATATTCGTGATGGCATCGACAAGCTCAAGATGATGCTCAAGGTGCAAGACTTAAGGAAGATCGATCCCGAAGACTTGCAAAAGACCAGTGAGGCGCTTGTCGTGGCTTGGCAAGCAGCGGGGCCCAAGCTCGGCCTGGCGACGCCTACGCTCGAAGGGCCCATCAAATGACGCCACATCGCCGCGGTTGGGCCTGCTGGGCGGCATGCGCGGCGGTGCTGGCGTCACTGCCCGTCCTGCCGGTGCGTCACGCCGCATCTTTTCCGCTGTATGGCGATCAAACGGTTCTGCCTGCCGGCACCGAGCTCAATCAAGACGCGATCACCGCGCCGCGGGAGCAATTCCGCACCGAAGCCGCCGAGGGCATCCCCTCCTATATGGTCAAACTCGGCGACATCGCGTTCAACTCGCCGGCGCTTCTTGGCGGTGTCGCGCGCCGGGCCGGCGTGAGCTGCAACACCTGCCACGTCGGTGGCTCATCGAATCCGAAATTCTTCATTCCGGGGCTGTCGCGCCATCCCGGTACCTTCGATACCACCGGACCGCTGTTCAATCCCAAAGCCGACAACGGCGTGTTCGATCCCGTGCGCATCCCGAGCCTGCGGGGCGCGCGCTATCTGGCGCCCTACGGCAATGACGGGCGAACCGCGTCGTTGCGCGACTTCGTCCGCAACGTCATCGTCGGCGAGTTCGCCGGCTCCGAACCTTCGCCCGCGATCCTCGACGCGATGGTCGCCTATATTCAGGACATCGATTTCCTGGCCAATCGGCGTCTCGGGCCGGGAGGGCGGCTGCTGTCGACCAACGAAGGGGAGCTGCGCGGCCAAGCCCTGTTCAACAAGCCATTTCCCCACGACCCCGGCCTGAGCTGCGCGGCCTGTCACGTGCCATCTGGCGCATTTCTCGATCATCAGCAGCACGACGTCGGCTCGGGTGGGCTCTTCAAGACGCCGACGCTCATAAATGGCAATTTCAACGCTCCTTTTTTTCACGACGGCCGCTTCGACACCTACGAGCAGGTCATCGGCTATTTCGACCGCGTGTTCGATCTGGAGCTTTCGCCGCAGGATACCCGTGATCTTGTCGCCTATTTGAATGTCGTCGGCGATGGCTGGCGTCCCAATGTTGCTAACCGCATTGGCGTTCAACTGCAGGAAGTCAGCGACTTCGCCAGCGTCTTGGCGACCGCGATCCCGGCCCATGACGCCGAGACTGTCACGCTGACGGTCGATGCCGTCGACAACGAGCTGCGCGAGCTGATCGAGCGATTTCCCGGCCACCGGGATCCGACAATCCCCGGCGGCCAGGCCGAGCGTCAGCGGGCGCGCGCCGTGCTAAAGGGCATGTTGCTCAATCTGAGCCGGGTCGAGCTTGCGGCCTCCGCTGGCGATTTCGACAGGGCGGCGGCCGAATTCGAGAATTACCGCTATGTGGCTTCGGCAACCGTGGGGGCGGCATTGCGAGCCGCCGAGCCGTGGTCGCTTTTCAATCCGAAGATCCACGACGCCCACTATTCCGCCATTAGGCAGATGCAAGCGCTACAGACCGCGGCCAAGCCGGACCATTGATCGATTGCGCCGAGCCCGGTGAGCTGCTGGTGACTTGGCGCGTCCCAAATCCGTTTAGGGGTCGAGCATCAACCCGCACAAAAACAGGGAGGACGGTCGCCCTCCCCGTCGGCATTTTGCAATACGTCTCGGTCGACTTAGTTCTTATCCTTCTTGTTCTTGTCCTTGACGACAGTGCCGTCGTTCGGATCGAGGATCAGCGTCTGCTTCGACGGCGACTGGTCGAAGTCGAACATGTTCTCGATCGAACCCGCAGTACGGTCGAACGAGGCCTGGCCGGCCGGCGGGTTGTGCGGGCCATCAATGAAGCCGAGATTCCAGTTGTCCTCGATGAAGCGGATCGTGGACGACTGGTCGGTCTGGGTATGATCGATGAAGTTGGTCTTCGCCCAAGGCGAGATCACCAGATACGGCAAGCGTGGACCGAAGCCGCAGCGGGCCTGGAAGGCCGTCGTCGCGGGCGCCGTCTTGCCGCATTGGCTGTTGCCGTTGAGGAAGTCGAACTGCGTCGCCGACGCGCTCACGGTCGGGCCGAACTGATGGTCATACCAGCCGTCCGAATCGTCCCAGCTGATGATGATCGCCATGTCCTTCCAATCTTTGGACTGCATCAGCGCATTTACCACGGTGACGATGCCGTTCTGCTCCGACAGCGGATCCGAATTGCCTGGATGGCCGTCCTGGTAGGCCGCCATCTTGACGAACGAGACCGCCGGCAGCACGCCCGCATCGATCGCCGTGAACAGATCGTTGAGGTCGTACTGATGATTGGCTTGGTCGGTCTGGCCGATCTTGTTCACTTTGCTGAATGGCAGATGGTGCGGATTAGAGGTCGAGGCGTAGTACTGGAATGGCATGTGGTGCTGGACGTAGTCCGTCACCGGGTTGTGTAGGCTTGGATTCGGACCGTCGAACTCGGCGTCCGGCTGCGCCACGCCGGGGTGGCCGGCATGGGAAGCGCCGCAGACCGCGATGCCGCCGTTTTCGGCCGCCGTGACGGTCGGCGCGAAGCCGCCCGCGAACCAGCCCCAGGTCACGTTCTTGTCGTTCAAGAGGTCGCCGATGTTCTTGCCGAGGAACTTTGCCGTGGAGCCGGGCGAGCAGTCGTCAAAGAACGGATCGATATCGCCGAACAGCGTGCCTTCGCCGGTGACCGGATTGTCGACGAATACCGCGCCGGGGGTCGTCACCAGCACCGGTGTGGCGTTGCTATGCGAGCTCGACGCCGTTTCGACAATCGCGCCGTGGGTCTGGCCGGCAACCAAGTTGATCGCGCCGTTGGTCGACGGCCCGTACCCCGAGTCGAACGAATTGTCGCTCATGGCGAAGTTTTGCGCGTAGTTCCAGAACGCCGTGACGGTATTACCGTCGAAATAGGCCATCACGGTCGGCGCCGCGAGGAAAGTGCCGGGAAAGCCCTTGTCGGTCGGGTTCGGGATGGCGAACGGACCCTGCGTCGCCGACTGGCAGCCGGTGCCGGTGTGGCTGGTGTCCTGGAACATGTCCATAGCGCCGCCGTCGGCCGCGCTCTGCTCGTCGCTGTAGCCATGATCCTCGGAGCAGGTGAAGGCGTTTTCCGGACCGAGGCGGAACGGCAACGACAGCAGCGAATTGGGATTTTGGTCGTCCAAATCCTTGGGATGCAAAAGATTGTTCGCCTTGGGCGTGCCTTTGGCGGCCGTAAACTTCGTCTCACCCGACGGGTTCAAAGCCTCCGGGTAAGTGGCGAAGTAGTGGTCGAAGGATGCGTTCTCCTGGAATATGACGACCACGTGCTTGATCGGCGTCTTGGTCGCCGGAGCGTTGTTGTTGTCCTTGTCTTTGTCATCTGCGAACGCCCCCACCTGGGCCGTCGCGAACGCGAAAGCTGCAACCATGCAGCCGAAAATGATCGGATACCTCATTCGCCCTCTCCTGATTGAATGTAATCGACGGAACACAAACTCACGCTTGCCCCAAGCCGAAGGCCCGAACATTTGCGAGTGCAAGTCCCACCTAAATTTGGAACGTGTGTGCGACGGTTATGTGTAGCCTCGATGTATAAATTGCGAATGCGCACACAACCTTGCCAAGGCACTGCACATGTCCGCTTTTGATGCTGTGGACGGCTCCTCCACCGGCACGTGAGTGCCATGAATGTGGGTGCTGTTAAGGCCCCCACGATTTGGAGGAGCCAAGTCATGCAAGCGATCACGACCATCGGTCTCGACATCGCGAAGTCGGTTTTCCAGGTTCATGGCGTCGATGCGGAGGGCAATGTCATCCTCCGTCGTCAGCTTAAGCGGCGGTATGTGCTGGCCTTCTTCCAGAAGCTGCCGCCATGCCTGGTCGGCATCGAAGCCTGCGCCTCATCGCATCATTGGTCGCGCGAACTCCAGGCGCTCGGCCACACCGTTCGCCTGATGCCGCCGGCCTACGTGAAGCCCTATGTGAAGCGCCATAAGAACGATGCGATTGACGCCGAGGCGATCTGCGAGGCGGTGACCAGGCCGAACATGCGGTTCGTGGCGACCAAGACACGCGAGCAACAGAGTTGCCTTACGCTGCACCGTATCCGGCACTTGTGCATCCGCCAGCAGACCTCGGTGATCAATGCCATCCGCGCCCATATGGCCGAGTTTGGCATCGTCGCGCCGGTTGGACGCAACGGCGTCGAAGAGCTACTGACTGTCGCCGCCGATGCAAGTGACAAACGACTGCCCGACGTTGCCCGTGCATGTATCGTTGCTCTCGGCGCCCAATTGAGGACGTTGAAGGCTCAGATATTGCAGTTCGATCGCCTGATCATGGCCTGGCACCGATCCAACCAGGCAAGCCGGCGGCTCGACGATATACCGGGCGTCGGTCCCGTACTGGCTACCGCTCTGGTCGCTACTGTTGCTGACCCGATAGCCTTCCGGTCAGGACGTAACTTCTCGGCCTGGATCGGCATCGTGCCGAGGCAACACTCGAGCGGGGGCAAGGACCGGCTCGGTAGCATCAGCAAACGAGGTGACCGCTATCTGCGCGGCTTGTTCGTGGCCGGCGCACTCGCCGTCATCCGCTATGCCAAGATCCATGGCACCAAGCATCGGCCCTGGCTCACAGCATTGCTGGCACGACGGCCGACGAAGGTCGCCGCCATCGCGCTCGCCAACAAGATCGCCCGGATGGCCTGGGCGATGATGGCCAAGGGCGAGTGCTACAAGGAACCCGTCGCGCTTGCGGCGTAAACGAGATCGCGCCAGACAACCGGCGTGATGTGAAGGTTGGGAGGACGAACAGCACGTAACGCAGAGCCGGTCGATCCGGCGATTAGGACAACCCAGATACCCCCAAGCATTGTCGAATGCGGGCTTTTGATCGGGACCTGATCCGCGGAGGGCATTATGGCCAGCGGTCATGTGAACCGCACTCAAAGGCCGAACACATGGGCGCACCGACCAATGCTGCATACGTGAAGAAAGTTCTTGCCAACTCGGAGCCGTCCACACACGGGGGGCAAAGCGGACACGACCCACATAGCCGACCGGCCAAGCCGTCACGACGCATCCAGCGAGCCGCTGTGTGGGCTGCGGGCGCGAGCCGTGTCCGCCGTAGCTTCATTTGTAGCCCACAGCGCAAACCCGTCGCCACAGATTGCCCTGAATATGGGCAAAAGTGCCAATCTAGCGACCTTATCCGGCTTTTTCACCAAAACTCCGTCTGCTCTTCCCCCGAAAGCGACCGAGCCGCCGCGTCACACCATGTGACGCTTTGGACCAGAAGCAGAGATTCCGCCGGCGTCCCGTCTGACTGTGAAGTATGTCACAGACCCTCCGCTGTTGAGGCGTGCTATCGTCCATTATCCAGTGGGGCATCCCCGTGACCCCCAACATGGGAATGGGTCAATGGCAATCAGCATCGGAAGACGAGGGTTTATATCCGGGCTGACCGGTGCTGTGGTTGCATGGCCGCTAGTGGCGCGTGCGCAGCAACAGCCAACCAACCGAATACGTCGCGTCGGTGCAGTCTTGGTTGGGGATGAAAGCAATGCGCTGCAACAATCATATGTCGAAGCCTTTCGCCAACGATTGCGCGAATTGGGGTGGGCTGAAGATCGCAATTTGCGGATTGATCTGCGTTGGGGAGGTGCTAGCCCCGATCGGATGCATCGTGATGCAGCCGAATTGGCCAGACTATCCCCCGACGTGTTTTTAGTCGTGAGCAATCCCGGCTTAGCGACGTTACTAGAAACAACTCGCATTATACCCGCTGTATTTGTTGCGGTCGCCGATCCGGTTGGCAGCGGCTTCATTCAGAGTCTGGCGCGACCAGGCGGAAACGTCACTGGCTTTAGCAATTTCGAGCCTTCAATGGGCGGCAAATGGTTGGAGGCCCTTCATGGGATCGCGCCCAGCGTGAAGCGAGTCGCAATCGTTCTGCACCCGGAGACGGCTGCGCATGCTGCATTTCGGCGAGCTGCAGAGGAAGCTTCACGCTCTTTCGGTATCATACTGGTCACAGTTGCGGCCCACGACGCCACCGAAATAAAGAATGCCCTCGACGAATTCGCACAGGGGTCGGACGGTGGGTTGGTCGTTCTGCCTCACATCGTTACCGAGGTGCACGGCGGTTTGATCATTGAATTGGCCGCACAGCACCGTCTACCAGCGATCTATCCCTTTCGGCACTTTGCATTTGATGGCGGCCTGATGTCATACGGCGTGAATCTCATGGACGCTTTTCGCGGCGCGGCGACCTACGTGGACCGCATTCTCCGCGGCGAAAAGCCGGCCGACCTGCCGGTCCAAAACCCGACCAAATTCGAATTAGTGGTGAACCTTAAGACCGCCACAACGTTAGGCCTCGCCATCCCGCAATCGGTACTCGCTACGGCCGACGAGGTGATCGAATGAAACTTTTGCGTTGCAGCAATTGACGGCTGCGAAGTGACGCTTTGGGTCGATACTGTTGATAAAGTGGATTTGCCAAATGGCGTTATGTCGTTCGGTATTTTTTTAGCCGCTCGATTGCGGGCGACGTCGGGTCGAACATTACTGGAGCAATGGTTAGCGGTCTCAGGCAAACGACACATGCGGCTGAGTGGGTGGTGGCTTTAGGGTTCGGAGCGCCAAGGTCTTGAGGTTCTGCACGATAGCGGCGAGGACGAACTCGTCGCGCGCGCCGGAAAGACCTCGCAGCCGCATACGCTCGAAGCGGTGGTGGACCTTCAAGTGGGCAAAGCGCATCTCGATGCGTTTGCGCTGGTTGCGCGACTTAAGGAATGCCTTTGTCCGCATCAGCCGGCGTGTCAGGTCGCGGGCATATTCATGAACATCGCGGGGAACCTCTCGTGACGGCGCTTTGGGGCAGCACTTCATTTTGAGCGGGCAGACTTCGCAGTCGAACTTGGAAGCGCGATAGCGAAGTTTGTAGCCCTCGTGCACTTTGCCGGTGGTGTGCAGCACCTTACCGGTCGGGCAGATGTAGACGCCTCGCCGTCGATCCCAGCGAAAGTCGCTGCGCGATAATGTGCCGTCTTCTCGGTCGCTTTTGTCCCAGACCGGGATATGCGGGACGATGCGGGTGCCAATCAGCCAGTCAAGGAACTTGGCCGTACCATAAGCGGTATCGGCCGCAAGACGTTTGGGCTTGAGACCGAAGCAACGTTCGGTACGAACGAGCATGGTCTTTGTCGACGCAACCTCGTCAGAGCTGCGTGCCGGCGTGGGCTCGACGTCGACAATGATCGCGTGCGCGATGTCGATGAGATAATTGAGCCCGTAACCGAACTGCACCCGCTTGTTGGCCTTGGCCGTCCAGGCCGAGCAGGGATCGCTGGGCGAGATCAGCTTCGGCGGTTTGTGGTCGGCGTCCGGATCTTCGTCATCGAGCCCGGCCAGGAACTCGGCGGCGGCGCGGGTCTGCCGCTCCGGCACCGACCAGTCGATCTCACCGGGCACCTTGCCGTGATAGCGGCTGGCGTTGGCTTCAATAACGCTGGCATCCACCGCAAAGCCCTCGCCCTTGACCAGGCCGGCATCCATGCAGGCCCGCACCACAGCCTCGAACACCTGGCGCAGAATGTCGCTGTCACGGAAGCGGCCATGGCGATTGACCGAGAACGTCGAGTGATCGGGCACCTGGTCGTCGAGATCGAGGCGACAAAACCAGCGGTACGCAAGGTGAAGGTCGACCTCCTCGCACAACCGCCGCTCGGAGCGGATGCCGTAGCAATAGCCGACGATCAGCATCCGGATCATAAGCTCCGGATCGATCGAGGGCCGGCCAATGTCGCTGTAGAAGGCCACCAGCTTGTCGCGAAGCTCAGCCAGTATCCGGGTCACCACCGGATTGATCCGCCGCAACAAGTTGCCAGCCGGAATGCGCCGTTCGAGGTTGAACAGGTAAAACAACTGGCTCTGATCGCCGGTCTGTCGACCCATCATGGCAAACCTCCGCCGCTGAATGCCTCCAGCACACGGAATCACTGTTCGCCGAAAATCACGAGCCCTTTTTCAACAGTATCGGTCATTCGCGTCGTTTTGGGCGGGGCCGGCCGATGTCGGCTTTGCCCCCGAAAGCGACCGGAATAGCGATCTGCCGGGCGGGGTGTTTTCACGACCTTGCTGCTCTGAGCAGCTTCTAAGCCAATAGCGCGAGGTCGATCGGGTTGCCCCCATCTTGCGGTAACCACCGTCGCTCGAGTGCAGTCCGTCTCCGCAACACGGCCCGTGGCACGCAGGTCTGATCGAGCCGCATATGCGGTGATTGCGCTGGCGAGAAATACGCAGAGCAAAGGAGGGGGCGCAGGGCTCGGAGCTTCGTTGCCGTTGCAGGAGAGTGAAAGGAGACGAAATTGAAACACTCAGAGCGTCAAATGATTCATCAAGCTCATCGTCAACACTCAACCTCGCATCATCGAAATCACGTTGCCGCCCGCGCCCCCTCCACCACCCTGCTGCGCAGGGTGGGCCCCCTCCCCCGCTATCGCGGGGGCGGATAAGATCGCGCCCATGAATTCCGCAATCAGCCCGTTGCTCACCGATCTCTACCAGCTCAACATGGCCCAGGCCTATCTGGACCATGGCGATACCGATACGGCGGTGTTCGAATTTTTCGCCCGCACCTTGCCGGCGCGGCGCGGATTTCTGCTGGCGGCGGGGCTGGAGCAGGCGCTGGATTTTCTGGAGAAGCTTCGCTTCACGGCGGACGAGATCGCCTGGCTCAAGAGCACCGGCCGGTTCAAAAGCAACCTGCTCGATTATCTGCGCGATTTCCGTTTCAGCGGCGACGTGCACGCCATGCCCGAAGGCACGGCGTTCTTCGCCAACGAGCCGATCCTGCGCATCACCGCGCCGTTGCCGCAGGCGCAATTCGTCGAATCGCGGCTGATCAACATTTTGCATTTCCAGTCGCTGGTCGCCGCCAAGGCGGCGCGCATGCGGCTCGCCGCGCCGGACAAGGTGCTGGTCGATTTCGGGTTGCGCCGGGCGCATGGCGCCGAGGCCGGATTGATGGCGGCGCGGGCGAGCTACATCACCGGTTTCGCCGGCACCGCCACGGTGGAGGCCGGCGAAATGTTCGGCATCCCGCTCTACGGCACCATGGCGCATTCGTTCATCGAGGCGTTCGACGACGAGATGACGGCGTTCGAAACTTTTGCCCGGGCGCGGCCGGACAATCTCGTCTTGCTGCTCGACACCTACGATACCGAAGCCGCGGCGCGCAAAGTCGTGGCGCTGGCGCCGCGATTGAAGGCGGACGGCATCACGATCCGCGCCGTGCGTCTCGACAGCGGCGATCTGATCGCGCTGTCGAAGAGCGTACGCGGCATTCTCGATTCCGGCGGCTTGCGTGACGTGACGATCTTCGTCAGCGGCGGCCTCGACGAGGATTCGCTCGCGGCGTTCGCCCGCGCCAACGCGCCGATCGACGGCATCGGCATCGGCACCGCCATGACCACGTCGTCGGACGTGCCGGCGATCGATTGCGTTTACAAATTGCAGGAATATGCCGGCATCGCGCGCCGCAAGCGCTCGGAGAACAAGGCGACCTGGCCGGGCCGCAAGCAGGTGTGGCGGCGCTATGGCGCCGACGGCCGCATGGCGGACGATATTTTGGCGCTTGAAGGCCACGACAAAGCCGGAGAGCCGCTGTTGCATCGCGTCATGCAAGACGGCCGACGACTGCAGCCGGCGGAAACCCTCGATGCGATCAGGTCGCGCGTGAAGCGCGAGCTCGAGCGCCTGCCGGAGCCGTTGCGCCGGCTGGAAACCGGCACGACCTATCCGGTCGAGGTTGCCGACGAGCTTAAAAAGCTCGCCGCGGAGGTGGACCGCCGCATGCAAGGCTCGCAAGTCCGATCGAGGCCATGAGCGCCAACGAGACCGCGACGTTCGGCGACAACGACGTCCTCATCGTGGTGGACGTGCAGAACGACTTCTGCCCCGGCGGCGCGCTGGCGGTGCCGCGCGGCGACGAGGTGGTGCCGATCGTCAACCGGATGGCCGCGCGATTCCGCAACGTGGTGCTGACCCAGGACTGGCATCCGCGCGGCCATTTGTCGTTCGCCTCCTCGCATCCGGGCCGGCAACCGTTCGAGACGATTGCGGTTGCGTACGGTCCGCAAGTGCTGTGGCCCGACCACTGCGTGCAGGCGACGGCGGGCGCGGCGTTTCACTCAGGCGCTGGAAATTCCCCATGCCGGCCTGGTCGTGCGCAAGGGCATGGACCGCGGCATCGATTCCTATTCGGCGTTCTACGAGAACGACCGCACGACGCCGACCGGCCTGGTCGGATATCTGCGCGAGCGCGGTTTTACGCGCGTATTCCTCGCCGGCCTGGCGCTGGATTTTTGCGTGCGCTACTCAGCCGAGGACGCGCGGCGCGAGGGCTTTGCCGTATTCGTGGTCGAAGACGGCTGCCGCGGCATCGATATCGGCGGTTCCGTCGCGGCAGCGCGGGGCAGCTTCGCCGCGCTGGGCATTCCCTGCCTGCAGATGCGGGAATTCGCTGCCGGCTGATCGGCCATGCGGCACTGCCGCGCAGATCGGCGGAACCATCCTGCAACGTGGTTGTTGCCGATTTGCAATGGTTTTGAATGGCTTATCCCGATAAGCCGGCCGCACTGCAGCGCACTTGTGTGCAATGCACAAATTTTCTTGACTCCGGCCGGAAAGAGGCAGGTAATTCACAAAACGGTCACTTTGGCTAAAGCCATGCGCCATCATGCGGCTTCGCCCGCGTCGAGCTTGCCCTCGCTGATGATGCCTTGCCCGGTTTGTGCAGGGCGCATGGTCTATCACGGGCGACGCCCGATCTCCGCCGACGTCGAAGACACGATCTACGCCTGCAAGCGCTGCGGCGCCGAGCTCATCCGCACCTCGGTGTGCAAGACGGTGGAACCGAACACGCTGCGCCCTGCGGCCGCCTGATTTACCCCTGCATCAGTTTCATCTGCGTCAGCACCGCGCGGCCAAGCAGCCCGTACGGGTTCGCCAGCGTCTCCAGCATTTCGAAATGATTGTAGCCTTCGCCGACCAGTAGCTCGACCGGCTTGCCGGCGGCCTTCACCGCGGCGGCGAAGTCGCGCGACTGGCGCTGGAATTCCGGCGTCTCGTAGGTGCCGTAGGTGAGAATGAGCGGCGTGTTGAGCTTGTCGAGATGGCGCATGGCGCTCAGCGCATTTTCCATCTCGTCGGTGAACGCCACGTATTTGGAGCGCTTCGACAGCCGCACCGGCTTGAGATCGTACATGCCGCTCGACAGGGCCGCGCCTTTGAGGATGTCGAGCGGGAGTTCGTCCTTCGCCCAATCATGCGTCACCGTGCAGCCGGCGAGATGCGAGCCGGACGAATGCGAGATCAGATGCAGCCGGTCGCGGTCGCCGCCGAATTTTTCGGCGTTGCGATAGACCCAGCCGACCGCGCGCCGCACCTGCTCGACCATCGGGAACAGGCTGCCTTTGGCATCGTCGACATTGGTGAAGTCGAGCACGACGAAATGCGCGCCGGCATGGACGAACGGCTCGGCCAAGCAGGTAAACTCTGCGGCAGCGCCGTTCCGCCACGCGCCGCCGTGAACGAAGATCGCGATCGGCGCGTTCGGCTTCTTGGTGCAATAGACATCGAGCCCTTCGATCGGCGTCGGGCCGTAGGCAAAGCGCAACGGCTTGCCGAGCCGCGCCAGCGCCGCGGCGCTGTTGGCGAGCCGCCGCTTGCCGACCTGGTCGCGGTTCGGCGCGTAGACGATCTGGTCGTAGGCGTCGTCGAGCTCCTGCTGGTCCATATCGAGCCAGACGATCGGCCCTTTGATTTTCGTAGCAGCGGCGGTCGCGGTCATCGTGTTCATCATGTCCTCAACGTCTTTACTGCGCCTTCGGCGCGCCAGGATAAACCAGTTGCGGCGGCGCGTTCGACCACGCCTTTCGGCGCCGCATAAGCCTTCGCCAGCATTTTGGCAATCTCATCGCCGGTCATCGGCTCGATCTCCAACTGCGTCTTCGCCGCCTCGGCGACGAACTCGGGATCCGCCAGCGTGTCGGCAAACGCCTGGCGCAGCGCCGCGACGCGATCGGCCGGCGTGTCCGGCGGCGCGGCGAACGGCCGGCCCGCCTCCTGGCGGATCAGGATCAGTTCCATGACCTGTTTGTTTTGCGGGTCTTCGATCAGGTCGAGCGCGCTCGGCACGTCGGGCAGATCGCGCAGTTTCGCAAAGCCCCATCTGCACGATGACGTTGAGCAGATTGTCGGCGATCCAGTGCGGCCGCGACGCCTTCATGGTCGACCACGACAGCCCGCAAATGCCTTCGGCCTCGCCGCGCTCGACCGCCATGGTGAGGCCGGAACTGGTGTCATAGCCGGACACCACCTTGAAACGCGTGCCGATCAAGGCATTGAGCAATTTGGGCACGATCGCGGAATTCGACGTCGCGCCGGCCGCCGCCACGATCACTTCGCGCGCGCGCGCATCGGCGATGCTCTTGACCGGACTCGTGTGCCATGTCGCGCAGACGTTCTCCAGCTTGCCGATGCTGCCCAGCCAATTGAACCGCAACGCGTCGTAATGCGCGCCCGGATTGCCGAACAGCGGGTCCATCGCCGCGCCATTGGTGAAAGCGCCGATCACCGAGCCGTCGTGCTCGGCGCCGTTATAAAGCGTGCTCGCCGCGGCAAGGCCGGCCGCCGCCGGCATGTTCTTGGCGATGATATTCGGATGGCCCGGAATGTGATCGGTCCAATGGCGCGCAAAGATGCGCGCATAGACGTCGTAGCCGCCGCCGGCGCCGCTGCCGACCAGCATGGTGATGGGATGCGACTTGTAGAACTCTTCGACCGTCTGCGCGTGAGCCGCTGCCACGAACCACGGCATTGCGGCAACCAGGGCGGTTCGCGCGAGACATCGCATCACGAATCCGTCCGCTTTGCGCCGGTTTCATCGTGGATGCCGAACGCGGTCTGCTCTTCGGCAAATCCCGCGACGGCAAACCTGCCGATCGGCGCGAAGGCGTCGCCGCAATGGGCTGCGAATTCTTGCGACGCCACGATGGTGCGGCCCAATCGGCCGGCGAGATTTTCCAGGCGCGCCGCCAGATTCACCGCCGGTCCGATGCTGGTGAAATCGAGCCGGTTGCCGCTGCCGATATTGCCGTAGAGAACGTCGCCGACATGGAGCGCCAAGCCGAAGCGGACACCGGTCTCCGCGTTCGCACCTTGCATCGCAGCGACATTGGCGCGGGCCGCAAGCGCGGCCGCCAGCGCCTGCGCGCAAACCGGCGCCGCCGCTTCGCCGATCGGGAAGATCGCCAACAACCCGTCGCCCATGAATTTGAGAACTTCGCCGCCGTGATCGAGGATCGGTGGCACCTGGCAATCGAAATAGCGATTGAGCAGATCGACCAAGGCCTGCGGCGGCAAACGGTCGGCAAGTTTTGTGAAACCGCGCATGTCGGAGAGCCAGATCGCCGCGTGAATCTCCTCGGTATGGCCGCGGCGGATTTGGCCCGCCAGCACGCGGCCGCCGGCGTTCTGCCCGACATAGGTCGACAACAGAACGTTCGCCACCCGGTACAGCGCGCGAATCTCTGCGACCCGGGTCAGCGGGACGATGATGGCGTCGAGGGCCGCGATCTCCGCGTCGCTAAATCCGCCCGGCTGCAGCGTCGCCCACGAGGCAAAGTGAACCTCGCCGTCGGTGAAGCGCAGCGGCGAGACCACGTAATCGGTAATGCCCTCTGCGCGCAGATCGTGCAGGATCGGATAATCAAGCGGACAATCGGCATCGGCGAGCCGGCGGCGAAACGCCTCGCCGGTTTCGGTAACGTGCGTCATCGGGCTGTTGCGAAAGACGTCGCGATCCAAGAGATCGAAACTGCCGTCGGTGACGACCGTGCCGGTATCCGGCCGCCAGGCGAAACGGCGGCCGACGATCTGTGGATGCAAGGTCCGCACGAACACGACGACCCGCCACAGCGGCAGGCCGCAAGCCGTCAAGCGCTGACAGATTTCGCTCAAGACCTCCTGCGCCAGCGGCGTCGACCGCGCGCCGTCCATCAGCCAGTCGACCACCGCTTGCGTGCCGGAGGGGTCCATCGCGCTGTCACGTCATCGGTTTTGCAGGCCGTACTTCTTTTCCATCGCCGTGAAGAAGCCGTCATTCTTCAAGCCATCGAGCAGGCTGCCATCGATATAATCGCCGACCTTCTGGCTGACATTGGGGAACAGCTTGAGGATGTTCTGCGCGCCCTCCACCGACGGTTCGAGGTTCTGCGGCGATTGCTGCTTGAAATCGTTGTAGGTGATGTCGAGGATTTTGGCGCTGGTGATTTTCAGCTCCTTCGCCAGCACCTCCTTGGCGCGCTTCTCGTCGGTGAGCGCGATGTAATTGCCTTCGATGCTCGCCTTGAGGAAACGCGTCAGCAGGTCGCGGCGCGCACCGATGTCGTCCTTGCGCACGACGACGCCGCTGAACAGCCACGGAATCTGGTCGGGCACCAGGTCGACCAGCACGTTGACGCCCTGTTCGCGCGCCAGCGACGCGATCGGCTCGTTGATCGCGGTGGCCTTGATCTCGCCCGACTTCAGCGCTTCGAGCCGCTTCGTGCCGCCGCCATATTCCTTGACGATGACATCGTCGCGGGTGAGGCCGAGCTTCTGCAAGGCGAGCGTCACCGTCGAATCGCTTTCCGAGCCGAAGGTGCTGACGCCGACGATGCCGCCTTTGAGATCGGCCGCGGTCTTGACGCCGGGCGCCGAGAAGAAGGTGAAGCGGATGACGTTCGACAGCGAGCCGATGACGCGCAGATCGCCGCCGGCCTGGTTGACCTTGACGACCGACGACAGGCCGACATGCATGACGTCGATGCGCGCCGCCTGCAATTCCTCGGCGCCGCGGCTGCCGCCGTTCATGTTGAGGATTTCGACGTTGAGCCCTTGCGCGCGCGTAGAGGCCGGCGGCGCGCGCCATGTACCAGGCGAGCACGGTGTTCACCGGATCGGAAATGCCGGCCTTGATGTCCAAGATCTGCGGCGGCGCTATTTTCTGCTGCGCTGCCGCGGGTTGAGCGGCGGCGTACACGGCAAGCGCGAATACGATGCTTGAAATGCGCAGACCATGCTTCATCGTTTGTCCTCCCCCTTTATTCCGTCATTCCGAGAGCGCTCTGCGGCGTCCCGGAATGACGTTCAAAACTCCCGGAACAACCGGCCGAAACCTTCGATGCGGTCCTTGATACCGCAGCGGCGTAGCGCATCCCAGACGATCGCCTGGTGAGCGGCCATGCAATTGACGCCGAACTCGCGCTCCAGCACATCGAGCGCGCCGGCTGTCGGCCAATGCGGCGACGGGAAAAATATCGAATCGGCATCGGGATGCTGCCGCATCAGTTCGCGGCCCATGTCGATCGCGGCATGGCGCGGGATGCGGCCGATCTGGTTGAACGCCGAGCCCCAGCCGGTCGCGCCCAACACCTCGCAGCCGAAATGCTTGGCGTAGCTGGCGATGCGGTCGGTCTCGGTTTTCTCGTAGGGCTGGCAGACCACGACCTTCTTGCAGCCGAGCGCTTTCGTCGCCGCGGCCTGGGCGGAAGTGCTGGTCGAAACCTTGACCTTCAGCTCGGCTTCGAGATCGCGGATGATCTGCCCGGCATTGGCGGCGCCGCGCGACAGATTGATCGGCACGCCGCCGAGCACGACGATGTCGCAGCCGGCCGCCGCCATTTCGCGCGCGGCGCGCATGCTGATGTCGTAGGATTGGTCGACCTCGTCCTTGCTGCGCACCACGATGGCGAGCGAGGTGACGACAAGCGTCACGCCGTCGGGCACGATCTGGTAGAACTCGTAAGGGAAGACTTCGGTGGTCAGCGGCGGCGAGGTGTAGCCGATGCGGGCGCGGCTGCCGTAAATGTCGCTGCGGGGCTGTTCCGTCATTGCGGGACCGTTTGTCGATTTTGGGCGGCAAAGGCTATCGGCCGCTGCCGGCCTTGTCCATCAGTGCTAAGGTTGCTCCGCGGCCAATTGGGAGACAGCGATGCAGCGCGTGACCATCACCATCGACGACGAGCTCGATGCCGAGCTCAACCGCTTCATGAAGGCGCGCGGCTATGCCAACCGCTCCGAGGCGATCCGCGACCTGGCCCGCTCCGGCTTGCAGCAGGCGGCGACAGAAGTCGGCGGCACGCGGCCCTGCGTGGCGGCGCTCGTCTACCTTTACGACCATGAGGCGCGCGAATTGCCCAAGCGCCTCACGCGCGACTTCCACGACCGCCACGATCTGGCGCAGGCAACGCTGCACGTGCATCTCGACCACGAAAGCTGCATGGAGGTCACGGTGCTCAAGGGTCTCGGCGCCGACGTGCAGCAATTCGCCGACCAAATCATTTCCGAGCGCGGCGTCCGCCACGGCCACGTGGTCTATCTGCCGGCCGACGGCGCGCATACGCACGGTCGCGGCGCGAGCCACAGTCATGACCATGGGCACGGACACAGCCACGGTCCCCGTCGCCGCAAGGCCGGGTGATTTCTTCTCTCCCACGCAGCGAAGTGAACGTCAGAACTTCGTCAAATCCTTGGCGAGCGTGATCGGCCCCGAATAATATTTTTTCGCTTCATCGACGTAGCGTTGGTACTCTTCGTCGGGGTTTGTTGATGGCCCGAGATGAGTCATGACCACGGCTTTGACGCCGGCCTTCGCCGCCATCTTGCCGATGTCCTCAGGCGTCACGTGCTCTTCGTGCATGTGGCGCAAGAAGCCTGCCTGCTCATCCGCAGTCTTGGCCTGCCAAATGCCGCTCTTCTTGTATTGCTCCACCACACCTTCCGGCGAGGTGGTTTCCGTTACGTAGAGATCGGCGCCTTTTGCCAGTTCGACCACGGCGTCGGAGGGTCCGGTATCGCCGGTAAAGAACACGACACGGTCCGGCGTCTCGAAGCGATAGGAATAAGACTTGTATTTGCCGTAAGGCGGCGTGCCGGGCTGGAAATGAAAATGCGTGTTCTCGACCGCGGTGACCTTCACGTTCGCATCCTGGTAGACGACACCGGGCTCGACGTCGTGAGCGCGGAAGGTCTCCGTCATCGGCCGCTTCTTGCCTTCGGCCCAGCGGATCTCGGCGTTCGGCGTCAGATAATCGATCGCGCCTTTGACCAGCGCCGCGACGCCGCTGCCGTAAATATCGGCCGGCTCGGCTTGCTGCTCCCATTGTGACACCAGCAAAGTCGCGAGACCGGAGGTGTGGTCGCTATGCGCGTGGGTGATGAATATCTTGCTCACTTTGCGGAAGTTGTTGCCGGACTGCACAACTCGGCCGGTGACGCCGCCGCCGGCGTCGATGAGATAGAGCGTGCCGTTGACGATCAGCAGATTTGAGGATTGCGCCCGGTCGGCGCGCGGCACCGGGCCTCCGGCGGTGCCGAGCGTGATCAGCGTCGTCTCGGCCTGGGCCGCACCGGTCCAGGCTGCGATCATCGCTATCGTCAGGCCGGCGGTCATCGCCAAGAAAGAGCGCTGTATCGCGTTCATGCAAATCCTCCCCTGTTTTCTTCCCCTGCCGGTTTTCCGGCAGGGTCGGTTACGCAAGCTTCATCTGCCGCAGCATGGCTCGGCCGGTGAGACCATAGGGGTTCGCCAGCGTCTCCAGAAGCTCGAAATGGTTGTACGCCTCGCCGACGATCAGCTCAGTGGGTTTTCCCAAATCCTGGACGGCCGCGAAGAAATTTTCGGTCTGGCGCTGGAATTCCGGCGTCTCGCAGGTGCCGTAGGCGAGAACGAGCGGGGTGTGCAGGCCATCGAGATGGCGCTGCGAGCTGAGCTTCTCCACCATCGCGTCGGTGAACGTGACGTAGGACGCGCGCTTCGAGCGCCGCACCGGCTCGAGCTCATACATGCCGCTGAGCAATAGCGCGCCTTTGCAGAAATTTTTCGGCAAATCTTCCTCGCGCCAGCCGTCGGTCAGAAAGCAAGCGGCAAGATGCGAGCCCGACGAATGCGCCGAGATGTAGAACCGCTCGCGATCGCCGCCAAAGCTGTCGGCGTTGCGCCATATCCAGGCCAGCGCGCGGCGCACCTGCTCGTACATCGGGAAAAGATCGCCGCCCGCCTGCTCGACATTGATGAAATCGACGATGACGGTATGGGCGCCGGCATGCACCAAAGGCTCGGCCTGCAAGGCGTAATCGGCCGCCTTGTTGCGGCGCCAAGCGCCGCCATGGACGAACACGTTGATTGGCGCGCCCCCTCCCTTCCCTCCCCCGCTTGCGGGGGAGGGAAGGGAGGGAGTAGCGCGGAATATATCGAGGCCTTCGTATTCGCTCGGCCCATACGCGACGCGCTGCGGCGGGCCCAAGATCGCCCGCGTCCGTTCGCTCGCGGCGATGCGGCGCGTGACGATCAACGGGCGGTTCGGCGCATAGACGTCCTGGTCGTAGGCGTCGTCGAGCGCCTTTTGGTCCATGTCGCGCCAGACCAGCGGGCCTTGGGCGGTAACGGGTTGCGGCATTTCCGATCTCACATATCCGTCATGTATTTTGATGAAAGTTCAAACGAATAGCTTAAAGCCGCCACAACCCGCGGTACGTACAAAGACACGGTCAGCACGGAGGATATCCAAATGACGACACTTATCATGCGTTTTTTCGCGGACGAGGCAGGCGCCACTGCTATTGAATACGGCCTCATCGCGGCCGGCATTGCCGTGGCGATTATCGCTACCGTCCAGGCTCTCGGTACCAACTTGAACGCCACCTTCTCGTCGGTTTCGACCGCCTTGAAGTAAATTCCGTTGCCGTTTCGCAACCAAAGCCTCCGGTTTCGGCCGGGGGCTTTTTGCGTCGCTGCTCTACCACACCTTATATTCGCGCGTGGGAACGCTTCGTTACCCCAGATTCAATTCCTTGAAGAAGTCGTTGCCCTTGTCGTCGATGACGATGAAGGCGGGGAAATCGACCACCTCGATGCGCCAGATCGCTTCCATGCCGAGCTCGGGATATTCCAGGGTTTCCACTTTCTTGATGCAATGCTCGGCGAGGTTGGCCGCCGCGCCGCCGATCGAGGCCAGATAGAAGCCGCCGTGTTTCTTGCAGGCGTCGCGCACGACCGCGGCGCGGTTGCCCTTGGCCAGCATCACCATGGAGCCGCCGGCGGACTGGAAATCCTCGACGAAAGAGTCCATGCGACCGGCCGTGGTCGGCCCGAACGCGCCCGAGGCGTAGCCTTCCGGGGTTTTTGCAGGTCCCGCGTAGTAGACCGGATGGTTCTTGAAATACTCCGGCAAGCCCTCGCCCTTCTCCAGCCGCTCGCGCAGCTTGGCGTGCGCCAGATCGCGGGCCACGATCATCGGGCCGGAGAGCGACAGCCGCGTCTTGATCGGATGTTTGGCGAGCTGGGCGAGAATCTCCTTCATCGGCTTGTTGAGGTCGATCTGCACCACCTCGCCGCCAAGCTTTGAGGTGTCGACGTCGGGCAGATATTTCGCCGGATTGTGCTCGAGCTCTTCCAGGAACACGCCGTCCTTGGTGATCTTGCCCAGCGCCTGGCGGTCGGCCGAGCACGACACGCCGAGCCCGATCGGCAGCGAGGCGCCGTGACGCGGCAAGCGGATCACGCGCACGTCGTGGCAGAAATATTTGCCGCCGAACTGCGCGCCGACGCCGAGCGACTGCGTCATCTTCTGGATTTCCTGCTCCATCTCCTTGTCGCGAAACGCATGGCCGTCCTCGGAGCCGTGGTCGGGCAGCGCGTCATAATATTTGCAGGAGGCGAGTTTTACCGTTTTCATCGTCAGCTCGGCTGAGGTGCCGCCGATGACGATGGCGAGATGGTACGGCGGGCATGCCGCGGTGCCGAGCGTCAGCACTTTTTCTTTCAGGAACGCAAGCATGCGCTCGCGCGTGAGGATCGACGGCGTCGCCTGAAACAAAAACGCCTTGTTGGCCGAGCCGCCGCCTTTGGCGATGAACAAAAACTTGTACGCCGCATCCGCCTCGGCATGATCGGGATTGTGGCTCTCGGCATAAAGCTCGACCTGCGCCGGCATGTTCGAGCGCGTGTTCTTTTCCTCGAACATGGAAATCGGCGCCAGCTGCGAATAGCGCAGATTGCGCTTGAGATACGCATCGCGCGCCCCCTCGGCCAGCGCCGCCTCGTCGTCGCCGTCGGTCCAGATCAGCCGGCCCTTCTTGCCCATGATGATCGCGGTGCCGGTGTCCTGACACATCGGCAACACGCCGCCGGCGGCGATATTGGCGTTCTTGAGGAAGTCGTAGGCGACGAATTTGTCGTTGTCCGAGGCTTCAGGGTCTTCGACGATGTGCTTGAGCGAGGCGAGATGCGCGGGGCGCAGGAGGTGATTGATGTCGGTGAAGGCGGCCTCCGCGAGTGCGCGGAGGGCTTCGCGCGGCACGACCAGGATCTCCTCGCCCATGACACGTTCGACCCGCACGCCGTCGGCGATCTTGCGGTACGGCGCTGGGTCTTTGCCGAGGGGGAAGAGTGGGGTGTGCTTGTAGGGAGGCGTTGGGTGGGTCGAGAGCGGGGCGTTCATGAGAAACTCCGATCTAAAAGAATTGTTAATGTAGCACCGCGTCTATCAGTTGCGTCAGCTAACGTAGGAATTCGGCGATCAAAATCGCGGGTCGCCCCGGATTTCGCTGCGCATCCGGGCTACTTGGCCCTGCCTCCGACCTGCCGCTCCGCATATGTATCCACCAGCGCGCGGATCATGCGCCGATACGGCACGCGACGCTTCTTGGCTTCGCGCTTGAAGAAATCGAGGCTGCGGCGCGACAGCGACAGCGTCACCTTCACGTTCTCCTCGCGCGGCACGAGGTCGGCAGGCGCGGGCAGGAAATCTTCGATCAGGCGCACGCGGCCGATGTCTCCCGCCGCGTATTTTGCTCTGTTTCGGTGGCTTCGCATCATCTGACAATAATACATCCCGAGTCGGTTTCCCATGCTCGTCATGCGCGGGCTTGACCCGCGCATCCACGTCTTTGTTTTGCGGCGGTGCAAAGGCGTGGATGGCCGGAACAAGTCCGGCCATGACGTGTAGCAAGCGTAGCCCGGATGAGCGGAGCGACATCCGGGACTCTTCGCCTGGCCTCACTGTCGATCCCGGATGTCGCTCCGCTCATCCGGGCTACAGCCCGAACAGCTTCTCCGCATTGCCGTGCGCAATGCGCTCCTTGTCCGCGGCGCTGACCGGGATTTGCTCCAGGAAGGCGCGGGCCTGTGCCATCGAGCCGTAGGGGTGATCGACCGAGAACATGATGCGCTCGGGGCCGACTTCGAGCAGGAGGCCCAAGAAGGTCGCCGGGAAATTGAAGCCGCCGAAGGTGTAGTGCACGTTCTGGCGCAGGTATTCGCCGAGCGTGCGCTGCAGCTTGGTCAGCGGCGGCTGCAGGTTGCGGTCGAGCCGCGGCAGCATGAAGGACAGGCCTTCGCTCAAATGCCCGACCACGATCTGCAGTTTCGGATAGCGGTCGAACACGCCGCCGAGGATCAGGCGGATGACGTGAATGGCGGTCTCGATGTGCCAGCCCCAGCCCGAGGTCGCGAACACCCAGCTCACTTCCGGCGAGAAGCCGGAATATTGCGCCTCGACCACCGCCTGCGGCGGCCGCGTCGGGTGCATGTAGATCGGCACGTTGAGCGCCTCGGCGCGCTCGAAAATCGGCCAGAAGAATTTGTCGTCCATATAGCGGCCGCGGACGTGGCCGTTGATCAGCGCGCCGCGAAAGCCGAGCTCGCGGACGCAGCGGTCCAGCTCGGCGGCGGCCTTGTCCGGCACCATGGTCGGCAGCGCGGCAAGCCCGGCGAAACGCTTGGGATGCTTCTTCACGGCGGCGCCGAGAAATTCATTGGCCTCGCGCGCCAAGGTCAGCGCTTCCGCCGCGTCCAATTGCTCGGTGCCCGGCGCGTTGATCGACAGCACCTGCATGTCGATGCCGGCGGCGTCCATGTCCGCGATCCGCTTGTCGTCGATCTCGACAAGCTGCTCGAGGATTTTTGCGCCGCGGGGGCCGGTCTTGGCGATGTTGTCGCGCAGCTGCCGCCCGGCGCCGTCGAGAAATCCGGGCGGCGCGAAGTGCTCTTCAAGGGTAATGGTGCGCATGATTGTCTTTCCGTCGTGTTGGCGGCAGCCATCATGGAGCGCCGGATCGCGTTCGGCAATGACGGCAGTCGCAAGGCTGACCCTCGGCGGTCCAGCCGCGCGCTGCCGTTCAATGCCTCAATCGCGCACATAATGCTTCCGCTCGCTGCCGTCGAAGCGACCGGAGCGCAGGCAACATTTCTTGAAAGCTTTTTCCGGAGCCGCAGGGGCACAGATCGTTGCGCCCGAGTTTCTCGATCAGCTCCTTGTCGCCGTGGACGACGCGATCGCCGCGGCGCACGCGCGTTTCGGACGGATAACCCCCGCCTCCGTTTACGCGTGACCTCGAAAGCAAGGCAGGTCGTCGAAATCATCATTGCGCTGCATGACACGCCTCCTTGGCTCGATGCATTCGGAACGCGCGGTGATATCCGCGCGGCTTGGCGATGTCCAGCCTGCAGCATGAGTTTCGCGTCGCTCGACCGTCCGCTCTACCACAGGTACAATCGCCGGGCCGGTGAACCCCTGCGCGTGTCTTGAACCGACACGAGAAAGGAACCACCCATGCCCACCTTCAAGCTGCCGCTATCCGGCGACGTCGTGCAATCGATCAATCCGTTCACGGCGTTCATGACCGGCGGCCAGTTCGGCTTGATCAACATCAATCTCGGCCAGTCGAGCGAGCCCAAGGTCGAGGAAGAGGTGTTGTCCGACGTCGCCACCTACGGCAAGCAGCTCGGCCGCATCGGCGACGCGTTGATCGTGCTGCTCGAGCACTTCCATCCGCGCAAGCCGCTGACCGCCGACGAGACCAAGGCGATCGACGCGCTCAAGGCGATGCTGGACAAGATCGCCGACGTGAAAGAGAAATATAAAAGGCCGGCGATCCGTCCGGACGGCGCGCAACCGTCGTAGAGGCGGCACAAGATGGCGGCCGCCGTCCTCCCGCGATCGCGCTCTACCGGCATCTGTCGCCGCGCTGCCGCGGGCGGTTCATCCGCGAGAGAATGCGTCAGTGATGCATCTCGTCGCCCGGCATGATGCCCCAGAGATTG
Organism: uncultured Alphaproteobacteria bacterium; assembly: GCA_963821175.1. Classification (GTDB taxonomy): domain Bacteria; phylum Pseudomonadota; class Alphaproteobacteria; order Rhizobiales; family Xanthobacteraceae; genus BOG-931. The sequence goes on from CAWGCU010000016.1 coordinate 37,792, forward strand.
GAGGCGGACGGGTCCTTGGCCCACACTTTCGGGCGCTGCGGATTGTCGCGGTGCCACGGCCGCGGCTCGAAATAGCCGAGCTCCTCGTTCATGCGGTCGAGCTCGGCGAACAGTTCGGTGATCAGGCCGGCCGGGCTGCGATGATAGGTGAAGAGGTTGTGGCCGATGCCGTGGCGGCCCGGTCCCCACAGCAGCTTGTAGCCGTTGACGGACAGGAAATCGCACGCCGTCTGCATGTGACCCCAGTCGCGCAGCTCGAACGCGGTGTGGAAATGCCGGTTCGAGCCGGTCTGCATCAGGTTGATGGTGTGGTGGTCGGGCCCGCAGCGCAGGAACGAGAAGAAGTCGCCCATCCAGTCGGATTCGCGAAAGCCGAGCACGTCGCAATAGAACTTGGTGACGTGCTTGACGTCGGTGACGTGGAACGCGACGTGGCCGAGCTTGTGCGGCACGATGCCCTTGGCCTGGAATTTCTGGTGCGAGAAATCGGCGCGCTTGAACACCTCCATCACCGTGCCCTTCGGATCCTCGAAGGTGAGCACGTCCGCGATCGACGGCTCCGGGTCCTTCTTGCGCTGCGGTCTTGATGCCGTGGCCCTGGACCTGCTTCTCGAACGCGTCGAGATCGTCGTGCTCGCCGAGCTGGAACGCCGACGCGCACGCATTGCGCCTGCGCGCCTTTGCGCAACACGACCGAGTGATGATCGACGGTGTTGGCGAGAAAGACCGCGTCCTTTTCCTTGGCCGCGACCGTCATGCCGAGGATGTTGGTGTAATAGTCGGCCTGCTGCTCGACGTCGGGCACGTCGTAGCTGGCGTGGGCGATTTTCTTGACGCGGATCATAAGATATCTCCTTTTGTTTCTTATTCGAGCATTCAGTGTTTCTCGCGCGGCAGCGCGCCGATGACGTCGACCATTCTGGCGACGTCGTCGCCGCCGAAACCCATCTCCATGAAGCGCTCGTAGAGCGGGATCACGCTGTCGAGTATCGGCGTCGCCACGCCGACATTGTCGGCGAAATCTCCGATCAGATCGAAGTAATGCTGCAACGCCGGCACCGGACCCTGCACCGGCTGAAAGCGGCGCTCCGCCATCCACGGCGCGCGGATGCCGAACTGGGTCGAGCCGCCGGAGCCGGTGGCGATCGCTTTGATCATCAGCGGCACGTCGACGCCGGCCTTGAGCCCGAGCGCCATGGCTTCCGCGGTCGCCGCGATATTGATGGCGACCAACAGATTATTGACCAGCTTGACCCGGCTCGCGGCGCCGAACTCGCCGAAATAGAGGCAGGAATTGGCAAAGCCGGCGACGACCCGCTCCGCCTTCTTGCAGGCCTCGGCGTCGCCGGCAAGATAGATGACGCCCTTGCGCGCCGCGACCATGCCGGGCGTGCCGGAGACTTCGCCGTCGATGAATGTCGCGCCCTTGCTGCTGCAACGGCGCGATCTGGCGCTTCTTGTCCGGCACCGGATGCGAGCCGAGCTCGATGACGATCTGCCCGGGCTTTGCCGATTGCACGAGTCCCGTCGGACCCTGCATGACGTCGTCGAGCGCCTCGGTCGAGGGCAGGCACGAGAACACGATATCCGCCTGCGCGCCGACGTCGGCCGCCGACCGCGCCGGCACGCCGCCGATCTTCTCGAATTCGGCGAGCGAGGAGCGGCGAAAGCCGACCACGCGATAGCCGCTCTTGATGAGATTTTCCGAGATCGGCAGGCCGATCTTGCCGACTCCAACAAAGCCGATGGTCTCCATTTGACGCTTCCTCTGGTGTCTTTTTCTTATGTCACTTCGACCGTTTGATCGGAGAGATTGACCCGCACGCCCAGCGTGCCTTCCATGACCGTCCATTCCTTGAGCTCGAAGGTGCGCAAGCCGTTGACGAAGAACGGATCGGCCTCGGCGAGCGCGCGCGCTTCGTCGGCGTCCTTGGCGCGCAGCACGGTCAGGCCCTGGCCGGTCGGCGGCCCTTCGCCGTCGGCCAGCGGCCCGGACGCGAACACCAGGCCGCGTTTTTCCAGGCCGATCATGTATTCGAGATGCGCCGAGAGGAACGGCTGCAATTTGTCCGGCGTCACCGCCGGCTTCGACAGCACGACGTAAAACTTCTTGCGCAGCATTTTGCGCGTCAGTTCGGCAACACGCTCTTCAAAGAACATGACTCACGCCTCAGGTTTGACATTACCAAGGAGCATGATCTTATCCGAAAACCGGTATCCACTTTTCGGGATCATGCCCTACACCAGCCGCGAGCCGTGCGGCAGGCCGAGGAAGTGCCGGCCGATCGCCTCGTAGATCGAGAACTGCGATTGCGCCTGTTGCGACACCGCATGCATGTCGCGGAACCGGCGCTCGAACGGATTGGCCTCGAAGATCGCCGTGGCGCCGGCGGCAAGGTAGGTCTGCTCGACGACGTGCACCGCGGTCTGGCTGGCGTTGATCGACGCCATGCGCAGCCGGATGCGCTGCTCCATCGTCGGCGTGCCGGTTTGCGCGCCTTGCCAGATCTCCCGCCAGGCTTCGAGGAAAAATGCGCGCGCCGCGGCGAGCTGCGACTGCATGACGCCGACCTGCGACTGCACCACGGCACTGTCGCGCAGCACCGAGGTCTGGCCCTGGGGCGTCTTGCCCTGCGCCAGCGCGCAGAAATCGTCCAGCATGGTGCGCGCAATGCCGAGCGCGATCGCCGGAAAGCTCGAACCGAACAGCTGATAGATGGTGAATTTGTAGAGCGGGCCATGCTCGCGGCGTTGCGCCGGATCGAGCGCGTGATAATCGACAGCGTAATCCTCCGGCACGAAGACATCGGTCAACGTATAGGTGTTGCTGCCGGTGCCCTTGAGCCCCATCACGTGCCACACGTCTTGGAACGTCGCGCGCTCGCGCGGCACGACGAACGTCTTCTGCACCGGCTTGCCGCTCGCGTCGCGGCGCTGCTGGCCGTCGGCCTCGTAAATGAAACAGTGCGCGGCGAGCCAGGTGGCGTGTTTGCTGCCGCTGGCGAACGGCCACACCCCGTTGACGCGATAGCCGCCCTTGTCCGCGATCGCCTTGGCGTTGTTGGTCGGCCCCCAGGCCAGCACGCCGCGCGGATTTTTCTTGAACATTTCCTCGGCGATTTCCGGCTTCATGTTCCGGGTAATGGTGCCGCAGACCGAGGTCTGGCCGATGCACCAGGCGGTCGAGGCGTCGGCCTTGGCGATCTCCTCGATGGCCTGCACGTAGTCGACCGGCGAGACCTCGTCGCCGCCGTAAGACCGCGGCAGCAACATGCGCCACAGGCGGGCCTCGTGCAGCGCGTCGACCAGGTCGGCGGGCAGTTCGCGGTTGGCCTCGATGCGCGGGGTCGCGGCGGCGATGACCGGCGCCAGCGCGCGCGCATTGGCGACACAATCGACTTTAGCCCGGTCATCCATGCGCGTTCCCAACATCCGCCGGCTTGTCGCCGGCCGCTGGCTATATCTTACCTGCCGCAACGCCGCGGTCCATCGGCGTTCGCGGCGCCTGGGCCGCAGCCGAACGCCCCGAAGCGGCCATGAACGTTCGGCATTGCAGCGGCGACTAAGCGTCAACCGCAACTGCTGCGTGAGGACGGAATGCCTTCCATGCATATGTTATGGTTGGCGCAAAGCCTGAGGAGAGCCCCATGGAACGACGCTCATTGCTGCAGCTTGCCTGCGCGATCATGCCCATTTCGGTCCTGGCCACGCGCGCCGAGGCCGCGACGCCGGATCAAGCCAAGGTCGCCTATCACCTGTCCGATCTCGACAAGGTCGATTTCGTGCTGGGCAACATCCGCAACCACTACAACGGCATGGGCGGCCCGGACAAAGTGACGATCGCGCTGGTCGTGCACGGCCCGGCGCTTAAGGCTTTTCACGCCGCGGGCGCCACGCCCGACATGACCAAACGCACCGACGAGATGAAAAAGTCCGGCCTGCAGCTCAATGCCTGCATCAACACCATGCGGGCGCAGGAGGTCACGCTGAAGGACCTGCTGCCGGGCTTCATCATTGCCGACAAAGGCGGCGTCGTGCGGCTCGCCGAATTGCAGTCGCAGGGCTACGTCTATCTGCGGCCGTGATACGCCGCGTTAATTCGCCGGGCCGAGCTTGGCCAGCAGCGGCGCCAGGCGCGCCATGTCGCCACGGATATGGGCGTCGAAGTCGCGCAAGCCCGATGCTGACCGGCGTAATTCCCTGCACGCGGATCTTGGCCTGGATGTCCGGATCCTGGCCGACATCGGCGATGGCGTCGTGCAGCACTTGCAGGACGTCGCGTGGCGTCCTGGCCGGCGCCAAAAAACCGTACCAGGTCGCGTTGATGTAATCGACGCCGGCGGAGCGCGCGGTCGGAATTTGAATCGGCTCGCGCACCGGCTCGTCGTCGGCCACCGCAAGACCCAGTAAGCGGCCGTCCTGCAGCATCGGCAGTGTGAACGCTTCCGGTGCGAAGGTCGCCTGGATGTTGCCGCTGAGGATGTCGGTGAGGATCGTCTGGCTCACCGTATAGGGAACGTGGACCAGTTCGATGCCGGTCTTATAGGCAAAATAGGCACCGGCGATATGGGTCGCGGTGCCGACCCCGGCGGAGCCATAGTTGATGGTGCCGGGTTTGGCTTTGGCGAGCGCGACGAATTCCTGCAAATTGTGCACGCCAAGCGACGGCGCGACGGTGACCACGGTCGGCGCCAGTCCCACCATGCAAATGCCGGCAAAATCGGCGACCGGATCGAACGGCAAATTCTTGTTCATCGCGCCGAGGATGGCGTGGGCCGAATTAGTCAGCAGGATGGTGTAGCCGTCGGGCGAGGCGTTGGCGACCGTCTCGGCGCCGATCAGGGTGCCGGCACCGGGACGATTGACGACGATGGTTTGGTAGCCGAAGCGCTTCGACAATCCATCGGCGAACAGGCGCGCTTGAATGTCCATCGCGGTGCCAGGCGTCAGCGGCACGACGATGGTGAGCAGGCGTGACGGGTAATGATCGTCCGCACGCGCAAACCCGCATGCCGACGCGACGAGTGCGAGCGCAAGCGCGCATAACCTGCCTGACGCGATCACATCAGCACCACGGCGCGCACCGGCGAGGCTTCCGCGCCGACGATGTTGAGCGGCAGCGCGATCAGCGTGAAACGCTCGCTGGTGATTTGGTCCAGGTTCTTCAGATACGGCATGGTGATGATGCCGTTCTCGCTCAAGGTCCGCGAATTGTGAAACACCCGCGGCGAGCCCGGCTCGTCGTTGCCGTGATAGAAATCGTAGCCGACGATGACGACGCCCTTTTCGATCAGCCACTCGGTGGCGCCGATGGTGAGATACGGCGACGTCTCCATCCAGGTGTTCGAACCGCCGTCGTAAGTATTGTTGTGGTCGGTGCGCAGCAGCACGCGGTCGCCGCGCTTGACCCGCGCGCCGATGGCCTTGTCGAGATCGCGCTCCGTGATCGCCTTGCCGGGCATCTTGTCGCGCAGATCGGCGACGATCGCCTCGCCGACGAAAAGCTCGAGCGGCAGCTGATGGATCTGCGTGCCGCCGCGCACGTTGTGCTCGGGCGCGTCGACGTGGCTGCCGGCATGCAGGCGCATATGGACGCCGCGCACGATCTGGCCGGCGCCGCCCGGCGCGTCGTGCTCCTTGAGCACCTCCATGGCGAACTGCATGTCCTTGGTGAATCCGGCGGGCGTGCGCATGCCGAAATTTTTCGGATCGAGCTCGAGACTGATGTCGACGATCTTACCGCCGGCTATTGGCATGCTGCTCCCTTTCCAGGGCTCGAGGAGCCCTGAACCATCTTTGGAAAAAGCCTGATAGGCTCAAGCATTCGCCGACGAAGCGATCCGACGCTCAGCGCCGGCGTCCACCGCCGCCGCCGCCACGCGCGGCACCACCGCCGCCACCACCGCGGGCCCTGGCACCACCGCCGCCGCCGCCGCCACCACCGCCGCGACTTATGGCTGCGCCACCTCCGCCGGCGGCGCGAGCCCGGGCGCCACCACCGCCGCGATTGAGGTTTGCGCCACCGCCGCCGCCACCACCGCGATTGATATTTGCGCCGGCATTGCCGCGGCTGCGCGTATTCTGGCCACCGGTCGGCCTGGTGTTAGCGCCGCCATTGCCGAGCGACCTATTGCCCGCGCCGCCGCCAATATTGCGATTGCCGCCGGCGCCGGCGCCGCCGCCCAGATTCGATCGATTGCCGCCGCCGCCCGGCTGCAACACCTGCTGGCCGCCGGAGCCGCGGCCGTTGAGACGATTCTGGCCGGCATTGTTGCCGCCGAATTTGGCCGCGACGCCCGCGTTGTTGTAACGCACGCCGCCACGGTGTGCCGGATTGTGCACCCAGTTGTTACCGCTGACGTTGAGCGAGCGGTTGACGTTGATGTTTCTGCCGCCCCAATTGACGCCGCCGCCCCAGCGATTGCCGTTCGACGCCCAACGCCCGAGCGCATAGCCGGCGCCGAACGCAATCCCGGTTGCCAGCAGTCCGGCGCCGATAAAGGCCGGTGGCGGCCAGAAATACGGCGGATAATCCGGATAAGGCCACGGCCCGAAGACGACGGACGGATCGTAAAACGGCACGAAGACCTGGTCCGGGTCGGTCGGGTCGATGACGATGACCTGCCGGCCGCCCTGCTGTTGTGTCGACACGGTCTGCTGACTGGTCGTGCTCAGCTTGTTGTTGGCTTGCGCCTTGGTGCGAAGCCGCTGGATCGCGTCCATGACATCGGGCTGCTGCGCCAGCACCGCGTCGCCGAGCTGCTGCATCCAGTCGAGCTTGTTGCTCATCATGTCGAGCACGTCGGGCGTGGCGGTGAGCGACTTCACGCTGTCGTCCCAGTTCTGCTGGTCGAGCGCCGCCTTGAACGCGTCGCCCTGAAGATTCTTATTGGCTCCCACCCAGCGGTCGGCCTGGACGACTTCGAGCGGATAGGTCGAGGCCATGAGGACCAGCGAGAGCAGCGCGTCGGGATAAAGCGCGATCGGAGAGACCAGCGCGTCGAGCTGCCCCGAGGTCAGCAACTGTTGCGCCGGCGCCGATGCCGGCTGCGACGGCGGCGGCGGCGTCTGCGCCGATGCCGCCTGCGGCACTGCAAACAACAGCGCGACCGCCAAAAGCCTCAATGTCAGCTTGATCATGATCGCCTCCCGGTACTCGCCACATTTTGCGCAGGCGATTTCTAGGTTCGCACTCTATCTGCTTTGCCACCGGCTTGCCCAGTACCGGGAATTGCGATTTCCGCGCCGGCGGCGACGTAAAATTTATGTCATCTTCACGGCACCGGCTGCGGTTGCGGAAATGTCCATTTGCCGCTCACGATCTCCGGCTTCGGCCGATAGAGACGCACCGTATAGTTCCACCCCGCCACGATCGGCAGGCAGTTCGGAATTTTGCCGTCGCAACCGCCGAACTGGATCGCGATCGCGCCACCATCGCTTTTCTTCGCCGTGATATTGTTGAGCGAATAGGCGTTGTACTGATTCTTCTCGTAGTAGCCGGCAGCGTCATAGACGCTGACCGACCAGAACCCGTCGACCGGCACATCCTTGACCGTGAGCCGATAGATCGTCTTGCCATCGTTATTCGGCGGCGTGACATTGAGATAGATCGCCGCCTTGTCGGGGTTGCCGCCCCAGGCTGCGGCGGCGCCGATCAGATGACGGACCGGATCGACCTCGTTCCTGGCGCCGAACGCGTGCTTGAAGTCGGACATCGTCGAGCCGAGGACGAGGAGCGCATCGCGCACTTTCTTCTGGCTGACCGGATCCCAGTTCGGGATTTCGAACTTGCCGGCGCTTTTCTGGCTCACCTTGATCGCGTCCTGCAAGGCGTGGACCTGCTGAACATCGTTCGCGTCCATCGGATCGACCAGGGTGCGCACGGCCACCGCGACGTAGCGCGTGCCGATCCTTTGCCGCGTCAAGGTGTGGCTGCCCGCACCGTAGAAGACCCCGTGCGTATATTCGTCCTCATCGATCACCTGCATCGACATGAAACGTTTGCCGGCATCGGGCAGCGTGATCGTCACCGGCCCGGCATCGAGATCGAACACCGCGCCGGAATACAACGTGTCGCGGTTCAGCCGTATGACGTTTTGATTGTCGATCGGCGCCGGCTCACGGTTGTGAAAGAACTTGCCGAAGCCGCCTTCCTTGATGCCAATGGAGTGAAAATACAGATCGGACTCCGCGCGCGTGAAATTGTCGATGGTAACCGGCACTGTATTGGCTGCCGACGTCGGTGCGGCGGTCTGCGCCTGCGCGCCGCCAATGACGGCGAAGATCAAAGCCAAAGCACAAGAGGCGAGCTTGATTTTCATTTGCGATCTCCGCAACGTTCAGTTCGTCTTCTGCAGCGGCGGCGCCGTCCATTTGCCGTTGAGCGCATCGGGCTTCGGCCAATAGAGCCGCAACACCGCGAAGAACGGCCCGCCGGGCGCGGGCAGCCAGTTGGCCTCCTTGTCGGCGCCCGGCGAGTCGTGCTGGATGTAAAGCGTCAGCCCGCCGTCGGCGTCGCGCTTGAGGTTTTGCAGCATCGGCGAATTGATCAGATAGCGGTTGAGCGCATTGGCATAGAGCAGGCTCGCCGGCAGCTGATACATGGTGAGCGACCAGAACGCATTGACCGGCGGCAACTGGCCCGGCGCGAAATGCATGGCGTAGCGGCGCGTGCCGTCGAGCTTCTGCTTGTCGGCATCGATGAAATAGACCGGATAGATCGCCTCGTCCTTCGAGTTGCCGTAGATACCGAGCACGGCTCCCGCCATGCGATCGATGTAGTGATCCTTCAGGAACGCCCGCGAGCCGAAGCCGTCGGCACTGGAGGATAATCCGGTATCGAGCCGCGTCGTCTTGTAGTCGGCGAAGGCCTTCCAGGCTTCGGCCATGCCGTCCTGGTAGGCTTGACGCATGCCAGGCGTCAGCGCGGCGGGATCGAATTTCTTGCCGGCATCGATGCCGATCTTGGCGAAACGCGCCCGCAAGCGCCGCCTCGGCCGGATTGGTCGGGCAGAACTGCAGGACGAAATTCAGCACGCTGAAGAAATCGAGCGAGGTACGTTCCGCGTCCGCCGTGAGCGGCTTCAGGAAATTGATGGTGGGCGCAGGCTCGGGCGCCGGCTTGCCGAGGAACTGCGACAAGGTTTGGACTTTGTAGCCCGCCTGAATCTTCTTCACGTTGTCGATGTCGCCGGGATTGAACAGCTGGGTGCGGATGAGCAGGAAGGCGAACTCAGTCTCGGAGTGGATCACCGACCTTATGTTCGCCGGCTTGGTGCCGTTCCAGTCCGGCCCGGCGAGCAGGAAGCTGCCGGCGCCGTTGCCGGTGGCCCGGCTGCCCACATAGGCGAAGTTGAACGTGTACATGTCGATGAACTGGATCGAGTAATAGCGGCCCTTGTCGATCGCCGGCACCGTGATGACCAATGGCTCGGCGCGCAGGTCGGCGCCGACGAACGAATAGGGCGTGTCGGAATTGGGCGTCTGGATCGCCTTGTCGTCGGGCGTATAGACGCGCGCGTTATTGACCAGCGTGTTCCAGGGCGCCTTGTATTCGGCGCCGGTGCGATCGACGAAATACGAATATTGCACGCGGTAGCTGTCGACCAGCGGGAAGCCCCAAATGACGGCGTCCTTGGCGATGGCGCGCACTTCCGCCGGCGGCACGGCTTGCGCGTGCGCTGGCGCGGCAAGAAGCGCGCCGGCAACTGCGATTGCTCCTGTCACGGCGATGGTCCGCATGGATCTCTCTCCGTGTGCGCTTCTGCGCATGCCAAGCTTCTAGCTTAATCTCTCTAGCTTACTCACCGGACATTGTTGTGAAAATGGCATGCGCCGCCGCATCCCGCGCGGCGCGAGACTCGTTCGATCTGCATGGCGAACCCGGCTCGGCCTTGAGAAAGTCAGGGGTGGGGCCTGGCTTTCGATCTTCCGTTACACCGTTTCGTCGTTCGTAGCCCGGATGGAGCGAAGCGCAATCCGGGAACGACATTGCCGCTTGCACCGCCGCCCCGGATTACGCTGCGCTCCATCCGGGCTATGAAGAAAATTGAAGGAAGCGGAACGTCGGCAAACGCTGGGTAACAATCGCCGCATCTTGCGATGCGGCGCGCGCCCTTTTGGAGCGCGCACGCTTGACGGCGTTCCACCACGGCTCTCGCCTAAGGGAATTATTCCATCCCAAAGGCTCAGCTTCAGGCCAGGCTTCCTGGGACGTGGTCTGAACGGGCGTTACCCGCCTTCGCCTGTCCCAGTCCAGGGATGCACCTACCCCGGTCGTAATGCCGGGAGACATGATGCCCAAGCCGCCCGGAAGCGAACTGCAAATCCGCCCGCGGGCACCTCCCTCGCTCCCACGACGCGGTGTGCCTCCGCGCCATGTCCTTCAATGAGCGAGGACTATACGGTAACCACAATAGGGACTAATGTCAACAAAAACGCGACAAAGGCAACGGCCGTGGACTCCCTCTCCCCAGAGGGGAGAGGGCGGGGGTGAGGGGGTTCGGAAGTTCGAGAAAAAGCTCCAGCGTCCGAACCCCCTCATCCTGTCCTTCTCCCCTCTGGGGAGAAGGGACGCAGCGTGCAGGTTGCAACTCAATCTCATCGCGCAAAAGGCGTCGTCCGGGGACGGCATATTCGGCGCAATGCCAACATCAATCGTAGGCGGTGTAGGCTGGCGGGGCTAGGAGCGGAGCGGTGCCGCCATCGGGCAAAATGCTTTGGATGAAACCCGACGAGCGATATCTCCCGAAGATATCTCGGTAATAGATCCGGCCATATATTGCGGAAGCCGGTCTATCTGTTGGAATTTTTCTCCAGAGCATCGGGCGACTTTGAGTTCCGGGACCGAGCCAGTCATGAAAAGGCTCGCGGTTGTAATTTGGTTCGGGTGGAATTTTTGCGGCATCGCAAAACCCTATCGCGATCTCCATCAGTTCTGCCGGCGTCATTCCTTGATTATTCATGTGAATCTCAAAATCGCCGCTTAAGGGTGTCGATCTTGCGGTTTGACCTGTAGCGGTACTGTAAACCTCCACTATGCGCCTTGCGGGTACACCGCCGCCAGAAACATAAGCACGGTGCAAGATTATGTCCCGTTTTTCGGTCTCATCGATTGCGCGATGAGCGGCACCGGCGGAATCCTTGGCAGCATCCGCCTATTGGGTTTGTCCAGTGATTGTCCCCATGAATCCGCGAGCATTGCGAGCAAGAGCGCCAACGCAAGAATTACGTGGTTGGGTTTCAGCATCCGCCGATGGCCATTCCGAACATATCGGGATTGAAGCGCGTAGGATGGGTTGAGCATAGCGAAACCCATCACCTTCAGCCGCGATGTGGCTGTCGGCGACTGTCCTAGCGGAAGACTTACCGCTTCACCTGTGCGCGAACTCGGTGAAAACGTAATCGCGGCTCTTCACCAGTGTGTGGCACGCGAACCCGCACTTCGCGTCGTGCCCCTGCGGCGGACTGTCCGCCTCGGTGGCGGGGCTGAACATATCGGTCGCTGCGTCGTAGTCGAATGAGCCCCATCCCCATCCACCGCTGTTCGCGAACCTCGTGCTGTCCTTCACCATGAAATCGGCGTTGGCCTGGGTACCCAGCACCTTCGGCTGACCTGGGTACGTCACTTGTGTTTTCGGGGTCCAATGGATTTTCGCCATCTTGGCGCCGTCCGGGAAAGGCTTGCCGTTGCCGGGCACGCCTGCCCGAAGGGCGTCCATCATGACCGGATTACCCAAAATCGCGGCGAACTTGCCGTTGTTGTCGCTAGTCGAGATGACCGGCCAGTCCTCGTAGCCTCTGAACTCGGAGAACGCGAGCCCTCCCGGGACCTGCACCGTGTACTTGTCCGCGGAAATGGCCCTGCCGCCCAAGACGGCGACCACTGCCGCAATGATCAAAATCGCTGAGAATGTGGTTCTCTTCATGACTCTCTCCTGCGCCTGGCGATTACAAGTCAAGTTTGGTGGCGTCGGTTCAACCGGCGCCGGTGCTGCGCGTGCGAGGCACAGTTCAAAGTTCGCTCGCACTTAAAAGTGCCGGATGCGCCCGGGTATTATTCCATTCGAAACTGTCACAAGCCATAGGCCGGTCGCTGATACTTTTGGTGATGCACTGAGCGGGTAGGATGGGTAGAGCGTAGCGAAACCCATTACCCTTAGCCGCGACGCTGCATGATGGGTTTCGCTTCGCTCCACCCATCCTACGAGGTTGCCGATCGCGACGCCGTCAGTCCTTGGTCGCGTTCGTCTGGATTTGCTCCATCGCATCGTTGACGGAGAAGCTCGCCGCTTTGGCGCGCGGCGGGAAGTCTTTGAAGCTCTCCAGCCATTTCGCGACGAATGCCTGCGCCGGCACCAGCATGAACATCCGATGCGCCGACCAGTCGCCGTAATATATGCTGATGGTAGCCTTCTCGAATGGATCGGCGCGCAGGTTATACAGCATTGGCACACGCAGCTTGGTGAATTGACCCTGCCACACGCCCATCGGCGTTGCGGGATTCATCTCGGTGTGCTGCTCCATGAACGCGACCTTCCAATTACGGAAACGCATCGCCATCAGATCGCCGTCGTCGCTCCAGTACATGAATCTCGTCGCGAGGCGAGTCCTTCGCTCCGCTCTTGAAGTAGGGCATCAGGTTGTAGCCATCGAGATGGACCTTGAAGCTCTTGCCATTGAGCGTGGTGCCCTTCACCAGCTTGTCGACGAGGTCGGGCTCGCCGGCCGCCGCGGCGAACGTCGGGATGAAATCCTCGTGGGCGCAGATGTCGTTGACGATCGTGCCGGGCGCGATCACGCCTGGCCAGCGAATCAGGCAGGGAACACGGAATGCGCCTTCAAAGTTCGTCGCTTTCTCGCTCCTAAAGGGCGTGGAGCCGCCGTCGGGCCAGGTAAAAGCTTCGGCTCCATTGTCGCTGGTGTAGACGACGATCGTGTTGTTGGCCGCGCCGAGGTCGTCGATCAGCTTCAGCAGCTCGCCGACGTGTCCGTCGGTCTCCACCATGCCGTCCGGATAGAGGCCGAGCCCGGTCTTGCCTTGCGATGATTTCTTCAAATGCGTGAAGACGTGCATGCGCGTCGTGTTGAAATAGCAGAACCAGGGTGTTCCGGCCGTCTGCTGACGGTTGATGAAATCCTTGGCGCCGGCGAGAAATTCCTCGTCGATTGTTTCCATCCGCTTGGTGTCGAGCGGGCCGGTATTTTCGATGACCTGCCTGCCGACGCGCCCGAAGGCGGGATCGATCGTCGGATCGTCCTTATCGGTGGCCTTGGTCTTGAGAACGCCGCGCGGGCCGAATTTCGCGCGGAAGCGGGGGTCCTTCGGGTAGTCGGGATTTTCCGGCTCCTCCTCGGCATTCAGGTGATAGAGATTGCCGAAGAATTCGTCGAAGCCGTGCACAGTCGGCAGATGCTCGTTGCGATCTCCCAGGTGGTTCTTGCCGAACTGGCCGGTCGCATAGCCGAGCGATTTCATGACATCCGCGACCGACGGGTCGAGCGGCCCGAGGCCAAGCTCCGCGCCGGGCAGGCCGACTTTGGTGAGGCCGGTGCGGATCGGCGACTGGCCGGTGATGAAGGCGGCGCGGCCTGCCGTGCAGCTCTGCTGACCGTACCAGTCGGTGAAGACCGCGCCCTCCTTGCCGATGCGGTCGATGTTGGGCGTGCGGTAGCCCATCACTCCCATGTTGTAGGCGCTGACGTTGTACCAGCCGATGTCGTCGCCCATGATGAAGAGGATGTTCGGCTTGCGCCCGGCCGGCGCCGCCGGCTGCGCTTGCGCCTGCGCCACCTGGACCGGGTTATTGGCGACGATCGCCGACGCGGCGGCGAGCGTGGTACCGCCGAGCAAAATGTTGCGGCGGTTGAGGGCGCTGTTCTTCAGGCTCGACTTGTCTGCGTTGTCGCCGTTGGACATTGATCGCTCCCTGTTTCTGATGACACACCGAAATCCGAGGTGGCTCGTGGACGTATCCACCGCTTCCGCATGGCGCGCGGCCGGGCGGTAGCGGCGGCAGTAATTCGGCGCGCACAGATGCGAGCCGCCTTTGATGACCTTGCGGGGGATTTTGATCTGCGGCTGGCAGGGGTCGTAGCTCTCCGCCTCGCCGCCGCCGCGCGGATTTTCCGGAACGCAGCACGCCTTCGGCGCGTCGGCCTGGTGCTTTTGCGAAAACCAGTCGGTGGTCCACTCCCAGACATTGCCGATCATGTCGTGGACGCCGTAGCCGTTGGGCGGGAACGCCGTCACCGGCGAGGTGCGATCGAACCCGTCGTTGCAAAGATTCTCGTGCGGGAAATTGCCCTGCCAGGTATTGGCCATGTGCTTGCCGCCGGGCGTGAGCTCGTCGCCCCAGGCGAACTCGGCGCCGTCGAGGCCGCCGCGCGCGGCGAATTCCCATTCGGCTTCGGTCGGCAAATCCTTGCCGGCCCATGCGGCGTAGGCCAGCGCGTCGGCGTAAGCGACGTGCACGACGGGATGATTATCCTTCGCGTTGATGTTGCTCTTCGGGCCGTAAGGGCGGCGCCAGTTCGCGCCCTTGAGAAACCTCCACCACTCGCCCCAGTTTTTCAGATCGACCGGACGGCCCGGCGGCGTGAACACCAGCGAGCCGGCATAGAGCATGTGCGGCAGCGCGCCGGGATAATTCTTCGGATCGGGCGGAATTTCGGCGAAGGTGACGTGGCCGGTGGCTTTGACGAATTCCTTGAACTGCCGGTTGGTCACCGGCGTGCGGTCGATCCAGAAGCCGTCGACGGTGACGCGATGCGCCGGCGCCTCTTCCGGATAATGCTTGTCCGATCCCATGCGGAACGTGCCGCCGGGAATGAAGACCATATTCGCACGGGCCGATTGCTCCGGCCGTTGCGCAGTTGCAATGTCGTCCATGCGCCTCTCGCCTCGAATGCGTTTCGCGTCACGGTCAGCGCGCCAAGTGCCGCCGCCAAGACTATCGACAGCCATAATGGTTGGGTCATGACAAACGCGTGAAGTGCCGTTCTTTGTGCGTCGCGTCATGCGCAATACGCGGAGCCGGCGGCAAAAGCGGCGCACCGCTATAATTATAATAATGTATGCGTCTATTCGTCGCCGATCAGCTCGCGGCGCCGGCGTTCCAGCGCCGCCGCATAGCGGCGCAGCACATAGGCTTCGGTGAGCAGCCCGATGACGTGGCGGTCGCGGAACGAATCGACGACGGCCAGCGCTTCGGCTTCGGCGCGGTCGAAGGCGAGCACCGCTTCCTTGACCGCCATGCCGGGCAGCAGCAGGTCTTCGCGGTAGTGCAGCAGCTCCTTGACCGGCTTGTCGGGCGAGACTTCGGCGGAATGCGCGTCCGCCATCAGCACCAGCCCGACATAGCGGTCGTTCTCGTCGACGGCGACCACATAGGGCATGGCGCCGAGCGGATATTCTTCGCGGAACGCGCCGATCGTGGTCGAGGCGTGCACCGTCTGCACGTCTTCGCGCATCATGCTGCCGACGGTGAGGTCGCGCATCCAGCCGACGTCGGCGGCGCTGCGGATGGTCTCGCCGCGCAGATGGAAGCGCCAGGTGGCGAACGAGTAGCCGAAACCTTCCCGCGTCACCTGCGCGGCGATGATCACGGCGATCAGCACCGCGGTCGTCAGCCACAGGTCGCCGGTGGTCTCCAGCGCGATGAAGATCATGGTCAGCGGACCGCCGATGACGGAAGCCGCCAGCGCGCTCATGCCGATCACCGCATAGGCGTTCGGATCGAAATAGGACGTCGGCCAGAACATCGTCAGCGCGATCGCCAGGAGATGACCGCCGAGCGCGCCGATCAGGAGCGAGGAAAAAAACAGCCCGCCGCGGAATCCGGAGCCGAGCGAAGCGATCGAGGCGACGATCTTGAGCACGAAGAGCAGCGCCACCGCGCGAAACGACAGATCGAGCATGCCGGCGACGCGCAACGCGCCGTGGCCCGACGACATCACCTGCGGCGACACGATCGCGATCAGCCCGACCACCAGGCCGCCGGCCGCGGTGCGCAAGGTCGGCCGCAGCCGCGACCGGGTGAACATCGCCTCGCAGATCGCGACCCCGCGCATGAGAATGATGCCGAGCATCGCCGCCAGGAGGCCCAGCGTCGCGGCCAGCACCAGATCATGGGCCGCGATCGTCGTCTTGTCGGGCGCGACGACGCCGAGCTCGGCCGGCGAAAAATGCTGCGCCACCAAAAAGCCGATCAGCGCCGCAATGCCGACCGGCGCCAGGCTGGTGGGCGAATAGCTGCCGATGATCAGCTCAAAACCGTAGAACGCGCCGGCGAGCGGCGCGCCGAAGGCGCCGGCAATGCCGGCGGCGGCGCCGCAACCGACCAGGATGCGCAGGTCGCCGCGGCGCAGGCGAAAGGCGTGGCCGATGCGCGAGGCGATGCCGCTGGCGATCTGGGTGTAGCCGGCTTCCAATCCGACCGACGCGCCGACGCCGCTCGACCACATGGTCTGCGCCGCGACGATCATGCTGCCGATGAGCGACATGCGGCCGCCGTGCAGCGCATTGGCTTCGATCGGATCGACCTCGCGCTCCGGCCGCCACCGGGCGATCACTTCGCTGGCGATACCGAATATGATGCCGCCGCCGAGCGGCACCAGAATCGCCAACCACGGATCGAGCGAAAGCCGCCCCGACAGCCGCTCGCCCGGCGACAACTGGAAGAACACCTCATGGAGAATGTCGACGCCGATGCCCATGCCGGCCACGACCGCTCCGCCAAGCACGCCGACCAAGGCCGCCAGCAGGATCAGGCTCGATTCTCGCGCCCGCACGATGGCGCGCAGGCGCCGCGGAATCTCCAGTCGGGTGGCAGCTTCAGCAATCAAGGCGCGTCACCCGCGGAACCGTACCGACCTCGGCTTGTTCATCCCTGAAACCTCGCCAGGAGCACGCCATGCCGCATCCCGTTCGTGACATTCTGGCGGCGTCCGCCGCAGCTGGTTGTTGCCTTCGTCGCCATCCCGCTGTTCGCCCAGACGGGCGCGGGCTTGCTCGAAGGCACGGCCGCATTCGGCGACTGGCACGGCGATCATCCGGGTGTGCGCCGGATCATCAGGCCGCAAGACTTGCCAGCGCCGAACACGGCCGAATCGGCGCGGAATTTCGTCAGAGAAGTGCGCCGCACCGATCAAAAGCCAATCGTCCCAAACGGCTTCGAAGTCAACCTATTTGCCTCGGGCCTCGCCGAGCCGCGCATCATTCGCGTGGCGCCGAATGGCGACGTGTTCGTCGCCGAAAGCAGCGCGGGGCGCATCCGCGTGTTGCGGCCGGGCGGCAACGGCGCGGCGCAGCCGAGCACATTCGCATCGGGCCTGCGCTACCCGTTCGGCATCGCGTTCTATCCGGCCGGTCCCGACCCGCAGTGGGTCTATGTCGGCAATACCGATGCCGTCGTCCGCTTTCCCTATCGCAATGGCGATCTCACCGCGCGCGGCCCGGCCGAGGTCGTGGTGCCGCATCTGCCGGTCGGCGGCCACAGCACCCGCGACGTGGTGTTCTCGCCGGACGGCAAGACAATGTATGTGTCGGTCGGCTCCCCTCGAACGCCGGCGACGGCATGGAGAAGCTGAGCGCGACGGCGCTGCAGGCGTGGCAGTCCAATCATCCGCTCGGCGCGGCGTGGGGCAATGAGACCGAGCGCGCCGACGTGCTCGCCTTCGATCCGGACGGCAAGAACCGCCGCATCTTCGCCACCGGCATCCGCAATTGCGTCGGCATGGCGGTCGCAGCCGCGAGCGGCACGCTGTGGTGCTCGACCAACGAGCGCGACGGCCTCGGCGACAATGTGCCGCCCGATTACATCACCCGCGTGCGCGAGGGCGCCTTTTACGGCTGGCCCTGGTACTATATCGGCGCGCACGAGGATCCGCGTCACGGCGGCGAGCGGCCGGACCTCAAAGACAAGATCACCGTCCCGGACGTGCTGATCCAAGCCCATTCGGCGTCGCTCGGCATGACGTTCTATGACGCGACGCAATTCCCGGCCGAGTACCGCGGCAATATTTTCGCCGCCGAGCACGGCTCCTGGAATCGCTCCAAACGCACCGGCTACAAGATCATCCGCGTGCCGATGCAGGACGGCGCGCCGACGGGCGAATACGAGGATTTCGCCACCGGCTTCGTGATCAACGATTCGGAGGTCTGGGGCCGCCCGGTCGGCGTCACCGTCGACAAGGACGGGGCACTGCTGGTTTCGGAAGATGCCAGCGGTACCATATGGCGGATTACCTATTCCGGTAAGGCCGCACCGGCGCGCTGAGCTCCCGCAGCCGGAACGCATGCCACAGGAACCCTTGGACCGCACCAGGCGTTAGTGGCTGGGAACCCGGGCCTGACGGCATTCAGATATGGCACTTTTCGCAGGCAACGTTATTGCCGCATCGAGACTTTCATTATCGCGCCATCCCGCCTCCTGTGCGCCGGAACCCGGCGCACGACGCCGCTAAAGGCCCATCGAGCGCCATCATCGCCACCGATATCCCGGCGCGGCTCGACGCCCTGCCGTTCGGGCGATTTCACCTGTTGGTGATCGTCGCGCTCGGCATCACCTGGATTCTCGACGGTCTCGAAGTGACGCTGGCCGGCGCGCTGTCCGGCGAGCTCAAGCAGAGTTCCGCTTTGGGGTTGAGCAATGCGCAGGTCGGCCTTGCCGGAAGCTGTTATCTCGCCGGCGCCGTGCTCGGCGCGTTCTTCTTCGGCTGGCTGACCGATCGGCTCGGGCCGCAAAAAGCTGTTCACGATCACGCTCGCCGTTTATCTCGCGGCGACCGCGGCCACGGGCCTGTCGTGGAATGCGTGGAGCTTCGTCGTGTTCCGCTTTCTCACCGGCGCCGGCATCGGCGGCGAATACACTGCCATCAATTCGACAATCCAGGAGCTTATTCCGGCACGGTTCCGCGGCTGGACCGACCTCCTCATCAACGGCAGCTTCTGGCTTGGCGCGGCAATGGGCGCGGGCGGTTCGCTCGTCCTGCTCGATCCGGCATTCATCGATCCGGCGATCGGCTGGCGGCTGGCGTTCCTGATCGGCGCAACAATAGGACTCGTTATTTTGGTCATGCGACTTTGGATTCCGGAAAGCCCGCGCTGGCTGGTGACGCACGGCTTCCCGCAAGCGGCGCACGCGGTCGTCCGCGGCATCGAAGCGCAATTTTCTACGCGCGGCGGCGATGCGCCGGTGCACGAGCGGGTGCGGCTGCGCATGCGCGACCACACGCCGCTGCGCGAGGTCGCCCGCACGCTGTTCGTAACCTATCGCCAGCGCACCCTGGTCGGCCTCACTTTGATGGTCGCGCAGGCGTTCTTCTACAACGCGATCTTCTTCACCTATGCGCTGATCCTCACCGACTTCTACGGCATACCGGCGCAGGCGGTCGGCTGGTACATCCTGCCGTTCGCCGCGGGCAACGTGCTCGGCCCGCTCCTGCTCGGCCGCCTGTTCGACACCGTCGGCCGCAAGATCATGATCGCATCGACCTATGCGCTGTCCGGCATCATGCTCGCCGTCACCGCCTATCTGTTCAGCCAGGACCTCCTGACCGCGACGACGCTGACCGTCGCCTGGATGATCGTGTTCTTCTTCGCCTCCGCGGCGGCGAGCTCGGCCTATCTGACGGTGAGCGAGATTTTCCCGCTGGAGATTCGCGCGCTCGCCATCGCCTTCTTCTATGCCATCGGCACCGGCATCGGCGGCATCGCCGGCCCGCTGCTGTTCGGCATGCTGATCTCAACCGGCTCGCGCGGCAGCGTCGCCATCGGCTACGTGCTCGGCGCGATCCTGATGACCGCTGCCGCCGTCGTCCAGGCCCGCTGGGGCATCGCTGCCGAGCGCAAATCGCTCGAAGCGGTGAGCCGGCCGCTTGCATTCATCGATTGAATAGCGGATGTCGAGACGTGAACATGAGCCTGGACATATCGGATCTCGACATGGAGCTTGCGGAAATCTCGCTTGTCCCCGACTTGCGGAAATGCGCGATCCTGCTCGACATCGACGGCACCATCCTCGATCTGGCGCCGTCGCCGCAGCAGGTTTGGGTGCCGCCGGGCCTGCGCCGCACGCTGGCGCGGCTCGACGACTTGACCGGCGGCGCGGTGGCGCTGGTCTCGGGCCGCTCGCTCGCCGACATCGATCTGATCTTTTCGCCGTTGCAGCTCGCCGCGATCGGCGGCCATGGCGCGGAGTTGCGCGTGGCCGCGGACGCCGAACCGCTGCTGCGCGCGGGGCCGCTGAGCGCGACTTTGAAGCGCAAGCTCGCCAGCGTCACCGAGATCGGCCCCGGCATCCTCGCCGAGAACAAGGGCTATTCGCTGGCGATTCACTATCGCCTGGCGCCGGACAAGGAAGATGAGGTGCGCACCGCGGTCGCGGCGATTTGCGCCAGCGCGCCGCCGGGCTCGGTCGAGATTCTGCCCGGCAAATTGGTCGTCGAGATCAAGCCGGCCGGCATCAACAAGGCCGACGCGGTGTGCGAGCTGATGAGCTTTCCGCCGTTCGCCGACCGCAATCCGATCTTCATCGGCGACGACATCACCGACGAGCCGGTGTTCGGCATCATTTCGCAGATTCGGCGGCCTGGGCTTTTCCGTCGGCCGCGTCTTTGCCGACGCCAACGGCCATTTCGACAAGCCGGAATCGGTGCGCGCCTGGCTTGCGCGCATCGCGGCCGAAGGCGAGGCACGGCGGCATGACAGATCACGGGCTTGATCTCGCCGTCATCGGCAACGGCCGCACGGCCGCATTGGTCGATCCGCACTCGCGCATCGTCTGGTGGTGCTATCCGCGCTTCGACGGCGATCCGATCTTCTGCCGGCTGGTGTCCGGAAAAGAGGAGAAGGGATTTTCCGACGTCGTGCTCGACGACATGGCGGAGTTCCAGTCCGAATACGTCCGCAACACCGCGATCGTCTCGACCGTGCTGACCGACCGCAACGGCGGCAAGGTGAAGATCACCGACTTCGCCCCGCGCTTTCGCCAATTCGGCCGCGTGTTCCGGCCGCCGCAGCTGTTCCGCATCATCGAGCCGATCGCCGGCCTGCCGCGCATCACCGTCCGGATGCGGCCGACCTGCGACTACGGCAAGCCGCTGCCCCATCGTTCGCTCGGCAGCAATCACATCCGCTATTCCACGGAAAGCACCGTGATCCGCCTGACGACGGATGCGCCGCTGTCGCTGATCGAAAGCGAAGCGCCGTTCGTGCTGACGCGGCCGTTGCATCTGGTGTTCGGCCCCGACGAGCCGTATTCCGGCGATCTGCAGCAGACCTGTCGCGAATTTGCCGAGCGCACCCGCGATTATTGGATGGAATGGGTGCGCCGCCTGTCGATCTCATACGATTGGCAGGAGGCCATCATCCGCGCCGCGATCACGCTGAAGCTCTCCAATTTCGACGAGACCGGCGGCATCATCGCCGCGCACACCACGTCGATCCCCGAGGCGCCGTCGTCGGGCCGCACCTGGGATTACCGCTATTGCTGGCTGCGCGACGCTTATTTCGTCGTCCAGGCGCTCAACCGCATCGGCGCCACGCGCACCATGGAGGAGTTCATTTCGTTCACGCTGTCGATCGCATCGAAGCTCGATCACGAGCTGCGCCCGGTCTACAGCATCGTGCCGACGACCAGCATCGAGGAACGCACCGCGCCCGACCTCGAAGGCTATCGCGGCGACGGCCCGGTGCGCATCGGCAATGCCGCGGTCGATCAGATCCAGCACGACACCTATGGCAGCGTCATTCTCGCCGCCATGCCGATGTTCTTCGACCGCCGCCTGCCGCGGCCGGGCGACGAAGGGCTGTTTCATCTGCTGGAATCGCTCGGTGACCGCGCTGCCCAGAAGGCGCTCGAGCCCGACGCCGGCATCTGGGAATATCGCGGCCGCTCGCGCATCCACACCCATTCGGCGGCGATGTGCTGGGCCGGCTGTCAGCGGCTGGCGGCGATCGCCAACCGCATCGGGCTTGCCGATCGCGCCAAATATTGGAATTCGATCGCCGAGCCGATCCATGCCGCGCTGATCGACGGCGCCTGGAACGAGAAGCGCGGCGCCTTCACCGCGGCGTTCGGCTCCGACGATCTCGACGCCAGCGTGCTGCTGCTTGGCCGATCTCGGCGTCGTCGAGGTCGACGATCCGCGCTTCGCCTCGACCGTCGCCGCCATGGAGCGCGAATTGATGCGCGAGAAGCACGTCATGCGCTACGCCAATGCCGACGATTTCGGCCTGCCGGTCACCGCGTTCCTGATCTGCCGGTTCTGGCTGATCGACGCGCTGTGGTCGCTCGGCCGGCGCGAGGCGGCGAAAGATCTGTTCACCGACGCGCTCAATCATCGCAACCGCTACGGACTGTTGTCCGAGGACGTCGATCCGCAGACCGGCGCGCTGTGGGGCAATTTCCCGCAGACCTATTCGATGGCGGGATTGATCCTCTCCGCGATGCGGCTGTCGCGCAGCTGGGAAGACCGTTATTGGCGCGGGTGAACACCCATGCCCCACCGTTGCGCTTAAGGGCGCGTTGCAGTGGCCCATCGAAGTTTCGGCCGGCACCGCCATCGCGGGCCGGCCGAAGCTTTTTGCCGATGTTGTCCGCGGCTGTTAGCTCGCCGTCTGCGACGCTGGGCTGCGCGAACCGTTGACGAAGAACGAGACGATCAGCAGCACGATCCCAACCCACAGCAGATAGGGTTGGTAAACCAACTGCCCGGTCGCTGCCGGCACGGCGGCGGCGGCGACGCACTGATCCGTCTTGTAGAACAGGCAGGCGACGGAATTGCCCGGGTCTTTCAGCACGTTGACGTAGAAATAGATCCACCAGAACAGCGCCAGCCCGGTCAGCACCGCGCCGCTAAGGCGCAGCCAGAAGGCATGGCCCGCCTCGACCAACTTGTTGGTCGGCGGCTCGATCTCGTCGAGCCCTCTCTGCTTGGCCTCGGGGCCGAGCTGGGTGACGGAAATCGCGGCGATGAACAGCAGCGTCGCCAGGCACACGAACACGGTCGTCAGGCCCCAAGTCGTTCTGCACCCACAGTATCGACGGCATGATAACGGCGGTCATCAGCCGCCCGACGCCCGAGGCCCAACCGAAGCCCGACGCGCGCGCGTTGGTCGGGAACACTTCGGACGTGAAAATCTGCATCGAATTGCCGGCGACCTGAACGAAGAAGATCATGACGAAGCCGATAACGATCAGTTCGGTCCCGGTCTCGGCATGGCCGAACACAATCGCCATCACGCCGGCCAGGATGAAGGTGCAGATCGCCGTGATCTTGCGGCCGAATTTGTCGAGCGCGTACATCATGAAGATGCTGGCGCACGGCACCGCGAAGTTCATCGCCAGCGTGTATTGCAGCGACTTGGTGATGCCGAAACCCTTTTCTGCCATGATGTTCGGCAGCCAGGCGCCGAGCCCGATGGCGATGCCGAAGAACGCCGTGAAGCAGATCATGCCGGCGATGACGCGCCTCGGGAACATCTTGAACACGACGGCGAACGGATCGCTCTTGCTGTTGCTCGCGACGTCGGTCGACAGCGGCTCGGTCGGGCCGGCAATGCCGAGGTCGTTCGAGA
Organism: uncultured Alphaproteobacteria bacterium; assembly: GCA_963821175.1. Taxonomy (GTDB): domain Bacteria; phylum Pseudomonadota; class Alphaproteobacteria; order Rhizobiales; family Xanthobacteraceae; genus BOG-931. Next base: position 61,373 of record CAWGCU010000016.1, read on the forward strand.
ATCTTGATCGCTTCGTCGCCGCGGCCGTGCGTCGCCAGATAGCGCGGCGATTCCGGCAGCGTGAAGCGGAACACCCAGACGATCAGGGCGAGGATGCCGATGAGAATCCACACGCCGCGCCACACATAGCCGGCCGAGACCGGATCCGTCCCCGCAGCAAAGAGGAAGGCGAACCCGAGCACGAGCCCGGTGCCGATCGGCCACACCATGGCGCCGCCGATGAAAGTGCACGATCGCCAGGATGCGGCCGCGGATGCGCTTGGGCGCCCATTCACCCGCATAGGCGAAGGCGAGCGGCTGCTCGGCGCCCAGGCTGATGCCGGCCATGAAACGGCAGATCATCAGCAATGTAAAGTTCGGCGCGAACGCGCCGAGGATGGTGAGGACGCCGAAGAACAGCAGGTTGAACTGATAGACGAACCTGCGGCCGAACCGATCCGAGAATTCGCCCTGGCCGGCGGTGCCGATGGCAAGGCCGACGATCGTGGCGCTGCCGATCAACGCGGCGTCACCCGCGCCGAACCCGGACTTGATGATGAACGGAACGAGCGAGCCGAATATCGTGATAATCGATGACGTCGCAGAAATATCCCGCGGCGATCAGCCCGATGACCCGGCGATGCAACGGCGAAATCTTCGCCTCATCCAACGCGTTGCTGACGAAGCCTTCGATGGTCTGTGCCATCCGTCCCCTCCCCTAAGGCCGCTTGAGCGGCTCTGAGCGGGGTACTTTGGTAGGGCGAGGTCCCACTGTCAATGTGGATGCGCCGGCAACGGCACCGGCGTTACGCCGCGCGCAATCACGCGCCTTCGAATTGCAAGATGTACAGGCCGGCGTTGGAATCGGTGACGTACATCACGCGCCTCCGCATCGACGAAGCAATCGCACGACTGGATCACCTGCGGCCGGTTCGGCCGCGGATCGAACATGCGCTCGGGCGGCGGCGGCACGAAATAGCCGACTTCGCGCGGCTGGAACGGATTGGCGATGTCGTAGGCGCGCACGCCGGCATTGTGCAGGGTGGCGAAGATGAAGCGCGAGCTCTGGAACGCGCCGGGCCGGTTCTCCCACAGGTTATGCGGGCCGAAATGGCCGCCCTTCTTGCAATAGTCGAACTCGTCCGGGACCGGCATGGTGGCGATGCTCACCGGATTGGACGGCACGCGGACGTCGAACATCCAGATGTAGCGCAGGCCCAGGCTGCAATTGGCGAAGTTCGCCTCGTCGGCGACGACCAGGAGATTGCGGTCCGGCAGCGGCAGCGGCGAATGGGTGCCGCCGCCGAACGGCGGGTCCCAATTGCGGTGGCAGACGAGTTTTGGTTTTGCCGGATCGCCGACGTCGACGATGGCCAGCCCGCCGTCGCGCCACGCCGTATAGGCGAGATTGCCGGCGACCAGTCCGTGGTGCAGCGCGTAGCGCCGGCCCTTCGGCCAGGTCGGCGTCTCGCCACCGCCGGTCCACATGCCCGGGCAGCCAGAACTTGCCGACGACTTCCGGCTTCGTCGGCTCCTTCATGTCGACGATGACCAGCATATGGTCGGAGAATTCCGGCAGATGCACCGAGACATAAGCGTAGCGCTCGCCGACATACCAGATGCGATGCGGCCCCAAGCCGCCGAGCGGCAGGAACGCGATCTCGCGCGGCGCTTCCGGCTTCGACAGATCGTAGACGCGCAATCCGCTGGTGAATTGCTGCCCTTTGAGCGCGTCGCCCGAGGTGCCGGCGAAATAGGCCTCCTGGCTCACCTGCATGGTCCAGACGCTCGGCCCGTTGACCGCCAGCAAAAGGTCGCCGTGGGTCTGGATATGGTGCGCCCGCGTATTCGGCGGGCAGGCCAGGAAATTGACCGTCTTCGGATTCTTCGCATCGCGCACGTCGATGACGGTGATGCCGTTGGAAAAGCCGTGGCCGATATAGGCGTAGCCGCGATTGACCATGACCTGGACGCCGTCGCCGCGGCCGCCCTGGTCGCTGTGGCTGAGGAATTTGATGTTACGGCTGGACTCGGCGGTCATGATTTCTCTCCCCAAACAATCGTCACCATCGTAGCCGTCATGGCCGGGCATAGCCATTCGAAGAACGGCGTCGCTTCGCTCGCCAATGTCCCGGTCATCCACGTCTTCGTCTTCGCCACTAAGACGTGGATGCCCGCGACAAGCGCGGGCATGACGCGGTAAGGTAAGCGACGCAAGCGAGGGACGAAACGATGGCCGCCGCAGACAAGGGAATGATCGCAGTCGACAAGATGGGCGGCAAGGTGCTGTTCCTCAATCCCGACACCTACGAGACCGAGGTGGTGATCGACGGCTTTCCGCGCACGGTGCACGAGCTGTTGGTGGTGCCGGAGACCGGCATGGCTTACGTGCCGATCTTCGGCGACGGCATCCATGGCCGCAATCCCAACCCGCAGCATCTGCTCTGCGTGTTCGATCTGCACCAGCGCGCCCATGTCGCCACCATCGACCTGCGGCCCTATATCGCCCCGCACACGCTCAAACTCGGGCCCGACGGGCTGATCTACATCACCTGCGAGAACAGCGCCGTGGTGGCGGTGATCGATCGCAAGACCAACAAGGTCGTCGATGCGATCGATTCCGGCTCGACCAACGGCCATCGCCTGATCATCGCGCCGGACGGGCAACGCCTCTACACCGAGAACGAGGAGGACGGCACGGTTTCGGTGATCGACCTGCCGAAGCGAAAACTCCTCGGCAAGATCAAGACGCCGCGGCCGCTCGCCGGCATCGCCATCTCGGCCGACGGCCGCACCGTGGTCGCCGTCGACGACGCGCAGCCGACATTATTCTTGATCGATACCGAAGCCGGCAACGTGCGCGAGGAGATCGTGCTTAAGGACGTGCCGAAGGCGGCGCAGATCGCGCGTTACGCGCCGGACAACAGCCTGATCGGCGTCACCAGCCTGAACAGCGACACGGTGAGCCTGATCGATCCGACGTTCCGCGAGCAGACCGCGATCAAGGTCGGCTCGCAGCCGATGGACATGGCGTTCCGCGGCGACGAATTGTTCGTCGCCTGCCAAGGCGACGGCTCCGTGCACGTCATCGATATTCCGGGCCGACGCGCCAAGGGCAGCTTCAAGGCCGGCACCGGCTGCGAATCCGTCGGCTTTTTTTAGTCGCGGGGCAATGCGATGTCGATGCCGTCCGATCCGAACGGCAATTCGTTTACGGTGAATTTCACCATCTGATTGCCGCGGCCAATACCGGCGCGGGGATGCGCCGCCGTGCTGATAATCTCTATCGCTCGGCGCCGTCTTCGTGAGATTATCCGCGCCCGGGATGGCCTGATTCGCCCATCTGCTTTTGTTGGGTCTCTGGCCAGTGCAACCGCGGCGGCCGACCGATACATGCCGGATAGAACGGGGCTTTCCAACATAATCGCTGCCGCCGTGCACGGCCGGTCGTCGACCGGACCGGATCAGTTCCGCGTGCCGGCTACCCATGACGGGGCCGTCAACGCCGAAACAGCCGCCAACTGGGAACCGGCGGATCTCTCGCTCGCCGGACACGTGTTGCTGCCGGTGGCGGTTTTCGCGGTCACGCTGCTGACCCTCGATTTTTTGCTCAGCGCGAATTTTGCCGCAACGATCTGGGCTCCGAACGCCATCGTCCTGGTCGCGCTGCTCCGTCACACCCGTAATCTGCGCAATTACGGCTCGATCATCGTCGGCGGCACCTGCGCCATCGCGCTCGCCAACGTCGCCGTCGGCGCCAGCGCGGTGTCTGCCGCGATCTTCGGCGTGGCCAATATTTTCGAAGTCGTGGTAACGCTGGCTTTCCTCTCGGTTTTACACATCAACGCCGCCAATCTCACGAGCTTCAAAAATCTGCTCATTTTCATCGTCATCGCGGGCGGCGTGGCGCCGGCCGGCAGCAACGCCGTCAACGCGATGGTGATCGGCGCGGCGCACGGAATTCCGTGGCGCACGATCTGGCTCCAGGCCTATCCGGCCCATGCCTTGGGCATGATTGTCGTGGCGCCGTTCCTCATCAGCGTCACGTCGTGGGAGTGGCAAGAGCTGCGCGTGCGGCAACGGCTTACGGAGACCGCGGCGATTTTTGCATTCGTCATTGCCGTTGGAATTTGTGGCGCCTATTTCCGTCCCTTCGTCTTCCTCATGGTCCCGGCGATTCTGTTTTCGACGCTCCGCTTCGGCCTGATCGGCGCCACGACGGCCAATCTCCTCACCGCGCTTTTCACCTCGAGCTTCGTCCTCTGGAACATCGGCGAGCCCATTCTGTCGCGGTCGGATTCTTCGGAGCGGATCTTGGCGATGCAGGTGCTGCTGGCCTTCACCTCGCTGTGGTGCCTGCCGATCGCCGCCTTGCTGACCGAGCGCGACCGCCTGCTCGGCGATCTGTCGCTCGCCAACGCGCAATTGAAGACGGAAAGCGAGACAAAATCCCATCTGGTGATCGGCTTGCGCCGGCATCTGTCGATCGTCGAGGAAAGGGAACGCTTGCGGCTGTCCTACGAGCTTCACGACCAAGCCGGCCAAGACCTGATCGCGGCGATCCTGGAGCTCAACGAAATCGATTCGCTGATCCACGGTGCGGCGCGCGAGCGCCTGCACCTGGTGCGCAAGAAGATGGAGGAGCTCGGCAAGACGCTGCATCGCATCGCCTGGGAATTGCGGCCGCCGGCGATCGACGAACTGGGATTGCGAAAAGCGCTGGCGAGCTACATCGCCGATTGGGGCGAACGCTGCGGCACCGAGGTCGATTTTCACTGCGACGATCCGAACCTCGACGAGGTGCCGAGCGAGATCGGCACCACCGTCTATCGCATCGTGCAGGAAGGCCTGACCAATATCGTCAAGCACGCCCAGGGACCGTCCGACGTCAGCGTCGTCATCCGGCGCGTCGGCGCGACGCTGCAAGTGATCATCGAGGATAACGGCTGCGGATTCGACGTCAGCGCCATGGCGGCAAAACCCGGCGGCTATGGCGGCCTGGGACTCGACGGCATGCGTGGGCGCTTGATACTGATCGGCGGAACACTTGAAGTCGAATCCGCGGTCGGCGCCGGCACCACGATTTTCGCCCGTATCGCGCTCGACGGCCAAAGGTCAGCGGCGTGACCGAGAAAATCCGCATCGTCCTCGCCGACGACCATCCCATCGTGCTCGATGGCTTGCGTAATCTCATCCGGGCCGAACCGGATTTCGCGCTGGTCGGCGAGGCCGCAAGCGGGCTCAGCGCGCTGAAGATCGTTCGTGAGCAGCGCCCGGACGTCGCCGTGCTCGACATATCGATGCCCGAGCTCAACGGCATCGTGCTCAGCCGCCGCCTGGCCGGCGAAATGCCGGCGCTGCGGCTACTCGTGCTCACGCTGCACGAGGACCGCGCCTATCTGAATCAGGCGTTGGAAGCCGGCGTGCGCGGCTACGTGCTCAAGCGCTCGGCCGTGGAAAATCTGGTCCAGGCCATCCGTGCCGTGGTGGTCGGTGGGCTCTACATCGATCCGGCGATCGTCGGCCGGGTGTTCGAGAGCAAACAGATCAACAAGCGGCTGTCGGCGCGCAAAGGCGTCGCGCCGGCGCTGACCGACCGCGAGGCCGACGTGCTGAAGATGGCCGCATTGGGCTTCACCAACAAGGAAATCGCGTCGCGGCTCGACGTCGGCGTGAAATCGATCGAGACCTACAAGGCGCGCGGCCTGGAAAAGCTCGGGCTCAAGACGCGCGCCGAATTGGTCCGCTACGCATCCGGCCAGGGCTGGCTGGATTTCTGAAGCTCCCGACAGGGTAACGGCTTCGTTAAGACGTCAGGCAATCTCTGACAGGTGGAAGTCGTGTTCTTAAGCCTGCTGCGGTGCAAATTGCGGTAATGCTTCATTGCGGAAGGCGATGGGCGGCAGAGATTTTTCGACCAGCCAACGTCAGTGCCGGGGGACAGTGCATGGCGAGAACGGCGAAAAAAAGCGAGCTTGGCCGCGAGCCGTTCCGCAGACTTTCCGACAGCGAGATTCTGCTGTTCGTGACGCGCACGCTGCAGCCGCAATTGGACGACGCCGATGCGCCGAACGTTTTTGCCAAATTGCAGAGCCTGAAGGACGTTCTCCGGCAACAGGAAATGACGCTGCCGGACTGGCCGGATTGCGCCGGCAAGGACCGCATGCGCGACGCTCTTGCCGCTGGCCGCGGACCTGATCGCGCAAATCATCGACGATTTGGCCGGCGCGGCCAGGCGGGACTCCGCCGTCGGCGAGGCGAAATCCGCATGAGCCCGGCAGCGCTGACGTGGCGGGCGCGCCAACCACGCGTCCATCCGCCGGCGGGCTTCGTTCCCGCTGGATTTTGCTTCGATCAGCTTCCTGATCGTCGACGACCAGCCGTTCACGCGCCGCCTGGTGCGATCGATGCTGCACGGCTTCGGCAGCCGCGAGGTCTACGAATCCGCAAGCGCCGCCGAAGCGCTCGAGCTTGCGCGCAGCACGATGCCGAACATCATCATCACCGATCTGATCATGCCCGATTTGAACGGGCTTCAATTCATCAAGATGCTGAAAGCGCCCAGCGCGCCGACCAGCCGGATTCCGATCATCGTGCTGTCCGGCTATCTGACCAAGACCGCGACGCTGGCGGTGAACGAGTCCGGGGCGGACGAGCTGTTGGTCAAGCCGGTTTCGCCGAAGGCGCTTTACGAGCACATCTCGCGCATCGTGCTGCGCAAGAATCAGGCAACCCGCCGACGGCGTTCGTGCAGAATCAACGGCGGCGCGCCGAGCTTCATAAGAAGAAGACCGGCGACACGGCACTCATTTAACACTTGTATCGCTTGTAACACTTGCGCCGAACGCACTCCTATCGGTCTCCTGCCGTCGCGATCTCTTTTGGCGGCACGGTCTCGTCCTGGGCACGCTGCTCCACCGGCTTTCGCTCGCGCGTCAGATTGTAGGCGCTGTTGATCAGCGCCAGATGCGAGAAGGCCTGCGGGAAATTGCCGACCAGGCGTTTGCGCGCGCGGATCGTATTCCTCGCTCAACAGGCCGACGTCGTTGCACAGGCCGACGAGGCGGCGAAACAGCCGCTCGGCGTCGTCGTAGCGGTCCTGCAGCATATAGACGTCGACCAGCCAGAAGCTGCAGGCGAGGAACGCGCCTTCGCCGGGCGGCAAGGCATCTTCGACCTCCTCGGTGCTGTAGCGCATGACGAAGCCGTCGCGCACGAGGTGCCGTTCGATCGCCGCGATGGTGTCGGCGATGCGCGGGTCGGTGACCGGCAAAAAGCCGATGCAGGGCAACAGCAACAGATTGGCGTCGAGCTGGTTCGAGCCATAGGCCTGCACGAACGTTCCCAGTTTCTTGTCGAAGCCGTGCTCGCAGACGTCTTCGCAAATCTCGTCGCGCAGCTTGCGCCAGTCGTCGAGCGGCCCTTCGAGCCCGAACGTCTCGATGCTCTTGATGCCGCGATCGAACGCCACCCAGGCCATGGCCTTCGAATAGGTGAAATGCTGCGCCGGCCCGCGCATTTCCCAAATGCCCTGATCCGGCTCGCGCCAGATCTCGGTGAGATGTTCGAGAAATTTCAGCTGGATGTCCCAGCCCGATTCGTGGGTCGAAAGCCCGCAGCGCCGCGCCTGGTAAGCCACGTCCATGGTCTCGCCGAACACGTCGAGCTGGCGCTGCGTGTGCGCGGCGTTGCCGATGCGCACCGGCGCCGACTGCTCATAGCCGGGCAGCCAGTCCGCGACCCATTCGATCAGCCGCCGTTCGCCGCCGATGCCGTACATGATCTGCAGCTGCTCCGGGCTGCCGGCGACGGCGCGCAACAGCCATTCGCGCCAGGACTGCGCCTCCTCGTAATAGCCGGCATGCATGACGGTGAGCAGCGTCAGCGTGGCGTCGCGCAGCCAGCAGTAGCGGTAATCCCAATTGCGCTCGCCGCCGATCTGCTCCGGCAGCGAGGTGGTGGGAGCGGCGACGATGCCGCCGGTCGGCCCATAGGTCAGCGCCTTGAGCGTGATCACCGAGCGGCGCACCGCGTCCGACCATTCGCCGGCCGGCCGGCATATTGCCGCCCATTCGGTCCAGAACTTTTCCGTGTCCTGCAGCGCCGTGGTCGGGTCGTGCGTTTCCGGCAAAGTCTTGTGCGAGCGCGAATAGGTCAGGACGAACGGAATGGTCTCGCCCTCCGCGATGACGAACTCGCCGACCGTGGTCATGTCCTTGCCCATGACGCGCACCGGCGTGCGCAGCACCGCCATGTCGGGACCGGCGATCGCGCGCAGCGCGCCGTTTTCGAGCCGCGTTACCCACGGCACCACGGCGCCGTAGCCGAAACGCAGGATGAGCTCGGTGTGCATTTTCAGCTTGCCGCGCGTGCCGACGACGAGGCGCACGATCTCGGAATGCTCGCCGCGGAACGGCATGAAATCGATCAAGGTGGCGGCGCCGTCCGCGGTCTCGAAATGGGTTTCGAGAATGAGCGTATTCGGCCGGTAGCGCCGCGTGACGCGGGCCTGCTCTTGCGGGGCGATGAGCCAGCGGCCGTGATCGCGCGTGCCGAGCAGCGCGGCAAAGCACGCTTCCGAATCGAAGCGCGGCCAGCACAGCCAGTCGATCGATCCGTTGCGCGCGACCAGCGCCGCGCTCTTGCAATCGCCGATCAGGGCATAGTCTTCGATCCGGGTCGACATGGTCAGAAAATCACCTTGGTCAGGAAAAATCCACGACGACCTTGATGTCGTCCGGTTGAGGTTCAAGCGATTGCGTCCACTGCTCGACCGGCACGCGCCGCGTGATCAGGCGGGCGAGCCACGTCGGGTCGGCCCGCTCGAGCGCCGCGACGGCGTCTTCGTAATGTCTGCGGTTGGCATTGACGCTGCCGAACACGACGTCGTTGTCGAGCACCATGGTGCGATTGAGGCCGCCGACGTCGATGTCGAAATCGTGTCCGGGCGACGACACGCCGACCAGGCAGACGATGCCGCCCGGCGCGGTGCGGCCGAGCGCATCGCGCACCACGCTCGGGGCGCCGGTGCATTCCATCAAAATGTCGGGCTTGAGCGCGAGTCCGTGAGTTTTTCCAGATGAAACGTTGCCGCCGAGCCCATGCACGACCGCGCGCTTTTCCGCGCTGTCATGATGGTCGAGCACATGGACGTCGAGGCCGCGCTGCGCGCCGATCAATGCGGCGAGCAGACCGATCGGCCCGGCGCCGGTGACCAAGAGCGTCTGCGGCTGCCATGCCCGCGAGCGCCGGCCGATACGCTCGGTGTGATCCCAGGCCTTGGCGACGACGCTGGTCGGCTCGACCAGCACGCCGGCGTCGCCGAGCGCGCGATCGACCTTGACCAGAAAATCGGGCTCGACGCGGAAAAAATCCGCGCCGTAGCCGTTGCGTTCCTTGATGCCGCGCTCGGTATAGCGGCCGTTGCGGCACATATCCCATTCGCCGACGGCACAGGCGGGGCACGGCACCGGATCGGGCCGGCGCACGATGCCGACGACGCGATCGCCGGGGCTAAATCCGCTGTCGGCGGGCGCCTCACACACTTCGCCCAGCGACTCGTGGCCGATCACCAGCCGCTTCTCGCCCGGCGGCGCCCAGCCATAAGACCCCGACACGATTTCACGGTCGGTGCCGCAGACGCCCAGCGCCAAGGTGCGCACCAGCACGGCGCCGTCGGACCGCGGCGGCTCCGGGACGTCTTCAACGCGCGCTGAATTGGCAATACCGGGCGCGACAGTCAGGGCGCGCATCACTTTGTTTCCGTAGCTGAAATGTTCGTTCCGTAACTGGAATGTTCAAGCGCTGCCACCCTGCGCAGCCATGGACGCAACGTCAGCCGCTAACGCGCGTTTGCGAAAAAAGTTCCCGTCATGGAACCAATCCGGATTATCGACGTTGTTTCGACCCGGACCGAGCGGCGCGGCGCGGCATCACGCGAGATCGGCAAATGGAACTCATCGGACGCAAGCATTGGGCCATTGCCGAAGGATATATTCCTTCGCAAAGCTCGTTTGCCGATCCGGCCCTGATCTCGCACGAGACCGCGTGCATCCTCAACGCCACCGACACGGAGGCGCACGTCCGCATCACCATCTTTTTCGCCGACCGCGAACCGATCGGCCCTTATCGGGTCAGCGTCGCCGCGCGGCGCACGCTGCATTTGCGCTTCAACGATTTGAAGGACCCGGCGCCGGTCCCGCGCGACACCGACTATGCGTCGGTGTTCGAGTCCGACGTGCCGATCGTCGTGCAGCACACGCGGCTCGATTCCAGGCGCGCCGAGGTAAGCCTGCTGTCGACGATCGCTTACGCCGAGGCCTGAGCCATTACGCCTGCCGCACCGCAACATAACGGTCCAAAGGTCCGCGACCGCGATACGCAGAAGTTCCATAAAATCGCGATAAAGGCTTCCCTTTTGGAATCACAGGCTTTTTCGCTGCACCGCACCGTTAATGGAACAAAAGGCGCCCAAACCGGTTGTCGACTACAGCCGAAACAGGTGGTGTCATCGTGAAGGTCGTCGTCGTTTCCAACCGCGTCGCGCGGGCGCAGCCCGATGAGCCGGTTGCCGGAGGACTGGCGGCAGCTCTGATCCCGATGGTCAAGGAGTCCGGCGCCATCTGGGTCGGCTCCAGCGGCCACGTCGGCGATGCCACGCAAACCAAGAATTCCTTCGCTCGGATCGAGTCGCTCGGCACTGGCGCGCTGGCCACCGTCGACATGCCGGCGAAGCATTATCTCAGCTATTACGAGGGCTTTGCCAATTCGGGCCTGTGGCCGGCGCTGCATTCGCGGGCTGACCTGATCCAGGTTTCACACGAGAACTACGAGTCCTATCGCGAGATCAACGCCTTCATGGCGCGGGCGCTGCTGCGCTTCAATTCGCCGGAAGCCGTGTTTTGGGTACAGGACTATCATTTCCTCACCTTGGGCGTCGAGCTGCGCCAGCTCGACGTCGATCGCCCGATCGGCTTCTTCCTGCACACGCCGTGGGCCGAGCGGCGCACCATGACGGCGGTGCCGCATCTCAACGAGATCGTTCGCGACATGCTCGCCTACGATCTGATCGGATTCCAGACGGTCGAGGATCGGCAGAATTTCGAAGACTACCTGCAACACGAGCTCGGCATCACCGCGGTCGATGGCACGATCGTTTCGCAATGGGGCTGGACCCAGCTCGCCACCTTCCCGATCGGCATCGACGTCGAGGAATTCGCCAAGCGCGCCAACAGAGCGGTGGCGCGTCCGGAAATCTCGCGCCTGCGCGAAAGCCTGCACGGCACCAAGCTCGTGCTCGGCGTCGATCGGCTCGACTATTCGAAGGGTCTCGCCAACCGCGTGCGCGCCTTCGACCGCATGCTGGAGATCGAGCCGTCGTTCAAGCGCGAGGTGGCGCTGCTGCAAGTCGCGGTGCCCTCGCGCGGCAACATCCGCGCCTATCGCGAGCTCAAGGCCGAGCTCGCCGCGTTGGTCAGCGAGGTCAATGGCCGCCACGGCGAAGTGGACTGGACGCCGATCCGCTATCTCAACAAGGGCTTTTCACAGCTCACGCTCGCCGGCTTCTATCGCACCGCCCATGTCGGGCTGGTCACGCCGCTGCATGACGGCATGAACCTCGTCGCCAAGGAATATGTCGCCGCGCAGAATCCGCACGATCCGGGCGTGCTGGTGCTCTCCTCATTCGCCGGTGCCGCCAAGGAGCTCGACGCGGCGCTCATGGTCAATCCGCACGACATCGACGGCATGGCGCGGCAGATCGCGGCCGGCCTTACCATGAGCATCGAGGAGCGCCGCGAGCGCTGGCAGAGCATGGTGATGAAGCTGCGACGTGCATCGGTGCAGAACTGGTTCACCGATTTCCTGCACACGCTGGCCGAGGTGCGCCGCGCGCCGGCGATCCCGGCCAATCTGCCGCAAGTGCTCGATCTCGCGCAGCGACGCGCGGCCGCTGCGCAGCGCTAATTGCCGGCGCCGAATGTCCGCTCTGGGTCGGTTGTGAAAAACTCAGCCAGATAGCGGAAGTCCTGCTTGCCGAAGCGCCCTTGTGCCTTTGAGTTCGAGGTCATCGGCTTGGGCAGCGTGACCGTGATGCCCGCATTCTCGCAGGCCAGGATCTCCTCGCTGTCGAAGTAGCCGCGATCGGCGACGGCATCGAGCTTGTCCACGTCCAGCACCGCCTTGGTCTCGTTGGCCACATGGGAAAGCTGCGACGGTCGGATCCCGTCGTTAGTTACCTCATGCGTGACGATCAGATGATGCTTGGCCTCGACGGCAATCTGGACGTTGTAGCCGACGACGCCTGAGCCGCGGCCGCTGGTCGCCATCGAGCGGGCATCGGGATCGGTCAGCGATATCTGCTGGTCCGGTGTGGCAAGCATCTCCGACCTTGAGAGCTCGAGACGTCGCATCTGCTGCTTCAGCGTCTCGATCTTCTCTTTGAGGCGGCTCGTCTTGGTTAGGAGCGCCTCGGACGGCTCCTGCCGGTCGGCAGTGTCGAGCTGCTGCAAGATAGCGCGCCACGCTCTCCTCGATCTGCGCCATGCGCCGCTCCATCTTGGCGCGCGTGAAGTTCCTGTCGCGGTTGTTCACCGCCTTGAACTTGCTGCCGTCGATCGCGACGCTGGCTTGCGTCAGCAGGCCTATCGTGCGGCACAGCGCAACAAAGCGCGCGCACACCTCGCGGATGGCACTGCCATTGTCCTTGCGGAAGTCGGCAATCGTCTTGTGATCGGGCACAAGCCGGCCCGATCAGCCACATCACCTCAACGTTGCGCCCAGCCTCGCGCTCAAGCCGCCGGCTCGACTGAACCCGGTTGAGATAGCCGTAAATATAGAGCTTCAGCAGCACCGACGGATGATACGAAGGTCGGCCGGTCGCCTCGGGAGTCGACCCCGTCAAATCCCAGCTCGGCCAGATCGAGTTCCTCGACAAAAACGTCGATCACCCGAACCGGATTGTCCTCGCCGATCCAGTCTTCCAGGCATTCCGGAAACAGTGTGCTCTGCCCGCGATCCACGCCCTCAACGAAGCGCTTCATCGAATCCTCCGCAAATCGCGCAGGAATCATACCGCGAGAATCAAATGGCGAAGTGCGTTTCACACAAGCTGGTCATTAGCGTCGTTTCCGACCTACCCGGCCACGTCGGCTTTACCCCCCAATAGCGACCGTGATCGCGACCTGCCGAGCGGTCGCTAAGTGCCAATTGGAGAATCATGCCGTGTCCCGGGTCATGGGCTTCACGGCCGCAAATGCATCGCTGTCGCAGCGGACAGCGCCGCCAAAATAAAGAACACTAAGCCGGGCCCATTGGCCATCACCGCAACAATGACGAGCCCTATGCCGTACCCACCGGACGCAGCTTCGATGGCAAGGGCGACGCCAACGATAAGGAACAACGCCGCTAGGATCGCCTGAAGCAAAAAAAAGAACTTGCGTCCTTCACGCTCTGACATTTGTGCAGCCCCAGAAAAAACCCGACCCGCCGACGGTCGGGGGGCATGATCCAAGGCTATCGCCTAGCGGGCAAGGGGTTCCCCCCCAAAGGCTCAAGGCCACTTCAGCCAGCCTGTTCAACTCAAGAGCAAAACAAAAAATTCAGACTAATGGAATGGGATCCGAGTTGTATCGGCTACTTTGCCGCCGACGTCGCCTATGGGTCGATTTTGTTGCAGAAGTAAGTTTTGAAGGGCGCGTTTGGGGCCAAGGGTGTTTTTGGACCGAGCCCCGGCGATGGTTTTGCGCCCGCCCTGTCGGCTCGACGGCACTGACGCCTTCAAACCCCGACGCTGCACACTGAACGCTGTGCTCAGACAACGCAGGCGCCGGAGGTCACTGGCGGAGGACGCGCTACGAGCTTGGCTAGCCGCCTCAGGTTTTGCGCGATTGCCGCCAGCGTGAACTCGAACTGTGCTCCACTCGGGCCGCGAAGGCGCAATCGGTCAAGCCGCAGAATACGCTTGAGGTGCGCGAACAGCATCTCAACCTTCTTGCGATCACGGCGTGATTGCGCGAACGCCGGCGTTTTGGCGAGGGTCCGAGCGACATCGCGTGCGGCCTCATGGACGTCGCGTTTGACCCGTCGCGCTGGCATTTTGGGGCAACACTTCGCCTTGAGCGGGCAGGCACGACACTGCGGCACGGAGCCGAGATACTGGAGCGAGTGATCGGGGCTGACATGGCCCGTCGTCGTCAGCGTCTTGCCCGCCGGGCATGTATAGATGTCTTGCACCTCGTCGTAGATGAAGTCATCGCGCGAGAACGTGCCATCTTCGCGCTGCGATTTGTCGATGACCGGCACATGCGGCGCGATCCCCTGCTGGTTGACCAACCAATTGAGGTTGGGGGCCGAGCCATAGGCGGTGTCTCCTACCAGCCATGCGGGCTTGATGCCAAAGCAGGCTTCGGTCCGCTCGATCATGGTCTGCGAGGCGCCGACCTCGGCCTGCCGGATGGCGCGCGATGCCTCGACATCCATGATAATCCCAAACTTCACGTCGATAAGATAGTTGTCGGCGTAGGCGAAGAACGCCGACCCTCGCAGCGCGTTGGTCCATTGAGCGGCCGGATCGGACGGCGACACGAACTTCGGGGTGACGTCGCTCGCCGCACCAAAGGCCGCGTCATCAAGAGTTGCCAGATACTCCTGCATGGCTCGGCTCGCGGTCTGGCGATCACAGGTCTTTTGCCATTCTGAGCCCGGAATCGAGCGATGCTTGTTAGCGTCGGCCTCGATCAGGCTCGCATCCACGGCAAACCCTTCTCCGCCAACCAGCCCGGCCGCGATACAGGCCTCCACGACACGCTCGAATACCCGCCGGAAGATGCCGCTGTCCCGGAACCGCTCGTTGCGCGCTCGCGAAAATACCGAGTGATCGGGGATCTTGTGCTCTATGCCAAGCTTACAGAACCAGCGGTAGGCAAAGTTCACCTGCACCTCGCGACACAACAACCGCTCGGAGCGAAGGCCAAAAGCATAGCCGATGATCAGCATCCGCAGCATCAGCACAGGGTCGATCGACGGCCGACCGAGTGTCGGATAGTACGGCGCAAGTTCGCCGTATACCCACGATAAATCCAAAACGGTGGCGATCTTGCGCACAGGATGATCGTCGGGAACCGCCTCATCTAAGCGAAAATCGTAGAATAGATGGCCCTGATCGTCGGTCTGACGTCCCATCATCGCCGCCTCCAACGCAAAATGTCGCTAGAAAACGGGAATCACTGTTCGCCAAAATCTTCAAATCACTTCTGCAACAAAATCGGTCAATAACTGCCGCGCCATGGTCACAGAACTCCATTTTGCGACGTGCTATCTTGCCCTACATTAAGCGGGCATGATCCCATTGCGGACGGGGCAAATGGCAATCGGCATTGGTAGACGGCAATTCATATCCGCGCTCGGTGGCGCGGCAGCCTCTTGGCCGCGCGCGGTGCGCGCACAGCAACCGACGTTTCCGGTGGTCGCATTTATCCGAGAAGGGTCGGCGGACAACAACGTGCGTTATGTGGACGCGTTCCGCAAAGGCCTCGCCGAAGCCGGCTACAACGACGGTCAGAACGTGACGGTCGAATACCACTGGCTGGAAGGCCAATTCGACCTGCCGGCACTGATGGCTGACGTGATCCGCCGCCGGGTCGCCGTGATCGCCGCGCCCGGGAACGTGGCCGCGATTGGGGCCAAAGCAGCAACAGCGACAATCCCGATCGTCTTCGGTGTAGGCGACGATCCGGTCCGGCTTGGTCTTGTCGCCAGCCTCGCGCGGCCCGGCGGCAACGCGACTGGCATCAATTTTTTCACCAACGAGGTGGTCGGCAAGCGACTGCGGCTCCTGCATGACTTGACGCCCAAGGCGGTTCGTTTTGCGGTGCTTGTCAATCCGGCCAATGCTTCGAGCGCCGATGCGGCCGTGCGAGACATTCGGAAAGCCGCCCCTACCCTCGGGCTACAAATCCAGGTTCTCAACGCCAGTACAATCGGCGAGATCGATGCGGCTTTTGCCACCCTTGAGAGCGACCGCGCCGACGCCCTCTTCGTCGCTCCCGACGCATTCTTCGCCAGCCGCGCCGTGCAATTCGTCACCTTGACCGCGCACGACAAAATTCCGGCAGCTTATTCACTGCGTGCTTATGTGGCAGCCGGCGGCCTGATGAGCTACGGAGCTGACTTCACGGACTCGTTTCGTCAAGTCGGCGACTATACCGGCAAAATCCTCAAAGGCGCGAAGCCCGCCGACCTGCCGGTGCTGCAGTCGACCAAATTCGAGTTCGTTATCAACATGCAAACGGCGCGCGCGCTCGGCATCGAGGTGCCATCCGGGCTACTCTCGATCGCCGACGAGGTGATCGAATAGATCTTGCCGCAATGCGGTAAATGCCGAGCCCGAATTGTCGCGATGGGTCAGACTCGGTCGCGCCGGTCACCGGCTGCCGTGACCGCTATACCTCCAACATCGGACTCGAATGCGGCCAGCCATAGCGACCGTTCCGGGCCAATTCCTGCCGCGCGCACCCGCAGCAAAAGTAGCAAGCCATTTCGCCATCGGACCGGAGTGCTGATGCCGCACGCCTCAATAACTCAGCTAACATCCAGGACCCCGGTGAGTTAGGCTTGCCCCGTCCAATCCGCACGTTGAGCAATCCCAAAAGGGGGCTATCCAATGACACGCACTACCATCGTCATGGCGGCGGCGCTTGCGCTCGCCGTTCTGCCTGCCGTATCCGCACAAGCTCAGGCTCCCCGCACCTTCGTCTCGGCGGCAGGCACTGACAACAGTACGTGCAGCTTCGCCGCGCCGTGCCGGCATTTCCAAAATGCAGTGAACGCGACCACTGCCGGGGGTGAAGTGGACGCACTTGACCCAGCCGGCTACGGCCCTATCACCATCAGCCACGCCATCACCATCGAGGGCCAAGGCTGGTCCTACATAGCACCACCAGCTGGCGGAAACGGAATCACGATCAATGCGGTGAGCGGCAACGTCTCCATACACGGCGTATCGCTCAATGGGGCCGGCATCGCCGGCGCCACCAATGGCATTGTATTCAACTCAGGAGACAGCCTCACCGTCACCGACTGTGTGGTGCAGAATTTCGTCAACTTTGGCTTGGCAACACAGGCCAACGGCATTCTGCTGCAGCCGGCCTCCGGGACGGTCAACTTCGTCATTACAAACACCATCGTTTCAAACAACGGCTTTGTTGGCATCTATTATTTGCCGCCAAGCGGCTCATCAGCCACCGCGAATGGGGTCATCGATCATGTCGTGGTCACCAACAATGTATTTGGGATTGCGATCGATACTATCGGTTCCAACGGTTCGCCGACACTCGCCATATCAAACAGCACCGTCAGCAATAACAATGAGCTCACCACTAGCGCCGGATTATTCATCAAAAATTCGTCCAGCCCGGTCGCGGTCTCGATCGACAACTGCAATATCAGCGGCAATACCAACGGCATCACAACAGTAGGCTCCCCGAAGGTGCTACTTGGCCGCTCTGTCATCACGAGCAATTTCAGTAACAGCATTAGCAACGCATCGAGCACTTTTTTTACGTATCAAAACAATCAGATCAACTTGAACGGAAACAGCAATACTGTTGGCGGCACCGCTCTGGTTGCGCTGACCTTTCAATGAGCAGCACCCAGACTGACAGCGGTTGATCGCGGCGATGAGGTGCGCCGGGCAAGCGCTGGCCGGCCCAGCGCCGTGCTGTGATCACTACACGGGGTGAGCATCCGGCCGGCCCTGTGCGGAGCGATCGAATGAAGCACCCAAGCGTTTGTTGCAGCGCAATTGAAAACTGCTGCGATGTCCGCTGAGGGTCAGGAGCAACCGATTTCCGACGGTCGCGCGATGTCCGCTTCTCCCCCGAGAGCGACCGAGTCGCTGCGTCGCGCTATGTGACGCTGTGGGCCAGCGCTCTGAATTGTGCGCGCGTCGTCCACTCAGGCGATATCCGCGAGCCTGAAGTGCGGACCGAGCAACCGCCGGACACGGAGCAATTCCGCGCGGGCGGCGAATGAATTGACGGCGAGGTGGACGAGCGACATTAACTGCGACGGCCGCACGGCCAGGTCACGCAATACCGCCCAGGCATTGGCGCTGCCGTCTGGCCGCATGCCGAGAAGCGCGGCGGGAGGGATTGCCCGCTCGGCCGGATCAATGATGACGCGTGCAGCAGCGAAGGCGAGGCCGTGCGCGGCTGCCAAACGGCCCATCACATGGGATTCCATGTCGACGGCGCAGGCGCCCGTCGTTTTGTGCAGCTGTCGCTTCATTGCCGGCTCGGCGACCGGGGTGTCCACGCCGAGGATTGGTAGGTCGCGCCAGGAATGGTCGCGACAAGACTGCTCGACCACGCCGCGTCGGTCGCATGCGGGACATGTGAATCGAGAACGGCAGACGCGACGACCCAATCGCCGGTGCGAAGATTGGCTACGAGCCCGCCGGCCACCCCGAAGCTGATGACGCCCCGGTAGCCTTGGCGTACGGCGCGTTCAATGATGTTTGCCAAGTCGCGCCTGGAGTCGCGGCAAACGACCAGCACGCCGGGCCCGGCGGCGATCTTGGCTTCAAAACCCATGCCGACAAACGCAATGACGATTCGGTGGTGTTGTTCGAGGGGGAGATTGGCGACCAGGCCGGGGTCGTCGCCGTCATTCGCGCTTTGATTTATGAGAGTTGCCCCGGCGCATCGAACTTGGCCGGCGAAACGAGCTTGGGATGTCATGAAACCATTGCCCCGCGTTAACGATCCATATTGAACCGCGACCCAGCCGGGCGGGCTCGATAATGCGCCAGCACCTTTAGACGATGAATTTCCTATGACCGACGATGCAAGTTCGGTGCCACCGGCATCAAGCCCAGCAACAAATTGCCCGCACGTGCGGAGCCGAGGCACAAGGATTGAACGCTCGGCCCTTTGCGTTACCCGCGGCTTTGAAGAGGCGGAGGCGGCAGCATCGGAGCGCGCTGCCAGATCGTTCCGTTATCGAATTGAAGGGTGAAGCCGTTGGGCGAATAGATCGCGCCAATATTCGCCCGGTCGATCCAGATATGACCGGGATAGTCCACCCAGGCTCTCGATGCCATGCCCACATCATTCACGACATTGAGGTCCCAGCCATTTTGCGTGATGAAGGCAAAGCCGCCCGGCGGCCCGAGACACTGCGCCATGCATTGCCATCGGCCGCTCAAATTTGCGTCCTGCGCCGATGCTCCGGACGCGGCCAAGGTTGTCGCCAGCGCAATCGCAGTGAATAGGACCTTCATGATTTTCTCCTTCACAATCCGACTGAGATTTTTTTGCCGGCTGCGATATCGTTTTTGAACCAGGCAATCTGCGACGCATCGCATATCCCAGACTGGATCAAAAATCGTCTTGCAAGCTATGCAAATTCGGCGGATGCGCCACTACGGGCGCGCTTACTATTACGGGACGGCGTCCAACTAGCCGCCAGCGCGCATTGATCGCTGGAGACCAGGAGGCTTCAAGATCACTACGTCTTGTCCGACGGGTGGAGGCACATCAATTGTCTGATCCATTTCCTACGGAATTCAGGTTACTTTTCAATGGTTTGCCCTGTCCGTTGCCATTCTGCAACAGCCCAGGAGTATTTGTCTATGTTCTCCCATATGAGACGCATTGAACACAATTGGGATGTAGACAAGGCGCCATTGGAAAAAGGGAGGGGCCCGACCATGAATAAACTGCTTCGCGCGACTGCACTCACGTCGCTGCTGCTGGGTACATCTTTAGCTGCGAACGCCGCCGATTTACCGCCGCGCCGCGCGCAGCTGTCCCATACATGCCGGCCGCAGCGCCGGTCTTCAGCTGGACGGGGTTCTATATTGGCGGCAACATTGGCGGCGGCTGGAGCCGGGGTAACGTCGTCGACTCTGTATTCGGCGTGAACTTCACCAATGGTAACTCGGCCTCGTTCCTTGGCGGCGGCCAAGTCGGCGGCAATTATCAGATTGGCGCCTTCGTTATTGGTGCCGAGGCGGATTTCGACTGGTTCGCCAACAACAACAATTCGGGTACCGGAACTACGGTCCCAGCGGGCATTTTCAGGGCGAGCGCCAACAATCGATGGGAAACGACTCTGGCTGCACGCTTCGGGTATGCGTGGGATCGTGCGCTGTTTTACGGCAAGGCAGGCGGTGGCTGGGTCGGCGCCGGCAATTTTGCTGTCACCAACGTTGGAACGGGCGCCTCGGTCACGCTTAACAACGGCAACACCAATACCGGCTGGCTAGTGGGCGCCGGTTTCGAATACGCATTTACGCCGAACTGGACGGCGAAATTGGAGTACGATTACCTGGCGCTGAACAATGCAAGCTTTAACGTAACGCTCCCCAGCACCGGCGTCGTCGACACTTTCACCAATGGTGGTCGTAACGTCCAGACTCTCACTGTCGGCGTGAATTATCTGTTCCACTGAAACAACTCAGTGGCGGCAAGATACTAATTGGCGAAGCTTTAGTTCGACGATCAGGGCCCCGGGGACATCCGGGGCCTTTTTCTTTGGCTCGCACGACGTGTCGAACATAGATGTGATTTTAATAACCTGCGTTTGACGCTTTAGCCCTCGGAAGCTCATGTCCGCGCGATCTCCGCGATCGTCAGCGTCCGCGGGGCTCGCAGAGTGTCCCTCATGTGCCCGTTCATAACGAGAGGACCGGATATTCACTGGCCAGAATGCCATGAAAGTTCCCGGCCGAAAGCTTCTGATTGGTACACTTACGAAGTGCTCGAATAACACTTTCGCAGTGCATCAATTGACGGCGTCGAAGTGACGCTTTGGGTCGATACTGTTGAAAAAGTAGGTTTTCGGCTGGGGTTAGGCTGTTGGATGGCTTTTTAAAGCACTCGATTGCGGGCGACGTTGACGCGGACGCCACTGAGACAAGCTTGGCGGCCTCAGGCAAATGACACGTGCGGCTGAGTCAGTGATGGCTTTAAGGCTCGGAGCACCAAGGTCTTGAGGTTCTGCACTGTGGCGGCGAGAACGAACTCGTCGCGCGCGCCGGAAAGACCTCGCAGCCGCATACGCTCGAAGCGGTGGTGGACCTTCAAGTGGGCAAAGCGCATCTCGATGCGTTTGCGCTGGTTGCGCGACTTAAGGAATGCCTTTGTGCGCATCAGCCGGCGTGTCAGGTCGCGGGCATATTCATGGACATCGCGGGGAACCTCTCGTGACGGCGCTTTGGGGCAGCACTTCATTTTGAGCGGGCAGACTTCGCAGTCGAACTTGGAAGCGCGATAGCGAAGTTTGTAGCCCTCGTGCACTTTGCCGGTAGTGTGCAGCACCTTACCGGTCGGGCAGATGTAGACGCCTCGCCGTCGATCCCAGCGAAAGTCGCTGCGCGATAATGTGCCGTCTTCTCGGTCGCTTTTGTCCCAGACCGGGATATGCGGGGCGATGCGGGCGCCAATCAGCCAGTCAAGGAACTTGGCCGTACCATAAGCGGTATCGGCAGCAAGACGTTTGGGCTTGAGGCCGAAGCAACGTTCGGTACGAACGAGCATGGTCTTTGTCGACGCAACCTCATCAGAGCTGCGTGCCGGCGTGGGCTCGACATCGACAATGATCGCGTGCGCGATGTCGATGAGATAATTGAGCCCGTAACCGAACTGCACTCGCTTGTTGGCCTTGGCCGTCCAGGCCGAGCAGGGATCGCTGGGCGAAATCAGCTTCGGTGGTTTGTGGTCGGCGTCCGGATCTTCATCATCGAGCCCGGCCAGGAACTCGGCGGCGGCGCGGGTCTGCCGCTCCGGCACCGACCAGTCGATCTCGCCGGGCACCTTGCCGTGATAGCGGCTGGCGTTGGCTTCAATAACGCTGGCATCCACCGCAAAGCCCTCGCCCTTGACCAAGCCGGCATCCATGCAGGCCCGAACCACAGCCTCGAATACTTGGCGCAGAATGTCGCTGTCACGGAAGCGGCCATGGCGATTGACCGAGAACGTCGAGTGATCGGGCACCTGGTCGTCAAGATCGAGGCGACAAAACCAGCGGTACGCAAGGTGAAGGTCGACCTCTTCGCACAACCGCCGCTCGGAGCGGATGCCGTAGCAATAGCCGACGATCAGCATCCGGATCATAAGCTCCGGATCGATCGAGGGCCGGCCGATGTCGCTGTAGAAGGCCACCAGCTTATCACGAAGCTCAGCAAGTATCCGGGTCACCACCGGATTGATCCGCCGCAACAAGTTACCAGTCGGAATGCGCCGTTCGAGGTTGAACAGGTAAAACAACTGGCTCTGATCGCCGGTCTGTCGACCCATCATGGAAAACCTCCGCCGCCGAATCTCTCCAGACGACGGAATCACTGTTCGCCGATTAGTGCCAAACCTTTTTCAACAGTATCGGTCAACAGCGACCGACTGGCAGCGTCGCAGCGATGTCCGCTCTAGCCCCGAGAGCGACCGAATCGCCGCGTCGCATTAAGTGACGCAAACGGGTCATAAGCGGAAATTACGCCCTGGCCCACCCCGGGGCTAGCGATGCTCGCAACCTACCACGGCATGGCCTCGACGCGATCGATAATGCGTTGGCGGTCCTCGGCCAATATGTAGCCGGACTTTTCCAACGCCTCTGCCGAGCGCGCTATCTGGACGACGTAATCGGCCTTATCGCGATAGCGCTCCTCCAGGGACAAGCGGTTGTCATGCTTGGCAATACGTTCGGCCTCGTTCTTAGCGAACGGAATGTAAGAGCCGTCAAGGTAGCAGAGTTCGCCCGCACCGCCCGCATCCTTTGCTCGCAAGGCCCACCCGGTCGCAGTCGCCACCGGCACTTCAATGTCGGGCAAGCGCACGCCCCCGATCTCGTTATCATCGTTATCGACCTGCGGTATCAGCACCATATAAGTGTCCGGCAATGTCTCGGGCGGCACCTTATCGATAATGCCCTTTTGAAAATTGAGCCCGTAGTCAACTCGTGATTTCCCGTTAGGTGCCTCGGGCCGATCAACTCCGACAACATCAAAGTGCCAATCTGCCATCGAGACCAGTGAGTGATCGTCGATGCGTGGATACCGGCTCGCGGGTGGTTCGGTGCCGTCCTTCACCCACCTGTCAAGCGCCAGGAGCAGCGCGCGCAAAACGGGACGTCGATCAACAGTATTCCAGGGCTGAGCGCAGACCCCCTTCGGCATGGTCGGGAAATCTACGTGCTGCGTGCTGGCTATGTGATAGATGCGGACGTTATCGGGTGGATTGCCATCGCGGTGCCCGAGGGGATCAGTGGTGACCAGTGACTCGCCAGATTGCCAGTACTCAATTGCGCTAACGGTGTGGATCGCCTTGGGGCAATTGTGCCGCTCGGTGCAGCGGGCCAGAATGCCGTCATTGGCACCGGTGAACGGGTCTTTCTGCAATTCATACGCGAACGGAAAACCTGTGTTCGGGAACGAGACAAAGCCGTAGCCGATATTCTGCATCCGCTCAGGCTGAGCGAAGCGGAAGTCGAGGAACGAGCGACCGGCGGCGATGTGTGGGTTGATGCCGTCGAAGACGATCTGACCGGTCTCGTCCTCGTTAAAGCCGCGATAGACGAAGTCGCGAAGATAGCGCCCGCTTTGTGACGTGCCGTGCGCCAATACCCGCGTCAGGGGAAAGTGCCCGTTGTCGGCCATCGGATTGGGGTTGCCCGCATTGTCGGCCTTGGCATGGCGCAGGAACGCAATCCAATCACGAGTCGCGGCAAGACCTATTCCGGCAACCGGCGGGTCCTTCGCCTCATAAATGAGTTGGTAGATCGTCCCCATTGCGAACGCGGTACCCGCTGGCAAGAGGCGGATGCTCTGCGCATCGACAAATTCCCATTGCTCCCGTGCAACAGCTTTGGGCGGCGCGGCATTGCTTTCCCGGACCACTAGGGTCGCATGATCTGGTGACGTGCTCGTCGCAGGAAACGACAGTTTCGCCTGGGTTGTCGTCCTGTCATTGAAAAGAAATTCGTCCCAAACCTTTTGGAGGATTGGTCCGCTGGGATCATGTGCGGCCGGCACGTAGAGCCGAAGATTATTGTTGCTGGCTGGCAGATCAGGCAGCCACCCGCTCCACACGATCGTAAAGCCGTACCGCATGAGGAAACCATTTCCCGCGTCCGCTGCCGTACTCGGATCGTTTTCCCTCGGTGCGCTGTTGAATTGAACAAGCGCCTGCTTATTGCCGCGATTGTTGACGTCGTAAAGCAGCGAGCCGTTACCCTTTGAAAGATCCACGGGCTTTAGGATGTAGAAATCGGAAGAATACTCGACCATGCCCTGCGCGTTGCGAGGTGCCTTGTCCAAGTCGACGATGCCGCTGTTGAGTACCGCCACTGGGTCGAGTTCACCGTAAAACCGGCCCACCAGTTTTTCGTACGAGCCGGCGCTCCCGAACTCTTGGCCGTCGGCAAATAGTTGATGGCGTGTAATCTCTATCCGAGTGACGCGGGCTTCCGCGACGTTTGCAAATAGCAGTATTGCTACGCCAAACGACAGAGCTTTGCCTATCATCATGGGCTACCTTGTTCGATATTTGGTAAGGACAGGACCTATTGGCAGGAGGACCGGGCTTCCCCTATGGTCTCTTGCATAAAATCCCATCCGAAGGAGAAACTCAAATGGCATATTCCTTGTATGACGCCGCTGTGACCCCCTGCGCTCAGCAGCTTGGTGCACTGGCCGGCATTATCGACAAGGCCGCCGCGCATTGTGCCGCCAACAAGATTGAGGAATCGGCCCTGCTGCAGGACCGGTTGTATCCCGACATGTTCTGCCTCGCTCGCCAAATCCGTCAGTCAGCGGATTTCGCCATGAACACTGGCGGTCGCCTAGCTGGCGTTGCTCCTCCCGTCTTGCCGGCCGTAGACGACACCAGCTTCGCCGCCGCCAAGAGTCGCGTCGAAACCGCCCTGGGCTTTGTTATGTCCCTGACTCGCGCGCAGGTCGACGGCGCGGAGGGCAAGGTCATCGCCTGGACCGGTGGCGGCAACGATCGGAAAATGAAGGGCAACGATTATCTGCAGCAGTTCGCCCTGCCGAATTTCTTCTTCTTTGTAACGACGGCGTACAACATCCTGCGTCATCGCGGCGTGCCGATCGGAAAGCGGGATTTCCTCGGCCCCGTCAACTGGCTCTAGGGCGTCTCGAAGTTCTGCGCCGCACGATTGCCGGCTCTGGCCGAACCGCACGGCCGAGCCGGCCCAGCCTCCCAAAATTAAATTTTGTGATCTCATCGGTGATGCGGCCAAACGTGCTTGAATAAACCTTTCGCAATGCAGTAATCAATGGTCGCGAAGTGTCGCTATGGGTCTTGGCCGTGTCAAAACGCTCTTAAGTCTGGAGCGTAGTGTTCTGGGCGCGGTGGTAATCCACGATTATTATCTGGGTTCGACTATGCCCGCATTGCCGCCAGGAGCGGCTGAATGCCCATGATGTTCATGACCCGGGTGAGATTGTAGGCAAGAACGTGCAGCGCCATCTCGGTGGCGACCTTTGGCAGCGTCTTCATCAGGAAGTGGGTTGCGCCCATCCGGGCTTTGATCGTGCCGAAGGGATGCTCGACCGTCTCACGTCGCTGGCGCATCTTCTCCGGATGCTCATCGAGCCGGCGCTGTACCACCTCGAGAATGTGCTCATGTTCCCATCGCTTGATCCGTCGTTCGTTTCCCTTAGTGCAACTGTGCTTGATGGCACAGTGCCGGCAGGCCTTGGTCGCGTAGCGGTGCACGACCAAGCCTTTTTCCTCGCTGGTGTAGAAGTAGGCGAGCCGTTCGCCGGCAGGACAAACATAAACATCCTCCTCGGCGACGTAGCGGAAGTCCTGCTTGCCGAAGCGGCCTTCTGCCTTTGAGTTCGAGGTCATAGGCTTGGGCAGCGTGACCGCGATGCCAGCTTCCTCGCACGCCAGGATCTCCTCGCCGTTGAAGTAGCCGCGGTCGGCGACGGCATCGAGCTTCTCCACGCCCAGCGTCGCCTTCGCCTCCTTGGCCACGGGGGAGAGCTGCGAGCGGTCGGACCCATCATTGGTTACTTCATGCGTCACAATCAGATGATGTTCGGTCTCGGCGGCAATCTGAACGTTGTAGCCCACCACGCCGGAGCCGCGGCCACTTGTCGCCATCGAGCGGGCATCAGGGTCCGTCAGCGAGATCTGCTGATCCGGTGTGGCAAGCATGTCCGCCTTGAGAGCTGTAAGCCGCCGCATCTGCTCCCTCAGCTTCTCGATCTTCTCTTTCAGGCCGCTCGTCTTGGTCTTGAGCGCCTCGGACGGCTCCTGCCGGTCGGCAGTGTCGAGCTGCTGCAGATAGCGCGCCACGCTCTCCTCGATCTGCGCCATCCGCCGCTCCATCTTGGCCCGCGTGAAGTTCCTGTCGCGGTTGTTCACCGCCTTGAACTTGCTGCCGTCGATCGCGACGCTGGCTTGCGTCAGCAGGCCCATCGTGCGGCACAGCGCAACAAAGCGCACGCACACCTGGCGGATGGCACTCCCATTGTCCTTGCGGAAGTCGGCAATCGTCTTGTGATCGGGCACAAGTCGGCCCGAAAGCCACATCACCTCGACGTTGTGCCCAGCCTCACGCTCCAGCCGCCGGCTCGACTGAACCCGGTTGAGATAGCCGTAAATATAGAGCTTCAGCAGCACAGACGGATGATACGAAGGCCGGCCAGTCGCCTCGGGAGTAACCCCGTAAAATCCCAGCTCGCCCAGATCGAGTTCCTCGACAAAAACATCGATCACCCGAACCGGATTGTCCTCGCCGATCCAGTCTTCCAGGCATTCCGGGAACAGTGTGCTCTGTCCGCGATCCGTGCCCTCAACGAAGCGCTTCATCGAATCCTCCGCAAATCGCGCAGGAATCATACCGCGAGAATCAAATGGCGAAGTGCGTTTCTACACAAGCTCGGTCAGGAACGACCTATTTGCGATGGTTGTGCCATGACCGCTTGCTCCCCCATAGCGACCGCAGTAGCGACCTATCGCCAAGTGCCAGGCAAGATCCAGGTGTGGGGCGCAAAAGGTACTATTCTATAATCTCGTCGGCGGTGGCCTGAAGGGTTTGTGGTACGGATACGCCGAGGGTTTCGGCAGTATGGCGGTTGATCACCAGTTCAAATTTTGTTGGTTGCAATACTGGCAAGTCCGCAGGCTTGGTCCCTTTGATGATGCGTGCGACATAGCCACCGGCTAAGCGGTAATTTTCGTATGTGCTGCTGCCATAGCTGATCAGGCCGCCGTCGGTCGCGTACTCACGCGTGTAATAGATGGCCGGTAGACGCGCTTGTGCGGCTAGCGCGATAATTTTCTTGCGGTTGACTGTGAAGAACGGATCGTCGGCGACGAGCAGCGCATTGGCTTGCTCGCTGGCAAACCTCGCGAAAGCCGCGTCGACTTCGACTTCGTTGCGCGCATGGGCGACGACGATCTTTTGCCCCGTTGCGCGTGCAGCGTTTTGCACATCACTTAAATGGCTTTCGGAATTTGGATTATTGGGGTCAGTCAGCACGGCGACGATGGCGGCGGCGGGAACGATTTCGTGCAATAGCTCGAGCCGCTTGCCGCCGAGCGCGCCGTAGTACTGACTGATGCCGGTAATATTGGCGCCTGGCCGACTAAGGCTTGGCACGATGCCCGACGTGACAGGATCGGCCCCCATCACGAATACAACCGGCACGGTTGACGTGACTGCCTTTGCTGCCAGCGCCGCAGGAAGGCCGCCGGCAAGAATTACAAGGACCTTGCGGTCGATCAGATCGGTTGCCAACGGCGGCAGTTGGTCGTATCGGCCGTCCGACCAGCGGTATTCGATCGCCAAGTCACGGCCCTCAAGGAGCGATTCCTCCTCCAGCCCCCGGCGGAAGCCGGCCAATTGAACATCAGAGGTCGCGAGCGAGGAGCTGCCCAGATAGCCAACGATCACCGTCGGAGGGCTCTGTTGCGCGCGCGCTGCGAACGACCATGGGACCGCCGTCCCAATGAGCCTGATGAAATCCCGTCGCCTCATCGCCCCCCTCTTCGCCGGGGAAACTTACCATTGGACGACCGGTTGTGCAGCACAGCAATTCATCCGCTCGAAATGTCGAAATGGGTCATTAGCTGCCGCGGCGGCTGAAAATCACGGCGTCCGCTTTACCCCGGTGAGTTCAACCGGTCGACGCAACACCGCTCGCTGGAGCGCACCGACTGTTGGTGCCGGAGCAATTTCTCCATTAAGAGCCAAGACATTAGACACCGCTCTCGTTCCTTCGAGCGGCTCAGGCGTTATCCGCCAATATTGGCAGCTCTTCCAGCCCTCTCAGCGCTTTGCCTTCAGCTGCGGCATGAACCGTGTCCGTGCATGTCCCTCCATATGCATGCCATTCCAACGTGGCGGATTAGAGTGAAGCGGTGTTGCGTCGACCGGTTGAGTCCACCCCCCGAAAGCTGCCGCGGCAGTCGCTGACCGGCGCGGCAGTTAAGGGCCGATTTTGTTGCAGAAGTGATTTGAAGATTTTGGCGAACAGTGATTCCCGTTTTCTAGCGACATTTTGCGTTGGAGGCGGCGATGATGGGACGTCAGACCGACGATCAGGGCCATCTATTCTACGATTTTCGCTTAGATGAGGCGGTTCCCGACGATCATCCTGTGCGCAAGATCGCCACCGTTTTGGATTTATCGTGGGTATACGGCGAACTTGCGCCGTACTATCCGACACTCGGTCGGCCGTCGATCGACCCTGTGCTGATGCTGCGGATGCTGATCATCGGCTATGCTTTTGGCCTTCGCTCCGAGCGGTTGTTGTGTCGCGAGGTGCAGGTGAACTTTGCCTACCGCTGGTTCTGTAAGCTTGGCATAGAGCACAAGATCCCCGATCACTCGGTATTTTCGCGAGCGCGCAACGAGCGGTTCCGGGACAGCGGCATCTTCCGGCGGGTATTCGAGCGTGTCGTGGAGGCCTGTATCGCGGCCGGGCTGGTTGGCGGAGAAGGGTTTGCCGTGGATGCGAGCCTGATCGAGGCCGACGCTAACAAGCATCGCTCGATTCCGGGCTCAGAATGGCAAAAGACCTGTGATCGCCAGACCGCGAGCCGAGCCATGCAGGAGTATCTGGCAACTCTTGATGACGCGGCCTTTGGTGCGGCGAGCGACGTCACCCCGAAGTTCGTGTCGCCGTCCGATCCGGCCGCTCAATGGACCAACGCGCTGCGAGGGTCGGCGTTCTTCGCCTACGCCGACAACTATCTTATCGACGTGAAGTTTGGGATTATCATGGATGTCGAGGCATCGCGCGCCATCCGGCAGGCCGAGGTCGGCGCCTCGCAGACCATGATCGAGCGGACCGAAGCCTGCTTTGGCATCAAGCCCGCATGGCTGGTAGGAGACACCGCCTATGGCTCGGCCCCCAACCTCAATTGGTTGGTCAACCAGCAGGGGATCGCGCCGCATGTGCCGGTCATCGACAAATCGCAGCGCGAAGATGGCACGTTCTCGCGCGATGACTTCATCTACGACGAGGTGCAAGACATCTATACATGCCCGGCGGGCAAGACGCTGACGACGACGGGCCATGTCAGCCCCGATCACTCGCTCCAGTATCTCGGCTCCGTGCCGCAGTGTCGTGCCTGCCCGCTCAAGGCGAAGTGTTGCCCCAAAATGCCAGCGCGACGGGTCAAACGCGACGTCCATGAGGCCGCACGCGATGTCGCTCGGACCCTCGCCAAAACGCCGGCGTTCGCGCAATCACGCCGTGATCGCAAGAAGGTTGAGATGCTGTTCGCGCACCTCAAGCGTATTCTGCGGCTTGACCGATTGCGCCTTCGCGGCCCGAGTGGAGCACAGTTCGAGTTCACGCTGGCGGCAATCGCGCAAAACCTGAGGCGGCTAGCCAAGCTCGTAGCGCGTCCTCCGCCAGTGACCTCCGGCGCCTGCGTTGTCTGAGCACAGCGTTCAGTGTGCAGCGTCGGGGTTTGAAGGCGTCAGTGCCGTCGAGCCGACAGGGCGGGCGCAAAACCATCGCCGGGGCTCGGTCCAAAAACACCCTTGGCCCCAAACGCGCCCTTCAAAACTTACTTCTGCAACAAAATCGGCCATAAGCGACCAAATGCATCGCAGCAAAACTGCATCATCCGACCACCTCGCCGACGGCGGTGGCGAGCAGCGTCCGCGGAATGCTCAGGCCGGCCCCCGAAAGATGGGTGAATCAGCGGCTACTCACTCCGCCTGCACTTGCACCGGCGCGCCAAACTTGTCGGCGGTACCCGCAACGATCACCAAATAACGGCGCTGTGCGCTTTTGGCGTTTTCTACGATCTGGCGGATCGGTCCGACGGCATTGACGATCGCCGACCCCGCCGGATTGGTAGTGAATGCCGCGAGCGGCTCGATCGATCCTCCGCCGTCAGGCTTTGTGGCAAGAGCGAGCACATAGGGCTGCTTCGGGGCCAACCCTGACACCGATGCCTCCAGCACCTGGGAAAGGCCCTGATCGAATAACGCAACCAAAGTTTGGTGGCACTTTTCCCGCGCCTGTTTGCTCGATAACTCAATCACGATTGCCTCCCAAGCCCCGTGCCCATCTTCTGACAACGGCAGCTTGGATGCAATAATGTATCGGGTAACAGCGGGATCGAGCATCCAGCCAGCCCTCGCGCCGGCATTTAGCCCGTTAGCCCTTGGCAATCCGTCAGCAAACATGACGCGTGTCCTGCCGGCGCGTTCTCAGATGCAAGGCGATCGAGGAGCCAAGTACAGTCACCTTTTACGAGCCAATCGAGGCTCACATCGTATGCAAAAGCGAAGGCTAGGATTCCGGTATCTGTCTGGCGGTCGTGGCCAGCCTCCCATTTCCGATAGGTCCGTAAGCTAACGCGGGCGGCGGCCGCGGCTTCTGTTTCGGAGATACCCAACACCAACCGTGTAACGGGTAACCGGCGATATACGGCGCTCCAGTTAATGCGGGACGAGTTTTTGGATGTCATCGCTATGCCTCCCCTTTGGTGAGAGCGGCGGAGGAAGCCTGATACCGTCCGCTCGCAAGTGCGAGTTCTGGCGACGGTACGCATCCACAGATTTCCGGCGCCCTGTGCAAAAGCAGCGCCGGGCAAGCGCGGGCCGGCCCGGCAAAATAGAGGCATACCAAGGTGTAATGCCGTTGCACCAAAGCGCGATGGTAGATCGCGATGCCGTGCCGCTAGTCTCCAATTCGGTTCTGGCGCGTACCATCCCCCGATGTCCCCGCGCGCCCGGATTGGCCTTATTAAAGGCAGAAGCCCCCAAGCGTACCCCCGCCTGGGGGTTTTACTTTTCTATTCGCGGGCATGACGGCATCGAGCGAGACCGGATTGAAATGCCTGCTCCCGGTGGATGTCATAGCCATAGCCACAGTGTCCCGATCGCCGGTCGAAATAGCGATGTTCGATGTCGGCTACTTTCCGCCGAACACGCCGCCCGGATAGCGAAAGGCGGAAATTGTGGTCGATATTGCACAGACTATCGCCGGCTCACTGTCTAACCTGAGTGCGAACGAGCCCGCCTAAATCAACGAGCCCGCCTAAATCAATGGCGGCAGTGATAGAGATCGCAACCTTGCGACATCGTATCAAACCAGGGAAGTAAATCATGAAAACCACTCACAAAATGATGTTGACCCTACTCGGCGGCATCGCTCTTGGTGGAGCGACTATCGAAGGCATTCACGCCCAGGCAAAGCCGCCAACTTATGTTGTAGTCGCCCTACTAAAAGTCACTGACCCCGCCGGCTTCAAGACTACCGTTGTCGATAAAGCGGCGGCAGCGATGGCCGGTTCTGGCGGCCAATTCGTCATCCGGACCGATAAAATTACGAGTCTTGATGGCCCCCCACCCCAGCGATTTGTTTTAATCGCGTTTGACAGCCCCGAGAAAGCACAAGCCTGGCACAATTCGGCGGCTCAAAAAGAAGTTGATGCAGCCCGCGCTAAAACCACAGATTCCCTTTCGTTCATGGTCGATGGCTTGGCAAACTGACCCCGCTGACACATTTCTGAAACCCATGCGATCCGACAATTTGACGGAAACCTAGACCACGTCAGTAATTTCTACGGCATACACAACAATCACTTGACGTGCAGACATTTGGCCCTGGCTGCCCCGCGCAGTCGGGGCCATTTCTTTGCGGCGCGCAGACATTGCTGTGACGTGCCGCACAGGCGGCGAGCCGGAAACTCGAACCAAGCGCTTTCCACATTATGTGAATGCGAAATTTCTAACTCACTGATATTGCGAGATGAGCAATTCGTAATTTCCCATACAATTGTGGCGACCACAGATTTGCCGCGAGTTCGCCCCTGCAAATTGCCAAAGCTGGCGAGTTTGAGCCTCGTTGAAGCCTCGTCCTGCTCCCACCGTAGCGCCTATCGGGAATCGCCCGATGAAGGGGGACACAATGTACAAACTGCTTATCGAAACAGATTTTCCGCTCGCATTGACCTTAGCCTTCGCAACTGTGCTGATCGTGGTCGGGGCAATCGCTCGCGCGATACGATGGTCCGCCACGGCTCACAATAATCAACCTAACGGTCGTCGATCGTCCGCCGAACCGATCTGAGTCGGGGGCGGGCAGCACGGCGCAGTGCATCTCACTGCACGGCCGTGCTGTCTCGATTCACAGGCCACTGCGCAAGTCAGCTAGCAGCCAATGGTTTTGTGCCATGATGATCGCCACGACTAGCGTGATCAGCTTTGTACTTGGCGCGACAGTTGCTTGTCTCGCCAACCGATACCCAGCACACCGGGAGGCGATCGAAACCGCGGCCGGAGTTTTATTGATCGGTGGATTGGGGCTGCTGGGTTACGGACTCAAAGCCGTTTTAGGGCACCCCTGAACGCTACTCTGTAGAGAACGGTCCCCGGAGCCGCCGTTGCCGATTTGTGTTATACTTAGATTGGGGCACATCGCCCCCGATCAAATTTATTCATCAAGTACAGGCGCACTAGCCGGAAGGTATGGTCATCAAGTACGCGAGTACGGACACGCAGTAGACCAGACTGATCCGGTTCATGACAGCCCCCTTGTCGAATCCGAATTCAAGCTAACGTTAGTTGAGAACGTTATGGCCAATATGGAAAGCAACTCACAGATGAGGCCAACAATAACTTGTCCACTGTGTATCTTCGGCCACACATCGGCTTGTACGGCATGGCGCCGAGCCATCGCTGTCTTGAGATTTAAATCGCCGTGGGGGACTTAATCTTCGAATCAAGGATTCCCGCGAAAATGCAGTGCGATCAAAGCTGCGCGCGATCTGCGTAATCCAAAAACAAAAAGCAGATGAATGGTGCTACGCGTCGTCATCCGAGCCTTTGCCGAGCGCGGCTTGCGGGGCGGAGAGCCGTGCGATCGGGACCAGATACGGTGAGCACGACACGTAATCGAGCTTAATCTCGTGGCAGAATGCAACCGATGCGGGATCGCGACCGTGCTCGCCGCAGATGCCGAGTTTTGGATTTTCGTACACCTTGCGGCCTCTGCCGGCGGGGGTGATCGAATGAACCTTTTGCAGTGCGTCAATTGACGATGGCAAAGTGACGCTTTGGGTCATCCGCGACTGAATTCGGGTGTTCGCTCAATGTCCGCTTCTACTCCAAGAACGACCGAACTGCTGCGCCGCACCAAGTGACGCTAAGGTCATTAGGGACCGATTTGCGATGGCCGTGTAATGTCCGCTTCTGGACCCAAATCAACCATTTGCTGTAAGACTTCGGTACAACGCAGCATGTGCAAGTGTACAGGCTATCTCGAGCTATATGCTCGATCAGTTGCTTAATCACCCCGCCGGTGCGAGCGAGAAACTGCTGCATGGTAAGGCTAGCCGTTGTGTCGAAAGCCCAAAAGGCGCAGTCTTCCGCGTCGCATTACCGCCATCAAAAACCATAACAAATCTGGCCAGAAGAACGGGAGCGGACCTCTGGCCGCGGCATTTTGAAGGAACTTGGACCGGCACATTCTGCCGTGATCCGCAGGGAGGGCATCATGAGCGTTCGCAAACGTCGTCACGGCAACTCTCCGCCTCCTGTTGCAGGCAACGGCCTGCTTGATCGCCGCGCGCTGCTCGGGCGCGGCATTGCGCTTGCAGGCGCCGTTGGCACTTCGCTAACCAGCGCCGCGGCCGAGCCGTTGGCAAACGGCCCGTGGAGCCTCGCGCCCGGCGTGCCCGTGCCGCCCTACGGCCAGCCGTCAAAGTTCGAGCAGAAAGTGGTGCGCACTCTGAGCAATCCCAAGCTCGAGCCGCGCGGCAGCGCAGCGCGAACGCCGCACCAACTCCTCAGCGGCACGATCACGCCGAATGGCCTGCATTTCGTGATTGCCCGCGGCGGCGAAACCAATATCGACCCGGACCAGCATCGCTTCGCGATCCACGGGCTGGTCAAGCAGCCGATGGTCTACACGCTCGATGCGCTGCATCGCTACCCGATGGTGTCGCGCATCACTTTCCTGGAATGCGGCGGCAACAGCGCGCCGCTCTACTCGAAGGAACCGATCCAGGCGAACGTCCAGGCGATCCACGGGCTGAGCTCCTGCGCCGAGTGGACCGGCGTGTTGCTCTCCACGCTGCTCGAAGAAGTCGGCGTCGACCCGAAAGCGAAGTGGCTGATCGCCGAAGGCGCGGACTTGCCGACGATGAACCGCAGCATTCCGATCGCCAAAGCCATGGATGACGCAATGATCGCGCTTTATCAGAACGGTGAGGCGCTCAATCCGTCGAATGGCTATCCGATGCGCCTGTTGGTGCCCGGCTATGAGGGCAACATGAACGTCAAGTGGTTGCGCCGGATCAAGCTGGTCGAAGCGCCGGTCATGGCGATCAACGAGACCAAGCAGTACACGATCCTCTTGGCGAGCGGCAAAGCCTGGCAGTTCTATTTCCCGCAGGAGGTCAAATCCTTCATCACCCACCCGTCGCCGGGACTCAACATGGGGGCACCGGGCTTCTACGAGATTTCCGGCATCTCGTATTCGGGAAACGGCCGCATCAGCAAAGTCGAGGTCTCGGCCGA
Source organism: uncultured Alphaproteobacteria bacterium (assembly GCA_963821175.1). Lineage (GTDB taxonomy): Bacteria > Pseudomonadota > Alphaproteobacteria > Rhizobiales > Xanthobacteraceae > BOG-931. The sequence goes on from CAWGCU010000016.1 coordinate 96,371, forward strand.
CGGCGGCAAGAGCTGGGCGCCGGCGGTATTGCAGGCGCCGGTGCTCAGCAAAGCGTTCACCCGCTTCCGCATGCCATGGAATTGGGATGGCCGGCCGGTGATCCTGCAAAGCCGCGCGACGGATGAGGCCGGCAACGTGCAGCCGACCCGGGACGCGCTTATTGCCGAGCGGGGTTCGCCCCGCGGTACGCCGAGTGTCGCGGCGTTCACCATGGAGCACTTCAACGCCATCACAAGCTGGGGCATCGATGCCAAGGGCGAGGTGAGCCATGTCTACGCTTGAGAAGTCATTGCCGGCGAAGTTCAGTGCAGCCGTCGCGCTTGTGCTTGGCCTTGGCGTCGCCAACGCCGCCGATAGCCCGCACTTCGGACAGCCGATCACATCGGCCGATCTCGCGCCTTGGGACATCAGCATCGGGCCGGACGGTGTCGGTCTGCCGCCTGGCAGCGGGACATCCGCGCAGGGTGCCGTGGTCTACGTGGACCACGGTTGCGCGGCCTGCCACGGTGACCAGGGCGGCGGCGGGCCCTCAGGCCCATTGGTCGGCGGTGGTCCGCTCAACGCCACCGATCGCGATCCGGCGAAGCTGATCGGCAACTATTGGCCTTATGCCACGACGATTTTCGATTTCGTGCGCCGGGCCATGCCGTGGCAGCAGCCGAAAACACTCACCGACAACGAAGTTTACGCCGTGACCGCCTACATCCTCGCGCTCAACAAGATCATCGGCGACAGCGACGTGATGAACGCCGAGACGCTGCCGAAAGTGAAGATGCCGAACCGCGATGGCTTCGTCAGCCGGTACCCGGACAAGCATTAACGCAAGTCAATTGAACGGATTGCAAGAAGAGGATGCCCGGCCTCGTGCCGGGCATCTGCAACAAAAGCCATCCGATTGCGCGTAGATGGCCGCGCGGCTTCGCGGCCAACCAAAATCAGCGCGCCCTGCGCCAAGGGGGCGACCGCCCACGCTACCGTCACATTGTGATGGCACGTCGTGTTCGCCTTGACAGCGAATGGGAGCATTGTCACGCTCCACGGGAACTTTAGGCAATGCAAGGTCGGCGAAACGACCGGCACTAAAGTATTCCGGGAGAAAGCACATGAAGCGAATGAATACGTCGTCACTGTTCGCAGGTGCGTTCGCACTCTCGATCAGCGGCATCGTATGCGCCAATGCGCAGCGGCCTAATCCAGCCACTACGACAGAAACGCCGGCGCCTGCAGCACCCGCCGCAACCCCGGCGCCCGCATCTCCAGCACCCGCTGCCCCGGCTCCTGCACCTGCCGCCGCGTTAACGCCACCGCCGCCCGCAACCGTCATGCAGTCGCCGGCGCCCGCAGCGCCCGTCACTCAAGCGATGCTCAACGGCGCTGCCAACGACAGCAGAAATTTTCTCGCCACCAATGGCGACTACAAACAGCAGCGCTTCTATCCGGCCAAGGAGATCAATCGCTCCAACGTCAAAGGACTGCACGTTTCCTGGATTTTCCAGACTGACGTCCGCGAGTCGCTGGAGACCTCGCCGCTCATCGTCAACGGGGTGATGTATGTCACAACGTCCTTCGATCATGTCTACGCACTCAATGCGCAGACCGGCGAGTTGTACTGGCACTACAAGCACAATATGGGGCCGATCACGACCTATTGCTGCGGCCCCAATAATCGCGGCGTGGCGGTCTATCAGGACAAGGTCTATGTCGCCACCCTCGACGCCATGCTGGTGGCACTCGACGCCAAGACCGGCAACGTCGCGTGGAAACAGCAAATTGCCGATCCGACGCTGGGCTACAGCGAGACGATGGCGCCGACCGCGGTCGATGGCAAAATCCTGATCGGCACCAACGGCGGCGAATACGGCATTCGCGGCTTTGTCAAAGCTTACGATGCCAACAACGGCAATTTGCTTTGGACCTTCGATACCATTCCGCAAAACTCGGTCGGCGTCTGGGCCACCAAGGACGCCACCGGCCGCGACATGCATCGCAACATCCAGGCCGAGAAGGACCAACTCGCCAAGACCGGCGATCCCTACAAAACGCTCGGCGGCGGCGTGTGGCAGAACCCATCCGTCGATGTCGCAGCCAAGCGCATCTATTTCGTAGTCGGCAATCCGTCGCCCGACCTTGATGGCGGGCTACGGCCCGGCGACAATCTGTATACCGACTCGCTGGTGGCGGTCGATCTCGATACCGGCAAGCTGGCGTGCTATTTCCAATACATCGCCCACGATGTGTGGGATCTCGACGCGGTGAGCCCGACGGTCCTGGTCGACGTCAAAGGCAAAAACGGCAATACCGTCCCCGGCATCCTCCACGCCGGCAAGACCGGCTACGTCTACGTCAACGATCGCAAGGATTGCAGCCTGATCCGCTTCACCGACCCCATGGTGTCACAGAAGGATCGGTGGACACTGCCGTCGGCCACTCCGGCGCTGGATCCCAAGGCGGCGCGCATGTTCCCCGGCGCCAACGGCGGCGTCGAATGGTCACCGATCGCGACCAATCCCGATCTTAATCTCGCTTACGCGATCAATCTCGAACAGGAGATGACCTACACCGTCGATAGCTCGCCCTATCCCCTTGGCAAGCTGTGGCTCGGCGGGGCGTTCACCAACGTCCCCGGCGGCATACAGAGCGGCAACGTGACCGCGGTCGACTACAACACCGGCAAGATCAAATGGCAGGTGAAGACGCCGCAGCCGATGATCGGCGGCATTCTCGCCACCGCCGGCGGCGTGGTGTTCGCCGGCGAGGCCAATGGCTGGTTCAAGGCCTATGACGCGAGCAGCGGCAGCATCCTGTGGAAGTTTCAAGCCGGTGCCGGCGTCAATGCGCCGCCGTCCTCCTACACGGTAGACGGCAAGCAATATGTCGTGGTCGGCGCGGGCGGCAACGTGCAGATCGACGCCAAGCGCGGCAACAGCATCATCGCGTTTACGCTCAACTAGCGCACGCCCGGCAGATTTGCGAACATTGCGGACGGAACCCTATAAGGTTCCGTCCGTTTCTTTCTTTTAGTGGATGGTTCGAATGATGCGCCCATTGACGGCTTTCGCGCTTGCGATCGCTTTTTTTCCAGCAACGGCCCGGGCGCAAACCATCGAGCAGAAGGCGCAAACTTGTAGCGCCTGTCATGGCGAAAACGGCGTGCCGCAACAGAAAGATCATCCGGTCATCTGGGGCCAGCAGCTCGGCTATTTGTTCATCGAATTGCGCGATTTCAAAGTCGGCGCGCGCAAGAACGAGTTGATGTCGCCGATCGCACAAAGTCTCGACCCGTCCGACCTGATGCCGCTGGCGCAATATTTCTCGCAGAAACCGTGGCCCAATCTGGCGCAGCCGCCGGCGACTGGTGTCGTCGCAGCACAGGCCCAGCGGGCCAACGCCTCGATTGTCTGCACCAGCTGCCATCAGGAGGGTTTCAAGGGCGACAGCGTGCAGCCGCGCCTCGCCGGCCAGAGCCACGACTACCTGGCCAAGACGATGATCGATTTTCGCACCGGCGCACGCGCCAACAATCCGAGCATGACCGACCTCATGAAGGCGATATCGGAATCCGATATTGCGGCGCTTGCGACCTATATCGCTGGCCTGCAACTGTAGCAGCGCTTTACTTCGCCGAAAGCTTCTCGCGCACGTCAGCGTTCGTCGCGAGGTCGAGCGCGGTCTTGCCCTGCTTATCTTTTCGTGCGCGGTCGGCGCCGCGGGCCAGCAGCAGCTCGACAATATCGGCATAACCAAGCTCGGCGGCAATCATCAATGCAGTACGCCCCCGATCGTCGGCATCGTCGAGGGCGGCGCCGTGCGCGAGCAGAAGATCGATGACGCGCGCGCTCGCCATGGCGCCGACGCCCTCGTCGTGGCCTGCCGCCCACATCAGCGCGGTGAGCTCGCCGCCGTAACGCGCCCGCGCATCGACCCCGGCATCGAGCAAGCGGCGCACGATGGTGTCAAAACCTCGCGCGGCCGCGTATGTCATCGCCGCCTTGCCGGTCGTATCGCGGACATTCGGATCGGCGCCATGGGCCATGAGCTCCTCGACGATCCGATCGTTGCCGGCGAATGCTGCCGCGATGAGCGGCGTAAGGCCGGAGCGGCCGGTGAGGTTGGGATTGGCGCCCTTTGCCAACAATAACGTGACGGTCGACGGCTTCTGGTGCTCGGCGGCGGCGAACAGGGCGGTGCCACCGTCAATATTGCGGGCATTGATCGGCGCGCCGTTGGCCAGAAGCAGCGCGACCAGCCTGAGGCGGCCTTCGCGCGCGGCGTGGGTCAACGGCATGGCGCCGCGCGGATCGCGCGCCTCGACCGAGGCCCCCTCGCCTATCAGCTTGCGCGCCAGATCCTCACAACCGCTGTCGGCCGCCGCGAATAGCGCGGCATTGGTCTGCACCGAGACGGCCTCGGCTTTGACCAAATCATAGTTGCGCTGGATGTCGAGGCAGGAGTCTTCGGCGCGCGCCTGCGCGGTCACGCAACAGGCGAACAGCAGTGCCAGCGAGGTGACTTTGCGGTATCTGGCCATGTAGCAGATAATACTCCATCGTTTGGGAACTTTAAATCGTGAACCGTCGACATTTCATCGAAGGCTTCATGGGCCTGTTCGGTGTTCCGCTCAGCGGCGCGGCGCCGGCTTTGGCACAGCGTGCAAAAACCAAGGCGATCCGCGTCAATGTCGACACGCGGAAAAAGCAGGGCCGGATACCGGACGGTTTCACCGGCCTCGGCTATGAAATTTCTTCTGTCGCGATACCGGGCCTGCTCAGCGATAAGAATCGCACGTATGTGCAGCTTGTTCGTGGACTAGGAGCCAACGGTGTCATCCGCGTCGGCGGCATCACATCGGACAGCGCCTCCTTCGCTGCCGATGCCGTCGCCTCCTCGGCCGCGAAAGCAACGGTGATCAACGCCGCCATCCTGCGCGAGCTGGATGGTTTTCTTGATGCCACCGGCTGGCGGCTGATCTGGGGGCTCAACCTCAACAGCGGCGATATGAAAAATGCCGTCGAAGAAGCAGTCGCAGTTGCAGCTGCCGTCAAAGATAAGCTTCTTGCCTTCGAGATCGGCAATGAACCCGACGGCTTCGCCGGCGATGCGTTCAATGCCCACCGACCCAAGAATTACGCCTATGACGACTATTTGGAGGAGTATCGCGCCTATAAGGCCGCCATTCGCAGCAAGCTATCCGACGCGCCTTTTGCCGGTCCTGACGCATCCTGGGCGACCGATTGGGTATCGCGCTTCGCCGCCGACGAAGGCAGCGACTTGAAGCTCCTGACCAAACACTACTATCGAGCCGGCGCCAATAATCCGTACCTCGATAGGCTTATCGATTCGAACCAGCGAGCAGAATACGAAGCGCGCGCAAAGACCAATAAAACCGAGCTTTTGATCCGCGAGGATGCAAGCCTCCATGACATGTTGCAAGAGCTGTCGACGGCGGCGTCCGCCTCGCATGTGCCGTTCCGCATCTGCGAAGCAAATTCATTTTACGGCGGCGGGCAACCTGGCGTGAGCGATGCGTTTGTGTCGGCGCTTTGGGTGCTCGACTTCATGTGGGCCCTGGCGTCCGGCGGCGCTGCGGGCGTGAATATGGAAACCGGCGTCAACCATCTCGATTTTGTCAGTTATTATTCTGCGATCCGCAACGACGCCGATGGCACGGCCTCGATCGGTCCGGAATATTACGGGATGTTGGCTTTTGCGCAGGCGAGCAAAGGTAACCGCATCGCGCTGGATTACGATACCGGCGGCGTGAACCTCACTGCCTACGCGGTCCTTGGCGATCACGGAGATCTCATGCTGACCCTGATCAACAAGGACCGCAATATCGACGCGGATGTCACGATTGCCGCCGATCGGCCTTTCCAAAATGCCTCCGCATTGCGGCTGACGGGACTCGCGTTGGAAAGCGCGGCTAATGTTACGCTTGGCGGCAGCGAGGTTGCTTCGAACGGCAGCTGGAAGCCGACGGAAGTCGAATCCCTGCACGCCGCTCGCGGCGTTTGCGAAATCCACGTGCCTGCCGCAGGCGCCGCCATCGTGAAGTGGAACGCTTAGCGCACGGAACCGCTTGCGCCGGCGTCTAAGTAGCGGCAGCGCCGGTGATTGCCAAAAATCCCTGCTCGATCGTGGCGGCGCCGGCGCTTTTGATAAATTGCGCCGGCGTCGTATCCGCCAGCACCTTGCCGCGATGAAGCACGATGACCCGGTCGGCGTCGGACACCTCGTCGCACAAATGCGTCGCCCACAGCACCGCGACCGAACGTTCCGCCCGCATGGTCAGGATCAGCTTGAGCAGATCGCCACGGCTTGCCGGGTCGAGACCGACCGTGGCCTCATCCATGAGCAACACGCGCGGTTCGTGCAACAATGCGCGGGCAAGCTCGACCCTCCGGCGATTGCCGCCGCTCAACTGAATGGCTTTGTCGTGGGCCCGCTCTGCCAGACCCAACCGCGCCAGCTCGGCTTCAATACGCGACTTCGCGACGGCGCGCGGAATGCCGTGCAGGCCGGCGTGGAACAAGAGATTGCCGGTCACCGTCAGTTCGAGATCGAGGGTGGGCTGTTGGAAAACGATGCCGAGCTTGGCCAAGGCCGGCACTGGGTCACGCAACATGTCGTGCCCCATAACCTCGATGCGGCCGGAATCCGGCACGAACAGCCCGGACAGGAGTTGGAACAGCGTCGTCTTCCCGGCGCCGTTCGGGCCGAGCAGCGCAATAAATTCGCCGGCCGAAGCCTTGAAACTGACCCCATCAACGGCGCGAATCGCCCCATAGCTCTTGACGACGCTATCCAAGAGCAGCGCCGACGCGCCCTCGCTCGTTGCCATTTATTCTTCCACCCTTGCCTTGCCCGTTCTCCTTATTAAGACATAGGGTCACAGCGAAGCAATGAACGGTTGCCCGATGCTCAGACTAGCTGCGACGATACTGATAGTGCTCTCGTTCACCCCGGCCGAGGCCAAGGATACCGGCCTGATCTACGTCAGCAACGAGAAGAGCAATAACATCCTCGTCGTCGATCCCAAAACCTACAAAGTCGTCAACGACATTGCGGTGTCGCGGCGGCCGCGCGACATGCATTTCAACGCCGATCACAGCAAGCTCTACGTCGCCTGCGGCGACGATGACGTGATCGATGTGATCGATGTCGCAACGTCCAAGGTCGTCGGCAAGCTGGTGACCGGATCGAGCCCGGAAACATTCGCCATGGATGAAACGCGGCGGCGCATCTACGTCTCCGACGAAGAATCGTCCACGGTCGCGATCATCAACATGGACCGCAACATCATCGAGAAGGAGGTGCCGACCGGCGCCGAGCCGGAAGGGGTGCTGGTCAGCGCGGACGGCAAGACCGTTTACGTGACCTCCGAGGTCGGCGATCTCGTCCACGCCATCGACGCCGACAGCGGTTACGTGACGCAAGACGTGGTGGTCGGCACGCGGCCGCGCCGTTTCGCAGCGACCCCGGACGGCAAGGAGCTTTGGGTGTCCACCGAAATGGCGGGCGAGGTCTCCATCATCGACCGGCAGAAATTTGTCGTCACCGGCAAGATCGATTTCCTGCCGCCCGGCATGCGCAAATCGGACGTCACGCCGGTCGGTCTCGTCATGACCAAAGACGGCAAGACCGCTTATGTCACGCTCGGGCATGCGGCGCATGTCGCGGTGGTCGACGTGCCGACGCGAGCCGTGCAAGGCTATATCTTGGTCGGCAAGCGGTCATGGGGCGTCACGCTGTCACGTGACGAAAAAACCCTCTACGTGGCCAACGGCCTGGGCGACGACATCACGATCATCGACACGGCAAGCCGCAAGGCGGTCATTTCGATCCCGGTCGGTCGCGTGCCGTGGGGTATTGTCGTCGATGATTAGGGCACCGGTGGGCTCATCGACGCGGTGGACGGCCATGCTCAGCCCGCTTTTCATTCTCGCCTGGATCGCCGCGGCGGCGGCCCAGGATGCATCAGCGCCGCCCCAGCCGACGGCGCCGCAGCAGCACGTCAAAATCGCTTTCGTCCAAATCGACGGCGATCCGCGCTACGCGCCGATCCGTGCCAACGACCGGATCGTCCTCAAGGCCCCCGAGCATCCGTTCGCCGGCGCGCAGGTCGGCATCGATGAAGCGGCGCCGCTCGTCAGGCTCCTGAACACGGACTTCACGCTCGATCGCATCGCAGTCAAATCGGCGGCGGATGTGGCGCCCGCGGTCCGGCAAGCGGCGGATGCCGGCACGCATTTCTTCCTGATCGACGCGCCGGCAGACGCCTACCGCCCGCTTGCGGCGGCGGTGCACGGCCGCGACCTGCTGCTGTTCAACGTATCGGAACCGGATGACGCGCTGCGCCGCGACCTGTGCGCAGCCGAGTTCGTTCACGTCTATCCGAGCCGCGCCCAACTCATGGACGGCCTTGTGCAATACGTCGTGTCGCGCAAATGGACGAATTTTCTGGAATTGCAAGGCCCCTCGCCCGACGATGCGGCGATGACGACGGCGTTCGAGCATTCGGTGCAAAAGTTCGGTGCCCATATCGTCGCGCAACGCAAATTCAAGCCCGGTACCGATCCACGCGATCGCGAGCAGAACGATCCCGCTCTGCTGAGCGCGATCAATCGCGATTTCGACGTCGTCTTCGTCGCCGACAGCGATTTCGATTTCGCCCGCACGGTGCCTTATCACCTGGTGCGACCGCGTCCGGTCGTCGGCAGCATCGATCTCGAGCCGGTGGCGTGGCATTGGACCTGGGATCATAACGGCGCGCCGCAGGTCAATTCGCGCTTCGAAAAACGCTCCGGCGGCCGCCGCATGGAAGGCGCCGACTGGGCCGCATGGATCGCGGTGAAGATGATCGTGCAATCGGTGCTGCACACGCGCTCCGCCGATTTTTCGACGCAACGCGCCTTCATCCTCGGCGACGGCAGCTTCGATGGCGACAAGGGTCTTGCCGTGAGCGTGCGCGCTTGGGATCATCAAGTCCGTCAGGCGGTCCTGCTGGCGGCGCCCTATGAGGTCGTCGCCAGCGCGCCGATCGAGGGCTTTTTGCACCAGACCAACGAACTGGATACGCTCGGCGACGACCAGCCGGAGTCGACGTGTCATCTCAATCGATAGCCGAAGACGCCAAGCCGATGCACTTCGTCCACGTCATGCGCGCGCTACGCGCCGTCACCATGCGGGAGCTGCTCAAATTCGTGCAGCAGCGCGGCCGGCTGCTTTCGGCGCTGGTGCGGCCGCTGATGTGGCTCGCCGTGTTTGCCGCCGGCTTCTACAACGTGTTCGGCGTCTCGATCATCCCGCCGTATAAAACCTACATCACCTACCAGGTCTACATCGTGCCCGGCCTGCTCGGCATCATCCTGCTGTTCCACGGCATGCAGTCCTCGCTGTCGATGGTCTACGATCGCGAGATGGGCGTGATGCGGCTCCTGCTCACGGCGCCGTTGCCGCGCTGGGTGCTGCTGGCGTGCAAGCTCGCCGCCGGAACGGCGCTTTCGGTCATCACCTGTTACGTGTTCCTTGCGGTCTGCATTCCGTTCGACGTGACGTTTGAACCGATGGCCTGGCTCGACGTGCTGCCGGCGCTGATCATCTGCGGGCTTATGCTCGGCGCGCTGTGGCTGTTCCTTTCGGTCTATATCAGGCAGGTCGAGAATTTCGCCGGCGCCATGAATTTCGTGATGTTTCCGATGTTTTTCTTTTCCTCGGCGCTCTACCCGCTATGGAAGTTGCGCGAGGGCGGCTCGGAATTGATCTATTACGTTTCGCTGGCCAATCCCTTCACCTATGCGGTGGAGCTCATTCGCTTCGCCCTTTACGGCATGTTCGAACCGCTCTCGGCACTGGTCGTTTCCGGCACGACGGTGGTGTTCTTCCTGCTCGCCGTACTCGGCTATAATCCGCAGCGCGGTATGATACGCCGCGCCGTCCAAGCGCAGCCGGCCTAGAGCGGGCGGAAATCGCTTTTCGCGACAGCTCATTGCGGATCAGAGCCACCTCGTCCGCCGTGCGCGCGCTGCGTGGATTTTGAATCGGCACGTCGGCTACCACGCGAGCAGGGTTGCCGGAGAGCAGAAAGACGCGATCGGCCAGCCCGATCACCTCGTCGACGTCGTGGCTGACGAGAAGTGTCGTCACCGGCCTGCGCGCGACAAGCTCCGCAAGCTCGGCGCGCAAGCGCGTCGCCAGTTCCGCATCGAGGGAGACGAAGGGTTCGTCGAGCACCAGCAGTTCGGGCTCGACCGCAAACGCGCGCGCCAGTGCGGCCCTGCGCGCGAGGCCGAGCGAGAGTTCGCCGGGATAATGGCGCCGATGTTCGGACAGCCCGAGCGTGTCGAACAGCCCGTCCAATACGGCGTCGCTCGCTTGCGGCGCGGCGAGGCGCACGTTCTCCTCGACGGTGCGCCACGGCAACAGCCGCGGTTCTTGGAAGACGACGCCGAGCCTGCCGTGCGCCGGCAGCCGCACGGTGCCTTCGAAGTCCGAAATCGAGCCCGGCAATGATGCGAAGGAGCGTGGTCTTGCCGCAGCCGGACGGACCGATCAGCGCCGCGATCTCTCCGCTCGCCACGGCGATCGAGAGAGCGCCGAGCACCTGGAGATCACCGCCCGAGGCTTTGCGATAGGATTTATGCTTGATGTGAACTTCAAGCCGTTCTTGGTCGCCAGCGCGAGACATATCGTTCAAACGGCTGCACCAGGAATGTTTCGACGGCGAGCATGACGGCGACGAACGCAAGAGCATAGGCCAAGATTCGCGTGACGTCGAACAATTGGAAGGCAACGCCGATTTCGAAGCCCACGCCATTCGGCCGGCCCAGCAATTCGACGATCAGCACGATCTTCCAAACCAGCGACAGGCCGGACCGTGAAGCAGCAGCGAGATATGGCGACAGCTGCGGCAAGACGACGTGGCGCAGCCGCTTCCATCGGCTCATGCGGAACACCTTCCGCCATCTCGTCGAGATTGCGGTCCAGAGCGCGCGCGCCTTCACGCACCGTAACGGTGGCGAGCGGCAGCTTGTTGAGGACGACGGCCGCAAGCGCCGCTGTTTCCGTCAGCCCCGCCCATATGTAGGCCAACACAATGATGACCAGCGCCGGCAAATTAAGCAGCAGCACCAGCCATGGATCGCCGATGCGATCCGCCAGCCGAATGCGGCCCATGACAAATCCGAACGCCGTGCCTAACGCCATGGCGATCGAGAACGACACGGCAACGCGGGCGAGCGTAACGCCGAGATTGAAGGCGAGCGCGCCGGAGCGCGCTTCGGCGACGATGGCGAGACCGACCGCTTGCGGGGCGGCAAAAGCCGCGGACCCGCGAGCTGCGAGCCGGCAAACCAGACCGCGAGCAGCAGAGCGAGCGAGGCCAGCCGGAGCGCCAAATTCATTCGCTCGGCCCTGCCGTGTAAAAGGTGCCCGGATCAAGCTCACGCGCCGGGCCGACCAGATCGGCGCCGCCGATCTCAGCCAGCACATCGTACAGCGTTCTCGCGTCGGCAACTTCCGCACCGAGCGGCCGCCGCGGAATGCCTTCAAGATAGCGCTGCCGATAGACGTCGAGCGCGCCCGTCCCGCTTGCCGAGATACGCGGCGCGAGCCGTTGCCACTCGTCCGGCGATTGCGCCAGGATTTCCTTGGCCTGGCGCGTGGCGGCGAAGAAGCGGTCCAGCAGCGAACGGTTGCGCTGTGCCCAGTTTGCGTTGAACACGTAACCGACCATGGCCACGGGTCCCGCGGCGCCCAGGCTTTTCACCACGTCGTCCATGGCCACGGCGCGTCTCATGCCGTTTGCCTCGAGCTCGGCACAGAAATTCCAGAACGTCAGCGTGGCGTCGGTCTCGCCTTGCAGGGCTTTTTGCTGGAGAAGCGGCGGTGCGCCATACACGATGTCCGCTTGCGTTTTGAGATCGATATCTGATCTGCGCGCCAGCGCTCGGAGCAGCAACCAGCTTTTATCGAGCGGTCCACCGGCAACCGCGAGCTTTTTCCCTTGAGATCGGCAATTCCCCTGATCGGTGAATTGGCCGGCACCATGACGGCGCCAAGCGCGCTCGAATAGGGATAGAAGACCACGTCGTCGCCGAGCGCGCGTTCACGCGTGACCCATAGCCAGTCCGACAGCATCAGATCGACAGATCCGCTTTCGAGCGCGACCTTGCCCGCCTCGGTACTGGCAAGCTCGGTGGTTTCGATATCGATGCCGGCCTGCCGATCGAGGCCGTGAGCTTTCAGGATTTCCAGTTCCCAGGCGAGCGTGCCGGTCTTTTGCGCGGCGACGCGAATGCGATCCGCCGCGAACGCACTCGATACGGCAAGCGTCGCGGCGGCAACGATCGCCATGCGCACGCACAAAAATACGCCGGAACATCGTACGCCGTTCATCCGCACGCGCTGGTTCGCCCTTCGCAGATGTCGGCGTCATGGGCCGCAGCCCAACTCGATGCATCGATGCTCCCCCTTGTGGCTGACCTGCGATGCGGTGATCCCCACGGTGACACAGTTCAGGGCGCCGGCAAAGCCTGAAGCGCGAGCGCGCACGCTACGGCGGGCTTGGAGGTGCGACTAAACTGCCTATCATGCTCCGCACGGCGCAGGCCAGAACAGAATAAGTCGGGAGGGTTACGAATGACTGCGCGACGCTGTTGTCTGCATTGTTGACGACTGTCCTCACCGCGGTTCCGATTGCCGCACTCGCCCAGACCGCAGATGACCTGAAGAACGACGAGAAAACGCCGGGCAATGTGCTGGTCTATGGCATGGGCTATTCCGGCAACCGCTATAGCCCGCTCACCAAGATCACCAAGGACAACGTCAGCAAGCTGGTTCCGGTATGGTCGTATTCGCTTGCCGACCTGCAAGGCGGCGAAGCTTTCCGATCGTCAACGACGGCGTCGTCTACGTGACGACCCACAATTCGACCGCTGCCGTCGATGCCATCACCGGCAAGCAAATCTGGCGCGTCAAACACGAATATCCGCCGGACACGCTGCGCGTGGTCTGCTGCGGCATCGTCAATCGCGGCGCGGCAATTTACCACGGCATGATCATCCGCGCCCTGATGGACGATCGCATCGTTGCGCTCGATGCCAAGACCGGCAACCAGGTCTGGGAAGCGAAGTCCCCCGATCCCGCCGTGCCGGCGAACGGCTACGCGATGACCGGCGCGCCGCTGATCGTCAAAGGCATCGTGATTGTCGGCGTCGCCGGCGCCGAGTTCAGCCATCGCGGCTTCATCGAAGGCTACGATGCCGCGACCGGCAAACATCTGTGGCGGACTTACACGATCCCGGCCAAGGGCGAACCCGGCTCCGAGACCTGGCCCGGCAATTCCGAGCTCACCGGCGGCGGCTCTAGCTGGGTGACAGGCACTTACGATCCCGAGCTCGATCTGGTGTACTGGGGGGTCGGCAATCCCTCGCCCTGGAACCCACGCGCACGCGACGGCGACAATTTGTTCACCGACGCGGTTTGGCCCTCCGCCCGCAGACCGGTGAGCGGGTCTGGTACTATCAGGCCACCCCCAGCGATCCCGTTCGACTACGATGCGGTCCAAACGCCGATCATCGCCACCATCACGGTCGGCGGCAATCCGCGGAAGGTGGTGATGCAGGCCAACCGCAACGGCTTCCTTTACGTTCTCGAGCCACAACCGGCGAGCTTCTTGCGGCAAACACGTTCGGCAAAGTGAATTGGGCGAGCGGTGTCGATATGGAGACGGGACGGCCCATCGTCACCGACGTCTTCAGGGGTGCGCTCACCGGCGAGACGGTTACCGTTTGGCCCTCGGTCTACGGCGTCACCAATTGGCAGCATCTCTCGTTCAGTCCGCACACCGGCTTGCTGTACATGGATCGCTCAACCTCGGCATGACGTACCAGGCGCCCGACCCGCCTAAGCTCACGCTCGACGCGCCCTCCGGCCCTCCGACCGTCAAGCGCACCACCGTCACCGACGACCCGAACGTGCGCGGTTTTCTCAAAGCGGTCGACCCTATGACCGGTAA